>CALATA010000017.1:0-259784 GCA_937888905.1 uncultured Sphingobacteriales bacterium
TAAAAGCTTTTTTCTTTTGTTTTCAAAAATTGCACTTATCTATTGAACTCAGCAACGTCTTTTTTAACACTTGAAAGTTGCCATATGCCTTGTATTGCCTTGCCTTAACTAATTGATAACTTATACAATAAGGCCTATTGCGCGCGAATGAGCAATTGCCTCCGCACTGTGCGTAAACAAACACACTTTTATTCCTTTTTCTTCGAGCGATTGCAATGTTTGCTCAGTTACAGGCAAACGGCGGCTGTTGACAACGCGTATATAAACGGCGTGTACACGCGATCCGTATTTTTCTGCCAGTTTGAAATAGATATCCGGATCACTTTGAGAATTATCACCGAGTAAAACAAACCGCTGATTGGGGAAAGCCTCGAATATCCTGGCGATACGCAACAACTTCCCCTGATGTTTGGTCTTGCCGGTCTTTAGTATCTCATACCACCGCTTGATCTGGTTCAGCAGGAAGGCCCCTTCCGGTAGTTTTCTGAAACGGAAAACATCCACGAGGTAATCATAAAGATTCCACTCACTGCTCGATACATAAAAGAAAGGATTGGGAGCTTCCGGTGTGGTATGCGCAGCCGATAACATGGAATAATGCAGCGCAACATCGGGGAATATTTTGCGCGTATGCGGACTATTGAACAATAATGTTTTCATCCGCTGCCATACCGTACCGGAATGCGACACCATGATAGTATCGTCGATGTCTGAAATAAAGCCGAATTGTGTTTTGTGGGGAACGAAAACCAACCCCTGCCCCACGATCCCGTTGGTGCTGTCGCCCGCCTTAACCATTACCTGGTGCCATCCCGCATGTACTTCTGTATCAGATTTCCAGTCTATGCGGAAAAAACCATCCGTTTCGGTCAGCGATGAAATGACCGCGTTATTCCATTGTAACATCACTTTTACGTCGGGAAGTGGCCGCACGAAAAAAAGGCGCAACATTCTCCACACATTACGCAAAGGATTGCGCACATGACTGGCAGCATATTTGGTTGAATGGTTGAAAACATGTCCGAAGATGATCATATCATGTGTATGACCAAAACCGTGGTAAATCTTGACGTGCGCCTTAGGCGAACGTACACGGTAAGAAACGGACGATGTATGTTTAGCATATGTCACCAGCAACTATTCGTTTACTATTTATTATCAACCCGGGTGCCGGAAATAGCGATACGGACTGGGAAGAAGCCATCAAGGCTTTTTTTTCTTCCCGTAATGAATATGAAATCCACCTCTATCCCTTTCCCAACCCCTGCGATCCGGAGCAAATCTGCACGGTCATCAGGGAGGCGAAAGCCGACCGCGTAATTGCCGTTGGCGGCGACGGCACGCTGAAACTCGTAGCGGAATGCGTACACGGCACCGAGACGCCAGTAGGCATTCTCCCCGCCGGTTCAGCCAATGGCATGGCTACGGAGCTTGGAATACCTGCAGATCCGGAACAGGCATTACACACTTTGATCCAAGGGGAAGTAAAGCCCATCCACTTGACAAAAGTGAATGGAGAACTTTGTATCCACCTGGCCGATATCGGCTTCAATGCTTTTGTGATAAAAAAATTCGACGAAGAGAAAAAACGCGGGCAATGGGGGTATGTGAAAGCTGCCTGGAAAGTATTGTGGCAAACGAAATACATGCAAATAAAACTGACCACTGACCGGGAAGAAGTAGTAAGAAGAGCCGCGATGGTAGTAATAGCAAATGCCACGCAATATGGAAACGGCGTAATGATCAATCCCGAAGGCAGTTTATACGACGAACGTTTTGAAGTGGTGGTAATCCGCAAAATCTCTTTTACCGAGATATTCAAAATGCGTTTTATTCATAAAAACTTCAATCCTGCGAAAACGGAATTTTTCCAGGCAAAAGCGATTGAGATCCGGTCGCGGCACAAAGCCCATTTCCAGGTAGATGGTGAATATCGTGGTAAAACAAATACTGTGGAAGCGGTTATTCAGCCTAAGGCTTTAAAGATGATCGTACCGAAGGGGTGAATGGTCAATGGCGAATCGTCAATCGTGAATCGTCAATCGTCAATGGTGAATGGTCAATGATCATCTGTGTAGATCATCCTGGAACGCATTGAACCTTCATCAGACTCGTAATGTTTATGAAAATACGCGACAAGGGGCGGATTCACGATTCACGATTGACGATTGACGACTCCTTCATCGCATAAAAAAAAGCGGCCGTTCCCAACGAACGGCCTGCTTCTATTTACTGTTTGCTGACAGATTACATCCTTAACGTATCACGCCGCAGCCGATACGACCACCCGCATTACCTGTGGGCTGGGTTTTATAATCATCCACACCACCGTGAACGATCAACGCTTTGCCCAGAATATTGGAGGTTGTGTCGCCACCCAATGTCCAGCGGTCGGTTTCTACGGTGATGGAACCTTTTCCTTTACCGTCGAGCTTCACGTTGCCGATATCGCCGAGGTGGTATTCACCTTCGCCCCATTTACCGTGTTTAACGTTGGTCGGATTCCAGTGACCGTGGCTCATATTGCCATGATCGCCGCAATCGCCGTGCTGATGCAGGTGAACGGCTACACTTTTATTTGCTTTGGAGGGAACGGTGATATCGAGTACCATTTTTACTTTACCGTTGTCCGCATCAAACTTGGCCGAACCGGTTAAAGTGGTATCTGGATAAGTAGCTTCTATTGTTACTTCCGCATGTTTCACCATCGCCATCGGCGCTTCAGGACCGGAAGGGTTGTGTTGCATGTGACTGGCAGTATCCGGGGAAGTAGCCAGTGAATCTTCTTTTTTATCCTTGTTATCTGCGTCGTTGTTGCAAGCTACCAGCCAGGCACTGCCTGTGGCCATTACAACAAGAGCAAGTCTGCGGAGAGAGAAAGCTGAATGCATAAACATGGTTTTAGAATTTGTTGAAAAAGGACAGAAAAGACCTTGCAAAAACAATACCTGTTGTGTTCCAGGCATCCCAATGGGGATTTGGGAAGATTTATCCCCACAAAAACTGTTACACGGGAGATATAGTAACCACGGGCACCGAATGCAACTGCCCGGTGGCAGGTTATTTGTTTCCTAAACACAAACAATACTTTATGCCTTTTATAGAATCTGCCGGCGGGCGTGATCCCGTAAAACTTTACTACGAAGACTGGGGAGAAGGAAAACCAGTCGTTTTTATACATGGTTGGCCATCCAGCCATCGCATGTGGGAAAACCAGTTACTGCATTTTGCAGCCAAGGGATACAGGGTGATTGCCTATGACCGTCGTGGTTTCGGGCAATCCTTCAAACCCTGGAGTGGTTATGACTATAATCATCTGGCAGACGATCTGAAGCTGGTGCTTGACACACTGGACCTGCAGGATGTAACGCTTGTTGGCTTCTCGATGGGCGGAGGCGAAGTGGTAAGATACTGCAGCCGTCACAAGGCGGCGCGTGTGAAAAAGATTGCACTCATCTCTTCCATCATTCCATTCTTATTAAAAACCGCCGATCATCCCGAAGGCATCGATCAATCGGTATTTGATGGGTTTATTGAAAAGATTATTGATGATCGTCCGGCGTTCCTGACCGGATTTGGTAAAGACTTTTTCGGAGAAACCCTGCTGCATCATCCGGTGAGCCAGCCGCTGCTCGATTGGGCGCATTCATTGACCTTGCCTGCATCTCCCAAGGCCACTATCGATTGCGTCGGCTCCTTTTCTGCAACGGATTTCCGCAGTGAACTCTCTGCTATAAAAGTACCCACGTTAATCATTCATGGTGACGACGACAAGATTGTTCCGCACGATATTACGAGTGAACAAACGGCGAAAGCTGTATCCGGTTCCTTGTATAAAGTATATCCCGGCGCTCCGCATGGATTGTTCATCACCCATCGGGATGAATTGAATAAGGATCTGGAAGATTTTTTGCGCTAGCGCAAAAAATCTTCCATGTGTCCCGAATCCCCGGGAATGTGAAAATAAAATGACCAGGATGAGACGCATTTACACATTTTCACATCCCGCTCAAAGCGGGCACATTTACACATTATAAAAAAGGGCCTGGGCCCTTTTTTATTTATCTTCTTTATTAATAACCGCTACGGCTTCGTGCAGGCGCGCGCGTTGACGGGCTATGCGGCGGCCACGGAAGAACATGTAGAGATTGAGAAACAGCATGCAGCCCAGGTAAATACTGAAGCCGCCAAGTTTGTAGCTGAGCACTTCTGTCATTTCCCTGCCGGTAAGAATTTCGCCTCTTATATGCAAAATCCAGAGAGCGAAGCCCATGTTGAGCAGGTAAAACCCTGTTTCAAAAAGCCGGTTGGTAGAAAGCGCAATATCTGCACGGCCATTGAAAATGTCGAGCATAAATACACGGCTGTTGCGGAAAAGGGTGCGTGCCACATACCAGGTGAGCAGCAAAGCAACGGGCAAATAGATGAGGTAGGCGGTAACATGAAAAGAGTGTCCCATAACCGGAGATTTAGGTTGAAGAAATAGTTTGTTTACGAAGGCCGATCAGGTAGATCGCGCCCATATTCAAAAAATGTATGACGCCGAGCAGAAGAAAAATGCCGCCGCTTCTGAAAGCGATATAGCCGATCATCTGTGGTACCGTATGGATGGCCGGCCAGCTACGTAAGGTCAGGGCAAGATGACCAAGGTTCAACAGGTAATAACCAGTGAGTAATGCCTTGTTGATGAAATTTGTGAGTGCTTCATCGCCATGTAATAACCGGAGGATGTAAAGGCGGCCGTGGTAATAAAACAACCAACCGGCCCTGATCGTCACCGCACCGGTTATCAACAGATACAGCAGGTAGGTAAGCGTGTTCATAAGCGAATTGTCGTACAAAACTAATCAACAATTCTATATTTTCAATATTTTCTGAAAGTAAAATAATAAAAATATTTTACTGCTTGTCGTCTCTTTCTTAATTTTAAAGACAAACAGTCGTTATGTCGTTATTGAATCAGCAAAAAGGAAAGGATAAGAAGAAGGCAGATAAGAAGAAAGCAGGCTCAGGTCCGCAGGGTTCGAAATTTATTCAGAAGCCCGCTTCTGGTTTTGTTTCCAAGCAAGCCAATACTGGTTCGCAGCGCGGCAGTTAATAGTTATTATTAACGTGCGCCGAACAGCAGGCTGCCTACACGTACCAGTGTGCTGCCGCTTTCTACCGCAATTCTGAAATCAGCGCTCATCCCCATCGAAAGGGTATCAAATGCCGCATAGTCGGCGAGGGATTGGTATTGCACAAACAGACTGTGCAGATGTTGGAACTCTTCTCTTACAACGGCCGGGTTATCGGTAAAAGACGCCATGCCCATCATTCCCCTGATGCGCACGCCCGTGAGTGGCTGGGCTGTTATTTGTGCCCATAGCGCTGCCAGTTCCGTCGCGTCCAGGCCAAATTTCGTTTCTTCATTGGCTATATGTATCTGCAACAGGCAATCGATCTGCCGTCCCGCCCTGAGCGCTTCTTTATGAATTTCGTGTAAGAGACGATAACTGTCTACACCATGAATCAAGTGTACAAAAGGCGCGATGGAGCGCACTTTATTGCGTTGCAAATGACCGATAAAATGCCAGCGTATGTCTGAGGGGAGCACAGGTTGCTTCTCCAGCAGTTCCTGTACATAATTTTCGCCGAAATCCCGTTGGCCTGCATCATAGAGTGCTTTGATGTCTTCAACCGGTTTGGTTTTAGACACGGCCACCAGGGTTACATTTTTCGGAGCGAGCTCTTCGGCGAGGTGTTGATATTGTGCAAGATTTAAAGCCAAAATTCAAAAAAAGTGAATGGTCAATGGTGAATCGTCAATAGTGAATCGTCTCTTATTACTTATTACTTACTACTTCCCTTTAAGGATCGAACGGCTGATAACAATCCGCTGCACTTCACTGGTGCCTTCATAAATCTGGGTGATCTTGGCATCACGCATCAGCCTTTCCACATGGTATTCTTTTACATAACCATAACCACCATGAATCTGTACGGCTTCAACGGTCGTCCACATGGCCGTTTCGGAAGAAAATACTTTGGCCATCGACGAGCTCAGGGTGTAATCGATCTTCTCGTCTTTTTCCCATGCAGCTTTCAGGCAAAGCAAACGCGACGCTTCGATGCGCGTTGCCATATCTGCCAGTTTGAATGCGATGGCCTGGTGATTCATGATCTCGGTGCCGAATGCTTTGCGGGTTTTGGCATATTCGCGTGCAAGCTCGTAAGCGCCACTGGCAATGCCGAGTGCCTGCGAAGCAATGCCGATGCGGCCACCGGCCAGTGTCTTCATCGCAAAAGTGAATCCGAATCCATCGTCACCGATACGGTTTTCTTTCGGCACTTTTACGTCCGTGAACATCACGGTATGGGTATCGCTTCCGCGGATACCGAGTTTATTTTCTTTGGCGGCAACGGTTACCCCGGGCCAGTTTTTCTCAACGATGAGTACGTTAATGCCTTTTGATCCTTTGCTGGCATCAGTTTGCGCAATAACCAGGTATACGGAAGCCGAGCCGCCGTTGGTGATCCAGTTTTTGGTGCCATTCAGCAGATAGTGATCGCCCATGTCTTCAGCCGTTGTACGCTGGCTGGTGGCATCGCTGCCTGCTTCAGGTTCACTGAGCATGAATGCACCGATATACAATTCACCATCCTTCTTGCCCTGGGCCAGGGGAACGAGGTATTGCTGTTTCTGTTCTTCCGAGCCGTATTGCTGCAGGCCGTAACAAACCAGGCTGTTGTTGACGCTCATGGCCACGCTTACACTTGCATCGATTTTGGAAATCTCTTCCATCGCCAGAACATAACTGACCGTATCCAGACCGGCACCACCATATTTTTCGTCGACCATCATTCCCAGGAATCCGAGGTCGGCGAGTTTGCTCAACTGTTCGCGGGGGAAAAGCTGTTTTTCGTCTCTTTCGATCACACCCGGAAGGCATTCCTGGCGGGCGAAATCACGGGCAGCCTGTTGGATCATGCGTTGCTCTTCGGTCAGTTCAAATTGCATACAATCGGTTGTTTGTTAGGGGTCAAAGATAAGGGGTGACGGGGAAAATTCCCCTTCTTTCGTTGGCGGCAGCGATCTGCGGACAGGCGCTCATTTTTTCATAAGTATTGTCCGTAGCGGATTTAAGGCTGTCATCGCCTGCACACGCAGTTTTTTACGGCAGGCAGGGGTCTTCTCAAAAATAGTGTATGCGCTTATTTTTAAAGCAAACCTCTTCAATGAAAATTTTGAAAGCATCCTCACTGGTATTGCTCTGCTGCTTGTTATATCTGTCGGGGACCGTTGCCTGCCTTGAACGTCCCAGGCAGGGGCGTCACAAGGAGATCGATACGGAAACGGATACTATTTCACGCCGTTTCGGTAAAACTTATGGAGATACACCGTATAAGGCCTGTTCCGGTTGCAGTACCTGCCAATGCTGCAACGGTGGTGACAGCCCTGGTATCTGCGAAAGCAATCATAACAAAAAAACAACCGGTAGTAAAACGATAGCAAACGGTACTACCTGCCGGGCAATTACAAAGAAAGGTACCAGGTGCAAACGCAGCCCCCGCGCGAGCGGATATTGCAGGCAACATGAACGATGATCTTTCGGGGGTCAACAGATTGTTTCTCTTCTCCGGTTTTGTCATGGATTATTCTGTATTGCCCTACCCCGATCCCGGCAGCCCTCCTGCCGGGATTTATTTTACCTTTTTCCCAACAAAAGCATCCACAGCTTGTTAAGGAGGCGGTATATGACCAATTTTTGACGTAATTTTACCGCACATTTAATAGAAAAGGGGCGCATGAAAAAGATCCACATTATTTTGCTTGTCGCAATTGCCGCAGCAGTTGCCGTTTTGGTTAGCTTCCTCCAAGCCACCTCTACCTACGATACCGTAGCCACTGCCAGATCCAAACCCGGTAAGTTCGTGCACCTGATGGCCAGTTGGGACAAAGGTTCGCCTCTCCAGTACGATGCCATCAACAACCCCAATTTCCTGAGCTTTACCGCTATTGATACCCTCGGTGAAAAAGTGAAAGTCATTTACAATAACCCGAAGCCCGAAAACTTCGAGCAGGCCCCCCGGCTGGTCATGAAAGGTAAGTATGTAAACGGCGTTTTCGAGTGCAGCAACATCCAGACTAAATGCCCGTCCAAATACAAGGAAGAAGCGGGTAGCAACAATACGCAAACCACCCAGGCCGGTTCAAACGGAGCGCAGCCCGCCTCCACACGTACGATCAGCGAACTGTCCAAATAAGTTGACATGGAAAAATACATTGGCGAGTACCTGCTTCCGGGACAGCTAGGTCATTTCTTTATTATTCTGTCCCTCGTAGCATCATTGGTAGCGACCATCGCTTATTTTATGGACGTGCGCACGGTACGCCTGAATCCCGGTACCACTTTTTCCCCCTGGCGTACGCTTGCCCGCGGTGCTTTTATCACCGAAGTCATTTCGGTTATTTCCATTTTCGCCATCCTGTTTTACATCATTCACAACCACCGGTTCGAATATTATTACGCCTGGAAACACAGCAATCTCTCCCTTGAGTTTAAATACCTTCTCGCCTGCTTCTGGGAAGGACAGGAAGGTAGTTTCCTGCTCTGGTCATTCTGGCATTGCCTGCTGGGATTGGTAGTGATCAAAACCGCCAAGTCCTGGGAGTCTTCCGTCATGACCATCATCAGCGGCGCGCAGTTCGCACTGGCGACTATGGTGCTCGGTATCTTTTTCTTCGGCAGCAAGATCGGCACCAACCCGTTTATTCTGCTGCGCGACACCGAAGGCTTTCTCAATAACCCCGACTTCCGTGTCAATGGCAACCTCGCCGGCCCGATCATGAACGACTACCTGTCGCACATCGTGGATGGCAATGGCCTCAACCCTTTGCTGCAAAACAGATGGATGGTGATCCACCCGCCCGTGCTGTTCCTGGGTTTCGCTTCTACCCTCATTCCCTTTGCTTTTGCACTGGCCGGTTTATGGACACGCCGGATCAGCGAGTGGGTCAACCAGGCTTTGCCCTGGGCGCTTTTCTCCCTTGCCGTGTTTGGAGTAGGTATTATGATGGGGGCCTGGTGGGCCTACGAATCGCTCAACTTCGGCGGCTATTGGGCCTGGGATCCCGTAGAGAACGCTTCGCTCGTGCCATGGCTGATATTGGCCGCAGGCATTCACACGTTACTGATCTACAAACACAGCGGTTACTCGCTGCGTTCAACCTACCTGTTCCTCGTCCTAACTTTCATTTTTGTACTGTACTCCACGTTCCTGACGCGCAGTGGTATTCTCGGTGAATCTTCCGTTCACGCCTTCACGGACCTTGGCATGAACGTTCAACTGTTCCTGTTTCTTTACGGATTTGTATGGCTCGCGCCGATCCTGGCAGCCAATACGTTTAATAAACGCATCATTACATTATTCTCGGCAGCTGTTCTCGGACTTGCCTGCTATTTCCTCAACATTAGCTGGCTGCCTTTGATCGCGATGCTTGCAGGCGTAATCACTTTCATGGTTTTTGTTTTCCAGCAGGTGCCATCCGTGAAAAAAGAGGAAGAAGGCTCTTCACGCGAATTCTGGATGTTCATCGGCTCACTGGTATTTTTCCTCTCGGCGATGGTGATCATTTTTAAAACCTCGCTGCCGGTTTTCAATAAATTATTCGGCATCAATACGGCCGCACCGGAAGATGTGGAATACAGTTATAACCAGATACAGGTGCTGGTAGCCGTTATCATTGGCATACTTACAGGCGCAACGCAATACCTCCGCTATCGCAATACACCTACGAAAATGTTCTGGAAGAAAATGGCCCTGCCGCTTATTCTTTCCATTATTGCTTCGGCATTGGTGCTGGCGTTTGGCAAGGTTAACTATACCCAAAAAGGATTAGGCTTCGAGATGGAGATCTGGCTGGCCGTGGCTGCCAGTGTTTACGCCATCATCGCCAACGCCGGTTATATCTGGATCGGTATGCGCGGCAAACTGAACCTGAGCGGCGGTTCTGTGGCGCACCTCGGTTTTGGCCTGGTATTACTGGGCATTCTGTTGTCGTCCGCGAAAAAAGAAGTGCTTTCGTACAACACCAGCGGCATTGCGGTTTCTTTTGGTGAAAAGAGTGACCAGAAACCCGGCGAAAACCTGACGCTTGTCAAAGGCATGACCATGAAAATGGGCAAGTACGATGTTACTTACCGGGGCGATTCATTGCATCCCAAAAAACCAACACAACGTTATTTCCGCATCGATTTCCGTCAGCGTGAAACCGGTGAACAATTCACGTTGTGGCCGGATGCTTTTATCAATGATAAAGAGAATGCGCTCATGTCCAGCCCGGATGCACGCCATTACCTGAGCCACGACGTATTCGTGTATGTTTCTTCCATGCCTGACCCCGGAAAAAATACCGACACGTCTAAATTTGTGAGTCATGTTCGTTCCGTTGGCGATACCATTTTTTATTCAAAAGGATACATCATCCTGGAAGACCTCGCCGGATCTGATAATATTCCGCTGGACAAATTGAGTCCGAAAGACAGTGCCTATACAGCAACCCTGCGTGTGCATTCCTTTGCGCGCCAGGGCGATTACAAAAGGAATCTGTTGCTTGTGAAGCCCTTCGATAAGCCTTCTTACGCCGAGCCCGACACCGTGATGGCTGAAGGACTGGTATTGCGTCTGGACGAGCTAAACGGTGGCAAAGCCAATATCGGCGTACGGGAGTCCGACAATGTACTGGAGTATGTTACCCTGAAAGCCTACAAATTCCCCTTTATCGGCGTGTTGTGGGGCGGGATCGTGATCACCGCCTTTGGTACGTTTATGAGCATGGCGCGCCGGATCCGGCTTAACCGTGCTGCACGCAACAAGACCATTCCTTCGGCCGAAGCCTCCGCTGCAGGTTCTTAAATGGTTAAAAACAACGAAAATCCGGGCTGGTTTCTTCCGCAATAACATTTGTGATGTAATTTAGTGGTGCATGCGCCCCACCCTGTCATACATGCTGCCGGTCATTCTGCTTTGCTTCACCTTATCCGTAAAGGCGCAGAGTCCGCCCATTCCGCCGTTTGAAGAACGCGAAAAAAAATGGGGCCCCAATGACACCATCATCGTTGGTGCCGTATGGTATGGTTATACCGGCGATCCGGCTTCTTTCGAAATGCTCTCCTACCGCGAAGAAGAAAATATCTGGATTTCCAAACTTTCCCCCGCCCAATTGGCCCAACGCCAGGAAGAATGGACGCGTTTGCGCAGGGCTGTTCATGTTACTTACCCCTACGCCCGCGCAGCCGGTTATACGATCAATGAGATCAACCGTCAACTGGAAAATGTGAAAGACAAAAAAGCACGTAAAGCCATCATCAAGTCGAAAGAGAAGGAACTCAAGAAACAGTTTGCTGATCCACTGTCCAACTTATCCGTTTACCAGGGAAAAGTATTGATGAAACTGATCAACCGGCAAACGGGCAACAATTGTTACGAGATTATCAAAGAATTCAAAGGCGGCCTCAATGCCCGGATGTACCAGACCGTTGCCTTTTTCTTCGGCGGCAACCTCAAACAGCAATACGACTCAAACAACGATTCCTTTGACCGGCAGATAGAAACTTTCGTCAAAGAAATTGATGGTAGCTGGTATGGTAATTACCAACGCCGCTAATTCTTCCTATTCAGTATCTTGCAGCATGAAATTAGACATCCTCGCCATAGGCGTACACCCCGATGATGTTGAGTTGGGTTGTTCCGGTACGCTGATCAATGAAATACGCCGCGGTAAGACCGCCGGCATTGTCGATCTTACACAAGGAGAGCTGGGCACACGCGGCACTGTTGAAACCCGCTACACGGAAGCAGCAGACGCAGCACGCATCATCGGTGTAGCCGTGCGCGAAAATTTAAAAATGCGTGATGGCTTTTTCCGCAACGACGAAGCACATCAGCTTCAGCTTATCCAAACCATCCGTAAATATCGTCCCGATATCATCATCGGAAATATTCTCAACGACCGCCATCCCGATCATGGACGCGCCGGCCACCTGATCAGCGACGCCTGTTTTCTCTCAGGTCTGGCGCGCATCAGTACCAAAGACGAGCAGGGCAACGAACAGGAAAAATGGCGTCCCCGCTATTTTCTGCAGTATATGCAGGACTGGTACCATGAACCTGATCTGCTAATCGACATCAGCGACTCTTTCGAACAACGCATGCAGGCCGTGCAAGCTTATGCCACCCAGTTCCACACGTCTCCGTCTGGTGAGGAAGGTCCGCAGACCTATATTTCTACTCCTGACTTCCTCGACAGCATCATTGCCCGGGCGCGGATGCTGGGCAAGCGAATCGGCGTGAAATACGCCGAAGGCTTCATTTCTGATAAAAAAATCGGCATCAGCAGCCTGGATGCGCTGATCCTGAACGAAACCTAATGTTAAATCGCCCCCGAAAAGGGCCTATTTATCCACTTAGCGGTCATCTGTGGCGATCTCATGACAGATTTGCCGCCAGAAAGGACTATCTTTGGCTATCCGCTAATCGAGTTATTTAATTG
Source organism: uncultured Sphingobacteriales bacterium (assembly GCA_937888905.1). Taxonomy (GTDB): domain Bacteria; phylum Bacteroidota; class Bacteroidia; order Chitinophagales; family Chitinophagaceae; genus Terrimonas. The sequence goes on from CALATA010000017.1 coordinate 12,536, forward strand.
TATTTCAAGTTATATCATGGCTAGTCCCAAATTCCCAAAGATCCAGGCTTCCTTTCACGGTGAGCTGAAAAGAAGAATCAGTGAGTATTTTGCCCAAAAAGGAAAATCGCCCACCGGTAATTATAAACTGTACGTAAAAGCAGGTATTCTGCTTATTGCTTTCATTGGCATCTACATTCATCTCGTGTTCTTTACACCTGGCGTACTGTGGGGCGTACTGGAGTCAATCACCCTGGGTTGCCTGATTGCGGCGATCGGTTTCAACGTGATGCATGATGGTGCACACGGCAGCTTCAGCCGTTACAAATGGGTAAATAGTTTTGCCAGCAATGTGGCCAACTTCCTGGGTGCCAGCCAGCACATGTGGAAGACCAAGCACAATGTGATTCACCATACCTATACCAACATCCACGGTGTGGACGATGATATCGAGGCACGCCCCCTCCTGCGTCTCTGCGACGAGCAGGATCATTATAAAATTCACAAGTACCAGCATTACTATTTCTGGGCAGCTTATTCGCTGCTGTACCTGTGGTGGGTATTTGTTACCGACTACAAAAAATACTTCATGCTCAAAATCGGTTCTATTCCGCTTAAGAAAATGACCGCACAGGAGCATTTCTTCTTCTGGTTCTACAAATTCGCGCACGCTGTGATTTTCGTGGTATTGCCGATCTATTTCGCCGGCGTAATTCCCTGGCTGGTTGGTTTCCTCACCATGGGTCTCGTGGCAGGTTTTGTACTCAGCATTGTATTCCAGTTGGCGCATACTGTTGAACATACACATTTCCCCATGCCCAACGATGCCACTGGTAAAATGGAGGATGAGTGGGCTATTCACCAGTTGAAAACAACAGCAAACTTTGCCACCCGCAACCGTGTGGTAAGCTGGTTTGTCGGCGGATTGAATTTCCAGGTAGAGCACCATTTATTCCCTAAAATCTCTCACGTGCATTATCCTGCTATCAGCAAGATCATCCGTAAAGCATGCGAAGAGTATGGCATCCAGTACATCGAGTATCCCCGTGTGCGTTATGCCGTAGCCTCGCACGTTTCTTTCCTGCGCCAGATGGGCCGCAAATAACCGGCTTATTTTGCTTTGGTTAAATCTCAGATGAAAACCTTCTGAGGTGACGGATAGCCATGCAGATTTTCTTAAATTTGCGATTCAATATTTTTCAGCATGGCAAAAGTTAAAGTCGGTATCGTACAGATGAGCTGTACGGCGGATAAGGAAGCAAACCTCAATAAAGCGGTTGAACGTGTCCGCGAAGCAGCCGCCAAAGGTGCGCAGATCGTTTGTCTCCAGGAGCTATTCACCTCATTGTATTTCTGTGATGTGGAAGACTACGCCAACTTCCAGCTTGCGGAAGCTATTCCCGGCCCTTCTACCGATCGCCTTACTGCTGTAGCGAAAGAACTGGGTGTAGTGATCATTGCTTCCCTGTTTGAAAAACGTGCAGAAGGCCTTTATCATAATACCACCGCCGTGCTCGATGCCGACGGTACCTATTTAGGTAAATACCGGAAAATGCATATTCCGGATGATCCCGCTTACTACGAAAAATTTTACTTCACTCCCGGCGACCTGGGATATAAAGTTTTCAAAACAAAATTTGCCACCATTGGTGTGCTCATCTGCTGGGACCAATGGTATCCTGAAGGAGCCCGCATCACTTCGCTGATGGGTGCAGAAATCCTTTTCTACCCAACCGCTATCGGCTGGGCGACTTCGCAGGATGCGCCTACCAATACGGAACAATACAATGCGTGGCAGACTATTCAACGCAGCCACTCTGTAGCCAATGGCGTACACGTAGTGAGCGTGAACCGTGTAGGGCTCGAGCAGCAGGGTGCCATGAAATTCTGGGGAGGTTCATTTATCACCAACCCATTCGGCAGCATTCTTTACCAGGCATCGCACGAAAACGAAGAAGTGCACGTGGAAGAGCTGGATCTTTCAAAAACCGATCAGTACCGCACACACTGGCCCTTCCTCCGCGATCGCCGCATCGACTCTTATCAACCTATTACCAAACGTTATATCGACGAAGGATAATCAATCCTAATAACTTGCTATGAGCGCATTATCACCTGCTTTTCCGGCCGGCGTAACACCGCGTGAGCTGGGCTACTATTTTCCCGCTGAATTTGCTCCGCATGTAGCTACGTGGCTGAGCTGGCCGCACAAAGAAGCCAGTTGGCCCGGCAAGATCAACGGGATCTATCCGGCTTATGCACAGTTCATCAAAGAACTGACCGCAGGCGAACTGGTGCGCATCAACGTGGCGGATGACGGCATGAAGGCTTTTGCCATCGATCAGTTACAGAAAGCAAACGTAGACCTGACCAAAGTCGAATTTTTCTTTCACCCCACCAATGACGCCTGGTGCCGTGATCACGGTCCCGCATTCCTGATCAACCCGGATGCAGAACATAAAAAGGTGATCGTCGACTGGGGCTATAATGCCTGGGGCGATAAATATCCCCCTTATGATCTCGATGATGTAATCCCAACGCGCATTGCCGAACATTTTCACCTGCCCGTATTTCATCCCGGCATCGTGATGGAAGGCGGCTCTGTTGAGTTCAATGGAAAAGGCACCCTGCTCACATCCACGGCCTGCCTGCTCAATCCCAACCGCAATCCGCATCTCAATCAACAGCAGATAGAAAAATACCTCGCCGACTATTATGGCATTCAACAGGTGCTTTGGGTGGACGAAGGAATCATTGGCGACGATACAGACGGGCACATCGACGACACGGTTCGCTTTGTGAACGAAGACACGGTGCTGACCGTTGTTGAAAGCAACAAGCAGGATGAAAACTACGAACTGTTGCAGCAGAACCTGCGTCAGTTAAAACAAATGCGTTTGCTCAACGGACGTCAGCTAAACATCGTGGAACTGCCGATGCCGGACGCTGTGATCTGGGACGATCAGCGTCTCCCCGCTTCTTATGCTAATTTTTACATCGCTAATAAATCAGTGATCGTACCTACTTACCGTTGTGCGCAGGACGACAAGGCGCTGCAATTGATCCAGGAAGCATTTCCTGACCGTCGTGTGGTAGGTATCGATTCTACGGAGATCATCTGGGGCCTGGGAAGTTTTCATTGCCTGAGCCAGCAGGAACCAGGTGTGTAATTTGAAAATTTGATGATTTGAAAATTTGGGAATTTGGGAATGAATAGGACGTCACCAGCGTCACATTATCAAATTTTCAAATTATCAAATTCGACCTAAACACTATCCCTTAAAAACCAGTCTGTTACTGATCAAACAATTCCCGACTGCTCCGCCAAATGAAAAAGACGTAACTTGCACCCGTTTTTTTCAATACATAACCATGGTAGATTTATTGAATTACGATCCCAATGCGGTGAGTAATCCCAACAATAACATTTTCGGTCTGCCGACCGATGAAGAGACAGCCCGTTTGGTGATAGTGCCCGTGCCCTGGGAAGTGTCCGTGAGCTACGGCGCAGGTACTGCGCGCGCGCCTGAGGCCATTCTGAAAGCCTCCATGCAGGTGGATCTGTTTGATCCCGAAGTACCCGAAGGCTGGAAAAACGGCTACTATATGCGCCAATGCGACCGCAAGGTGCTGATGAAAAGCGATTACCTGCGCAAAGAAGCCGAGTTGTATATCGACTATATTTCAAAAGGACAGGAAGTAGCCGCCAACCAGTTCATGTGCAAGACCATGAGAGATGTGAACGAAGGGGGCAATTTCCTTAACCAGTGGGTATACGACCAAACCAAAGCCTTGCTCGATAAAGGCAAGCTGGTGGCACTTCTCGGCGGCGATCATAGTATTTCGCTCGGCTACCTGAAAGCGATCGGTGAAAAGGAAGGCGACTACGGCATTCTCCAGATTGATGCACACTGTGATCTCCGCAAAGCATACGAAGGTTTTAATTACTCGCACGCAAGTATCATGTACAATGCACTGGAAGAAATTCCACAGATCTCACGCATCGTGCAGGTGGGTGTACGCGACTATGGCAGCGATGAATGGGATTATTTGCGCAACAGCAATGGCAGAGTAGTCACCTACTTCGACCGCGATATCAAAAACCGTTTGTTTGAAGGAGATACCTGGAAACGCATTGTAGACGAGATTGTAAGCACACTGCCGCAAAAAGTGTATGTGAGTTTCGATATCGATGGCCTGGACCGCAAATTGTGTCCGCATACAGGCACGCCGGTACCCGGCGGTTTTGAAATGGAAGAGACATTTTATCTCTTCCGTAAAGTGATCGAAAGCGGACGCCAGCTCATCGGCTTCGATCTTTGCGAAGTAGGTATCTCCGACACTGATTGGAATGCCAACGTTGGTGCACGCGTATTATTTAAATTATGTAACCTGCTTGTGGCCAGCAACAGCTAATTTCATGGTATGGAAAGTGGAAAGGATAAATATGAATTGGTGCTGAAGAACAACCGCGTGCGGCAATACAGGATTTTTGCCATACTGATCATTCTGCTCAACCTCACCTTGCTGGCATTGCTCGCGTTTTATACCAGCAATCCATCGCACAGAAGTTTTGCATTGACGGGATTGGTACTTTGCCCGCTTTCTTTTGCCGTCGCCTGGTTCATGGGACGTAACAAAAGAAGTACGCGCAGCTGGGATCCGTTGACCGCTTCTTTTTTTTACCTGATATTCAGCTGGGCGCTGATGACTTACTGGTTACCCGCCGCATTAAACTTTCTGCTGTTTGCTTTTTATATCATATCGCGCCGCCAGTTGATCGTGCAGGTGGCGGTTGATCATATATTTTATCCCTCCTTTCCTGCAAGGACCGTGTCGTGGAAGGAAATGAATAATGTAATACTGAAAGATGGTCTGCTGACGCTGGATTTCAAGAACAACAAAATCCTGCAGAACGAGATCGTCAACACTCCGGGTGATATTCCGGAGTCTGAATTCAATCGTTTTTGTCAGGCACGTATGAGCGCCTGATTAACTATTTAACTCATCGCATGGAATTATCCCATTCTCCCTACCTCCTCTATTCCGACGGCCAGGGAAATATATTTGAAGATACGTCGCTGTATGTGACCGGCCGGAGTGGTTGGGATGCAATGGAAGTGCCTGCAGACGAGTGGATCGAATTGCCCGATGGCGGTTCATTGTATGAGCTGCCGGGACGTCGCGGCATTGGAATAGATGTGGTGACAGGTGAAATGCGTCTTTGTGAAAAAGGATGGGCCGTGGCGGCCTTCATCCCTCCTGCGCATACCGGCTTTTACCTCGCGGCTTATGAAACTTCACCGGATGCGCCTACGCTTCCGTTGTTCTGCTATACCGCCGCAGGATGGTATGATGAAAAGTTTTATGTGCCTGCCGTTCGCATCGAACAGGATATCCGCCAGGATTGTGAAGGGTATGACCAGCAAAAAGTAGAGAAAGGTGTAGACCATTTGCTGAAAGCCTATCCGCACAACCGTCTTGTGCAACACCTTGCGAACAACTGTGCATTGACTTATCAATGCCCTGCTGCACGCAACTATTTTCTTGGAAGATGGGAATGTCCCATTCCTTCCTCGCCTGCCTGTAACGCAAACTGTGTAGGCTGCATCTCTCTTCAGCCCGATGAAGAAACGATCGTATCCACGCAGGACCGCCTGCAATTCAAACCGAGCAAGGAAGAGATTGTAGAGTTCACGGTTCCCCATCTGGAGGAAGCTCCCTTCCCGATCGTGAGTTTTGGTCAGGGTTGCGAAGGCGAACCATTGCTGATGTGGGAAACCATTCGCGAAGCCATCATTGAAATCCGGAAGCATACGCCCAAAGGCAGTATCAATATCAATACGAATGGCTCCAAGCCCGACGCCGTCCGCAAACTCTGCGAAGCAGGTCTTGATTCCATTCGTGTGAGCACCAACTCTGCACGTGCTGAAATATACATGCCTTATTACCGCCCCAACAACTACCACTTTGACGATATAGTGGAAAGCCTGAAAGTGGTTAACAGTTTCGGTGGCTGGACCTCTATCAATTATTTTGTATTCCCCGGCATGACGGATAGTGTTGCCGAGTATGAAGCCTTACGCAAATTGATCCGTGATACAGGTCTGAAGATGATTCAATGGAGAAATTTCAATATCGATCCCGATTGGTATCTTGGTAAGATCGGTGTGGGTGATACGGGTGAATGTATGGGTGTAAAACAATTGCAGGAACTGATCCGCGAAGAGTTCCCCGATTTAAAATACGGTTATTTCAATCCGCCGATGGAAAGGATCAAGGGAAATTATGATCTTGATTTTGCGCATCACTGAGAGAGGAGTTGTAAGTTATAAGTAATAAGTGATAAGTAAACAGCCATAGTCGCCCTTCCTGAGGCCGAAGTATCGGCCTCAGGAAGCAACTGTGGCTGTTTTATTCACCATTGACGATTCACCATTCACGATGACTTATTGACTTATTCACCTACTTATAGATCGCCACTTCACTGACACCACTGCTGCTCCTCACTCCTCTGTACATCCCTTCACTGTTGAATAACAGCGCCGCATTGCCGGCTGCATCCACGCCGATCATCCCTCCTTCGCCGCCGATCTTTACCAGTTTATGCATCACAACCATTCGCATGGCTTCTTCAAGCGTCATCCCTTTGTATTCCATCAGGCAACTTACATCGTAAGCTGCGATTGACCGGATGAATAATTCACCGTGACCCGTACAACTGATCGCGCAGGTATGGTTACTGGCATAAGTACCGCTGCCAATAATGGGACTGTCACCAATACGGCCCCAGCGCTTGTTGGTCATACCGCCGGTGCTTGTTGCCGCGGCCACATTACCAGCATGATCACAGGCAACCGCACCTACTGTACCGAATTTCTTATCTTTTAATTGAATGTTGTGATCGAGGGCTGTCTGTCCGCTCTCCTGCGCCAGTTTCCATTGAGCATTGCGTTGTTCGGTAAAAAAATAATCAGGAGATGCTTCGGGAATGCCGAGTGCTTTTGCCAATTCTTCCGCACCTCTTCCGGCCAGGAATACATGTTCGGTATGTTGCATTACCGCCCGGGCCAGTTCAACAGGGTTCCGGATGCCGCGTACGCCAGCCACTGCGCCTGCCATGCCATTGCTGCCATCCATGATGGCCGCATCCATTTCATGTTCGCCGTTAAACGTAAACACGGAACCTTTTCCTGCATTGAATAAAGGCTCGTCCTCCAGGTCTTTCACCGCGGTTTCTACCGCATCCAGTGCAGTACCTTGTTTTTCCAGCACAGCATAGCCTTTATCCAACGCGCGTTGTAAAGCCTGCTGATAAGCGGCTTCCAATGCCGGTGTCATGTGTTCACGAAGAATAGTACCGGCGCCGCCATGTATAGCAAGAGTGATCGTAGACATATCAATGAATTCAGCTTTCTGCTGATGGAGTTTGTTTTTTCCGGGAGAGATAATAAACAGGAATACCGAGCAATAATATTCCCAAACCAAATACTGATGTTTGCCACTGCGCGTAGATCAGTCCCACTGCCATCGTACCCGCCAGCAGGCAGTAGATAATAGGAACTACAGGATAACCGAATGCCTTATAAGGCCTTTCTGCATCAGGGCGCGTGCGGCGCAAACGGAAGATGCCGAGAATGGTCAGGATATAAAATAGTAAAGTGATAAATACAACATAGTTGAGCAAGGTTCCGTATTGTCCGCTCAGGCAAAGCAGGCTTGTCCAGATACATTGTGCCCACAATGCCCAGCCCGGCACATCATTTTTATTGAGTTGTCCGGCCTGACGCAGGAACAATCCGTCTTTTGCCATAGTATAATAAACGCGTGCGCCACTCAGGATAAGTCCGTTGTTGCAGCCGAAGGTAGACACCATGATCATGATCGCGATGATCAACGTGCCGTTGGCGCCAAAAATGTTGGTAGATACCGCAGTGGCAACCCTGTCCTGAACGGCGAAAGCAATATTGCCCGCTGCTTCGGTGGGAAATACAGCCGGTGCATCACCTGCGGGAGGTGTCAATGGCAGCACGGATACATACATCAGGTTGGTCAGTACATATACGACAGTAACGATAATGGTACCGAGGAACAAACTCAGGCCCACATTGCGTTTCGGATTGCGGATCTCGCCGGCGATGAAGGTTACGTTTTCCCAGGCAACGCTGCTGAACACAGAACCGACCATAGCTGAAGATATCAATCCGATCGCCATCATCATGGTAGCTGGCGCCTGAAAGGCAGACCAGCCAATTTGTTTACCTGCTTCATCTTTTACGGCCTGCGTGTATTGCAGGTCGAAACCACTGCTCCAATTAAAATTCCACACATCGGCATCGGCTGCCAGCAGGAAACCAAATACAATGAGCCCGAAGATGGCGAGGAGTTTGGTGAGGGTGAAAATGCGTTGCACCAATTTCCCTTCTTTTACACCGCGCGTATTTACCCAGGTTAGAAAAATGACGAGTGCGATGGAAACCAATTGTGCCGGATATATTTTAAATCCACCTCCGGCATCAAAGAGCATGTTCTTTTCGTCCATGGTCAATGCGGGAATAAAATAACCGGCGAATTTGCTGAAGGCTACACCCACTGCGGCGATGGTGCCCGTTTGTATGACGGTAAAGAAACTCCAGCCGTATAGAAATCCTGTTAAGGGATTATAGGCTTCTTTGAGATAAACGTATTGGCCGCCGGCTTTGGGAAACATAGAAGATAGTTCACCATAGCTAACGGCTGCGAAGACGGTCATGATACCGGTGAGGACCCAGAGAAGAATGAGCCAACCGCCTGAACCAACGAGCCGCGTCATGTCGGCACTCACGATGAAAATGCCAGATCCGATCATGGAGCCGGCTACGATCATGGTGCCGTCCAGCAGTCCCATGGACTGACGCAGAGAGGGTTGTTGGGTCATAAACAGTGTTTATGGTTCAAGATAATACATTCGTTTCATTTTTCGCCGAAGGCGTTATAAACAAAAAACCTCCCATTGTGCGGGAGGTTATTGAGAATATTGTATGCTCTTTTACTTCTTGTCTTTACCTTTTTCGGAGCGGTACTTATCATTGAGTCCGCTGATCACATCTGCGGTGATGTTGAAAGAAGAATCTTTGTAATAGAAAATGCCGGGTTCGTCTGCGATGATATAAGTGAAGCCGCTGTTCTTGTTATACTCTGCGATGAACTCTTCGATCTTTTTGCGCATGGTCAGGTTGCGTTGTGTTACTTTTTCGCCGTAGCTCTGCTCGAGCTGTTGTCTTTTTTGTGCGATGCTTTGCTCGGTAGCCTGGAGGTCTTCCATTGCGCGGTTGAGGTCGTCGGGTGTCATCTGACCTTTTTCCTGGCGTGCCTGGTAGCCTGAACGTTTTTCCTGGTAAGAGCGAACGAGATTGTTGAGTTGTGCATTGATGCCTTCTTCCTCCTTGTTCATTTCAGCTTTTACGTCTTTCACCATTTCGCTGTGTTCCTGTACGGAGTCCATTTCAAAATAAGCAATGCGGAAAGGTTTGTTGGCGGTCGCTGAGTCTTTGTTAGGCTGACGATGTGCAGCTGCATCCTTTCTACCGGAATTAAAGAACAGGAAGAAAAGTACGCCCACTGCGATCAGTAAGACTACATTAAGAACCAGGGAGAAATTTTTCATTCAACGCTTTTTTTTGCAAGTTAACAATCAGGGGTGGCAAAGATAGGGATAATGGTCACTTTAGGAAACCCTTAACAGGTGTTGGGTGAATCGTCACTCGGCAATCGTGAATGGCTCAAACTGGTTCGTGCCTGCCGCCTTACTTATCACTTAAAACCTTCTGCCCTAAGCCTTTTACCGTCTACCTTATAATAAAAAAAGGAGCAGAATAAATCTGCTCCTTGTATCATGAAGCGAATAATCGCTTACTCTTCTTCGTCGAATGTCATGGCTTCGCGGGTAGTTTGCAGCAATTCGTATTCTTCTTTGCTGCCCACGATCATGTTTTCGAATTCGCGGAGACCAGTACCGGCCGGGATCGGGTGACCTGTGATCACGTTCTCCTTCAGACCGAGCATTTCGTCGGTTTTGCCGTGGATGGCAGCCGAAGAAAGTACTTTGGTGGTTTCCTGGAATGATGCGGCCGAAATCCAGCTTTGTACACCAAGCGATGCTTTGGTGATACCGAGCAGGGTCGGTGAAGAGGTAGCCGCTTGTGTATCGCGGTACTCTACCGGCTTCTTGTCGTTGCGACGCAGGATAGAGTTCTCTTCGCGCAGCTCGCGGAGGCTGATGATCTGACCAGCGCGGAGCTTGGTTGATTCACCCGGATCGGTTACTACCTTCTTGTCGAAGATGTAATCGTTCTCTTCCACAAACTCAAACTTATCTACCAGATCGTCCTCGAGGAAGCGGGTATCACCCGGATCCACGATGTTCACTTTACGCATCATCTGGCGCACGATCACTTCAATGTGTTTGTCGTTGATCCGTACACCCTGCAGTCGGTATACTTCCTGGATCTCATTCACTACGTACTGCTGTACAGCGAATGGTCCCTGGATAGCGAGGATGTCCTGCGGAGAGATCTGACCATCGCTGAGCGGAGAACCGGCTTTTACGAAGTCACCGTCCTGCGCCAGGATCTGGCGTGTGAGCGGCACCAGGTATTTTTTGGTTACACCGTCTTTTGCTTCGATCACGATCTCGCGGTTACCGCGTTTGATAGCGCCCATTCCTACCACACCATCGATCTCGGATACAACGGCAGGGTTGCTTGGGTTACGTGCTTCAAACAATTCGGTTACACGAGGCAGACCACCCGTGATGTCACGCAGTTTACCCAACACGCGTGGAATCTTCACGAGTACTTTACCGGCTTTCACCTGCTCGCCTTCTTCTACCATGATATGGCTTCCGGTAGGCAGGTTATAAGATTTATTTTCCTTGCCTTCCACAACGATAGACGGGATCTTGGTCTTATCGCGGGTTTCGATAACCACTTTCTCACGGTGACCTGTTTGTTCGTCAGCTTCCTCGCGGTAAGTAACACCTTCGATGACGTTTTCGAACTTCATGGTACCGTCGATCTCGGCAACGATAACGTTGTTATAAGGGTCCCATGTACAGATCACTTCGCCTTTGGTAATCTTCTGACCGTCTTTCACGTTCAGGGTAGAACCGTAAGGGATGTTGTTGGTGATCATCAGGCGGTCGTTCTTGGTGTCAACGATACGCACCTCACCGGTACGGCCGATAACAACCTGGATCTTGTCGCCTTCTGAATTTTCTGTGGTAACTGTACGCAGACCGTCGAACTGGATAGTACCGTCGAACTTGGCCAGCATGGTAGAGTCGGTAGCAGCAGAGCCCGCAACACCACCCACGTGGAAGGTACGGAGGGTCAGCTGTGTGCCTGGTTCACCGATTGACTGTGCAGCGATGATACCTGTTGCGTCGCCTCTCTGTGCCATTACACCTGAAGCCAGGTTACGACCATAACATTTAACGCAGCATCCGCGCTTGCTTTCGCAGGTCAGTACAGAACGGATTTCTACAAATTCGATACCTGCATCTTCGATCTTACGGGCCAGTGAAGCGGTGATTTCGTCACCGGCAGCAATGATCAGTTCATCGGAAACAGGGTTATAGATATCATGCAGCGAGGTACGACCTTCTATACGGTCGGCCAGCGGCTCGATGATGTCTTCGTTGTCTTTCAGTGCTGAAGTAGCAATACCACGGAGTGTACCGCAATCCTCTTCGGTGATCACCACGTCCTGGGCTACGTCTACGAGACGACGTGTCAGGTAACCGGCATCCGCCGTTTTAAGAGCGGTATCCGCCAGACCCTTACGGGCACCGTGCGTAGAGATGAAGTAATCCAATACGTTCAGACCGCCTTTGAAGTTGGAGAGGATCGGGTTTTCGATGATCTCGCTTCCGGTAGAACCGGATTTACGAGGTTTGGCCATCAGACCCCGGATACCGGCAAGCTGCTTGATCTGCTGCTTGGAACCACGGGCACCGGAATCCAGCATCATGTATACGGAGTTGAAGCCCTGTTTGTCGGTGGCCAGCTCACGGATCAGTGTCTCGGTCAGGCGCGTATCCACACGGCTCCAGATATCCACGATCTGGTTATAACGTTCGTTGTTGGTGATGAGACCCATGTTATAGTTTTCCCATACCTCATCTACTTCACCTTTCGCGTTTTCGAGCAGTTGTTCTTTGATATCCGGAATGATCAGGTCATTGATAGAGAATGACAGACCACCCTGGAAGGCTGTACGGAAACCAAGTTGTTTGATATCGTCCAGGAACTTCGCCGTTTTCGGGATGTTGGTGATTTCAATGATGTCACCGATGATCTCACGGAGATTCTTCTTGGTCAGCAGGGCGTTTACAAAGCCCACTTCTACCGGTACAAACTGGTTGAAGATAACGCGGCCAACAGTGGTCTCGATGAGTTTATGTTCCAGCAGGCCGTCGGCATTACGGATATTGGCTTTCACCTTGATCCATGCGTGCAGGTCTACTTTTTTCTCGTTGTGAGCGATGATTACTTCCTCGGCAGAATAGAAAGCTTTGCCTTCGCCACGGATGGTTTCCGTTTCGTTGGTGCGCTTACCCTTGGTGATGTAGTACAGACCGAGTACCATGTCCTGTGAAGGAAGGGTAATAGGCGTACCATTCTGCGGGTTGAGGATGTTGTGAGAAGCCAGCATCAGCAACTGTGCTTCAAGAACCGCTGCGTTGCTCAGAGGTACGTGAACCGCCATCTGGTCACCGTCAAAGTCGGCGTTGAACGCAGACGTTACGAGCGGGTGCAGCTGGATCGCTTTACCTTCGATCAGTTTAGGCTGGAAGGCCTGGATTGACAGACGGTGAAGCGTTGGGGCACGGTTGAGGAGAACCGGGTGTCCTTTCAGGATGTTTTCGAGGATATCCCAAACCACCGCTTCCTTCTTATCTACCAGTTTACGGGCAGATTTTACCGTTTTAACGATGCCTCTTTCGATCAGCTTACGGATGATAAATGGCTTGAAGAGTTCTGCTGCCATGTCTTTCGGCAGACCGCACTCATGCAATTTCATTTCAGGACCTACCACGATTACGGAACGACCGGAATAGTCCACACGTTTACCGAGGAGGTTCTGACGGAAACGGCCTTGTTTACCTTTCAGTACGTCAGACAGTGACTTCAGTGCACGGCCACCTTCGGCTTTCACCGCGTTGGATTTACGGCTGTTGTCGAACAGGCTGTCGATCGCTTCCTGCAGCATACGCTTTTCGTTACGCAGGATCACCTCAGGTGCCTTGATCTCCAGCAGACGCTTGAGACGGTTGTTACGGATGATCACACGACGGTAAAGGTCGTTGAGGTCGGAAGAAGCGAAACGGCCGCCGTCCAGGGGAACGAGCGGACGCAGTTCCGGTGGAATAACCGGAATGTATTGCATCACCATCCACTCGGGGCGGTTGGTGATACGTGTATTGGCATCGCGGAAAGCTTCCACCACGCTCAGGCGCTTCAGGGCATCAGCTTTACGCTGTTGTGAAGTTTCGGTAGCAGCAGCATTGCGCAGATCGAAGGACAGTTGGTCCAGGTCGATGCGCTGCAGCATGTCATGTACCGCTTCAGCACCCATTTTAGCAATGAATTTGTTTGCGTCGTCATCGGGCAGATACTGGTTGTCTTTCGGCAGGGTATCCAGGATGTCCAGGTATTCCTCTTCCGTCAGCAAATCACCATAATTCTGTCCTTTATCGGCCCGGATACCGGGCTGGATTACTACATAACGCTCGTAGTAAATGATGGTCTCCAGTTTCTTGGAGCTCACACCCAGCAGGTAACCGATTTTGTTAGGCAGTGACTTGAAATACCAGATATGCACAACAGGTACAACAAGTTTGATGTGTCCCATTCTCTCGCGACGTACTTTCTTCTCGGTAACTTCAACACCGCAACGGTCGCAGACAATCCCTTTGTAACGGATACGCTTGTATTTACCGCAAGCACATTCGTAATCTTTTACAGGCCCGAAAATTCTCTCGCAGAACAAACCATCACGCTCAGGCTTGTAAGTACGATAGTTGATGGTTTCCGGCTTCAATACTTCACCATAGCTTCTTTCCAGGATATTATCCGGAGAAGCAAGACCGATGGTGATCTGTGAAAAAGCCGCTTTGGGACGATTTTCTTTTTTGATAGCCATATTTTGAATTAAAAAGTCAAAAGTAAAAAGTCAAAAATCAAAGGGTAAGAGTCAGTGACCCGTTGGTCACTGACTCTTACCTATGAAATGAATTAGTCAAACTTCAGATCGAGACCCAGACCGCGCAGTTCATGTACCAGTACGTTGAACGATTCAGGTACGCCTGCTCTCGGAACGTTATCACCTTTCACGATAGCCTCGTAGGTTTTCGCGCGACCGATGATATCATCTGATTTAAGGGTCAGCAATTCCTGCAGGATGTTGGAAGCACCGTAGGCTTCGAGTGCCCACACTTCCATTTCCCCGAAACGCTGGCCACCGAACTGAGCCTTACCACCAAGCGGCTGCTGTGTGATCAAGCTGTATGGTCCGATCGAACGGGCGTGCATCTTATCGTCCACCATGTGGTGCAGTTTGATCATATAGATCACACCAACGGTTGCTTTCTGGTGGAAGCGCTCTCCGGTTTCACCATCGTGCAGATAAGTGTGACCGAATTTAGGAATACCTGCTTCCGCACAATATTTCTCGATTTCTTCAGTGCTTGCACCGTCGAAGATCGGGGTGGCGAATTTCACACCCAATTGTACACCGGCCCATCCCAATACGGTTTCATAGATCTGTCCGAGGTTCATACGGCTTGGTACCCCCAGCGGGTTAAGCACGATATCAACCGGTGTTCCGTCTTCCAGGAACGGCATATCTTCTGCACGTACGATCTTGGCAACGATACCTTTGTTTCCGTGACGACCGGCCATCTTGTCCCCTACTTTCAGCTTACGCTTAACAGCCAGGTACACTTTAGCCAGTTTCAGTACACCGGCGGGCAGTTCGTCACCGATTGAGATGTTGAACTTCTCGCGTTTGTATCGTCCCAGTTCTTCGTTGTACTTGATATTATAGTTGTGCAACAGGATGTTGATCTGATCATCCACTTTGGCGTCGCCTGTCCATCCCAGCGGATTCATGTTGGCATAATCCAGGCCGGCCAGGTTTTTAGCAGTGAACTTGGCACCTTTACCGATCTGTACTTCACCGAAGTTGTTGGTAACACCGGTAGAAGAATGATCTTTCAGCAGGGTGGTCAGTTTGTCAAGCAATACCTGCAGCAGGTCAGCTTCGTTCTTCTCGTGAATTTTCTCGAGTTTCTCGATAGCGGCCTTTTCACGCACTTTTGCATTCTTATCCTTCTTGGCACGCTGGAAGAGTTTTTTGCCGATAACGATACCTTCCACACCGTTTGGTGCTTTCAGTGATGCGTCTTTTGCATCGCCGGCTTTGTCGCCGAAGATGGCACGGAGCAGTTTCTCTTCCGGAGTAGGATCAGATTCACCTTTAGGGGTGATCTTACCGATCAGAATATCACCTTCTTTGATTTGGGCGCCTACGCGGATGATACCATTCTCATCGAGGTCGCGGGTAGCTTCCTCAGATACGTTGGGGATATCCGGCGTAAGTTCTTCTTCACCCAGTTTGGTGTCACGTACTTCGAGTTCATACTCGGAGATGTGCACGGAGGTGAACATATCTTCTTTCACTACACGCTCGCTGATTACGATGGCATCCTCGAAGTTGTAACCTTTCCATGGCATGAACGCCACTTTCAGGTTTTTACCGAGAGCCAGCTCGCCGGTGCGGGTAGCATATCCTTCCGTCAGGAAGTCGCCTCTTTTCACCTTCTGGCCTTTCTTCACGGCAGGCTTCAGGTTGATACAGGTTTCCTGGTTGGTTTTGATGAATTTTGTGAGGCGGTAAACGCGCAGGTCATCTTCGAAAGAAACCAGTTTCTCTTCCTCGTCGCGGTCATAGCGAACGTGGATCTCATTGGCATCTACGAATTCAACCACACCCTCTCCTTCTGCGTGGATCTGGATACGTGCGTCGCGTGCAGCCTTGCCTTCCAGACCAGTACCTACAACAGGTACATCGGGACGCAGCAGGGGTACAGCCTGACGTTGCATGTTTGATCCCATGAGCGCACGGTTGGCGTCATCATGCTCGAGGAACGGAATCAGGGAAGCACTCAGACCAACAATCTGGTTGGGCGCAACGTCCATGTATTCCACTTCATTTTTATCGAGGATCGGGAAGTCACCTGTTTCGCGGCTTACGATACGATCTTCCAGGAAGTTTCCGTTGTCATCCAATGCGGAGTTTGCCTGGGCGATCTTGGCCGTATCTTCTTCTTCTGCACTCAGCAGCGCGAGTTGCTTCATGTTTACTTTACCGTTCTCTACTTTACGATAAGGCGTTTCGATAAAGCCCATGTCGTTGATCTTTGCGTGTACGCAAAGTGTAGAGATCAGACCGATGTTTGGTCCTTCCGGTGTTTCGATGGTACACAGACGTCCGTAGTGTGAGTAGTGTACGTCACGCACCTCAAAGCCAGCACGCTCACGGCTCAGACCGCCTGGTCCGAGTGCGGAGATACGACGCTTGTGCGTGATCTCAGAGAGCGGGTTGGTCTGGTCGAGGAACTGTGAAAGCTGTGATGTACCGAAGAAAGAGTTGATTACAGAGCTGAGCGTACGGGCGTTGATGAGGTCTACCGGGGTAAACACTTCATTATCGCGCACGTTCATACGCTCGCGGATGGTACGGGCCATACGGGCCAGACCTACGCCGAATTGAGCGTACAATTGCTCACCTACCGTACGTACACGGCGGTTGCTCAGGTGATCGATATCATCGATCTCAGCTTTACCGTTGGTAAGTCTTACTAGGTATTTGATGATAAGGATGATATCTTCCTTGGTCAGTACTTTTTTATCAAGCGGCTGATCGATGTTCAGCTTGCGGTTGATCTTGTAGCGTCCTACTTCACCCAGGTCATAGCGTTTGTCGCTGAAGAACAGTTTGTCGATGATACCGCGGGCAGTTTCGTTGTCCGGCGCGTCGGCACCACGCAACTGGCGGTAGATAAACTGTACCGCTTCCAGCTCGCTGTTGGAAGTGTCCTTGTTGAGGGTGTTGTAGATAATAGCGTAGTCACCACCAACATCTTCGCGTTGAACGAAAACGCTCTTCACTTCCATGTCGGAGATGGTGTCGATGGCTTCTTCGTCGAGGATGGTATCGCGTTCCATAACGATCTCGTTACGTTCGATGGAAACAACTTCACCGGTATCCTCGTCAACGAAGTCTTCTACCCATGTGCGGAGTACGCGGGCAGCGAGGCGCTTGCCAACGTATTTGCCAAGGGATTTTTTATCACCCTTTACTTCGTCGGCCATGCCGAAGAGTTCGAGGATGTCTTTATCTGTTTCGTAACCGATAGCACGGAGCAGGGTGGTTACGGGGAATTTTTTCTTACGGTCGATGTATGCGTACATCACGTTGTTGATGTCGGTAGCAAATTCCATCCACGCACCTTTGAAGGGGATAACGCGGGCGGAATAAATCTTGGTGCCGTTCGGGTGAACGGACTGACCGAAGAATACACCGGGTGAACGGTGCAACTGACTAACGACAACACGCTCGGCTCCGTTGATCACGAAGGTACCGCGGGGAGTCATGTAAGGAATGTTACCCAGGAATACATCCTGTACGATGGTCTGAAAATCCACGTGCTCCTCGTCATTACAGCTGAGGCGCAGTTTCGCTTTCAGCGGTACGGCGTAGGTAAGACCACGCTCCATACACTCGTCAATAGAATAACGGGGAGGATCGATGAAGTAATCCAGGAATTCCAGCACGAAAATGTTGCGGGTATCAGTAATAGGAAAGTTATCCTTAAACACACGGAAAAGGCCTTCGTTATTCCGTTTGTCAGGAGTCGTCTCTAACTGAAAAAATTCCTTAAAGGACTGAATTTGTACTTCAAGCAGATCGGGTGTTTCAGCCAGGTGCTTAATCTTACCGAAATCCACTCTTGCGTTCGCTTTTGTTGAAGACATATGCGTAAAAACCGGTTTAAATGAGTCTGGACGCGCAAACCACTTTCAGACCTTCATTTTAGAAAAAACGAAAGTAACTGATTACTAATTATTTAGAAATGGTTTGAAACGTCAAAATATATTTGGCCAAAATAAAGGACTGCAAAGGTAAGAAAATATATTTATCGGCAAAAAAAGTTTGCACACAACAATCTGGCCAAAACATCATGGTTTTCGAGCCGCCTGTTATTAATTTTCCGCAAACGGCCTTTTATGAAAAAACGATCTCCGGCCGCCTTCCTCCCCGGCTTCACGTACAAAGAACGTGTGGCCGTGTACAGTCTCCTGATTAGCATCTTGTTGCTCCTGTCGGGCCCCTCCTTTCTTCCGCCAAAGGATCCGCCGCTGCGGGCAGACACCTCCTGGCTGTCGACAGTATTGCTGCCTGAAGAGCCGGAAGCTGCCACACCGGCGGAACAGTGGGCGCACGCCCCGCTGTTCTATTTTGATCCCAATACACTTGACAGTGCCGGTTGGCTGAAACTTGGGTTAAGAGAAAAAACGGTCCGCACGCTGATGCGTTTCCGCGCCCGTGGCGGACGTTTCCGTTCGCCGGAAGACATCGATCGCATCTACGGGCTATCCCCGGCAGATGCGGCGCGGATACGTCCCTATGTCAGCATTGCGCAACCCGCGCCTCCTTCCCCACTTACCGGAAAAAAATCTTACAAACCTGTGCAGTTATCTGTTGATATCAACGCGGCCGACAGTGCATTGTTCGAATCATTACCGGGGATTGGTCCGCGGCTCGCGGCCCGGATCATCAGCTTCCGCGAAAAACTCGGTGGTTTCTGCCGGATAGAGCAGATAGCGGAAACCTATGGATTACCGGATTCGGTGTTCCGGAGAATACTCCCGCAATTGCGGCTCGGTGAATTACGTCTGCGGCAGATCGCGGTCAATACGGCGTTGATGGAGGAATTGGCGCAGCATCCTTACATCCGGTATAAGTTGGCAAAGGCGATCATTGTGTACCGGTCGCAGCATGGCCCCTTCCGGCAGCCCGGCGATCTGCGGAAAATGGCGGTGATGGATGAGGAGACGATTGCGAAGCTTACACCTTACCTGCAACTGGAATAAAAAAAGCCCCCAGCAAGTGGGGGCCATTTTATCTTTTGAGAGATGCGATTAAGCAACCTCTACGTCAGCACCGGCTTCTTTCAGCTTAGCTGCGATATCTTCAGCTTCTGCTTTAGATACACCTTCTTTAACGGGCTTCGGAGCTGTGTCAACCAGTTCTTTCGCTTCTTTCAGACCGAGACCAGTCAGATCTTTAACGATCTTAACTACGTTCAGTTTAGAAGCGCCACCGCTCTTCAGGATTACGTCAAATGCAGTTTTTTCTTCAGCAGCGGCTCCACCACCGTCGCCACCAGCAGCAACTACTACTGCAGCAGCAGCGGGTTCGATACCGTACTCTGATTTCAGGAAATCAGCCAGTTCTTGTACTTCTTTTACTGTCAAGCCTACCAGGCTTTCGGCTAATGCTTTTACGTCTGCCATTGTTTTGAATTTTTACCGTCTTCATCTCCGTGTTAAGGATCCGACGGCTTCTTTAAAAAAATTGTTTGTGCCTTTGTTTTATACCCTCAGGCCGGGTAGTTATATACGCAATCAGGCAAGCCTGATCATACGTCGGGGAATTACTCCGCTGTAGCGGGTGCCTCTGCTTCGGTGCTTCCGCCGGCTTGTTGCTCGTGATGGTGCAACAGGGCAGCCAGTACGCGCTTGGCAGGAGACTGAAGAAGACCGATAACTTCGCCGATGAGCTCGTTCTTGGTCTTGATCTGTGTGAGGGCTTTCAGTTGTGCATCACCTTCATAGATGTCGCCGTTGATGAAAGCGGCCTTCAGAACAGGCTTGTCTCCGTTGCTCTCCTTGCGGAAAGAACTCAGGATCAGCGCTGGTTCTTTGGGGTTTTCAGAGAACATCAGGGCAGTTACTTTGTGCAGTGAATCATAGATACCTGCATATTTTTCGCTGTCCAGCGATTCCAGTGCTTTACGGATGAGGGTGTTTTTAGCCACCTTCATCTCAACAGATTTGTCGAAGCAAGTGCGGCGCAGCTTGCCAACTTGTTCTACGCTCAGTGACTCGGTGTCAGTGATGTAGAAGTTGTTATATTGTTCGAACTTGCCTTTCAGCAGTTCAATCACTTCGTTTTTTTGATCTTTAGTCATTTTAGTAAGTTTTGACTTCGTTAAAGTTTGAAACTACTCCCCTTCTTTGGTTGGGGAAAGCTGGTCAGCGCTTAGTGAATAAACGCTTTGGTATCTACGCTGATACCGGGGCTCATGGAGCTGGCCATGCTGATGCCTTTCAGGTAAGTACCTTTGGCAGTAGCAGGTTTTGCACGGATGATAGCATTCAGGAATTCCTGGCTGTTTTCCGCGAGTTTCTCGGGAGCAAAGCTCACACGACCGATAGAGGCGTGAATGATACCGGCTTTGTCAACTTTAAAAGCAATCTTACCACCTTTAACTTCGTTGACGGCAGCAGCTACATCATTTGTTACAGTGCCGGTCTTGGGGTTGGGCATCAGGTTACGTGGACCGAGTACTTTACCCAGTTTACCGATCTTAGGCATTACGGCAGGTGTAGCGATGATCACATCGATATCTACCCATCCGCCTTCGATTTTAGTGATGAACTCATCCAGTCCTACATAATCAGCGCCTGCTTCGTTGGCGGCAGCTTCTTTATCAGGAGTGCAGAGTACGAGTACACGCTTTGTTTTACCGGTGCCGTGAGGGAGGGTAACAGTACCGCGGATTGCCTGGTCGGCTTTCTTGGGGTCTACACCCAGACGCACGTGCAGGTCAACAGAAGCGTCGAATTTTGTTGTGTTGATCTCTTTCACCAAAGAAGAAGCTTCTTTGAGCGAGTATGCTTTGTCAGCGTTCACTTTGGAGTTGACCGCCTTTCTTTTTTTGCTAATGAATGCCATTGTAATTCGTTTTAAAAGGTTCTAGTTAAAGCGGGAACGTATTAATTTTCCCAGGGAGCTTTCCCTTCTACGTTCAGACCCATGCTGCGGGCAGTACCGGCAACCATTTTCATGGCGCTTTCCACGGTGAAACAGTTCAGGTCGGGCATTTTGTCTTTAGCAATAGCCTCTACCTGATCCCAGCTCACTTTACCTACTTTGGCGCGGTTGCTTTCTTTGGAACCTTTCTGAATTTTAGCGGCTTCCATCAGCTGAATAGCTGCGGGAGGAGTTTTGATGACGAAGTCAAAACTTTTGTCGCTGTAAACGGTGATGAGTACCGGAAGAACTTTTCCGGGTTTGTCCTGTGTGCGGGCATTGAACTGCTTACAGAATTCCATGATGTTCACACCTTTGGAACCCAGCGCAGGACCGATCGGGGGAGCCGGGTTGGCCTGGCCGCCCTTGCATTGCAGCTTTACATAGCCGCTGATTTCTTTTGCCATTTCTTTTTGATTTATTGGTTCAAGCGCCCTGGCATTATTGACCAGAGCTCCCAAATTCCTCACTCCCGGCAAAACCGGGATATCGAAAGAACTGATTGGGGGTGCAAAAGTAAGCCTGTCTGATCAGAATACCAAATTAAGGTGGAAGGCGTAAGGTGTAAGGTTTAAGATGTTGGTTATTAAGTTGTAAGTAATAAGTATTAAGTGAGACGTTAGGTTTTGTGCCCCCGGAGTGGTGCCCATGATAACACAACCTGAACATCCATTTAATATTGATCTATTTACTATTTAGTTAATGGTCCATTGACGTCTTATCCTCATACACGATCTCCAGTTTTGGCCGCTTCCCGGGGTACGCCGGACTATGGCTCGATACAAAAATGCGGCTGTTATATATACGTTCCTTCTGAAGCCTGATCATAAAGCCATAGTTTCTTTTCTCCGAAATCATGGCCCGTACCTGTTTGGTTACATTCAGTTCAAGATCGAGTTCCGGTGTTGAAGTATGCGGCACCTTGATCTCGTCTTTTCGGGTTGTACGCGGTTGGTTGAACCAACTAATCCCAGGTATCTGCCAATCATCCGTTATTCTCTGCACTACGATGCCGTTGTTGTTTCCTACATTAGCATTCTCCAAGTTACCATTTAATGTCGGTGAGGGATAGGAATAAAGATAAAGCCGTGCACTTTTAATCAGGGCATCTTCCGGTATCAAACTAAAATCAAATTTGATTGCACCGCGAACCGTATAGGGGATATCATTTTGGGTCCATGCTTCTACGGCAATGTCCGGATTGTCCTTACGCGTATCGTCGCGACGACCTATCCCGATAATATTTACTTCTGATGTGTTTTTTAAAGGAGCAAGTATAACTGTAGTGTCCTTCTGCGACGACACAGTCGTCTTTTTTGCCGTCGGAATGATAGCAAATGTACCTGCCAAACTCAGCGTCAGGGCCGTTATGAGAAGAAATAGTTTCATACCAGTGAAGAATATTATTAATTGTAAGTCGTAAAAACTACCCCTGCATCCTATTTAGCTTTCGTGAGCAGGGATATCTGTTCACGAAAGCGTAAGACTACAGAGCAACTTCTTATTTGTAAACAACTTCCAGCGCCGGCCGTTTATCGGGATATACCGGACTGTGACTGGACACAAAAATACGGCTGGTATAAATATTCTCATTTTGCAGGCGCAGCATAAACCCATAGTTTGCATTTTCCGTCATCATTGTTTTCACCAATGCGGTTACATCAAGTTCCAGATCAAGCACAGACGAACTGGTATGAGGTACGACAATCTGACCTGCCGTAGTTGTTGAAGGCTGGTTAAACCAGTTTACTCCGGGATTACCCCAAATCGTGGTAATGCGTTGAACCAAAAGCGAGTTATCCATTCCGAAATTAGCTACCAGCAGATTGCCATTAAGTGTAGGCGACGGGTAGGAATAAAGACGGAGTTTTGCACTCTGTACGCGTTCAGCAGAAGGAATTGCCGCCAGGTCGAATTTTACAACGCCCCTAACGGTATAGGGATTACCACTTTGCGTCCACGCTTCTACAGCAATATCGGGATTGTTATAACGAGTGTCATCTGTATTCCCAATTTTGATAATATTCATCTCTGATGTGCTCCTGAGCGGAGAAATTGTAACAGTTGTTGGTGTTACTGGCACAGGTGGATCAGGCGTAGGATCTTCTTCAACAGGTTTCGAACAGGCGGTTAACGTTAGCGCAATAATAGCACTAAAAAAGATAGAAAAATTCTTCATGACATGAAAGGTTGGCTCGGTAATAAATCTATTTATAAATCTGTACAAAGATCCGGGTCTAAATTTAGTTATCCCGCAAAAATTGTTAAAAATATTAATCAATGAGTGTCCTGTCGCCGATTCAGCATTACTGGAGGCATCCGGAATAAAATCACTTCCTCATTCCGCTGGTACTTGTCTTTAAACGAATAGAGCACTTCGGGATTCAGTTGCCTTACGTCGGAACGGTAACCTATATAGGACTGACCCGGTCTGAGTATCGTATCGTACTGCATGATCTGACCGCTGGAGAGATAATAATAATACGGCATCTCGTACGCGATATCGGGGATCACCGGTAGTTTACCTTCATTGATATCCACGATCTCCAGATCCATATCGAGATCGAGTGTGTCCGGTTTTTTATAAAAACTGAGCGGACGATTATCATTGGCATCCGCTATGTTTTCCATTTCCTGGTCATATTTTATTTCGCGGGCTTCATAACGTACCGGTATCAGCACCACCGCATAGACCAGTCGCACCAACGCAAGGCCCATGACAAAACATATAATTCCATAACGGATCGTCAACCGCCGGTAAATCACCAGGTATCCCGCCAGCAACAAGATGCATATTCCTGCCGCCACCTCGTTCACATCTTTTAGAAAAGGTAAAATGATGAGCCCTGCCAGCACCAATGCAAACAGAATAAACATATAGTGCAACACCTTCTGCACAACCTCAGGATAGCGCTCGCGGAATGAGGCATACAACGAGGTAAGAATCATCAAGGCAAAAGGTATGAACATGTACACATACCGCATCTTTGGCTTGCCGGTAAACCAGTACACCGGAATATTGAAAAGAATAAAAAGCAAAGCAAAATAGACCAGCGGTGTGTGGCGCAGTTTAAGTTTTGTTTTGCGGATAAGAAAGAAAAGGAACAGCGACCAGGGCAGCAGCAGCTTCAGGAATTCGGCGGGATACATCAATGTCTTTTTCCAGAGAGCCTGACGATTCTCTCCTACTGCTGATTTATTCAACGATTCTTTCAGCAGGTTAACGAAAAATTTATCGGCCTGGCCGTAAAAACTATATACATAAAAATAACTTCCGACCAGCACGCCGAGTAAGGCGATGCCCACAAAATGGGCCCAATGGAATAATATGCGCACCGATCGGTTATAGACGCACAGTGCTGCAAGCGTGAGGCCCTGGAATAGCAGGGAAGGAAATCCTTTGGTAAGAAATCCGACTGCGCACAATGCGTAAGAAAGCAGGTACATTGTTGTCCATCGCTTGTCCTGGTTGAAATAAAAAAGTGTCATGGCCTGCAGGTATACGATCAGGCTGTAGAACACATCGATCTCTCCGCCGTTGCTCAATCCCCAGAAGAAAAGATCAAGGCTGGTCATGAGAAAAAGAGAAGAAAGAACAGCGGTATAAGGCGAGATTAATTTTCTGACGAAATAATAATTGGCCAGTCCCCATGCGAGGATACTGAGCAATGAAGCGAGCCGTACGGCTAACTCATCGGATGAGCCCGTGAGTATCATGAGTCCGCTGATGATCCAGTTGTAAAGCGGTGGTTTGTTGTAATACTCCCAACCCATGGTGGTGGGGCGGATGAAATTGCCGGACTCCATCATTTCAATGGCGATGATGGCGCGTCGTGGTTCTTCGCCGTCGAGGGGAAAGTAACTGAGGTTGATGAGTACGGAGAGGACATAGCAAGCCAGGAAGATGACAAGCCAGATGCGGTCGGTTCGGGTTGATCCCTGCAGGGACGTTAATTTGTGCATAACGGTACCGGCGGAATGACAACGAGCCAACTGTTAAGGTTGGCCCGTTATGGTAAAAAGTTATTTCAGTATACTAGCTGATTTTTTCAACCTGCATATAATTCAGTTCTACAGGTGTGGATCGTCCGAAGATCTTCACGGTAACTTTCAGTTTCTTCTTCTCGTCGTTTACTTCTTCGATTACGCCGTTGAAATCGTTGAATGGTCCTTCGATGATCTTGATGGTTTCGCCAACGATGAACGGTTCGCTCATGCTTAAGCCACCGGTTTCGGTCATCTCGTCGATCTTGCCTAGCATCTTATTCACTTCTGATTTGCGGAGGGCGATAGGATCGTCTTTACCGAGGAAGTGGATAACGCTGTTGGTATTTTTGATAACGTCGCGCAGGTCGTCGTTGAGTTTGCCGTCTACGATCTCGATCATTACATAACCGGGATAATAGTTGCGTTCGCGCATGACTTTTTTGCCATTGGCAACCTTGTACACTTTCTCCACGGGCAGGAATACCTGTTTCACGATTTCACTCCAACCGCCGCGGGAGATCTCTTTATCGAGGTACTCTTTAACCTTACGCTCCTTGCCGCTCACTACACGAAGCACGAACCATTTGGTTTCCTGTTCGGCAGGTTGCTGGGCATTATTGCTAGCTGTTGTTTCCATCGTCCGTTAAAAAAGGGTTTGATACAGAAAGTTAAGTGCGCCGCCGGCCAGGAAGTCCATTACCCATACCAATGCTGTGATCAGCATGGTTGATACGAGTACGATCATAGTAGACTGCTGGAGTTGTGCCCATGTAGGCCAGGTCACCTTCTCGGTCAGCTCCTTGTAGCTCTCTCTGAAATAATTTCCGATTTTGTTCATCGTTTCGATTTAAAAATCTGCGATTTAAGTCGCTCAAAAAGTAGCACGGGCACTAGGATTCGAACCCAGATCAAAGGTTTTGGAGACCTCTATACTAACCGTTGTACTATGCCCGTAGAAAGCTAAAAGCTATCCGCCATCCGGCGAACAGCTTTTAGCGTATTTCTTAGCAAATATATAATTATTTGCGATCCTTGTTACAAGCTTGTGGCTTGTGACCGGACTTATTTCAAGATCTCAGTAACCTGTCCTGCACCTACGGTACGGCCACCTTCGCGGATAGCGAATTTCAGACCTTTTTCCATAGCGATCGGTTGGATCAGTTTAACGGTCAGGTTGGTGTTATCACCAGGCATAACCATTTCTGTTCCTGCATTCAGTTCTACTTCACCTGTAACGTCAGTTGTACGGAAGTAGAATTGAGGACGGTATTTGTTGAAGAATGGAGTGTGACGGCCACCTTCGTCTTTGCTCAGAACGTAAACTTCGCCTTTGAAGTCTGTGTGCGGAGTGATGGAACCGGGTTTAACGATTACCATACCGCGACGGATCTGTGTTTTTTCAACACCACGGAGGAGCAGACCGGCGTTGTCACCAGCTTCACCTTCGTCGAGGAGTTTGCGGAACATCTCAACACCTGTAACGGTAGAGTTCAGGGGAGATTCCTGCAGACCTACGATCTCAACGGGCTCGCCAACTTTGATACGGCCACGTTCGATACGACCGGTAGCAACAGTACCACGACCAGTGATAGAGAATACGTCCTCTACGCTCATCAGGAACGGCAGATCAACCGGACGAGGAGGCAGTGGGATGTAGCTGTCAACAGCGTCCATCAGGTTTTCAATTTCTTTAACCCACTTTTCTTCACCAGCGAGGGCGCCAGTAGCGGAACCTTTGATGATTGGAGTGTTGTCGCCGTCGAAACCGCGTTTAGTCAGTTCTTCGCGAACCTCGATCTCAACCAGCTCCAGGAGCTCTTCGTCGTCAACGAGGTCAACTTTATTCAGAAACACAACCATTTTAGGTACACCTACCTGGGCAGCAAGCAGGATGTGTTCTTTTGTTTGAGGCATAGGACCGTCTGTAGCAGCCACAACTAAGATAGCACCGTCCATCTGGGCAGCACCTGTGATCATGTTTTTCACATAGTCAGCGTGACCAGGGCAGTCTACGTGTGCATAGTGACGATTAGCTGTTTCGTATTCTACGTGAGCGGTGTTGATAGTGATACCGCGCTCTTTTTCCTCAGGAGCTCCGTCGATTTCGTCATATTTTTTAGCCTGCGCCAGACCTTTCTTTGAAAGGATGTCTGTAATGGCGGCAGTCAGCGTGGTTTTACCATGGTCAACGTGGCCAATGGTACCAATGTTAACGTGAGGTTTTTCCCTCTTAAAGGTCTCTTTTGCCATTTTATCGGTTTTTAGTTGTGTTTTACCAATTATTGTTTGTGTATAATAATAAGCCAACAGTATCGTACTATTCGCTTCAATTATCACTGCTGTGTAGTTACCGGAATAAGCCACGGGCGATTATCACGGTTGACTGCGAGCCGTTAGTGAGAATCGAACTCACGACCTCTTCCCTACCAAGGAAGTGCTCTACCCCTGAGCTACAACGGCGTAGTTCAGTTTGTGAGTTACTGCTTTTGAATGCCTGCCTGATACAAAGCACCTGTCAGTGTTACAAACTGCCTGTGAGCGGGAGACCGGGCTCGAACCGGCCACCTGAAGCTTGGAAGGCTACCGCTCTACCAAATGAGCTACTCCCGCGGGAACTAATTTGATGATTTGATAATTTGAACATGTGACAATTGCAAACTATCAGACCACCCCATTAAAAGAACTTTTCCATCCGATATGCATTTTCAAATCAACACATCGGCTAATTAACTAACTGTGGGCAGAGAAGGATTCGAACCTCCGTACTCCGAAGAGAACAGATTTACAGTCTGTCGCCTTTAACCACTCGGCCATCTACCCATTCCATCAATAAACAGCGAACCGTTTACCGATTGAGCCGAAGAAGGGAGTCGAACCCCCGACCTACTGATTACAAATCAGTTGCTCTACCAACTGAGCTACTTCGGCTTATATCCTGAAAGAACTTCCGGAATTCCTGTCACTTGCGTAACAAATTATTCCGTTATTTTTTGGGAAGGCAAAGGTAAGGGAATTTGACAATTGCAAAAATTTTGATGCAGGATTTTTTTCTTTGTTTTCAAACAGTTGTGAATAAACTGTTCAAAGGCCCGCCAACACTGTATTTGCTCCGCACGTTTTTTTTACCTTTTTTCCAACCGGTTGCAAATTAAAGACAAAAAAAAGACTCCCGGAGGAGTCTTTTCTAAAATTCTGTCAGGCAGCTTGTTTTTCTTTCTTTCGTTTTATCTGATTGACAACGGAGTCAAGGGCAGCATCAAAAGATTCTTCAAAGGACTTACTGGTCGATTTGACAAAGAAGTTGTGCCGCGGTACATGTACACGGATTTCTGCGATCTTGTCCTTAATGGTGTGTACCACATTGTCCAGTTTTAAATATACCTGGACTTCAATGATGCGGTCGTGAAACGTGCCGAGCTTTTGCAGTTTCCGCTGAACATACTCTACGAGCTTGTTGTCCGCATCAAAACGAACAGTCTGAATGTTTACATTCATAATCATCGCGTTTAATAAGTGAGACAATAATTAAAAGAGCTACCATGTTTTGAACATCTGTTCTCTGCTCTGAAGTTAGCTAATTTTCATACGGTTCCCAAGCAAAAAACCCTAATTTTTTTCCAACAATTCCACCCGCAAAAACCCGTAATCAACTCAGGCCCGGGGATGCGCTTTGCGGTATACATCCTTCAGTTTTTCGATCGTATTGTGCGTATAAACCTGCGTGGAGGCCAGGCTGCTGTGGCCCAGCAATTCCTTCACCGCATTTAACTCAGCGCCCTGATTCACAAGATGTGTGGCGAAGGTATGCCGCAGCACGTGGGGACTTTTTTTGTCCAGCGTTGCCGCCTGCTCCAGGTGAGCCTGCACCAGCCGCTGCACATAACGCGGATACAGTTTTTTTCCCTTTTCCGTCACAAATAAACTCTCATGCGGGCCCTCAAACAACCGCCGCTTTTCCGCCATGTATTTCTTTAGCTGATCCGCCATTTCACGGCTCACGGGAATGATCCGCTCCTTGTTGCCTTTCCCCAATACTTTTACCTGCAACCGCCCCGCATCCAGGTGATGCTCTTTGAGCTGGATCAACTCGCTGAGACGCATGCCGGTGGCATAAAACAAAGAGATGAGCGCATGCGCATTCAGGCTCTTCCAATCCTCCGTATGCTGCTCCAGCGCCGTCAGCAACTGCCGGGTCTCCTCTTCTTTTACAAATACCGGTAACCGTTTACTCTTCTTTGGCACCACTACCCTTGTCAATGGCAATTGCGTAATATTTCCCTGGCGCAGATGATATTTGAAGAACGAACGAAGGGAAGAAATTTTCCGCGCAATAGAAACCGCTTCAATACCGTCGCCCCGCAGCTCCGCCAGCCAACTGCGCACAAATGCAGCGCTGATCTCTGTGAGAGTTACCGATCCATATCGGGCGAGCAAAAATTCGCTGAAGTCGCGAAGGTCCGTGGCATAAGCCCGGATGGTGTGCGCCGAATACCTTTTTTCGAATTTAAGGTAATCCAGGAACGGAATGATGGCATCATTAGCTGGCGCAGAAGAAGCTGTCATCTGATGAAGTTACGAAAATGCAAAAAAATAGCCGCAGGCAAAAGCCCACAGCTATTTTCTTATATAACATTTAAAAGCGCTGAATATATCAGGCTTCGATTTTTCCGCTCTGGATCTGCTGCTTGTAGATCGCTTTCAGCACCTGACCGCGACGCTTTACAGAAGGCTTCGTGAAGCTTTGACGCTCACGCAGTTGCAAAAGAACTTTTGATTTTTCAAATTTCTTCTTGTACTTCTTCAGCGCCTTGTCTATGTTTTCGCAGTCTTTAGAATCGATGATAAGCATAATTATATACCTCCTTCGGCATTTTTTTGAGACGGCAAAGATAAGCGTTTTTTATTTCCATGCAAAAAAATTCCATTTTTATCGTGCTATTTGCTGGTATGCACGGCTTTCTGGAACTTTGCGCCATGTTTACCGGTATCATTGAAACCATGGGTCGCATAGAATCCGTTGCCGAGGAAGGCAGCAACCGCACCTTTTGGGTCCGCTCCCCCCTTTCGTCTTCCTTTAAACCCGATCAAAGCGTCAGCCACAGCGGCGTGTGTCTTACCGTGGAGGAGGTCCGCGATGACCTGCACCGCGTAACCGCCATCCGCGAAACACTCGACAAAACCAATCTCGGCGACTGGCAACCCGGCTGCCTCGTCAATATAGAACGCTGTCTCCAGCTCAACGGGCGTCTCGACGGACATTTTGTGCAGGGACACGTAGATACTACCGGCACCTGCATCATCCGCACCGCCAAAGACGGCAGCTTCGAGTTTGATATCCGTTTCTCCGAAACGTTTGCCCCGCTGGTGATCGAAAAAGGGTCGATCTGTCTCAACGGCATCAGCCTTACCGCTTTCGCCGTTACACGCAACAGTTTTCGCGTTGCCATCATTCCTTTTACGTACGAACATACTAACCTCCAGGAGTTGAAAGAAGGAGATGTGGTGAACCTGGAGTTTGATATGATTGGCAAGTATTTATTACGAAGCCTGTCTTTGAGGGAAAAGGTGTAAGGTGGAAGGTATAAGGCGTGAGGATAAACAGCCGTAATAAGTTTTAAATGTTAAACTACTCCGAAGCTCAGGCCGGATTTGTCGATGTGTTAATAGCCGGCGTGAGGCGGAGACGAAGGCTCTTTCCATTCACGATTGACGATTCACGATTGACAATTTCACCATTCACTCCTATATTTGAAGATGACACCCACCAAAACCCATTACCCCGTGCTGGATGGCCTGCGCGGTCTGGCCATATTGCTGGTTGTCGTTTATCACAATTTCGGCTTCATTAATTATTTCTTCTTCGGATGGCTCGGCGTTGACCTGTTCTTCGTGCTGTCAGGTTTTCTTATCACCGACATCCTGATGAAAACAGTCAACCGCCCCCATTTCCTGCGCAATTTTTATATGCGGCGCGTGCTGCGCATCTTCCCGCTTTATTATGGCAGTCTTGTGTTATTCCTCCTCATCCTTCCCGCCTGCGGCATCCTCACCGCCCAACTCGCTTATTACCGCGACAATCAGTGGTGGTTGTGGACCTATTTGCAGAACTGGCTTTATATTTTTAAACCAACCGATGCCAATATTCTTCACCATTTCTGGTCGCTGGCCGTGGAAGAACAGTTTTATCTTATCTGGCCATTGACCATCCTCCTTCTCCGCAAGCCTTCACGGTTGTTTGCTTTACTGGCTGTTGTACTGGTAGCAGTGGTAGTACTGCGCATCGTGGTGTGGAACTACCAGCTCGAAGAGCTGGCTTATTTTAATTTTTATACCTTCTCGCGGATCGACGGTATTTGCATCGGCAGTATGCTCGCATTGCTTCGCACGATCCGGATCGATTTTCTGCGGAATTATACCGCGCCGGTGGTGCTGAGTCTTGCACTCGCCAATTTTATTTTCTTTTTTATCAACCGCTATTACGGCTACACTTTTCCATTCCTCGCGTTTGTCGGTTATACGACCTTCGCAGTAATGTTTGCTTTGCTGGTGAATGAAGGGGTGGAAAATAAAAGCCGGTTGCTCCGGTTGCTTTTTGATAATGGGTTGATGAAATTTTTCGGACGTATCTCCTACGGGCTTTATGTTTTTCACTGGCCCGTATTCATATTGACCGCCCCCTATTTCCAGGATCTTTTTACACCCGCTTTACCACTGGCTGAAGCACGGATCGCCGCCTCCGTCGCCGCTACCCTCGTAGGTATTGGGGTGAGCCTGATCAGCTTCCGCTATTTTGAACAGTATTTTATCCGAAAAAAGATTTCATACGAATAATCCTCGGGGTTTTTCAAGGTCTGCCAACCGGTTATTTGTATTATTGCGCACCGGCTTACAGCTATGGATATTACAGAACTCAGCAGAACAACATCCGCACAGTCATTGCGTCATCCGTGGGAGACCGCGCGGGTACGTGTTATCCGTTTTCTGCTGGGCAAAAATCACCAGCACCTTACAGATGTAGGCGCCGGCGATGCGTTCGTGATCGAAACACTCGCACAGGCTGGAGTTGCCAACCGTTATACGGCTATCGACACCGCCTATACACCGCAACTGATTCAGCAGTTACAACAACGTATTGCGGGTTTGCCTGTTGATTTTTTGCAAACCGCGTCTTCCGCACAGCCACAAAGTGATGCCGCGATGCTCGCCGATGTAATCGAACATTGCGAAGATGATGCAGCCGTGTTGAATGATACTGTGCAAACTGTCCTGCAGCCTGGCGGCACGCTGTTGATAACCGTACCCGCATTCCAGGGTTTGTTTTCACAACACGATCAATTATTGCTTCATTACCGCCGGTATACGCGCAAACAGTTAGTAAAGCTGTGCCGCGAACAAAACCTCGAGGTTATCAGCAGCGGTTATTTTTTCTTTGCCTTATTACCTCCGCGTCTTATTCGTTTGTTAGGAGAAAAAGCAGGGTGGTGGAAAACAACACAATCCATCGACAATTGGAAGGGAAGCCCGCTTTTTTCTCGTATTATTTCGTCTATTTTGTGGTTCGACTTCCGGGTGAGTCATGCTTTCTCCCGTATTGGTATTCATTTTCCCGGACTCTCATGTTACTGCTTATGCAAAAAACGGCCATCATAGTTCCCTGTTATAAAGAAGCTGCGCGCCTGCGGCCGGAGATATTTGTCCGGTTCCTGCAGCAACGCCCCGATGCCG
The DNA here is from genome assembly GCA_937888905.1 of uncultured Sphingobacteriales bacterium. GTDB lineage: Bacteria > Bacteroidota > Bacteroidia > Chitinophagales > Chitinophagaceae > Terrimonas. Next base: position 45,371 of record CALATA010000017.1, read on the forward strand.
ATTTTGTGATGGTCGACGATGGAAGCCCCGATAACACGGCGGAGGTATTAGCGGCCCTCGCGGCCTCCCTGCCCGGCCGGATCCATATTATTTCTTTGAAACAAAACAGCGGCAAAGCTGAAGCTGTACGACAGGGATTATTGCATGCCATCAAAACGCCGGATTATACTTTTGCCGGTTATCTCGATGCAGACCTCTCTACCAGCCCCGAAGAATTTATCCGCCTGAAAGATATTCTTGCCAATGACTCGCTTGATTACGTACTCGGCTCCAGGATAAAAACCCTGCAGAGCTCCATTCAGCGCTCACAGTTCCGGCACGTAACCGGACGTTTTATTGCCACACTCATCGATACGAAATATCGATTGGGTATTTATGATACGCAGTGCGGCGCAAAATGTTTCCGCATCGATTTGCTGCAGCAGATCATAGAACAACCTTTTACCACTAAATGGTTTTTTGATGTGGAACTGCTGTTGCGTATCCGTAATCTGCAGACAGCCTGCCGCGGTTCGGAGATTCCTTTGCGTCGCTGGCACGATCCGGGCGGTTCGCGGCTTTCCATCTGGAAGTCACCTGAAGTAATGGCCGATATGTGGCGGTTGTTCAACCATTATAAACGTAACAAGCATGATTGAACTGCGCCAAAGCAACCGCTACCTTCCTGATATTTCTTACCTGGCTTTGTTACTGCTGATAACAGCCATAGCGTACTGGCCGGTGAGCCTGCATGTTTTCAGCTTAAAAAATGATGCACTTAATTATTTTCTGCCGGTGCGCCGGTTGGTAAGTGAATCTTTTCATAACGGACAGTTATCCTTGTGGACGCCTTACCTTAATCTCGGCTATCCCCTGCACGGCGATATGCAATCGGGTGCCTGGAACCCCATCGTTCAATTGTTCTCTCTTTTCGGCCCCTACACCTTATATACGTTGCAACTGGAGACATTGCTTTATGTGTTCCTGAGTGGCATAGGTATGTACTACCTGCTCAAACATTTCAACGTGCATCCGCTGGCGAATATCATGGCCTCGGTTGCTTTTATGTTATGTGGTTTCAACAGCGACTCGTGTCAGTTTCTCAACTGGATCGCCAGTGCCTCCTTTCTTCCCTATGTATTCTTGTTTTATTACCGCTGCCTGGAAGAACGTTCGATCAAACAGGGAATATATACAGCGGTCGCGCTTTATTTTCTTTTTAACTGTGCTTATCCCGCCGACTTTATCATTACTGCCTACCTGATGATCGCCATGCTGATACGCCGCATCGTATTGGATTGGCGCAAGCATATTCAATGGAAAAATCTGTTGTTCACGAACGGAGCCATGATGCTGCTATTCCTTGTGTTGTGCCTGCCGGCTATCCTTTCTTTTTATCAAAGTCTCCCGCTGACCGAACGCGGCACCGGGGCTTCTTACGAGGATGTGATGAGCAATCCCCTGCACCCGGCTTTGCTTTCTTCTTACCTCACACCGCTGGCGGTATGGAAAATGCCCGGCGTGGAAATAACCGATCCGCTCGAAAGAAATTCTTATATCGGTTTGCTGGCATTTATATTAATGCTGACGGCTTTTTTTTACCGCAAACTTCCCGCCCCCGCTTCCTTCTGCAAAGGAGCAATGCTGGTTTTCCTTTTATTCAGTTTGGGCGAAATGGGTGGACTACGGATCGTAGCCTATTATGTATTACCGCTGATGGACTCTTTCCGTCATCCGGCTAATGCAAAACTTTTTACGTTGTTCTTTGGTTGCGTACTCGCAGGTTTGCTTTTCCATCAACTGATTACTACCGGCGTAGACAAACGCTTCAAACGTGGCTGGGCGGTTTGTTTATTATTGTTGGTAATCTTGTTTGCTGTTGCCATCCTCAGTGGGCCGACCTTACTTTCTGCAAATGGATGGGCAGCGGCTAAAGGTTCCCTGAGCGACCGCATTAAACAGTTGATGGAAAGCCTTTCTGCAGGCGATCTTATTTTACTGAACATATTGCTGCAGGTTCCCTTTCTGATCTTATTATTCCGGTTTATCCGGCAAAGGCAATTTGGCTATGCCACAACAGTGGGCGTCCTGAACTGTATCTTTTTCACCATGTTGTTTCAGCCGTTCACGGTAGTAAAGAATACGCGCGCGACTGTTGTGCAGCAACGCATCAATGAAATTAAAAAAGACGGCTACCCCGTGCCGGACCTGCGTTATACGCTGGCGCAAAACGGGGAAGGCAATGAGCAGGATATGAGTGAGATCGGTGTACGGAATATGTACAGCAAACAGATCGGCCGCTCGGAATATCGCGTTTCGCCAAGCAATTTGCTGGTGCAAAATCAATTCTGGTTCAATGAACCATTGCGGCAACGTTTATTGCAACATCCGTTATTGTACAGCCCTGCCTTTATTTTCCCGATAGCGGATACGGCAACGCTGGCCAGGGATACCACAGGTTTGATCGCTTTTATCGACGACATCAAGGCTCCGCTACGTATCGATACCTCCATACAGGGAGCGATCCGTATCAAAGATTTTGCACCACAGTCCATCCGTTTTGAAACAAATGCGATTGGCGACAACTGGGGTGTGATCATGATCAACCGTCATCCGCGCTGGGAGTTGTACCGCTACGGACAACGTGTAAAACTGCTCGATGCTAACGTGGCATTCATGGCGTTTGAAATACCAGCCGGACCACAGGAATATGAATTGAAGTATTACCAGACTGATCTGCAGATTGCCTGGTGGATCAGTACTGTAGTATTATTCGTATTTATCGCCTTTGTCATCGTTACACATGTGAAGCGGAAGGCTTCAGCACGGGCGCAGGAAAATAACGATCCCGCCAGCCAAGGGCCGGCTTTTCGATGAGCCAGGTAAGCAAGATGCCCGTACCGATATTGGCCGCTGTTTTGAGCAGGAATACAGAAATTACAGGCAAGTCTCCCCGGAAAAAATATTGATTGATGAAGTTGCTGATGGCAGGGCCGGCCAACATATGCACCAGGTAAATGGCATAAGAATAACGGCCGATGAATGCCAGGGCGCGATACAAGCCCTTTAACCTGGTTGCTGCCAATATTCTTTCAATCCGCCATTGAAAAATCAATCCGATCGCCAATGCCGCTCCAAACGCTACATACAGCAAAGTAAATCCCGGCACAAGAATGAATTCATTTTCCGCCTCCATTAAAAATGCCGGTAACAAACCTGCTGCTACCACAATCAACAATGCCGGATAATAACGGCGGGCAAAAGTTTTCGTTGCTTCATACCGGTAATGATAATACCATGAAAGCAATACACCTGCCGTCAGCGAGTCAATACGCAGATGCGTGGGAAAAAAATGTGTGTAAGGAGAAAAAGGCAGCCATGCATTCGTCAGCGCGCGGCCGGTAAGGCAAAGCAACATAATCAATATACATACGACGGGCACTATCCTGCCTTTTAGATAACCGCGTGTCGCCGCCAGTGTCAGCACCAGTGCCAGCAATAAATAGAAATGTTCTTCGATCGCCAGCGACCAGGAAATGCCGATAATGCCGGGATGATAGTTTTGAAAAAAGAACAGTTCAGCCAGCACCGATCCCGTTGTTACCGATACTCCTTTCCACCAATTATAAAACAGGTAAATGACCACTACTGCATAGAACAGCGGATAGATTTTAAATGCACGGCGCAGCAGGAATCGTCCCGCACGCAAAGAGCCATTGGCGGCATATTCGCGGAACAGCAACCCGGAGACCAGAAATCCACTGAGTACAAAAAAGAGATCCACGCCGATCCAGCCCATGCGGGTGGTTATGGCTGTAAGAGCCCCGTGACGCAGCAATACAAGGAAGATGGCTAGTCCTCTGAAAACATCGAGTAACAGGTTTCGCTGACTAACCATCTTCGCTTGCTGCTTATCGCATCAGGTACATTTTTCCGTAACCTTTATTGAAGTATTTATCGGTGTTGTCGTCTGATGATTTGTATTTATCCAGCGACTTACCATTGAGGTTGGTGATCACGCGATACAGGTACACGCCGTTTGCCAGCTTGTCGCCGTATTGATCCGTTCCATCCCATTTGAATTCTGTGATATTGCGTCCGATACGCAGGGTTCCCAATTCGTCTTTTGTGATCTCCCGCACTACTTTACCCGTAATCGTGAGGACTTGTATCCGCAGGTTCTGTGGCACTTCACTACCTGTGAGCGTAAATACAAATGCCGTTGATGTGGTAAAGGGGTTCGGATAGTTGAGCATGTTCGAGATCATCGGCTTATTGATTACCTGGAATGCCACGCGGTATTCAATATTACCGGCCGCATTCTCACTCCTGTCTTTACCGCTTACGATCAGTTCATACTCACCATCCTGCTGCAGCCATGGCTGTACAGTCACTGTAGCTGTGTTGTCAGGATTAGGTGCTTGTCCTGCCGGTGTAAAGCGGACCGTGTCGGCATTATTGAAATAGTAACGGCGCAGTGAACCATCCGGGTAACGGATATGCAGGTTCAGCAGGCTCGTATCGTTGAGCACCATCCAGCGTGCTTCATCTTTGAGTTTGATCAGGATGTCTGGTTTGGACGAAACGATATCCCTGTTCAGGATGTGTGTACCGTCGAAGGTTACATCCAGCAGCGGGTTGAGACTATCCGGCCTTACATAAAGGTTTCTGAAAGCAAAGTTGTTGAATACATGTTGCTCCGGCTGATCTTCATCGGGGTTGAAGTTCACGAAGAGAATATTCTTTCCGGCGAGTGACTGGGTTGCCACGTTCACTTCCAGTTTGATGGTGTCGTTGGGCAACAGGTCTTTTTGTTTCGGGATCGGAATGATGTTCTCGATATTGTTGCGGTCGGTGATCGACAGTTTAACTTTTATACTGTCAAACTGTGTCTGGCTCACGTTTTTGAAGCCGATACCGAAGCGGAAAGGTTCCCCAACATCAACCGTATCTTTTGTTGTAAAGAAAATATTGGGTGCAATAGCTCCTTCGGGTACCGGATCGTAATACAGGCGCCAGTAGTCCAGTTGATAAGGCGTCAGGTGCGAGGTATCTTTTGTATGCATATACATACGCAGGTACGGATAGTCGGCTACATCGATGGAGCTGATATCGGTGATCTGTTGTGATCTCGGAATGTTGCGGATCAGGGTGTCTTCCTGACCGGAGCGGGTGATACCGATGATGTGTGCGTACACGCTGTCATCGCTCGGTGTCTCCATGGAATAGCCGCCCCATTCGAATGTTTTCCATGCTTTGGAAGGACCCATTGGCGGAGAAGAAAGCGCGCCGTTATCATCGCGGCCCAGCAGTTCCGTGGAAAGAGTAACTACATCGTACACCCCATTCCCCACTACCCATCTGGGTGTGAAGCTGGGGTCATTCTTTTTATAAATAAGAATGAACGGACGTGCCCGATAGAATGAGTCTATTCCGGAGAGACCTGCGTTCTTAAGATAATGATACAATGAGTTCCCCGCACCATAGATGTTTTCGTCAGCTTTCCATTCATCAGCCCATGCCTGCGGGAAGCCGGGGAATGATTCCGGAGAAAGGGTAAAATTGCGCACCACCACATATTGACCGTCGGGAACTGAATCTTTCATGAAGTTCATCATCAGCTTACGACGCTCCGGTGTATCATAGCGCCATTCGAAGTTGATTTTACGGGATGGTGTACAGCTGTTACTCAGACTTCCGAAACGGGCCAGGCCCATTCCACCGTTCGATGTATTGTCGAGGGTAACATTGATCCAAGGCGCGAGCGTTGCCGAATCAAGTACGTTAAATACCAGCGAAGAGAACCAGCAGGTATTGGCACCGATAAGATTATCATTCACGGAAACACTCACGGCCGTTTCCTGTACGGCGCCTGTTGCCCAGCAACCGTTACTGGTGAAAATATTGTTCGAGGTAGTATTGTACACCCACTGGCGTTTATCGTTCAGGAGATGTGTATTGTAGTTATTTGATTTTTCATGTTGAAAGTAATGCGACTGGTTAAAACCGGTTTCGGGTCCCGGGATATATACGAAGGAAGAGGTGTTCCAAACCGGATCGCCGGTGACCGGCGTCGGAGATACGCGCCAGTAATAAACCCTGTTGGCCGTAAACGTCATCGGCGCATCAAATTGTATCAGGCCGCCCGTGCTGCTGACCGAACGGGCCACTTTGGCCGGCGAGTTGAAGAGCTCTGTTGTATCCATCTCAACATTGTACTGCCGCATTTCGGCAAAAGCGTTCGCGGAAGAAATACTGAACTTGATGTTCTGCTGATTGACAATGGAATATTGATACGGGTAGATCGGACGCGCTTCATCTTCATAGATGTAGACGTCCTTCGTTATGCTGTTGTTCGACTCGTACAATTCATCGATATTGTTATCTGCATCCAACGTCACGGTGATCTTGTTCAACCCTTTGTCTCTTGTAGGAACGATGGGTACATCAATTAGTACGGAGTCTGCATATTTGGTAAAGGCAAGCGTGTCTCTTTTAATGATCTCCGTAGTCAGGTCAGGATAGGTACGTTTTACTTCCACCACCATTTTCTTGTTGATCGACTTACCGAGGTTCACATATTTGGCATTGAGCTCAAAATGTGTTTCGGCTACTGAAATGAAAGAGGGGCTTACTTTCACCAATGGATCTTCAATGGCATAGTCAGGTTTCTCACTACTGTAAAAACGGATGGCGGGATCACCATGCAAAGTGAATTGTTCTACCTGGAAGCGCGCATAGAAATCGCCTGCGGGGGTAGCGTTCAGTACACGTGCAATAGCCTGGTCCATGATCTCTCCCAGTGTTTTACCGTAGTGAGTAGTGGACATGGCCGTATAGTTCCACGTATTGTATACGTCGAGATAGTGCACGATACCAAGGTGCGTACTGGCAAGGAAGGCAATGGCGCCACGCTCGGGTGCCAGTACATATTTCTCCGACAGAGTTTCTTTTGTTACAAAACGCGCAGGGTTAAAATTATAGAAGTTACCTGCATTACAACCCATCACATTAAATACCGGGTATTTGCCGGCATTGTTATAGTTCATCGGGTTGTCGAGGTTAAATTCGAGTGTGCTGGAAGAAGAGTGACCGAAGTAAGTCAGCAGACCGATACCCTCCGTAAAAAGATTGGCAATCCGGCTGCTGTTGAGTTGTTGTACTGCGTCTGCAGATGTCTTCACGAAACTGCTGACATTGCCCGCATAAGCTGTATCGCTGATGATATTGGCATGATTGTTCAATGCGATCCGCAACAGGTTGCTGGTGTTGAAATCACTAGCCCCTACCACATGGACCACATTTTTCATCCATGATTTATCTGCAATCGTCGGTGAGGTATAACTATACAGTTGCTCATACTGCTTTACTTTGGTCAGGTACAGCGCTACTTCATCACCATTGATCGCAGACAAGCGCCCGATTGGCGTCAGCGGAATAAAGTTACCCGGAGCGGCGCTCATCAGGTTATCGGATGCCGGCTGTCCAAACGTAGGTACAAGGTTCAGTTTTTCTATATCCACATGGCTTTCAAACTGGCGGTACTGGTTATACATCACTCCTTTACCTACCAGGAATATACTCTTCAGCGGGCGGGTATAGTTGGCGCGAGCCCAGCGGATGAAATTGCGGACACTCAGCGGATGTTTTTTAATACCAAATGCAAACTGATCCACCAGTTCGTCGATCATGTAAAGATTGGCCACATAACCTCCGCCCTGTGCGGAACGGCGATAGTTCTTGTACTCTTCCACCGGCTGCGTACCACCTGTGCCGGTGAGTACATTCGGGTGTGTGATGATCAGGAAATCTCCCTGGTTGGCGGGAAGCAGATAGTTAACAAAGTTGCGCTGCTGAAAACTGGTAATGTTGCGGATGTTGGCTGGCGCTGTATTCATCAGTACCAATTCACGCGCTGTACTGGAGGGTTGCAGGAAGAAACGGATCGTGCCCGCCACAGCCGTGTTGCCTTCGTAACGGCGGCCGTTGGTGATATCGTACAAAACCGGAATGCCGGTAAAAACAAAATTCGTGATCTCCAGGTAATTGCCTGAGGGATTGGCCGGAAGGCTGAAATTAAAACTGGTATTGGCGCCGCCGAAATTGAACAGGCGCGGATAGTTTACTTCCATCATGGCGATGTCGAGACGGTCCGGAAGCGGAGTCGCAGGAGGCAGCACGGGTTCAGTAGCGTTGGTTATCACGAGGCTCGCGCTGTTGCCGCTGATCAGCGAAACAGGAAATGTAGCGGAAAATTTCTGCGCGCTGAAAAAGTCAATGTGTTGATCGATGACGGTGCTGCCATTCAACTTTAGCACGAGTCTCCGCGGGTTTTCCGCGTTACCGGCCGCATTGATCCGCACAGTGCCGTCAGGTGCGCCTGCGCCGGTGTAAACAGCCAGGTTATTGTCGGAAAAAGTAAGTGTGCCGTCACGCGGAATATCGTCTGATACCCAGCCCTCCCCTTCGTCGTAAGAAGAAGAATACGTGTATTCGTGTTCAACGGGGGAAGAATAACCCTGACCAATCTTGCTGCGGTAGTAGATACCAGTTGTATGCATGAAGAAAGGCTCAGGTGAAACACCGGTTGGAAGATTATTGGCGGCAGGAACGAGACGGAGGTTGTTACCCGCTGTATTCACGGTAAGGAAGTAAGCAGCCGTATCGGTCTGCAGGCTCCATTTATCCGAAAGCTGAAAATCAGCGTTGCGGTATAACGGATTATCGGCTTTACCGTCGTTCATTTCGCCCCAGAACTCGATATAATCCGAAGCGCCGAGTGTACCGGTCTGAACAGATGTATACAAAGGGACTTCTTTACCATTGCGCCAGAGTTGAAAATGTGCAACAGGCGTTGTTTGCAGACCTATGCTGCCGAGCGCAGACTGACTGATCCGGTAAAGACCCGAAGCACCTACTTTGAATTTATAATAGGTTTTGCTATAGTCGATCCACTCGTTATTGTATACCTGTGCAGATGCACTGAGGCAGCAGATAAGCAGAAATGGAAGTAAAAATCGTTTCATGAAAAAACGTTTTGTGCTTGTTGTACAGATTTAGTTTTTCTTCTTTTTATTCTTGTCTCCCGCCATATCCAGACGAAGCGAAAACACGTGGGTAAACAAGGGATTGGATTGATTGGCCAGGTTCGTAAATGCATAATCGATGGTTACGCTCTGAATGCGAAAACCTGCACCGGCGCTTGGCTGATAGATCCACACTTTCTTTTGATTGAGCGTATCACCATCGGCCAGCGCTTTCTGAAAATTGTTGATCCCTGCTCTCAGGAAGAATACATTGTTGAAGTTGCATTCGAGACCGATCTTGGGATCCACACTAACGGGGTCTCCGATGATCACGGTGTTACGTTTGCCGTCGAACGTAAGGTCGAAGTTGGTTTCAGCCAGCAGGGTGGCTTTTTTGCTGATCCTGAATTCACGGCCGACACCCAACACCAGGCGGGGTGCGGTCATTTCGGTTGACTTCACCGGAATTTCATTGTTGGTGAGGTACAACACTTCTTTTTCTCTTTCGGTAAAGCTGAATGACCAGGTGTTGAACGTGGACGTGATATCACGGCCCACCACACCGAAGCGCCATTTACCCTGATAGATTTGTAAACCTGCATCGAGACCAAAACCCCAGGCTTTGGCAAACTTGCCCACGTTGCGGTGGATCACTTTTGCATTCAGCCCGAAGTGTACCTTCTTCTTCTCCGTTTCTTTCAGCTTTTGAGAGAACGAAAGCATGAAGGCATAGTCTGCAGAAGAAAATGCCTGAATGTTGTTATAGTTGAGCGTACCATCTGGTTCTACCAGGAACAAAGTATTCATGATATCATCTACGGCAAAACGCAGTCCTGTGATGCCGATCGTACGCTTATTATTTGCGGAAGGAAATGCCACGCTGACGAAATCATATTTACCGATACCGGCAAAATACTCGGCGTGCATAAGATTAACCTGTGGATCGTCTTTGATATTGACCAGCCCGGCGGGGTTCCAGTAACCGGCCGTCCCATCTGCTACACCAGCCACTTGCGCACCGCCCATGGAAAGTCCACGCGCACCTGCACCAATGTTGAGAAATTCATTCGAATATTTACGAAACTGAGCCCGGGAAGATAACGACACAAAAACGCAGCACAGGGTCAGGTATAGACTGAAGCGGTTCATTCGGGTAATTTTCAGATAAGCGGTTATTAATTAGACAGTTTATTTGTCCTTAGGGCTGCCTGCAAAAGTAACATTTACCTTTGGAATATCATAGCCCTCCTTCCTATTAAGCACGCCCGAAAACGCATATAATGAAAAAAAATTGTCTAATCGGCCGGCCTTGACGGGGATGGCGTACTTTTGAGGTCAAATTTCGACCTAACACAATGAATCTCATAGAAGAACTACGCTGGAGAGGCATGATCCAGGATATCATGCCTGGCACGGAGGAACAACTGCTGAAAGAAATGACCACGGCCTATATCGGGTTTGACCCCACGGCCGAAAGCCTGCATATCGGCAGCCTCGTTCCTATTTTGCTGCTGGTACACCTGCAAAAAGCCGGGCACAAACCCCTGGCATTGGTGGGTGGCGCTACGGGTATGATCGGTGACCCCAGCGGCAAAAGCGAAGAACGCAACCTGCTGGACGAGAACACCCTGGCCCGCAATGTGGCCGGCATCCGCTCCCAGCTCGAAAAATTCCTCGACTTTGACAGCAGAAAACCGAATGCCGCCGAACTGGTGAACAACTACGACTGGTTCCGCGAAATATCATTCATCGATTTTCTGCGCGATACCGGCAAGCACATCACCGTTAACTACATGATGGCCAAGGATAGTGTGAAAAAACGCTTTGAAGGCGAAGTGGGCATCAGTTATACGGAATTTGCCTACCAACTCATGCAGGGCTACGATTTCTACTGGCTCTACGAAAACAAAAACTGCAAACTGCAGATGGGCGGCAGCGACCAGTGGGGCAATATCACTACCGGCACCGAACTGGTCCGCCGTAAGGCCGGCGGGGAAGCCTTTGCCTTTACCTGTCCCCTGATCCGCAAAGCCGACGGCACTAAATTCGGTAAAACCGAGTCCGGCAATGTCTGGCTCGATGCTTCCCGCACATCGCCTTATCAATTTTACCAGTTCTGGCTCAATGCCAGCGACAGTGACGCAGCTACCTGGCTGCCGATCTTCAGCTTCCTGGACCGACCTACGGTCGAAGAACTGAAAAAACAACATGAAGCGGCACCCGAGCAACGGCTTCTTCAGAAGAAACTCGCGGAAGAAGTGACGTCTTTTGTACACGGCCGTGAAGAATTTGAAAAAGCAGTAGCCACTACCGAAAGACTCTTCGTCAATCAAAATGCTCCCGCTGAATCATTAAGTCGCGAAGATCTTGAGTCAATGGAAGGTGTGGTAAAAGCAGCGATCAGCCGCGACGAATTGAAAGCGGGCATTGATGTAGTGAGTTTCCTGGCAACAACCCATGTTTTTGCCAGCAAGGGCGAAGCGCGCAAACTGGTACAAGGTGGTGGTGTAAGCATCAACCGCCGCAAAGTGGAAGCCGTTACAGATGTAGTGAAAGAAGAACAGTTGTTACACGACCGCTATATCTTGGTACAAAAAGGAAAAAAGAACTACTACCTCGTTGAAGCCATTTGATTTTTGTACAAGCACAAAAATCAAAATGTGTAAATGTGAAAATCATTCACGATTCACGATTGACAATTCACTTATTAACTTATTCACGCGCAGGCTTCGAGGGCCGAAGTTTCGGCCTCAGCCAGCGTTCACTTATTGACTTATTGCCTTATTCACTATTGACGATTCACGATTCACGTCTTCTGTATTCTTCACCCTTTTGCGATAGTTTTTGAAAAGACTGTGCCAGCGGAGTTTCAGCACACCAAGAATCCCTTCCTTCACAATGCCTTTGTTCATTTTGGATACGCCGTACGTTCGGTCCTGGAAAAGAATAGGCACTTCCTTGATCTTGAAACCAAGTTTCCATGCTGCAAATTTCATTTCAATTTGAAAAGCATAACCTACAAACTGAATCTGATCGAGATTGATTGTTTCCAGTACTTCACGGCTGTAACACATAAATCCTGCTGTCGGATCTTTCACCGGCATCCAGGTGATGATGCGTGTATAAATAGAAGCGCCTTTAGATAAAGCAATACGATTGGCAGGCCAGTTGGTAACGCCGCCACCTTTGGTATAACGTGAACCTACTGCCAGGTCGGCGCCTCCATTCTTGCAGGCATCATACAGGCGGGGCAGGTCATTGGGATTATGGGAGAAGTCGGCATCCATTTCAAAAATGTAAGCATAGCCGCGTGCGGTGGCCCATTTAAAACCATGGATATAGGCTGTTCCCAAACCGAGTTTACCTTTCCGTTCTTCGATAAATAATTCACCGGGAAATTGCTGCATCATTTGCTTGACAATAGCAGCAGTGCCATCAGGCGATCCGTCATCGATCACCAGCACATGAAAATCCTGTTTCAGTCCAAAGATGGCATGAAGAATCCGGGAGATATTATCCCGCTCATTATAGGTTGGTATGACGACTAACTTCTCCAAAAGATATACTGTACGAATTTACAACAACGAAAAAGGTTCCATTGTTAAAAATTGTTCACAAAAAAGCAAGATCTTTTACGCTTTTTTCAGTTTTGTGCGGGTGAAAATTTCGGTAAGTTTCTGCTTGGTATTTTGCGGAAAATCGCCCTTCATCATCCAGTCATAATACTGAGGCTCAGCCTTTAGTACTTCTGCTACAGACTTTCCTTTGTATTTACCAAAGTTGAAGATCTCTACCCCATTTTCCATAATGAACCTGCGTGCGAAATCCACAATCACTTCTTCGCCGATGGTTTTATTGATGGAATCGAGCGTGGTACCGAGTTCGGGATAGCGCTCGAGTTGTGCAAGCAATATTTCGTATGTAGCGGCGGCATCCACTTCGGCTCCGTGTGCGCCTTCCAGTGTTTTGTTGCAATAGAAACGATAGGCCGCACTCAGGGTGCGTTGTTCCATTTTATGGAAAATATTCTGCACGTCTACCATGCGGCGTCCTTTCATTTCAAACACCACACCTGCGCGCAGAAATTCTTCGATGAGCAGTGGAATATCAAAACGGTTGGAGTTGTAACCGGCCAGGTCGCAGCCGTCAAGCATCTGCTTCAGCTCCTGCGCTACCTGCCGGAACGGAGGTGCATCCTTCACCATTTCATCAGTAATCCCGTGAATGTCGGTTGACGTAGCGGGGATAGCAATTTCGGGATTGATCAGCTTGCGTTTCTGGATACGGGTGCCGTCGGGAAGTATCTTGACCACGGCAAATTCAATGATACGGTCCGTACCGAGATTGACACCGGTTGTTTCCAGGTCAATAACAGCAAGCGGTTTGGTTAGTTGGAGCATCAATTTATGGTTTTCAGAACGGGCGTAAAGGTAAAGAAACTGACCTAGTTAACCACTTTTTTATCATGACAGCCGTTTTTTAACCGAACTTTTAATTAATACGTAGGTATATTTGCATACTATAGTCTTGTAATCGCACGTTTAACCAGTCAAACACGCATCATGAAAACGAAACTTTTTGCATTGGCCGCCCTGCTGACAGTTGTTATCGCAGCGACGTCCTGCTACTCTTCCAAAAAAACAGGCTGCCCCGGCAACCCCGGCACCAGCGCCCGTTTCCGTGGCTAACGTTCGTTAGACATTGATATTAATTTATTATTATCAGTCCATTATTTGACCGGATAAATTATATTTGCTCCGCAATGTTCAACAATACACATATTCATCATCATTTCTTACACAGCCGTAAGCCGTGAGATGTTTTATGTTTAATCATACTTGAAGGCTTACCAGTGGTAAGCCTTTTTTATTTGACCCGTATATCATTTTTATGGAAAAGAAAATTCGCATCGCTATTCAGAAATCAGGACGCCTGCACGACGATTCGATGCGGCTGCTCAAAGAATGTGGCATCGACGCCGGTAACAGCCGTAATCAACTACGCGTGGCCGCCACTAATTTTCCCGCAGAGATATTTTTCCTCCGCGACGACGATATTCCCGAATACGTGCAGGACGGCGTGGCCGATATCGGCTTCGTTGGTGAAAACGTCGTGCTGGAAAAAAACAAAAAAGTCAACACCGTCGAAAAACTGGGTTTTGGTAAATGCCGCCTCTCTCTCGCCATTCCGGCCAACAAGCGCATCCGCTCCGCAGAAGACCTCGCCGGAAAAAAGATCGCCACCAGCTATCCGCATATTCTCTCCGGCTACCTGAAAAAGAAAAAGATCAAAGCCGATATTCACACCATCAGCGGCTCCGTGGAAATAGCTCCGCGTATCGGACTCGCCGATGCCATCTGCGATCTCGTGAGTTCGGGCAACACGCTTTTCTCCAATGAACTCACCGAACTTGAAACCATCCTGCAATCAGAAGCGGTGATCATCAGCAATAACGACCTCTCTCCCGCTTTGCAGAAAATCCTGCATAAATTATTGTTCCGTATTCAGTCCGTCAAACGTTCGCGCAACAACAAATATGTATTGCTGAATGCACCCAACGAAAAGCTCGACGCTATCTGCGGCCTGCTTCCCGGCATGCGCAGCCCCACGGTATTGCCACTCGCAGAACCCGGCTGGAGCTCCGTACATTCCGTGATCACCGAAACCGATTTCTGGAATATCATTGAACAGTTGAAACAACAGGGCGCAGAAGGCATCCTGGTTATACCGATCGAAAAAATGATCCTCTGATGATGCGCGTTTATAAATATCCCGCCGCTTCCCGCTGGCCATCTATCTTACAACGTCCGGCGCAACGCGCAGGCAACGTACAACAAACCGTGGCAGCCATCCTCGATGATGTTAAGACCAACGGCGATAAAGCACTCCAGGTTTACGCACGCAAACTCGACAAATGGGAAGGTGGAAAATTGGAAATATCCGCTAAAGAAATTCAAGCGGCTGCCAAACAACTTTCACCGGCATTACGCAAAGCCATCAAAACGGCAGCAGCCAATATCACCCGTTTTCACGAGGCACAGCAACTGCGCCCCGGGGTGATCGAAACGCAACCGGGTATCCGTTGCTGGCGCAAACGTGTGGCCATCGAACGCGTAGGTCTTTACATACCCGGAGGTTCTGCACCGCTTTTCTCCACCGTATTAATGCTGGGCATTCCCGCGCGCATCGCAGGTTGTGAAGAGATCATTCTCTGCACGCCTCCCAATGCGGATGGTACTGTTCATCCTGCCATTCTTTTTGCTGCGCAATGTTGCGGCATCACGCGCATCTTCCGCATTGGTGGCGCGCAGGCCATTGCAGCGATGGCCTACGGCACCAAAAGTGTTCCGCGTGTTTTCAAGATCTTTGGTCCCGGTAACCAATATGTAACGGCTGCCAAACAGCAGTTGCAACAGCTCGCCGCCATCGATATGCCGGCCGGTCCTTCCGAAGTACTGGTGATTGCCGACGAAACGGCCAACGCTGCCTTCGTGGCCGCAGATCTTTTGTCGCAGGCAGAACATGGCCCCGATTCACAAGTGGTGCTGGTGACAACAACCGAACAACTGATCGGGAAAGTAAAGGAAGAACTGGCCGCACAATTGCAACAACTGGAACGAAGGGATATCACGCGTGAAGCCCTGAAGCAAAGCCGGCTCGTACTGGTAAAAACGTTGGACGATGCAATTACCCTGTCCAATTATTATGCGCCGGAACATTTGATTCTGGCCTGCGATAAGGCCACCACGTTTGCCAATAAAGTGAAGTCTGCCGGTTCGGTTTTCATTGGCCACTATTCGCCAGAGTCTGTTGGTGATTATGCAAGTGGCACCAATCACACGTTGCCGACAAGCGGATATGCCGCTATGTACAGCGGGGTCTCAGTGGAAAGTTTTTGTAAGACCATCAGCTTTCAACAGCTCAGCCGCAAAGGACTGGAAGGCATTGCCGGTACGGTGATGACCATGGCAGAAGGAGAAGGACTGCAGGCACACAAACAAGCCGTTGCAATCAGGCTCAACCGTTAATATTCTTTCAACCATTTTATATTTTATCAGTAATGGACTCTTTTAATCTGGAAAATCTTGTCAGGAATAATATCCGCAAAATGCGCCCCTACTCTTCCGCGCGCCACGAGTTCAGCGGTGAAGCCACCGTTTTTCTCGACGCCAATGAAAACGCATTGGGCAGCCCGCTGCGATTTGCCGTAAGCCGCGACTCATCAC
The DNA here is from genome assembly GCA_937888905.1 of uncultured Sphingobacteriales bacterium. GTDB lineage: Bacteria > Bacteroidota > Bacteroidia > Chitinophagales > Chitinophagaceae > Terrimonas. Next base: position 61,602 of record CALATA010000017.1, read on the forward strand.
CGCTGAACCGCTATCCGGATCCGCTCCAACATCGCCTCAAAGAACAGATCGCCCGGATTAAAGGCATTCCGCCTTCACGCATTTTCCTGGGTAATGGCAGCGATGAAGCCATCGATCTGTTGTTCAGGATTTTTTGCGAACCCGTAACAGACAACGTGATTATTTGTCCGCCTACCTATGGCATGTATGAAGTGTGTGCAGACATCAATAATGTGAAAGTAAAAGAAGTACCGCTTCAGTCCGATTACCAACTCGACCTCGAAGCGATTGCGGGATCGATCGATGTGTTTACCAAACTTATTTTTATCTGTTCACCCAACAATCCTACCGGCAACAGCATCTACCGCGAAGACATCGAGCTATTACTGAATAATTTCGATGGCATTGTAGTAGTTGACGAGGCCTATATCAATTATGCACGTCAACGTTCTTTCCTCCCCGAACTGACCGAGTACCCGAATCTTGTTGTGTTGCAAACTTTCTCAAAAGCATGGGGTCTTGCAGGATTACGTCTTGGCATGGCCTTCGCATCGGAAGAAGTAATCCATTATTTCAACAAGGTAAAATATCCTTATAATCTTGGCGAACACACGCAGGCGCTCGCGCTCGAAGCTTTACAGCAAATGGAACAGATCAACGACTGGACACGTCAGACAGTTGAACAACGCGAATGGCTGGCAAAACAATTGGCGGAACTGCCTGTGACCAAACGTGTTTACCCGTCCGATGCCAACTTCCTGCTTGTGGCCATGGACAACGCCGATAAACTATTCACTTACCTCACCGACACAGGTATCATCGTACGCAACCGTTCCAAAGTGATCCTTTGCGACAACAGTCTTCGCATCACTGTCGGTACACCGGAAGAAAACCAACAACTACTCAACGCCTTAAAAGCATATAACGCATGAAAAAAATATTGTTCATCGATCGTGACGGCACCCTTTTGAAAGAAGCACCACCGGATTACCAGGTAGATAGCTGGGAAAAGCTGGCCTTCTATCCGGATATGTTTACCTGGATGCGCCGCATTGCCCTGGAACTGGATTTTGAACTCGTGATGGTTACCAACCAGGACGGCTTAGGCACGAACAGTTTTCCTGAAAACACATTCTGGCCTATTCATGAATTTGTGATGCAAAGCCTGGTTAACGAGGACATTCATTTCAGCGCGGTTCATATTGATAAAAGTTTTCCTGCCGACAACCTGCCCACCCGCAAACCCGGCACCGGCATGCTCACTTCATACCTGAATAATCCCGGCTACGATATTCCCGGATCGTTTGTGATCGGCGATCGCATCACCGATGTACAGCTTGCAAAAAATCTGGGTTGTAAAGCCATCTGGCTCAACAATGATCCCAACCTGGGCGCGGCGGAAGTAAACGATGACAACAACGCGTTACAGCCTTTCATCGAACTGGAAACATCGAGCTGGAAAGCCATCTATGAAAGATTGCGGCTGGGCCGCCGCGTAGCGGAGCATCGCCGTGATACGCAGGAAACAAAAATCTATGTGCGCATCGACCTCGATGGCAGCGGACGTTCGGATATCAGCACCGGTTTACCATTCTTCGATCACATGCTGGATCAATTGAGCCGCCACAGCGGAATGGACCTTACCATTCACACGAAAGGTGATCTCGATATCGATGAACATCATACTATAGAAGATACGGCTATTGCTTTAGGCGAAACGCTGGCCAAAGCATTGGGCGACAAAAAAGGAATAGGCCGTTACGGTTTCACGTTGCCGATGGACGATTGCCTGGCACAGGTAGCGCTCGACTTCAGCGGCCGCGCCTGGCTGGTCTGGGAAGCGGAATTCAAAAGAGAAAAGATCGGTGAAATGCCAACCGAAATGTTTTACCATTTCTTTAAATCATTCAGCGATGCCAGCCGCTCCAATCTCAATATTAAAGCAGAAGGAACAAACGAGCACCACAAGATCGAATCGATTTTCAAAGCACTGGCGCGCAGTGTGCGGCAAGCCATCCGCCGCGATGTGGACTACATGCAATTACCGAGTACAAAAGGAACACTCTGATGAATATTGTTATTATAAAATACAATGCCGGCAATACGCAATCCGTGCTTTTTGCACTGGAGCGGATTGGCGCGCAGGCTACGGTTACGGATGACGAATCCCTGATCCGCAGCGCCGACCGTGTGATCTTTCCCGGCGTGGGTGAAGCGGCTACGGCCATGCAATATCTCCGCGAAAAAGGTTTGGATAAAGTAATCCCCACCCTGACACAACCGGTATTGGGCATTTGCCTCGGCATGCAATTGCTTTGCGCGCATTCGGAAGAAAGAGACACACCCTGTCTCAATATCATCCCGGTAACCGTACAAAAATTCAGCACAGCCAACGAATTGAAAGTGCCACAGATCGGCTGGAACACGATTCATCATCTGCGTTCACCGCTTTTCAATGCTGTACCTGATAACAGTTATATCTACAATGTACACGGCTACTATGCGCCTGAAAGCGCTTACGCCATCGCTCTTTGCGATTATGGCATACGTTACGCCGCCGCGCTTAACAAAGACAATTTCTACGGCATACAATTTCACGCAGAAAAAAGCGCCGCTACCGGCGAACAGATATTGAAGAACTTTTTATCCCTCTGAACATGAACGTACAGGTTGCTAAATTAGATGATGTATGGCCGTTAAGGCAGGAAGTAATGTATCCGGAGCTGCCCATCGACGCGGTAAAGCTGCCCGACGATGCAGCAGGTTCACATTTTGGCATATATGAAGACAACCAGTTGCTCTCCGTTGTATCCGTATTTGAACGCAATGGTGAAATGCAATTCCGCAAACTCGCCACGCGCCGCGATAAACAGGGAAAAGGACTTGCCTGGATACTACTGCAGCACGTGTTGAAATTGGCGGAACAAAAAAAAGTAACCCGTCTCTGGTGTAATGCGCGCCTCAGCGCCACCGGCCTGTATGAGAAAATGGGCCTGCAGCAGAGCGGAGCGCCCTGGAATAATCTCGGTCATGAGTTTGTAGTGATGGAAAAAAAATGGCGAACACAAAAGATGGAGATAATTCCTGCTATCGATATCATAGATGGCAAATGCGTAAGGCTGACGCAAGGTGACTATGAACAGAAAAAAGTATACAACGAACATCCGCTGGAAGTAGCGCGTGCATTTGAAGATGCGGGCTTAAAACGGCTGCATCTCGTTGACCTCGATGGCGCCAAAGCCAAAACAGTTAAAAACTGGAAAGTGCTGGAGGCCATCGCCTGCAAAACCAATCTGAGCATCGACTTCGGTGGCGGCATTGCGGAACTGGCAGATGTGCAGATTGTATTCAATTCCGGCGCGCACTATGCAACCGTCGGCAGTATTGCCGTAAAAAAGGAAGAAGAGTTTGCCCGTTGGTTGCTTGCATTTGGCGCGGACCGTTTTTTATTGGGAGCTGATGTAAAAGAAAAAAAGATCGCGATACACGGATGGCTGGAACAGACCGATATCGATGTAAAAGATTTTATCCGGAAATACCAGCAACGTGGTGTGCAGCAGGTGTTCTGTACCGATGTAAGCAAAGACGGAAAACTGGAAGGACCATCGCTTGAACTTTATAAAGAGATCATTGGCGAATTTCCATCGCTGCATTTTATTGCGAGCGGCGGTGTGTCTTCGGTGGCCGACCTCGATGCCCTGCTGGAAGCAGGTTGTAAAGGTGTGATCATCGGAAAAGCAATTTATGAAAACCGGATCAGCCTGGCTGATCTTCAACGATACAATTGATATGCTGACCAAACGTATTATTCCGTGCCTGGATATAAAAGACGGGCGCACGGTAAAAGGAACCAATTTCGTGAACCTGCGCGATGCCGGAGATCCGGTAGAACTTGGAGCGCTGTATGCTGCCGCCGGTGCCGACGAACTGGTATTCCTCGATATTACAGCCACGGTAGAAAAACGCAGAACCTTAAGCGAACTCGTAAGAAAGATCGCGCGGGAGATCAATATTCCTTTTACCGTGGGCGGTGGCATCAGCAGTACCGATGAAGTGAGCCTGTTACTGGATCACGGCGCCGATAAGATTTCCGTCAATACGGCCGCTTTTAAAAATCCGGCTTTGATTTCGGCTATCGCCGACCGCTTCGGCAGTCAGTGTGTGGTGCTGGCTATCGACACCCGGCAGGAAGACGACGGCAACTGGTATGTGTATTTGCAAGGCGGGCGCACACGTACGCCGGTTCTCTGCCGTGACTGGGCAATAGAGGCCTGCCGCCTTGGTGCCGGTGAAATATTGCTAACATCGATGAACCACGATGGCACCAAACAGGGTTTCGCCTGCGAACTAACGGCTGAGATCGCCTCATCCGTATCCGTGCCGGTAATCGCCAGTGGCGGTGCAGGAACCGCAGCACATTTCGCAGAAGCTTTTACCAAAGGAAAAGCAGACGCTGCTTTGGCCGCCAGCATTTTTCACTTCCGTGAAATACAGATACCTGATCTTAAAAATTATCTTCGCCGCGAAGGGATTTCCGTGCGGCTCTGACCTAAACTACTCAAACACATGAAACCTGATTTTACCAAATACGCCGATGGACTGATGCCTGCCGTTGTACAAGACGTCAATTCCGGTAAGGTGCTGATGCTCGGCTTTATGAACCAGGAAGCGCTTGATAAAACACGCACGGAAGGCAAAGTATGTTTTTTCAGCAGAAGCAAACAACGGCTGTGGACCAAAGGCGAAACTTCGGGGAATTTTTTGCTGACGAAAGATATACTGCTCGATTGTGATCAGGACACTTTACTGATAAAAGCTGTTCCGGTCGGGCCTGTTTGTCATACCGGCGCGGATACTTGTTTTGGAGAAACTAATCCCACCTTTTCTCTTCAGCAATTGGAAAATATCATCACGGACCGTTTGACGAATCCCGATGAAGCTTCGTACACAACAAAGCTTTTTCAGAAAGGCATCAACAAAGTAGCACAGAAAGTAGGTGAAGAAGCGGTGGAACTGGTGATTGAAAGTAAAGACGACAATAAAGAACTGTTCCTCGGCGAAGCGGCTGATCTGCTGTATCACTATCTCATCCTGTTGCAGGCGAAACAATTCAAACTCGATGATGTGTTACAGGTGCTGGCAGCAAGACATAAAGAAAAACAAAGGGGAACATAAGAATATGTCCCCCTAAGGCTTCATCCTGTGTAGTTGATCACTCAATTAATCAAAACCCGCACCGTTTTAAAGCGACTTTGTGTTTTGTCATAGATGTTGAGCCAATAGATGCCCGGAGTCAGCGATGCTGCCTGCGGAATAGTTTCCACCTGGTCGTGCTGGGTTACGTTCACTTGCCGTGTGAGCAATTCCTGACCTACACTATTGTGAAGTTTTAAGGTATACGATCCTTGTTCCAATCCCGTCATCTTCACGCGCATCGGCGCAGCTTTCAGCGGGTTGGGTGATACGATCACATCGCCCGGTACTTTCTCACTGAAGCGTACCATTACAATATTGGAATAGGTATAGCGTGCGTCGTTGTCTTTTATTTTCAGGCGATAATAGTTTACCCCCATGTACGGGAATTTATCCGGGTACAGGTATTCATTGCGTTGTTCGCCTCTCGCAAATACCATCGCGATCGATTGGAAGTCCACCCCATTGATACTGCGTTCCAGTTCATACCCGTTGAGGTTCATTTCGTGTGTTGACGTCCAATTCAGGTTTACAATTTTACCATTGATAGCGCCTTCGAATTCAAGCAGGGAAGCCGGCAAAGTGATATTACAATTGGTTGCAGTAAAAGTGTAAGATTTACCAAGACCATTGTTATCGGCAGCAAAGCTGGTAAGTGTACCGAGCGTGGCGCCGAGATTCAGGAGGCCCGCACCGAAATCCAGCGAATTGCTCGAACCACCGATCAGCGCTCTCGAAGGTTTTGTTGGTCCCATTACGAAACCGGCATCAGATACGCTTTTGCCAATCATGGCCGTTGCGTTCACACCCAGCGTTGGCGAAGTTTCGCTGAACAACGACCAGGCCGGTGTAGTAGAATAAGTTCCGCCCGCGTTTCCATAATAGATATACGCAGATCCGCCGACTACGTCTGTATTTACCAGTCCAACGGCGGTGGAGAGCGGCTCACCTACCACGAGGTCGGCAAAACCGTCGCAGTTGGCATCGCGCATGTTATCAAAGCTGCTTGCATACAACAATGACAGGTTAAGATTCTGGCCGCTGAGGATAGAAAGAATACTTGTTGAACGAGGAGAAGAAAGTACCTGGCTGGATGCAACGGGATTGGTAAATGCGCCGGTTCTGCGTGCGAATACATGCAGTTGCCCTGCTTTCACCTGGAGGTTTAACACTTGTGGCAATACACTTCCTGTGGGTGCACCCACAAGAATATTACCTGTGCGTGATCCGCTTTTATATTTTGCTCCTTTAACCTGGTAGCCAAAAAGGTTGGCTGCATTACTGAGAACTCCGCTGGTATTGGCCTGCAAACGTGCGACAGATGTTGTATTGATATCGGTACCTGTTCCGCTGTAAACATAAGCAGTGCCTGCCAGTACCTGGCCGCTGAGGATATCGAGCACCGTCTGTACCAACCCGCCAACACCGGCCGTTAAGGCGCCGAGGTTTACACCCGCCGGAGCGCCTACTACTACGTCTTTCTGACCGTTGTTATCGAAATCGCCGGCACCATCAACACTAAAGCCAAACAGCAATCCATCTATTTGTCCGTTCAACACACCGGACAACAGCGGACCAGCTACTACCCAAAGTGTGCCACCTACAATAGGCACTGCCTGCACGAGTGAACCAACTGCTCCGTATAAACCAAGCAGCGAACCCGTTGGAGGTTCCAGTGAGCGGATAGTGGAAAACGTATTGCCTGCATCGCTCATGAAGACGAATGCGCCGCCTGTTTTGACTGAAGCTGCACCGTTGATGCGCGCGTAGGTTGGCGCACCTACCACGATCTCTCCTTTGCCGTCGCCGTTCATGTCTTCGGCTACTGCCATAGAGAAACCAAATAAAGGATTAATGGTTACCGTTGTACTGTTGAAAAGACTACCGCCGGTAAGGTTAATGCTTATAAGCGGACTGGGATTGGTGCCGGTAAGCGGGCCACCCTGGTAAATATAAATTTTACCCACAGTGGCACTCACGACGGTACTGCCACCAACGTTCACACTTGCCTGATCCAGTGGCGCGCTGATCAGCAGGTCATTTATACCGTCGCCGGTTACATCACCAGCCGTAATACTGAAACCAAACAGACCGCCGGAAATAACAGTATTAGGTTGCAGTGTTTTACTTGGTGCTGTAGGCAGACCGGTAGCTGATCCGAAATACAGGAACACAGCACCGACGGAAACAAGGCTGCCGGAACCTGAAATAACATCGGCCATGGCAGGTGCGCTGATGGCCACGTCATCAAAACCATCGCCATTAACGTCGCCTACACCGGCAACGGTGAAGCCATATAAGGCCTGCACCTGCAGTGCGAGACCGTTAAGCAGACCGGGCAGGACACCATCGGCAGAAGTAGCCCATTCCGAAGAATGGTTTAAAGGGTCTATCGTTACAGGATAAGTTGCGTCGCGGTCATCAACCCACAAAGTGAGTTTATTGCTGCGATCGTCGTAATACATTTTTGCCTTCAGTTTTTTGTGATTCGCATCCCACACCACCAGATCATCATAAGCCATTTTGATGTCGTCGGTATTAGCGGGTGAATGAAAGAAAATTCTTCCGTCACCTGCGGTGCGTACACCCAGGCTGGATTCTACTTCCATCTGTACTTCCAATCCGGAAGTAGCAGAGGAAGGACGGGAAGGAATAATAAAATTTTGTCGAAGGCCTTTCTTTTCGTGCACATACTCCACCATCATATTGGTATAAGTATATGTCACTTTATTTTCACCTGTCAAAGCTGGTTCTTTGAGTAGTGAACCCGTGTTCAATACACGAAATCCTACCTGCCAGTAAGCTGCTTTGCCGGCGGTCATTTGTTTTACCGCATAACCTTTTTCGTCGATGCGGAAAGCCAATTGGTTATTAAGATTGACCGCGGCGTAAGTACCGCTGGCAGGAGAAGCAAATGCGATGGATGAATTTTCAAGATGTGTAACAGCATGTCCATACCAGTCGTCCGAAGCAGATGCGGGTAATTTTTTATCTTTTTTCGGGGATTGAACAGCAGAAGGAGTTGTAGTTAAAAACGGTGACAGCTCTTGCGCGTCCACTTGTGATAGCAACGTGAACAGGCACAAGCAAACCATTGGGTAAAACTTGCGTTTCATAAATCGGGATTTTGAGTGATCAATAGATAAACAGGATTTCGAAAAAAACACATGGTCTTTAGCCATGACTTGCCGGAGAAAGAAAGGGGCATGCGAGTTCCTTCAGTGAGGACCATAAGGATATGCTACGGCCGGATAAGGGTACTGGCAGTTGACTTAATTCACAGACAAGGGTCAGGGTTGGCTCAGGTTATTGGGAGGTCTTTTGATAAGATATCGGCGGGTGAAGCTTCATAACAAATGTAGGATGGTACAGAGGCGAAGACGTACCCTGATCAATCCAACAGATACCCTTAAACGGTCAATCTGTTTTTCTTAACAATAAGTAAGAGGGAGAAGGCGTAGAGAGCAGCCGTTTTAAGTTTTAAGTTATAAGTAGTAAGTAGTAGGCAAACACGATTGATCACCTATCCCAAGATGATTCGTGAGCATAAGAATCACGGGGTATTAGATACCTCATTCTCTCATTCACTCATTCACTTATTCACTTATTGACTTATTGACTTATTGACGATTCACGATTGACGATTGACGATTGACGATTCACGATTGGCGATTCACGATTGACGATTCACTTATACTCCCAGGGAATTTCCACACTAATCGTGGTGCCTTTGCCGGGCGCACTTTCAATGCTGTAATTACCGCCCATCATGCCGGCTCTTTCTTTCATACCGAGGATGCCGTAGGTTTTGGAATGTTTGAGGCGTGAAGTATCCATGCCATTTCCATCATCGGTAATGTTCATGGCGATAGCTCCGTCGTGGTAAACAATAGTTACCACTACATGTGAAGCCTGCGCGTGGCGCGCTACGTTGGTGAGGGATTCCTGCAGTATGCGGAATAATGCGATGCGGATGCCATCCGGCAATTCCGTATCAGGTATGTTTGAATCAAAATGCGTTTGCACACCACTGCGCTTTTCAAATTCTTTGAGGTGCCATTCCATTGCCGCGGAAAGACCGAGATCGTCCAGCAGGCTTGGGCGCAGTTCGGAAGCAATACGGCGGATACTGCCTACGGTTTCTTTCAACACGTCCAGCAGTCCTTCCATTTTCTGCCGCACCAACGGACTCTCGGATTTTATTTCTGAAATCAACCAGGTGATTTCCATTTTCATCACCGTTACCTGTTGCCCGAGTTCGTCATGTATTTCACGGGCAATGGATTTACGTTCTTCCTCACGTACCTGATGCAGGTGATCACTGAGTTCCCGGATGGTACGGTATGAATGCTCAAGTTCTTGTTGCGCTTCGCGTTGTTCGGTGATATTGACCATTGAACCGATCATGCGGATGGGTTCGTTATGTTCGTCGAAAATAATATACCCCCTGTCGAAGATCGTCACATAGCTGCCATCAGATTTAATGAAGCGGTATTCGGCCGTCCATATTTTGTCGCGGTTGATTACGGCCTGACGGATGCCGGTTGTAACGCGTTCGCGGTCCTGCGGATGAATACAACTTTCCCAGAAAGAAATATGCTGATGGGTAATATTGCGTTCATAACCCAACATCGAGAAGAAGTTGTCGTTCCAGGTGAGCTGTCCTGTTGCAAGCTCCCAATCCCAGATCACATCGTTGGTCGCTTTCATGACCAGGCCGTATAGTTCGCCGGCTTTCACCAGTTCTTCAATGATGCGTTTCTCTTTGGAGATATCGATCATCAGTCCTTTGAGCACCGCAGGACGGCCATCGGTTCTTTCCACGCTTACGATATCGCGCAGCCATACGGAGCGGCCGTCGGCCGCTATCATGCGGTAGGTGAATTCGTAATAATTGGTTACCTGCGAACGTGAGTGACAATAATTAATTACCCATTCGCGGTCATCTGGATGAATATGATCTTCCCAGAAATGGGATTCTTCCAACCAGGACGACAACGGATAGCCTAACATTTTTTCCGCATGCCGGCTGACACAGCGGAAACGGTCGGCATCGGCTTCCATTTCCCATACAATACCATCTATGCTGTTAACCAATATGCGGTAATTGTCCTGCAGGCGGCTGCTCTCGAGCCGGGCCTCTTTGTCTTCCGTGATATCCTGCAGTACCAACAACCAGCCATCTTCCACCGCCCTTGCGATAATCTTCAGCCAGATGGCGGATGGTTGCAGAAAGTGTTCCCAGGTGCAGGTAGTACCAGGCGTGGTGATTTTACCGAGCTGTGCCGGTAAAGGCTCCGGTTGTCCGAGGTAACTATTAAGAAAGAAAACGGAGTTATCAGTTGTAAATGCTGAGGTCAGTTTTTGCGCTTCTGCATTCATCCATTTGAATGAACCGTCAAAGCCAACAAGGATAACCGCTTCAGGAAGTTGCTGAAGAATATCGGAAATAAAAACTGCGTCGGGTTGCATGATGCCCGCTGACCATTCACGATCCGCCATGTGTAAAGATTGATTAGGATGTCACACATCCATCCGGCTGACTAACACGGATGGTTCAGAGTCCATGGGCATTGATAAAGTTAACAAGCGAAGCAGTGTTGCGCAGGTTAAGCTTCTTGAGAATATTATAACGGTGAACTTCAACAGTTTTCAGGGAAATGTCCAGCTTCACGGCAATTTCCTTGGAAGAAAAACCATCCTTGATAAACTGAATGATGTCCAGCTCGCGGCGGGAGAGATTGTTCATGTCGGGTTGTCCCGGCTCATCCTGGATCTCCTGCTGTGCAAGAATGTTCTTTACTTCTTCGCAAATATATTTTTTGCCATTGTATACTTCAATGATCGCATGGATCATTTCTTCTTTGGATGAGTTTTTGGTAACATAGCCCATCGCTCCGAGTTGGATCAGCCGCTTGGCGTATGCAGGCATGCTGTGCATGGATACACCGATCACGCGCGAACCAGGTGACAATTTACGGATCTGCTTGGTGGCATCGAATCCGTTCATCGGACTCATGTTCACATCCATCAGCACAATATCGGGGCGGGTGTTCTTGGCGATCTCCACGGCTTCTTCACCGCTGCCGGTAGAATCTACGACTTCAAAGCGGTCATCGCTGTTAAGGATAAATGACCAGGAGTCGCGTATTAATTTGTGATCGTCAACAAGCAGTATAGTAATTTTTTCCATTTGGATATAGGGCTTATACGTTTCAGGATAGGTTTGTGTGGTCAAAAGTAAATGAAAAATACCTTACCAAGATTCAAAGCAACAACGACTGATGAAAGAAAGACCGGTGTAAGTGTTTTTACCTACAAAGTTTTACGATTTCATCTATCGTATTTTTACTTATTCTCTAATATAGTGATTTAATGGAAATTACCCATTAAAAAAGACGGTTTTCCCTCTTTTTTTTATTTGCGGTAAATGCCTAACGTGCCGTTGAACGCCGCCATTCAAGGTGCGATGGCAATACTCTTTTTTGTTCCCCCGGCAACAATTTTTTGCCTTCGATCAAGCGAAAAAGAATGCCGGCAGCTTCCTTTCCGATCTCATAGGCGGGTTGCACAACCGTTGTCATCGGCGGATTAAAAAGTGAAGCAACCGTCAGATTGGAGAAACCTGCCACACAAAGATCTTGCGGTATATTCAATCCTATTCCGGCACAAACTTCATACGTGTCCACAGCCAGTTTCTCCACCGCGGCAAATACCGCATCGGGCCGTTGCGGACCGCTCAGGATTTTTTTCAACTGCTCACGGCTGTCGCCATCAGCAGCACTGCATTCCACAATAATGGATAAATGCTCCTTTCCTTTTTCTTTCAATGCCTGCAGATAACCATCCTGCCGGTGACGGCTGATGGAAAGATTACCGGCCATGGTAAGAAAAGCAATGCGCTCGCAACCGCTTTCGAGCAACCGGCGACAGGTCTGATAAGCCAATAATTTTTCGTCGGTGATCACCCGTGGCGCATCGATCTCATCCACTACCCGATCAAAAAAGACAATGGGCAACTCAGCTTCGCGGCAGGCTTCAAGATGCGGATAAGATTCGGCTTCAGTAACCGAGATCAGTAATCCGTCTGCGCGGCCGTTTTGCAGCAACTGCACTACCTCGCGTTCTTGTTTACTGTTTTCATGTGTCAGGTAAATAAGTACATGATACCCTTTTTCCTGCGCCACCAGCTCGATGCCATTTATTGCCTGCGAAAAAAAGTTGTTGCGGATCTCGGGAACCACCACTGCTATAGTGCGGCTTTTGGCCTGGCGGAGACTGCTGGCATGCGGGTTGGGACGAAAACCATATTTGTCTGCCAGCGCTTTTACCCGCGCTTTGGTAGCAGCACTAATCTCGTGGCTGTCACGCAGCGCTCTCGACACCGTCGATACGGCGAGATTGAGTTCCCGCGCCAGTTTTTTAAGATCAGTTCCAGCCATATCCGCAAAAATAACTCTTCATCGGCTCGAAAACGTTTTCGCAAAAAAATCGACGGTCATTAATGTTTGCTGTTCTTTTTACTGCAACTTGCGGCAAGGGTGAATTGTCAATTGTCAATGGTGAATGGTCAATCGTGAATAAAACAGCCAGGCTCTTAACTAAAACTTAATACTTATTACTTATAACGGCTGTTTTAACCTTAAGCCTTACGCCTTAAACCTATAACCTAAAACTTAATACTCAATACTTCCATGTACCGCTTTCAACAAACAATGCGCTGGTTCGGACCGAATGACCCTGTAAGTCTCCAGGATATACGCCAGGCCGGATGCACCGGCATCGTATCCGCTCTCCATCATATACCCAACGGACAAGTATGGACTAAAGAAGAAATTCTCAAACGCAAAGAAGAAATTGAAGCGGCAGGACTGGTATGGTCAGTAGTAGAAAGTATCCCGGTGCATGAGAGCATCAAAACCCGCACGGGCAATTTTGAAGAGTACATCATCAATTATAAGGAAAGCATCCGCAACCTGGCGGCCTGCGATATCCGCATCGTGACCTACAACTTCATGCCCGTGCTCGACTGGACACGCACCGATCTCTCCTTCACCTGCGCTGATGGCAGCAAAGCTTTGCGTTTTGAACGCGCGGCTTATGTTGCTTTTGATGCACTCATGCTTCAGCGCCCGGGTTCAAAAGAAGAATACAGCGAGGAAGAATTAAAAAAAGCCGCCGATTACCTCGGTCAGTTAAGCGATGAAGACCGCCAGAAGTTGCAACGCAACATCATTGCCGGCTTACCCGGCAGCGAAGAAAGCTTCACGCTGGCGCAATTCCAGCAGGCGCTCGATGCCTATAAGGGCATTGACGCGGCCGGTTTGCAACGAAACCTTATTTCGTTCCTCGGCGAGATTGCACCGGTTGCCGGGCTGGAAGGCGTCCTCCTGGCTATTCATCCCGACGACCCTCCTTACCCGATGTTCGGTCTGCCACGCGTGGTGAGCACACCCGAACAGGTTTCCGCTTTGTTCAATGCCGTTCCCTCGTCTTCCAACGGTCTTTGTTTTTGCACGGGTTCCTTCGGCGTTCGTGCAGATAATGATCTGCCCGCGATGGTGCGCCTGTTCGGCGACCGTATTCATTTCGTTCACCTCCGCAGTACGCTGCGCGATGAGGAAGGCAATTTCTTCGAAGCCGACCATCTCGAAGGCGACGTTGATATGTATGAAGTGGTAAAGGCGCTGGTAGAGGTGATGCAAAAACAGGCAACCAACATTCCGATGCGTCCCGATCATGGGCACCAGATGCTCGACGACCTGAAAAAGAAAACGAACCCTGGCTACTCGGCTATCGGGCGTTTACGTGGATTGGCAGAAATTCGTGGATTGGAGCTGGGCATCCGCAGAAACTTGCAGGCTGATTAATTGACCTGTGTGGCATTTAGCACTATCTGCTCCAGTTCTGCAATGTCGAAAGGTTTCTGCAGTGCATAGTCTGCGCCCGCTTCCTGGGCCAGTTCCTGTATATTATTATTGGCAGTAAATAAAATCACCGGCACTCCCTTGTGTATGGGAGATCCTTTCACAATCTGTATCGCTTTTACCCCGCCGATATCGGGAATCCAGTTGTCCATCAGGATCACATCCGGGCTGTGCGTATCAATATCTTCCAGTATGTCGTTGCAGTTATCTTTATTGACCACTTCAAAATTCCGCGCAGCGAGAATAATACTGCATACTTCGAGCAAATCCTTATCGTCGTCGTAAATAATGATTTTTTTCACGCGGTAAATATAAGACAGAAGTTTTTCTTAATTTAAAGTCTCCGTCTGCCTTCGTTATTTCCGTAAACTGTTGTTTTTGTGTTCGGGTACAGAATTTGTAGGGCTAAATCCTTATTTTTATGCACTATGCTGCTAGCCCCAAAAAAAATACACCGTAAAGGATCAGCATGATACTTATTGTCGATGACAAAGCGGAGAATATTTACTCACTGAAGGCCCTCCTCTCCATCCACTCCTTTCCCGTAGATACGGCAACAAGCGGTGAAGAGGCCCTCAAAAAAATACTGGCCAACTCGTATGCCCTCATCATCCTGGACGTTCAGATGCCGGGGATGGACGGTTTTGAGGTGGCTGAGATTTTATCGGGCTATAGCAAGTCGAAGGATATTCCCATTATCTTTCTTACGGCCGTTAACACGGATAAAAAATACATTACCCGGGGATATTCCTCGGGCGGCGTCGATTATATTACCAAACCCATCGATCCGGACATCCTGCTGCTTAAGGTGAAAACACTTTACCGGCTATACGAGCAAAGCCGCCAGATGCAGGAAATGCATATCGACCTTGTGCAGGAAGTAGAGAACAGAAAGAAGGCAAAAAGGGAAGCCGACGAAAAAGCCGCCGAATTCCGCTCCATTCTCGAATCCATTCCACAGATCGCTTTTACCACCACGGCCGAAGGCACCCTCGAATACAACAATACCCGGTGGCTCGATTATGCCGGCAGCGCCGGTGAATTCCCTCCTGTTCATGAGGAAGACGAAGATTTCCGCACCGCCCTGCTCCGCCAGATACCCTGGGGGTTGCCCATCGAAATGGAAGCCCGCATCCGCCGCCGCGATGGAGGCGACTGGCGCTATCATCTCGTTCGCGTAATGCCGGTAAGAGAAAATGACAAAGTGGTGAAATGGGCCGGCACCTTTACCGACATCGAAGACCAGAAGCAGGCCGTGCAGAAAAAAGACGAATTCATCAGCATCGCCAGCCACGAACTGAAAACACCGCTGACCAGCATAAAGGCTTACCTGCAGTTGCTGCAACGCGAAGCAATCGACAAAAATCCCTTGTCGCTTTATATCGACCGCACACTCACACAGGTTAAAAAACTCGACGGACTGATTGCCGAGTTACTCGATATTTCAAAACTCGAAAGCGGCAAACTGGTTTTCGACCAGACGAGTTTTGATTTCGAATCCATGCTCACCACGCAAATCGAAATGTTCAAGCGCAGCTATCCCGATTACCTGATCGAGCGAACAGGATTTGTACCAGTGCCGGTTTATGGCAATGAATCGCGTTTGGACCAGGTGGTGACCAATTTCATCAACAACGCTATCAAATATTCACCCGATGAACGCAAAGTGATTGTAGATGCGCGGGTGAAAGACAATGAACTCTGGCTTTCCGTTACCGACTTCGGTATCGGCATTTCGGATGCCGATCAGAAAAAACTGTTCAACAAATTTTACCGCGCCCCGCAAGCCGTGTCGAGTTTCCAGGGAATGGGAATCGGTTTGTATATCTGTGCTGAAATCATCCGGCGTCACGGCGGGCAGTACGGTGTGAACAGTGAACCGGGCAAAGGATCGACATTCTATTTTTCTATTCCGCTTAAAAAAGAAGCTTAATATGCCTACCAGCCACACGCGACGTACACTAACCGTGGGTTTCGGAATTTCGCTCGCCATCCTGCTGCTGACTTCAGTAGCTTCCTTCATCAGCATCCGCAATCTTATTTATAGTGCCGGCGAGGTTAATCATACCAACACGGTATTGAAAGAACTGGAAAACGTGATTTCCTACACCAAGGATGCTGAAACCGGGCAGCGAGGCTACCTGCTCACCGGCGACTCCTCTTTTCTGACGCCTTACTTCGGTGCACACGAAAGAACACAGGCATCACTCGATACCGTGCGGAGCCTGACGTCTGACAATCCCATACAACAGCGACGTGTGACAGATCTCGCCGCTATCATTACCGCGAGATTTGATTACCTGAATCGTTCGATCGCAATCAAACAAGCCGATACCAATCAACTCCGTTTAGGTAAAGCCGAAATGGACCGTGCGCGCCGGCTGGTGATCCAGATGCAGGAAACAGAACAACAATTACTGATTCAACGAACAGATTCTGTACAGCGGTTTTCGGCTTTCACACCGGTACTGATCATCATTGCCGCATTGATCGCCGTATTCACTACCGTTTATTTCTACCGTAAAGTCAGTGAAAGCTTCAAGCGTCAACGCGAGCTTACCCTGGAATTGCAGGCGAAAGACAAGGATATCACCAACCGCATCGATATTATCCAGGGATTGGCCGCACAAATTTCTAAAGGTGATTATAAAATACGTCTGAATGAAGAACAAAGCGACGGGCTCGGAAATCTTTCCTTCTCGCTTAATATGATGGCTGCGTCACTCGACCATTCCTTTACTTTATTGGGAGATAAAGAATGGTTGCAGACAGGTTCCATGCAATTGAGTGAAAAAATGGCCGGTGAAAAAACAGTGATCGATCTCACCAGCGAAATACTGAATCATCTGGCGTCTTATACCAACGCACAGGCCGGCGCCTTTTATTTACTGGAAGAAAATATGCTCACCTTCCAGAATGGTTATGCCGTAAAAGCCGATTCGATCCGGAATAAGATTGAATCCGGCAACGGCGTTACCGGACAGGCCGCTGAAAGCAAACGCACCGTTTTAGCGACGGACATACGGGAAGAAGATTTTGTGATCACCTTCGGGCTGGGTGAAGTTCGCCCCCGCAGCATCGTGGCCTTCCCTGTTATTTTCGAAGGCAGCGTAAAAGGTGTAATCGAACTCGGCGCATTCAACGACTTCACCGAACGCGATCTGCAATTGTTCAATACCATCGCGGAGCCGGTGGGCATCGCACTCAATACCGCGCAGAGTCGCGCACGCCTGCAGGAATTGCTGGAAGAAACACAGGCACAGTCTGAAGAGTTGCAAGCGCAGCACAGCGAACTTGAAAACCTCAATACCGAACTCGAAGCGCAAGCTGAAAAACTCCAGGCTTCCGAAGAAGAACTCAAAGTGCAACAGGAAGAGTTAATGGAAACCAATAGCGAACTGCAGGAACGTTCTAAATTACTGGAAGAGAAAAACGATCTCATTCTCCAGCGCAATCTCGAGATACAAAAGAAATCGGAAGAGCTTGCCTTAAGCGCGCGCTACAAGTCGGAGTTCCTCGCCAACATGTCGCACGAACTGCGCACCCCACTCAATTCGATCCTGCTGCTCTCCCGTTTGCTCGGCGAAAACAATGATACCAATCTCAAACCTGAACAGGTTGAATTTGCCAACGTCATTCAAAGCTCGGGCAACAGCCTGCTCATGCTCATCGACGACATCCTCGATCTGTCCAAGATCGAATCGGGCAAAATGGAACTGGAATACGAAGTGGTGCCTGTCAGTGAAATTGCACGCGATATGCAGATGATGTTTGAACCAATGGCCCGTGAAAAAGGCGTTGAGTTCCGCATCGTGCGCGAGCAACGCGCGCCGGAGGAAATCGAAACCGATAAACTCCGCCTCGAACAGATCATCAAAAACCTTATTTCCAACGCCATCAAGTTTACCGAAAAAGGCTCCGTGGAACTCGCATTCTCCGCACCGGAAGAACTCAAAGGTTATCTCAACATCCGCGTAACCGATACGGGCATTGGCATTCTGCAGGAAAAACAATTACTCATCTTCGAAGCATTCCAGCAGGCCGATGGTTCCACCCGCCGCAAATACGGTGGCACCGGTCTCGGTCTGTCGATCAGCCGTCAACTGGCGTTGCTGCTGCGCGGCGATATCACTTTAACCAGTGAACATGGCAAGGGAAGTACGTTTATTCTTTCCATCCCTGTAAATCCCTCAACCGTGGAAAAGGAGGAACCATTGGCACAACTACTTCCTGCCATCGAAACAGACACAACCGATCCGGAGCCCAACCTGCCCGAGCCGTATGAATTTATTGCGGGTCATATTCCGGCCGATATGCCCCACGACCGGGACGAGGTACAACCCGGCGACAAAGTGATGCTGATCGTGGAAGACGATACCGGCTTCGCACATGCACTGGTTGATTTTACCAGACGTAAAGGATATAAAGCGATCGTGGCCGTACGTGGCGACCACGGTGTAGAATTAGCACGCCGCTACTTACCCGCAGGTATTCTGCTCGACATTCAGTTACCGGTCAAGAGCGGATGGGAAGTAATGGAAGAATTGAAAAAAGACAAGCTCACCCGTCACATACCGGTGCACATCATGTCCTCCCATTCGGTAAAAAAACAAAGCATCAGCCTGGGAGCGATCGACTTTATCAACAAACCCGTTGCGCTCGATCAGATGAATTCGGTTTTTGAAAAAATCGAATACTACCTGAATAAAGACAACAAGCAGGTATTGATCATCGAAGACAATACAAAACATGCCGAGGCGCTCTCCTACTTCCTCAGCACACACAATATCAGTGCACGTATCTCTGCCAACATCGAACAGGGCCTGGAAACGCTGCAGCAGAAAGAAGCGGATTGTGTGATCCTCGACATGGGTGTGCCCGACATGAACGCTTATTCAACGCTGGAAAGCCTGAAAAAAAACAAAGGGCTCGAACACCTCCCTGTTATCATTTTCACAGGAAAAAGTTTGTCGCGCGGCGAAGAAATGCGTATCAAACAATATGCAGATTCGATTGTAGTAAAAACGGCGCACTCCTATCGCCGGATATTGGATGAAGTGTCCATCTTCCTGCATCTGATGGAAGAGCACAAGAAAAAAGAAGGCGGTGCCCCTCCGCGTATGAAGCCATTGGCCGAAATATTGAAGGGACGTAAAGTACTGATGGCAGATGATGATGTGAGGAATATTTTCTCCCTCACACGCGTGCTGGAGCAGCACCAGATGCAGGTAGTGCCGGCCATTAACGGCAGGGAAGCGCTGGAATTGCTGAAGCGCGAGAAAGACATCGATATTGTGCTGATGGATATGATGATGCCTGAAATGGATGGTTATGAAACGATCAGCAAGATCCGGGCAAACAGTGTCTGGAAAAAACTGCCCGTCATCGCCATCACGGCCAAGGCCATGGCCGGCGACCGCGAAAAATGCATACAGGCCGGTGCCGACGATTACATTTCAAAACCCGTAGATATGGACCAGCTTGTATCCCTGCTGCGCATCTGGCTCTACGATCATTCAGCCAAAAGGAACAACTAACTAAACTATGAGTAACCATAAGATCCTCATCATCGATGATGACGCTAAGAACATTTTTGCACTGACGGCCACGCTCCGTTCCCGGGGGTACGAAAGCACATCCGCCACCAGCGCGGAGGAAGGCATCCGGATGGCCGCCGCCGATCCGCTGACAGGTATCATATTACTGGACATGATGATGCCCGGCACCGACGGATACCAGGCGTTGCGGATGATACGCGGCCACGAACAATTGCAAAAATTGCCCGTCATTGCCGTAACGGCGCAGGCAATGAAAGGCGATAAAGAAAAATGTCTCGAGGCAGGCGCCGATGATTATATTTCAAAACCGATAGACGTTGACCGCCTGATGGAAAGGCTCGCGCATTTTCTGGCATGATGAATAAAAATGGAACCAACGAGGACCATATTTCTTTCGGATGAAGATATCGAGCTGCTGATAAACGATATGGCAGTTACCTATGGATACGACTTCTCCGATTACTCCAAAGCTTCGTTCAAAAGAAGGATCGAACGGCTGCTCATGATCGATCACCTGTCGAGCTTCGCCGAGTTGCGTTACCGCATCCTGCATGACGAAAGTTATTTTCAACATGTGGTGGAAGAGATCAGCGTCACCGTAACCGAAATGCTGCGCGATCCGGGCTTTTACCGTATTTTAAGGGAAACGGTGATCCCGCTGCTGGCCACTTACCCTTTTATCAAAGTATGGCATGCAGGCTGCGCCACCGGCGAAGAAGTTTATTCCATGGCGATCCTGCTACAGGAAGCCGGGCTATTACACAAAACCTTATTATATGCCACGGACATGAATCCAGCCGCGCTTGCCAAAGCCCGCAGTGGTATTTTTCCGCTATCGCAGATGCAGCAGTATTCAAAGAACTATGTAGCTTCTGGCGGTACACGCGACTTTTCTTCCTATTATACGGCAAGCTATCACCTGGCACAATTCGATCCGGCGCTCAGCGAAAAAATGATCTTTGCCACCCATAATCTTGTTACAGATTTTTCGTTCAACTCATTCCAACTGATTCTTTGCCGGAATGTGCTGATCTATTTTAATAAAAAACTGCAGGACCGTGTACTCAGTTTGTTTGATGAAAGCCTGGAGGCCAACGGTTTTCTGGCCCTGGGCACAAAAGAATCGATCCGTTTTTCCTCAATTGCACCGAAATACAAACAGATAGCCGGTAAGGAGAAATTATGGAAAAAGGTAAAATGACCTACCCTGCCTCGCTCGTTGCAATCGGCGGTTCCGCCGGCAGCCTGCAGGTGATACTCACCCTGCTGGATACCATCAATGCAGGATTCAGCATTCCTGTCTTACTCGTACTTCACCGCGATCCGCAGGGCGAATCAAGGCTGGAAGAGTTGCTCTCCCTCCGCTCCCACCTGGTGGTAAAAGAAGTGGAAGACAAAGACATTGTAGAACGTGGCCATCTTTATCTCTGCCCCGCAGATTATCATGTGCTGATCGAAGAAGATGGCAGTTTCTCGCTCGATTATTCCGAAAAAGAACATTTCAGCCGGCCCAGTATCGACCTGGCATTCCGCGCGGCCGCCGATGTGTATAAAGAAAAATTAGTAGGCATCCTGCTCTCCGGTGCCAATGCCGATGGAGCGGCCGGACTCCGCTATATCAAAGAAAGAAAAGGCACTACCGTTGTGCAGCAACCTTCGGATGCCCTGGTCCGTTATATGCCCGACCAGGCACTGCAACAATCCGCCGCGGACTTTATCCTCACCGGAGCAGAACTCACCCATTTTCTCCAGCGACTTTATTATGTGTCTCCCTGAATGGAAGGCATGATTTTAGACTGAAATGTTTACCGTTAAAAGAACCAAACATTCATTCTCATCATGAAAATTCCAGTTCAGTACAAAGGAAGCAGTTCCGATACCGAATTCAGCATACGTTGTCAGTCAGTGGCAGAAGCCGCTAAACTATACGCCGTTGCGCGTGGCAAACTTCTCAATGTCAATCTATGGGAACAATATGCCGGAGGCGGTGCTATCTTCCGCCTGCACGATACCGAAGGTCACCGGTATCCGGGTAATGCGCGCAAACATCTATACATTGCTATTGATATACCGGCTACACCCGGACCCGAGGCCGGACAAGGACAGGAATGGGTAAAGATTGAATCCATCGATACACAGGAGTCGCCCGGTTATCAATACACCATATTAACAGTACGGCCCGTATCTCCGCATTTCATCAGCAGCGGTTCTACCGCTCACTTCTTCACCAGTGCCGCCACCAGTAGTTTTATCGTATTACAGGAAAACAACAAGGTAATCGCACGTGTAAGCGGACGCAACGAAACGCCGAATACCGGCGCAAAAGCAATACTGGATAAAATCCGGAATTTCGTATTGGGATTACTGGCCATGGCTGGAATGAACAAACCACAATGGCGAAAACTGGTGAAAGGATTATTAACGACGGAGAAAGAGTGAAATAGCCAAACAGTATTACAGGCAATCGAAACGCTTGGCGTGGATATATCCCTCAGACTGCACGGGAACAACGGGGGGCTTCGACGATGGCGTCGGTGCAGGAGGAGTAACCTGTTGGGCAGGTTTGTTATTTTTGGGTACATTCATCTGACGGCGCCGCCTGCGGGAGCCATCAGATAAAACAAGCATCGATGTGTATTTCTTTTCCATAAATAAGGCGGTTAGGAAATACTAATTGCCTAAACCATGCCGGATAACACACTATTAGAGAGCTGGTAAGAAAACCAGGGAAAATCCTGAGATATTATTTTTTTTCCTCCCGCATCATTTCTTCTGCCATTGCATTCAACTTCATATCCAGTTCCTGCTCTTCCTGCCGGCTTGCCGTTAACAGATCGGCAGCTTCAGTATAACCATACTTCCGGGAAATACGTGACAAATTACCATAGCCAGCGATTTTGTAATGCAATAGCTGATGAGCAGTACCGATCAATGCCAATTCACGGAAATGCGCATCATTATTTTTTTCCTGACGTAGTTTACTGATTTCGTGATCTATGTCTTCCAGCATACCACAGGAGCCCTTCTCCATTGGCGTTTCGGTGATCTTGAATATATGTTCGAGCCTTGCCAGGTGATCGTTGGTAATGGTACGCGCATCCAGCAATAAAAGCGACAATTCGGCACTCATACAGGATTTGCGTAATTCGCCAAGTGTATGCGGCAGCAATTGTTCAGCAGAATACATATCCTTCAGTGTACGCTGAAATAACTGCATGATCGGTGAACCAGCATCTGAAGTCATTCTAATAATTTTTTAATCCACTTACTATAGGGAAAATAGCGGGCCAGATTTCGCGCCCCGGTGGTGTTGCGCTGATTCCCCACTTTGTCAAACATTATTTACCCAATGCGGGTAACAAAAGCTGAAAAACGGCAGAACGTGCGGTTATAAAAAATTGCTCGGCCACAGGACCTTTACAAATATTCGTCGGAGTTTCAGCCAACCCAATCAATGCAAGACGTTGTCCCGCAGGTGCTAATACCAATATTCCTTCATCAGTGGCAAGTAATATATTGTCATTTGCATCCACCACCATTCCATCCCCATTTTGCCTCGCGAGTATACGCCGCTCCGTAATACCTCCTTTCGGGGTAAGCGTATAACGGTACAATCTTGTTTCATCCGGATGATTACTACCGAGATACAAATATTTTTCATCGCTGGAAAAAGCGAGACCATTCGGATATTTGAGGTCAGCCGAAAGCAGATCGATTTTCCCGTTACGATAGCAATAAAGTCCGCCAACCGGTTGAAAGTGTTCTTTGTGCAACACCTGCTCCTTCAGGCCATAAGGCGGATCGGTGAAGTAAATCACCCCATCAGACCGCACAGCAATATCATTGGGACTATTAAAAGGTTTTTGCTGAAACTCACTGATCAGCGGTTCGGGATCATGCTCTCCATCCCAACTTGCAATTGCATGATTGCCATGCTGGCAAATCAGTAACTGTCCTGTTTTGTCAAAGGCCAATGCATTGGAGCCCACCTGGTCCGACAGCCACTCCTTTCCTTCTCCATTCCAGCCGCTTTTCTCGAGAAACACTTGCGTTTCTCCATCTTCAGTCATCCTGTAAATACGATTTGCCGGGGTATCGCTGAACAGCAGGTAACCCGAAGGATGCCAAACCGGCCCTTCGGTGAATTCGAATTTTTCACCCAATTTTTTTACTTCGGCCTCCTCATAAGGAGCACCTTTCTCTTCAAAAATTTCAGTCTTAATTTTCATAATTAAAAGTATTTTCAGCGCCTTGGCTCCTGATGCAGCTTTTAGTGACCTTGCTGCTTTTCACGCGAAGTCGCCAAGAAATTAACTCGCCATCACCATTCACTATTCACTTATTGACGATTCACGATCACGACTCCGTGAAAAAATGCAACGTCTCTTCTCGCACCCACACTGCTACGGCTCCGTCTCCTACATGAAATTCTGCTACTCCGTATTCGTCGATGGTGATCTTGCCGGCTTCGGGATTGCAGATATCGATAAATGTTTTGCCTGCATGCCGTTTTCCCACTTCCATTTTCTTATTTCCCGCCGATCCGTTGGTGATTACTACTGCACAGCCCGAATGTTCCCTGTCGTCGACACCTTCGCGCGTCCAGCCGATCGTGTTTCCATGATCGAAATAATCACGTTGAAAACCGTAGGCCAGGTGGCAGCGTGTCCGCATCATTTTTTCCACGCAGGTAACGCCGTGCAGCTCGATGTAGATTTCCTTGTCTTCCTGGTAGTCTACATATTTCGCATCGTACAATGCCGGATAAAAAACACAGGGAATGCCTTGTTCCCGTAGTAGGATCAGGGCATACGCATGCGGCTGAAACCATTGCTGCACGGGCATTTGCAGCGACTGCAAAGGCTGTGTGTCGTGATTATCGACAAAAGTTACGCTGCGGGCCGGATTGATACCGAGCAAACTGTGGTTGAGGATATTGCGCATATCATAATCATTGCCCTGCTCGGAAGCTTCATGAAAATTCATATGCAGCGGCACGTCGAACAACTGCACGCGACCTTCCGTCACCTCGATATAATGATTGAGTATTTCCGGATCGTTGCGCCAGTATTCGGCTACGCAAAACAAATCTTTGCCCGCCACACCGCGAACGTGATCCAGCCATTCATTGTAAAAAGTATAAGGCATATGTTTCACCGCATCCAGCCGGAATCCATCAACATTTGTCGTTTTCAAATACCAATCACCCCAATGTTTTAATTCCTCCCGCACATAAGGATTGCGGAATTCGATATCAGCCCCCATGAGATAATCATAGTTTCCTTTTTCATCTTCCAGCATCTCGTCCCATTCGCCGTGTGTATGTTCATTAAGAATGACAAAAATGCTGTCTGCCGAAGTATCTACGCCCGTGAAGCAATTTTTATCCCATTTGAAAGAAGAATATTTATCTCCCCTGCCGGGAAAGGTGTACTTCGTATGCGCATCAATATCATGGGGTTCACCGATCTTTTCCGTGCGGTTTTCGGGATCCACCTGTTGCACACGTACCTTCTCGGTTTCATCCCCACCATGCATGTGATTCAATACCACGTCTGCCAATACCTGGATGCCATTGTCGTGAAAGGCTTTGATGGCTTCGAGGTATTCGTCTTTGGTGCCATAACGTGTACGGACCGTTCCTTTCTGATCAAATTCACCCAGATCATAAATATCATATACGGCATATCCCGGATCATTTTGTCCCTGGGCAGACTTAAAGGCAGGTGGCAGCCACACGTGCGTCACTCCCAGCGATGCCAGGTGCGGAGCTTTTTCGCGGGCATGTTGCCAGAGATTTCCTTCGGGAGAATAATACCAGTGGAAGAATTGAAATAAGGTTATGTTTTGCATAATGTCAGTTGGTAGCCTGTTGATTTAATTGTTGTAGCGACATGGGAACCATCAAAGAAATTTCTTTCTCTTTCAGGTGGTCCATGATATGAAAAATAGCATCGTGCCGTGCGACCATATAACCAGGCGGCGCATGATTATCTATCCAATACCATACCGCCACCTTTATCGCGTTTTCCCTGAAGTCGTTGAAATAAATCTCGGGATCGCGCCCGGGAAATAAATAATGAAGTTTGGCCATTGCCTTCATCACCGCTTCCCGGAACGCACGCAGATCAGTGGCCGAATCGATAAAAAACTCAAGTTCGATACGCCGCTCGCGCGTCAGCGAATAATTGATCAACGGCTTCTGTATGATATCGCGGTTGGGAATCATCAGGTGCAATCCGGAAAAGGTACGGATAGTAGTCGAACGCAACTGGATATCTTCCACATTACCGATAAAATCATTGGTTTTGATCGTATGCCCGATATCGAACGGTTTCTTGATGGCGATATAAACACCGGATATAAAGTTGGAGGTAATATCCTGAAAGGCAAACCCGAGAATGATACCGATGATACCTGCACCTGCCAGCAAAGATGAAACGGCCTTGTTTAATTGCAGAATATCGAGTGCAATAAACAATCCTGTCAGCAGCACCACCAGTTGAACGATCACCGCAAACAACCGTGCTACCGACGATTTACCGGAGAAACGCTGTACCAGCCTGAATACACCTCTCCTTACCAGCCGGCCACAGGCCACCGCTACCAAAAAGATCAGCAGCGCCAGCAAGATCTCCGGCAACATGTCCATAAATGAACGCCACCAGGAAACCGTTTTGTTATAAAACACATCGGTCCAGTGTTCCATCTCTTCAGTTTTTATTCATACATGTCATAGGTCACTTTTATCTGCCGGCGCACTTCGTCCATTACTTCGAGCAACATTAAACTGAACGCATGCGGCATCTGTTCACTTTCGTTTTTGTCCATATGCAGGCAGCGAAGCACTTCGCTTGTCTCATAATGCAGCCCATGTCCCTCCCAGTTGCACGGATAAACTATTTTACCTTGTCCATATACTTCTACTTCGATACCCGTGGCCTTTTCATACCAGGGATCCAGGATTTTGATCACGCCCTTCTCTCCTGTTATCTCAGCAGGCAGATCCGTGTTGGCACGCAGTGAAGACTCCAGCACGGCATGTTGTCCATTGCGGTAATGCAGCAGCATCGAACATTCTTCATCGATACCTTCTTCTGTCAAGGTACCGATCGCCTTAATGGTATCGGGTTTGCCGAGCAGCAGCAAAGACAGGAAAACCGGATAGATGCCCAGGTCAAGCAACGAGCCGCCGCCGAGTTCCGGATCGAAATAACGATTGTCAGGATCGCGGGGAGCTTTGTACCGCATCGACGCTTTTACCGTCGTTATTTTGCCGATCACACCTTCATTGATCAGTTCCAGTACCCTGGTGATGCTGGGCAGGAAGCGGATCCACATCCCTTCCATCAGGAACCGATCTTTTTCCCTGGAAAGCTGCACCAGTTGCGTGCACTGTTCGTGATTAATGGTCATTGGTTTTTCGCAAAGCACATGTATGCCTTTTTCCAGGAATGCCATTGCCTGCTCGTGATGCAGCGTATGCGGACTGGCTACATAAGCGACGTCGGCTTTTACATGACGCAGCAGTTCATCCAGGTCGGTATAGTAAGCCGGTATTTGATGCTGCTCCGCAAATTCTTTAGTGCTTTCTTCCGAATGACCAAGCACGGCTACCACTTCCTGTGGCACGCCCGTCAGTGACAGATCGCGGATAAAACTGTGCGCGATGCTGCCCGTTCCGCTAATGACCCATTTTACCGGTTGATGCATAGTTTTTTTATTTGTCAAAGGAGTTTTCCTCCATTAACATGCCACAGATGCCAGCATCTGCCTATTGTAGCAACGACAATGCATTCGTCATCTTCCTGCTTTACGAACAACTTGTATTGGGGAAATAAATACACAAGATCAGGTTACATTCCGGAGCGCGAGGTAACGCCGGTAACCATCGGCATAAACAGCCTTGCGACTTTCATCCGGCTGAATGATCTTTTCGTCGCAAATAAAACTGGCAGCTTCGTCCCAACTGCCGCGCAATCCGAGTGCATACAGTGCGGTAAAAATAGCGCCCATCGCTGATGCTTCAGGATTGGAAGGGACATTTACCCGCAGACCGGTGATATCAGCCAGCATCTGCACCCATTCGGCCGACTGTGTAAATCCACCGGAGGCGATCAGTTCACTTACCACGTATTCATTGCTGCGCAATGCCTGCGATACTTCGTGCAAGCCATAACAAATACCTTCTACTATCGCGCGAACAAAATGCGCACGGGTGTGATAAGCACGCAAACCGGCAAAACTGCCACTGATCTTTGCATCCCATACGGGAAATCGTTCTCCCTGCAGATAAGGTACGCAAAGCAAACCCTCGCTGCCCGGAGCAATTGATTCGATCTCTTGTAATAAATCTTCAACCGGTTTATCGAATAAGCCTGACAACCATTCAATGGCCAATCCGCCATTGTTGATTGCACCTCCGGTAATCCAGGTATTTTCATCGAGCAGGTAAAAAAACAATTGCCCCTTGCGGTCGGGTTTGTATCCTTCATGCAACAGGCGCAATGCACCGCTGGTGCCGATCGTAACGGCTGCGCGGCCTTTGCCTACGGCGCCTGCACCAAGGTTCGCCATGGCACCATCACTGCCGCCGATGATTAGTTTTACAGGTTCATTGTTGACAGACAGAAGAAGTTTATCGCCGGTACACATATAGGTAACCGGTACGGGTTCGGCCAATCGTTCGGCTGTAATACCTGCGAGTTCAAGCGCTTCATGATCCCATTGCAGACGCTGCGAATCGAACAATCCCGTTGCCGAAGCCATGGAATAATCGATAAGCCAGTCACCGGTAAGATGATAAAAAAGAAATTCCTTGAAAGAGACAAAACGCGCGGCACGGTCAAAAAGCGCAGGCTCATTTTCACGAAACCAGATCAGTTTGCACAGCGGCGACATCGGGTGCAACGGCGTGCCGGTGCGATGATACAATTGCTCAACCGAAACGGTATTTTTCAACTCATCGGCCTGAGCGGTGCTGCGGATATCGGCCCACGTCAGCATCGGTGTAAGCGCACGCCCGTATTCGTCCGTTAGTAATAAACTGTGCATGGCCGTGCTGAAAGAAATAGCCAGCACCTGGTACGTTTTCGCCGCTTCATCGAGCGCCTTATTGCAAAGATCGATAACGTCCCGGAAAATTTCTTCTGGTGATTGTTCATGAAATCCGGCAACCGGTTGAGAAGTCGTTACGGATCTTTTTAACACGGAAAGTGTTTTTCCCGATGTAGTTGCCGTTACAACTTTTATATGTGTGGTACCGATATCCGCTCCCAGTATAACATCCATATTTATTATCACACAAAAAATGTACCCCGCGCAAAGTGGAATTATTACCCCCGGCCGACTGGCTGGTTTTTTGCGGTTGACTGCCTGACAACAAACCTCGATCTATGAGCACTGCATTTCCCATCGTATCCTGGGGCAACGGCACCAATATATATGAAGTCAATATCAGGCAATATACCCATGAAGGTACTTTTCGTGCCTTCATCGAACATATTCCCAGATTGTGCCGCATGAATGTGGAAATTCTCTGGCTGATGCCTGTAACACCCATCAGTGTAGAAAAAAGACAGGGTTCCTGGGGCAGTTATTACGCAGCCAGCTCGTATACCGATATTGATCCACTGTATGGTTCAGCAGACGATTTCCGCGAACTGATCCGCAGTGCACACGCCTGTGGCATGAAAGTGATTATCGACTGGGTAGCTAATCACACCGGCTATGATCACCAATGGACCATGCAATATCCCGACTGGTACCGAAAAGACGATGCAGGCAATTTCACCGGGCTCTACGGCTGGGTCGATGTGATCGACCTGAATTATGAAGTACCTGAACTCCGCCGCGAGATGATACGTGCCATGCAACATTGGATCCGCGAGTATGATATCGACGGTTTCCGTTGCGATATGGCGCGCACCGTGCCCCTTGATTTTTGGGTAGAAGCAAGAGCAGAGTGCGATACCTTGAAAGAATTATTCTGGCTGGCAGAATGTGAAATCCTCGAATACCATGAAGCCTTTGATGCCACCTACGGATGGGAAGCCATGCGCGCCGCCGATAAATATATGGCAGGTGAAGAAGGCGCCACACTCGCCAACGTAATACAGCTATTAGGCAACTATATCCGCTACCCGGTCGGCTCAAGAAAATTATTGTTTACGTCCAATCATGACGAGAACACGTACCACGGCACCGAGTATGAAAAATACGGAAGCGCCGCACTTGCATGGGCCGTGTTCTCCTGTACATGGCCCGGCATTCCGCTGATCTATTCCGGTCAGGAAAAACCCAATAAAAAACGACTTGCTTTTTTTGAAAAAGACGAGATCGACTGGTCAGGAGAAATTGAACTGGAAAGTTTTTATACTACTTTGCTCGGTTTACGTAAACACAATCTTGCATTGGAGGAAAGTGCCTCGGTATTGATATTACCTTCAGGACACAACGATGTATTGGCTTACCTGTGCCGACGCCAGAAAGACAAAGTACTGGTGTTGCTCAATTTCAGTAAAGAGCAGGCAACCTTTACCATCGATCATCCGGCTATTCCGGATACGTATACCGATCTGTTTACGCAGGCAACGCGAGCTATTTCCCGCAAAGCGAGTTTCTCGCTCAACGCAGGAGAATACCTCGTTTATCATATCACACATCCGGAGAGCAATACGAACGTTTGAGGTCTTGTCGGGTTGATTTTTATAGTAAATTCGCCAACCCGGTTGCCGGGCCATCAATCCAAGACAGACATATGAACGGAACTCCTTCTTTTTCCCTGGACAAAAAAGTAATTATTGTAACCGGTGCTACCGGCGTGCTTGGTGAAGCCTTTGTGGAATCGATCGCCGCCAGCGGTGGACGCGTGGTCCTGATCGGACGTAATACGCAGACGGGCGAAGAAAGAGCCGCACGCATCCGCGAAAAAGGTGGCGAAGCTTTTTTTGCCGCTGCCGATGTATTGGACAAAGAAGCGCTGATCAACATACGTGAAGAAGTACTGGCCAAATGGGGCAGCATCGATGGCCTGGTGAATGCGGCCGGAGGTAATTTACCCGAAGCCGTGATCGGACCTGATGCAGACATTTTCGACATCAATATCGACGGATTGAAAAAAGCGTTCGACCTGAATTTATTCGGAACGCTATTGCCCGTAAGTGTATTCGGACCAGCGCTGCAGCAGTCCGGCAATGGCAGCATCGTGAACATTTCGTCGATGGCTGCGCAAACGGCCATCACGCGCGTGCTTGGTTACTCAATGGCCAAAGCAGCCATTGATAACTACACAAGATTCATGTGTGTGGAAACGGCAAAGCGGTACGGTACGCGTTTACGGGTGAATGCCATTGCACCGGGTTTCTTCATCACCCATCAGAACCGGGCGTTGCTCACCAACCCTGATGGCAGTTACACCGCGCGTGGCGAAGCTGTGATCCGCAATACCCCCTTCAACCGGTTTGGAGCGCCGGAAGAACTGAACGGTGCATTGATATGGCTATTGAGTGATGCATCGTCCTTTGTAAGCGGTGAAGTGATCTGCATCGATGGCGGCTTTCATATTTATTCAGGCGTTTAAACTTTTCCCCGATGTTATTAAAAGAAACCTGGCGCTGGTTCGGCCCCTCCGATCCTGTAACGCTTCCGCAAATATTGCAGACCGGTGCCGCCGGCATCGTGACCGCACTGCATCATATTCCGCACGGCGAGGTATGGCCGCTGGAAGAAATCATCAAAAGAAAAGAAACGGTAGAGGCTGCGGGATTCAGCTGGGACGTAGTGGAAAGTGTGACCATTCACGAATCGATCAAAACGAGATCGGGCAACTATCAGCAGTATATCGATCAATATAAACAGACGATCCGTAATCTCGGCAAGGCCGGTATACCCATACTTACGTACAACTTCATGCCGGTAAACGACTGGACGCGTACCGATCTGGCCTATAAAATGCGCGACGGATCGCTGGCACTTTATTTTAACTGGTCGGACCTGGCGGTATTTGATATTTACCTGCTCAAACGCGCGAATGCGGAAGCGGCCTATCCCGCCGCCATTGTGCAAGAAGCTGCCCATAAAATAAAAACATATACACAAACGCAACTTGACGAGCTCGCAGGTATCGTCATGTTTGGTATACCGGGTGAAGAAAAGCAAACGATCGCGCAGATGCGGGAAAAACTCGCCGTGTACAATGAAATCGATCATGCCGCTTTGCGAAGCAACCTGCAATATTTTTTACAGGAAATAGCCCCGGTGGCGGCAGAGGAAGGTATCCGTCTGGCGATCCATCCCGACGATCCTCCATTTGATATTCTTGGTCTGCCGCGCATCGTGAGCAGGGCATCCGATCTTGATTTTATATTGAATGCGGAAAAATCGGAAAGCAACGGCATTTGTTTTTGTACAGGATCGCTTGGCGCCAATCCGCAAAATAATTTGCCTGAGATGGCAAAAGCCGTTGGTAAAAAAATTCATTTCGTTCACCTGCGCAACACCCGCCGCGACGAAGCCGGCAATTTCTTCGAAGCCGATCACCTCGATGGCGACACCGATATGTATGCGACCATTAAAGAGATTTTAAAAATACAACAGGAGGTTCCGCATATCATTCCTTTCCGTCCCGATCACGGCCATCAGATGCTGGACGATATGGGCAAACAAAATAATCCGGGTTATTCGTGTATCGGCCGTATGAGAGGGTTGGCAGAGTTGAGAGGGCTGCAGTTGGGTATTCATGAAGGTTTAAGGCTTAAGGTGTAAGGCGTAAGGCCCGACACTTCGGGCTAAGGTTAATACAGCCGTTATAAGTAATAAGTATTAAGATTTAAGTTAAGAGCCTGGCTGTTTATTCACCATTGACAATTCACCATTGACAATTCACGAAAAAAAACAGCCTCCTGGAAAGGAAGCCGTGTATACACTAACTGCTTAATGAGAAAAACTTGCCGCAAAAGTAGCGGGCTTTAATGATGTATGCTAATAATGCAAATGATGAAATTATTAAGCCTTCACCGGACCACCCCAATACAACCTCGTTTCATACTCCATTTTCACAAACCCATTCTCGTTGTGCGCCACAAATAACTGCACAAGACTTGAGATCATCGTATCATAAGTGGAATAACCCGGTAACGGCGCCTGCGATGAGGACAACAGTTGCCCCTTCAGTCCGTCGAAGTCCAGCCACTGCACATTCGGGAATGTCTGCAATTGCATTTCTTCCGGCTCGAAGAATGTTTCCAATATTTCCTTATCCATTTCATTGTTCACCCGTCCCTCAATCGCAAAATCTACTTTCAACTCGTTATAGGCCTGCAAAAACGGCGAATTGTTCATGCGGATATTCCACGCCAGCACGCGATGTCCACCCGGACGAAGAATACGCGCAAATTCCTGTTTGGTCAGCACCGGATCCATCCAGTGAAAGGCCTGTGCTACGGTGATCAGGTCAACAGACGAATCCTCCAGGCCTGTTTCCTCGGCCGCGTGCTGCAAACTCTGAAAACCGGGGTAGTGCCCGAGTTTGCGTACACCTGCCTGCCGCATTTCTTCATTCGGCTCCACACAGGTCACATTATAACCTCTTTTTAATAGTTGTTCTGCAAATAATCCGGTTCCCGAACCAATATCGGCAATAGTTTGCCCGCTGTGAAGTCCCAACTTTTCCTCAAAAAAATCCACAACTGCGGAGGGATAAGAGGGACGATAACGTACGTAGTTCTCTACACGATTAGAAAAGCGGGTGGTAGGCTGGTTTAGCACGCTATACGTGTTCATAATATTGATTGTTCTTTTTTCTGCCGTGTTTCCTTCGGCAAAGCTCTGTTTTTTAATCGACGGTTTGTTTCATTCATCAAAACTTAACCTGTTTTTCAAGAATGATACCGGATTAATAAAGAGGCATATTCCTTGTGTTATTTGTTTTAACACCACAGATGAACAAATCGTTATCACTGCGCTGAGCTCCGCAACGGTTATCAACGCTGTATTAGTTTTATGCGTAACATGAATATAGCTGTTCCTATTCGTACGCTGTCGTACGCGTCCAGGGTATGGTTGCTCATCCTGGGCTTTTCCCTGCTCCGTTTTTTACTGGCCAGTATAATGGAACTTGGTAATGATGAAAGCTATTATTGGCTGTACAGCAAACAGTTGCAGTGGAATTATTTCGATCATCCCCCGCTCGTTGCCATCGGTATCCGCGTCTTTACGTTTAATCTTTTGCTGGAAGAACAGGAACTGTTTGTGCGCCTCAGCAGCATCGTCAGTTGTGCGCTTGCTTCCTGGTTTGTGTATAAAGCCGTAACCCAGATCAGCTACCAGCGTGCAGGTTGGTTTGCCGTTATTCTTTACAATATATCTTTTTACACCAGCCTCGTTGCCGGTGTGCTGGTAATGCCCGATTCTCCACAACTGCTGTGGTGGACTTTCTCCATGTGGATGCTGGCCCGCATCTGGACCAACGACCGCGACTGGAAAAGCTGGTTGTTATTGGGATTAGGTTCCGGGCTTTGCATCATGAGCAAAGTGCACGGTATTTTTATCTGGACCGGCATCGGTATGTTTGCCGTCTTCTCCGGCAGAAAATGGCTCCGGCTCCCGCAATTCTACGCCGCAGCACTCCTGGCTATCCTCATTGCCAGTCCGTTGCTGTTCTGGAATATTCATTACGATTTTATCACCTGGCGTTTTCACAGCGAACGCGTAGACATCGCCCAAACCGTGCAGCAGAAAGATGGGTTCTGGGCCGAACTGCTGGGACAGATACTCGTCAACAATCCGGTCAACTTTGTATTGATGATGGTGGCCGTGTATGCATCATGGACCCAACGCGGCGCCACACACCCGGTGATCAAGCTCTACCATTATATAGGCGTACCAATGGCCGCGGTCTTTTTGTTTATCTCTATGTTCAGGGATATCTGGCCGCACTGGAGCGGGCCCGCTTATACGACGCTGATACCTGTAACCGCTATCTGGCTTGCAGCGCGCAGCCGCCAGGCTTTCCCGATTTCATTGCGGATCGGCACGCTGCTCTTTGTACTTTTTACCATCAGTTGGCCCCTGATCGTCGAATTTTATCCCGGCACGTTCGGCAGCAAGGAACGGTTTCAACAAGGAAAAGGTGATGTATCACTGGATCGTTATGGCTGGGAAGAGGCCGGCCAGCGCTTTGAGGCTTTTTATTCGGCGGAACAACAATCGGGTAAAATGCCGCCCGGAACGCCCGTAGTCTGTTCCTCCTGGTGGGGTGCCCATTTTGAATATTATTTCTGCAATCCCGCAGGTATCCCGGTGATCGGGCTGGGGCGGATCGCAGACCTGCATCAATACAGTTGGCTCAACGCGGCGAGGCTGCGGCAAACCAATCTCCGGCAAGCCTACTGCATTGTGGCCTCCATCGAATACGCCGAAAAAGAGCACCGGCTGTATGATTATTATGATAAGGTAGAACTGGCGGAAACCATCCCTGTATACCGCAATGGACAACTCGCGCAGCTCTTTTATGTTTACCGCCTGAGCGGATGGAAACAGGTTCCCTTGGAAGATCCCGCCCCCGGGGAAACCTCGCACTACACGTCGGTTCCGGCTTCCTGCGGGCCCGCGGCGATCGCTAAAACCCGGAAAATGTTGAAATAAGGCGCCAGCCTCCTAAATTTGCAACTGCATTGCCCAATGGCAGGCAAATCACCCCATTAGCGCCTGAAACTGTTTGTATGCCCGAATTATCACTCGTCATTACCGTTTTCAACGAAGAAGAAAACATCCGTCCCCTTTTAGCGAAGATCAGGGAAGACCTCGGCACCGCCGACTACGAAGTAGTACTGGTCGATGACGGCTCCACCGACAAAACAGTGGCGCAGATCCGCGAACACATGGACGACCGCGTGTTATTGGTCGAGCTCCGCAAAAATTACGGGCAAAGCACAGCCATGATGGCCGGTATCGATCATACCTCGGGCAAATATGTAGCCCTGCTCGATGGCGACCTGCAAAACGACCCTTCGGATGTGCTGCCCATGCTTGAACTGCTCATCCGCGAAGATTGGGACGTGGTGGCCGGCAACCGCAAAAACAGGCAGGACGGTTTCATCCTGCGCAAATTTCCCAGCCGCATCGCCAACGCGCTGATCCGCCGCATGACCGGCGTTTACATCCGCGACTATGGTTGTACACTGAAAGTATTCAAACGCGAAATAGCCACCGAACTCGGTTTGTATGGCGAATTACACCGTTTCATTCCGGTGTTGGCCAAACTGCAGGGCGCACGCATTACACAGGTTGATGTAAAACACCACCCGCGTCAATTTGGAAAAAGTAAATATGGCATCAACAGAACCTTCAAGGTAATGTCGGATCTGTTGCTGATGGTATTCTTCCGCAAATACATGCAGAAGCCGATGCACCTCTTCGGAACAATCGGATTTATCAGCTTCGGATTGGGTATTCTTATCAACCTGTACCTGTTCATACTGAAAATTCTGGGTCACGAGATCGGCGGAAAGCCCATGCTCATCCTGGGGTTGATCCTATTGCTGGGTGGCATTCAGATGATCACGATCGGGCTGATTGCAGAGATCAGCATGCGTACTTACTATGAATCGCAGCATAAGAAAACCTATGCTGTGCGCCATCTCTATACCGCACAAGGAAAGACCGGCCCGAAACCGGTTGCCGATACTGTTTTGTAAAAAATACTTTCCATGACGAACCCGCTGCAACAAAAACGGGAATACCGTATCCTGTTTCTATTCATGGCAGGATGGTTCCTGGTCAATAGTCTGCAGGCTGCACTCTCCGGCATCGACGGAGACGAAGCCTATTACTGGATGCTGTCTCAGCATCCCGACTTTGGTTATTTCGACCACCCTCCTTTTGTGACGCTGCTGATGCGCATGGGTGAAACGTTTGGTCATGGTCCTTTCTTTACGAGATTAGGCACCGTACTCGTCACTACCTTAAGCATTGGTATTATCTACGCAGGTCTGCCCCAACGGCTGCGTTCTGTGCAACTATACCTTCCGTTGTTTGCGGCCACACTCATCTTTAATGTTTACAGTTTCATTGCTACGCCCGATGCACCCCTGTTTTTCTTTACAGCCATCTTTTTTTATGCTTATGGAAAATACCTGCAGCGGGCTTCCAGCGGGGCGATTCTGCTCACAGCACTGGCCATAGCAGGAATGTTTTACAGCAAGTATCACGGTATATTGCCGGTGTTCTTCGTGTTATTGTCCAACCTCCGTTTGCTGACGCGCGGGTCATTCTGGATGATCGTATTGCTGGTGATCCTTTTATTTCTGCCGCATCTTTACTGGCAATATTCGCACGACTGGCCGACTGTCCGCTTTCATTTGGTGGAGAGAGCCACGCATATTTATAAAATAAAATACACCACGGCTTATATTTCCGGGCAATTGCTGATATGGGGCCCATTGATCTCGCTGCTGTTTTATTTCAAGTTGTTCCGGTTGAAAAAAGAAGACCTGCTGGGTCGCGCGCATCAATTTACTTTTCTGGGCACGCTGGCTTTTTTTCTTTTTTCTTCCTTTAAAAATAATGTGCAGCCGCACTGGACCCTGGTTGGCGGTGTATCGTTCGTTTATCTTTTTCTACAGATACTGGACCGCGGTACCGACAAACTGCGCCGCCTCTTTTTACGCCTGGCTGTTGCGAATATTATACTCATCATTATCGCCAGAATCTTGTTTCTTATTCCCGGTTCACCGGTTGCGAAGATCAAACACTATAAACCTTTCTTCCAGGCAAAAGCTTGGGCAGATACGATCTATCATAAAGCTGGTTCAACGCCCGTGATCTTTCCGAACAGTTATGCCTTCCCTTCCCTGTACCGGTTTTATCATCCCGATGTGACCACCATCGGTTATAATACCAAGAGTTACCGCAAAACACATTACGACCTGATTGCCGCCGATCAGCAATTGAACAACAAAGAAGTCTGGATCTACCGCGACGGTGATACAAGCAGCGCCAATATTAACGTGGCATCAGCGTTCCGCCTGGGTACGCTTGAAAGGGTAGATAGCTTTACAGCCGTAAGTACGTTGAAGTTGACCCCGCTGAATCTACCCAAAGAAGCAAAAGCAGGCTCACGGATTTCAGTTAACATAGAGCTGGCAAACGAAAGCCGGCAGACATTCAGCAACCGCAATCAACGTTTACAGTTTGATTATTCATTCTCGCGTTATTCTTATCAGTTTGAAAATTCACCGCAGAGCTTTGCCATTCCGGATAGCATTATTACGCCGGGCTATCGCAAACAATTTACCATTGAAGTGCAGATTCCTTCAGATCCCGGCACGCACCGGCTCCTGTTGTCGATTGTTAATGGAAGTTTGCAGGGAAATTTTGCCAGCCCTTATTATCCGGTCAGGGTTCGGTAACGACGGGCGGTTCGGTCGCGGTCGTTTTCTTTTCGGGTTGAAATAAAAATATTGCAGCGGAAAGCGAAAGGATCGCAGAAAGGCAATAAAAGCAAAGACTGATCGATACACATAAAGCTTCATTCAGTCCGAGTTGTCCGGCTACCCAGACAATGGCCACTTCCCTGGCGCCTAGTCCGCCTACACTGAAGGGAAACAGGGTGGCCAGCGACGACACAAGAAAGCTGAACATATAAGGCAGGTACTCCTCGGTAACACCTAATGCGCGCAGGATAAAGATCACCGCCACCAATTGGCAGCCCTGCACACCCAGCGCCAGCAAATGTGTACGGATGAAGCGCGCACTGTGATCACGGAAGAAACGGCGCAACACCCAATAGTAAGCAGCCGTCCCTGCGAAAAAGGCAAGAGTTGCATACAAGGCATATTCCCTGAATACAGGCAATGTCAACCCCATCAGCACCAACAAACCGCCAAGCGCCCACAAGCCGGCTAACCGATCGAAAAATACGGCGCTGAACACTTCTTTCGCAGGACGATTGTGTTCACGTTTTACCTTGAGAATTTTATAGCCGTCGCCACCGATGCCACCCGGAAGAAACAGGTTATAGAACATTCCCAGGAGGTACAGCCGCACATTGTAACCCAGCGTGAGGTTGAGCCGGATGTTTTTGAAAAAATTAAGCAGCCGGAAAGAAGAAATAACCTGTGATACAACAAATACCAGGAACGCAACCACCAGCCACCACACATTGGCTTTCTTCCAGAAAACCAGCAGTGCCTGCAGATCCACTTTTGTATACACAAGCCAGAGTGCCGCTACCGTAAAAGCGATCTTGAGGAATAACTTGAGATAAGATTTCAGGCGGCTGTTCATATTCTATCAACCCTTTCAGGGTTCAATTTTGACAAGATAATATTTTTCAAAAGTCTGCGGCCTGGTGTCCGGCTTCAGGAATTTCAGGCTCAGGCGCGTTACACGGAAATGATCTCTTTCGATCACCTCTGCCACTTTCAGTCCGGACGCACGGATCGATTCCAGTCCGGGTGTACTGGTAAAATACCAACGTTCCTTATCCACCGAAGCGGGCAATGTACTGTCGATGGCGGTTAAATGTTTTGTATAAAAATCAAAGGTGAAACTATGCGCCTGGTAAAAACGTACTTCGTCCAGCGGGATCTGCTGTTCTTTCGCCACTTTGGCCAGTTGCGTACCTCCCTGATAGTTCATGATGGCAGGATAAAAGTTCCCCGATAATAAAATATTGACGAGTGCGGCAACACCCACGCTCACAGATATCAATTTCACCAGCGCAGATCCGCGCAGGAAGCTCACACAGGCCAATAAGGCAACCGCTGCCAGCGATGCGATCAACCAGTTGTGAAGCGGGAAGAACCAGCCATTTACCACCACGAGCAGTAACACCAGTAATAGAGCGATGCCCGCCTGTATGCCCCATAATATCTGCAATGTTTTATCGCGGTTGCGTTCCGCCAGATTGAGCAGGCGCGCCGCCACGAGAATAGCAAAGAACGGAAACAGGATATTGAGATAATGTGGCAACTGGAATTTGGACAGGGAGATCAATATAAAAATGAGGATGCACGTGGCCGTCGTTAATCCTTCCTGTCCTTTTATATAGCGGAATCCTGTTTGAATCAGTTCCTTCAACCGCGCGCCTGCCGCATAATACGCCAATATCGACCAGGGCAGGAATGCCCACAGCATAGTGTGCAGGTAAAAGAAATAATCACGTTTACCCCCTCCCCAGCTTTTCCCATCGAGGCGTTCGATGTTTTGCCCCCAGAGAATGAATTTGATACCGGAGATATTGGTCATACCGCGGATCACTTTTTCAGGATGGCGGTCGAATTGCAGGTAGTAACAATACACAACAGGCAGCATGAATACCGCGGTCATCAGTCCCACGAGTAGCCAGCGCGGATGAAAGATTTGTCTGAATGCGCGTTGGTAAAGCAGGTAAAAGAAAATCGCAACGCCCGGCATTACGATACCGACCAGTCCTTTGGTGGAAAAGCCCAGCGCCATGAACAAGGCGGCGAGCACGGGATGATACCATTTACGGCTGTGTACCGTTTCCACCAATTGCCATACGGCCAGGATCATGCAGCTCGTCAGGATAGCGTCCATCCTTACGTCCATGCAGGCGAGGATAAACGCCTGTGCCGATCCGAGTATCAATGCCGCCAGCCGGCCGGTGTCGCGGTTGTACAAACGCGTACCGAGACGATAAGTAGCCCAGATGCCCGCCAGCGAAAAAAGCAATGAAGGAATTTTATAGGCCACGGTGGTCACGCCGAACACATAATAGCTCAATGCGGACAACCAGAAAAGTAAATGCGGCTTGTCGAGATAATCACGCCCTTTGTCTACCAGGTCTACGAAATTGTCGTGCTGGTACATATGCAGGGCTATATTGGCATGATGCGCCGCATCGCTGTCCATCAGCGGCACAAAAAGACCGATCACGTACGCCACCGCCAGCAATCCCCACAAAACGGTATAACGGGAAGAAGACAAAGAAGTAGTTGGCATAAGCTGTAAAAACTAATGATCCCGGGCTTTGCGGGAAAGCTGCAAGGTAGTACAAATTTGAAAAGTGCCTGCCATTGCCTTATCCGTTACGACCATTGGCAAACCCGGTTCTTATTCCTGGCCTGCAGGTGTTAATTTTCCTGCGAGTCCACGCCGTCTATCACAAGCAATTCACACATGAAAAAAACAACAGCAGGCACCAGCCTTGCCGGTGAATATCTTATGGACGGCCCGCGTGGAGTTCATACCGGAATACGGCTCAGCAACGATCATCATTTCCTTTTCTTCTACTCCCAGGCCGGAGTGGAGCGAACGGCCCGCGGATCCTGGTATCAGCAGGACGAAGACACCCTTGTATTGGATACCGGCACTCCGCCCGGCGACGACTTTGCATTGACAGAAGAGCGTCTTCTATACGGCAGCGATATACGCGTAGGTGTGCAGGCCGAAAACCCCGTGTTGCATACACATGTGCTTTGCCGGATCGAAGGTGGTGGCCGCTCGCAACAACTGCGTGGCTCGCGCAATGGCGTGTTCACCTTTTCTCCTCAATCTGTAGAGTCTATTACTCTCGTCTTTGATTACTGCCCGGAGAAGAAAACCGTTTTCAAACCCCTTCACGCCTTTAATCAATTCGACTTCCACTTCCAGCCCTGGATCATGGATGTATATTTCCGCCACTGGCAATTGCAACTTCATGGAAGGTCGCTGAAAGGTTCGCACCCGCTGCTGAACGGTGATCAATGGTCTTTCAAACCGGCCGGCTGAAACAAATTGACCGTTCGGTAACCCGAAGCGGCTGTTCGCTAAGAGCATTGGGAATCACTTGCAGAAAGAGCTTTCTTTATATCACTAAGACTGTCGTTACTAACCGAAACTGCCTTCAAAGATATTCTTCTCATGCTCGGCAGTACCCTGGATCACCAACCAGTAATATATCCATATTGCTGGTTTTTTTATTTATGGGTATGCGATTTGGATAAACGATTATATGAAACGCTTTATCCACAATAACGGTCTGGCAATCGTTTTTATACTCCTGTTCCTTTTATCGCTGGGTGGCCAGTTTGTAACCGGTTATCACGAACATAACAAAGAGCGGGAAGAAGAAGGCATGACCCTGCTTTCCCCGGGAGCATATGTGCAATCGGGACATTTCATCCAGGCAACATTCGAAAACTGGGAAAGTGAATTCCTGCAAATGGCTTTGTTTGTTGTGCTCACCATTTCCCTGCGTCAAAAAGGATCTTCGGAATCCAAAAAGCTGGAAGGCAAAGAAGAAGTGGACCGCGAGCCTTCGGCCAAAAGACCGGGTGCTCCCTGGCCGGTACGGCGGGGCGGCTGGATACTTTTTTTATATAAACATTCCCTGAGCATTATACTGGTGCTGTTATTCCTCGCTTCATTTGTTCTGCACTTTCATGGCAGCATGATGGATGAAAATGAACTACGCGCTCATAAGGGACTGCCACCCGAAAACATAACGGGTTACCTGGCAGACAGCCGGTTCTGGTTTGAATCCTTTCAAAACTGGCAAAGCGAATTTCTTTCGGTAGCAGCGATTGTGGTACTTTCTATCTACTTCCGGCAAAAAGGTTCACCTCAATCCAAGCCCGTTGACGCGCCGCATGCTGAAACAGGCGAATAACCTGATGGCACGATTCATGTTTTTTTATTAAAAAATGAAAACGTGGATATCATTATTGAAACACCGGCCCACAGCAATGTAAAATATACGTACGATAATAACCGCCGGGCCTTCCGGCTAAAAAAGGTACTGGCGCATGGGCTGAGCTTTCCTTTTGACTTCGGGTTCATCCCCGACACCGTCGCTGAAGATGGCGACCCGCTCGATGTAATGGTGTTATCCGAGTTCACCACGTTTCCCGGATGTGTGGTAGATGTGAGACTGATCGGATGTTTATTAGCAGAACAGGGAACAGGCGAACACCTCATCGCCAATCACCGTTACCTGGCGGTGACGGAAATATCGCGGCAATTTGAAAACGTTCAAAGCATAGAAGAACTACCGGAAGAGCTGCTCCGGCAGATCGAACAATTCTTCATCGCTTATATCACCGCGGAAGGAAAAGAACTGCGTATTACCGGTCAGTTGAATGCAGCGCAAGCCCTTGTCTTATCTGAACGCCATAGCAAAATCAACTCAACTAACGGTACAATTACCGGTATTCCCTTAAGTAAAAGTTTATAGAAATGATAAACGCCAATTTGCTTAATCCCATCAGGGATCATCTTATTCAGGAACAGGAAACCCTCGCCGTTGCCGAGAGTGTTACCAGCGGTCTGCTGCAATTCATGTTTTCGCAGGTAGACGAAGCCAGCCGTTTTTATGAAGGCGGCATCACGGTTTACAACCTTCAACAGAAAATCCGGCAGTTGGCCGTGGATCCCGTTCATGCACGTCAGACAAACTGTGTATCGGAAAAAGTAGCGGAGCAGATGGCAAAACATGTAGCACGATTATTTGGCAGTAACTGGGGCATTGGAATAACAGGTTATGCGTCGCCTGTGCCCGAAGGCAACAATAAAGTATACGCCTATCTGGCCATTGCACATGGAAAAGAAATCTGTTACAAAGGCAGACTGGAAGCGCCTGAAGAAAATGCTATGGCCGCGAATCAAAATTATTATGCGAAATCGGCGCTAACCAAACTGCTGATGTGTCTTGAGCAGGTTGTCAGTTAAAAATTATTACTCATTAAAACATAACGATCATGGCAAAGTATTCAAAAAAAGCCGGTGACAAAGTGGGCCGGGCTATTCACGAACAGAAACAGGGAACATTAAAAAGCGGTTCCGGACAAAAAGTAACAAGCCGCAAGCAGGCAATTGCAATCGGCTTATCTGAAGCGCGTGAGGAAGGTGCTAAAGTGCCGGCGAAAAAAACCGCACGCAAGAAAACCGCTACAAAGAAAAAAGCAGCTCCCAAAAAGAAAGCGGCAGCAAAGAAAGGAACGGCAGCCAAAAAAAGAACGCCCGCAAAAAAGAAAAGTAACCCGCGTAAAAAAACAGCAAACAGGAAAAAAACGGCAACAAAATCCTAAAGCGTTAACACAGGTGTTAAAACGCATCCGGGAAAACCCTGATATATCAAAAATATCCCTGCTTTGGCATAGTATTCGACTTTCGGAAAATGCCTGTATGGATAAAATATTTACGATAGCATTCAATTTCCCGCTTGAAGACAGCAGCTATGTGTTAGCGTTGGAAGCCACTGTGGAACAGACAGCAAGTGATCCTGTATATCGCGTATATGATTTCAGAATCGCCGGCAAAAAAGCGGGGATGCCTTTGTTGCCACCGCAGGAAATAAAACCGGTTCCTTTATCCGCCGATGCTACGAAAAAGATATGGGTGCACAAAGATTCGGAAAAAGAATCCGCCATAAGTGGAGTATTGGGTAAAGCGATTGAAGCAGATCGCTGATTGAAAAAGCTGTGTGGCAAATGATTAAAAAGGAATTAGAAAAAGGCACAGCTTTTGCCTTACTACTGTTAAACCCTCATACTATGGACAGCAAAGACAAAAAAGGAAAACAAGATAGTTTACGGGTAGATAGCAATGACCCAAATGAGGTAGCCTATCTGCACAGGCAATTTCCTGACAAGCATAAACAAACTATTGTAGATGCGATCAAGGTTGCCGGCCCGATGCGCGAAAACATCATGCGTTACCTCGAAGGAAAAGCATAATCAAATCCGTACTATAACATGGAAGAGCTGGCATTGCCGGCTCTTTTTTTATTATTGGAATGGGGTACTTACTTTCGCAGCACCATTCTTTTTATTATGAAACAAGCCATCCGACTGTTACTCCTCCTGCTGTTATTTTCGTCCTGCCTTTACAATCCCCGTCGAGAACCAAAGCCGGTTAGCAGCATTGTTAAAGTAACAGTCAGTCAACCGGAAGCCATGGATATAGCGAGCCGAATTGAAGAAGCGGTTAATAACAATAACGCCAACGCTTACTTATCACTATTTGATCCGCAATTCGTGGCTAACGAAGTAAATCTTATGCACGCAACGAAACTTAACGCTGAAGACGTCAGCGCGCTGCTTCCGTCCGCAGTAGATACCAGCTTCCTGGGTCCCTCCCGTTATAAGGGGCACTATCAATTTGTAAAACGTGAAATCCGCGACAGTCTGCAAATGCTGATTTTCCGTATGTATACACCTGGGTTCGTAGACTATCATCTTTATGTGTTGAATAAACGCGAAAACAATCCTTGTCTTATAGAGGTATTTAGTT
This sequence comes from uncultured Sphingobacteriales bacterium, assembly GCA_937888905.1. GTDB lineage: Bacteria > Bacteroidota > Bacteroidia > Chitinophagales > Chitinophagaceae > Terrimonas. The sequence continues at coordinate 106,495 of CALATA010000017.1, forward strand.
TTTTAAACAACAGTTCGTTAACCAAACGGCTGGCAGCAATTTTTCGCGCCAAAACACAAGGTGCAAATAACGAGCTGCAATACATAGTGAAAGAAAACAAGATTAACAGTATGCTGATCGAACGCCGGTATGAAGAGGCCTATACAAATGTATGGGAACTGCTATCCAACGATACGTCGCGGAAAGCCTCAATAGACCTTTTGCTCCGTACGCTTTGTTACGTCGATCCTTCACAAGCTGCAAAAGAATGGGAGGGAGTTACGGCTACACAGGCATCGGACTACCTGCTCAATCTTGTAATTGGAGAAAAGACAGGAGATTACAGCCGGGCGCACAGGTGTATTACTGTTTTACATCAGATATTCGGCGATTCATTCCTCGATTTCTACAGCGGACGCTTGTACCGTGAGCAAAAAAACTACGCAGACGCAATTGGAGCGTTAACCAATTTATATGAGCAGTTCCCGCTTTTTGATGATGGCATACTGGAGTTGATCCGTGCTTATTATGAAAGCGGCAATTCTGCGGAAGCCAATAGATGGATTAAAGTTTACAAAGAGACGCTGGATGCCGACCAGGGAAAACTGAAGATCCTGATTGCGGAAAAACTAAGGCGATAATCAATAGGTAAATGGTAAAACGACCATTGTTGATTTTTGACTTTTTAAGTTGTTTATATAAATAATAAAAGCCGGAAAAAAATCCGGCTTTTAAAGACGATCTTCCTGCTCAGAGCTTTGGACGAGGAGGGTCGTTTAGGGTCTTCAATGGTATAGATTTAAATTCTTTTGTCGGAACGAGTCCGGCTTTTCATCGATGATGGATTCTCTCTTTCTGATTACTAAAGTACCTTAGAAAATTATCAAAAAGGAGAAAAACACCCCCTTTTTCATCAATTTTTACGATTTGCCGTTATTTTGCGATCCTTGATAATGATGTTTTTACGATAACTAAGTACTTCCATGTAGCCATTTCTTCGGTTTACAGCTACGTCCTTTTCACCCTCCTACCGGATCGTGAATTCACCTCTCTGGCGGATGTCCTCAGACGAGCTGCCGATAAACACTTCGTAAGTTCCCTCCGGCACGTTCCATTTCATGTTTTGATCCAGGATCGACAGGTCATCCGGCTGCAGCGTAAACTGTACGGTTTTAGTTTGTCCCGGCTCCAGGCTGATGCGCTCGAACCCACGCAACTGCGTTACATATGTAATCACATTGGTGATCGGATGTTTTACATACAATTGCACCACTTCATCACCCTTGCGTGAACCGGTATTCGTCACCTTTACTTCCACGTTCACGATCGCCTGCGAATGCAATTGCTGCGGCGACACTTTTATTCCTTCATATTTAAAAGTCGTATAACTCAATCCAAATCCAAACGGATAAAGCGCACCATTCGCACTGGTATAGCCGGCACCATTTCTTCCTTTCGGTGGCTGATCGGCATGTGATCCCGGCTTAAACGGAAAGTTGAATTCGATCTGACCGGTCGACTTCGGATAGGTCATAGTGAGCTTGCCTCCGGGATTGTAATCACCAAACAAAGCTTCTGCAATCGCCCTGCCTGCAGACGGACCGGGAAATCCTGTATGTAAAATCGCTGGTACATATTTCTGTGCCCAGTTGATCGTTAACGGCTGACCGGTTGCTACAACCAATACCACTGGTTTACCCGTGGCATACAGGGCCTGCAACAGTTGCTCCTGGCGGCCCGGAAGATCCAATGAAGTACGCGACAAACCTTCACCTACGGTCTTTTCATCTTCACCTAACACGGCAATGATAATATCCGACTCGTTGGCACGTGCCACTGCCTGCGCTATGCTGGCCTGGTCTTCTTTGCTCAATGGCGCATCGATGATCTCGGTTTCGGGCCATCCTTCGTTGGTCACTTCACATCCTTTTTCATAGATTACTTCTGCCCGGTTTCCGATCAATGCTTTCACACCTGCCAATACCGATGTTACCGGATTATTGGAAGGACCATACCGGCTGATCGTATATTTCGTGGCATCGGCCAGCGGACCGGCAACGAGTATCTTTTTATACCCTTCTTTTTTCAAGGGCAACAGGTTGTTCTCGTTCTTCAGCAATACAAGCAACTCCCTGTTCATTTCATGCGAGAAGGCCTCGTCTTTTGCCGTGTGTACCAATTTGTCGGCGGCTGCAGGATCGGCAACATAGGGCTGATTGAAAAGTCCGACCATAAACTTCACGCGCAGTACGTCGCGCACACGATCATCTACTACTTTGATGGATAATTTTCCTTCGCGCACCAGTTCGCGGATATTATTGATATAGGCATCCGGCGGATCGAAATTGGTCCATACGTTCAGGCCTGCTTCTACGGCCTGACGTGTGGCTTCTTTGAAATCTTTCGCTACGCGGTGTTTTTCATAAATGTATTCTACCGCGCGGCTGTCGGATACTACATATCCCCTGAAGCCATATTGCTGACGTAATAATTCCGTAAGGAAATAATAACTACCGGTCACCGGCACGCCGTCCCAATCGTTGTAACTGCTCATCACACCGAGCGGCGCAGCTTCCTGTATCACTTTTTTAAACGGATAGAGATACAACTGGTGCATCTCGCGGGGAGCCACGTGCGGATCGGTACGTGCTTCTCCGTCGCGGCCGCCTTTTGGTACGCTGTATACAGCGAAGTGTTTGATCGTTGCCGCTACACCCTGGCTTTGTATACCTAGGGTCATGGCCTTGCCCAGTTCGGCAATCAGATAGGGATCTTCGCCGTAACATTCCACGTTGCGTCCCCAGCGCTGATCACGTGCGGGATCCAGAATGGGTGCGTACACGTTGGTGTAGCCCAATGCTTTTGCTTCGCGGCCTACGATCTCACCGGCCTGGCGGACCATTTGTTTATTCCAGGTGGCGCCAATCGAGATAGGTGCAGGTAACGATGTGGCGCGGTCATGTGTTAAACCATGAATACCTTCATTGGTAAAATCCACCGGAATACCCAGGCGCGTTTCTTCCACGAACCATTTTTGAACGGTATTGATCGCACGTGCGTGTTTGCTGAAAGGAAACGAATGCTCCGACGTTGCATGCGGATTAAAAGGCAGGCTGTTCAGGTGCTCGTCGATATTGGCGATGCCATCTTTCCAGATAGCCGTCTTCCAGGCGGCGGTAGGCAGTTCATCTTTCAACACACGGCCGTAACCATATAAGGTCGCCATCTGACAGGTCTTTTCTTCCAGCGTCATTTGCGACAGCAGGTCTTCCACTCTTTTGTCAACAGACTGTGTCGTGTCTTCAAAAATGTCTTTCTTTCCATTCTTGTTAAAATCGATCCATCCCTTCTGGTAGATGGTTTTTTGCTGCGCAAAACTGCAGGTCGCAGTGAAGCAGGCCACAGCGGTCAAAATCCATTTCATACAACTATATTTAAAATCCGAAAAATCAAATCAGAACTTAGCCGGCTTCATCTTCGGCGTCACCCAATGGATCAACAACCACGCAAGTAAAAAGGAAAGCCCGCAGAAAATGAAAATGATATTATACCCGGCCGTGATGTTGTTGATCGACTTGTAATAATCAAGAATACCGCCGATCATCATGGGGAACAGCACACCGCCAACAGCGCCGGCCATTCCGCCGATACCGATCACGGAGCTCACCGCTTTCTTCGGCATCATATCCGATACAATCGTAAAGATGTTGGCACTCCACGCAGCATTACCGGCAATGGCTAATGCGATCAGCGCAACCACCGTCCACATATCATCCGTATAACGTGTAGCGATAATAGGTAACACGGCTAACGCAGAAACAAACAACGCGATCTTGCGTGCTTTGTAAACAGGCCAGCCTTTTTTGATAAGTTTGGACGAGAGATAACCTCCGCCTACTGCGCCGATTGTGGCGCCGAAGTAAACAAGGATCAGCGGAAGGTTCGGTTTCTTCAGATCCAAATGAAATGTGCTGGAGAAATACGAAGGCAACCAGAAGGCAAAGAAGTACCAGATAGGATCGGTGAAAAATTTACCAATGATAAACGCCCAGGTTTGTTTCATGCCGAACAAACGGAACCATTTCACCGGTGCCTCCGGTGTATCTGTTTCAGGTTCTGCTTCGTTGTCGCTACGGATATAGGCCAGTTCTTCTGCTTTGAGCTTGCGGTGTTTCTCCGGTATCTCGTAAAAGAAACGCCAGGCTATCAGCCATAAAAATCCGATAGCACCGGTAATGATGAAGGCTGCCTGCCAGCCGTAAGCGCTCAATAAAAGCGGAATGATCACGGGTGCCAGTAATGCACCGATATTCGATCCCGAATCGAAAAATCCTGTTGCGAGTGCTCTTTCTTTTTTCGGAAACCATTCCGTTACTGTTTTAACAGCAGCAGGAAAATTACCCGACTCTCCCAGTCCGAGCAAAGCACGCACGAATCCAAAACCAAAAGTAGTGCGTACCAATGCATGCGCCATTGCGGCAATACTCCACAAGGTGATCGATACGGTATAACCGATCTTACTGCCGATGCGGTCGATTAACCGGCCAAATAATAACAGACCGCCGGCATAAGCCGCGGTGAAGGCCATTACGATGTGACTGTAATCTGTCTCAGTCCAGCCAAACTCCTGCTCCAGTGTGGGTTTGAGATAACCCACCACCTGGCGGTCGAGGTAGTTGATCGTAGTGGCGAAAAAAAGCAGGCTGCATACAACCCATCTGTAGTTTCCCGGTTTTTTCTCTTGCATAAAAAGCAGTTTAATTAGTTACGAACGAACAGGAGAAGGTTGTTTCAATCCTGTGAAACTATAATAAATCAGGAATACATACACCGGAATCAATATCCAATAGGCTAATTGATTACCGGATACGCCTGTGAGCCATCCATATAAAAGTGGCAACAATGCGCCTCCCGCGATGCCCATGATCAGCACGGCGGAGCCGCGTGCCAATTGCGCGCCTGTCAAACCTCTGAGCGCCTGCGGCCAGATCGCCGGCCACAGCATCGCATTTCCCAACCCCAGCAAAGCCACACATACGATCGAATATTTGCCCGGCAATACCAGGATCAGCACTACTAATAACAATCCGATCCACGACGACCAGTAGAATGCTTTTTGCTGGGAAATGAAACGCGGAATGGCGAGTATGCCCGCTATATATCCTACCATCATGCAGGCAAGTGTGTACGAGGCTAATGTTTTTGACGTATTAAGGTCGATGCCCTGGTACAATCCGTAATTGCCGATGGTATCACCTGCCAACACTTCCGCTCCTACTGCGCAGAAAATCGCCAGGAATCCGGTGGTCATCGCCAACGTGATACCAGATGGTTGTGCAGGCTTGTCCGCAGAACGTAATACGGTTTCTTCTTCCTGTTTGATTTCGGGTAAATGCGCAAAGCGGATTAAAACCGCCAATAGCAATAATATACCGGCAATGATGCAATAAGGTACGATCACATCACGCGCCAGTTCATCCAGTCTTATTTTTTTTGCCGCCGGATCCATCACCGCCAGTTGTTCAATGAGCCCTTCCGAGTTGCTCAGGATGATGCTGCCCATGATCAACGGTGCCAATATGCCCGCCACTTTATTACACACACCCATCATGCTGATGCGGCGTGCCGCCGTGCGTGCGGGCCCCAACAGGGTGATATAAGGATTAACGGCCGTCTGCAGCAAAGTAAGTCCGGCACCCGTAAGAAATAATCCTCCCAGGAAGACACCGTAGTTGCGCACCAACGCTGCGGGAATAAATAGCAAACAGCCCGCCGCCATCGTACCCAGTCCGATGCTCATGCCTTTCACCATGCCGCTTCTTTTGAGTATGCCGCTGGACGGAATGGCCATTACCGTATAGGAAATATAAAAGGCAAATGTTACGAGATAGGCCTGCCATTCTTCAAGCTCACAGGCAATCTTCAGGTAAGGTATCAACGTGGCGTTGATCCAGGAGATGAATCCGAATATAAAAAAGAAGCCGCCGATCAGTATGATGTTACGGACCGGTGCTTCGTTGTTATTCGTCAATTCGTTGTTTGTGGTGCCCATCTTCAGTTGTTTAAATGGTCGATAGCTGCTTGTACGCTGCCGTATTTCAGGAGCAATGCTTTTGCCTCTTCGTAATCGGTGAGGCCTGACCGCTGCATCAGCATTTGCGTACCGCGGTCGGTCAGTTTATCGTTGCTGATCTGCATGTGCACCATCTGGTTGTCTTTTACGCGGCCGATGCGGATCATGGCAGCGGTTGAGATCATGTTTAATACCATCTTCTGGGCGGTGCCGCTTTTCATGCGTGTGCTGCCCGTTACAAATTCAGGGCCGACGATCACTTCAACCGGATAATCCGCATGTGCGGCCACCGGCGATCCGGGATTGCAAACGATACAGCCTGTCGGCACGCCAGTCCTGCGGCAGGATTCCAATGCGCCTGCTACATACGGTGTGGTACCGCTTGCCGCAATACCGATCACGATATCGCGGGAACTGATTGCATAGCCCAGCAGATCGTGCCAGCCTGCTTCATAACTGTCTTCCGCATCTTCAATACCAAAACGCAAAGCGGCATCGCCTCCCGCCATCAGGCCATTGACAATGCCTGCATCTACACCATAAGTCGGCGGACACTCGCTTGCATCAAGCACACCGAGTCTGCCGCTTGTACCGGCACCTATGTAAAACAAACGGCCGCCGTTCTGCAATTGTGTTGCCACAGCTTCTGCCAGTTTTGCAATACGTGGTAATTCTTTTTGTACAGCCAGCGCAACCGTCTGGTCTTCTTCGTTGATATGTTGTACAATCTCTTCCGTACTCATCTGTTCGAGATGACGGTAACGGGATGGTTGCTCTGTTACTTTCGCATTGCTCATGAGATTGTATTTAGAAATGTCTGGTTGTATCTTTTCTTCAGCAGATCCATCATGTAACAATTGATGTTCCATTGATCTGCCAGCGGGCTGTCGTCTTTCGGATTGGATGGCATGTAAGGTGCCGGGCCAAACTCGGGAACGAAGATCAATTCCTTTCTTTTGCTCTTAACGGCTGCCGCCACCACGCGGTCCCACCAATGAATATGTTTGGCTACCGCTTCTTCGTATACCGGCGAACGCGGGTCCGCGATCTGCGGTCCCTGTGTGTAGCCAACACGCGCGTGTACATGTCGGGTGCGTTCGATCGCACTGGCGATGGTGGCAGACTGATCTTCCAACCAGAATTCCGCCACCGTCACCCAATGTGATATATCGAGTGTAAAGCGCAGATCAGGCAACCGCTCCATGTAATCCGCCGCTACATGCGCCGCAAAGGCAAAACGTCCGCGATGCGTTTCATGATAGATGGCTATACCCGATTGCACGGATAACTCCGTTGCCAGGTTGATCAGTTCTTCGTTTTGTTCCAATGAAAACCAGTCACGGCCGGTATGCGAATTGATATACAATGGCCCTGCGGCAATGAGATCATCTAAATGTTCGCGGTAGGCAGCTTTATGCGTGGAAAAATCGGCATCCATGGTCTGCCAGTGCTGTCCTACCCATTGCAGGCCTTCGGCTTTCAATGCATCGAGCATGGTGCGCAGTTCTGGCCGGCCAACGGGTACATCCGTTTCCACCCCTTCATACCCTGCGGTACGCACCTGGGCGGCCCACTTGTACCAATCGATACCGGCGGCGCCCCAGCGTGTACAAAAAAAGCGTATGGTCGTCATAAGGCTGTTGCGGTCATAGCGGGATCAAATAACAAAGGATAAAATTGTCCTTCCATTTTTTGCCCTTTTTCAATATTGGGTGTGTTCGGCAGGAGTTCACCTGCGGAATTGGATTCGGTGCCGTCCGCAAATACATTCAATACAAATGCGCGGCGTGCGTGTCCGGACTTATTAGCATAAGAACCATGCACCATCAATGGATGATGAAAGCTGGCATGTCCTTTTTTCAATTCGATGGGAATAGGCTTGAACTGTGTTTTTTGTTCATCGGTCAGGTAATCCATCAGTCCTTCCATATCTCCGGCGAGTTCGGGCTTATCGAGCAGACCCCAATGCTGGCTGTAAGGAACATAATACAGGCAGCCGTTTTCGGTAGTGGCATCATCCAAACCTACCCAGCAGGTAAGGTGTTGCAGCGGCACCGTTCTGGTCCAGTAGGAGTAATCCTGGTGCCAGGCCACTACTCCACCGTGCAGTGCCGGTTTGCAAAAAAGCTGATCATGCCAGAAGCGTACCGCGCGGTCGCCGAGCAATTGACTGGCGGCCATCACGAAAGCCGGATTCCAGAGTATATCATGAAATCCCTGTGTAATGCGCCAGGCACCCAATGCATGAAACAAAACGGCATTGGGATCGGCCGATTCATTGGAAGCAAACTGGTAGAACAAAGCATTTCCCGGGTGAGCCGGATCGGCGATGGCTGCCAGTTCGCTCAGCAACCGTTCGATCTGCCATTCTTCCAGCAGTTTGATATTACTTACGTAACCATACTCCCGGTAAAATTCAACCTGTTCTTTGCTGAGGCGATACTGTTCCCATTCGGCTTTTGAATTGGGCCAGCGGAACATATCAGATACCAGTTGATGAAAGCGGGAAAGGTCACCGTTGATCGCAACTGTTTGCATATGTTGTGAATTGTGAATGGTTTCGTACCTATTACTTAAAACTTACTACTTATAACGGCTGTTTTACCTTAGGCCGAAGCTTCGGCCCGAAGTGTCGGGCCTTACACCTTAAGCCTTACACCTTCCTCCAAATACAGCGCCGCACTTTCCTTGTCGAGAAACAACTCTGCGTGTTCGTGTTTGCGGAGAATGGTGCTCGGATATAATTCAGTAATGGCATCTGTGAGGGTATGGTACACGGCCTGTGCTTTACTGGCACCGGGCACCATGCAATAGATGTAACGGGCAGCCAGCAATGCGGGAATGGTTAAAGTATAAGCAAAAGAAGGCACTTCGGGCACTGCAGCGAAACAGCCTTCGTTGACCTGTTGCTGTTTGCATGCTTCGTCGAGGTCCACGATCTTTACCGCATACGGATCGTCGAAATGTGCCACATGCGGGTCATTGAAAGCGAGGTGGGTATTTTCCCCGATACCCATGCATGTAATGTCTACGGGATGTTGCTGCAGCAAGGCGGCGTAACGCGCACACTCGGCAGCTTTATCTGTTGCCTGTCCGTCGATATAATATACTTCGCGGAAATCAACTTTATCAAATAAACGTTCTCTTAAAAAATAACCGAACAATTGTGGCGCACCCGCGGGCAGCCCTGTATACTCGTCCATATGGAAAGCATTCACACGGTTCCACTCAACGGGTTGTTGTATCAGTACTTTCAGAAATTCTTCCTGTGAAGCGGCGGCGGCAAAGATGATGTTCACTTCCTCCTGCCGCTGCAATAGTTCGCGGATCGTGGCAGCAGCCTTGAGTGCTGCATCTTTTCCCATTTCTTCCCTGCTTCCGTAAACTTTTACTTTCAACTGATCTACTGCAAAATCTCTCATGGTATTCTTTTTTTCCTATTCGTGTATTCCTTGCTTACACGTTAATTGATTTACATTTTCCCGTTGACCTGGTCAGGGCAATGTGTTGACTTTTAAATTTTGACTTTCGATAAGCAAGCGAATCGTTATAGGCATATCTCTGCACGGCAACGAAGCCGTGCCGGTAAAGAGTCCGGGAACCGGGGTTCCCGGGACTGTTTATATTAGAATCTGAACTTCACACCTGCACGACCCCAGAAGGAGTAGTACTGATTTCTGTAAATGCGGTTGCGTTCACCGAAGTATTCGATCTGTGGGGCGTTGGTCAGGTTCTGTGCTTCAGCATACACGGTAAAGCGTTTGCTGATGCGGTAAGAAGTGTTGGCATCGATCTGCACACGTGCAGCGCGTATAACATCCTGGTCGTCGTCTCCGCCAAGACTTACAGTATAAGAACCGTTGTAGTTCACGTTGCCCTGGATGCTGAATCCTTTATAGGCGAAAGAGAGCGATCCGTTGGCTGTATGTGTAGCCTGACCAGGCAGGCGGATATCCTTACGGAATTGCGCGTCTGCATTTGAATGTGTGTAAGTATAGTTGGCCAGAATCGAAATTCCTTTCAATGCACCAGGCAGGAACGTAAGGTTAGCCTGCGCATTCAATTCCAAACCAAATACATCGGCAGCATCACCGTTAAGGGTACGGAAAAGTCTCCAACCCTGGTACAGGTCTGCGTTTTCGAACTCATCGCCTTCGATCGTCGTAACACTGGCATACTGGAACTTCTCCACTTTTTTGTAGAACAGGCCTGCAGAAAGGATACCCAGATTAGACAGGTATTTCTCGTACATCAGGTCTACGTTGGTTGCGAAAGCCGGCTTCAGTTCGGGATTACCGTCTGTTACAGTCTGGCTCAGGATGCTCGTTACACGGCCGGGTACCAGGTCCACAAAATTGGGACGTGAGTAACCATAAGTCAGTGCCGCGCGGATCAGTGAACTTTTGTTCAGATCATATTTACCCTGGATGTTGGGCAGGAAACGAACGTAATCGGTTTGTTTGCGTGTGCGTGTGGTAGACAACCAAACACCGTTGGCATCTTCTGCCACGATATTACCCTGGTAATCCACGTCTGTTTTCTCTACGCGCAGACCACCGAGTAACATGAAGCGGTTGAACTGTATACGGTTCATTACATATCCTGATGTAACGGTTTCAACCGCGTCATAGAAATACGTATCGATCATTTTACGCGTACCGGCCATATCCTGCGTGAAACGGGTGTTCTGGTTGTTCTCGAAGAAAGCGATGGTCTTGTCGCGATCTGCACCAAGGCCGAAATTGTTGTTACCATCGAGCAGGTCGGCAGATACTTCAGGTTTGCCGGTGAAATTGGTCAGACGTCCGTCTGCGGCCACACCGGAATAGTTGCTCACCAGTGCGGTCTCCGGGCGCCAGCGGCTATTGTGCATGCGCTTCACTTTGAAACCGGTCTGGAAAGTAGCAGAGTTCTTACCGATTTTATAAGGAAGAGAAGCATTGATACGCCCAACCGCGTTTTTGCCTTCGGTATTCCAGTAGTCACGTTCTACTGTATTGTAGGTATAAAGTGATGCGTTATTTTTCCAATCCACACCTCCTGGTTTCAGGAAGTCGCTGTGAATGTCAGCAATCTCCAGGGCAATATTACCGGTAATGAAATTGTAGGTACCTGAAATATTTTCGAAAGAAGAGTTGCTCATGAAAACGCCGGCATCCAGTTTCACGCGGCCGATTTTTGTTTCACCGGAAATGTTGAAGTTGAGGTTGCTGTTATCTTCCGTAGCGGCCTTGATCTCATTGTAACCACGGCCACGGGTAGTGGTATACAAACCGGTAGTCTGGTTGTAAGTGGTATTGGCCGTTTGCATACGTGTACGTTTGCGGTAACGTGTCAGTTCGTTGAAATGATCGCTGTACATCACGTTGGCCACGATATTGGTAACGGGGCTGAAGTTATAATCAATGGTAGCAGAAGCACCACGGCGTGTCCGCAGGTTCTCTACATAGAGCAGGCGTACATCCGTAGGAAAATAAATCTGGCCTTTACCATCTCCGAAGTCTTTTGCCTGCCATACTTCAGAACGCTGATCATCGTATCCGTTTTTGGTGCGGTACCAGCTGCCTGTTACCATTACACCGAGACGTCCGTTGGGATTTTGTGCATTGGCAAAAAAGCGTTTGCCTGCGGTAACGTTACCGATACCATTGAGACTTCCGCGCAGGTCGTTGTAACCCAAACCTGCGTCGAGGGTGAATTTCGTTTTCAGCGAAGTGGCAGTAGGCGACTTCATGTTGATGGCACCGGCGATGGCATCACCATCCAGGTCGGGTGTTAATGTTTTCACCACTTCCATCGAAGCAAGCACGTTCACCGGAATAACGTCCAGTTCAGCGTTACGTTGTCCGCCTTCCTGTGTACCCATGATTTGTTCACCGTTCACGTTGATATTGGTGAAGTTACCTGGGGTGCCACGAAGCTGAACCGTAGAACCTTCACCGCTGGTATTGCGGCCGATGGTCACGCCCGGGAGACGCTGCATGGCTTCCGCTACGTTGAGATCCGGATAACGGCCTATCAGGTCGGCAGAAATAACCTGTTTGATATTATCGGCATTCCGTTGCTGGTTCAGCGCTTTGCCCTGTCCTTCACGAACGGAAGTCATGGTCACCCCTTTCAGGCTGACCATCGTAGATTCAAGTTTTACATCGTTGGTGGCAGTCTGGCCGGCTTTCACCTCCACTTCCACCTGGCTTTCTTTGTAGCCCATGTAGTTGATCACGAGCGTATACTTGCCCGCTTTCACGCTCAATAATTCGAAATTACCGGAAAGGTCGGTCGTCACCCCCCTGGTGGTACCCTTGATGGATACGGAGGCACCTGGCAGTGTGGTACCATCGGTATCTGTGATTTGTCCTTTGATATTACCGTTTCCCGACTGGGCGGCAGCAAAAAAGGGAAGAGAAAGTGCTACCAGCAGCAGCGGTAACAGCAATCGCAGACTAGCTTTTTTCATACACAGTTGTTTTTAATAATAAATAGATGTGGACGTTTTGGTTGGCTTATAGTTGTTTAAAATTCTTGTAGTCGACAAGGAAACGCAGGGCGAATGACGTACCGATATCGCGGTTGGTCAGCCATACTTTTCCTTTTCTGAAACGGATACGTGTTTCGATAACAGCACCGCGCAGATTCACATCAGGATGTTCCTGGCCATAGCGGTTATTGATCACCCATTCGGCTGAACGCTCGATGTTCTGGTCAAATTCTTTATACCCTTCTTTTGCAAGACCGATCCATACGATACCCGCAAGTGATGTGGCGGAACCGGTAACGGAACCTTTATCCGGGGCGCGGCCATTGGTATAATTATCGTAAAAAATAGTTCCGTCTTTTTGCTGGGCTTTCGCAAAAGTGCGGGCGGTCTTTGCTGCGGACTCGAGGTATTTGCGATCGCCGGTGAGTTTGAAAGCCTCGATCAGCGATTCGGCATACCACAGCGAAAAACGCGGATGGAAAGAATGAACATCGGCGAAGTTGGGCATGAACTGCATCCACACACCTTCGGGGCCTTGCTTTTCGATCAGGCTGTTGCAAAGGTTGATATAAGCATCCCTGAACTTCTTTTCACCGGAAAATTCGAAAGCCTCTTTGAAAAGATACCCTTCGGTATTCGGACGGGACACATTGATCAATTGCTGATCTTTCTTATCCATCTTCTTCCAGAACGGGCTGTACTCTTTCAATACTTCACCGGTTTTGGCATCGATATTATCATAACAAACACCTTTCTCCGGATAATACATGTTGGCCAGCATCCATGAAGCGGCATTGGTCGCCACGCGTGCATACTTTTTATCGCCGGTAACGCGGGACAACTCATAAATACCGGGGGTGCCGTCGGAAACGGTAGCGAAAACAATGAAATCATCACCGAGCGCATCCCCGTGAATAGCATTGACCATGCCTTTCAATTTCGGATGATCTTTGATTTCGAGGCTTGCCCAATAATCGCCGCCTTTTTTGGCGGAAGCGAGATATTCCTGGTTGCCGGTAGCTTTGTATGCCTGCAGTAAGGCCAGCACGGCCTGACCTGTATGCCAGGGCACTTCGTAAGGATACCATTTGCCTTCGGTCATATTATAATCGCAGCGGGACTTTCCTTCGCTATCGAGTAATACGTCTTTGATGTAAACTGCCGTTTCGTTAATGGCGCGTGTCACCTCTTCTTTCTTCACCTGGGCTTCAGCAACAGGCGATGCTGCAACAAGCAATCCGGTGAGCCAGCATGCCAGTAAATTAGTCCGCTTCATATGTTTTGATTTTAGCATTCAGTTGATATTTGTGTTTGTGGTTCGTCACTTTGATCTGGTCATCTAGCCGGAAGGTAAACATCCACGGACGATCTTCCGCTTTGTTGAGTTTGATCAGCAGGTGGTTGACGCCGGCAGTTAACGGCAAACGAATCATCTGCTCACCCGCCTTGCCTTCCGTGCGCAGGATCTTCACACCGTTGCAGAAAACTTCCGCGGGTTGTGCCGCTCCGAGATAAGCGTTGATCGTTTCCACATTGGTGGTAGTGATGGAGCAATAGGCATAAACAGCTGCCCCTTTGGGAGCATTGAACCACGCATCGAGATCGGTGATACCTCCTTCGGTGGAAGAATACTTCTGCCAGCGATAATTTTTGCCTTTGAAGGTGGTAAAATCGCCCGGAGACGGAGGCTTGTTATATTCATCGGTTTCCGCGTATAAAAATTCCGGTAACGTACCCGGAACACCGGCAAAAAAACCGGTCAGCATCCAGTTTTTGAAAAAGAACTGGTTAGTAACACGGATGTCCAACGCCAGTGAAGAGGCCGTGGGCAAAACGCCGCTGTTGTTTTTTACCAATGATTGCAAAGATTGCTGCAGTGTTTCCAGTGCCGCAATTTTGCGATCGTAAGGAAGGCAGGCCGTATCCAGCCAATGCGGTTGGTTTTCCTGCAGCCAGGCTTTCCGGAAGCCGGCCCGTAAACGGCGGTACTCCGTCAGCAGGTCGTTGGTGACGGCAATACTCTTTTTCAATTCAGCAGCACGCTGCACACCGGTGGCTGGTAAGGCCTGGTAGGATTGCACGATGCGGGCAATGCCGAGACGTGTCCGCATCATGATCCGGTACTGATCGATGGAATAAAGTAGGGTACGGATATCCGTCTCGTTCAAACGGGGTTTCGCATCCTTCAGCGTATGTTTTGCCGAATCGAGAATGGCAAGCGCTTCAGGCGCGGAGTCATTGTTCAGAATTAATTGTTTACCGGGCTGTGGAAGTATTTTTTGCTGCCACAGTTGATCGTTGAGATTATAGGTCAGCGACAACGAACGCAGTTCCATTAACTGAAATAAAGCCTTTACATAACGTCCATCCGACATGCCGTAAGCGATGTCTTCAAACCGTTTGTTGAAAGTGGATTTTTCCAATGGCGCGGCATTCCAGCTTTTTTCTGCCGCTACATATATGCCATACCAATCGCCGGAGAAAAGATAAGTGCCGCCATCATCCCATACGGTTGTTAAAACGCCCATCGCTCCTTTTGTTTTTCCTTCGGACACAAAACCATCGATATTGGCGCGTGCCATCACCATGTCAGGAAACATCCGGTATGAATTCAATACACCGGGACATACCACATATTTTAAACCACGGCGAACAAAGGGATCGATCCAATTGGCATAAGAAGATTTCTCTCCATATTCCCACGTGAGGTAGATCACGTCTTTAGGTAACATATCCAATACTTCTTCGTGCTCGAGCGCTATATCGCCCCACATCATCAGTTGCTTGCCTTTTTTCTTTACCACATCATAGAGAAATTTCAGGTGGTCGGCATAGAAACGCGCAGCACCCACACTATCGATATATGGCTTGGAGCGGCCTTTTGTGAGATCAAATGTTTCATCGCAGTTGACATTGAAATAAGGAGAACTGAATGCGTCGCACAATTCGCCTATCACATTTTCGAGGAACTGTTTTGCGCGCGGATCCAATGGAGAAATGAGTGTGGAGGTCTCTCCCATCGAACGGTATTGCGGCAGGGCCAGTATTTTTTCAAAATGACCGAATGACTGAAAACTGCCAACCAGTTGCATATTGTAGTCACGTGCGTAAGCAGACAATTCTTTTATTTGCGCGATGGTGAATTTTCCCTGCGCCGGTGCAAAGTCGGGGTGCGACAATGGTTGCACCACATGTTCTATATAAAAAGAAAGATTGTTGATCTTGAGTTCCGCCATCCGGCGGATCTGCTCTTTTACATAATCAACGGTAGAGACAGGGCCGCGACTGATATCGTCATAAACCGCGCGATGCGCAAAGTCCGGCCAGTCAGCTATTACAATTTCTTTGTCCCAGCCACTACGTGTAAGCTGTCTCAGGGATTGAATCCCATAAAACAATCCTTTACCGGTGTAGGCGGCAAGCATTCGTTTGCCGTCTTTGTTGATCAGCACATACCCTTCGTCACCCAGCGGGTGTCTGGCATAATCGATCATCGCTGTTACCTGCGCATCAAATGCGGCGTCTTTGCCTAACAGGCCAACGGTAAAGGCTGCCTGCATACCTGTTTTCTTTCCAGTTTGCCAATGACGGTTTAACCATTGACTGGTATCGGCGGGTACGCTTTTAAAAACGAAACGGAAGTTGGGGGAAAACAAGGCATTGCCCTGTGAGGACTGAATATACTGTGGCTTGGGCAGCACCGGCAACTCGCGTGCATGACACACAGCCGCCAATAACAGCAAGATACACAGCAAGCTATT
The DNA here is from genome assembly GCA_937888905.1 of uncultured Sphingobacteriales bacterium. GTDB lineage: Bacteria > Bacteroidota > Bacteroidia > Chitinophagales > Chitinophagaceae > Terrimonas. Next base: position 122,786 of record CALATA010000017.1, read on the forward strand.
TCTACTAATAATCATTCGGGGTCCAGGCCTTTTTAACTAAAAGAGAATATATATCGGACGGAAAGAAAGTTCGCTTCAAGGTTATGGCAAGCCTTCACAAAACGCAGCTTCTTTACCCTCTTCAATCGTTAGTAACACTAATATAGAGCAATTTCCGGTAACGTACCCGGAAATTTCAAAAAAATATAATTTTTTCTTCATCTCCCTCTCAAAGCAGCACATTTACCATCACGGATGTCTCATTATTCAACTTCGTAATTTCGTTGTCCGGTATCTCGATTTTTATGGTCAACCTGTGGTGGCCGCTCGTCAGTTCAAAGGGAAAATTCCCCTCGTGAATACGTGGCACCAGGTCCAAAGGTGCAGCCAGTACGGCTACTTGTTGCTGCCCGATTTCTTTCCCATCGGCAAGCAGAATCACTTTTACATTACGCGCTTCTTTACTGCCGATATTATGTATACGATAATGCACCGCCTTATCTGCAAATCGCACATCACGCGGCGCAATGGCTATATCGGCAAGATTTCTGGAAACATGGTTACTGAAAAATTCAACCGGCTTAACCGTAACGCGATAACCGCGCCGGGCCTGCAACGAAAGACGTGTCGCTTCCATTTGCTCATTAACGATCAGTTCCTGTTCTTTCGTATCTGAGATGTTACCTGTTTTATCTTCTGAGCTTATGCTTACGGTATACCGTCCGGGTTTCAGCCGCCAGGTTTGCATTACCACTTCTTTGGCCACATCGAAGTTATACAGGGAAATATGCAGACTGGTATCCGTTGCATCCCGCACAAATACCGACACATTCGTTCCCGTATTCTTCCAGCTCACCGCCATGCCGGGAAATTCATATCCCGCACCGAAGTGGCCTGTATACATCCCCATCAGTACATTACTTCCTTTCACGTAAATACGATCCGTAAACAAGGCTTCGCTCGTTTGCAAAGGAAAATTATAGCGCAATGATTCCAATACATCGTTTAACCCTTTCTCCAACCAGGCCACATCACCGTCGGTTATGTATTTATTGAACGCCTGACCATACCGGTTAACAAGTTTGGTGTAAAGTGTATCACCCGTCAATTGCAAAGCCATCGAAAATAATTTCGACATGGGATGCAATACGGGATTATCCTCATGCCCTCCCCTGTTCAACTGGTAACGTACCCATTGTTCGGAGCCTGGCTCACCGGCTGTTGCAGGTACCGGCTCATTCATCCACTTTGCGAGCAACGCCGTTGGTTGCAGATATTGTTTATCGCCCGTCAGTGAATACATGCCCAGCATGTGATACAACAATTCGTTGACGTGCGAAAGGTGATCCCATTGATAGTAATCATAGCTGAGTCCCGGTTCATACCATTTATCGCTGTAACCACCGATGCGGTCATCACGATAACGGATGGCAGAAGGCAGTACTCCTGCGGGTTTGCCATTACCCGCGCGGGCGGCATCTTCGATCCATGCCTTACACCATTCTCCAAATAATTGCAGCATCCTCGGATGCTGGCTATACCAGGTGGCCCACAGACCGGGCAGTACGGCCCTTGCATTCAGCGCCACATCCACATCGAAAGGCAGGCTGTCCAATACTTTGCTGGCAGATAAATAATACGATTTGAAATGACGGTGCCCTTTTTCATTAACGGATGTCCATACATTCTGGAAATGCTGCATACTGATCAGACAACGTTCCACATATTCGGGATCGCCGTACTGCACCATGAACATACCGGGATGTGTATCGCGAAAAAGTTCTGCCGCATGTTCCACATCATCGATACGCCGTGCAAAGCCGCGATCCATCGCATCGCTGTTCCAGACACCATCGGCCAACCGCGTATAGCCCAGGCGGGCGAGGCTGTCGTCGGCTCCGAGTACGGCTGGCAACCACCAGCGCAGTATCTCCACGTCATCCCCATACTTGCCGCCAAGTTCACCATTCGGCGTCTGCCTTTGTGTTACCCACCATTCGATCAACTTCAGCATACGTGTCATCGCTTCCCGTTGCGCCACAGCCCATGAGGGTGCATCGATTTTGGCCACAGCCACATTGCTGTTGGCGATCTTTTCACCACGGTACATTTTCAGCACTGTGTGATCCGGGTATTTTTCCTGGAGTTTATTGAAATATTTTTTCGCAAGCTTCTCGAGATCATCATAACCCGACTCCAGATCGAGCCAGTAATACACACGCGCGAGCAGATAAGTTGCGCGGTCATGTAAGGGATGTTTCTCATCTGCCGTGATCGAAGCCAACAGATCGGCTGCGGCGAAACAACGGTGTATGGCACTCATGCCGGTTTTCTTCGATGCCCACGACCAACCACCGCCACTCACATAGCTACAGGCAAGCAGATAACGGCGGCAATCCTGCAACAGGTTATATTGAACTGTCGAAGTGGTGTCACCGGCCTTTTCCCAGTTGGCTACCTGTTGCTGCACATCGAGCGTATCCGTTTCGAGTGGCGTGGTAAATTTCATGGCAGGCCAGTGCATCACCGGTTTCAATTCGATAGCGCAGACAGATGCCCCTTTACCATTTACCGTTACAATTACTTTTCCATCGCGCGCCTTTACTTTATGGACAATTGTTCTGAAGGCCAAACGCTCCCAGGGCAACTGTATCGTGTCGGGCCATCTTTCTTCATTTACGGCTATCGTCATCGTTGAGGTATCGACAAGCCGGCCGGAACCTGCGATCACGGTTAACCAGTATTCACCGTTGGTTACATCTGCACGAAAGACCAGGCTGTCGGTGGCGTAAACGCCGTTGCTGTAAAGGGGCGAGGATAATTTTTTATCGGTGCTGTCGGAATAGCCGGCGGTTGCCGTCAACCATCCCCAGCCACGCGCTGCCGTATATTGTTGCGAAGGATCGACACGCCGGTAACGTTCTGCCGGTACCGTACCCGGAGCGCCCATGTCAAAAGAATAATTGATGTTATTCTTTTGCTGCGAGCAGGAGATGCAACTCAAAAGCATTACGCTTAATATGATGATAAGTCCTTTCATTTTTCCAATCTTGCTATCTCCAATCCGGCGGTGATCACCGCGCCCAGACCGCGCGGATCGTTATCGATCGTTTTTCTTTTCTCATAAAAGGAAACATCTTCACCGATCTCCGTCCCCTGGCAAATACCTTTAACCACTCCTTGTTCATTTATTTGCGAAGCAACATAACTCCATGCTTTTTTTGCGGGTACGGCATAAGATGCAGGCAACCATCCTTTCCGTACGCCTCTTGCCATGGCAAGGGCAAACAATGCCGTGCAGGAGGTTTCTTTATAAGATTCTTTTTTGTTGAGCACCTGATGCCAACTCCCGTCTGTGTCCTGGTAGCGGAGCAGCGATTGCATGTGTGCTGTATAAAGTCTGAGCACCGCCTTGTATTGCGGGTGTTTGGGAGACAGGTTGTCGAGCAGCTCCGCCATTGCCCAGGCCACCCAGCCGTTGGCCCTGCCCCAGAAGACGCCTGAAGGTTTGCCCGTGGTCTGAAACCAGCCATGGTAATACAAGCCTGTTTGAGGATCCCTGATGTATCGCGCAAAACCCAGCACTTGCCGGATGGCTTCATTGCCATAAGTATCGTCGTTCGTGAGTTTTTGCATGCCCAGCAGGAACGGTACACTCATAAACAGATCATCCGCCCACACCGTGTACGCAACCGGTTCGGGACGGCAGAATATACCATCGGCCAAACGAGGCTGCCGGTTCATGATAAAAGCATTCAATGTATCGAGTAAAGAGCGATTGCGCTGATCCACGCCATTTGCAAAAAAAGGTAATGCCGGCGCTCCTGCGTCGTCGAGCATGGAACTCCGGAAGATGCGATGATAACTACCACGGTAGGCAAATAATGAATCATATTGCCAGCGGAAATAATCGAGGTTGTTCAGCACATTATCAGTGTACCGGTTTCCGTATCCGGTATAAGTGGTATCATTCAAAAATTCTCCCAGGCGCTGAATACTCCACACCAGTGCGCCGTGTGAATAATGCCAATCGGAATACGGATCGCGGAGATACGCCGCGTTGCTGTCGGTATCCAGCCCGGCAAGGTAAACCTGAGGTGCGAGTTGCCAGGCATTTTTGCCCGGGGGCGGGTACGCTACCGGATTATCAACGGGCCCGGTCATTAACCAACCGGCGGGTTGCATTGCCGCACGAACATTATTGTCAATATCACCGGCTTCCGTAATCCAACGGAAAAACAGCACCGGCGCAACACCCGTCCTTTCCGCGTTCACACTAAACTTATTGCTGCCGGCTTTCAACCGGACATGAATAACCGTATCGAATTTAAACCGGTTGTAGGCATATTCATAAGGTTTGACAGCGCTACCGCCGGTTTGTTTGTATAGCAACGTTCCCTCCTGGTACAGACTGAACGGTATGCCGCTGCTGATGCCCAGCATGAAACTTCCATCTTTATCTGTCGTGAATGTTCTTTCCGCGACCGCTTGCTGTCCCGGTGTCAATGCCAACGACCTGAGATCGACAACCTGCATGCCGAGTACGTCAGGACGGGGCACGCGGCTAAAACTGAACCGCGTGTCACGGATCACTTTGTCAGCCACACGCTGCACCAATTGGAGAGCAGACTGTGCACCGGCATAAGTGCCGCACAACAGCAGTATGATGCAAGCAATATACCTGTTCAGTTTCATACAGCTTTATTTTTTAGAGACGTTTATTATCGACCATTACGTTCGTGGTATTGTTGTCACGTACGACAAAACGTACGGCACGCAGCCGGTTGGTCAGCCCCTCTATCCTGTTTGCATTCGTGATAATTCCTTCCGCAGATCTGGCAATGGCAACTGCAGCCGGTGCAGCGGAAGAGTTCTGGATATCCAGTCCTGTCAATTGAAAACGCTCCACACGATCGAGCATGATGCCGGGGCGTTGTTCTGTTCCTTTGTGACGCAAAACGATATTGTGTAATTGTATATCTTTTGCATAACGGACATACAGGCCATACGAAGGTAATTTACCGAAGATGGTCGCCTCCGGATAATCTTCTTCACGTTCGGGAACAACGGCAGAGAACGGCTTGCCGGCGATATCACTGCCGGAAGTTTCGATCGTGATATTGCTCAGGGTGATATCTTCTACAGGCACTTTCTCCAATCCGGAGATCGAACACCCGACCGTGTCGGCACCCCTGGCGATGATATCTGAAATACGGATATGACGGATGCGACCGATTGACGGAGCAGCAGCCGTATCGCTGAACTTACGTGCGCGGTTTCCGAGGCGGATAAAGATGGGCACCTGCGGCCCTTCGATGATGAGATTGCTGATGGTGATATTTTCCATGATGCCACCATCTACTACTTCCAGTGCGAGTCCGCTGATACCATCGGGTTTACCGTAAATGGTCTGGCGTTGTGCCGAAGGACGGATCACGCAATTGCTGACGGTTACATTGCGGAAACCGCCCGTAGATTCCGTACCGAACTTGATACCGTTGCAATGGCTGCTGACGATGCAATTGGTAATGGTAATATTTTCTGAAATACGTGGAGACGTACTTTTAATGGTAATGCCGTCATCGTCTGAATCACCGGTTATATTGGTGATGGTTACATTCCTGCTGCCGTCGATATCGATCATATCGTTGTTCTTATTGGAATGATTCCAGATATGAATGCCGTCGATCAGCACAAACTCGCAACCGAGATAATGCTGCATCCAGAAGGCAGAATTGCGCAGGCTCACATCTCTTACAGTGATATTCTTACTGCCGGCAAACCATAAGAGGTATGGACGGTTTTTATAACGATCCGGTTTTTTAATCGTGTTAACAACAAAGCGGGCGCCCTGTCCGTCTATCGTACCTTTTCCTTCGATGGTAACATTTTCCTGTCCTTTACAAAAGATCAGCGCCTGCTTTGCCCATTGGTCGCCGTAAAAGGGAATACCCGGATCCTGATAAGGATATTTTGATGCATCAGCCTGGCCCAGCAAAACGGCTCCCGCAGACAAATGCAAGGTTGCATTGCTTTTGAGATAAAGTGTTGCGCTCAGGAATGTTCCTGTCGGGAAAAAAACTTTACCGCCGGTTTTAGCGCTGCTGTCGATCGCACGCTGAATAGCGGTGGTGTTATCGGTTGTACCGTCGCCGATGGCACCGAAACGCGTGACATCGTAAAGCGGTTGCGCATTCAGCAAATAAGGCGCAAAGAAACCTAGTACAAAAAAAGTTCGTCGTAACAAAGACAGGCAATTCAATCGCATGACTGGTTGATTAATTCATTAAAGAATACGCGGTCAGTTGTTCCTCCAGCCATTGTGCTGAACGGAGGTAAGCCGCTTTAATATCTGTAATCGGTGTTTCGGCACCGCCAACATCAATCCCGTAATGTCCCTTGAAACCGATCGCTTTCAGGGTAGAGAAAAAGCTATCCCAATGAATCGATCCTTCGCCTGGCACGAGGTGTTCAACGCGCGTGCCGCGGTTGTCCGATAAATGCACATAACCGATGCGGTTGCGCAAACGCAGCAGACTGATGACGAGGTTATCGCGAAAGAAAAACTGGTTGGCGGTATCGAGGTTAAAAAGCAGGTTATCTGCGTTTACCTTGTCGGCAAAATGCAGGAAAGAATCTGTATTGGTGATCATGCTTCCTTCGCAAGGATGCAGGTGATAATCGAGTCCGTAATGTTCTGCAATGGAACAAGCCTGTTGATACGTACGGGTCAAACGCAGCTCGTATTCATCCCAGGAAAAACCGGCTGGAAGACCGAGTGACGCAAGGTATTTATCGTCGTAATGTCTTTTCACCGGCGCTTCGGCCGGAAACTCCAGCGGCAGCAACGGGCCGTTGTCCAGCACGGCGGTAGCGCCCAATGACCTGGCAGTTTCGCATCCCATCTCAAAAAAAGCCAACGACTCTTTTTGCCGTTCAGGATCGGCAGAGGCCAGCGCAGGTAACACCACGCAATAAACGGGAATGGTACAACCCAGTTCTTTTACCTTATCAGCAAGTTGTTTGCGGTGTTTGTGCTGATAAAGGATATTGTCACCACCGATGCCTTCCAACTCCAGGGAATTGAAACCCATGCCGGCCATTTCTTCCAGATGTGCATTGGTTTTGCTTACATCGGGAGGATAGCCGTAACGCGTGATCGGATAGAGATACGCGCAGGTAATAGAAGAAGAAAAACGTACAGGCATGGCAGACAATTTAACAGGAAGACATGAAAATAGACAATTTCCGGGTACGTACACGTTTTTTAACAAAAAAAATCACATTTCGGCTATAACATAGCGCACTACAGCATTATAGGCATCTCCATCCGGTGATATGATCAGCTCTACCGGCCAGGCCCGTAAGGATGGATAAGGCGTCCAATAATTCGCTGCATGCGCTCCCGAAACCAATGTGGCCTTTCCTTCGGTAATCTGCAACCGCAGTTTTTTATTTCCGTAATCCAGTATCACCGTTTTGGCGTCCTGTTGTATCACTTTCAGCCGGCCACCGGTAATAAATGGTTCAACGATACGAACCGTGCGGCGTGCATCATGCCAGGTGATCTCTACTTTTTTCTCCAGCGCCTTATCGGAAAATGTATAATGAAGTCCATACCCTATTCCGCCGGTGAGAAAATTTTTATCTTTTAATTCACCGAAGGCGGAAACATAAAATGTATTGTTGACCTGTTTGGCGGTGAGTCTTGCATCGTACTCGTACAGGTTGGTAAAATAACCGAGGCTGTCTGTGTATTCAATGCGTGGTGTAAGCGACACAACACCCGGCGCTTCGGGAAAGCTCATGGGCTCGGGGCGCGTGTATACGGTAGGACTGGAAGCCTGCAGAAAATCATTCCCGTCCAGCCAGAGATGGCTGATAGCGCCGCCTGCCGGGCGATACATATACTTGCCTTTGGTGCCCGCGGGATCTTTATAGCGATAAGCCGTGATGGTCGCCATCATGGTACGTGTCCGCACCTGCACCACATCGAGTGACGGAAAATATTTCATCCAGCCTGTGCTGTCAGCAGGAAGTGCAGCGGCGTCACGGGCTGGCGCATTGTCCCATTCATAGGCCATGGCTAAATTTTTTGCTTTCGCAAAAGTTGGATAAATACACGGTGGCTTATTAAACAACTCATCGTATTGCAGCCCGAAGCCCAACAATCCATCTTTGGTAAAATGCCTGCGGAGAAATTCCAGGTTGCGCATGGCCGCTGTTGCATAACGCGGATCTTCTTTAGCCATCAGGCTAAACAAGGCCTGGCATCCATCGGAAGTAGCACTGCCATAACCTGTCCATTTATTGGAACGGATACCCCAGGAAGCATCGAGGGCACCATTGGGGTAAATAAAATATAAATGTTGCTGCAGCGACGTTTGCACGCGATTGTATACAAATGTGTCGCTGGTTAGTTTTGCATACAGGCCAAGCCCCCATAAGGACATTTCCATATTGTACCCGAGATCGATGCCCATTTTATTTCCATAGCTCTTCCCTCCTTCTCCATACAAAAATCCGTCCTCATCCATTTTGGCAATGGTACGGCGCGCCAGTTCTTTCGCGCGATTGGTAAAGATTGTGTCGTTCAGTACCAGTCCGGCTTTCGCCAGTGTGGCGGTAGTGGTGGCGACGTAATTTATCGAGGCAAACTCAGGGCGCATCACACGGTGCAGGTAGGCAGCGGCTGCGCGCATGGATTGTTGCCATGCTTGTTTTTCCTGCCGGGAAAATCCTGTTTGTAGTTTTTCGTAAGAAAGCAGCAGCATCAGCAATTGATCGGTAGTGGTGCCTGTCCATTCTTCCGGAGTCTCCTTCCAGCTTCCATCTTTTTGTTGCTGACGGAATAACCAGGCCGCAGCCAGCTTTGCCGATTGGAGATAGTGTTTGTCTTTTGTAATGAAATAGGATACCGTCAAAGGAAATACAGCTTCTGCCGCGCGTGTGTGCCAGACCTGGCAGTGCTCACACCAGATGCCGCCGTATTCGGGTTGCCGGCTGTTGCGTTGTTGCAACTGAACCAATTTCGCGGACAACCGCTCAAGTGTGTTGGCGTATTCAGCGGAGGGATGAATCGTTTGAGCCTGAAGGGTTGTTGAAAGGAATAGAGAAAGAAGTAGTTGCTTCATAAGGAAAGTCAAAATTCAAAAGCGTGAATGGTGAATCGTCAATCGTGAATCGTCAATCGTCAATCGTCAATAAACAGCCGCAGCCTGTCGCGCCTTACACCTTACTACCTTACGCCTTATGCCTTATATCTTAATTCCTGTAAAAACGATGGTTCTCCTTCGTGATAATATCTATCGGCATCAGGTAGTTTTTCTCGATCGGATTTGAGTATACAAGATGCTGGAATAAGGTCATGATACCCTTGTACCCCTGCTCCTGAGGCTTTTCACAGATCAGAAAGTCGATCGTGCCTTTATCCAGGTATTCCACGTTGTCCGTGGTAAAGTCATATCCGATCAGTACAATATCTTTCAGCCCCGCCTGTTCCAGGTAGCGTGCTACCAGTGATACGCGTGAGTTAGTAACATAGATGGCAGCGATGTCTTGTTCCTTCTTCAGCAAACGATCGAGTTTGCGCGATACGGCGGCATAATCCGTTTCCGTGGTATCGAATGTCACCAGCTGGTTGTGGAGACTATTATTCTGAAAATAAGCCCGGAAGCCGTCTTCTTTGCGCAGGATGGCGTAGTTATTATCAATCTCCCGGGCGATTTTGGCAATCAGTACTTTTTGTTTGCGGCGTATGCCATAGTTGATCAGCTGTGCTGCGAGATAGCCACTCTGGAAAATCTCTGCACCGATATAGCAGAGGCAATCGTATCCGGGAATATCCGAGTTGATCAGTACATAAGGCGTTCCGGCTTTACGTGTTTTCTCGATGAGGTTGACAGATTCATCGGGAAAGATGGGCGTAAATAAAATACCGTCCGGTGCAGATTTAATGATCTTTTTCACCTGCGTTGCGAAAGAGCGTTGATCGTTCTGATCAAAAAAATATCGTTCGATCTCTATGCCGTATTGTTTGATCTCTGTTTCCGCCTGGTTGATCCCTTCGAGTGGTGCCTGCCAGAATTCCGTTTCGTTGGAAGCTGTAGGCAGCAGCACCGCCAGCCGCAATGTACCGCGGGAAGCGAGTGCCAGCCTTCGTGCCAGCACATTCGGCTGATAGTTGAGCTTGCGGATGATCTCCTGAATTTTGTTCTTGGTCTTCTGGGAAACACCTTCGCGGTTGTGTATCACCCGGTCAACCGTCGCTATTGAAACATTGGCAAGACGGGCTATTTCCTTCACTCCTCCGGATGCCTTGTCGTTATTATTCTTCTTCATAAGATTCACAGTCTAAGAAGAACAAATCTACTGTTATAATGTGGAAATGTGAAAATGTGCTCAATGTGAAAATGGCTGATCTCAACCGTTTTATTATCATTTACACATTTTGAGCCGCCGCGCGGCTCAACTCCTCACCTCTCTCTCACCGGTATGATCAAATCCTTTTTCTCTTTCATAAGCCACCATTGATGCCGGGCGGAAATTGGTGATGAATGCGCGGCGGCGACGATCGGTACTGTTGCCGCGGCTGTAATGCAGGGTGCCGCCGTGATGCCACACACAGGAACCCGCTTTTAGTGGTACCGCCACTCCTTCCGATTCGCTGGCGTCGCATTCGAGCGCGCCACCTCCTTTGCCGGCCGGTCTGTGTTCGCGCACGGGCAACAGGTGGGAACCGGGTACGTACCACATACAACCGTTATCCGCATCGCAATCATCCAGTGCCACCCAGCAGCTGGCCGCTCTTTTATCGGGCATCGCGATCCAGTAAGAACAATCCTGGTGCCATGGTGTAGGCGTATTGGTAAATGGCGCCTTATCGATCAGCATATCGAAATCCAGGGCCATATCATCCCCCAATAATTGCTGCGACAACTTCAACGCTTTGTGATGCATGGGCTGATCGGCTATTTCCGGCAATATCCTGCTGGGCAACATGATCTGGGTAATGCGCTCACGCACAGGTGCCGTACCATCGTCCACAAAACCACCCAGGTCGGAACGGAACTTACCCGCATCCACTTCGTTGTTCAGGAAACGTTCGTATACATCGCGATAGTACTTAATCTCTTCGGGTGTGAGCATGTTTTCGATTACGAGAAAACCCTGTTCCTCAAAAAGCTTTACCTGCGCCGGATTCAATTCGATCATATGGATTGAGTTGTGTTGTTTTCAAAACTAAGATTGTACATTTAGAAAAACTTTCCGGTTTATACCACAGTACTATTTTATACATGCCGAAAATCACCCCACTCGATATCACTTCAACCGGCGAACGCCGCATACTGGATTTCCGCCGCCGCGGATGGAAGGATGTATTGGTGGCGGGAAAATATCAATACCGCCGTACACGTGAAGCATTGGCAGCGCACCAGCACAAGGATATGCTGGAGATCGTTTATTGCAGCAAAGGCGAACAGGTATATGAAGTGGGTGGACGACTACACAAAGTAAAAGGCGGTGAATGCTTTGTAACGCATCCCGGTGAATGGCATGGAACGGGCACCTACCCGGAAGGCAAAGGTGAACTGTATTGGATCATCCTGCGTGTACCGGGGAAAGGAAATAGTTTCCTGCAATTTGAAAACAAATCGGCACAAGCATGGGCGCAGCAACTGAAACAGCTTCCGCGGCACTTCAAAGCGCCACCACGATTGAAAACGTTGCTCGATGAAGTATTTACGCTATTTGATCAGGACCGTTCAGCCTTTAACCATATCGAATTGCAACTGGCGTTGGCAACCGTATTACAATCTGTGATTAAAAGTGCGGCCAGCCGTCCAACACGCAAGCGCTCTGCGAGACTGTCGCAGGTAGACAATTATATCCGTCAACATCCGGATGAGTGGATCACCTTGCAGCAACTGGCGGATCACACAGGTTTATCGCTTTCACGTTTCAAAGCCTGGTTCAAAGAAGAAGCCGGGGTAACACCGCTGGATTATATCATGAAGTTCAAAATCGAACATGCCCGGCAGTTGCTGAGAAAAACAGCGATGCCGATCGCAGAGATTGCATTTGAAACAGGTTTTCAGAATGCACAGTATTTCGCAACCGTGTTCAGGAAATACATGGGAATAACGCCCAGCGCGATGCGGAAGCAATCGTGAATCGTCAATGGTCAATCGTGAATCGTGAATCGTCAATCGTCAACTAAACATCCCGCAGTTGCGGGACTGGTTCGTGTATACACGAACCAAGGCTGTTATACTTACTACTTACTACTTACTACTTATTACTTACTACTTATTGCCCTCCATGTCCCAGCCACTTCAACGGTGAATACGTATCGCCTATACATGCTTTCAGCAGTTCCGCAGAAACGGTTTCGAAATTTTCACTGTTACTCAGCATGACCAAGGCGATCCCTCTTTCAGGGAAGGCTACAGCATAATTCTGATTGGCCTCTCCATGGCCGGTATGGAAGAATCCTTTGCCGTAAGGCGATTGGAATAATCCGATACCCAGACCCCAGGCCAATTTGATGGCATCGTTTTCATTGGTCAGGCTATCGCGCAAGGGACCGAAGCCTCGTTTACTTTTGACAAAAATTTGTGGTGATAACAGTTGCTGATATGAAGATTTTTTAAGGCCCTGTTCTTTCATCAGGTTGATCATAAAACGGGCATAATCTTGCGCCGTTGTGGTCATCGATCCCGCAGCGCGGCTACTTTCGCGTCTTTCAGAACCGTATTTCTTGCCGTCTTTGAAATAAGCAAAGGAAAAATTGTTTTCAAATGAATGCTCCCATATCATACTTGTGCGAGGCATCTGTAGTGGAGCAAATACTTCTTCACTTGCAATATCCTCCAGCTTTTTGCCGGTATACTCTTCGATCATGAAACCAAGCAGGTTGATACCTTCGTTAGAGTAATAGAATTTTTCGCCGGGTTTTGCGATCAGGTTGGTTTTGTTACCATACAACTGACGCAATACAGGCAGGCCGGCACTATGGCTTAACAACATCCGGGGAGTAATGCGATTGAAAGCGGCCGTGTCATCTGCCAGGTCTTTCCATTTCGGGTATTCTGCTATCGGCTTTTTCAGGTAATCGCGTACAGGTTTGTCAAGACTGAATATCCCTTTCTCCGCCAGGCGCATAAAAATATAACCGCTGACGGGTTTGGTGAGCGAAGCCGCGTACATAACCGTACTGTCGTTCAGCTTCTGTTGATTTTCGATGTCCTTGAATCCGAAACTTTCCGTCCATATTATTTTATTATCATTGACGATGGCGACCTGAAGTCCCGCCAGTTTTGCACTGTCGACAATCTGCTGCACTCTTTTTTGGATACTGGTCGATGAAACGGTCTTTCCATTTAGTTGTTTGATACCGGTTGCCTTTTGCGAAAAAACGGGGAGCAGGAGAAAAGAGCAAACGATTGTCAATAATAGTCGCATGTCGGTTGGTTTGGCAGTTGACGAGATGAAAGCAGGATAAGTTGCCGGCAAGACAAAAATGGTGAATCGTAGAGGAGAATTGTTTAATTCCAACGGTTTCCTCATTCTGGCTACAACATTCCGTGATTCGGCTACAAAGATCATCCTGTTGCCCCAGAATTTTGCCGTATAAACTCTAAATAAAAAATTATGCAGACAAATGCAAACAAAGTGGCGCTGGTTACAGGAGCCAATACAGGTGTTGGTTTCCAGATTGCCAGGGCGCTGGTCGGCAACGGATACACGGTTTACGTTGGTGCCAGAAAGCTGGAAAAAGGAACGGCAGCCGTTGCTGACATTGGCGGAAAGTCGAAAGCCATTCAATTAGACATTACCGATCCCCATTCCATCCGTACGGCGGTAACGAGAATAGAAAACGAATCCGGTCATCTCACGCTGCTGGTCAACAACGCCGCCATTTCTCATGCCGGACAACCCGGGCGCACGATGGAGGCCGTGCTCGCAGCTCAGCGCGCAAGTATCGCTTCTTTAACTGAAATGAAAACAGTGTGGGAAACGAATGTGTTTGGCACCCTGGCCGTCACACAGGCTTTTTTACCCTTGTTGCGTAAGACTGCAGGCGCCCGGATTGTAACAGTATCCAGCGCATTGGGATCCCTGACATTGAATGCCAGCCCGGAAAATCCTTACCGCTCCGCTTTCGATGCCGTTTATGGCGCATCCAAAACCGCCCTCAATGGCGTCTTCCTTTCCCTGGCCAATGAACTGGAAAGCGAAAACATCAAAGTTCACCTCGTAAGCCCCGGTTTTACCGCTACGGCATTGAACAATTTCCAGGGAACCGATACAGTAGAAGAAGGTTCTCTTGAACCCATCAGGGTAGCATTAGCAGAAGATATCCCGACAGGTAGTTTTACAGGGCCGCGTCATTATGCAGGTGCCGGCAATATTGTACCCTGGTAACATCGACTCCAGTAAAAACCTGTGGCTGTTTCCAGCCACAGGTTTAAGTATATTTAGTATATGAAAAACAAGAACGAAAAACTGGTCCGGTTTATCTCGATATCGGAAAGCCACGAGGCTTTTGGTTTGCCCAAACCGCAACATCCGTTGATCAGTCTGGTCCATTTCAATGAAAAAAATCCGTTCAATACGGGCATGGCTCCTATTTATGATGTGCTCAGTTTCTACAAGATCACATTCATTACGCATAATGCCGGCAGACTAAAATACGGACGGGATTATTATGATTACAATGAAGGGAGCATGCTGTTCCTTGCCCCTAATCAACTGGTGGGCAGCACAGATTATAACAGCAAGACTTACTGTTATATCTTACTCATTCATCCTGATTTTTTATTAGGGCATCCTCTGGCAACGAAGATCAGGCAATACGGTTACTTTGCTTATTCAGCCAATGAAGCACTGCATTTATCCGACTCCGAAAGGAAAACCATTCTTTCGATTTACGAAAATATGGAGCAGGAACTCAACAGTCGCGTGGATGAATTTAGCCAGGAGGTGATGATTGCCCAGATAGAATTGCTGCTGAGTTATGTCAACCGTTTTTATAAACGCCAATTTATTACGCGGAAAGTAGTGAACGATGATATACTTCAAAAAACGGAAACCATCTTAGATGATTACTTCAACAACCTGCGCTCCCTGCAGCAGGGATTGCCTACGGTGCAATTCCTGTCGCAACAACTGAACCTATCACCGGGCTATCTAAGCGACATGCTCCGCTCACTTATCGGATTGAACGCCCAGCAGTACATCCATGAAAAACTGATCGGGAAAGCGAAAGAAAGGCTTACCACTACCAAACTAAGTGTGGCTGAAATCGCCTATGAGCTGGGGTTTGAACATTCGCAAAGTTTCAGCAAACTTTTCAAGAACAAAACAAATCAATCTCCACTGGAGTTCCGGGACTCGTTTAACTAAAATGCAGAAAAGATAAACCCAAAGATACAATGCGCATTTCTAAGGTCGCCAACAACGAATAATGCCGTCTACCTGGAGATATAAGTGGCAGCAGTATACTTTCACCATTTACTATATTGTAAAACCGGTCAACTTTCGGCGTTCATCCTATTCATAGGTATACTTTCTAAGGGAGATGTCGCTTTCAAAAGCCATTTCCCGACGACCACGATAAGCGATTTCGTAACTTAGCTGGCAGTATGATTAAAGAAGATATCCTGGCCGCGTACGAGGCGATGGCGGAGAAATATAACGAACTGATCGATCATAAACCGCACAATGCGTATTATGACCGCCCCAACACCTTGCACCTGCTGCCGGAGGTGACGGGAAAGGTTATTCTTGATGCGGCCTGCGGCCCCGGCAAGTATGCCGAGATCCTGATGGAGAAGGGTGCCAAAGTGATCGGTTTCGATCTCAGTCCCCGGATGGTGCAGTTGGCAAAGGAAAGAAATGGAAGCAACGGGCAGTTTTTCGTTCACGACCTGGCTCAACCAATGGAGATGATACAAACCGGTTCCTGTGATGTAGTACTCTGCGCGCTGGCGATGCATTATGTAGAGGATTGGACTAATACCATCAGGGAATTCCACCGGGTATTAAAGCCTGATGGCATGGTCGTCGTTTCGATCGAGCATCCTTTTTTTGAGTATACGTATTTCAGGTCGAAAAAATATTTTTCCGTGGAGCATGTTAAAGCCACGTGGAGCGGGTTTGGGAAAAAAATCGAAATGAACAGCTTCAGGAGGTCCCTGCAGGATTGTATAATACCCTTTACCGGGAATGGCTTTTATATCAGGGAACTTGTAGAGCCCAGGCCGGTCAGGGAGTTTGAAAAACTTGATCCCAGGCATTACAAGGAGCTGAATGCATTTCCGGCATTCATGTGCATAAGCGCTGTTAAGACAACCTGATGAGCGCCATGAGTGGAGAACAATCAAAAGACATTAAAGAAGAAACTGACGAGCAAAAAAAAGAGGACAAAAGATGCTAACGCATTTTTGTCCTCTCTGGTGGAGGTGACCGGGTTCGAACCGGTGTCCAAACGTATTCCCCAAAAGCTTTCTACATGCTTATTTCATCTATTAATTGTCGGCGATCAGCAGGAAATGAACAAACCAACTGATCACTTAGCTATGGGTCTTAGATAACCTTTACAGCTTCCGGTTATCGCAGCCTGTTTTGTTTTTAAGTCGGCGGCGGGGCATGGTAACAGACCAACCGGCCCGGCGGCCCTAATGACTAACTAATCACTGATTAGGCAGCCATGGCATACTGAGTATTGCCATTTGAAGTTTGAATATTCAGATTTACGTGCTAATTATCCAACGCACGACATGCTTACACTTTCAAAGACCTACGCTGTCAAAGCCAAACACCCCCTTTTGGTAGATGTCAGAGATGCGAAGTTACTATTAATTTGATGATTTGAAAATTTGATGATTTGACAATATAAGAGACCGTGAGGGTCATTTTCAAATCATCAAATTGTCAAATTAGCTTTTTATCTGAATAATCTGAATATATCCAACCCAATCGCATACGCCATCAGCCCCAGCAACAGCACCATGCCAACCAATTGCGCATATTCCATGAACTTATCACTGGGCTTGCGGCCGGTGATCATTTCCACTAACGTAAATAACGCGTGACCACCGTCCAGTGCAGGAATCGGTAAAATATTCATAAACGCGAGAATGATCGAGAACAGCGCCGTCATGGTCCAGAAACGCTGCCAGTCCCACTCACCGCCAAATGTTTTACCGATACTGATCACACTGCCCAGGTTCTCATTCACCTTGTGCTGCTTCGATACAAACAGCAAACGGATTCCTTCAATGTATTCACCCAAACGCTCGATGCCCATGTTGACACCGGCAGGAATGGATTCAAAGAAGCCATATTCAATCTTCTCATAGCCGAGAATATCGTAGAAACGTTTAAACAGGGGAAGCCCGGTTCCTTCTTTCGCATCAAACGTGAAACTGGCATTGACCGTATCGCGGCCATTGCGCAGGAAGGTCAGGTTTACGGGACCACTCTGCAGCTTGTTCAGTATTTTATTCGCTTCATCGTTATAAGTAACAGCGGTATCGTTCACCGCGATCAACTGATCGTCGGCTTGTACTTTTCCGTTGATATATTTTGCCTTTTCATCATTCCCTACTTTCGGCATGTAGCGCGCGGTTACAAAACCCCTCATCTGGTTTTTGTTCAGCTTGCTCAGGAAGCCGTCAGGCAGTTTGATGGTAGTGTCTTTGCCATTGCGAAGCACACCGAGCACCGGGTCCTGGCTGAAGTAAATATCTTTTGAGAGTGTGTTATAATATTCAACGGGCTTACCGTTCACCGAAGTGATCAGGTCACCTGTGCGCAATCCGGCAGACAGGGCCAGCGAATCCGCTACCAGGCCATATTTCAGGTTTTTATTCGGTACACGTTCCTCGCCCCATACAAATAAGATCATGGCAAATAATACCAGCGCCAGGATAAAGTTGATGATTACACCTGCCAGCATGATGATCAGGCGCTGCCAGGCTGGCTTCGCCCGAAACTCGTAAGGCTCGGGGGGCAGTTTCATCTGCTCTTTGTCCATGCTCTCGTCGATCATGCCCGAGATCTTTACATACCCGCCCAGGGGAATCCATCCGAGACCATACTCCGTGTCACCGATCTTCTTTTTCCAAAGTGAAAACCAGGGATTGAAGAACAGATAGAATTTTTCCACCCGGCATCCAAACCACTTCGCTGTAAGGAAATGTCCGAGCTCGTGCAGAACAATGAGTATGGAAAATGCCAGGATAAACTGTCCGAGGTTGGCCGCAAAGGCAGACCAGTTAAAGGCTAATAAGGTCATGTGTGAGTGATATAGTTTTTTATAACGGGGCAAATATCCGGTAATTCTCAGATACTCTGCATCCCGGACCAAAGTTTTGCGTTGAATGGCAAATTCCCCGTTTATAAGGGCTGATTCTTAACAATTCTGCAAGATTTCGGTTCAAAGCTGAACGATATCCGCCGCCATGGTCCGGGCTTCGCCGTCGCTTTCAAAATATTCCTGCAAAGTTGGTTTTTCGATAAAAGGTACGCGGTTCATCACTTTTTCGATTACATCAGTCATTTCGAGGAAACCGAGCCGGTTGCGCAGGAAGGCAAACACGGCAATCTCGTTGGCCGCATTCATGATACAGGGCAGGTTGCCGCCTTTCTCCAATGCTTCCATGGCCAATGCCAGGTTGCGGAATGTTTTCAGATCGGCTTCTTCAAATGTGAGCGTGTTGATCTTTTTGAAATCAAAGCGCGGAAAATCGCTGGGTATGCGTTGAGGAAATGATAAAGCATATTGAATCGGCAGTTTCATGTCGGGCAGGCCCATCTGGGCTTTGATGCTACCGTCTTCGAACTGCACCATGCTGTGAATGATACTCTGCGGATGCACCAGCACCTGTATCTGATCAGGCTCGAGATTGAACAACCATTTGGCTTCGATCATCTCCAGTCCCTTGTTCATTAACGTAGCCGAATCGATGGTGATCTTTGCGCCCATGCTCCAGTTGGGATGTTGCAGCGCATGTTCGCGTTTCACATTTACCAGGTAGTTGGGTTTACGTCCGAGAAATGGTCCGCCGGAAGCGGTAAGAATGATTTTCTCGATGCGATTGCGCGTTTCCCCGACGAGGCATTGAAAAATAGCCGAGTGTTCGGAGTCGACAGGAATGATGGGTACGCGGTATTCCACGGCTTTCTGCATGACAATATCACCGGCTACCACCAATGTTTCTTTGTTCGCCAATCCGATGGCTTTACCATGTTCGATCGCTTTCAGTGTTGGGCGAAGACCGGCATATCCCACGATAGCTGCGAGCATCAGGTCATAACAATCCATGCAGGCTACTTCTTCCAGGGCTTTTTCACCGGCAAAGACTTTTACATCCGTAGCAGCCAGCGCCTGTTTTACTTCGTTGTATTTTTTCTCATCGCCGATCACAACGATGTTGGGGTTGAATTTCAGCGCCTGTTCGATCAGCAGTTCGGCATTGTTTTGTGCCGTCAGCACTTCTGCCGAAAATTTATCGGGGTGTCCTTTGATCACATCCAGGGTCTGCGTTCCGATGGAACCTGTAGAGCCGTAGATGGCTATTCTTTTGATATGGGGCGTCTCGTTCATCGAGTTATTAAGTAGTAAGTATTAAGTACTAAGTTGTAAAGTTTTTGGTGAAAAGCCGGGTTAATTCAAAAGTCAAAAGTCAAAAAATCTCAGCATGTAAATATCACTTATTGACGATTCACGATTGACGATTCACCCTTCCCCAAACCCTGCCAGCACATCCGCTATCTTCCGGTCGTTGCTCAGGCGGGGCACTTTGTTTTGGCCGCCGAGTTTGCCGATTGATTTCATATAATCAATGAACCCATTGCGGCGGACGGGCGTCAGTTTGAGTGGTTTGAGAATATTGCCGGTGATCAGGTCATCGTAATAAACATTCTTCTTCCGGAGGTTGTCGTCCAGTTTGCGGGCGAACGCTTCCAGGTTATCGGGTTTATTTTCAAATTCGATAAACCATTCGTGGTAAGAACGACCGGCATCCTCGCTTACAAAAGGCGCCACCGTGAACTCACGGATATGGATGTTCTCTTCCTCGGCCGCTTTCAGCAAACTGTATTCCACTTCTTCACCGATCACATGTTCTCCAAACGCAGAAATGAAATGTTTGGTACGTCCCGTTACCACCAGGCGGTACGGATCTACGGAAAGAAACTTTACCGTATCTCCGATATTATATCCCCATAGACCTGCGTTGCTGTTGATGATCAGCGCATAGTTCTCTCCCACTTTTACATCGCGGAGGGAAAGGCGGGTGGGATTTTCATCGTGTATTTCGGCAGCGGGCACAAATTCGAAGAAAATACCGCTGTCCGTATTCAGCAAAAGTCCTTCCTGCTCCTGCGAATCCTGGAAAGCAAAGAACCCTTCCGATGCGGGAAACGTTTCGATACCATCTACTTTTTTGCCGATGCTGTCAAACAGTTTGGCTTTGTAGGGATCGAAGTTTACGCCGCCGTACACCATTACGGAGAAATGCGGGAAGATGTCTTTTATTTTTTTGCCGGTGCGTTTGTTCAGTTCGTCAAAGTACATCTGCATCCATGGCGGAATACCACTGATGAGTGTCATGTCTTTGTTGATGGTTTCGTCTACGATGCGGTTGAGTTTGGTTTCCCAATCTTCGATGCAATTGGTTTCGTAAGACGGCAACTGGTTGGTGCGCAGGTAGCGTGGTATATGATGGTTCACGATGCCGCTGAGTCGTCCTGTGGGAATGTCGCTTACTCTTTCGAGCACGGGGGAGCCGGACAGGAAGATCATTTTGCCGTTGGCAAAAAGAGAGTTACCCGTTTCTGCCATGTAACACAACAATGCGTTGCGGGCGGAGTTGATATGGTTGGAAATAGAGTCTTTGGTGATGGGGATGTATTTGGTACCGCTGGTGGTGCCGGATGTTTTGGCGAAGTAAATCGGGCGGCCTTTCCAGAGAACATTGTGTTTGCCTTCTTTGATCATATCAATAAAAGGACGCATTTGTTCGTAATCCAGTACCGGCACTGCCTGCCGGAATTCGTTGTAGCTGCCCACCTGTCCCAGTCCCTGCTGTTTTCCGTACTCGGTATTCCGGCCGGTTTTGATCAGCATTTTTAAAATATTTTCCTGGTCGGCGACGGCTGTATGCATTCCCTTGCGGATACCTTTATATACATAGGAAGCAAAGGGTTTTGCTAAAAACGATTTGATTTTCATTACTTTATTTTTCTGCCGCGGGTCAATACCAGGCCACCCGGCACGGTGGTGAGGGGTGTTTGCCCGGCCTGTCAAAGCTAACAAAGATACAGGATGAAGGGCCAAAAGACTTAAATTTGCCGGATCAAACTTTGTTTTTATTGGCGGGTTAAAATTTTCTCCTTACCTTTGCCGTCCTAATTTTCAGACTATGTTAGCAGTAATAAAAGTTGCCGGTCAGCAATTCAAAGTAGAAAAAGACCAGACCTTATTCGTTCCGCGCCTTGAAGGCAATGCCGGAGACAAACTCGATCTGGAAGTGTTGCTGGTTGACGCCGGTGGCAAACTTACAGTAGGTACTGAAGCGAATGCGAAAGTAACCGCCGAGATTCTGGATCATGTGAAAGGTGAAACTGTGATCGCCTACAAACAGAAAAGAAGAAAAGGCTTTCACAAAAAGAAAGGTCACCGTACTGCTTATACCAAAATCAAGGTAACAGCAATAGCCTGATCATCCGGACAATCGTTGCCTGTATAAAAACGGGCGGATAAAAAATATAACATTCTAAACAACGTAAATCATGGCACATAAGAAAGGTGAAGGTAGTGTTAAGAACGGCCGCGACTCCCGCAGCAAACGCCTGGGTGTAAAAATTTTCGGTGGTCAACCTGCCATTTCCGGTAACATCATCGTACGTCAGCGTGGTACTGTTTACCATCCTGGTAAGAACGTAGGTGTTGGTAAAGACTTTACTCTGTTTGCTCTCAGCGACGGTGTTGTTGAGTTCCGCAAAGGTGCAAAAGACAGAACTTTTGTTTCTGTTCTTGCTGCACAAGCAGAAGCTTAAGCTTTCCAGTTCCCATTTTTTGTGGAAAAAAATTTGGGTAGTATAAAATAATTATTATTTTTACTAACGATAACCCATTCTACTAAACATTAAATTCACAAAAAATGGCAACTAAGAAAAAAGCTGCTCCAAAAAAAGCAGCTAAGAAAGCAGCCCCAAAGAAAGCAGCTAAAAAAGCAGCTCCAAAGAAAGCAGCTAAAAAAGCAGCTCCAAAGAAAGCAGCTAAAAAAGCGGCTCCTAAAAAAGCAGCTAAGAAAGCAGCTCCTAAGAAAGCAGCTAAAAAGAAATAATTTTTTATTTCTTTTCAAGTTTATAGAGTCTCCGAAAGGAGACTTTTTTTATTCCCCTCCCACTCCTCTTTTCCCTAATTATTATCTTGCATCCATGGATAATGCCGCTATTGCCGACCAGTTCAGCCTGCTCTCCCGTCTCCTGGATATCCACGGAGAAAATTCTTTCAAGTCGAAGACCTATTCCATCGCCGCCTTCTACATTGAAAAAATTCCCGCGCCACTCGCTGCTACCGACAGAAGCCAGTTTGCCGGTATGAAAGGTATCGGCGACAGCGTTGCCCGCAAGATCATCGAACTACTCGACACCGGTCGTCTGCAGGTACTCGATGAATTGATCGAAGCTACCCCCGCCGGCGTGATCGAACTCATGCAGATCAAAGGTCTCGGTCCGAAAAAGATTCATACCATCTGGAAAGAGATGGGTATTCAGTCCATCGGTGAACTGCAATACGCCTGCAACGAAAACCGCCTTACTCTTTACAAAGGTTTCGGCGCCAAAACACAGGCGAATGTTTTAGCCGCCATAGATTTTTATCTCGCCTCGCAAGGTCATTTCCTTTACGCGCAACTCGATGAAATTTATCCGCAGGTGAAAGGCTACCTGGAAAATCTTTTCGGCGCCAGCAACGTGCGCCCCACGGGCGCTTACCGCCGTCAGTCATTGACCATTGAAGAACTCGAGTTTGTGGTAGACGAAACCAACGAGAACGTTAAACCGAAATTCGAGACGGCTTACCCGCCTGAATTACTGGAAGACAATCCCGGCAGTTTACTTTACCTGCTTCGCAATGGCCTTCGTTTGCGTTTGTATACAGGTAAAGGAGATCTTGTACGTCGTCAGTTCATGACTACCGGCGCGCCGGCTTTCACGGAACAATTCCTGATTGACTATCCTTCGCTCTCGTTTAATTATGCTGATCCTGCGGCTACCGATGAATCCGTTTTTGCGGAAGCCGGCATTGCAACTATACCAGCCTGCCTGCGAGAAGCGCCGTATATCATCGCACGTGCGCAACAAAACGATCTGCCGGTGCTTATCCAGCCTTCCGATATCAAAGGTATCATTCACAATCACAGCAATTGGAGTGACGGCACCGACACGATTGAAGACATGGCGAAGGATTTGATCCGCCGCGGTATGGAGTACCTCGTCATTTCCGATCACTCCCGCTCTGCTGCTTACGCAAATGGCTTAACGGAAGAACGGATCCGCGAGCAGCACCGCTACATCGACCAGCTCAACGAACAACTGGCACCGTTTCGCATTTTCAAAAGTATAGAGTGTGATATCCTCAACGATGGCAGCCTGGATTATTCCGACGAAGTATTAAACACGTTTGATCTAGTTATAGCTTCCGTACACAGCAACCTGCAGATGTCGCAGGAAAAGGCCATGAGCCGCCTGCTGAAGGCGATCAGTCATCCCGCCACCACCATTCTCGGTCACATGACGGGCCGCCTGCTGCTCAGCCGCAACGGGTATCCGCTCGATCACCGCGCGATCATCGATGCCTGTGCCGAACATAAAGTGGTGATTGAATTGAATGCACATCCCCGCCGTCTCGATATCGACTGGCAATGGATTCCCTATGCGATAGAAAAAGGTGTGCTGCTCTCGATCAACCCCGATGCACACTTCATCAAAGGTTTCGACGATATACGCTATGGCGTACTCGCCGCACAAAAAGGCGGTCTGACAGCCGCAAACAACCTGAGCAGTTTTACAAGAAAAGAGCTGGAGGAGTATTTAGCTAATTTGAAGATTTGATGATTTGAAAATTTGACGGATTTTTTATTAGCAGCCAAACCATCAGTAACCGTTGTCTAATTCTCAAATTTTCAAATTGTCAAATTAGCTTCCGGTATTTCCACAAAGAAAGTAGTCCCCACACCCACTTTTGTTTCAAACCAGATATTACCGTGCGCCTGCTCTACAATGCCTTTTGACATGGCGAGACCCAGGCCCGTGCCGGACGTTTTGGTAGTGAAGTTGGGAACAAAAATATTGGAATGCATTTCTTCCGGAATGCCTTCTCCATTGTCGCTGATACTGATCAGTATCATACCGTTGCTGCGTTTCTCTTCGATCGTTATTTCACAAATCGGCCGCTCTTTGGCCGCATCCATCGCATTGACCAATAAGTTGGTGAACAAGCGGTTCATCTGCGTTTTGTCTGCCCCAATGCGCACCAGCCCCTGCAACTTGTGCCAGGTAAAGGATACAGCCGAATTGGAGCTATACAGGTCTTTTAAAGAGCCGATGATCTCGTGCAGATCGAACAATTCAACTTTTGTATTGCCGATATTGGCAAACTGCGAGAAGTCCGCCGCGATCTTCGCCAGGTGATCGATTTGTTCTACCAATGTATTCGCTACATTGCCCGTAAGCTTGCGTACATCCGGGTGATCGCCGTCAATGGCTTTCTGCAGGTACTGCAAACTCAGCTTCATCGGTGTGAGCGGGTTTTTGATCTCGTGTGCTACCTGCCGCGCCATTTCCCTCCACGCACCTTCCCGTTCGGTTTTGGCCAGCATCGTTGCACTCTGTTCCAGCTTCGACACCATCTTGTTGTATTCCGTCACCAGTTCACCGATTTCATCATCACGGTTCCACTGGATCATTTCATTTTCGGTACTGAGGTTTACCTCACGCATTTTCTCACTGATCAGCGAGAACGACCGGGTGATCCTGTTGGTAATGAACAAAGCGATCAATCCCGCGATCAGGAAGATGAACGCGTTGAGATTGATGATCGTTACCAGGAAGTTGGAGATCTCCTGGTTCAATTCCAATTGCGAAGTAAAATACGGGATGCCCAGGTACGCATATACCTTTCCATCATCATCGCGCACCGGCGCGTAGATGCTCATGTAAGAAAGGTTCGATACGCGTTCTTTCTGCACATGTTGTTTCTGCCGCAAGCGGCTCAGGTGATAGTAGGCCAGCGGATCTATTTTCGTACTCAGTACTCCTTTCGTATACACATCACGCTGCGAAGACACGACCAGGTTGCCGTCCAGGTCAAACACGTTCACGTCCACCCCGTGAATATCGGATACTTCTTCCACCAACCGCTGCAACCCCGTTACGCCCGTTGAATCCAGCCCGAAGAATGAATTACGGAAATGAACACCGGAGTAAGCCTTCTTCTGCATTTCATTGACCATGATATTCATCGTCCGGCTGAGTTTGTCGCTGTTGTTGCGCTCGTAGCGGCGGATGAAAAACGAGATGGTTGCCACCCCGATGATGATGAAGGAAAAGACACTGACAAAGATGAATGTATTGTGTACCTGCACGCGTATGCTCGTCTGGAAAATACGCCGCGCATCTTTTAACTGATACCCCGTTTTAAAGATGAAGGACAATATCTGCACAATCGCCACCAGGAAAAGGAAGCTGCAGAATATGTAAGAGAACAGCGTAATGGATTCGATAAATGTATCTTTCTTCCGCACCATCACCACTACCTTGTCGTTGCTCACGCGGTACCATAGTTCATTGTATTCACCGTTATTACGGCTTTCCACTTCTTCACTCGGCACCTGGTCCTGCACCAGTGACGTGGCAAAGGGATAGTTGCTCGAGGACGACAACAATTGTTTATTGCCGTATACTGCATAAGAATAGATCGGTGACGTTTCTGCGCTTGTTTGCCGGAACTGCCGGAACATTTCCGGGAAAAGCCCGTCGTTGCTGTATTTCTTGGGATTGGATACGATAAAGAAATAACCCATCAGCCGTCCCAGGCTATCCGTTATTTTTCGCTCGGTGATGTAAGCGAATTTATCAAAGCCCGTTTCGTAATAAAAAAGATCGGGTACATCGGTGGGCCTCGACTGCACCGTTACGATGGTGTTCATCGCTTCATAACTGGTGTTATCGGCATTGCCGAGGGGATAACCTTCGGCATCATAGGCATAAAGACGTGTATCGTATTTATCGAGATAACCCGAGTAGTTGCTGGTAATGATGCTGTCGCGCAGATAATCATTTTCCGCACTGTCGGTAAACCGGTGAAAGTTTTCTTCCAGGAAGTCATTATCCAAGTAAGTAATGGCAATGCTCATCAACCGTTCGCTGGAAGGATCGGTGCGCACGGCCATTTTTTCTGCATAGAATTTACGGCGCTGCCATTCGGCCAGTTCATTTTCCTTTAGCATAATGGCCGCAATCGAAACGGAGAAAATGAAGATCCAGAGCACGATACCCGCAATATTGAAACGGATGCGGTACACCACCAGTCCCTGGCGGCTTACCAGCCAGGTATAACCGATCAGCCAAAGCAGCACCGGCAAATAGAACAATACCTCGCGGTGACCGGAACGGATGGTCAGGTATACCAGTCCGGTAAAGGCGATGGCTATATAGATGAGGAACTGCCGCCCCTTGAACACCACCACCAGCACACGGAACAATAACTGCGTGAAATAATAATACGAAAGCGAAAGGCAGGCCAGGATAATGAACCCGACCACCGTATAAGCACTCAGGCTGTAAAAGTCGGTTACGTCAAACGATATTTTCGAATCCGCCACAATGCTGCGGATCACCGAAGCGATCACAAAGGTGGAATAAATCAGCAGGCTCAGGGCTACGAGTCCTACCGCCCATTTACGCCACACCGGCCAGCCCTCCGTGGAGAAACGAACCGTATGCAGTTTGGACCAGCTATAGATCATCACCCAACACAACATTACTGCATTAATCAGCAGGTCACCCAACGACCGCTGGATCATATTGGAGCCATAGATCGCGGGATCAAACAGTTCAAACTGCCGGAGGTTGAAGAGTGCAGGCCATTGGTAAAACAGCAATCGTATAAACAACAGGGATATCGTGAGTACGCCGATAGCTATTCGTTTGCGTCTTCGCCAGGCAAACCATTCCGCCATCCTGAAAACAAAAAACAAGAGGAAGAACATGCCGCCGAAACGCAGTGCGATGGTTACATTGTCGTTGTACGGAATGTTATTGGCCATTCGCTTATCCAGGTAGAACAATGTACCGCCTTTGCGGTCCTTCACGACAAAATCCGTTGCCTGCGAACTGATGGCCACGCGTTTGTCGGCCGTTTCACTGAAGGTGAAATGTTGAGGAAGATATTCGGTGGTGATAAAGAAAGAGGAACGCACCAGCACCATGGCGTACGCTACCAGCCCGGGTTGATGCGGAATGGTTTTGCGGACGATATAATAATAACCGTTGGAAAGTTTGCGGAAATATTCGCCGTCTTTTTTTTCACGGATTTCAGCAGGAGGAAGAATGAGTTGCTCGTTCCAGAAACGAAGATTCGCTACCCCTTCGGCCTGGCGGTAAAGGAAAAAGCCGTATCCTTTGCCCACCAATATGTCGAGTTCGCGTTTGGTCTCGCGCCGGTTGGAAAGCCGGTTTACCAATGCCGAATCATTCACTACGCGGTCAAAGTCGTTGGCATAATTGTGCAGGAATGTTTCGGCCGTACGTACCTGCACGGCTACAGCGGTTCTGTTGCTGTAAATTTTATTGAAAACAAAGGACAGGGTAAATAGCAGCACGGCGGCGAGCAGCAGTAATCCCTCCCTGTAAAAGGTATGAAGCAGCCGGTATTTCACTCTTGCTTTTGTTGTTTTACGGTGGTCCAGATGGCGTCCATCTCTTCCAGGGATAGCTGACGGAGATCTTTCCCGTTGCCCAAGGCTATTTTTTCCATCTCAGTAAACCGGTGGATAAACTTTTTATTGGTTCGTTCCAATGCATTTTCCGCATCTACCTGCAAAAACCGTGCGTAATTGATCAATGAAAAGATCAGGTCGCCGAACTCTTCTTCGGTTCTGGCATGGTCCGGACCGCCGGCTACCTCCCGTAGTTCGGCCATTTCTTCTTCCACCTTTTCCCATACCTGGTCTTTGTTCTCCCATTCAAATCCCACCTGCCGGGCTTTTTCCTGCAGGCGCATCGCTTTTACCGTAGCCGGCAATGAACGCGGAACGCCTTCCAGCACCGACTTCTTGCCTTCTTTCAGTTTGAGCTTTTCCCAGTTCTTTTTTACTTCGTCGGCGTCCGCCACCTGGACCTTCTCGCCTTTTTCATTGCCATAAATATGTGGATGACGCGATATCAGCTTTTCACAAATACCATTAAGCACTTCTTCCATGGTGAACTTTTCCTGCTCGCGACCGATTTTTGCATAGAACACAACGTGCAGCATCAGGTCGCCGAGTTCTTCGCGGATACCTTTCCAATCCGATTCAGTGATCGCATCGGCCAGCTCGAATGTTTCTTCGATGGTCATCTGCCGGAGCGATTGAATGGTTTGCTTGCGGTCCCAAGGGCATTGTTCGCGGAGCTCATCCATAATACGGATCAGCCGCAGAAATGAATCACTGAGTGAAGCGCTCATATCGGTAAGTTTTATTTAACAGTCAATGTAGAATAAGAAAGAAAAACAGCCAGCAACAATACCGCCATCACTGCTGCCGATAAAAACACCAGCATGAATTTGCCGATGGTTTTGCCCCAGGATTGCGCATAAAAATTACGCATCGCTTTCAACAAGTATACGATCACAGACAGGTACAACGCCACTGTTATATATCCAAGGAAACCCCAGCCCGTAACGCTTTGCAGGGAACTGACCAGCTCGGTAAAAAACAACAACACAAAACAAAATATATACAAATGCAGGGTGAATATGCCGTGATCGACCGCTGTAAATTGTTTGCGCCTGATGTAGACCAGTTTCAGGATCAACATGAACAATGGTAAAGACACAAACAGCATATAGGGCACACGGTGCAAGACTTCCGAGTTTAATTTCTCGGTCAGTACTTCGGGATCGTCGCCGTATTTTTCATTCAGGGAAACGAATTTCCGGTTGAACACACGTTCCAGCCATCCATCACGTTTTCCGCGGGGCAGCGATGCCTGAATAGAATCATAGGCGGCCACACTTTTATATTTTCTTAAACCAAACGACATTCCTTCATTCCGGAGTTTGATGATCGCATTTTGAAATTCTTCGGGACTGATTACGCGTGAAGTGTCTTCCAGCAGTGCAATCCGTTCTTTCAGATCGGTACGGGTTGTATCGGTTTCAAGTACCTGTTTGTAGCCTTCCGCGAGTTCGAGCCGGTCCATGGTTTTCAGTTTACCCGAACCGATATTGATCATCGAGCCATGACCCGCAAAAAAAGTAAAATAGATCAGGAAAAAAACTGCAGAAGTAAGCAGGTACATCCGTACCGGATGCAGGTACCGCATTCTGCGTCCGCGCATGTATTCGGCAGTCAGAAAACCAGGTTTACGGATCAGTAATCCAACCGTTTTAAAGAATTTCCCTTCAAAGTGAAAAATATCCGCCACAAAGTGCGAGGATACGGCCCAAAAGCTTTCGCGTGGTTCTACGTTTTCCTGCCCGCATTCCTGGCAAAAGCGTCCCTGAACATAGGCTCCACAATTCAGACAGTTCCGTTCTTTCCGGAGAGGGCTGTGCGACATACTAAAGTTTTCTTAAATAAATATTGCAAATATACACGGAGACGCCCCCCTTTTACGTTTACAGGCTAATTTGGCTAATTTTGACAAAAGAACCTAACCGGATGAAATATCTTTTCAGCATTTTACTATCCTTATCCCTGTATTCGCTCAAAGCGCAGTTTTACTACAATGATGTGATCGGTACGGTTGAAACCAATGCCCGCATGAGCCTGCTCGTCAGTCAGCAGATCGGTTCAATATCGGCCACCGGCTTTGACGAACGCGGCGCTAAAAATACCGACTTCAACGAATGGCAGGAAATCGGCGATAACGGCCGGCTGATGAAAGTGACCACCCGCAACAAGTTCGACAAGAATACCGTCTATTACCGTTTCGATGCACAACAACGCCTCCTCTCTGTAACGGATTCCACTGACACCGGTTTTACCCAAACGCTTTACACTTACCAGGCCAACAATAACTACCCCATATCTGTTAAAACAACCACCAGCGACAAATCCCAGGAGTTCGATGACACCGAAACACACCTGTGGGAGTATGGTTCGGACGGATTGCCTGAAAAAATGTGGAGAATAAAAAACAGTGCTGATACAACCGAATTCCGGTTTGGTAGGGACGAAAAGGGCAAAGTTGCGGACGAACAGCTTTACAGGAAGGGAAAGAAGTTCGGCGACCCTATTTATTATTATTATACAGACAACGGAATGCTTTCAGACATTGTCAGGTATGACAAGTATGAAAAAATGCTTTTACCGGAGACACTCTTTGAATACGATGCAGCAGGAAGATTAGCGCAAAAGATGGTAGTCACTTCCAACAGAACACGCGATTACATGATCTGGCGTTATGCTTATAATACTGCAGGTCTGCGTACCAAAGAAGTATTGTTTGATAAAAATAAAAAACAGACCGGCCGCATCGACTACGCCTACTCTCCGGCGAAATAGTTTTTTACGATTGCTTCAGAAAAGGATTTTTGATAACAGCTTTGCTGTTGTCGTGAATTGGACATGCATTGACTTATGATAAAAAGAACCATAACCACGCTGCTCCTGCTGTGCAGCACACTGGCCGTTTTTTCCCAGGAAAAATTTACCATCAGCGGTACCATCACCTCCAAAGCGAAAGGTGAAACATTGATCGGCGCTTCTATAAAGGCCGGCAACCAGGGCGTAACCAGTAATGAATACGGCTTCTTCTCGCTTACACTGGATAAAGGCAGCCATACGATCGAAGTATCTGCGGTCGGTATGCAAACCTTTACCGAAACCATTAACCTGGAGAAAGACACGCGACTCAACATCGCACTCGAAGACGAAATTAAAAGTCTCGAAGGCGTAACCGTATCTGCGCAGACCAGGGGTCGCAGTATCACCAACCCGCAGATGGGCGTGGAGAAATTGTCGACCAAAGACATCAAAAACATTCCGGTCTTATTTGGCGAAAAAGACATTCTTAAAACCATCCAGTTGCTGCCCGGTATCAAATCTGCCGGCGAAGGCAACAGCGGTTTTTACGTACGCGGTGGCGCCGTAGATCAGAACCTCATCCTGCTGGATGAAGCTCCGGTGTACAATGCCTCCCACCTGCTGGGCTTTTTCTCCACTTTTAATTCCGATGCGATCAAAGACATGACCGTTTACAAAGGCGGGATGCCCGCTCAATACGGTGGTCGCCTTTCATCCGTATTGGATATTAAAATGAATGACGGTAACAACCAGGACTATAACGTGAGCGGAGGCCTCGGACTCATCTCGGCCAAACTCAACGTGGAAGGACCGATCCAGAAAGGAAAATCATCTTTCCTGGTAACAGGCCGCCGCACCTACGCGGATGTATTCCTGAAGCTGTCAAGCGATTCGTCCATTAATCGCAACACACTTTATTTCTATGACCTGAACGCCAAACTGAACTATCAGCTTGGCGATAAAGACCGGCTTTACCTGTCTGGTTATTTTGGTAAAGATGTGCTGGGCATCGGTGAAACATTTGGCATTGACTGGGGCAACTCTACCGGCACGCTGCGCTGGAATCACATTTACAATGCGAAACTGTTTTCCAACACTTCCCTTATTTACAGCAACTACCAGTATAACATCGGCATCCGCAGCGGCGGCGACGACTTCGACATCCTGTCACGCATCCGCGACTGGAACATTAAACACGAGTACCAATGGTACACCAACAGCCGCAACAACTGGCGATTTGGGCTGAATAGTATTTACCATAATATACTCCCTGGCGAAGTAAAGGCATCCGCTACGTCGAGCGTTAATTCTTCCGCGTTGCAGAAACGTTATTCATGGGAAAATGCGCTTTACCTGACCAATACCTGGAAAGCATCCGACAAGATCAACCTGACTTATGGCATGCGGCTTTCCTCCTTCAGCATCCTGGGAGAAGGTGATTTCTATAATATAGATGACGAAGGCAAAGTGCTCGACACTATGAGCTACTCCAAAGGAGAATTTGTAAAAACCTATTTCTACCTCGAGCCGCGCCTCGCTGCCAGTTATGTGTTCAACCCGCGCACCTCACTGAAAGCTTCGTATGTACGCAACACCCAAAGCCTGCACCTGATCTCCAACTCGACCTCCTCCAACCCTACGGATAAATGGATTGCAAGCACCAATATCATCAAACCCGAGATCGCCGACCAGGTATCGCTCGGTTTCTACCGCGATCTCTTCAACAATAATTATGAGTTGAGCGTGGAAGCCTATTACAAATCCATGCAAAACCAGATCGACTACCGTGACGGAGCAGACGTATTCGCCAACAACGATGCGATCGAATCACAATTATTGTATGGAAAGGGCCGCGCTTACGGTATTGAATGGTTGCTGCGCAAAAAAACGGGCAGGCTCACCGGCTGGCTCAGCTATACCTTATCCAAGACAGAAAAAAAGATCAACGGTATCAACAACGACCGCTGGTACAACGCCCGCCAGGACCGCACACACGATGTGGCCATCGTCGGTACATACCAACTCAGCCGCAAATGGACAGTGTCAGCTACCTGGGTATTCTATACCGGTGACGCCGTAACCTTCCCCGCAGGTAAATACCGCGTAAACGATCAGACCGTTTTCTATTATACCGATCGCAACGGCTACCGCATGCCGGATTATCACCGCCTGGATATCGGCGCCAACTGGACGCTGAAACAGACAAAGAAAAGAACCTCTGAACTGAGTTTCAGTTTATATAATGCCTACGGGCGGGAAAATGCTTACATCATCGACTTCCGTGATGCGGAAAACGATCCGAACAAAACAGAAGCCGTACGCTATGCCCTGTTCAAATTCATTCCCTCCATTTCCTACAACTTTAAATTCTGATAACATGCGTATCCAATCATATACAACAAAGTTGCTCACAGGAATAGGAAGCGTATTGATGCTGAGCCTGTTTAGTTCCTGCGAAAAAGTAATCGACCTCAACCTCAACAGTGCCGAAAAGAAATATGTGGTAGAAGCCGTGCTGAGTGATATTCCGGGCCAGGCCAAAGTGTTGCTGACACAAACAAAAGACTTCGACGAAGACAACACCTTTCCCGGTATCTCCGGTGCCACCGTGACCATTACTGAAAATGGTGGCGGCACCACCACACTGGCGCCAACATCGCCCGGTGTATACGAAGCTCCTGCATTGACGGGTGTTTCGGGCCGCAGTTATACTTTGCGTGTTACCGCACCTACCGGAGAAGTGTTCACCGCCGTGTCCACCATGCCGCAAAAAGTGCTGATGGATACGATCTACGCAACCGATGAATTTTTCTTCGGGGAAAATATGAAAGTGGTCAATGTGGACCATCCCGATCCCGTGGGGCTGGGCAACAGCTATCGTTATATACAATATATAAATGGCGAAAGAAAAACGGCGATCCAGATCCGCAACGATGATTACAGCGATGGCAGAAGGATCAACTCTAAGCTGTTCGACTTTGACGACGACGATGATGATGAGGATAAACTGAAAAGCGGTGACCAGGTAAGGATCGACTTTCTTTGTATCGATCCTGCTATATATAAATACTGGTTCAGCCTGATCCGCAGTGCCACTGGCGGCAACCAGCAGGCAACACCGGCGAATCCTGTGTCCAATATGCAAGGCGGCGCACTCGGGTACTTCAGCGCGCACACCTTCCACAGTAAAACAATGATCGTTCCTTAAGATCAGCGGTTAATGGAAACGGGGCGGCTGAAATTAAACGCCTCCGTTTTCAGAAAATCGGTGAAGGATTGTTCGGCGCTGAAGCGGGCATCCGATTTTTCCCAGGCAGCATAAAAGCGGAATATGGCTTTGTTGCCGGGAAATTTGACGGTGTAAGTATTCAACACGTCACTACCCGCATTGGGTGTAACACCAAAATCGGCGGCAGTACCTTTTCCCACTAAAATAGCGAGGCCCAGTTTGTCGTTGTTTTCCGATTGCCTGCCGAAAGTATAAAGCACGGAGGCATCGAGTGTGTCCACTCTTTTCGCAGGGAGATTGTAGAGATTAACAATCCCCGTCACCAGTTCATCGCCTTCGCGCGCACCGTTGAGCGTAACCCTGCTCTCATAAAAATATTGTCCGGCCCATATATGAATTTCTTCCGTCAACGACATGGTACCGGTACGGCCGGGTATCTGCCAGGCCGGATAATGCATCCTGAAAATTGCACGTAACGGACCATCAGCCACCTTTTCGTATTTAACCGGCCCCATCGATAAACCACCAAGACGCAACAAGGTATCGCGGCCGTTCACATTTGATAAATGCACCGCTAATGCACCGGCGCCAAGCGATTTGCCTACTTTCAAAATATCCATCCCCCAATCCGACAAATGATGATAGCTATTGGCAGGGTTGGTTCCTACTTCATCGAGCACCATGCGGGGTGTGGTCTTTCCCCAAATGTCTTTGCAGTTGCGTCCATCGAAATAAAAACGAAAGCCAACCTTATCGTTTTCCCAGGCGGGACCTTCTGTGAGAAATGGCGGTAATTTTTCTTTGCTGAAATCAGTGGGCTGCTGACCTGCAGGGATACTATCCGTTTCCAGATCGGTACCGAATGTACCATCACCCGACTTTCTCTTTTGGCGTACGTGTGCACGTACAACGGCCTTGATCGTTGCCGGCGCATCGGAGGGCTCAAGTTTCCATTCATTTTTCTCCCCGGCGGCGGGCGATAACATAAAAGCGATTTCATCCCACACACCGTCGTGGTTGAGGTCATCGTGTTGCACCAATACCGGAGGGCCGGTCTGGCCGGGACGGGTGATGATGATGTATTTCTCCGGTGATAATTTTCCGGTGAAACGCTGTACCTGCGCGCGTGTTAAAACGACCAGTTCGTCTTTCTTGTCCTGATCAGTTGCATTGGTCAATTGCAATGATTGCCGCGGTGCGGAACAAGCGGTTATGGCCAATGCGAGAATTCCTGCGCTATAACGAATAAGATTCTTCATACAAATTATTATTTAAGGTTCAACATGGAACCAGTCGAAATCGGCATAACCACCGTTGCGTGCTTCCGCCGGTCCATTACAAAAAATACCAACACGCGCACCGATCCATTTGCCTTCTCTGGCTTTGAAAACATTGCCCAATGGAGCAAAGGCCGTGCCGTCTGTGCTATAACTGAATAAACAATCACCGCCCTCTTTTACCTGTACGCGTAGCCAGACCCATCCACCGTTGATGAAATGCCCGGCTTGTTTTGTCTCCGCCTGTCCTTTCTCCGCATCCTTACACAACATTTGTGAAAGCAGGTAACCGTTTCCACTGCGACGAATGCTGATATAACCGTAATCATGCCCCATTACCAGCAGGCCCGCCTGTTTACCGTTGCTATCGGCCACGAGCCGGAGTCTGGTGGTGACGGTGAAAGCCGGGGCGGGAAATTTTTGCAGCAATAAATTCGGCACCTGCCACATATTGACGCTTCCGGCAGGACGACGCAAAGCGAACAAACGCAGATAGCCGGAAGGAGGTAATTGCGCCCACCAGGTGATTTGAGGATTTGCATTCCATTGCCACTGCAAACCCAACTGCGCTGTATTGAATTCATCCGATTCAGGAGGCGTATATTTTGTATTGATTTTGGAAACAGGCTTTTTGTACAGGAGTACGGGTTCACCTTTCCCATCGCCGTCGGCATCGGCTCCGATTACGGGCCAATTGTTTTTCCAGCTCATGGGCTGCAGGTGCACTACGCGACCATATACACCTTTGTCCTGGAAATGCAGAAACCATGAATCGCCAGATGGCGTTTCAACCCAGGCACCCTGGTGAGGTCCGTTCACGGGAGAACGGCCCTGGTCCATCACGATCTTTTCTTCATAAGGGCCGTAAATATTTTTTGATCGTAAAACGAGTTGCCAGCCCGTAGCCACGCCGCCAGCCGGTGCAAAGATGTAATAGTAACCATTCCGTTTATAAAACTTCGGTCCTTCCAATGTCGGATGCGCATCGTGCCCGTCGAAGACATGACGGCCATCGCCGGTTGCTTTTTTTCCATCGGTACTTAAAGGACTTACCGTTAACAGACTATTGACTTGGGCGCGGCTTGCAGCCCAACCATAAACGAGATAGGCTTTGCCGTCATCGTCCCACAACGGACAAGGATCGATGATACCCTTTCCCGGCAATACCAATTCCGGCGCAGACCAGGGACCTTCGGCCCGTTGTGCCGTCACCACGTAAATACCAAAATCAGGATCGGGATAGTAAATATAAAACAAGCCTTTGTGATAACGGATAGCGGGCGCCCACACGCCTTCTCCGTTACGCACTTCATTGAAATGTTCCAGCGGTACTTGTCTGGGCAATGCATAACCGATCAATTGCCAGTTGACGAGATCGGCGGATTTCAGAACGGGCAATCCGGGCGTGCAGTTAAAACTGGAAGCGGTCATGTAGTAATAATCGCCTACACGCACAGCATCGGGATCAGAGTAATCGGCGTGCAGCACCGGATTCTTATATTGTCCGTTACCCTGATCGGAGACCCAGGTTTTAGACAGGGTTGTTTGCGCGTGAGATGTAAAAGCGCAGCAACACAACAGGAAAAAGAAGACAATTGCTTTCAAGGCAGGAAATTTTAATATCAATCCGCGTAAATATAATGTCTTCGGTTGAAACCGCCGTCTTGAGGTGGAAGGCGGAAGGCTTAGGGCTTAAGGCGTAGGGTTTAAGGTTTTGCTCCCTATGCGTCTTTGCGTGAGAGGACGCTGCTTTTCACGCAAAGACGCAAAGAGATTAAGGCGCAGAGATGATTCATGCGCTTCACCATTCACCATTCACCATTCACTATTCACCATTCACTATTGTAACTCACTCTCCCGCTCCGTATACAGCTCCAGCAACCGCAATTGGTTGGCGGCGCGGTGATAATTATGATGCGGATACTTTTCGCCATAATAGCGATCGTTCAGCAGGTAATCGGTGAGGAAACGAATGGCCTGCATATACAGCATAAAGCGGCCGGCGAAGTAAATATACCCATGTTCGGTTGGGGTGAGCAGGTTGCCCATTTCAGCTAAATATCCCTGCACGATTCCCTTATACACGTCGGGACGGACTGCCAGTTTATCGAGGTCACGCTCCTCCTCTCCTGCGGGAGAAAGATAGGTGCGGAACATATCACCGAGATCGCTGATAAAATAACCGGGCATCACCGTATCCAGGTCGATCACGGCAAGTCCCTTACCCTGCTCATCCAGTAAAACATTGCTGATCTTGGTATCGTGGTGCGTTACACGCAGGAGACAAGCAGGATTGGCAACGAATGCGTGATACTGTTGCTCGATATCGCTGTGTTGCTGCAACTCAGCTATCAAAGAAGAAGCCTGTGCAAGACGGGCCGGATCGCCCTGCTGTAAAGCATTGCGGAAAACCTCGCAGCGATGACCCAGGTCATGAAACAGTGGCAGCGTTATATGAAGCTGATCGATATTCATATCATGAAGCTGCCGTGTAAAAAGTCCGAACTGACGCGCTGCCTCGTATGCCTGCTGAGGTGTATCAACCGAGTTGAGACTGTGACCTCCATGGATAAAATGGAAAAGCCGGTACACCCGTCCGTTTAATTGCAACAGGTCGCCGTTATCGGGCGCAGCAACCGGTTGAAGAAAAGGTTGTGTAATCTTTTTGGAAGAAAGATGGTCGCTGATGCTGCGGATATTTTCTGCAACGGCTTGCGGATTGGTAAAGATGGAGGTATTGAGTTGTTGCAAAACATACTTGTTCTCTGCCGTTGTTATCAGCCATGTGCCGTGAATTAATCCATTGCTTAATGACGCGGTGGTAAGAACAGGAGAACCGATACCAAACGCTTGTAAAATGATCGCCTTGTCGTTCATAACATTAAAAATCGTCGTTGAGTGCAAAAACCGGTTTGCGATGCATCCATTGTCCGCCGGTGAAATCGGGAAATTCCACTGTCTGGTTACCCAGTTCGACCGACGTTTCACTCAGTGGTGTGATGGCGCTCCAGGCTGCTGCGTCGTATACATCCATTGGTACAGGTAATTTTCTTTTGGCTGCTTCTACAAAAGCATGGATCACAAAAAAATCCATTCCTCCGTGACCGGCGCCTTCTGTATCGCCCGCATACCGTGCCCACAAAGGGTGATCGTATTTATCGAGCCACTCTTTCTGCGGATCCCATTGATGTGGCCTGGCAGATTTCCCTTCAATATAAATCCCTTTGTTCACATCCATCCAGATTCCTTCCGTACCCTGCACCCGAAAACCTAAAGAGTACGGCCGTGGCAGATTGGTATCGTGTTGCAGCAGGATCGTTTCGCCATTGGCGCAATTGATTTGGGTAGTGACGATATCGCCGAGGCGGAAATTTACGGAAGCATTCGGGTGTGCAGCGCCACCTTTTTTCACAATATAATTATGCAGGCCGCGGCTCTTGGTGGAAAAAGAATTCAGTGTAAGAAAACGGTTACCGCGATTGATGCCGATATAATGCGCAACGGGCCCGATGCCGTGTGTCGGATACAGATCACCATTGCGATGCACGGAATGATCCGTACGCCAGCGGGCTTCGGACCAGCCTTTTTCACCAAACTCCACGCCGCCGCCGTAAGGTTGTTTACCATCGTTGAATTTCACCTCGCGCAGATCGTGCTGGTAGCCTGCTTGCAAATGCATAAGTTCACCGAATAAACCCTGCCGCACCATGTTGAGTATGGCCATCACATCGCGGCGATAACAAACATTTTCCAGCATCATTACCTGTCCGCCGGTTCTCTCAGCTGCACGTACCACGTCCCAATGATCTTCCAACGTAATGCCGAGAACCACTTCGGTGCCCACATAAGGAATGCCGGCATCGAGTGCTCCGATGATCATGGGTTTATGCCATTCCCATGGTGTGCTGATGATCACTGCATCCAGTTTATTTTTATCGAGCATTTTCTTCCAGGCGTTCCCGTCGCCGGTGTAAACCGTGGGTTGTTTGCGGCCGCTCTTGCTGATGCGTGCTTTGGCGTCATCGAGCATGCGTGGTTCGATATCGCAGATAGCAACGAGTTCCACATCCTTGCGGCGCAATAAAAGATCGAGATGATTCTGACCGCGGAGGCCCGTGCCGATCAATCCCACTCGCAGTAAAGGAGCGGCATTGTTGCCATAAAGATTCGTAAGAGAAGCAAGGCCGATAGAGGCGGCCGTCAATCCGGTATTCCGGACAAATTCGCGTCTGTTCATAACAGCAGTTTGGTAAACCAGGTAATGGAAAAATGAAAATAATCAATCCTTGCGTGAGAACAACATGCAAACGATTGTCTGAAAATATCCTGTATCAGGGTTTTATATCTTTTACGCAACGAAAACCGGTATGCATAATAGCATTATCGGGAGGTGTGTACATTCGTCTGCTGACACGATAGCCGGAGCAATAAGTATTGTGGCAAAGAAAGCTGCCGCCGCGGATTACTTTGTCTTTGGCTGGCACGGCGGGCCCCTGCGGATTGACGGCTGTACTGTCCTGCAGTTGGTCATAATACCTGGCATCATACCAATCGCTGCACCATTCCCATACATTACCGGCCATGTCGTACAGCCCGTAGCCGTTGGGCGGATACTGCGCCACGGGTGCGGTGAAAATATATCCGTCGGCCTTTGTATTACGCGAAGGGAAATCGCCTTCCCATATATTGGCCTTTGCGGGGCCGGTGTCAGGAGTCCGGCTTCCCCAGGGGTAAACAGCATCGCGGATTCCGCCGCGGGCGGCGTATTCCCATTCGGCTTCTGTTGGCAAGCGCTTACCCGCCCAGGTGCAATAAGCGTTGGCATCTCCCCAACTTATCTGCACAACGGGATGAAAATCTTTTCCCGAGAGGTCGCTGCCGGGGCCGGATGGATGTTGCCAGTTGGCACCGGTTATCCATTGCCAACCATGGTCAGGTTGAAAGACCATGGCACCGGGTTGTTCGTTGGGGTTGGCGGGTTGACGTTCCGCGGTGGTGATGTAACCGGTAGCGTTGATAAAAGCGGCGAAGGACTTGTTGGTGACTTCGGTCGTATCCATCCAGAAACCGGAGAGGGTAACCTGGTGCGGAGGAAAAACATCGGGTCCTGCTTCGTCGTCGGTGGCTCCCATAACGAAGGTGCCACCGGGTACGTATCTCATTCCTGCGTGTTTTTGCGGCAGGGAATCGATGCGGGAGAAGCCGGAGAAGGGCATAAGTAAAAGAAAAACGAGGACAAAAGCACGCATGAATGGCGAATATACAATTGAGTTTAGTATTTTTACCTGGTGAGCACTGTGCTGAATTAGTTTTTTACCAGTAACATTTACTAACCAACTCCCCACTGCCGTGTCCAAAACCTGATGCCCCGTCCTCCGGCAAAGGCATGGTCGCGTAGCGGGCGGAAACATCTTTAATCCAAGATGCCGACAATCCTCATTGCCGAAGACCACAGCGTGGTTCGTATGGGCACTGCTATGCTGATCAGGGAACAATATCCTGAAGCGGTCATCCGCGAAGCCGAAACATTCGACGAAGTTGTGGAAATCCTTGCTAAAGAATCGCTTGATCTGCTGCTGCTGGATATTCATATTCCGGGCGGCGATAATCTTCAGATGGTGGAGGCCGTTAAACTTCGTCAGCCCAATCTTCCGATTTTGATCTTCTCTGCATATGATGAGCAGTTGTATGCCATCCGTTACCTGAAATCGGGTGCGCAGGGTTATCTGAAAAAAACGGCACCGCCCGACGAAATAAAGGCAGCCATCAGCAAAGTATTAAACGGAGAAAAATACATCAGTAAAATTGTGCAGGAGCAGTTGGTGGAACAATTGCTCGATCCTTCAAAAAAACAGGAAGGGCTTTCGTCGCTTTCCAACCGGGAGGTGGAAGTGATGCAATTGCTGGTGAAGGGTGCGTCACCCGCAGAGATTAAGTCGACGTTGAATATTCATGATTCAACCATCAGTACTTATAAGGCTAAAATTTTTGAGAAGCTCAATGTGACGAATGTGATCGAGCTGGCGGAGAAGGTAAGACTGATGGATCCGCAGAAGATGAAGAAATCCTGAGATCTTTTTTGAATAGTCTGATCCCCCGGCGACGGGGGATTTTCTTTGTGACACATCCCTTTCCTGCTGCAGCGGGAGCTCACGCGCTGCATTTTATTATTATCTTTAAGTTGCTCCGCCCCCGTTTTGATTAACTTATTCTGTGATAATGACGCAAGCTGAGATTATAGCGCTCCGGGAAAGACTGATGGCATTGGAAAAAGAAAACGCACGCCTGCGGCAACTTCCCCTTGCAACCGAGCGTGCAGCAAAGGTTCCCGCGGACCTGGTCCCGCTATTCGACCAGGCACAACAAACGGTAGCCGACTATTTCCGTCACCTGAAGATGGATCCTGCCAAAGGCACAATAGAG
The DNA here is from genome assembly GCA_937888905.1 of uncultured Sphingobacteriales bacterium. Classification (GTDB taxonomy): domain Bacteria; phylum Bacteroidota; class Bacteroidia; order Chitinophagales; family Chitinophagaceae; genus Terrimonas. The sequence continues at coordinate 164,506 of CALATA010000017.1, forward strand.
ATCAACGATCAACGGTATGTGCTGGTGCGCGCGGCCGCTTTTTCCAAAGGATTCATGGAAACCATTCAGCATCTTTACGCAGATAAAGGAACCGCGGGTGCTTTTGCCATCGGCAGGAATTTTCTCTTCGATTACGCGCACGTCATTGGCATCGAAGACGCGCGTAATTTTCATGCACGCATGCATTTATCGGATCCGGTCAAACGTATGTCAGCAGGTCCCGTACATTTTGCATTTTCCGGATGGGCATTTGTCGATATCCTGCCGGAAAGTTCGCCCACGCCCGACAATGATTTTTACCTGCACTATCGTCATCCTTACTCCTTTGAAGCCGATTCATGGGTGAGAGATGGCAAGCGTGCCGACGAACCCGTATGTATCATGAATGCCGGCTACTCCTCCGGCTGGTGCGAAGAAAGCTTCGGCATGGCGCTGACCGCCGTGGAAATAAAATGTATCGCTAAAGGTGATGAATGCTGCCAGTTCATCATGGCTCCTCCCGACCGCATCCAGGAACATCTTGCACGCTATCTTGACAAAGGCGACAACGAAATAAATAAAACAGAAACCGTTTCCATCCCTACCTTTTTCGAGCGCAAACAGTTGGAGGAAGAACGCGAACGTTCGCGCATACTGGCGGAAGAATCGGCAAAAGCCAAGTCCGATTTCATTGCCAATATCAGCCATGAGTTGCGCACCCCGCTCTCTGCCATCATCGGCTTTACCGACCTGTTGCGCAAAACACCCCTGGATGCCACACAAAAGGAATACCTCGACGCAATCGGACTGTCGGGAAAAAATCTTTTATCGATTATCAACAACGTGCTCGATCTTTCGAGAATTGATTCGGGAAAGTTTCCATTGGAAAAAACGGTATTCGATGTTGGCGAACTCCTCCATTCGGTTTACACGATGCTCTCTTCGTCTGCGACCGCCAAAGGCCTGGCATTCGATTATCGTATCGATCCGGCCATCCGTTTTACCGTTGTGGGTGACCCGGTACGCCTCACGCAGATATTGACCAACCTGATCGGCAACGCAGTCAAGTTTACCAACAAGGGTCAGATAGCGGTCACTTGTCTGCTGCAGAAAGAAAGTCACAATGACGTTGTACTACAATTCAACGTAACAGATACGGGCATCGGCATTCCTTCTGAAAAACTTGAACACATCTTTGAACGCTTTATGCAGGCCGACACACAGATCACGCGTGAATATGGCGGCACCGGTCTTGGCCTCTCTATAACCCGTCAATTGGTAGAACTGCTAGGCGGCAGCATTACTGTGCAAAGCAGACCCGGGAAAACCGAATTCTCGTTTTCCCTACCGTATCAAAAAACCAATGCGTCACCGGAGAAACCAACGGTTCATACACAGGCGGAGCATGCCGGCATCAGCCCGGGCAGGATATTGGTTGCCGACGACAATTCCATGAACCGGAAACTGGCTTCCGTCCTCCTTCAGCAAAATGGCCTCGAGCCGCTACAGGCCGAAAGCGGGATGCAGGCATTGGACCTGCTCCGTAAATACTCATTCGATGTGATATTGATGGATATACAAATGCCGGTGATGGATGGCTACGAAACGGCCCGCTGCATTCGCGAAATGGGTCTGCGTACGCCGATCATTGCCATGACGGCTCATGCATTTGCCGGTGAGAAAGAAAAATGTATTGCCGCGGGTATGAACGATTATATCCCCAAACCTTTCAACGAAAAAATATTACTGGAAAAAATTGCACGGTGGCAACAAGCAGATGCGGCTACGGAAGCACTCACCGACCTCTCTTTTCTGAGAAGCCAGACCCGCGATAACACAGCTTTCATTGCGCAACTGACCCTTGAATTTTGCAGCCAGACACCGGAAGAGCTCACCCGTTTGAAAAAAGCGATTGATCATACCTTGTACGAAGACATCTATCAATCCGCACACTCTCTACGCAACGCAATTTCTCTTTTCGGTCTGGAAAGATGGATCGGTGAAGAATTAATCAGCCTGGAGCGCCAGGCAAGGCAACAGGCACCGGCAGATCAACTGAACTTCCTTTTTGAGAAAATAAACAACACCTGTTTGCAGGCGATCGGCGAATTGAATCAGACTAACCGCTGACCGATCAGCGTCATAAACTCTTCTTTTTTCTTCGGAGAAATAGCGATCATCGCATCGTCAGTCATGACCGCATACCCCCCATCCGTACGGATCATTTTTTTCACCTCTTTCAGGTTGATGATATAGGAATTATGGAGGCGGAAAAAGCCATGTTCCGTTAACATCATTTCATATTCCTTGAGATTTTTACTCACCATCAGTTGCAGGCCGTCCTTCATAAAGAAAGTGGTATAGGGGCCTTTAGCTTCGAGCCGGATGATCTTATTGAGTGGTACGAATTCCATGCCTTCTGAAGTGGAAAGACTGATGGAGAAATCCTCCCCTTGCGGGCGCCTGATATTACGCAGCAGCAGCTCAAGATTGGCATGCTGCTCCTTGGTCTGGATAGCCTCGATGGCGCGGGCAACGGCTTGTTGTAATTCCTCCGTGCCGATAGGCTTTAAAATATAATCCACGGCGCTGCATCGGATAGCTTTTATGGCGTAGTGATCGAAGGCCGTGGTAAAAATTACCTGGAAAGAAAACTGCGGCCGCACCCGTTCCAATACTTCAAAGCCGGTAGCGGTCTGCAACTCGATATCCATAAAAACAATTTCCGGCTTAAGCGATTGTATCATCGCAACCGCGTCATCCGGGCCGGACGCACTTCCCACCAGCTCGAGATCCGGGCAGAATTCGGTGATCAGTTTGGATAGAAAATGTCTGTTCAACTGTTCATCTTCCACAATAACAGCTTTGTATTTCATCGTTCACGTATTGTTGGTAATGGTTTGATCGTTTTCAAATAATGGCTGTGGTATTTCCAGTTCTGCAATGGTGGCCTGCGGATCGCTGAGTTCCCGCAATCGCTGGTAAATTTTTTTCTTTGATTGTTTATTGAATAACTGCAACCGTCTTTCAAGAATGTTGCCGGTACCATTGACCAGGCCTTTACGCTGATCCAGTGCTTTTGCCGACGACCGGGGCAATCCGTTATCGGTTACGGATACTTTCAGTGTGCCGTTGCTGCGTTCAAAACTTATATCCAGTTGTCCCGTTTCGCCTTCAGGCAGGTTGAGCATTCCTTTATACAAAGCATCTTCGACCAGCGACAGACTGATCAAGGGCAACACTGCAGAATCTCTGGAGTTTTTGTCGAGCCGGATAGCGTACCGGAAACGATCCTTGAAACGGTATTGTTCCAGCCACAAATACTCTTCCAGCAGTCCGGCTTCCTTTTCCGCATCCACACTCAGGCTGTCGCCGTACTCGATGATCTTACGCAGGAAGGAAGAAAAACGGTTCATATACGTGAGTGTGGCGCTCTTATCATCTCCCATTACAAAATACTGAATGGAATTAAGTGAGTTGAAAAGGAAATGCGGATTCAGCCGCGACTGCAATATTTTAAGCTGCAGCATCTTATTCATTTCATTGATCTGGTCACGCTGCCGGATGATCTCCTCATTATGTGCCCTGAGCTGGCGGTTGAGTTTTTGTTTGGTGCGGAACCGGCTGTACAGAACAGCAGCCAGCAAGGCAACCGACACCAGTATGATCAGCATAATATTCCTGTAGGACCGGTGCTGCTGGGCTTCAACAGCCGTATCCATCAGGCGGCGGGTCACGATTTCCTTTTCAAGAGAAACCAGGTCAAGCTTGCCTTCCTCTTCCCCATCATGTCCGGCGTGCATGGTATCAAACACGAGGTCTTTTACGCGTGAACCCAGATATTTGGCAACCGTATTACCTGCCTTCTGCCTGAAATCAGGTGAAGAAAAATATTCATCAATCAACGGCTTCCAATCCGAACCTTTCGGCATTACTGCGGCAAATCCCTGCCGGTTGGTGGCCAGCACCATTTGCCGTTTAACCTTGATCCCTTTCTGAAGTGCCACGATGTAAATGGAGAGCGGCACGTAACCAAAGCTCCTTTCATTTGCTTCAATTTCTTTTAATACATCATAGTCGATGGCCACATTCACTACGGGTAAGCCTTTGTGAAAATTGTTCTTCAACAACGTTACGTCTTCTGCCATCGTGGTGTTGGGCTGCGTGTAGGCAGTCATTTCCCGCAGGCGTGCCGTAAATTCCTGGGCGGTGGCATACATGGGTTCCCGGTTATTCGTAACCAGCACGTTTACGTCAGGCATATAGGGCAGGCTGAAATCTACCTCTTTCATCCGTTCCGGTGTAATGGAATAATACGACCAGCCAAAGAGGCCGCAGCCCCGGCCGTTTTTCACCTTATAATAAATGCTGTCGAAAGACCCGGCTTTTTTCCACTCCACACGCAGGTCTGCGTTGTAGTGTTTTTTTATGTAAGCCTGGAAGCTCTCCATTATTTCAAACTCAACACCCAGCAGACGATTGTCTTTACCGGTATAAATGAATGGTTCTATTTCATCCCAAAGAGCTGTAACGGTACCATATCCTCTGGTGCGCACTGTTTGCCAGGAGTCGCCGGTGCATGTCTGCGCATCCGCAAGCACACTGCTGATAAGGAAGGTGGCGATCAATGTCCAACGCATGGCGGCTGTTTTAGGTGATCCGATAAAACAAATATGCGCAAAAAAAACATGAAAGCAGCTTCCGACTTAACGAAAAAGGGGTTTGGATTAACGGATCGAATAATGGCACAACCTACTGGCTTTTAAGGGCTGTCACCGTACTTTTTTGCCGCTGGCAAAAAAAGGAGTAACGATTAATTCAAATGACTGTTTCGTTAAACCACCGGTATCTCCGGCGCTCCGGGCCGGTACTTTAGCAGCATCAAAAAACATTAACCATGAAACATATTGCAATTATTGGTGCAGGGCTCAGCGGACTGGTAACAGCCAAAGTGTTTTTGCAGAAAGGCTATAAAGTAACTGTGTTTGAAAAAGCCGGTGACCTTGGCGGCGTGTGGGAGGCCAGCCGGTCATACCATGGTGTGGCCACGCAAACGACAAGGGATGAATATGCTTTTTCAGATTTCCCGATGCCTGCTCACTACCCGATGTGGCCTTCGGGTGCGCAGGTACAGCTTTATCTCCGGGATTATGCAGCACACTTCCAGGTACTGCCATGTATACGGTTCCATACCATTGTCAACAACCTCAGTTACCGGCATAACAGTTGGTATGTCAGTTATACCGATTTAAAAACCGATAAAGAGGAACAGCAGAAGTTTGACTTTGCTGCTGTATGCACCGGCACCTTTCACAAACCTTATATACCGGAATTCAGCGGTCAGCAGGAATTCATCCGCGGAGGTGGGCAGATTCTTCACTCCAGCCAGATCAGGGATTCTTCTTTACTGAAAGGGAAAAAAGTGGCCGTATTGGGCTTTGCCAAATCGGCGACAGATATTGCCACGCTTGCGGCAGATGAGGCAGCCGGCTGTACACTGATCTACCGGAAAGCTCAATGGAAAGTGCCGCGCTATTTCGGTAACAAGATCAATATGCGCTACCTGTTGTTCTCCCGGTTATCGGAAGCATTCTTTGATTCGCCGCGCAAATCGGCAGGTCAGCGCCTGCTGCATACACTTGGCCGCCCGCTGGTATGGGCGCAATGGCGGGGACTGGAAGCTCTACTTAAAATGCAGTTCTCACTCAAAGCCTGCGATATGGTGCCGGCCCACCGGATCGAAGACCAGATCAGTTGCAGTCTCGGTGTGGCACCGGTAGGATTTTATGAGAAAGTGCGTAAAGGAACGATCGATGCCAGGCGCGCAGAGATCGCCCGCCTGGAGGCCAACAAGATAGTATTGAATAATGGTGATACCATCGAAGCCGATTTATTGGTGTGTGGCACCGGCTTCACACAGGAGTTGCCCTTCCTCGAAGCCACATGGCGTGAAAAAGTTATTCAGCAGCACGCTTATCGTCTTTATCGCAACATCGTTCACCCGGATGTACCGGCGATGGGTTTCATTGGTTACAATTCCAGTTTGTTTACCACGCTTACCTCAGAAGTGGCGGCGCATTGGCTGGCCTGTTATGCGGAAGGTCAATTACGGCCGGTGACAAAAGAGGCAATGCAGGAAGAAATAAACTATATGCATGTCTGGAGAAAACAATCAAGACCCGTATCTGCTGAATTCAGCGGCACCTGTATTGCCCCGTTCAACTACCTGCATCTCGACATGTTGATGAAAGACATGGGCCTGCGAACGAAACTCACGCGTTCGCCACATGAATATTTCAAGCCGATCAACCCTGCCGACTACCGGCGGCTTCTCAAGCCGGTGTCTGGTTATATCTGGCAACCGAAATTCATCCGGCCGGTAACACCCGAGCAACAAACGGCAGAACTATTCTGAAATTTCAAATCACAAACAACACATATGAAACGACTATTGACCGTACTGCTAATGGCAGCGGGATGGCAGGCTGCATCCCAAAATGTAAAACCGGGCTTTAAGGCCGCGATGCAAATGAATACGTTTACGGGTTACGAAACCGTGTATGATAAATTCTCCGGTACTAAACCGGGATGGCTGGCCGGGCCAACGGTTGAATTTAGCTTATCCGGAACATTTGCTATTCAGTCGGGATTACTGTTCTCGACGCAAGGCGGCGATCTGGGGCCTTATGTTATTAATATTTATGCCATGCAGTTGCCGGCCGTGGCGGTGTATCGCCGGCAGCGATTCTTTATTGGCGCGGGACCCGTACTCTCCTACGGTTTGCACGGCCGGTTTGAAGGAGGGGACGACTGGAATGAATCGAGAGATTTGTATGAGGATGGCAGCGCATTGCCAATGAAAAGACTGGATGTGCAAGCGCAGGTGACGATGGGTTTCGATCTGTCGGAAAAATTTCAACTCGGTAGTTTTTATAACAAGAGTTTATTGAATACCAGCAACCACACAGACGATCCTGCATTCAAAACCAGGCTCGACTCTTACGGTATTTCGCTCAACTATATTTTCTAATACTTAATAAAAGACAATGAAAAAATACCTGACAATAATCATAGCCATATTTTTTGCAACAGTTCTTCACGCACAAAAAATCCGGTATGGCGTGGAAGCGGGAATCAATACCGGTTATCTAAACCTCAAAGGCGATGATGGAATAGAAAATAACAGTACAGGCTGGCAGGGTGGCTTTACGGCACTCATCCCAGTCGGAAAGCAACTGGCCCTTCAACCAAAAATGTTGCTGGTACAACGCAATACGCGGGTATCGTATGCCCGCCTGGACCTCAAATTCCTGGAAGTGCCCGTTTGCCTGGTGTATTCTAAAGATGGATTTACGGCTGGCGCTGGCGCAGGCCTGGTATATGGGATAAGCGCGAAAGCCCGCTATAAATACGAAGATGAATCATCAATTTATAGTCTGTATGAACCAAATGAATCAGAAATCACTCTTCGGCGGGCAGGCATAACGGCCAATGTGACGATGGGATACATTTTTCCGAATGGCATTGCTGTGAATGCTCACTTCTCACCGGTGCTGAACGATCTGCAGAAAGACGGTTATGTGGAAGGCATCTATTCGAAGACGATCGGATTCTCGGTAGGTTATTATTTTCGTTAAGGCTGGTTTAGATATAGTGTTTATTATGCAACAAATCCCTGGCCTCGTGCCGGGGATTTTTGTCTCGTTAAAGTAGCGGGATGCTAAACGATGCCATTTATAGAGATAAAGAAAAGCCGGAATGTAGATTTCCGGCTTATTCATTTGAAATTTATTCAGATTATTTACGTGCATTCAGGTTGACCAACAACTGATCCAGCCTTTCAAGCGTTGACATCATTCCTTCTTCCATCCCCATCTGGATGGTTGTTTCGAGGTCGGCCAGTGATTTATAGGTCACTACTGTTTCCACCAGTGTATTCTCATCTTTATCGGTGAAGGTCACCAGCCATTCCGCACGGGGAAGATCGTTGTTGATCTCTCCTGCTTCATTACTGAAAGCGTCCAATGCGGTGTAAAAATCAATAGGACTGATCTTCACATATTCTGTATAACCCCAATATTCGGTTCCGTTGGGTTCCACCATGGCATAATGCCAGTGGCCGCCATCGCGAAAATCCATTGATTTGGTTTTGGTAGTCAAAGGCGCAGGAGCAAACCATTGATTCAATAGCTCGCTTTTGGTATAACAATCCCATACCAATGGGCGGCCGGCGAGAAACTCGCGCCGTACGGTCAGCGTCTTTTTTTCTTTGTCGGTAATGAAATCAAACTGCAAATGACTGTTCATTATTTTTTCTTTTTAATGGTTGATAAGAGTTGATCAAGTTGCTGAAAGCGGGTCTCCCAGATCTTTCTGAATTGCTCCATCCATTGGTCCACCTCTTTCATTTTATCGATCTCCAATTGATAATAAATTTCACGGCCCTGCTGTTCCTGTTTGACCAGGTCGCATTCGGTTAAAATCCTCAGGTGTTTGGAAATGGCCTGACGTGTCATGTCGAAATGTTCGGCAATGGCATTGGGCGTCATGGCCTGCACGGCTATCAGGGTGATGATTCCTCTCCTGGTGGGGTCTGCAATAGCTTGAAAAATATCCCTTCGCACGAATGAAAATGGTTTATTTACTGATTAAGGGAAGGTATTTATGCCGGTTATCAATGATAGCCCAGATAATAACAGCGATGATGGCAAATACAATTGGCAGCCCGGAGGGCGCGAAATAAATATTTGTCAGCAGGATGCCGCTTAACACAGGAATGATCACCAGCACGCCGAGTGCTCTTGTTCTGGGAAAAATGAGCAGTATGCCGCCAACCAATTCCGCCGCTCCCACGAGTGGCATCAGCCAGCTTATCTCCATAAAAGCCATTCCCGCCTTGACCATCTTTTCGGGCATGTCTTTAGGTACCGGCATGTAGTGAAAGAATTTGTCGAGGCCTCCGTTGATAAACATCAGGCCTGTGAGCAGACACAGAACAAAAAGAATTTTCTTTTGCATAGTAGTTTTGTTTTAATGGTAAACCGTTCGGTTGCAAATATAAGTGCAACTGTTTGGTTTCGCAAAAAAAATACTGCGTTAAATTATGTCGCCAGCAACCCGCCGGTTTGCAGAATAAGATGGTTCCCGTTATCTTTGGTTAAACCGGTTGGCACTGAGAGGAATATTTACCATAGCAATTAAGGCGATCTTTTATTTAATGTTAGTCACACAGTCTTCCCTGTTTATGGTATTCCCGGTTATTCAGCAACCATCCAGACAGGCGGAGTTCACCAACGAAATGAACTCCTACGATGACTATTTGATTGAAAGCTGTATGGGAATTCCTGATCCCAGTCCTGCAGATGAATCAGATGATGCTGAACGTGTATTACAAATTGTCCGCACAGAAGCATTCTACTACCGGTATTCGCTGAACGTTTTTTTTGCCCCGCTGGCTTCCCCAAAGCCCAACACCCTGCTTAAAACCCGGTTAATGATGCCGGTAGCCGAAGTCATTGTCCAACCTCCTCAGACGTTATACGTTTAACCCGTCGCCGGTTTTTACCTATGAACTGTTTCGCCATGCTGTTAGTTATGCCATCTTATTTACTTCTTTAAAGCCTTGTAATGGATAATATTTTTGGAGCGGATCCTATTCCCTATTCACATTTGATCAACCTGGAAAAGCAATCAGGAGACATCATCGTTTATGCAATACCTGTGATGTTTGTGCTGACATTAGTCGAGATATGGTATTCATGGCGTAGTAATAAAAAGAACTATAGTGGCAAAGAAAGTTTTGGATCGTTATTGGTAGGCTTAGGTAATGTGGCCATTAATGTAGTGGCGAAGATGGGGTTAATCTATGCCGCCGTTTTTATGTATAACCTGGTGCCATGGAGAATGACGCTGAACTGGTGGACGATTATACCTTGTTTGTTAATCTATGATTTCTGTAGTTATTGGGCGCACAGGATTTCTCATTTTAATCGCTTTTTCTGGGCTACGCATATCGTTCATCACACGGCTGAAAACTATAACCTGACCGTATCGTTCAGGCTGAGCTGGGTCCAGCATTTCAAAATCTTCTTTTTCCTGCCTGTTGCCTTAGCCGGTTTTCATCCGGTTGTATTTTTCCTGGTTAACCAGATAGGCGTATTATTTCAATTCTGGCAACACACCGAACACATCGGTAAGTTTCCTTCCATCATTGAAAAACTGATAGTAACGCCTTCCAACCACCGGGTGCATCATGGTTCCAACGAGCGGTACCTTGACAAAAATTTCGGGGTGATGTTCATTATCTGGGACAAACTTTTCAAAACCTACCAGATAGAGGATGAAAAGCCGAACTACGGGATTACGAAAAAAATCAACAGCACGGTGAACCCGCTCTACCTCAATTTTCATGAATATGGCGACATCATCAATGATGTCAAAAAAGCGAAAGGCTTCCGTCAAAAACTTTTCCAACTCTTCGGAAGTCCTTCCGCCGTTGACAAGGCCAATAAACTGAAGCAGGCGGAAATGGAGGCAAAAATGGAAGCCGCCAATCGCGCATGATTTTTTTCGGCAGCTTTATTACTTCTGGAAAGAAGTTGATAGTTGTATAGCAGGAAATTTATCGCTCCATGAATACCCCAACCAGCAGCCAGTGTTTTGTTTGCGGCAAAGAAATGCCCTATAGCCCCCGTTACCCGGAAAGGTTATGTGAAGCGTGTATGAAGATGGCTGTTAATCAAAAAGGCGAAAAGTTATCCTTCTATAACGAGGCTATGTCCGGCGGGTTCATTTCTTACAACGAATCAACCAAAACGAATGGAGAGGAACATATCTGCTATGTAAAAGGATATGAATGTTATGCCAAAGAAGCCTATATGGGTGGGATCGTAATCGTTCCAACGGAGAAGGGCAAAGAGAAAAAAATTACTCGGCAAAAACAAAACAGCAAGATCAGGAATATCGCCATTCTTATTTCGGCGATAGTTGGACCCGCCGCGATATGGGGTGCTTATTCCATCAGCCGGAATGGGTACTTCAATAACGGTTTCACTTTGCTGGATGTATTGATGATTATTGGAAGTATTTGTTTGTTCCTGTTTATCAGCCTGACACTATACCGGTATAAAATTTTTCTATGGCTGGCGGGGTTGCTGTATGCGGCCACCGGATACTACACCACTTACTACTATGGCTATAGAAATGATGCCTTTCTGGGTACTGTTGCGATAATAGGCACGACAAGTGCGGCCCTGTTGCTTAACTATTTACTGTTCAGTACAGGCTATATTGGTAAAAAAATGAAATCCTTTCAAGGTGGCAAGCAGCGGGGAAGTGCTGTATGGATATTGCTGATCATTATCCCTGTGTTACTGCTTATCGCCGGTCATATTTTCATTTCAATTAAGGGAGAAGAGAGAGTGGACAAAATAATCGAAACCGCGCCCGCCGCCACTACCCTTGCCACCGTAAAAGAGGTCAGGGAATACAAAACCATTACCCGGCACAGAAGGAACAACGTGCATAACGATGCGCTGCTGCAATACACCGTAAACGGTGATACGTTCTACAGAATGGTAGATAATAGAGGTACGCAGTACAGAGCGGGTACAATACTCGAGATAAAATATGCGGTTGATGAGCCGTATATGATCAGGTTGGTGAGTGTCACAAATGCTCATTGAGAGGACCAGGGGTAGGCGACGGAATAGTTCCAAATGATTTTTTCTACCAGTAAGATTGATTGGATAAAAAATTTAAATGTAATAGCTACTACTTGATCTTACAGTCAGGGTATTTTTGTAAGTGCCCCATTACCCTAAGTTTGGCTATTCAACATAAAAACAGAAGTTGAAAACCTTTAGATATTCAGTACCCGGAAAATCGATCAAATCTTAAGTTGTCTGGTTTTTTCACCATTTCATGAACCAATTTCTCCATCTTTTCTGACCCATCTTTTCTTATTTGCTCGATAAATCGAAGGTTTAGGCTCTTTCAATTCTCTATTTTGTGGAAAAGGCCAACATAAGCAAGCCGGATCATGTCATAATGTTTCATTGAAGTCGAGGTTTTTTGTATTTAAAAAACTCCGGTGTTTTGACTGTAGAAAAATCTGTCGGCTATCAAATTTGGATCGCTAAGGATCTTATAGAGGCTGATTCTGAATTTTCAAGCGTTAAAAAATATCTTTCTTTCCGATACAAAAAGCTCTGCTTCGCGCAGGAATTTTTGTATCGGGATATAGTGAAAGGACATCGGCGTACCCCGTAAATAACGAAGCCATTCCAGGCAGAGAGGCTGGCGCCCGGAACGGAATGCTCAACACAATAGTTATGAATAAATAGTAACTAAGGCCTGTGGGAAGCGGACGCACTCCCTCCAATCAGTTCAATGCTTAGCACTTCCAGGCTTTATTATCTCATCAAACGGAACATAGTCCGTCCGGCCAATGGTATATATCGGCTCCATCGACTCAAGGGTTATGCATCCTTTACTTGTTTCGCCGGATAGCGGAAAATAGATATAGAAAAACCGGCCGTCTTTTAGTTTGATCCCATACTTCCTGGTTGAGTTTCTGATCGAGATCGAATTCTGTGTATAGGCTAATGTTTCCGTCGTACCATTCTCATAGTTAACGGTAAATCTTTTGGCATCAAAGGTTATTTCAGTCTTATTACCTTTTCTGTCCAAAGCTTTCCAGTCACCCCGGTATACATCCGATCCTCTGCAGCCGGCCAAAACCGACAATAAAATCAGCATCAGTTTGCAAAGACTATTGTTCATTTTGCAGCGAATATGGTTCACCATGAATGCGCTTTACTTAATTATACCGTGCTCTGTTGCGGGGTTTCCGGAAGGCATGAACTGCTGCAATTACGGAAAAAAGGACACTCCATACGACAAACGCGATGCCGACCATGGAAAATTCCTCCGCACTTATCCTGCCGTTGCTGTTAACAAAGAATACATACCAGGATAAAAAAACCAGTGAAAAAATAATCGAAAGCACAGACAGTGTTCTCATTGTAATAGTTTTTATCGTGAAAGATTTAATACTGTTCTGAACGGGTATGCTTCGGATATCTATCCCTCGACCCTGTCCCAGATGTATATGGCATCTGAACCACCCACATTGTAGCGCCACACCATTTGGTCTTTGGTAATGCTGATAATTTCTGCGTACTGGATCATTCCGTCTGACTTCAGCACCAGGTGTTTGTTGTCAATCACTTCGTATCCCAAGGTTGCCGGAGCGTGCTGCACGCAGGATGATCCGCTGTTGTCAAAGTTGACAAGTGCCGCCGTTCCGCTTGTCTCAAACGTGAGGCTGGTTCTCTTCTGGCAGGGCGTCAACCCTGTCGTAGTGGACTCAACGTACCACTTGCCTAAGACTAGTTCGGTTACGCCAGGAGTAGAAGGGTCATCGTCTTTGCTGCACGAAATAAGCATTGTCATCAGCAGTCCGGCAAACAGTACAGAGACGGCTTTCATCAGCGGGCGCTTCGGTTCCCGGACATTGTGTTTTTTTTCATAATAGCTGATTAATGTGTTTATAGCCGTACGCCTTTACTGCGAACGGAGGACATTTTAAACAAACCTTCATCTTTCGGGGAATGATGCACGGATGGCTGGTCAGACATTGACTTAAAACGACTTCAGGTACCAGTTGCCGTTTTTCTTCACCATTTCAAAAGTCTCCTCCTTATCTCCGTCTGGGCCAAAAAGGATCTTTACGGAAGCCTTATCTCCTTCAACCAGGGGTTCGCCGTTCATTTTTCCTTTTGCGAAATACTTTTTGAATTCCTCCTGCATGGCAGGATCGGATGCTACTGAACCAATACGCTTGCTGTCCCCATCGGCTTCGCTGTCGATCAGTTGGGGAAGGGTCTGGTAGTTTCCTGATTTTGCTGCATCAAAAATGGTTTCTGCCACGGCGCCGGGACTGCTTTGCGGATCAGCTTTCCCGGCTCCGCTTTTTTCGTCGTTGTTACACCCGGTAACTACCAGCGCGGCGATAACTGCGATCATGATCGTTGCTTTCTTCATTTCTTTTATTTTTAGATAAATTGATTAACGAGGCCGTGTGAAAAGTCGCTCCGGAATTTATTTTCCTTATCATTTGACTTTGCTGCATTCGATTGCTGCTTCGTCGCCCCAGAACTTACAATAGAGGTTGCCATATTTTCCCCCTCCTATATAATCCTGCAGCACTCTGATGGACCCCAGCGAGCATTTGCCGTCTTTTTTATACACTATGCGATAATAGCCCGTTACATACCGATAGGACAGAATACCTAAATCATTTTTTACAACGGTCCACATAGAGGATGACGGCTCCATGGCTATTTTGAGTATCTCGTAATTGACCAGGTATTTTTTGATCATTGGCGTTACTTTCGCTACAGTGACAGCCGGATCGGTAACTTTTACAGGATTGGTAAAATAGTCCGGCAGTTTATCCAACTGCACTGTGTTCATTTTATTTTTTGCTTCCTCACCCCGGCTCTTCATATCCCCAATATCTTTTGTATCAAATTGCAACTTGAATTCACCTACCACCAGGGGCCATTTCGTGGGATCTTCGTCTTTACCCCAGGCATTCATCGATTTGTTATATAATAACACCATTACTGTGTATTCTCCATTGTCCGGAAAATTCTTTTCCTGGACAAGGTGGCTGTAAAAAGGAAAGAAGTACGATTCAAAATCATTGTCCTGGGAGATACGGCTTGAAGGATTTGCTGCGCCCGGAGCAATGTCGAAGTTCAGGAAAGTTTGTCCTTTCTGATTTTCAAAAACATATATATAATTGTGATAATTGCCCCAATATGCTACCCGTTCGCCATTCTTATAAAGTCCCAGCGCATAATTTAAAAAGTAGTCATTTTTGTTCCTCAACGTAGGGCCTCCGTCCTTGGGGAACCTGAACGCTTCCTGCAGCGCCTGGCCGCTCAGTTCGATTCTGCCATATATGGCATCTGAGGAATGGAAACTGGTTTTACTGTTTTCATGACCGTTGGTAAAAGGCTTGTCGGAAAAATACATTTTAGCGCCGGCCAGGGGTGCCATATCGTACTCCTGTGCCGTACTGTCGTGGCTTACTACAAGCGCAGTAAACAGGGAAAAAATTATCTTATTCATAGTCAGAGATTATAGTTTCAAAATGTATACTCATCATCTTGCCTGGTTTTGCATGAGATACAGGTTATTCATCTCATTCTTTATTAAAGCTACCGTTCGACATGGCTTTAGAAAATCGCCATTTAATTAACGGCGTTGCAGACCTTTTATCCGGCAGCAGTAACTAAACAACTGGTTAAAGAGGCCCGTAGCGGTATGCAGATGAACTGCGCTGATAGTTTCCTTATTTGTTTAATTATTTTTAGTAGCCCTTTTGCAAGCGGCAGGCTTATCCACAGCAACGGCGCCTGCCGGCACATTAACGGCAGGCTTATCCTGTAAAAAAAGATTCGCTGTACTTCTTTCACACAAACAGGTTACATTAGTAATGGCTTTTCTACCATGGCCGGCTTATTTAAGGAAACGTTCGAGTACAACGGAAAAAAAATACGATAATTAACCAAAAAACTTAAAGCTACCCGTATAGCAGCACTGCAGGGCGTAAACATGATGCGATTCATCCTACTACTATTTATCCTGTATGTCCCGGCCATATCATATGGCCAGTCATTATATTTTGAGAACTATTCCTCCCAACAGGGACTTTCACAAAACAGTTGTTACAGCATTGCACAGGATGCTGACGGGTTCATGTGGATCGGTACGCAGGATGGACTTAACCGGTATGACGGAAAGGAATTTAAAGTGTATTGGCCAGGCACTAAAATTGGCAAAAAATTACCCTCTAATTATATCTCTGCACTTTATTTCGATTCGGAAAAAAATTTATTGTGGATAGGAACTATTGAAGGGATGTGTTTATATCATCCGTTGGGAGATTCTCTTGCGTTGGTTACCGAACTGTTTCCCTTTGCTTCAGCGTTGTCAAATGCCGGGGTCAAAAAAATACTTTCCTTTAAAAAAAATGAATATTGGGTTATTACTTTTAACAAAGGGCTTTTCTTTATTAATACCAAAACAAAAACGCTTCAATCTTTCTTCGACAACTCCGTTTACCATAACCAGGTAACAGCCATTACGTTTCATGAAAACAAAGTAATAGTGAGCCTCATGCACAACTTGTTTCACATGGTCCCATCAGGAAGCGGATTTATACCCGAAGCGTTGTTGCCACAGCACCGGTTTGCAGAAATAAAAGAATTGTATTCATTTAACGGATCGCTTTGGATCGGGACATTGACCGCAGGCTGTTTTTATATTTCTGATAGTTTGACAGCAGCAGCGTCCGTTCGCAGGCTGGAAACGGGTGCCGAGGGCATCGGTTGTTTTACAACCGACAATGAAGGCACACTTTGGATAGGCTCCAGAGGCAAAGGAATCATACGATATGACCCTGTTAAGCAAACATTTCAACGAGCTATTCATTCGACTTATGACAACAGGACACCGGGAAAAAATTTCGTTTTATCCCTATTCAAAGACCGGCAGGGCATTATCTGGTGCGGGTTGAGCGGTAGCGGCCTTGCTAAACACGACCCCCTGAAATACCAGTTTACTTCCATCAACAACGAACCGGTCAATAATAGTTCGCTGCCTGATAATATGGTAATTGATATTTTCAAAACCAGGGATAGTTTTTATTATGTAGGAACACAAAACAATGGAATTACCGAATGGAATCCCAAAAAGAATGAGTTCATTATCTATCCTGCTTCTCACGCCAACAGTGCTACGGATAATATCATTTACGATATAGCAGAAGACGAAAAAAACAACCTGTGGATCGCCAGTTGGGGTGGCCTTATGCAGTTTGAGCGAAAGGCTAAAAAGATCATTCATCATAAAAACGAGAACCTGATTGCCTCGAAAAAACTTTATGCGCTTGTTAAACTTAAAAACGCAGATAGTCTTTTCATCGCTTCGGAAGCGGGTCCTGTTTTTTACTCCCTAAAAGATAAAAGCTGGAAACCCTGCCCCGCCGATCTTCTCCCTTCCAACATAAATATCGGCCGGTATAATTTATTTACCTGTAGATATATTTACGAAGACAACAACAATATACTGTGGATCTGTACCGTGGGTGCAGGACTGGTAAAATATGATTACCGGAATCACAAAGTACAGGTAATTGAACCGGTACGGAAAATATCTACTTATGCCAGGCACTTGCTGCGGGATGGACCATTGTTCTGGATCGCTACCGATAAAGGAGTTGTGCTGTATAATTTTGAAACAAATGAAATAAAACGGCACATTATTCCAAATGCGTTCGCCGGCTCTAAAGTCTGTTATGCAGTTCAGAAGGATAAACAGGGATTTTTTTGGGTAAGCACAAACATGGGGCTGTACAAAATAAATCCCGTGAGCTATAACGTGGAAAAAAACTACAACCTCGGTAACGGCCTGAGTTTTTTAGAATACAATACGGCCTGTACGCTGGCGGACGATGATGGCACCCTTATGTTCGGGGGAATAGGCGGCATCACTACTTTTAACCCTGCACTTCTAAAAGAAAATACGTATAGTCCTGCTCCGCTCATTACCGATATACGGATAAATGATAAATCTGTGGAATTATCTGGCTCTCCTTCACATCTTGAAAAGCTTTCACTAACCTATAATGAAAATTTTATTACCCTGCAATTTGCCGTTAATAATTTCTCAAACCATCTCAATAACCAGTTTTCTTATCGTTTACAAGGTCTGACAAACAACTGGACAAATGCGGGTAACCGCAACTTTGCCACGTATACCAGTCTGCCACCGGGCAACTATTCATTTGAACTCCGGTCGGCCAACAGCGATGGCAAATGGAGCACCGAAGTAACTATGCTTACGATTGTCATTCATCCGCCCTGGTGGCAAACATGGTTGTTCAGGGCATCTTTAATCCTGCTGGTGACCGGGCTTATCGTGTATTTTTTAAAAAGGAGGATTAAAACGATCCGGCGCGACACAGCCTTGAAATTGCAGTTCGCCGAATTGGAAATAAAAGGGCTGCATGCACAAATGAACCCGCATTTTATTTTTAATTCGCTTAACAGCATCAAAGAAATGATACTGGAAGATCAAAAGCAAAATGCCAGCCGCTATCTCAGTAAGTTTGCCCAACTGATCCGGACAAACCTCGAACAATCCCGCCAGGCTTTTGTGACGGTCAGGCAGTGTATCGACCACCTGGAGCAATATCTGCAAATGGAAAAATTGCGTTTTGATTCTTTTTCTTACTCGATAGAAGTTGAGGGCGGAATGAGCCCGGATGAAATAAATATGGCGCCTATGCTTATCCAGCCCCTGGTCGAGAATGCCATCTGGCATGGCTTGCGCAATAAGAATGGCGATAAGCAACTGCGGGTGCTATTCTATATAAAAGATAGCCAGTTATTTTGTGAGATAGAAGATAATGGCATCGGTATCCTGCAATCAAAAGAAACTAAATTCGGTACGCAGGCCACTCACCGGTCGGTGGGGATTATTAATATTCGCGAACGTCTGGCAGTGCTTAATGAAAAATATAAAATGAACTGTTCCCTGCAAATTATTGATAAATCTACGTTGCCGGAAAAAAGAGGCACCGGTACCATTGCTATATTACAGTTTACCCTATAACCAAAAGGAATGATAAACACTATCCTTGTTGATGATGAACCGAGAGGACTGAATACCCTGAACAAGCTGTTACGGGAGTACTGTCCTCAAATAAAAATAGTCGCAGAATGCATGGATGCAGATATCGCAAAAGAAAAAATCACCTCTTTGCATCCACAGCTGGTTTTCCTTGACATATCCTTACCCGGCAAAACCAGTTTTGACCTGCTGGCTGAACTGACGACCGTAAATTTTGAGATCATATTTGTGACCGCACATAACAACTATATGTTGCAGGCCTTTCGCTATAGTGCCGTAGATTATTTAATGAAGCCAATTGACGAGGACCTCCTGGTTGATGCCGTGAAAAGAGCAGACAAAAGAATTGCACTGAACACCATCAACAATAACGTCACTACACTTTTGGACAATCTTCATAAGGAGCAGGTGCCCCAGGAAATGAAACTTTGCATCCCTTCACTGAAGGGATTCCTGGTAGTGGAAATCAGGAACATCCTGTTCTGCGAAGCCTCGGGCAGCTATACCAATTTTCATTTAACAGATAATCAACTGCTGTGCACAGCCAAAAGCATACATGAATATGAAGAGTTACTGGCGGATGCAGGTTTTGTCCGTATCCACAAATCCTATCTGGTTAATCTACGCCATGTAAAGGAATATGTTCGTGGTGAAGGCGGCTCGGTGATCCTTTCCAATGGTAAAGAAGTAGAAGTAAGCCGGCGGAAGAAAGACAGTTTTATAAGCCGTATGAAAGAATACTATAAATATTGATCCTGCCCTCCGTTAGTTACTGTTGGCCAAAAACGCTGGCCTTATGCCAGCAGAACAAGCTCAGGCAATTTTTACTGTGTAAAGCTCAAAAAAATAAAGAAGGTTGTAAGTAATTACTTACAACCTTCTTACGTGCCCAAGACTGGATTCGAACCAGCACGCCGTTTCCAGCGCTACCACCTCAAGGTAGTGCGTCTACCAATTTCGCCACCTGGGCTTAAGGGGATGCAAATATACGTTTTCCGCTTTAATTTCAGCAAATCATTCTTTTTTTTCTGCCGGTTTAGGGTCCACTCCTTTATTCAATATGATACGGAACGTAGTGCCTTTGCCTAATTCCGAATGTTTGATGAACAATTGTCCTTTGTGGTATTGCTCGATGATGCGTTTGCACAAACTCAGTCCAAGCCCCCACCCTCTTTTCTTCGTGGTAAATCCGGGCTTGAACACTTTGGCTATATTCTTCCGCGTAATGCCTTTGCCCGAATCCGTTACATCTATTATTACCGTTTCCTTTTCTTCGCGGATATCCACTTCAATGGATCCTTTGCCATCCATCGCATCCAGCGCATTCTTCAGCAGATTTTCAATCACCCAGTCGAATAAGGGCCCTGATATGCGGACCGGTAGTTCAGTCAGGCCATGCGTTTCTATACCAAAACTCACTTTGCCCGGCGCTCTTTTGCGGATATAGTCCACCATGTTATTTACCTGGCGGATAAGATCCATGCGTTCGAGTTGCGGTGTGCTGCCGATTTTGCCAAAACGGTCGCTCACCAAGCGCAGACGGTTCACATCTTTTTCCAGTTCCTGTACGATGCGGGCATTTTCGGGCTGGTCCTTCATCATTTCCACCCAGCCTTCCAGCGATGAAACCGGCGTGCCCAACTGGTGTGCGGTTTCTTTCGCCATCCCCGCCCATACCTGGTTCTGCACCGACCGGTAACTGCTGCGCAATGACAAAATGGTCAGTAAAATGAACAGAGCAACGATCACGAGTTGTACAATCGGATAATAAGTGACCTGTCCCAGCAGCGGTGTATGTCCGAAATAATAGCGATTGACTTTTGACGAATCAACCGGATCTGTATAAAGGATCGGTGAGTTGATGGATTTGAGTTGCTGTAATTCTTTTTTAAGAAAAAGCGGATCATGTTCAATCGCCGCGGAATCGAGATTGACATAGTTGGTAATACTGTCCTTCTCGTCGGTTTCGATAATCGGAATATCGTGATTATCGGAAATGATCTTGAATGCCAACCGCACGTCGGTACTTGCCGGATTCAGCAACGATTTACTCGCCTCCACCCATTGTTCCACTTTGGTTCGCTCTTCCGCGGCGATCTTCCGCGAGAGGTACTGCGAATAAAAAATGGTTCCCGTCACGATGCAGATCGCGATCAGTGCAAGCCCGGTGCGCAGGTTGAGGAATTGCTGAAACATGGTTCGAAGATAGGAGGATAATGTGTAAATGTGCCCCGGGTTCCGGGGATGTGTAAATGTGAAAATTATACAGCCGGTCAGCGAAAATCCATTTCCACATTTACCTATTTACACATTTTCACAACTATCTTTGGCTCCCTTATGCAATCACCTCTCGTAGCTGTAGTAATCCTTAACTGGAATGGCCGTCGTCACCTGGAGCAGTTTCTGCCTTCGGTGATGGCTGCGAGCTATGACAATCAGCAGGTAATTGTGGCAGATAATGGCTCTACCGATGATTCGATCGCATTTCTCCGCGAACGATATCCTGCTATACGCATCATCGAACTGGGTCGAAACTATGGTTTTGCCGGCGGTTACAACCGTGCGCTGAAACAGGTAGATGCTCCTTACTATATATTACTGAATTCGGATGTGGAAGTAACACCGGGCTGGATCGAACCGATGGTGGAACTGCTGGAAGGCGATCAACAGATTGGCGCCTGTCAGCCCAAGCTGCGGGCCTATCATCACCCGGAATTATTTGAATACGCCGGTGCGGCAGGCGGCTGGTTGGACCGCTATGGTTATCCGTTTGCACGCGGGCGCATCTTTGATATATGTGAAGTAGACCGGGGACAATATGATAAAACGGCCCCGGTGTTCTGGGCCAGCGGAGCGGCTTTGTTTATCCGTTCGGCGGTGTTTCATGGCGCAGGTGGTTTTGATGAATATTTCTTTGCCCACCAGGAAGAAATCGATCTCTGCTGGCGGGTGCAGCTAGCGGGTCACCGCGTGTTTGCGTGTCCGGTATCCGTTGTATATCATGTGGGCGGAGGTACGTTGCCGCGGGGTAATTCCAGAAAAACCTACCTCAATTTCCGGAACAACCGGATCATGCTGTCGAAAAATCTGTCGTGGCAGGAAAAGCTGTGGGTAATGCCGTTCAGGTATATGCTGGATGCGGTGTCGGCCTGGAAAGGGTTACTGACCGGAGATGGCGGATATTTTGTGGCAATTGTGCGGGCGCATATGTCGTACGTGAAATGGCGTTTGTTCAAAAGGCACCTGAGTGTGTTTCCGAAAGAGCGTGGCCGGCCGGTGGAAGGACGGTTCAAAGGCAACCTGGTGTGGCTGCATTTTGTGAAAAAGAAAAAAATCTTTGCAGAAATTGTTAAAAAAGAGGCGTGATTATTCGTTGAACCTCTTATTTTTGCACCATAAATTTTGGGTATGGCTCATACGGAAGAATATCAACATGAATTAGAGAAAATCCAGGATCGTGACTTTGCTCATAACTGGGTATCTTCTTCTGCTTTTATATTTTATTTGAGCGTGGCATGTATTGTTGCGTTTTCGTTTGGCGGTTGTTACCAACTGTATACGAAGCGTTACCACAAGCAGAATGTGACCATTCAGGAGAGCACTTTGTACACGCCGAAGTACAAGTAAAAAATAAAAAAACTTCGTAAAAAGTTTTTTAGAAAGTAACAAACTCCTATTTTTGCAACCCCTTAGTTCTTTGGCCGCCAATAGTTGATTAGTTGATGATTGGCAGTTAGTTATGCGGAAGTAGCTCATTTGGTAGAGCACGACCTTGCCAAGGTCGGGGTGGCCGGTTCGAGCCCGGTCTTCCGCTCTAAGATCCCGCTTCGGCGGGATTTTTTTTGACTGGTAGTAATTCATCAGTCTGTAGCCCTGGTGGTGAAATTGGTACCCCGAAGCTTCGGGGACGCAGGACAGAATTCAAATGGCTCCTGCAGCCAGTTATCGAACAGGGATAAAGTTCTAAGAATAATAACCACTGCCCTGGTGGTGAAATTGGTACCCCGAAGCTTCGGGGACGCAGGACAGAATTCAAATGGCTCCTGCAGCCAGTTATCGAACAGGGATAAAGTTCTAAGAATAATAACCACTGCCCTGGTGGTGAAATTGGTACCCCGAAGCTTCGGGGACGCAGGACAGAATTCAAATGGCTCCTGCAGCCAGTTATCGAACAGGGATAAAGTTCTAAGAATAATAACCACTGCCCTGGTGGTGAAATTGGTACCCCGAAGCTTCGGGGACGCAGGACAGAATTCAAATGGCTCCTGCAGCCAGTTATCGAACAGGGATAAAGTTCTAAGAATAATAACCACTGCCCTGGTGGTGAAATTGGTAGACACGCAGGACTTAAAATCCTGTTTGCAGCAATGCAAGTGCCGGTTCGACCCCGGCCTGGGGCACAAGCTTTAAAACCTTCCCTCGCAGCAATGCGGGGGTTTGTTTTATTATCTACTCACACTTCTTCCTTCCAGAAGGTCTAAAAATCAGACAATGGACTTTTCTGTGTATATCCTCTTTTCCGAAAAACTTGCGAAGTTTTATATCGGCACTACCGATAATGTTGACAAAAGATTACTGGAACATAACACTGGCAAGTATAAAACAGCTTTCAGCACAAAAGGAATTCCATGGACTTTGTTCATGAACATACCATGTAGTTCAAGTAAGCAGGCTTACGATTTGGAGGCGTTCATTAAGAAAATGAAATCAGCCAACTTTGTCCGCAGGTTGAAGAAGCAACCGGAAATAATTTCATCTGTGCTGGAAAAACTAGAGAGCCATAAAAGGTAAACACGCAGCCCCGAGGCTTCGGGGTTAAAATCCTGTTTGCAGCAATGCAAGTGCCGGTTCGACCCCGGCCTGGGACTTCGTCCCGAACCTTCGGGATGCGGCACAAGCTTTAAAAAATACAACCCTCGCAACGATGTGAGGGTTTGTTGTTTTATTTCTGCATTCCTTCTTCCTTCCAGCAGGTCTAAAAATCAAACAATGGGCTTTTCTGTGTATATACTCTTTCCGAAAAACCTGGGAAGTTTTATATCGGTACTTCCGACAATGCAATACATCAAAGGAAAAAACTACTTTCAGCAAAAAGGCATGCCCCGGACATAACATACATTTCGAGTGAACATGCCTATAAGTTGGAATCGTTTATTAAGAAAATGAACCTGGCAACATCTATTCGCCGGTTAAAAGACAATCCCGAAATTATTTCTTCATTATTGAAAAAAAAGACCCCGGGTAATACAAAACTACTTCCCATCACACTATTCCCAGGTTTGACTCCTCAGCAAATCCGCCAACTGGTCTGTCGTCATCGATTCATCATAGCCCTGCAGGTTTTGCAGAAAGAAATACCTTTTTTGCCTTAAAGAATAAACGGAAGTTTTTCTAAAGTCAGTAGGATAAAATTTATCAACTAAATAGAATTTGTTATTTGTCTGAAGATTGTAGTATGCCGTTTGTTCTACAGTATTTTTAATCCGGTCATATTCTTCAGGACTCAGATCCAGCGGCATCTGGTCTGCGCTAACCAGCCTGCCATCTTCATAGTTACACACCACAACTTTAATCACTTTTCCAACCGCTACGATAGATTTATTAAAATACAGGCCCAGATACTTAAATGAAAGATTGTGATTTCTGGATACAGGATCATAATATATCCCATATTTTATGTTTTCCTCCAGTGAGGTGTTTGCCGTAACCGCTAAAAGAGTATGTTTTT
Organism: uncultured Sphingobacteriales bacterium; assembly: GCA_937888905.1. Taxonomy (GTDB): domain Bacteria; phylum Bacteroidota; class Bacteroidia; order Chitinophagales; family Chitinophagaceae; genus Terrimonas. The sequence goes on from CALATA010000017.1 coordinate 188,921, forward strand.
CAGTCTCAATTAAACCATGCTCCTTACACAATAAAATGTAATCGTCCAACACATCAATCATCTCCACTTCATAGTCAGATAGCGTTTCTCTTATTGTTTCAATAACTGTTGAGTAAGTAGTAGAGGCGAGTTCGACAGCTTTATACCTGTCATCGTTCAACGCCTGAATTATCTCTGCTCGCACATTATCATTAACCTTATTCCTGGATAAGGCCAGAAGAATCTTTTTCCCTGGATTTTTTAAAAGTACATCCAGGTGCCTTTCCAACTGATTAGCGGTAAAATTATCGTATAGCTTGGTTTCAATTACGATCTTAAAACTGTCCTGTTCAATGACACCGTCCACGACGCTCGAAGAACCTTTTTCCTGCTGCCGGAAAACAACGCCAATATTCAATGCCAGTTTGTTCTCTTCCAAAATGGTATTGATGACACGCTCAAACTTTATCCTGTTATACTGATATAACCTGGACAACAACAACAAGGTCGAGTTCGTTACCCAATTCTCTTTGCTATCATACCTTTGAAAATAATGAATCCTGCTCATGTTAGGTTGGCAATTTTTTCCGGAATATATTAAAATGATGTATAGGTAAAAGGTGTCATTTATTTTGACGATACTGCTCCCCCGCCAATCCTGGAACAGTTATTGCACACCGCACAAAACTTTATTCCAAAAACCAACACGCAACAAATGGATAACAAAACGCTTTCCATCGTCTCCTACATTACCATCATCGGATGGCTGATTGCTTATGTCATGGGAAAAGAAAAAATGGACAGCCTGCTCCGGTATCACCTCAAACAATCGCTCGGGCTCGGACTGGTCAGTCTCGCCTTCTCCATCTCGCTTAATATCGTAGCCTCTATCGTTCCGGCCTTAAGCTTTCTGGGTATTATCGGTTATGCCATCATCGTACTCTGGGTGATCGGCATCATCAATGCCGCCAACGGCGAAATGAAACCCATTCCTTTTATCGGAAAGGCATTCGAAGACAAGTTTTCTTTTATCGGTTAATCAAGATCAATCCTTAGTCTACATCATAAGCAGAAGGCTATCCTTCTGCTTTTTATTGTGCGCTTTTGAGATTGGACTCAGGCACTACTATCCCGGTGAAAGGTTCTTTAAAATCTATTTCATAGCAGAATATTTTAGACAGTACCCGGCGGATAACGCCGGTACTTCCCTCGGGAATCGTACCTTTTTTCACGTTGTAATCTCTGGTTAGCTGCACGTGATCATTTTTCTGAAATTTCATTATTGAACGGTTAATTGGCTTTTGTAATAGTTGTATGCTTGCTTCACCGCCTGTATTGCGGCTACTCTTTTCGCCGTGTTGTTGGATGTCAGGTCGTCTTTATAGGCCGCTACTATCGTAAGAAATGTGTTCGTCAATTTTTCATGCTCCTGTGCCAATGCCGCCGCCTGCTGCCTGTTGGCATCAAGATTTTGCAATTCCGGTACCAGTGGCTCCTCCGTCGTGCCGCCGGACTTCGCCTGAGCCGGTGCAGGAATAGATATACCTGAAAAATGCTGGATGCTTTGACTAAGCACTTTGAACGATGTCCGGAACGCCTGATCCGCATCGAGCCTCACTCCCTTGATCACAAAACTTCCCGGACCATCCATTTTAATGGCGATATCTGAATTGCCTACAACAGTAGTCACTTTCGTACGGTTGATGCGGGCAGCCTTGTCCGATTTGGCCAGGTTACTTTCGTCATCATAAAATTCCGTCTTGTATTTCTGCCAGAACTGTTCCGGAGCTTTTGCTACATAAGAGGCCATGCGATCATCGGTGATCGTGTTGCCAAAAATGCCGGCAGGGACTGCCATTGCCTTTATGTCTTCCGTGAGCGTACCGATATTATCAATAACCGTTTTATCGCGCACACCGGACTCTTCCAGTAATTCCTGCAGGTATTTCTTCAATGCATCGAACTGGCGGTCGTAGGACGCCTGTGTTGCTTCATACTGTGCACGGAAATCCGAGACTTCACTGTTCAACAGTTTACTCAATGACGTGCGCGTGTCCGTCATTTTACTTTTAAATAAACTCATTTCAGCATTTATAGCGCTATCGACCTGCACCATTACGCCGGACAACTGTGATTGATCAAAATTATCGAGCGCAGCCAGCGCACCGCGTACACTGTCGGAGATCAGCTTTGACATATCATTGAAAAAGCTTCCGTTGATACGTGTGTTATATGCTTTCAGTTCGCTCTCCAATTTCTGCCTTTGGTATTCGCGGCTTTTCTGCATTTTATCCATGTCGAACGCATCAACGCGTACATTCATCGAGGAAAAGCAGGAAGACAGCAGACAGATCGTTGCAAATCCCGTTATCAGTCTTATTTTATTCAGCATGGCTTAAAAATTAGGTAAAAGCATTTCCGCCGCCGCAGATGCCGCGGGTGATTGCGCTTTTATATTAAGGAGAAATATTTTCAGACTGGTCTTCACTTCGTTCACCGAAGCACTGTCGCGAAGCGTGGTGATAAAACTATCACCGAGGGCTGTAACGGCCAGGTTGCGCTTTTTGATATCGGTAATCGCGGAAGTAGCCACGGTATTTTCCTGGATCTTTTCCCGTTGTGATAATCGCATGATCGATCCGAGTATCCGGTCATTTTCCGCGAAAGCACCGATCTGTTCGGATATGGCGTTGCTATTGGTGGAAAGAATAAGGACCAGCTTTTTGTTGCTGTCGATCCTGAGCTGATCTGCCGTATGATCTTTGGGATCGGTGGTATAAAAACGCACGGACGAAGCATAGGTGGTATCCTTTTCCACGGGCTGCGACATTTCACCGAAATAACGGTCTACGGCTTTGTCGTCGTAGAAGCCACTCATGTACCGGGCCTTTGAGGCAAAGGATTTTTCGTCGATACGCAGCCGGTAATAATTGTTACCACTTTTGAAGTAATGGACTTCGTGACCGGTCTGGCAGGCGGCCAATAGTAAGCAGGCCAGCGCAGTAATTAGTTTTGGTTTATACGGTATCATGTTTTTTGCTTTACCTGAATGAAGAAAAGCGATTCAAGATAAAGCAGATATGACGCTGCAAAGGAGGGTGTTTTTCCCGGGTATACCCCGTTTTTTCCCGGTGGGGTTTAGTTTCCGGAAAAATCCCCGATTTTTTATCAGGCCGGACAAATACTTTTACGCATATTATTTTATCATGGAAATGGAATACCTGGTCATTTATACCATCGTCTCTCTTATATTGAGTGCTGTGATTGCTGAAAACATTGGGAAGAGAAAAGAAATTGGTTTCACGGGCACATTGCTGCTCGGCATTCTTTTGACGCCATTGGTAGCTTTAATCGGAGCCCTCGTCAGTGCACCGTTAGACAAACAACACACAAATCCGGTTCAAAGCTCAACTCCAACGCCTGGCAACAATATTTCTATTGCTGATGAATTACAAAAGCTCGCCAACCTGCGGGAAAAAGGAATGCTCACTGAGCAGGAATATCAGCAATTAAAAAACAGGATCATCCACTAAAAAACCTCATAGTCTCCTGCCGGAATTTAAATAGGAAACGATTAATAGTAAGGAACAGGTGTATTGACCGTAATAGGCGTTCCACTCCAATAAATCGTAATGTCAGGATGCAGGTATCCGCCGCTGGCCGTTACAAAGCCTGAATAAAGACACGGTGTCCAGGTGGTGCCACCAATGTAAAGGTCCACCTGGCAGGCCGAAGGATCATAATACGTAAAATGAACAAGATCACCGGATGGTGTGTAGTAGTCAGCCTGAAGTGTAACAGTTTTGGAAAACTTGTGGACAGCCTGAACGGAGCCATATAATTTCTCCGAAGAAAAGATAAACGTAGTGAGGAACACTAACAGAAGTACATAAACAATTTTCTTTTTCATGTTGTAAGGTTTAAAGTATGATAGCAGGAGACTATGAGGCTTTTTTGTCAATTGTGAATAGCCAATAACGAATCGTGAATCGTCAATCGTCAATTTGCCTTATTACTTATTACTTAAAACTTATTACCGGCTGTTTTAACCTTACGCCTTCACGAAAGGCAGCTCCACCACAAACATTGCTCCGGCTCCCGGATGACTCTCCGCCCAGATACGTCCCTTATGGCTTTCGATAATCTGACGCGCAATGTAGAGACCAAGACCACTTCCCGGTTTTGATTCGCCCGGAACACGGTAAAAACGATTAAAAATGGCATCAGTATGAGCTGCCGCTATTCCCGGCCCTTCGTCCCGCACCGACAGTTTAATATGTTCGCCTGATGGTTCGGCTTTGATGCTGATCAGCGAACCGGCAGGAGAAAATTTCACGGCATTTGATAAAAGGTTGGTCAGTACTCTTATCAGCTTCACCGTATCGGCCCGCACTACCAACGGTTCTTCCGGCAACAACAGATCCAGGCGATGAGTAGTCATTTCCATTGTGTCGATGCAGTCGCGGATGAGGTTTTGCAAAACGGCCATGTTAAAGGAGAGATCGAGCTTACCTGCCTGTATTTTCGACACATCCAGCAGATCGCTGATCATGTCTTCCAGGCGGCGCAACTGCCGGCCGATCTTATCCAGGATTTCCGGCGGTACGGACGGTAATTGTTTCGCCAATTGTACATAGCCGCTGATGGTTGTGAGGGGCGTTTTCAGTTCGTGGCTGGCAAAGCCGATGAAATCGTCCTTCTTTGCATTGAGGACGCGTACTTCTTCATACAGTTTAGCGTTGTCCAGCGCAATCGCTGCCTGCGATGCAATGGCAGAAATCACCTGTTCATGTTCATAGAGAAATTTCGACGGTTCCGGATGGCCGAAGAACAGGCCGCCGATCACTTCGCCCGTGCTCCTTACCACGGGCACTGCCAGGTAGCTTACCACCGGCAGGTGTCCTTCCGGCATTCCTGAGTGTGGATTATTTTTCCCATACAATGGATCGCGTCTGATATCATCCGACCTCACTATCCTTTCGCCATGAAAGGTTGTGCGGAATAACGCCGTGTTTCTCGGCATCCCCATCTTTTCAAATGCTTCACGGGGCGCACCGGACAAACTGAACAGTTGGTAACTTTCGCCTTTATCGTCGACCTGGTTGTAGAAAAAAGCGCCGAATGCCGCGCCACACAAGCGTGTGGTAGCATCGGTCACTTCCTGCAGGATCTGCGGCACATCCAATTGAGCGGCAATCCGTTTCCCTACATAATTGACCTGTTCCAGGCGATGTGCATATTGCCTGATCAGCTCTTCGTCCTGTTTCTGTTTTGAAATATCACGTGCAATTTTTGAAGCGCCCACCACTTTTCCCTGTTCGTTACGGATGGGGGAAACCGTCAGCGAAATATGAATAAGTTTTCCGTCTTTTCGCTGGCGGATCGTTTCAAAATGTTCGACCCTTTCTCCGCGAGCCAGCCGCGAAATGATCATGCCTTCTTCCTGATGACGATCAGGTGGGATAATCAGGTACACAGGGCGGCCAACTGCCTCATCGGCTGTATAGCCGAATATCCGTTCAGCCGATTTATTCCAGCTTATAATGGTGCTGTTCAGATCTTTGCTGATGATCGCATCTTCCGAAGAATCGATAATCGCTGCCAGGAATGCCTTTCTTTGCTCAATGTCATCTGGTTGCATAAGTAATTTAGAGGATTATTTAGGCATGGAGAAACGGGCTTGATGCGCTGCATAAAAATAATCAAAAACATTTTACGCTATACCTTGTCTGTTATCGTTTTTAATTCTATTTTAATTTTTTGGCTGCAAATTTGCGGCTGAAGCCGGAACCACCATAACGATAACCATTAACCGGTATTTTTTATTGAACACCACCATGCAGCACATTTTAATTGTAGACGACGATCCGGATCTTTTGGAGATGATCACGCTTGTACTTGTCAGCCAGCGTCATAAGGTCACCACTGCCAGTTGCGGTGCGGCCGTTGCCGGCGCACTTGACGGACCCCTACCCGACCTCATTCTTATGGATATCTATCTCGGCGATGCAGACGGCCGCGACCTCTGCCGTCAGTTGAAAGATTCATCCTCATATGGCCATATTCCCGTGTTACTCTACTCTGCCGGCTATATCCAGCAAGACAGTATTGCCGCGTCGGGAGCAGAAGACTTTATCGCCAAACCCTTTGACATTTATCAACTCCGCGAGCGGATAGACCAGTTGATTCTGCAGAGCAGGGATGCGCAAAAAAAATCCCCTGTTGAAGAACAGGGGGATATGGGCGAAAGCGTTACGCTTCTTTAATGGCTTTCAGATCGAGCTTTTTCATTTTCATGAATACCGCCGTGATGCGCCTGCCTCTCTCGGGGTCTTTCATCCATTCATTCATTTGACCTGGGGCGACCTGCCATGACACGCCGAATTTGTCTTTGAGCCAACCGCATTGACCCTCTTCACCGCCGTCGGCCGTTAACCGCTCCCAGTAATAATCGATCTCTTCCTGCGTATCGCAATAAATCTGCAGGGATATCGCTTCGTTGAACCTGAATTGAGGCCCGCCGTTGAGCGCTGTTATCTCCATGCCATTAATGGTAAAATTGATGGTCAGCACCAGACCCGGCGGCTGTCCGTGCTGTTCCTGCCCTTCTTCGGTGAAATACAACACATCGCCTTTCGAAGAATTTTCAAAAACGCTTAGATAAAATTCGACAGCCTGCTCTGCATTTTTATCAAACCAGAGGCAGGGAATGATCCGATTTTTCATATAAGAAAGTTTAATTGATTTATTGAAAACTCATTCCTGGTCCTGTCTTCACAAACCAGAAATGAATGAGGACACGACCCACAGCGCCCCCATTCACTTATTCACTTATTGACTTATTGCCCCTTCTCCGCATACGCACGGAAACTATCTAGTATCGCCTGCCAACCCATGCGCTGCATTTCGAGACTGTTCTGGTTTTCTGCATCGAAGGTTTCTTTCACGTGGGTACCACCTTCCACTGCTGTGAAAATGATCTCCACGTTGCGGCCATCACCCAATGTATACGCAAGTTTCTCGTTCTCTTTTACCTCAGTATACGTACCGGCAAAATCAAATCCCATGCTGCCGTCGCGGGCTTCCATGCGCGATTTCAGTTGTCCGCCCACACGCAGATCGTTTTCGGCTGAAGGCGTATGCCAGTCCGGAGAGGCACTGTTCCATTGAATAATGTGCTCGGGCTTGTTCCAGATTTCCCATACTTTTTCTACAGGCGCATTAACGGTGGTTTCAATAGTGATGCTTTGCTGTTGCGTTGCCATGACTGTCTGTTTTGTTGATTGTGTTTGGTTATTGACCACACAAAGATGATATCCTGTCAACAAACCGATCGTGTGTCAACACGACTTTGATGAGGGTTATTTGCGACGCAGTGATTATTTTCCCGTATGAATGTATTGCAGTGCGCGTTCCTGTATTTCGTCGCGCCCCTTCAGCACGGCTGCCAGTGTGGGCGTGACTGTTATATCCACACGTACACCCACCCGTTGCGTGGGAGTGCCGTCGGGATAATAAACACCAAGGCCCGACATCATCGTACTGTAACCGCCGGGAAATACAATCGTTGATACGTTGCCATCGGCACCAGCCGTCTGATTGCCGATGGTCACAACAGCGGGAGCGGTTTGCAAAAGCATCGTTGAAAATTCTGCATGGCTTTGCGTGCTTTCATTTACCAGCAAGATCAATTTCCCTTTATAAGGCTGTTTATTTTGTGTTCCGCATAAAAAGTCTTTACTCTTTTCAAATAATCCGGGGCGGTCTGTCTGCGGCACTGTAGCATAGACAAAGGGGGTTGCTTTCGGATGTGTGTACCGGCTTAGCTGTTGCGCCGTGCCTTGCGGATAATTGCGGATATCTAAAACGATCGCACGCGTGTCTTTCAATGCATTCATGATCTCCTTAATGCTGTCTTGTTTCAACCGGCCCATATGAATGTATCCCACTCCTTCTTCCAGCATTTTCCACATCCCTTCTTTTGACGGCGTCATCCAGGGCTTTATCTCCTCCCAGGGATAACGGTGAATCTTTTTTTCCATCAACTTGCCATCACGTTCTATCACAACATCAGCTACCGGCGAATTGCCATGCAGCAAAGTGGCCACATTGTTCCGGTAGCGCCCGCGTTCGTTGGAACCACCGATATACAACCAGTTGGCGTCAATGATCTGCTGCGGTGTGCGGCCGTCTATTTTTTTTATGATGTCACCTACCCGTATATCATCCACTCTGCAAAGAGAATCGCTGCCAAGCCGCACCACCACCGTCTCTTTTTCTGTCCACTGTAGCGACAAAGGCGCCATGCGCACACCGAAAAGCGGACTGCCGCAGGATGGTACATAAGGTGCGCAAACACCTACCCCATGACTATCGTTGATACGCGCCGCTAATTGCCATATGGCAGCCTGATAGGCAAGCGTGTCGCCTGCATCACGGAAAGGAATGATCATTTCATCCAATACTTTGTTCCAGTCTTCGCCAATATCTTTTTTATAAGGAAAAAAATATTGGACTGCATTCCAGTAACGATACAAACCGAGCAGGCGATACTCCATCGACGGGTAAGCCATCATTTCATATTTCGGCTCATTCATCATTTCTATATTACCCGCCCCCTTATTGCTTAGATAAAAAGGTTTGCCATGATACCTGTTTTGCAATACATCCAACAGCCTTGCCCGAAGGGTCGTATTTAAAACAGGATTTTCTTTCAGCCAGCTCAGTCCTGCCGTGGTCATATCATCGTCTGTATAAGCACTGCATGAACGGCATTTTTTTACCTCGCCCAGCTCATCCAGCCAGTTGGTATAGAAAGCATTGACGGCTTCCGCATCGGGCAGCTTTTCGAGTTGCGCTATTTTACGGATCAGCACATCATCCCAGTTGTACTGCCCGCCTGCAACCGCCGGATGAAAGTATTTGAGGAAACCCCACACGCGACCCAAATCTGCCAGCCGCTGCTCGTGCGTGAGCGCCTGCGCATGACCATGAATAAACGAAAAAAGCGAAACAGCCAGCAACAGGATTTTTTTCATGATAATGTATTAATGGATGAGATAAGCGTAAGTTAAGCCGCGGCATTCATCCGGCCAACAACTGCTAATTTTTTTAGTTTGTGTTTTATCGTATTTTAGCCGCAACAATCGATCACCCATGCCTGCAGATATTAAATGTCCCCGTTGCGGACACGAATTTGAACCGAATGATGCCATCCGCGAAGAAGTGGAAAAGGAATTGCGCGCCAAAGCCGCCGAATGGCAGAAGAAAAAATCGGAAGAATACCAACAGCAAACGCAGCGCCGCGAAGCCGAGTTCCAGCAGCAACTGCAGCAGGAAAAGCAACGCCTCCAACAGCAACTGGAAGAAAATATCCGGAAGAATATTGCAGCCGATTACGAAGTACAACTGAAACAACTTTCCGACAACAACCGGCACAACGAAGAGAAACTGAAGGAAGCGCGGCAGAAAGAACTCGAATTTTTGCAAAAAGAACAAGCGCTCCGCAACCGTGAAGCTGAAATGGAAATCAACATTCAGAAACAATTGCAGGTAGAACGTGAAAAGCTGACCGACGATATCCGCAAAATAGAAGAACAGAAGATCGCCACGCGCGAAACGGAATTCCAGCTTCGTTTGAAAGAACTCGAAAAACAACTGGAAGACCAGAAAAAACTTGCCGACGAAATGCGCCGCAAAGCCGAGCAGGGCTCCATGCAATTGCAGGGTGAAGTACAGGAACTGGCATTGGAAGAGATGTTGCGTGGCTCCTTTCCCTTCGATCTTATTTCAGAAGTAGGAAAAGGCGTGCGTGGCGCGGATTGTATCCAAACCGTACGTAACGGATTCGGGCAGGAATGTGGCCGCATCATCTTCGAAAGTAAGCGCACCGCGCATTTCGGAACAGACTGGATCGAGAAACTCAAAGCCGATATGCGCAGCCAGGGAGCCGATGTAGCCGTGATCGTTACCCAAAGCCTGCCCCGCGATATGGACCGTTTCGGAGAGAAAGACGGCGTATGGATCTGTTCATTTGCCGAGGTAAAAGCCGTAGTGCATATGCTGCGCGATGGCATCATAAAAGTATCCACGGCACTCAAAAAACAGGATAACAAAGGTGACAAGATGCACCTGCTGTATGATTACCTCACGAGTTCTGAATTTGCGGAGCAATGGAAAGCGATCCGCGAAGGATTCATGAGCATGAAGATTTCTATTCAGAAAGAAAGAGACGCGATGGAAAAATTGTGGAAGGCGCGTGAGAAACAACTGGAAAAAGTATTGCTGAGTGCAGCACATATCCGCGGCTCCATCGAAGGAATCTCGGGATCAGATGTGGACCTCGAATTACTCGGCCCCGGTGAGGAAGAAGAAAGCGATTGATCAGGACACCACCCAGGCCAGCACCAGGTGATCGAAATGACGGTAATACAGATCGAGTGAAGCATTGTTCTTGGTAAAAAGACAACGCACTTTGCCCGCATCGGCATCGCGTTCCAGTAGACGGATATGCGCTTTGAAATCTACTTCCCCGTCACCATACCATTTATACACAGCTTCCTTGATGCTCCAGATCGTTGTGAGTCCGCGCACACCCGGTTCACTACCGAATACGGCTTGCTCTTCCGGCGTGGTAAATTTGGAAGCGATGCGTTCGATGCGCGCCACGGGAATTTCGGCATCCACGCCCGTGCGCAGATCGCGGCTTACCAGTGCCGCCGCATAATCACCGCAATGAGAAATGGAAAAATGATACTGCGCATCCGGTAAAAAAGGTTTGCGTGTATCGGCGATGCGGATGAGTTCGTAAGGAAAATCCGGATAAAGATAGCGCAGCAGGAAACGTCCCGCCAGGTGCTGCAAACGCTTATGGGGGTGCGTTACATCGCGGTGTTGCGGAACATTGTCCTTAAAAAATTCCTCCGTTTCTTCGATCTTCCATACACCGAGTCGGGTGGAAGGGTTGATTTGTTGTTGAAAAAAAATCGGCATTCGTGCTGGTTTCTCCTTTATTTTGCCGGTTAAAGATAGAGTAAAACTACGGCTATGATCCTCTCCGATAAACGTATCCTCGAAGAAATTGAAAAAGGCACCATCAAACTGGCGCCTTACGACCGCGAATGCCTCGGCAGCAACTCTTACGATGTGCACCTGGGCAAATGGCTGGCTACGTACAAAGAACATATCCTCGACTCCAAAAAACATAACGAGATTGAATACTTCGAAATTCCGGAGGAAGGTTTCGTGTTGTATCCCCATATTTTTTATCTCGGCGTTACGCTCGAGTACACCGAAACACATGCGCACGTGCCGTTCCTGGAAGGGAAATCATCTACCGGCCGTCTCGGCATCGACATCCATGCTACTGCCGGTAAAGGCGACGTAGGTTTTTGCGGGCACTGGACCCTCGAGATTTCGGTCAAACAACCGGTGAAAGTGTATAAAGGAATGCCTGTGGGCCAGCTTATTTATTTCCCTGTGGAAGGTGAGATTGAAGTACGCTATGATCAGAAGAAAAATGCCAAATATTCCGGCCAGCCCGATAAGCCGATCGAGAGTATGATGTGGAAGAACAGGTTTTAATGTGAAAATGTGGAGATGTGCCCCGCCTGCGGCGGGGGCCATGTGAAAATGATCCCGCATTTCTACTGATGCGTGACAGCGCGACACGACAGACGCTTCTAAACACATTTTCACATTTCCACATCCGGCCGCAGGCCGGCACATTCCCTCATATCTCCTGAAACTTCCGGTAATAAGCGATCAGCCACGCCACCACCTCACTATAGGTTCTTTTGCCTCCGGGTTGATTATTGGCTTTGAGGTAACTTCCGTAAGCCCAGGTGATCACCGGCTCGATGGGATTCTTGTATTTCTTTAAATAATCACGGTAGGCTTTGATGTCGGCTTTTACCTGCGGATGCAAGGTCTGGTTGTAGGCGCGTAGCGCTGCGGAATCGCGGCGGTACAATTCTCCTCCCGCATACTGGTACATATCGAAATAAACCGAGTAGCGGAAGAACACCGATGGATGTCTGCGTGACGCGAGGAAAGCGACAAAGTTGGCTTCGTTCTCCTTCCCATAGCCCAATTGATGCGCGATCTCGTGCATGGTCACAAAAGGTTCGAGCACACTGGGGATAGTGGTATTGACCTGTGCTTCACCCGAGAAGGGATTGTAATAGCCCTGGAAGCCTAGTATGTTTCCTGCATAACTGAATAAAGATGGTTTGGCTGAGCGGGGCTGGTAAGCCAGGTAAGGATGTTGCTGCGCCATGCTGTCGTATCCGCGGCCTGCCTGGCGAAACAGCCTGTATTTATCACGGGCAAAAGAATCACGCGCTTCAGGTGTCAGTTGCGAAGCCTCGTTATTGAGCGCAGTATGCAAGACCTTAACCAGTGAATCTAATTCGCCCGTAGAATAGGCGCTGACCTCGGTAAGACCGAGCTGTGATGAAATGCCCAGCCGGTTATAATTGAGTCCCCACAGGAGATTGAAGAAAACGTAAATAAACAGGAAAAGGAAAATGCCTTGTTGCAGCGCGGCTTTGAAATAAGCGCGGTTGAGCCGGCGGAGAAACAGGAAACGGAAGAAACGGACCACGCGGAACAGCAACAGCAGGATCAGAAAGCCATAAAAAAGATCACCGATACTGAAAGGAATCCAGCCGAAGAGGGTACGTTGCAGCCTTGATACAATAGGATAAAAGCCGTACGTATAATATTTTTCAACCATATTGGGGTATAGCGATACCCATTTAATGGCAATCGCCCCCAGGATCAGTAACACCCAACTCCAGCCTTTCATCAGCCGGGAAAAAAGGCGGGAGAAAAACTTTTGCACCGGAATAAATTAAAAATCATTAATAATGAGCAAATTACGATAAATTGCCCAGCAAAAATAAATGAAAAAGACCGCGGAATAGTTCATAAAATTTACCTACCTTTGCCTCCCGATTTTTCAGGACAAATGTTGAGCCATGGGTCACCGCCGAGATTTTGAGATAGCCTTTGTAGGGTTGAAACCCGGAGTTCATGAGTACAACTATGAGATTGACGACAAGTTCTTTGAGGCATTTCAGCAGCAGGATTTCCGCCACTGCTCAGCGAAAATAAAACTCTCGCTGGACAAGAAAAACAGCTTCTTGTTATTGAAGTTTGAAATTGGCGGTACCCTTGAAGTCACCTGCGACCGTTGTAACAACGACCTCCCGCTTGAACTGTGGGACGAGTTTAACATGACGGTTAAGATGGTGGAAGATGCGGAACTGATGAATGACCAGGAAGATGATCCCGATGTGTATTATATCGGGCGGAATGAAAGTCACCTGGACGTAGCCAACTGGATCTACGAGTTCATCAACCTGAGTATTCCGATGCAGAAGGTCTGCGGCTATGATAACGCCGACGGTCCCAACTGCAACCCGGCCGCACTGAAAATGCTTCGTCACATGGAACCGGATCCTGAACAGGACGAGCCTAAAGAATCGAATCCGATCTGGAAAGGCCTCGAACAGTTCAAGGACCTGAAAGACAAAGGGAAAAAATAAACAGAGAATAATTTTCTAATTAGTTAAATAGCAGAGATATGCCAAATCCCAAACGCAGACACAGCCAGCAAAGAAGCGCAAAGCGCCGTACTCACTATAAAGCTACTGCGACCACGCTGACCACTGACAGCACTACCGGAGAAACGCATGTACGTCACCGTGCACACGTAAGCGAAGGAAAACTGTACTACAAGGGCAAACTGGTTAGTGAGACCGCTCCTTCCAAAGCTTAATATTGTTTTTTCAAATAACGGACTTGATTCCAAATCCATTGCCGACCTTTGGTTTGCGATGAGGTTTGGAATTTTAATTTTGGGAAATAAGCTTCTATGGTTATAGGCATTGATATGATGGGCGGTGATTATGCTCCCCTCGAAGCCGTTAAGGGGATCAACCGTTTTTTGAATGAGGACAAGGAAGGTGATGTACGCCTGCTGCTGATCGGTGACGAGTCACAGATCAACCCACTGCTGAATGAGCACGCCGTGCCCACCGGCAGACTGAGCGTTGTACACGCGTCACAGGTGATCGACATGCACGAACATCCCACCAAAGCCCTTAAGGAAAAACAACAGTCATCCATCGCCATCGGATTTCATTTGCTGGCATCCGGAAAAATGGACGCTTTCATCAGCGCAGGTAATACCGGAGCCATGCTCGTCGGCACACTTTTCACCATCAAAGCAGTGGAAGGTGTAATCCGCCCTACCATTTCCAGTATTGTTCCCCTTCACAACGGAGGAACCGGACTCCTGCTCGATGTCGGTCTCAATGCGGATTGCAAACCGGAGCAACTGAACCAGTTCGCCGTGATGGGCAGCATCTATGCGCAGCTCATTCTCGGTATCAGCGAACCACGCGTAGGCTTGCTCAACGTGGGAGAAGAAGAAGGAAAAGGAAATGTGCTGGCCCAGGCCACTTATCCCCTTCTCAAAGAAAACAAACACATCCGTTTTATCGGTAATATTGAAGGAAGAGACGTACTCACCGGCAAAGCTGATGTGATCGTGTGCGAAGGTTTTACCGGCAACGTGGTACTCAAACTCGCAGAATCGCTGTACGACCTTAAACCGGTCAACAGCACGAACGACGACTATTTCAACAGGTTCAACTTCGAAATATATGGAGGTACTCCCGTATTGGGAGTAGCTAAACCCGTTATCATCGGGCACGGCATCTCCGGACAACTGGCATTCAGCAATATGATCGGCGTAGCACGTAAGATGGTAGAAAAGGATGTATTGGGTAAAATGAAAGAAGCCCTGCGTCCGGAAGAAGCCTGACCAATGCCAACCGATCATCGCGGCTGCTTATGAAGCAAACTTTCATTACGGCACTTAAAGCTGAGCTGGAGCATACTTTCGGCAGGAAGATCCGTTCTTCCCGCGATTGCCTGCAATTGGTAGACGCAATATTTCAACGCACCGGTGAAACCATCAATGCCAACACGCTCCGCCGTTTTTTTGGTCTCGTTCAATCCCAGTACGCCGCTTCCTCCGCTACCTTACTTATTCTTTGCCGTTATTGCGGATTTGATTCTCCCGATGAAGTAGAGGTCAATATCCGCAAACAAACCGCTACCGATATCGCGCGCCAGGAAGTGTTGCATTACCTCGTAAGCCTCTTCCGCGACGTACCGCCTCCTGAAGGCCAGGACTACGACCGCGTACTCGACAACCTCACCCGCCGCACGATTGAATTTCTCGAACGCAATGAAGCACTCATCGATCCGTTTCAACGCGAAGTGGCCCGTACACGTGCCGGACAATTCTATTATTACGAGCAGGCCGTGCAGATGGATCATCTCAATGGTTCTTATGGAAAAGGTCTTCGTTATTACCTCGCTGCCAAGGCCACGCCGGATGCTATCCTGTTCGCACATGCCATCCAGGTATTCCGCTATTGGCTCAACCAGGACCTGCGGCAACTCGATAAACACATGAGCCGGCTTGCCGACACCCCACCACATCCACACCTGGCCCCGCACATCATGGGCAGACTAATGGCCGCCCGTTTATTTCATCTGCATGCGCATGGAGAAAGCACCGACAAACTACTCGCCGAAATGCGCCGCTATCAATCCATTCTTAAAATCACGAGGGAAAACTCTCCCTCCGCGGTCCCGGATTTTGAATTGATCATCTGCGAAGCACTCACGCTTACCGGGCACCTGACCGAAGCACGCGAATACCTGCAACGCGGACGCAACTATTATGCAGCTTCGCATCACCTCTTGCCCAACGAACCACTCGCGATCTGGGAAACATTATTAAGTAATATAGACGGACGGAGAACGCGCAAAAAAAACAAGGCCGCCAGCATCCCATCCCTCGATCCGCTCTGTCGCAAATACCATAGCTTATTATTATACCGGCTCGGAACTCCGCTGCGGCAGCCCTCCGCCAAGAAGCAATTAGCCGCCCTCGTAGAAGAAACAGGCTTTCAGATCTTCGCTCAACCCGGAGGAAATTTCATTCTGAACAAAAAAGAACAATTCTAATATTATTTTTATTTCTACTTTAGACGCAGAAACAACCCCGTCTCACTTAGTCCTTCCTATAGAAGTCCTCTTTATCTTTCTTTTCCAATTCTTCTGAAATCATATCCGTTTGCTGATTGGAGCACCAGCGATTGCATTGACCGGCTATGGCCTTTTTCTGCCATTTAAGCCGGACAAGCAACTCATTGGCCTATTTTAAATTATTTGTATGTTATCTATTCCCTATAAACGGACACTGCTGGTCTGTGCTGCGATGTTGTATGTTCTATTGTTTAGTTCCTGTACCAACACCAAGAAGGCTACTTACTTCTATGGTATGAAAGATGGCGCCGTAGCCACTCCAACGCCTGTACCGGAATCGATCATTCAGAAGAATGACATTCTCTCCATCACGGTATCCAGCCTCAATCCTGAAGCTTCGGCTTTGTTCAATGCTTCAAATGGTATCGCCACTGCCGGCGGCAGTAACGGCGGTAGTACCGGAGCCGCTGCAGTAGGTTATCTCGTAGGCCCGGAGGGTAACATTCAATTTCCTCTGCTGGGCCTCGTGAAAGCAGAAGGCCTTACCAAGAATCAGTTGAAGGATTATATTACCAAAACGCTCGGCGACCGCAAGCTGCTCGTAGATCCTATTATTACCATCCGTTTTCAAAACTTCCGTGTTACGGTGTTGGGAGAAGTTAACCACCCTTCCGTGGTGAGCGTCCCCAACGAGAAACTTTCTTTACTCGAAGCGCTGGGCCTGGCCGGTGACCTTACCATCTACGGCGAACGCAAGAACGTGATGATCATCCGCGAACAGGGCGACCAGAAGCTCATCAAACGCATCAACCTGAATTCAGAAGAACTGTTCTCTTCACCCTACTATTATCTTCAGTCCAATGATATCGTATATGTGGAACCCAACAAAGTAAAAGTATCCAGCGCTGGCCGTACCATGCAATGGTTACCGATCGTGATCAGCGGTTTGTCGCTGGCCGTGATCGTCGCAGACAGACTTATCCCGTCCAACTAATACGCTATTATATGCAAACAGCACCTTCCAAACAGAAAAAAGAGCACCGCAACCTGGTCAGCGAGGTCTGGTATAAATATTTTCCTTATTGGCCCCTGTTCATCATCATGTTCATCCTTTGCATGTTCGTGGGCTGGTTCTATCTGAAGATAACCGTACCGAAGTACGAGATCAGCGCCTCCCTCATGCTGAAGGATGAAACCAAAGGTTCGTACGACGGCGAAACCCTCAACTCACTCGACCGCCTTTCCGAAAAAAAGATCATCGAAAACGAGTTGCAGGTATTGCAATCACGCAGCCTCATGCAGGATGTAGTACGCCGCCTTCACCTCTATGCTTCGTATTTCGAAGAAGGAAAACTGGTTGCCACTTCCGCTTACACCAGCACACCGGTAGTGGTGGAAGCCGCCAACCCGGATGAATTGAAGACCATCAAAAAACTTCCGTTCACTTTCCGCGCCGCTGACAGTACGGTCCGCGTCAACGGGCAGCGTTATGCTTTGAACCGTTTTTATGCCACTTCATTCGGCAACATCCGTTTTGTACGCAACCCGAATTTCCGTCACGCATCTAAGAGAGACCTTTACCTCACACTGACCAATCCTAAAACGGCTACGTCGGTTTTCATTGGCAGTCTCCGCACACTCGCCGGCAAAGAATCGACCGTTGTTTCGCTTTCGATCAAGGACATCGATCCTTATCGTGGCGAGCAGGTGCTCGACGAACTCATGGCCGCCTATGACAGGGCCGCTGTCGACGAAAAGAATAAAATTGCTGAAAATACCTCCGCTTTTGTAGACGAACGCCTGCTTGCCGTGCAACAGGAACTCGATAATGTGAATCAACGCAAACAAGCCTACAAAGCAAGCCGCGGCGCGGTTGACATCAGCGCCCAAGGTGAATTGTTCCTGAAAAATGTTGGAGAGAACGATCAGAAAGTAAGCGATGTGAACATGCAGCTTTCCGTTCTCGACCAGGTAGAAAAATATGTGCAATCGAAAAACAGTGCCGACGGAATAGTTCCTTCCACTATCGGGCTGAAAGATCCGTTGCTGGCCAAACTTGTGGATCAGTTGCAGGAAACCGTAACCAGCTACGAAAAGCTGAAGAAGACCACCGGCGAGAACAACCCGATGGTGACCTCGCTGAACGACCAGATCACTAAATTGAGACCCAGCCTGCTGGAAAACATCCGTAACCAGCGCAGCAGCCTCGAAGCCACCAAGCTCAATCTCTATTCTACCAACAACCTCTACAGCTCCATGCTGCAGACCATTCCGCAGAAAGAAAGAGACCTGATCGATATCGACCGCGAGCAGGCCATCAAGCTCGGCATTTATAATTTCCTCCGGCAGAAAAAAGAAGAAAGTGCGCTGGCGCATATCTCTACTACCTCGGGCAGCCGCATCGTTGACAAGGCACAAGCCAGCTTTTTCCCCGTAACACCGAAATCACAACTCATTTATATTATCGCCCTGGTATTTGGTTTGGGCCTTCCCATTGGCTTCATTGCCATCCGCGAAATGCTGAACAGAAAAATATTGTTCCGCAGCGAAATTGAACACCTGACCAGTGTGCCTATCATCGGAGAAGTAGTACTCGACAGAAGTAAAGATCCGCTGGTAATCCGCGAGGGCAACCGCACATTCATTGCAGAGCAATTCAGAAGAATACGCTCGTCGCTTGGTTATCTCGGTGTGAACTCCGTTAAGAAAAAAATATTGGTCACTTCTTCGCTGCCGGGTGAAGGCAAGAGTTTTGTTGCCGCCAACCTCGCGCTGAGTTTAGCCGTTGCCGGTAAGAAAGTGATCCTTGTCGAATTTGACCTGGCCAATCCTTCCCTGAGTCAGAAGCTCGGTCTTCAGCTCGACAAAGGCGTAACCAATTATCTCTGGAATGAAGCAGAGCCGGAAGAGCTTATCCGCCGTGCTCCTGCTCACGACAACCTCTTTTTCCTGCCCGCCGGTCCGGTGCCCGAAAATCCTTCGGAGCTGCTGATCAATCCGCGGGTACAGGAGCTGCTCGAATATCTCGAAGCAATTTTCGACGCTATCATCATCGACTCTGCACCGGCCAGCCTGCTGTCCGATGCATATGTGCTGTCTCCGATGTGCGATGCTACGTTGTATGTAGTAAAACACAAGTTCACACCGAAGATTCACCTGGAGCGTCTCGATGAGAGCAATGCGGTAAACCCGCTCAAGAACATGGGTATTATTTTCAACGGCATCCGCTCCCGTGGCTTTACCAAAAATGGTTATGGCTATGGTTACGGATATGGCTATATACATAACGGACAAACCGGTAGCAAAAAGAAGCGTTCGCGCGCGGCAACGCGTTGATAAGCGGACAGTTTTCGCACAGGTTTTTCCGGAACGGCTTTCATTCAAAGACTCATTACACATGTGCCCTGTAACTGAGATGGGCGGAGCCTTTTCCCGGGAAAACCACTGATTAGCAGTTTTTACATAACTATTAAACCTGATAACAATGGTTTCGCAAGATGGTAAACAATGGTTCGCACTCTACACCCGGCCACGCTGGGAGAAGAAAGTGACCGAACTGCTGGACAGAAAAAAAATTCAAGTTTACTGCCCGCTTAATAAAGTACAGCGTCAATGGTCTGATCGCAAGAAGGTCGTTCATGAACCATTGTTCAGCTCCTACGTTTTTGTTTGCCTTTCTCCTGAAGAACAAACAAAGGCATTGCAAACCGAAGGCGTGATCAATTTTGTATATTGGTTGCACAAGCCGGCTGTGATCCGCAACGACGAGATCGACGCTATCCGTCGTTTCCTCAACGAATACGAGCATGTTTCACTGGAAAAATGTCCGGTAAACATGAACGACACTGTCCGCATTCTCAACGGTCCGTTGATGACATGGGAAGGACAGGTGGTGGAAGTGCGCGCCAATACGATCAAAGTAATGTTGCCTTCGCTGGGACAATGTCTCGTGGCAGAATTCCGCAAAGAGAATGTAGAGAAAGTGATCCATCCGGTATCGGCCTATCACATGAAAGCCGTTTAATTCAGCATTATGCCATTGAGTGAAGTGAAGCTCCTGGAGCTTCCGAAAATTCTGGACCCGCGCGGCAATCTGTCATTTCTCCAAAACAATGATCAGTTGCCTTTCGCTGTACAACGCGTGTATTGGATTTATGATGTACCGGGCGGTGATTTCCGCGGTGGCCATGCCTATCGTTCCTTACAAGAAGTGATCATTTCCTTGTCCGGCAGCTTTGATGTAGTGCTGAGTGACGGCTACGAAGAAAAAAAGATCACATTGAACCGCTCCTACTACGGCTTGTATGTACCGAAGATGATCTGGCGCCAACTGGAAAATTTTTCTACCAACGCGCTCGCCTTCATCGCGGCCGACCAGCCTTACAGCGAACAAGATTACATACGCGATTTCGAAGCCTTCAAGCAAACTGTATGAGTCAGCCATCCGTATTCGATTGCAGCGTTATTTATTTACCCCGCATTCATAACCGCGCAGGCAACATCACTCCTATTCACAACAGCCGCGAAATCCCTTTCGACGTGAGAAGGATTTTTTACCTGTATGATATTCCGGGCGGTGAATCACGCGGTGCTCATGCACACCGCCGCTGCCACCAGTTCCTGGTAGCCGTGAGCGGTTGCTTCGAAGTATTGCTCGACGATGGACATACTCAACGCCTGGTAATGCTCAACCGTCCTTATATGGGCCTGCACATTCCCCCGGGCATGTGGGCATCCGAAGTAAATTTTTCTTCCGGTTCCGTTTGCCTCGTACTGGCTTCCGAACTTTATGACGAGCATGATTACATCCGCAACTATGACGATTTCAAAAGCTTCAGGACTCCTGCCTGAAATTACCGGCCGCAAAACAATACTGAAAGAAGTAACACCGGAGGACGCGGAAAACATTTGCCGTTTGCGCAATGATCCGCAGATCAACCGTTATCTCTCGAGCTCCGAGGCCGTTTCAGTGGAACAACAAACCAACTGGATCATTGCCAACAAAGCCCGCAACGACGGCTATTATTTCAAGATCCTCGATAACAATAATCATTTCTGCGGTACCGCTTCCATTTACAATGTACTGAATGGCGAAGCCGACTTTGGCCGTTACGTTTGCACACAACCTGTTCAGGCAGTGGAAACGGAATACCTGCTGATGGAATACGCCTTTAACAGCATGCAGTTGAATAAACTGTTTTGCCGCACGGCGGAAGACAACCGCCGGGTATGGCGGCAGCATGTAACGCTTGGTTTCCGCGAAACCGGCCAGGAAATATTACCGGGAAAGGAGCTGCTGATCAAAGTACAGGAACTTACCCGCGATGCATTTCTTCAGCACGACTATTCATTTTTACAACGGTTGATCGACCGTTTATAGTTTTATTAATGACACTTTATTTTATTTCCGATACAGTTACCACTCCTATAGCCCGGGAACTTAAAAAGACATTGCCGGAACTTTCCGTGGAAGAGCGTTATGAAGAAGACCTGATCCCGGCATTAATGCAATGGCCCGAAAAGCCTGCCGACGCGGTGTATTTCATTCACTCCGATCAATACTTCCGGCACAAACCAGCTACCTGGCAAATGCAGTTCTTACAGACGGTTCATGCATTTGCGGCAAGGCAAACCGGCCCTGTTCTTTTATCCAATCAACTCGACGACAGTTTCGAACCTCGTGCATGGTCGGGCTACGCAGGAAGACAAACCAGCATGGCAGACCGTTATCGCCAGCAACTGGAAACATGCCTTTCATTACCCAACTTATTTGTGTTTGACCTCGCGGAACTGGTGCTGAATGTCGGTGCGTCACAATTTTACCAATACAATCTCGGGCATCTTTACCAGATGCCTTACACCAAACCGGCAGTGAAAGCCATTGCCGGTGAATTGCAACAACAATTGCAATGGCTGCAGGCAGAAGAAAAAAAAGTAATCGTGCTGGACTGCGACAATACGCTCTGGAAAGGCATCGTTGGTGAAGATGGTGTCGAAGGAATCGTCTGTGACAACAACGCCGATGGCATCACTTATTATCACTTCCAGCAATTCCTCAAAAACCGGATCGAAGAAGGGTTCCTGCTTTGCCTCTGCTCAAAAAACAACGAGGTTGATGTGGAAGCAGCTTTCCGCAAACGCCGCATGCCCCTGCAATGGGAAGATTTTATTGTAAAAAAAATAAACTGGCAGGACAAGTACACGCAGTTGCAATCCATCGCGCAGGAACTGAATGTGGGCATCAACTCACTGATCTTTATCGACGACAACCTCTTTGAACTGAATGCAACCAGCGCCATGCTGCCGGGACTGACTACTTTGCATTTCACCGGTGACTACAAAGACTTCCTGCACCTCACGCGTTCCTTCCATTTCAGAAAAAGAAATATTTTAAAAGAAGACCGCCAGCGTACGGAACTCTATCGTACAGAACAAGACCGCAACCGCCTGCTGGATGAAACCGGTGACATGAGTGCGTTCATTGATGCGCTGGGAATTGAAATGGAAATCGGTGTGAACGATCCGAAAGATCTGGAACGTTTGTCACAACTCACCGGCAAAACGAATCAATTCAATTTTAATAAACAAGCTTACACCACCCGCGAACTCGAAGAGATGATTGAAACGGGCTGGAAATTATTCTCCCTGCGTGTAAGCGACAAGTTCGGGGATTATGGCCTGGTGGGATTGATCATAACAAGACCGGCGGCAGAAAATCATCTCATCGAAAACTTCCTGATGAGTTGCCGCGCGCTGGGCAAACGCATCGAAGAAAAATTCTTTCACGAAGTATTCTCGCAATTACAAAACCAGGGCACTGCGCCAGGCAAGTTCATTTTTACGCCAACCGAACGCAACCAACCTGCCCAAAATTTTATAACCATACTGACCAATGACTATCAGCTTAGCACAATTGCAGGAAATATTCCAGAGCGCCTTTAACGAAGACATCGACCTGCTCCCCACCAGCAGTAAAGACACACTCGAGGCCTGGGATTCGATCAATCACCTGCAACTGATCGTAGAACTCGAAGACCGTCTCGGCGTTTCTTTTACGAAGGAAGAAATAGAACAGCTCGATTCCGTACCGAAGCTGACAGCCATGCTTGCCGCAAAATAAGCCCCATGATCAAATTCCTCGATCTTCAGAAAATCACTGCCTCCTACCATTCGGAGATACAGGATGCCGTGAACAGAGTGGTCAGCTCCGGCTGGTACCTGCTGGGCAATGAAGTAAAAACTTTTGAAGAACAATATGCGGCGTATTGCGGTTCGTCGCATTGCATTGCCGTAGCTAATGGACTGGATGCGTTAAGTCTTATCCTTCGCGCATATAAGGAAATGGGCGTATTGCAGGACGGCGATGAAGTGATCGTTCCGGCCAACACTTATATTGCATCGCTACTGGCCGTCACGGTCAATCATCTCAAGCCTGTACTCGCTGAGCCTGAAATGATCACTTATAATCTTGATGTAAAAGAGGTTGAAAAACTGATCACTCCACGTACACGCGCCGTAATGGTGGTGCATTTGTATGGTCAATGTGGTTATTCAAACGAACTCAGGGAACTCTGCCGCAAGCGCGGGTTGAAACTGATCGAAGACAATGCGCAGGCGCAGGGAGCTTTTTATCAGACTAAAAGAACCGGCAATCTCGGCGATGCGGCCGGTACAAGTTTTTATCCGGGAAAAAATTTAGGCGCCCTTGGTGACGCAGGCGCTGTTACGACCAACGACGCTGTTTTGGCAGAAACAGTAAGAACCCTGGCCAATTACGGCTCAAAAGTTAAATATATCAACGAATACGCCGGGCAAAACAGCCGGTTGGATGAAATACAGGCAGCCGTTCTCAAAGTGAAGCTGGCTTATCTCGATTCCGACAATGCCAAACGCCGTCAGATCGCGCACCGTTATCTTACCGGTATCCATAATCCGCGTATCGTGTTGCCTGCTGTGCAAACGGAAGAAGGACATGTGTGGCATCTGTTTGTGATCCGCACCGCCGAACGCGAGCGCCTGCAACAGTACTTACAGGAAAAAGGCATTCAGACATTGATCCATTATCCCGTACCGCCACACAAACAGGCAGCCTATAGCGAGCGCAACGACGAGGAATATCCGCTCACCGAACAAATACACCGCGAGGTACTGAGCCTTCCGATCAGTCCCGTGCTTACGCTGACTGAGGCTGACGCGATCATAGAGGCGATTAACGAGTTTAGGTGAATGGTGAATCGTGAATCGTGAATGCGCCTTGGTTCGTGTTGTCACGAACCAACAGAAATAATTCTAGCGCATCAGCCCATCTCAATTGCAAACTATGGCTGTTTTACTTATAACTTAAAACTTACTACTTACGCCCGAAGTATCGGGCGGCTGTTTTGACCCTAAACCCTAAGCCTTACACCTTATACCTTATACCTTCTTCCGTCCTGATGCTGACCCGCATAAAAAAAATAATCGCAACCGACCTGGTAAAAGTCACCTCGCTGAATGCAGTGGCAACGCTTGTGCGGATGCTTACGGGTTTTATAAGCGTAAAAGTGGTGGCTGTATTGATCGGTCCAGCAGGTGTTGCCTTGCTGGGCCAACTGACCAACTTCACCACCATCCTGCTGAATATTTCAACAGGTGGTATTGGTCCGGGCATGACAAGATATGTGGCGCAGTACAGTGAATCGCCGAAAAGATATGCAGTATTCCTGTCAACCGGACTGCGCATCATTCTCACTTTATCGATCGTATCGGGAATAGTGCTGCTCGTAGCCGGACGTTTTTTTTCCATACAAATATTAAAAGATGCCGGCTATGCGTTTGTGTTTCGCATTTTGGGTGGTACACTGATCCTTTACGCGCTCAATACTTACCTGGTGGCGATCATCAACGGATTCCGTGAGTTTCGCAAATATGCCCTGGCCAACATGGCCGGTAGCGTTACCGGATTATTATTTTCCGTAGTACTCGCTTATAATTTCGGACTCACCGGCGCGCTGATTGGTGCCGTTACTTACCAGTCGGTGGTATTCCTGGTAACGTTGAGTATGGTAACGCGTTCGTCCTGGTTCAGCGGACGCGCGTTTCGCCTGCCATTCAGCCGTCAGGCAGGCACCCGTCTCGGACACTATGCAATAATGACGCTGGTCAGCGCAATCACGGTTCCTGCCAGCCAGTTACTCGTAAGATCTTACATCAATCACAGCACCGGATCCATGGACGCAGCAGGTTTATGGGAAGGTATGAACCGGATATCTGCGATGTACCTGATGGTCATCACCACTTCGCTCAGTGTTTACTACCTGCCGAAACTGGCACGCCTGAAAACACGCGCTGAAGTAAAGACGGAAATTTTCCAGATCTACAAATTAGTACTCCCCTTCCTGTTGATATTATCGGCCGGCATCTATTTGTTCCGCGGATTAATCATCGAATGGTTGTTTGATACGTCATTCGCCGATATGCGATCCTTGTTCCTGTTTCAGCTTATTGGTGACTTTTTTAAGATCGCGAGCTGGATACTGGCGTACCAATTGATTGCGCGTGCCATGACAAGAACATTCATTTTCACAGAAATATTCTTCAACGGTTCATTCGTGTTATTGTCGATGTTGTTTGTACCAATGTACGGTCCGTTGGGGGCAACGATTGGTTATGCAGTAAACTTCTTCTTATACCTGATCACGATGGTGCTCATCTTCCGTAAAACACTTTTCGCCCATGCATCCTGAACCGACAGCCAGCATCGCCCTGATCACGTATAACCAGGAAGCCTATATCCGGCAAACAGTGGATTCGTTGCTGAAACAACGTGCCGATTTCAGTTTTGAAATAGTGGTGGGCGAAGATGCGTCTTCCGATGCCACGCGCCTCATCCTGGAAGAATACCGCGATCGATATCCGGGAAAATTAAGCCTGCTGCCGGAAGCTTCGAACAAAGGACTATTGCTGAACTTCCGCGACACTTTGAAATCCTGTCGTGGCAGATACATTGCTATCTGTGCCGGAGATGACTACTGGCACGACGAATACAAACTGCAGAAGCAGGTAACTTTCCTGGATGCCA
The DNA here is from genome assembly GCA_937888905.1 of uncultured Sphingobacteriales bacterium. Lineage (GTDB taxonomy): Bacteria > Bacteroidota > Bacteroidia > Chitinophagales > Chitinophagaceae > Terrimonas. The sequence continues at coordinate 215,031 of CALATA010000017.1, forward strand.
ATCCCACATTCGGGCTGGTACACACGGATGTTGATTTTTATTTTGAAAAAAATGGCAAGACGCTTCAGCAGTTCAATCAACAACATCAATCGCGCATTGTTGATGGTGAAGTGTTCGAAGCCTTGCTTACTGGGCAGTTTTTCATTCATGCGTTAACGGCGTGTTTTCGCCGCGCTGCCTTTGAGCAGCATGTTGACTTCGGTTTGTTCGAGCGCGAAGGTTTTGCTTATGAAGATTTGCCGACCTGGCTTTGCCTGTCGCGGCACTGGCATTTCAAATACCTGCCGGACAGCACTGCTACCTACCGCATCATCGACGATTCGGTATCGCGACCGAAAGATCCGGCCCGCAAAATCCAGTTTCTCAAAGAACATTATAAGATCAAGCAATACTTTATCGACCGGTATAATGTTGCAGAAGAAACGGCCAACGCCTTCTCAATACATTATCACCAGAAAAAATTCGATACCGCTTATAAATGGAATATCCCTGCTGAAGCAGAAGAATCCTATCAGTTTCTTCGTTCACAGGGAAAAGCAGACAACCGTCTTTTCCTGAAAAGAATGTTGTTACGCTATCCTGGTTTAAAAAAATCCGTTGGCCGGTTCAGAAGAATGTTGCAACCGGCAGTTTCAGTGGCGGATACGTAAACAGCCAATGTGCAGATGTGGAAATGTGTCCGGACCTTCGGTCCGGGGATGTGAAAATGAACCTTTAGTGCAGCTTTCATGTAAACAACTGAAAATGGCAATGTGTCTGAACCTACGTCCGGCGATAGGAAAATGCATCTTTAGTACAGCTTTCATTCAAACAACTAAATGGCAAACGTACCTGAACCTTCGGTCCGGGGATGTGAAAATGAACCTTTAGTATTGCTTTCATGTAAACAACGGACAATGGTAAATGCGTCTCAACTTGGCTCCGGGGATGTGGCGCTGCCCTCATTTGCACATTTACACATTTACACATTAGAAAAAAATGTCTCTCTCCCTCTTATTCATGATCGTCGGTGCTCTCGGTGTAGGGTACAGCCTGCTTTATAAGCCGGAGTGGGTAGCTATTCTGTTATTCACTACGGTGATTGCGGATGTGAACTTCGATTTACGCGGCATGCCGCTGAACTTCCGCGCTATGCTCAGCGTATGTTTGTTTGCCCGGACGTTCACCATGAAACCGCGTTTCGTCCTGCCGCCTTTTTTCAAACAGGGATATACGTGGTGGATCTTACTGTTCATTCTTTACCTGTTCCTTATCTCCGCCACCTTCGACCTGCTGAGTTTCGACCTCGTAAAGGAATTTATCCTGGCTTTTCTTTGTGCCTATTTCGGTTATTTCTTTTACGCTTATACTGGCGATTATCGTCTCTTCAAAACCAGTATTATTTTCGCCGGCTTGATTTGTCTTGCCGACCTGGCTTATACATACGCATTTATCGGCACTTTCCCCGTGGTACGCGTTCACTACATATTCACACCGGCCTGGGAACTGGTGAATCACAACTTCTTTGGTTACATCTGTGGCGCAGCGTTCGTTTTCTTATTGAGCGACTATCTCGCCGAAGATGAAAAACCAGGTAAATGGAACCTGCTGCTGCTCCCTCCGATGTTCCTTGGCGTGCTGTTGTCTACTTCGCGCAGTGCTATGCTGATCCTGATAATGGTTGCCCTGTGGCTGATCCTGAAAGGGCTTTTCAGCCGCAACAAAAGCCGTAAGGCCTATACACTGGTACTGGTCAGCATCAGTTGTTTGTTCCTTTGCCTGTTCCTGTTCCAGATTATGCAAATTTTCTTCAATGTAAACAGTGAGTTCATGGAGCAGATCACCGCGCGGCTGATAGACGAACCACTGGCCATTATCAACCGGTCATTGGGCAACAATTATAATTCCCAATCGCTCGACTCGATGGAATGGCGGAAAGAAGCCTCTTCCATCGCTTATCACAGCTTCATGAATCTTCCGTTCGACGAACAACTCTTCGGCATCGGTTATGGTGGTTTTTTGAAAAGAGATTATGGATCCGGTTATGACGCGCATAACGGCATCCTGTTATTACTGATCGAATTGGGTATTGTGGGCTTTGCTATTTACTTCCTGATGCTGATTACCTTTTTTATCCGTGCCATCAGAACCGGGCTCAACTCACCGTTGGTTATATGCCTCGCTTATATCATTCTCTATGTTACCAGTCACAATAAAGAACTTACTTCTTTCTTCGTGTTCCTCATAGGCGGTACACTTACAGCGCAATTACAAATGCATCAGCATGGTGCGACAGACCGGGAAGAAGAAGCATCCGGAAATTTAATCCCCGAATCTTTGCAGGCATGAAGATCCTGATGATCACCAACACGCTGAAAAAAGGCGGCAAGGAAAGAAGGATGCTGGAGTTGATCAAAGGCCTGCTGGAGGCAGATGGTGATTGCCGTATTATGCTGGTATCACTCGACAACATTGTCGATTATCCGCAGGTATACGACATGCCCATCCGTTTTGAAATAATTGTGAAAGGAAAAAGCAAAGACTGGAGACTGGCATTTAAACTTCGCCGCATAATAAAAGATTTCAATCCAGACATTATTCATTCCTGGGATATTACGGCAAGCGCCTATCTGCAAATTGCCAATCTTATTTCCCGCAAACCCGTGATCCACGGTGTGATCTATGACGCAGCCGCCGATTCAGACGTATTCCGGAAACATTACCGCCGGATAAAAATGCTGACACCTTTTTCCAAAATGTTTGTTGCCAATTCAAAAGCCGGGCTGGCGGCATACGGAACCCCATCCTTAAAATCAGTCTGCATCTACAACGGTATCGATCTGAATCGTTTTAATAAATTACCATCGGTTGACGAAACAATGGCCCGGCTATGGCCCGAAAAAAAGCCGCGGTTCGTAATAATGATGGTTGCCGCTTTCGAGATCCGCAAAGACCACGGCACGTTGCTGGAAGCAGCCATTCAATTGATAAAAGAAGAAGACTCCTTTCATTTTGTGTTCATCGGCGAAGGCGAGTTCCGTTCTGCCATCATGGAAAAAGTACCGGCGCATTTGCTGAACACACATATTCTATTCACCGGCATGCGGCACGATATTGAAGCATTGCTGCAATGTGCAGACGTTGGCGTGTTGACCACCAATGCCGGTAATCATGGCGAAGGACTTTCGAATGCAATCATCGAATACATGGCATCCGGGCTTCCCGTGATAGCTACCAAAGGTGGCGGCACCGACGAATTGGTGCGTGAAGAAGAAACCGGTCTCCTCATTGCGCCGGGTGATGTAAATGCATTAGTTGTCGCTATCCGTAAATTGAAAAACGATCCCTTACTCGCCAGCCAACTCGGTGCAAAAGGCGCCGCCTGGGTGCGCAGCGAACTCAACCTCGAGCGTGTAACCCGGTCCTATCTGCAACTTTATCGTCACCAACTGGGAGAACAAATTCCTTTGCCCACCAATTAAGCGTTATGGAATACAACAAACAAGCGCATTTTTTACTGGAGAAATCACTCGCCGACAAGTTGCGCATCAGCTCGGCCGAAGAGCGCAGGGTTTTATACCAACAGCTCTACAACGAACTCTTTACACAGTTCCCCAACATTCCGGAGGGACTGAACATTTCAAAAGAAGACCGGCTGGCCTGGCAACTACGCCTTCTCTCCCGCTTCTTTGATAAAAAGAAAACGATCCTCGAGATCGGTGCGGGTGATTGTTTGCTCAGCAAGGAACTGGCCAAACATTTTGGTCATGTAACCGCCTATGAAGTGGCGGACAGCATTCCGTTTATCGAAGGCCGCCCCGATAATTTCGAACTCCGCATTTTCAATGGCGTAGACATGGCGCAGGAAGATGAATCCGTAGATATCGTCTACAGCAACCAGGTATTCGAGCATTTGCATACCGATGACACGGAGCCGCTGCTGCAAGCCTATCATCGCTTTTTGCGCAGCGATGGCTTGCTGATGATCATCACACCGCACCGCCTGACGGGCCCGCACGATATATCAAGAGAGTTTACACCGGAAGCCGAAGGATTTCACATGAAGGAATATACCTACTCGGAATTGAGCAAACTGTTACGCAAGGAAGGTTTCACGAAAGTCCGTGGATATATAGGTTACAGCAAAATAGGCTACTTCCCCGTAATCATGCCCATATTAATCCTGATGGAAAAAATGTATGGTATCCTTCCCGGTGCATGGCGCCGCAAGATCCGTGGCAATACGGTTATTTTTAATTTGTTTGGTATTAAGCTGACCGCGCGGAAGCGTGGGTAATAAGTTTGAAGCTATAAGTAATAAGTCAAACAGCCTCACGGTGATTTGGCACTTTCAATACCGGAATATCGGACGGAGGTTCTGGAATATCTTTTTTTGCGTCTTTGCAAAGTAATAAAGAAGCAAAGAATAGCTTTCCGAACTTCATTTCCACATTTACACACTTACACATTTACACATTTACACATCATCTCCATGTGCGGCATCCTGGGTTGTATAAATTTTAAATTCTCTCCCGCCTCGCTGTCTGCGATCAGCCATCGCGGACCTGATGGCGACGGCGTTTACGAGACCCATGTCGGTACGCATAACGTAACGCTGGCGCATCGCCGTTTGTCTATTGTAGATGTAAGCGAAAATGGCCGCCAGCCGATGCAGGCTTCTGAAATGCCGGTATATATTACGTTCAACGGAGAAATCTATAACCACCAGGACTTAAAAGACGAACTCGGCGAAGTGACTTTCCGCGGGCATTCCGATACGGAAACCCTGGTAAACTTTTTCGCACGGCACAACCCGCTGTTGCATCTGCACCGCTTAAATGGCATCTTTGGTTTTGCCCTGTTAGATGAAACACAACAAAAGCTTTACCTCATCCGCGACCGCTTCGGCGTGAAACCCGTTTATTATCATCTGCGTAATAACCAACTGGCTTTTTCCTCCGAACTGCGCGCGATCGGTCATTATGTCTCACTGACGCACGACAAAGAAAAAGTGATCGAAGGCATGAAGATGCGTTATGTGGCGGCACCTGCCACCATTTACAAAGACGTTTATAAAGTAGAACCCGGACAGGTAATTGTATTTGATCTCTCCGGGAAAAATATACAGACCAGCTATCATTATTATACCCAACCGCAACCAACCAGCTCTGTGCGCAGGGAAAAACAACAACTCATCAACGAGTACGGCGATCTTTTTGAAAAAGCGGTCGAACGCCAATTGATGTCGGATGTGGAGATCGGCGTATTGTTAAGCGCCGGCGTAGATTCGGCCCTGGTGGCGGCGGTTGCACGCAATAAGGCTGTCACACCCCTGAAGACCTTCACCGTCGGTTTTGCGGAAGGGCTTTTTGCCGATGATGAGATTGCCGGTGCAGCCATCACCGCCCAAACGCTGAACCTGCCGCATTTTCATACACGTGTTGAATTCTCCGACTTCATCAATCAATTAAAAGAAGTCACCCGCATCGTGGAAGAACCGATCGCCACCAACTCCATCATTCCCATGTACTGGCTGTCGAAGCTGGCTTCGCAACATGTGAAAGTGGTATTGAGCGGACAAGGTGCGGACGAGCCCCTTTACGGATACCGCAAATACAAAGGACTGAAAATACTGGAGCCGGCGCGTCGCAGCAGCTTGCTGAGAGCCGGTATGAAACTAAGCGGCATGGGTGCTGTGCGGAAAGAAGATGTACGCCGTTTATATACCGCTGCGCAGGAAAAAGACTTGCTGAGCGCTTATCGTGCTTTCAACGCTATTTCCTCCGAAAAAGAACTGGAAGAAATGTCGGGCACGTCGTTGAAAGAAATATTCCAAGCCAATGAGCAACAATTCCGCCGTCATTGGGAAACACGCCTGCCTTCGCCATCAGCAACGATCAGTTTTCCTTATCTCGATCTCCGCACTTCGCTGGCAGATGACCTGTTGATGTATTCAGACAAACTCATGATGCATTTTGGCGTGGAGTGCCGTGTGCCTATTCTCGACAACGATCTTATTGCCTTTATTGAATCATTACATCCTGACTATAAATTCAGCTTCCGTAAAGGCAAGCTGATCCATAAAGCGTTTGCAGAAGCCTATCTTCCTTCAAGCATTGTACATCGTAAGAAGATCGGCTTTGCCACACCTGCTTCTTCCTGGTACAACACCTATCACCGGGAGATTACCGATATTATTTGCGGATCAGCCACCATTCGTCAGTTGTTTGACGTAGAGGCCATCCGGCGTTTGCTGACCGAACACCGCCAAAACCAAAACAGGGAGAAACAAATTTTATTATTGTTATCCCTCTCTTTAAACCAGCCTGCCTAAACCTTATTCTGATGCGTTTCACCAGCGGATTATCATCCCGTCATGAACAAGCCGGCCGGCCGGCCGATGTGTTGCTTGCCACCATCGGACGTATGCCGGTCCCGGTTTTCTTTGCTTTCCTGTTTCTTTATCAGCTTGCTTTTATCTTCCAGGGGCTCGATTTTGCTGATGAAGGATTTCATGCCACTTTTTACCAGGAAATTTTTCATGATCCTTCTTCCGTCCAGTACAATTTCATGTATTGGTTTTCCGGCATTATCGGCGGACTCTGGATGAAAGCCTTTGGTTTCCTGGGTTTGTGGGGACTTCGCTTAGCCGGTGTATTAGCCACCACACTGACCGCTTACCAGACTTTCCGGTTTTTACGTCAATATATCAATAAAGGCCACTTGTTCATTGGACTGATGCTGGCAACGATGTTTATCAGCAATGATCCCAAAGAACTTTATTACAACAATCTTTCCGCACTTTTTTACGTGCTCATCGCCACTGCTTTTTTTAACGGCCTTCGTTACCACAAGCCATTACTGCTGCTGGTTGCCGGTGTGCTGGTTGCTATCAATACGTTTACCCGCTTACCCAACCTCCTGCAATCCGGATTGATCCTTGCGGTATTCTATCACGGCTACATTGCGCATGTGCCGATGCGTACACGCATACAACAAGCGCTGTTGTTTGCGGCGGGGCTCGCCGGCGGACTGCTGCTGATCTGGTTCATCATGTACAGTGTTGGCCACTGGCAACTGTTTATGAATAATTTCAATTTGCTTGTAAACCTTGCCGGTACTGCTACCGGCACCGCAAAAGGACAGGCAAAAGACAGTGGCGGTTACTACAGCCTCGGCGCGCAACTGAGCTTGTTCTGGGGCAATTACATGATCTCGCTGCGTTATACGGCTTATCTGCTCGCTTTCCTGCTGGCGGCAGGGTACGTTACCGGACAGGCACGCCGTTACAGTTGGATCAGGCGCTTATTGCCCTTTGCAGGATGGCTTTGTTTTTTTGCTTTGTGCATAGCAGTCGTAAGCGTAACGAAAAATGTAAATCTTCCGAATACTTTATTGCTTTATTTGTTCTCCGGCAGTGCCATCCTCATCGGCGGCTATACGCTGTTGCGCGGACGCAATGTGGATATTCGCCTGCTAGCGTTCTTTGGTTTGTTTCAGACATTGAGTTATCACGTGGGCAGCAGTTCCGGTATGTTCACCGCCGGTGTGTATGCGTTCTGGATCACCTTGCCTTTGATCGTAGACTGGATTTATCGTTTGCGGTCGGTTCAGCTAAGCGGACAGATGCAATCCATTCGCGGGGAAGAAGAGGAAGCAAACATCTGGATCTCGCCGCGGCAACTGCGTCACTTCCGCCAGTATGGACTGGTCATCTGTTTGCTGGGTTGTGTTTACTCATCCTGGAACCATCCGTTCTGGGATTGGGCGGAAAGGGAGAAACTGACACATAGCATCAACAGTGAAAAAATGCGCGGCATCTTTACTTCCGGCCCCAGAGCCGAGGCCATTAACGAGTTACTCGAAGCTTCCAGAAATTATATCAAACCGGGTGATTTCCTGCTGGCACACGATGCCATTCCGATGGTTCACTATTTAACCGGTACGCGCCCGTTTCTCCACAACTCTTACCCCTGGCTTTACCAGGCAAATGTTTACAAGGCCCTGCTGGAACAAAGCACCGAGGAAAAAGATCATTTACCAGTAATCATTATGCAAAAAGTCGCAACCAATAGCCACCGCGGAACACATTGGCCGGAAAACAGCGCGCCGGAATATGAGCAATGGAATAGTGTCCGCAACGATATTCTGCGGCAATACATCACGCGTTATCATTATAAAGAAGTATGGTCGAATAATGCTTTCCGCTTATTCGTAGCCGAAACACCTGTTTCCGTATTTCATCCATGAAGTTATTTTTCATCATAGTCGTATTTATTCCGTTCATGGCTGCGGGTTGCCGTCATTCGGCAAAAGACACCCTGCCTCCCGGCGCCGATACCGTCATATTCAGCGAAGGTAGCCGTCAACACTTGCTGTTCTCTTCAGGATTTGAAGACAGCAATTATCTCAGGGGCTGGCAAAATCAACAGCACTGCTGCGATTATTCTGTTACGGCTGCCCCGAGAAGCCGCGCCGGTAACCAGGCCGTACGCTTCGAGTTGAAAAGAAATGACCCGCCGGTTTCAGGAAGTGTTCGCTCGGAGATCAACCTCGAAGCAGAACTGAGCACCTACGGCGAACGCTGGTACGGCATCAGTTTTTACCTGGAAGATTACGATGCCGACAATGGCAGTGAAAGCATCATTCAATGGCACCATACGGCCCATATCAGCAGCGGCAGTCCGCCATTGGCACTTTGGGTAAATAATGGCAAACTGCTATTGGTCCACCAGGAAAGAGAAGGCGCCAACACGTACGAAGAACTGGGAGCCGCCACTACGGGCCGCTGGATCGATGTGGTCTTTCATGTAAAGTGGACCGATCAGGCCGACGGTTTTATCCAGGTTTGGAAAAATGGCAGCCTGGCTTTTAATAAATATGGTATCCGCACTAATTTCAGTCCCAACTACGTGAAGCTCGGCATTAATAAATGGTCCTGGGCGCCGGGGGGCGGGCAATCAACAAGCCCGCACCGGGTGTTGTACGCCGACGAGTTTCGTGTGGGCAATGAAAAAGCGCGTTATGAGGACGTACAACCCGGTCCCTGATTTATTCCAATGAGTCAACACAAAATTGCCTTCCTGATACATGGCCTCGTTGTTGGCGGCGCTGAAAAGTTTTTCATCAGCCTGGTCAACGACAGCTATCGCCGCGGGCTCGATCCCCTGGTTATTTTACTCAGCAGCGACAACGCCTTGTTTCATGAAATGGATGCGGGCGTACGATCGGTGATCATCGAGCGCAACTTCAAATACGACCTGACCGTTGGCAGGCAGATTCGTCGTGTAGTAAAGGAAAATGATATCGATACCGTTTTTTGCGTCGGTATGTTTTCTTTTTTCCTGATGAAACTTTACCTGCGTACCGGCAAAGGCATTCGGTTTATTCTGTCGCTGCATTCCACCATTCCCCGGTCGTTCAGGGATTACCTGATGAACCTGGTTTATTTCCGCGCAGCAGGCAAGACTGACAGGATTTTGTTTATCTGCAAAGCGCAGCAGGATTACCTGCGGAAATATTACCGTTTCACCCCCGCTAATGCAAGAATCATCTACAATGGCATCGATACGGATTATTTTACACCGGATGCACAGGCGGCCAATAAACCGGTTTCTATTCCTTCCGGTGAAAAAGTAATTCTCAAAGTAGCGCGCATGTTCCGCGAAAAAGGCCATCAATATGCGATTGCTGCGCTGGAACATTTACATAAAGATCATCAGTTGCCCGCTCATCTGTTGTTTGTCGGCTCCGGCGATGCAACGTATGAAAAGGAGATAAAAGAAAAAGCAGCAGCAAGCCCCGTGGGCAAGTACATTCATTTTATACAACACCAACCGGATGTGCGGCCTTTTCTGAATGCGGCGGATCTGTTTACCCTGACGTCTTATACAACCGAAACCTTTTCACTGGCGGCGCTGGAAGCGCTGTCATCCGGCGTGCCGTGTTCACTCACGCATATAGGCGGTGCGGCCGAAATGATCAACGCATCCAATGGCGAACTCAGCGAATCAAAGAATGTTCAATCCATTGCAAAAAGCTGGCATCATATCCTGACACGCAGTTACGACAAAAAAGAACTGCACCGTTTTGTAGCAGACAATTTTTCCCTGCCAGTCATGTTGGAAAATTACCGGCAAGAATTGCTATCCTGACTTATGTCTTACTGGAAAAAATATACCGGCAAACTTTTTCTCAAGCAATGGGGCGTAGGTATGATGCGCTGCGACATCAAAGACATCATTCGACAAAAGAAAATTACGGCGCCGGTGAAATGGTATGAAGTAGCGGACAAATACTGTTCCTATGCCGATCCCTTTGTCTTAAGCCGCCCGGATGGTACTTATCATGTATATGCCGAAAAAGTAACTTCCGATGCACTGGATGGCACCATTGAATTGTTGTCAGCAGATCATGAGATGAATATCCGGTCAACGCAGACCATCCTCAAAAAAGACACCCATCTCTCCTATCCTTTCTTTTACGAAGAAGAGGGACAAACTTATTTTTTTCCGGAAAATGCCTTTGGTGGTCCGCTGCAGGCTTATCTGCTAAATGAAACAAAGGGCACATGGCAACTACAGGGCATCGTGCTGAACAAACGGCTACTCGATGCCACCATTGTGAAAAAAAATGAACAGTACTGGCTTTTCTGCACCATGCCCGGACCCTGTAAACACAGCGAGTTGCAAATCTTTTATTCATCTTCGTTACTCGGTCCCTACGCACCGCACAATACCAATCCTGTTAAAAAAGACCCATCGGGAAGCCGTCCGGCGGGAAGTGTGATTGAGGTAGACGGAGAGCTTTACCGCCCGACGCAAAACTGCCGCTACTACTATGGACAGTCGATCGTTATCCAGCGGATCGTTGAACTGGATGCCGATCATTTCCGCGAAGAATTTTATATGGAGCTGAAACCATCCGATGGATCGCCTTATTCATATGGATGGCATACTATTAATGGCCATGGCGATTGCACGGTAATCGATGGACAACGACTACATTTTGAGCCATGGCAGCAATTGAAACGAAAATTATTCAAAAAGTAATCAGTGGCTGACACGTTCGAACATATTCTCTTTGTAGGCCCGGATCACCGGAATCACCGCGGCGGCATTGGCGCCGTGCTGGCGGTGTATGCCAAACATATCAGGCCGTTCAAGTTTATTCCTACGCTTTCTTACCGGCATAAATTTATTGAAGCCTTTTTTTTCATGGGCGCGCTGTTTCGCCTGACCACCACCCTTCTCAGCGACAGAAAGATCCGTATCGTTCACGTACACGGTGCAAAAGACGGCAGCATCTTCAGAAAAGCATTTGTCGTTTTTATCAGTAAAAAACTGTTCGGCAAGAAACTGGTTTTTCATATTCATGCAGGTGCCTTTGATGAGCGATATATCGGAGGAAGTACTGTTTACCGCACACTTTGCCGTTTTGTCGTCAACCAAAGCGATCAGCTCGTTTTGCTATCGGCGCAATGGAATGACTTCTTTTATAAAAATTTCCGTTTAAAAGGGATCCGGGTGATCCCCAATCCCGTAGAACAAAAAGCCGCGCAACCGCCCTCCGCAGGCCCGATGATCCGTTTTCTTTTTCTCGGGCGCATTGCCGATCACAAAGGCATCTTTGATCTGCTGCGGCTGATTTATGCAGAACAGGATCAATGGAAAAATAAATGTCATTTCTCCGTAGGAGGTAATCACGAGATAGAACGCCTTCAAAACACGATTCGTGAAAACGGTACGGGCCAACTGGTTGAATACATAGGATGGGTGGACGGACAAGACAAGGAACAACAATTTAATAATTGTCATTACTTTATTCTGCCTACTTATGAGGAAGCCATGCCGATGACATTACTGGAAGCATTCAGTTATGGCAGGGCTGCCCTGACCACTCCGGTGGGCAGCATTCCGGAGATCATGCAAAACGGTTGTGAAGGCTGGCTCTTCCAACCCGGCGATACCGACACACTCCGCGGACTGATCAACCAGGCGCTGGACAACCCGGAGCAGGCTGTTCAACTCGGCAACAATGCCCTGCAGCGTGCCAGCCGCTTTTATCCCGAAGCCATCCGTCATCATTTAGAAGAATTATACCGTTCCTTAGAAAAATGATCCCTACCCGCGTTAAATGGTATTATTATCGTCTGCAGACGATGCAACCTGCAGAGTGGGCGTTTCGTGGAAAACAATGGCTGCGCAAACAAAAAGAAAAACGAAAACCGGTCAATCCTGTCTTTACCGGGGTAAGTGTACGTCCTTTCGATTTTAGTTTCCCCTATGAAAAAATGCAGGTTGGCGGACCTTATACGGTGTTCGGTAAAGAACTCGATCCGTCGGCCATCCAGGATTTTCATCTCGATATTTTCTCCGGGAAAAGATTTCCGCAAAATGATTTCTCAAAAAATATAGATATCCGGACAGACCGCCACGGCAGCGCTAAGGTAGTGTGGGAAGTTAACCGCCTGCATTACCTGCTGCCGTTATTGATCCGTTACCGCCAGGAAAACAATCCTGCACATCTCGACCTTTTTATGCGCCTGATGCGCGATTGGCAGGAACAAAATCCTTATCTGCGTGGCATCAACTGGTATTCCAATATCGAAGTATGCCTCCGGTTAATCAACTGGTATTGGTGCTGGAATATCCTGGAATCGGATGAGCATTGGCAACAAGATGAACAATGCCAGGCCTTCCGGCAGCAAACCTGGCTACCGCTGATCTATCAGCATTGCCATTATGCGTCACGCAATCCCTCGCTGTATTCTTCCGCGAACAATCACCTGGTGGCCGAATATGCCGGGCTGTGGATAGCTACGCTGAAATGGCAATTCCCCGAATCGGCCGGATGGAACAGTTACGCCAAAGCAGGACTGGAACGCGAAATCCTTTTACAATATTCTCCCGCGGGCATCCACCGAGAAGAAGCATCGGTGTATATCCAGTTTGCTACCGATTTCTTTTTGCAATCGATGATCGCAGGACAACATTACGGTTCACCTTTTTCCGCTGCCTTTGAAGAGCGTTTGCAAGCGGCTTTCCATTATATCGCTCAACTGATGGACATCCGTCAGCAGGTGCCGCATTATGGCGACGAAGACGATGGCCGCGTGATCCTTCCTGACAACGATCACCGCAGCAACAATTTTGTTTCGCTGCTGAACACAGCTGCCCTGTTATGGAAAAATGCAGACTGGAAAATGTCGGCAACCACCGATACAAAAACAGCACTGCTAACCGCACATCTTGGAGAAACGGCCTTACCAATAGCAGCAAAAAAATACCATTCCGTTTGTTTCCGCGAAGACGGTCACGCGATTCTGCGTAAAACCGACAGCGTGCAGCAGCAGGAAATCTATTGTCATTTCGATGCAGCACCCCTGGGTTACTTATCGATTGCGGCGCATGGGCATGCCGATGCTTTATCCGTAGTGTTGCACATCGATGGTTATCCGTTCCTCACAGATCCGGGAACCTTTGCTTATCACACGCATCCGGAACATCGGAAATATTTTACGAGTACTCTTGCGCACAATACGATCACGATCGACCAAACTGATCAGGCCATATTAGCCGGACCAACACTGTGGCTCCAGCATTACAAGGCTCAAATCGATCAATGCACGCTCAGTGAAACGACCGACACCGTTACCGGTTCACACAACGGTTACCGGCAGAAACAAATCATGCACAGCCGTACTGTGCGTTTCGACAAGACAACTGACCAGCTCATTTTATCAGATACCATACAGGGTGAGAAAGCAGGTTATCATATTGCCATGCCTTTTCACCTGCATCCTGACATCCAGGTGAAGCAGACCGCAGCAAATTGTTACCGGCTGTCGCATCCTGCTACAAAAAGGGTGGTGGATATTCAAATGGATCGTATGCTGCAAGTGCATCGTATGCAAGCCAATGAGCAGGGCCCGCAAGGCTGGTACTCGCCTTCATTCATGCAAAAACAACCATCCTCTTTTTTGCTGGGTGAATGTACTTCAGAAAAAAAATCACTGGTGTTAACCACCACTCTTACTATAACCACACTTCATGAACATTAGTATTTTCGGGCTCGGCTACGTTGGCTGTGTCAGTCTCGGATGTCTTGCGCGCAACGGCCACCAGGTGGTGGGCGTTGATGTAAGCGAAACAAAAGTAGCCCAGATCAATGCCGGTCTTCCCACGATCATCGAAAAAGAAATCGACAACATCATCCGGGAAGAACATGCGGCAGGCCGTATCAGTGCCACAACCGATTATCTTGCCGCTATCCGCAGTACAGCTATTTCCATTATTGCCGTGGGTACTCCGTCCGGACCGAATGGCCATCTTAACCTGGATTATATTTTCAACGTTGCCGAAAAATTCGGAGACGCTTTGAAAGAAAAAGAAGGTTTTCACATCATCGCGCTCCGCTCGACCGTATTGCCGGGAACGAATGAAAAATTTGCGTCGATCGTTGCGCAACATTCAGGTAAAAAAGCCAACGAAGATTTTGCCGTGGTATCGAATCCGGAATTCCTGCGGGAAGGAACAGCCGTACACGACTATCATCATCCACCGCTTACGCTAATCGGTTCCGCGCATGCTGAAGCTGCCGAACAGGTGGCTTCACTTTACCGGCACCTGCCGGCCGAGGTGATCATTACCGATCTGAAAGTAGCTGAGCTGATGAAATATGTAAACAACACCTTCCATGCGCTCAAGGTTTCATTTGCCAACGAAATCGGCAATATCTGTTCGTCCCTGTCGATCGACTCGCATAAAGTGATGGAAATATTCTGCATGGACAAGGTGCTGAACATTTCTCCCTATTATTTTAAGCCGGGATTTGCCTACGGTGGTTCCTGTTTGCCCAAAGACCTTAAAGGTCTGCAAACACTGGCACACGATCAATACGTGCGCACGCCACTGATCGAAAGCATCGACGTTACCAACCAACTGCAGATCACGCGGGCGGTGAGTATGATCCAGGCGACAGGAAAAAGAAACCTCGGCTTCATGGGGCTTAGTTTCAAAGCCGGCACCGACGACCTGCGAAACTCGCCTGCTGTTACATTGATCGAAACGCTGCTCGGCAAAGGTTATACCATCACCATCTACGACAGCAATGTGAGCTTATCTAAACTCACAGGCACCAACAAAGAATACATCGACAGGCATATCCCGCATCTGTCGCGCCTGCTTACACAGGATCTGCAGGAGCTGGCCGGTGTATCAGAAGTACTCGTGGTCAATAACAAGGAAACCGATTACATCGACTTTTTACAGCAACTCGAAAGCGATCATCATGTGATCGACATGGTCCGGTTGCCGGAAGCGATACGTCAGAAGAAAAATTATCAAGGAATAAACTGGTAGATATGTTTGAAGGAAAACATGTGCTGATCATTGTAGAGAACCTCCCTTCGCCGTTTGACAGGCGTGTGTGGCAGGAAGCCACTACGTTGCGCGAAAACGGGGCCGCCGTAAGCATCATTTGCCCGAAAATGAAAGGATACACCAAATCTTACGAGCACATAGACGGCATCGATATCTACCGCCACAGCCTGCCGCTGGAAGCACGTGGTGCGTGGGGATACCTGCGTGAGTACACTGCCGCACTCTGGTGGGAATTTATCCTGGCCTGGAAGATCTATTTCAAAAAACGTTTTCACGTGATCCAGGGATGCAATCCTCCTGATCTCATTTTCCTCGTTGCTCTTTTCTTCAAACCTTTCGGGGTGAAATATGTGTTCGATCATCACGACATCAATCCTGAATTGTACATCGCCAAGTACAACAAAAAGGGATTTTTTTATAAATTTTTATTGCTGGTTGAAAAGCTGACGTTCAAAAGTGCTTCGTACAGCATCGCGACCAACGAAAGTTACCGGCAGATAGCCATCGGACGCGGTGGCATGAAACCGGAAAAAGTAACCGTGGTGCGCAGCGGTCCCAAACTCGATCGTTTACGGCTCACCGAAGGCAATGCGGCTTTCCGCAAAGGCCGGACTTTTCTTATCGGCTACGTTGGTGTTATCGGGGAACAGGAAGGGCTCGACCTGTTGCTCGAGTCTGCGGCAAAGATCGTTGCGCAACGGCAGGATGTACAGTTCGCTATCGTTGGCGGCGGCACCGACCTGGAAAAAATAAAACAGCTATCAACCCAAATGGGACTCGACGATTATGTCGATTTCTATGGCCGGGTAGACGACCATACATTGGTTGATGTTCTCAATACTGCCGATGTGTGTGTGAACCCCGACAAGCCAACGGAGATGAACAACCTTTCCACGATGAACAAAATCATGGAGTACATGGCGCTTAAAAAACCAATCGTACAATTTGATCTGAAAGAAGGAAGAGTTTCCGCACGTGAAGCTTCGCTGTATGCGGAGAACAATGACACGGCCGACTTCGCCCATAAAATCTGCTGGCTGCTCGACAATCCTGAAGAGCGTACCCGCATGGGCGAGTATGGTTACCAACGTATATTAAATGAACTTTCCTGGAATCACGAAAAGACCAACCTGCTGAACGTTTACCGGAAAGTATTCCGTCTCGGACAAACCGATGCGCAACTGGTCAATGCGCCCACTCCCACCCGCTGAATATATGAACCACCGGTTAACTACACTGCTGCGCCTCTGCTTTGCGTTCCTGGACCTGATCGTCCTGAACCTGGTATTTATTATCTGCCGCTATGTTTTCAGAACGCATATTCCGGGTGATATGGAAATCCAGTACAGTTATCTCTGGTTCTCCTCCAATCTTGCCTGGGGCATTGCTGCCTGGGCGAACGGCATCTACCACGACCGGCTGATGTATTCGTTTGAAAAATTCTCCCGCATGACCATGAAGGCATTTGTCTACTTCGTGGTATTGGAAATGCTTTATCTTTTCTTTTATAAAGAAGCGGACATCTCGCGTTTGTTCATCATCAGCGTGCTCACCTCCTTCCTGAGCAGCCTCCTGCTCAACCGCTTCCTCCACCTGACCGTTTTGCACTATGTACAACGCAAACATCACATCGTCCGCAAGATCATTATTGTTGGCTATAACACACAGGCAAAAAAACTGGCCCTTTACCTGGAACAGGAACCGATCAAGACCGAGATCATGGGCTTCTGCGAACGGGACGACAATATCCGGGAACTGACGAACTACCCGGTGATCGGCGACATCGACAACCTGCTGAGTTTCTCCCGCACCAACCAGGTAACCGAAATATTTTCTACCGTGGCACCGGAACAGGATCCGCGGTTGTATCCTTTGATGGAAGAAGCCGACCGTTCACTGATCCGTTTCAGGATCGTGCCCGACCTCAGCTACTTTGTACGCAAACCGGTGTATCTCGATTATATCAATGACATTCCCCTATTAACCCTGCGCCGGGAGCCGTTGGATGATGTAGGCAACCGCATTAAAAAACGGCTATACGACATCGCAATAAGCTCACTGGTCATCATTTTTATATTATCCTGGCTGGTGCCCATTCTTGCTTTACTGATATGGCTCGATTCACGAGGGCCAATCTTTTTCGTGCAGCAACGCAGTGGCAAAGACGGCAAGACATTCAATTGCCTTAAGTTCCGCAGCATGCGGATGAATGCGGATGCCGATGCAAAGCAGGCTACCAAAAAAGATGTGCGCATCACACGGCTTGGCCGTTTTCTGCGGAAGAGCAACCTGGATGAAATGCCGCAATTTTTCAATGTATTCATGAGCGACATGAGCGTGGTAGGCCCGCGTCCGCATATGATCAAACACACGGAAGATTATTCGAAATTGCTCGATCACTATATGATTCGCCATTTCCTTAAACCCGGCATCACGGGCTGGGCACAAATCCATGGCTACCGCGGTGAAATCCGTATTGTCGATGATATCAATAACCGCGTGGAATACGATCTCTGGTACCTGGAAAACTGGAGCCTCTGGCTCGACACGCGCATCATGTTCCTTACCGCTTTAAATATGGTACGCGGAGAAAAAAATGCGTATTAACATTTCTGCTCATCTCCTTCCTTTATTTTTAGGGCAAAATCGCCCTGATGTCCCGCATTCTTTTACTGACCACCTTTTCTTTTTTCTCTCTCATTACTGTTGCCCAGGATTCGCTGCAACAACCCTTCCTCGATTGTAAAGTAACCGGTAGTTCGGTCATCTTTGATTACCGCAACAACAAATGGCTGATCACCGATACGGCAGATAGCCGTGCTATCACCTGTCCCGCATCCACTTTCAAAGTTATCAACCTGCTCATAGCCCTGGAGACTGGTGTGATCAAAGACGAAAAAGCTGTTGTAAAATGGCCGGGCAAAACGGATACGGTGCTGTACGGTTACCGCCCGGAGATTTATCATGATATCACGGTGGAAGAAGCCTTTCGTGTTTCCGCAGGATGGGCTTTTATCGAGCTCGCCAAAAAAGTTGGCCGGGAACAGTATAAAAAAATATTGAAAGCAGCAGGTTACGGTAATGGCAACCTGACTGAGCCCGGTGACGACTTCTGGAATTTCGGGCCGTTCGGTATTTCGCCCGAAGATCAGGTAAAGTTCCTGGTAAGACTTTATGAGGGCAAACTGCCTTTCTCCAGGAAAAATATAGAGACCGTAAAACGTGTGATGATCACGGAAACGAAACCCAACTATACTCTGCACTCCAAAACCGGCTGGACCCGCATCGACGGGCAGGACATTGGCTGGTGGGTCGGCTACTTCGAATCCGGTAAAGACGCATATTTTTTTGCCACGCGCATCACAAAACCCCGTAGCGAATACAACTCTGAATTCTCCACATGCAGGAAAAACATTACATGGAAGCTATTGAAATACATCATTCCTGAACCTTAGAAGCGGGCTGGTGATGGGTATCAACTCCTGACTTGATTAAAATCAGGCATCTGAAAGGGGAACACAGTTAATTTAATGGCTGGTTTGTTCCTTTTATGAGAAAGATCCTCCTCGCTATCGACAGCCGGCAGGCCTCCTGGCCTGCACTGGACTTTGCCTGCTACCTCGGAAAGCTCACACGCTCACCGGTTACGGGCGTATTCCTGCATCAGCTCACTGACCGCGACGCAGGCCCGGCCTCCGGTGTATCCGATGATGCTTACCTCACAGATTATAATGTACGGCAGTTTGCCGATGCGTGCTGCCGCCGCGAACTGGCCGTTCGTATCCACCGTGACAAAGGTGATCCCGCGGCAACCTTGTTCATAGAAACCAAAGCGGCAGATGTGCTGGTTGTGGATCCTGAATTGTCGTTTAACAAGCGCATCGAGGGGAGTCTTACCACCTTTGTAAAAGATGTGATCCGTCATACCGCCTGCCCCGTACTGATCACGCCACAGCGTCAATCACCACCGAAAGAAATTATTTTTACGAGTAACGGCACTGCCTCCTCCATGCTCTCCATCAAACAACTCACTTATCTTTTCCCCGAATGGCACCCTATTCCGGTAAGAGTGATACAGGTGAACAAAAACGGCACGCCCGATTATGAAGAGCAATACCATTTAAAAGAATGGTTGTCGCGGCACTACCAGCAATTATCATTTGAAACGGTAAAAGGTGATTCCGGTATGCGCTTTTTCGAACAGCTATCCGGATACACAGATAGCTTGCTTGTGCTCGGCGCATTCGGACGAACTGCCCTTTCAAGGCTTTTCAAACGAAGTCATGCAAAACAATTGATAGCAACTCTCCGGCAACCGGTGTTCATTGCCTACTACGAAGGCATCGAAGAAAAAGCCGTAGAAGAAAATGAATCACTGTTCGCTACAGTTTAGCAGCATTACGGCGGCGTATCAACTTTTCCAATTCCACTGCCCAGAATATCAGGGTGGCTGCTCCGGTACAGATTAGCAACTCCTGCCAGGTAAGCGGTTGCGTATGAAAAATTTTATTGAAAAATGGCAGATAAATAATGCCCAATTGCAACGCAAAAGTTCCGGCAATCGACCATAACATGGGTTTGTTGGAAAGTATCCCGATACTGAAAAGAGAATTGTATTCCGATCTTATTGCCATCACATGGAATAACTGGCCGAAACACAAAACGGTAAACACCATCGTTTGCCAATGTGCGTCACCAACATTTATCGACCATGCCTGTGTCACTAAGGTAATGCCAGCCAGGAATAGTCCCGCCCACAACACATGCACTCCCAACCCTCCGGCAAAAATACTTTCACCGGGGTTCCGTGGCGGTCGTTGCATGATTTGCCGTTCCGCTTTCTCCGCTGCCAATGCCAGTCCGGGTAAGCCATCGGTTACCAGGTTGATCCATAAAATATGTATAGGCAAAAGCGGAACAGGCAAGCCAAATAATGGTGCGAGGAAGATCGTCCATATTTCTGCGGAATTGCCGGTAAGAATGTAGCGGATAAATTTCCGGATATTATCAAATATCCTCCGGCCTTCTTTAACAGCGCCGACAATTGTTCCGAAATTATCATCAAGTAAGATCATGTGTGCCGCTTCTTTGGAAACATCTGTTCCGGAGATACCCATGGCCACACCGATATCGGCATGTTTCAATGCGGGTGCGTCATTCACCCCATCACCCGTCATCGCCACATACTGCTCTTTTTTCTGCAGCGCACGGATGATACGCAATTTTTGTTCGGGCGAAACGCGCGCATACACGCGCACCTGCAGCACCGTTTCGTCCAATTGCTCATCGGAAAGTTCTGCCAGGTCTTTGCCGGTCAATGTGCGGTCTTCCTTACCGGTAATAATGCCCAGGCGCCCCGCGATAGTTGCGGCAGTAACAGGGTGATCACCCGTGATCATGACGGGTGTGATGCCCGCGGAGCGGCACTCCTTCACGGCCTGCTTTGCTTCTTCCCGCGGCGGATCCATGAGACCGGCCATACCCGTAATGCGGATCGATTGCTCTATCGAATCAGGTTGCGGATCATCCGGTTTGCTATCCAATGTACGGATACCAAAACCAATCACACGTCTTCCGTTGGCCAGCATCTCTTCCAATAACTCCGACCATTTTTCTTTCTCCTCGTTGTCAGATTTTTCCAGCAATATTTCCATGGCACCTTTGACGATCACAAAATAACCATCGCCATCCTGGTGAATGGTGCTCATTAATTTTCTTTCAGAATCAAAAGGAATTTCGGCTACGCGTGGATGCTGTTGTTCCAGTTCATCTTTTTTAAAACCTTTATCCGCTGCGTAATTGAAGAGAGCTGTTTCTGTAGGATCGCCCACAGACTCATCCTTTTCGTTTTTCGTTACGTCGTTGTTGAGCGCCATGCCTTTCATCAACCATTGAAAATCTTCTTCGTCAGTTTCCGCTGTATTTTTTTCATCCAGTAAAAAATTTTTCCCGGCAACGGCTTCCACCGTCATCTGATTAAGCGTAAGGGTACCGGTCTTGTCGGTACAGATATATGTGATGGATCCCAATGTTTCAACGGCGGGCAACTTGCGGATGAGTGCATTTTTACGCACCATTTTTCGTGCGCCCAAAGCCAGGGAAATGGTAATGACGGCGGGCAGCGCCTCGGGCATGGCAGCAACGGCTAATGAAAGTGCGGTAAGCAGCATCACCACCGGGTCTTCGCCACGCAGGTATCCGATCAGGAAAACGATCACACAAATACCTAACACTACCCAGGCCAATGTGCGGCTGAAAGCAGCCAGGCGTTTTTGTAGAGGCGTTTGCGTACCCGGTTCCTGTAACAAACTGGCAATGCGTCCGAGCTCGGTGTTCATACCTGTTGCCACCACCACACCTTTGCCGCGCCCGTTGGTAACAAACGTGCCTTTGAAAGCCATATTGAGGATATCGCCCTGTGCCGGATCATTTTCATCAATGGGTTTCATGTCTTTATCCACGGCAACGGATTCGCCGGTGAGTGCGGATTCATTGATTTGTAAATGGCTGAGTTCGATGATGCGCAGATCGGCAGGCACCATGTCCCCTGCTTCGAGTACGATGATATCGCCCCGTACAATTTCGGCTGAGGGAATGGAAGCGGTATTGCCGTCACGCAAAACTTTTACGGTGGCCACGGTCATATTTTTCAAAGCCTCCATGGCCTTCTCGGCCCGGTATTCCTGCACAAAACCAACGATGGCATTGAGGAAAACGATCACCACAATAATGATGGTATCGGTAAGGTCGCCAAGGACACCCGAGAGCACGGCGGCACCCATCAGGATAATAATCATGAGGTCTGCGAACTGTCGCAGGAACATGATCACAGGCGAGCGTTTGCGTGTGCCTTCGATCTGGTTGGGGCCATCGGCCGCGAGCCGTTTACCGGCTTCAGCGGCGGAAAGTCCACCGGCGCTGGCGCCGGTTTCTTTTAGTGCGTCTTCCGCGGAAAGTTGGTACCATTTGTTCATGTGGAGGAAATGCAAAAAGCTGACCAGAGATAAATGTGAAAATGTGCCCGAGAAGTCGGGATGTGCCCTCCCTGCGGGAGGGGCCATGTGAAAATGCTTTCGTATTCACTTACACATTTTCACATAGCCGCCGCAGGCGGTCTCACATTTGTTTAAAAAAGTCCCACACATATTGCGTGGCACTGAAATCCTGGCACACATTGCCGGTGCCCGTACCGCCGCCTGTGCCGGGCCAGGTATGGCCACCACCCTGTATTTTGATAAACGTGACTTTGGTGCCGGAGCTGCCTCCCGCATAAACATATTGCGTAGCGGTACATCCGTCTGTGGCTACGCGATCCGGAATGGCCGTTGCCACCGGAGTAGTGCTGCAATTATTGACCGCTATCCATTTATTAACAGTTGCTTCCGCTCCAACAACAAGACCGCGGCACGGGATGCCAAAAATTGCGCCTCCATTGTATAACACACCCGGATCATCGGTACCATTGATCAGCAGAGCCGATACCGGACTGCTGACTGAAAAACCCGGATACACTGGTTCCGCGATGGAAGCGATAACGGCAGCTATCCCCTTTATGCGTGTGGAGAGTTTGGACGCCAGATAATGGCAGAAGATACCGCCGTTGGACACACCACAGGCAAACACTTTCGACGTGTTGACCGAATAATGTTGCGAAACGGCATCAATCAATGCATTTACATACGCCACATCATCCTGCGACTGATCGATACAGGTTGCGTTGCGGCCATCGTTCCAGTTGTCGTTATAAGCATCCGGGTATACCACGATGAATTGGTCGCGGTCGGCCAACGCATTGAAACCAAGTGGCACAACCGAAGCGGAACCGCCACCGCCACCTCCATGAAATACAAATAATAAGGGAAATGTTGTAGAAAGATTTGCCGACGGAGGAACATATACCTGATAAGTACGCTGAACGCCATTGACGGTCAATGCACCATTCAGCGGAACAGGATCATTTTGCCCGTCCCTGCGGCAACCTGCCACAAAAAGCATGATCAGTGCAATACAATATAACCTATTACGCATGTGCAAGATAGACTTCAATTAAAGTATGATGTTTAAACATGTATTAAAAAATAAGATCAATAAGCTCCGGGTATTCCCTGATTTATTGATTTACAAGGTAAAGTATTTCCAAACAAAATTGGATAGGCTACTCTTTGGCATTATTTTCCCACCCACTACTACAGCCACCGGGACGATTTTGTCCACCCTCCCCCCTCCTATTGCCCTAAATGTATATTATGGAAAAGTTTTCTATACAACAGACGTATGCCCTGCATGAATGCATACAAATCGCATCGCAAACGGATGTAAACGTATGGGTCACCGGTGAGCGAAACGGTGCCAGGGAACTGGTGGCGGAAGCGATTCATCATTTCAGTCCGCGTCGCCGGCATCCTTTTGTCGTTATCGAATGTAATCGCCTCGGCGAAAACAACCTGCACATCGAACTCACGCGGCCGGTAAACAGAAACATCAGTGGTTTGATCCATTCTCATCCGGAACTATTAGATAACCTGAAAGGCTGTACCGTTTTCCTTAAATACGGCGCCATGATATCGCAGGAAACACTCTCGAAGCTCGTCACCACACTCGTGGAGCGGACCAAAGCCAGGATTATCTTCGATGGTCCGGCAGAAGCTCCGGCAGCGGGTGATGCGGACAACAATTACCTGCTGATACGATTACCGATATTGAGCCATTGTGAAGAAGACATCTTATTCTTTGCACATCTCTTTTTGAAAAGGGCCAATCATGACTTCGATAAAAACATTACCGGTTTTTCGGAAGAGGTCATCCCCATGCTGCTGCAATATCCGTGGCCCGGACATTTGCCCGAACTGCGCCAGATGATCAGGCAGGCCGTGTTTCTTACTCCCGATGGAGAACAAATAGCAACACCGGTGATGCCGGATGAACTGAGGATCGGTCAGCATGCCAACCGCGCCAACGTGTTGAAAGAAGTGACCAACCAGGCCGAGTATGATCTGATCATGCAGACCCTGCAGCAGACACGCTATAATAAAAAGCAGGCAGCACAACTACTCAAAATCAGCAGGAAGACACTGTACAGCAAATTGAAAAAACTCTCGCTGCCATCGTCTACTTAATCTGTTACGCAAATGCACTAGGCGTGTGTAAAGTTGACCACGTTGTTATGCCCGCGCAACATCCTCTTTTTTATAACCCAAAGATTATCATGTAACTGGCTTTGCGCTTACTGACGGCATGTACTTTGACCTGTTACACTGTAAAATATTTTATCAAAAAAACACACAGATATGCCAACCACAAAAGCCAACTCAGGTAAACAAAAAAGCGCTGGAAGCGAACAGCTCGAAGAATTTTTCGTCGACGCCCTGAAAGACATTTATTGGGCTGAAAAACATCTCACAAAGGCGCTTCCGAAAATGCAGAAGGCCGCCACCACTTCGCAATTGCAGAGTGCGATCAAAGAACATATCGGCCAAACGGAAGAGCATATTTCCAGGCTGGAACAGGTCTTTGAAATGCTTGGCAAGAAAGCCCAAGCCAAAAAGTGTGATGCAATGGAAGGCCTGATCAAAGAAGGCGAATCCATTGTTGAAGAAACAGAAGAAGGCAGCCTCACACGTGATGTAGCGATCATTATGGCTGCGCAAAAAGTGGAACACTACGAAATTGCAACCTATGGAGGACTGGCACAGTTAGCCATGACAATGGGTTATGACGAAGTATCCGCGGTACTTGCACAGACATTGGAGGAAGAAAAACAAACGGATGCCAATCTAACCGCCATTGCCGAGAATAACATCAACTGGGAAGCAGAACAGGAAGATGAATAAGCATTGTGTACGAAAGGAGGGCTTTACGCCCTCCTTTTACTTATCAATAGTTGTGGTCCACTCCAGACCACTTACGTCAATCAGCCTGAGCACATAATTACCGCGGGGCATCCGTACGTCTTTAAATCTCAGAACCGCCTTTGCTCCCAGCGGAATAACCAGGCTGTACTTACCGCCTTTTACCTTCGCTACGTAACTATTGACGATCGAAGCAGCGGATAACTCTGCCCCGGTCTTTGAAAAAACTATTTCACCTTCATCGTTTTCAATTTGAACAGCGATCAGGAAAGATCCGTATACATCCGCGCCCTCTATACGCTGAATTTCAAACACCAGCTCGTCTTTTTGTATCAGGGCATTCGTTATCTCAAGCACCGGCTTAACCGATCGATTGTGCAAAGTACCCCAAACACCTCCGTGAAAATATTGATTGGTAAACAATGTAAGGAAGGTGATCACAATAGCTCCGGTTATTACCAGTTTTTTATTCTGCAGGGGAATGCTTTGCCGGTAAAAGAGGCACCTTCCACGACCAAAAATATGGTCCAAAGAAACAGGACCACCACCAGCCACAAAAACGGTAAATCCTGCAGCAATACCCAATACGCCGATCTGCCATTCATCCAGGCAAGTAGTACCGAGCCATCCTGCACCCAGTAAAATACCCGCCGCGAGCGATACCACCAGCACACTCATCCATCGCGTCATCAATCCGAACATAAAACACAACCCCACTATGGCTTCTGCGATGGTAAAGACCCACATCGACCTATGCAGCAAATCCGGATGAGAGACCAGGTATTGAATGATTGGTTTGATTCCTAATGCCTGCGGCAGAAAATGATTGAATTTTTCGCCGATATATCCCGGCGCATCAGGATCCAGTTTATTTTCGAGAACAAGACGGCGCCAGAAGGCCGAGAAGTAAGTCCATCCCGCTACCAGACGAAGGGACAGCACGATGAGACCGGCCGGTGTTGCCGGAGTGGTAAATTCTTTTTGCATGTTTGATAATTGAATGAGAGAATAAATTGTCTTTGCATTTATTCTCTCATATCCTCAAACAACGGTTCCGCAAAAAAACAGGACAATGTTCCGGTGATTGAGTTGCCCGCGACTGCAAAGGCATCACGCTGTATGCCCGGAAAACACCAACAGCAACAGTTGCATAGTATGTTGAAATACGGGCAACCTGCACATTCTTTTTTTCGTTGGCAACAGCTACGGCACAAACAACAGCAGGTTTTGAAAACTGGACAGCCGCAACCGGCACTCCCACAAGTCGCTTAGTCTCGCGGCGTAGCGCACAGGGAATACTGATCCATACTGCCAATATGATCAGCGTTATCCGGATAAATATATGTGCAGATCGTTTTATCATTTAGCCGTCGTAAAGTCTATTACATAAGGAACCAGCCGCGTGCCATCGGCCATTCTGAAATTAGCCGTGATCATAAACTGGTAACGACGCCCGGGTTGCAACTCCGCATCGAAACTCCAACTCTGGCCATCTTCCGACCATGCACGACCTGCAGCCGGAATCTTCGGGCAATAGTCCTCACCCAGCGGTCCGAAATCAATGCCCGTATTGTGTTTATTCAACGGCTTTGAAAAACGCAAAGTGAACTTTTGTACTCCCGCAGGAATATTTTCCGTTCCGTTATTTAAGGGCCATACTTCCACTATTTTCGGACGCCTGCTTTCATATACCGCGAGTAATGCTTCATACGGTTTATCGAAATATCCTGAGCGATTCATGAATGAAGTAACTACACTATCATTCCCATAATCCATTTCGATCATTTCCGCAATCGCACGTTTTTTGTCAGCTGCATTTTTATAATAAGTCTCGGCTGTGCGGTAGCCGATATAATAGCCGAGATCCCGTTCTTTCAACTCATTGCGGTTAGTACCCCATATCCAATTATACATTCTGTCGGGATAAAAAATATCCTCCTGGAATTTTTGCTTTACCCGTTGTTCATTTTGCGCAGCAAAAACAAAGGACGGTGTAGTAGAGGATTTGCCGGCGGCCAGGCAGGAAATAAACTCTGCTACGCCTTCATACAAACTATTGGCCAGCAAATCATCGTACGGCAGCTTTTGTTGCGTGTGCACATACTCGTGCGTACACAACAGCCCGATCGTTTCGGCGGGATGATAGCTGTGATAATAGGTACGGAGAAAATCAGGCAGCCCGGTAGTATCGATGGATCGTCCGCTCAGCGCCATTTCCACGCCGATCAATACCTTGCCATCACTGATAGTTCCGTTGGTACGGAAAGCACCCACCGCAAAATAAACGGGAGAAGAACTTAATGCGGGGTAGATTGCCCGCAACTTCCCGATGGCCGTTTTGATCTGCTTTATTTGCGCAGATGTAGGTTTACTGGTGGGACGAAGAGAGGCCCAAAATGCAGGATAAAGCCGGATAGCATCCAGGTAATCTTTCGCTTCATAACGGCGAACCTGCCGGAGGGCTTTCAGTCCGGGCGATGCTTTATCAAGGTAAAGTTCCTGTAGATATTTTTGCTGGAGCAGTGTATCCGGGGTACTCCTGATCTTGTCGTACGCCTGCCAGAAATGGTCGACGTCCGTCGAAACAATTACCGGCTGCTGGGCCCGCACAGATAAAGCCGTCAAAGGCAGGATAAGACAAGAAATTCTAAACATAAGCGCTAAGATATAGTCCGTCTATTGATAACCGTCTTCATCACCTGTTAAAATCCTTTCTGCAACGCGGTTGTTTTAATATTTCCCAAACGTATATAATGAATTATTATTTTTGCACCCATGCGGTATTTCGCTGCTTTTATGGCTTTCATGATGCTCGCATTGAGCATATTGCCTTGCCGGGACAATCCGGGAACGGAGCCGTCTGCCGCCATTTATACGCTTTCCTCCCGGCACGACCCGCATCAGCACGAAGATCATAAAGACGTTTGTTCGCCTTTATGCAGTTGCGCCTGCTGTGCCACGAGTTCGGTCACGGCTCCGGCCATCGAATTTACCACCGCGGCTGTCCACCATCATCCCGGTGTCTGCGGGTTCCGCTCAGGTTCTCTTCGCCAGATGGCCATTCCAGTATGGCAACCTCCTCAATTGATCAGTTGATCCTTTCTACCGATGCCGGTTGTGTGAACCGGTAATTATTCCCGTTTACTTTCCTGATCCGGACAAACTGTACATACAGGTCGTCAGGCCTATTATTATGGCATGTCCGGTGACATAAACTGTTATTATGCTCAACAGCATTATCCGTTTTTCCATAAAAAATAAACTGATCATCGGATTGTTTACGTTGGCGCTGATGATCTGGGGTATCTGGAGTGCCACGCGGTTACCCGTGGATGCCGTACCCGACATCACCAACAACCAGGTGCAGGTGATCACCATCACTCCTACCCTCGCCGCGCAGGAAACCGAGCAACTCGTTACTTATCCCATCGAACAAAGCCTTGCCAATCTGCCCGACATCGAAGAGATGCGTTCCATCTCGCGTTTCGGCCTGTCCGTGATCACCGTGGTGTTCAGCGACAAAACAGATATTTATTTCGCAAGGCAGTTGATCAACGAACGGTTAAAAGAAGCAGAAGAAAGAATTCCTGCCGGACTTGGCAAGCCGGAACTCGCGCCGGTAAGTACCGGCTTGGGTGAAGTATATCAATATGTACTGCATCCGAAAAAAGGCGCCGAAGACAAATACTCTGCTATGGACCTGCGCACCATGCAGGACTGGATCGTAGCCCGCCAGCTCTATGGCACACCCGGTGTAGCCGAAGTAAACAGCTTCGGTGGCCTGCTCAAGCAATACGAAGTAGCCATCAATACAGAACGGCTTAAAGCCATGAACGTAACGATAAGTGAACTATTTTCAGCGCTGGAGAAAAATAATGCCAATACGGGCGGTGCCTATATCGATAAAAAACCGAATGCTTATTTCATCCGGGGCCTGGGCATCGCCAGCGGTCTTGAAGACATCCGCAATATCGTCATCAAACGGGTGAATGCGATTCCGGTATTGGTAAGAGATGTGGCAACTGTTGATCTGGGTAGTGCCGTACGTTACGGCGCGCTTTCCTTTAACGGAGAAAAAGAAGTAGTGGGCGGGATTGTGATGATGCTCAAAGGCGCCAACTCTGCCGCTGTTGTGCAACGTGTCAAAGAAAAGATGAACACCATTCAACGTTCATTGCCGGAAGACGTGATCATTGAACCGTTTCTCGACAGAACCGACCTGGTCGATCGCGCCATCCGAACCGTAAAGACCAACCTCGTGGAAGGCGCACTGATCGTGATCTTGGTGCTGGTTTTGTTTTTGGGCAATCTGCGCGCCGGGCTGATTGTAGCCTCCGCCATTCCGCTGTCATTATTGTTTGCGCTGGGCATGATGCACGCCTTTGGCGTAAGCGCCAACCTCATGAGCCTCGGTGCCATTGACTTTGGTCTGATCGTTGACGGTGCCGTGATCATTGTGGAAGCCACCTTGCATCACCTGGCCATTCGTAAAAACAAACAACCGCTCACGCAGGCACAGATGGATGAAGAGGTTTATCAATCTGCTTCCAAGATCCGTAACAGCGCCGCATTTGGCGAGATCATTATTTTGATTGTATACATACCGGTGCTGACATTGGTCGGTATTGAAGGAAAAATGTTCCGCCCGATGGCGCAGACCGTGAGTTTTGCCATTCTCGGTGCCCTGCTGCTTTCCCTCACCTATATTCCTATGATGTCGGCATTGATCTTACCGAAACGTATTTCCCAAAAAAGATCTGTATCAGATCGCATGATGAGCTGGCTGGAAAAAAGATATATGCCACTGCTGCAACTGGCCATGCGTTTCCGCAAAGCCGTGATAACCGTTACGGTGGTATTATTCATTGCAAGCATCTGGCTCTTCAGCCGCATGGGCGGCGAATTCATTCCGCAGTTGCGCGAAGGTGATTATGCTTTTCACTGCATCCTGCCGCAGGGAACTTCGCTGAGCCAGAGCGTTGAAACATCCATGCAGGCAAGCCGCATCATCCGTTCCTTCCCCGAAGTAAAAATGGTGGTAGCCAAAACAGGTTCACCCGAAGTGCCCACCGACCCCATGCCTCCCGAAGCATCCGATCTGATCATTGTACTGAAACCGGTCAGCGAATGGACAACAACAAAAGACTACAACGAACTGGCGCGGTTGATCAGTAAAAAACTGGAAACCATTCCCGGTGTTTTCTTCGAAGCCAACCAACCGATACAAATGCGTTTCAATGAACTGATGACCGGCATCCGCCAGGATGTGGCGGTGAAAATATTCGGAGAAAACATCGACACCTTAGCGAATCTGGCCGGAAAAGTAGCGAAGGTCATCCGCAGCGTGCCCGGCACTTCTGTTCCGCAAATTGAAAAAACAACAGGTCTCCCGCAGATCACGATCGATTATGACCGGGCAAAACTCGCTTCCTACGGAATGAATGTGGCAGACATCAACCAGACTGTAAGCACCGCGTTTGCCGGACAATCTGCCGGTGTGATCTATGAAAACGAAAGACAGTTTGACCTGGTGGTGAGGCTCGACAGCGCCAGCCGGCGTTCACTCGAAGATGTAAGCAATCTTTTTGTATCCCTGCCGGACGGCGGACAAATTCCTTTATCACAATTAGCACGTGTCGAGTTCCGCGAAGGTCCGGCGCAGATCAGCCGGGAAGATGGCCGCCGGAGAATTGTGATCGGCTTCAACGTTAGCAACCGTGATGTAAGCAGCGTGGTAAAAAATATACAGGAAAAGCTGGATGCCGCTTCGCTCCTGCCCACCGGATATTATTATACTTACGGCGGCACATTTGAAAATCTGCAGGAAGCCTCCGGACGATTGAAGATTGCCGTTCCCATTGCCCTGGCATTGATCTTTGTGTTGCTTTATTTTACGTTCCGCTCTGCCGGAGAGGCCGCTTTGATTTTTACTGCCATTCCCATGAGTGCCATCGGTGGCGTGTTTGCTTTGTTGCTGCGCGATATGCCTTTCAGCATTTCAGCCGGCGTTGGCTTTATTGCCTTGTTCGGTGTGGCCGTGCTGAATGGAATCGTACTCATCAGTACGTTCAATCAATTGCAAAAAGAAGGTGTGCAGGATATCTATCAGCGCGTGATCGAAGGCACACGCATTCGCCTGCGACCCGTATTGATGACCGCCACCGTAGCGTCGCTCGGGTTTATTCCGATGGCTTTGTCTGCCGGCGCAGGCGCCGAAGTACAAAAACCGCTGGCTACCGTTGTAATCGGCGGATTGGTAACGGCAACATTTCTTACCCTGTTCGTTTTACCCCTTCTCTATATTTTATTTTACTCCGTAAAAAAGAAAAAAATGAAACCACCGGTTTCCGCACTGATCGCCGGACTGTTGCTTTCTTTTTCCGCATTGAATGCGCAACAGCGCACCGGCATCGATCCCTTGCTGCAGCAATCGGGCAGCAACCTGCAATACGGCATCAATGAGCAGCAGATCAGCCGTTCGCAAACACTTATCCGCAGTGCCGGTATGTTGCCCAAGACCGGTGTATTTGCCGAGAATGAAGACGTACGCCCCAGCGACAACAAAGGCATCCTGAAAATCGGCGTTACGCAAAGCATTGCCTGGCCGGGGTTGTACGCTGCACAAAAGAAAGTATACAGCGAAGAGTTGGCCTACTATCAACTCAATACCAAACAACTCGATGCCGACATCCGGCGGCGGACGCGCGCGGTATACTATCAATTGTGGTTTTTGCAGGACAAGCAAAAATTATTTGCGCGGCTGGATAGTTTGTACCGCTCGCTTGCACAGGCGGCCACGCTCAAAGTCAAAACCGGTGATACTCCGGGACTTGACAGCATTGCGGCCAATGTGCGCTTGCAGGAGATCGAAGCGCAACGCCAGCAGGTAATGAGAGACATGGAAATACAACAACGTGCACTCCAGCAACTGCTGAATACCAACATGGTTTATCTCGCTGAAGACAAGAAACTTGAAAAGCTGACCCCGCTTGGCGCTATAGATAGTCTGCATCCGCTAATGGCATTGCGGCAGCAGCAGATCGATATTGCGAGCGCCTCTGTCAATGTGGCCAGGAATGAAAACCGACCGGAATTCTCGGGGCGTTTTTTCAGCCAGCGTCTCTATGGTATGCGTGATCCCTTCAGTGGTTTTTCGGTAAGCGCGGCATTTCCGCTATTTGGCAGAGGAGCCATGCGGCAAAAAGTCAAAGCGGCGCAGCAGGAAGTAGCAGTGCAGCAAAAGCAACTGGCTTATCAGCAACAACTATTTGAGACGGAAAAAGAACAGGCCGCCAAAGAAGTAGAGAAAAATAATTCGTTGCTGAAATTTTATGAAACCGCCGGACTGCGGCAGGCCGATGCCATCATCAGTGCAGCAGGACTGGCTTATCGTGCGGGGGAGATCAGCTTTGCAGAATTATCCCAATACCTGAGCCAGGCCATCGATATACAACGGAATTACCTGGAGCAATTGAATGCCTACAACCAATCCGTTATTCATTATGATTATTTCCTTCATCCTTAGTTCTCCTTTTATGAAAAAATATTTTTTCCCGATACTGATCCTTTCATTGGCGCTCTTTTCCTGCGGACAAAAAGATAGTGTTAAGCCTGCGGCACCCGCAGTGCAGGAAGAAGAAGAAACACACAGCGAGCTGATCAGTATGACCGGCGAGCAGATCCGTAGTATTGGTTTGCAGACCGGTATTATTGAAGAAAAACAATTGACCGCATCGCTGCGGACGACCGGTGCGTTGAGAGTGCCGAATCAAAACAAGGCGGTTATCAGTCCCGTTTATGCCGGCTCGATCAAAACCCTGCTGGTGCAACCCGGCAGTCATGTACAAAAAGGGCAGGTAGTAGCGACCATCAGCAATCCTGATTTTATGCGTACGCAGGAAGACTACCTGACGGTGAATGCGCGGATCCGCCTGGCAGAGCAGGAATACCAGCGTCAGCAGGAACTCAACCAGGGCAATGCGGGCGCTCTGAAGAATCTGCAGGCGGCAGAAGCCGAGCGGCAAGCACTCCATACGAGGCGGCTGGCTTTGTCGCAACAATTGCGGTTGATGGGCATTGACCCGGACAAATTATCCGCAGGTAAACTGATATCCGTTCTCTCCTTGCGCACACCGATATCCGGTGTAGTGAGCACGGTTACTGCAAAAATGGGTAGCTATGTGGATGTGAGTACGCCCGTAGCGGAGGTGGTGGACAACAGCCAGTTGCACCTTGATCTTTTTGTTTATGAAAAAGACCTGAACAAACTGCGCAACAACCAGCGTATTCATTTTACAATGACCAATAATCCCGGTAAAG
Organism: uncultured Sphingobacteriales bacterium; assembly: GCA_937888905.1. GTDB lineage: Bacteria > Bacteroidota > Bacteroidia > Chitinophagales > Chitinophagaceae > Terrimonas. The sequence goes on from CALATA010000017.1 coordinate 248,560, forward strand.
AATATGACGCCGAGATTTATTCATTGGGATCATCCTTTGAAGATGAAACAAAAGCGGTGAGCGTGCATGCGCGTGTGATCGGTGATAAGACGGGACTGATCGACGGCATGAGCATCACGGCGCTGATCAGTCTGGATAAAATTGCAACACCTGCGGTTCCCTCCGATGCCATCGTAACGTACCAGGGACAGGACTATGTGTTTGTAGTCAATGAACCCGGAGCGAAGAAAGAAGCAACGGGTCATGGTCATGACCACGAAGAAGCAACGCCAGCCGGAGAAACTGTTTATTTTAAGAAAGTACCCGTTGCGCGTGGCACAACGGAGGTGGGTTATACACAGATCACTTTATTGCAGGAAATTCCTGCCAATGCCCGCATTGTAACAAAAGGTGCGTTTTTTGTATTGGCTAAACTGACCAATTCCGGTGAAGACGCACACGGGCATTAATTCAAAAGTCAAAAGTTAAAAGTCAAAAAAGTAATAAGTAGTAAGTTTTAAGTTATAGGTATTTTTTGCGCCTTTGCCCCTTATGCAGCTTTGCGTGATTCCGCGAGGCTTTCACGCAGAGACGCCAAGTAAAGAAGGCGCAAAGCAACATTCACGATTGACCATTCACGTATTGACATCAACATGAAAAAAGTAATAAGTAGTAAGTTTTAAGTTATAAGTATTTTTTGCGCCTTTGCCTCTTATGCAGCTTTGCGTGAATCCGCGCGGCTTTCACGCAGAGGCGCCAAGTAAAGAAGGAGCAAAGCTACATTCACGATTGACCATTCACGTATTGACATCAACATGAAAAAAATACAACTGAACATCGACCTGCTGTTGCCGGACGTTCCCGACGAAAAAGACGCCTGTGTCCGCCGCATACTGGAAGAATTAAAAGATGAACCCGGATTGGAGAAAGTGCATGTACTACCGGCGAAGGACGCACAACCCGCGCAACTTTGTTTACACATTGATACGTCGGTAACCACGATTAAAGAAGTGGAAAAGATCGCGAAGGAAGCGGGCGCACGCATCACGGAACGTTATCGCCACCTGTTGCTTGAAGTACGTGGCATTCGCCATCAGCGGCAGACCAGTCTTATTGAAACACAACTACGCAATAAAAAGGGAATACTGGGCGCTTCAGTATCGGGTACGGGAAATGTCCTGATTGAATACGACAATACGTTAACCAACCGGGATGAAGTAATGCTGTTGTTGAAAAAAGAGGGATTAAGCGTTGTTGAGCCTGCACAGCAGCAGGCAACGGATGATCATGCACACGCGCACGGAGAAGAAGATCATCACCACGGAGGGCTGCTCGGGCCCAACAGTGAACTATATTTCAGTCTCATCTGCGGGCTGTTTACCGGCGTGGCATGGGCATTGGAAAAATGGGCGGATGTTCACCCCGGTATCACATTGGCCTTGTTTGGCGTGGCTTACCTGACAGGAGGTTATTATACAGCGAAAGAAGCCGTGCAGACGATCGCCAAAGGAGGATTTGAAATAGACTTCCTGATGCTGGTAGCCGCTGCCGGCGCAGCGATATTGGGAAATTGGTTTGAGGGTTCGTTGTTACTATTTCTCTTCAGCCTGGGTCATGCGCTGGAACATTTTGCTTTGGAAAAAGCACGCAAATCCATCGCTTCCCTTGCTGATCTGCGGCCCAAAACAGCCCTGCTTTCTGCAAATGGACAAATCAAAGAAGTGCCGGTTGAAACATTGCAAACCGGAGACATCATTCTCGTAAAGCCGCACAGCAAGATCGCGGCAGACGGCGTGATCGTAAAAGGCAGCAGCAGCGTGAACCAGGCACCCATTACGGGCGAAAGTATGCCGGCAGAAAAAATGGCTATCCCTGCAAACGCACAAACAAGCGGTAAGGTACCCGATGCAAACCGGGTATTTGCCGGCACGATCAACGGTGATGGATCATTGGAAATAAAAGTATCCGCCAAAGCCGCCGACTCTACGCTGGCAAGGCTGATACAAATGGTGAATGAGGCGCAAACACAAAAATCACCCACGCAACAATTCACCGACCGGTTTGAGAAATATTTTGTCCCCTCGGTATTGATATTGGTGGTATCGCTTTGCTTTGCATTTCTCGTAATAGATGAATCGTTCAGGGAAAGTTTTTACCGCGCGATGTCGGTGCTGGTGGCAGCAAGCCCCTGTGCATTGGCGATCTCTACGCCGAGCGCAGTACTTAGCGGCATAGCACGTGCGGCACGGGCCGGTGTACTGATCAAAGGCGGACGACCGTTGGAAGACCTGGGAACTTTGCAGGCTATGGCATTTGACAAGACAGGCACGTTGACCGAAGGAAAACCGCGGCTTACACTGATTAAAACATTATCGGGTCAATTATCAGAGCAGCAATTGCTGCAGATCGCGGTATCCATCGAATCCGGCAGCGAACATCCGCTGGCACAGGCCGTGGTAAAAGGAGGAAAAGAAAAATTGAATAACGCAACGATCGATGCCGCGGAAGAGGTACAGGCCATACAGGGAAAAGGCGTTAAGGCGATGATCAACGGACAAAAAATAGCAGCGGGTAATCTCGCTTTGTTTGAAAAAGAAAACCCACCCGTTGCGGTAACCGATGCAGTGCATGAAGCGGAAAAAGCAGGAAACACCATCATACTTATCCGGAGAAATGAGGAGTACATCGGTCTGCTCGGATTGATGGATACGCCACGCGCGGAAGCCAAAGAAACCATTCGCCTGTTGAGAAAAGAAGGTATCCGCACTGTGGTGATGTTAAGTGGCGACAACCAAAATGTAGCAGATGCCGTAGCTGCGCAAACCGGTATCGATGAAGCCCACGGCGGTTTATTGCCCGAACAAAAAGTGCAGGCGATGGAAGCGTTGGTGAAGCGCGAGAAAAAAGTGGCCATGATTGGCGACGGTGTCAATGACGCGCCGGCCATGGCGCGTAGTACCGTAGGTATTGCCATGGGCGCAGCCGGAAGCGACGTGGCACTGGAAACCGCCGATGTTGCCCTGATGGGCGATCGTTTATCGCTACTGCCTTTTGCCGTGGGATTGAGCCGCAAGTCGCGGCAAATCATCCGGCAGAACCTGATCATCAGCCTGGGAATGGTGGCCTTGCTTGTGCCGCTCACCATTGCCGGAGTGACGACTATCGGACCGGCGGTGATGGCGCATGAAGGTTCTACGTTGGTGGTGGTGATGAATGCATTGAGATTGCTCGGGTATAATTCAAAAGAGTGAATGGTCAATGGTGAATCGTGAATGGTCAATGGTGAATCGTCAATAAACAGCCGCCTTGGTTCGTGTCTTCCTACAACCCAACACCTTACACCCTACACCCTACACCCTACATCTTAAGCCTCATGCCTTCCTCCCGGCTATAAAAAACGGGCATTCATCGAAAAGCGGGGGTAACTCATCGAAATACTGAAAAACCGGCAGATTATCTTCTTTTCTTTGAACTGGTTTAGAGGGCTAAAAGACAGGGCTGAGCAACCTTTCCAGGTTATTCAGCCCTTCTTGTTTTAAGTCAAAAGTAAAAAGTCAAAATTCAAAAGCGGGAATCACAATGCGTGAACCGTGACCAAGGACGGTGCCGGTTCACGCAAAGACGCTTAAGAGGCAAAGGCGCAAAGCCTTAAGTATGGAACCTAAAACCTATAACGGCTATTCCAACCTTACGCCTTATACCTTATACCTTACACCTTATACCTTATACCTTACACCTTACACCTTACACCTTATACCTCGCCGCGAATTCCCTGGCAAATTCTTCCAGCTTGATGGCTCCTGTCACCGGCGCGCCTTGTTTAATGAAATCGGCGGGAATGATTCCTTTGCGGAAACCTGCGCCCATCTCCGTATACAAGCCGGCAATTTCTTCGGGAACGCCCGCAGCTTTCATCCCTTCCAGTGATTGTTCATCGGTGAATTCAACCCAGGGAAGTCCGGGCTTACCTACTGCGGTACCGAGCTCCGTGGCTACTTCAGCGGCTGTGCGGTAGTCGCTCACCACATAGCGCACTTCATGACCATTGCCCGGCTCCTGTAAGGCTTTGGCTACGGCTGCGGCGATGTCTTTCGGATGAACGAAGGGGATTTTGGTACCGGCCGGATAGTTGCCGCCAAGAATATCCTGGTGTTTGATCAGCGGAATATCATTGTATGAATTGATATAAAAATAGCCGGCACGGAGGTAAGTAACCGCCACCTCTTTCAGTTGCTGATAGCTTTGTTCAACGGCATACAAACCACCGATCGGGCCATTGCCTTCGGGAAGATCGGCGCCGATACTGCTCAGCATCACCACACGTTTAACACCACTGCGGCGAATGGCTTCGGCGAGCGCCTCACCTGCAACCGCGGTATTGGCTTTGACGTTTTGTCCGCCGAGATTGGGCGGAGTCATGGTATAAACAGCATCGGCGCCTGTAAAGGCTGAGGTCAGGAAACCGGCGTCATCGATGGAGCCGATAGCCGCTTTTGCACCGAGCGCCTCAATGTCGCTGCGACGGGCATCCTGGCTGCTGATAACTGTTACATCGTGGCCACCTGCGATGAGGGTCTGTGCCAGCGGTTTGCTGATATTACCGAGCGAACCTGCAATTGTAATCTTCATGGTATTTATTTGTTTTATTGAAAAGCAAAGCTAACTTTGTACTTACTTTTTTACAAGTACTTACCCCAAAGTATGTATCATGGCAGCAGTGAAAGAACAATCAACTATTCAGGCTAATAAGCGTATTGCGCAGGCCGAATGCCCGGTGACCTATGTAATGGAAAAGATCGGCGGCTATTGGAAACCGATCATCCTGTATCATCTCGCGGCGGGTGACAAACGCTACAGCGAATTAAAAAAAGCCATCCCCGCCATCACGGAAAAAATGCTGATCCAGCATCTCAAGCAACTGGAGCAGGACAACCTCGTGATCCGCGAGGCACGGCCGGTGGTGCCCCCCTATGTCACTTACCGGCTCACCGCTGCGGGACATGGATTGCAACCGGTGATCCGCGCCATGGCAGAATGGGCCTTTAAGGATATCAAAGGAAGTTTTAAAGAAAAGGCGACGCGCAAATCAAAAGCGGCCGTTGCTGCGTGAGGGATAGAAAGGGGAAGTACCGGCTTTAGCCGGTACCGAAGCCCTGCATAGCCCGGCCGCGCCGCAGGCGCGGACACGCCCAAAAAAGAAAACCAACTCCTATTTACCTTTCCATGCAGTACCAGACTTTTTCTCCATCACCCGGCCTTTCCGATCTGATCGATTGTTACTGGACACTCGACGACACCGCTGATAGTCCGGCAACGAAACAAACCATTGTTCCCGATGGCCGCATGGAAATGATTTTCCATCTCGGTGATCTTTATCAACAATACCTGCCCGATAACACCAGCATCATTCAGCCGCGCTCCTTTGTGATCGGACAACTTACGCGTCCTTTGACGATCGAACCCACGGGCAGGACCGCTATTTTCGCCGTTCGTTTTCAGCACGAAGGATTGCTTCCCTGGCTTTCTGTTCCGTTGAAGGAATTGGAAAATTGCGCAGTCGCGCTGGAGCAATTGTACGGAGAAGACGGCCTGGCGCTGGAACGCCAAATACATACAGCTTCGTCGGTGCATGACCGCATTGCCCTTACCGAGAACTTTTTGAATCTCCGGCTCGGGTCATATGATGAAATAGTGGCGAAAGCCGTGGATACGCTGCTCGAAGCAAATGGCCGGGTAACCGTAAAAGATATCTGCCAGCCGCTGCCCATCGACCGGCGCCAACTGGAACGACGCTTTTCGGCAAGCGTGGGATTGAGTCCCAAACAACTCGGGCGGATCATCCGTTTTCAGTCCGTGATCCGCCGCCTGCTCGACGGACAGTTCTCCTCCTTTACAGCACTGGCTTACGACGGGGAATATTATGACCAGGCGCATTTTATCCGCGACTTCAAAGAATTTACGGGCTATACGCCACGTGAATTTTATGGCGACAATCTCCGGATGTCTTCCTTATTTTACGGTACGCAGGACTGATGACGCATTTGTCCAATTCGATCTGCACACTATTTCTTCTTTTTGCCAAACCAAAAAGAATGCATTTATGAAAAGAAATCATTTCGCTTTTACAATTCTCTTATGCCTGTTGATGCCATTTATGCACAACCAGACCCATCCGGCTAAATGGCTTGCCGGCACCTGGGAATACAAAACCCCGAGAGGCAGTATTTTTGAAACATGGGAAACGGTAAACGACAGCTTGCTGCTCGGCCGCTCTTATCGTTTGCACGAAAAAGATACGATACCAATGGAAACGATCCGGCTGACCCGGGAACGTGACAGCCTTTTCTATATTCCAACCGTACAGGATCAGAATGGCGGCCAGCCTGTTCGCTTTGCGGCCACGGTGGTGAAGGACAATGAATTGTTGTTTACCAATCCTGCACATGATTTTCCGCAATGGATCTCTTACAAACTGATCCGTCCCGATTCGCTGGTAGCATCGATCGGCGGCACGCTGCAGGGCCAGGAACGCAGGCAGGTATTTCCGATGAAGAAAATCCGTTGAGCCGGATTTTCTTCGTTGCCCGCAACGCTTCATTCGCCGGAAATAATTAACTGTTCGCAGATATCTTTTGTGCAGACTGTCGCATTCTGCGCTATTTGTACTAAAAAAAGATGATCAGCGCATTAAAGACATTGCCGGCCTGGATAAAAGTATCCGTTTATTTTATTATTCTCTGGCTGGGCACCCTGCTCGCCGGTACCGTCACGATCCTGAATGACTTTTCATTCTTCCTGGCCATAGCGGTATTGGTGGCCATGGCATTTACCGGTTCCCTGCCACAGGCAACCATTGGTTGCGGCTTCTTTCCGCAACGCAGGCAACATTTAATACAGTTTGCTGCGGGACTGGCTTGCGGGATTTGCATGCTTTTAGTGACCGCATTCATCACTTTTTTGTTGACCGGTGACAGTTGGCAGTTCAATCATCACCCTTCCCTTCCGGTTATTTTGCTCACATTTGCCTTCTGTCTCTGGTCGGCTTTTGTGCAGGAAGCTGTTTTCCGAGGCTTTCCCTTCCAGGTGATGCTGCAACGTTATGCCCCCTGGATTGCACAACTGGCCATTGCCATTCCTTTCGGCCTCATGCATGTGAAGCAAGGCATGAGTGGTCAGGAAATTTTCACCACCATGCTTTGCACGGGAATGGGCTCCTTATTGTTTGGCCTCGCCTATATCCGCACGCGCAACCTGATGCTCCCGATCGGTTTGCATTGCGGCTGGAACTACGCACAGGCGCTGATACCACGAACACAGCCCGGCAGTACACCCGATAGTCTTGTTATTGTTTCCGGCGATGTTGCGGATTACAATTTTCTGAATGTGATAGCTCCTTACTTATTGGTAGTATCCCTCGCCATTGTGCTGTTATTGTTTATGGGCCGGAATCTCCGTCAACCTCAACCATCAACAGTAACCCATCCATTCCGGGAGCGGCCATAACCATTTTGTTCATCTATCTTTATTACGGGAAAATTACAGGCGGCAATGCCGTGCCGGCAAAAAGAAAAGTAATATGACTATTTCCTTCCTGCATAATCCGGGCTTCAGACAGCGATTGACCATGCATGCGCTGTTCTGGATACTATTTTTTGCAGCACGCCTGTATCTAACGGCTATCACGTTCAATGTATACAGCCAGTTTCCTTTTTCGCTCACGATACTATTAATACTGGCCAATACCTTTTTTGCTGCCGGTGTATACTACTTCATCATTTACCTGCTATGGCCGCTTGTTTTGAAGAAAAAATACCTACTGAGTTTTTTTATCATGGTCTCGGTAGTGATTATTTACACCCTTGCAGACGCGTGGACCGAAAAGCAATTGATAACAGCATGTAGTTCATGCCTGGCCGACCTGCGGCTGACACAACCGGCGTACTATGGGCTGATCACCTCTGATCTGATCAATATCTTTCTTAAACGTTTTGTTACGCTCGGCACACCGGTATCGCTGCTGCTGATGCTGAGTATCCCGCTCTGTATTAAATTTGCGCTGAACGGGTGGCGGCAGCAAACAAAAGCATTGCAACTGGCAAAAGAAAATATTGAATTGGAATTTAATTTTTTGAAAGCGCAATTAAATCCGCATTTCCTGTTCAATTCGATGAACAATATCTACGGGCTCATTCTTTCCGGCAAACAGGAAAAATCGGCCAGCCTGGTGACACGTTTGTCGGACCTGCTGCGCTACCTGCTTTACGAATCCAACAAGCAATACATGGCGCTTGGCCGGGAGATCAAACTGATGGCGGATTATGCAGAACTGGAACGGGTACGGTTAAACTATACAACGCTGGAGTTTACCCATTCGATCGACCAGCACGCCTACCAGATCGCGCCCATTCTCTTCATGCCCCTGCTGGAAAATGCCTTTAAATTTTGCCCTGATCAACCGGGATCGTTTATACTCATTCATCTTGAAGTACAGAAGGCCGGCTTGTATTTCAGTGTCACCAATACCATCTCTCCCGATTATCAACCTGAAACAGCAGGAGGCATCGGGTTGAACAACCTCCATAAAAGACTCAACCTCTACTATCCGGAGCTTCACTATTACGAAGTGAGGACCAGCAGCGATACATACACGGCAACCATTCAATTAACACTGACATGACCCCAATCAAATGCCTTATAATAGACGATGAACCGATTGCGCGTGACGTGTTGAAAGTGCATATCTCGAAGCTGCCCGAACTTCAACTGGTACAGGAATGCCGCAACGCTGCTGAAGCAACGGAAGCCTTGTACGAACACGAAATAGATCTGCTTTTTCTGGATATCCACATGCCGGTGATCACGGGTACGGAATTCCTGCGTTCGTTGCGGAACCCGCCACTCGTGATTTTCACCACCGCTTATGATAATCATGCGGTGGAAGGATTTGAATTAAATTCTGTCGACTACCTGTTAAAGCCGGTCAATTTTGAACGTTTCTACCAGGCGGTGCAACGTGTGCGCGAACGGTTGCAGCTTCATGCAAAACCGGCACCGGTTCAAACAGATCATTTTTTTCTCCGCCAAAACCTGAAGCTGATCAACGTAGCTTTCGCAGATATCATTTATATACAGGCCGAGCGCGATTTCTGTTCGCTTTACATGACGAATGGCAAACGGCTGCTGGCGGGCATGCAACTGAAAACATTTGAAGAAATGCTGCCGGCCGCATCGTTCATGCGTGTACACAGGTCCTACATTGTACAGTTATCGCGCATCAACGCCATCAATGGCAATACGCTTGAAACCGGCACTGCTGTCATTCCACTGGGGAATAGCTACAGAGACGAATTTTTCCGGCGGATAAAAACAGGCTAGTTATTTAATCGCATTCATCTGCTGCTCCCCTACCAGTCTCTCTGTTTTATCAAAATACCGGACGCCGGTGAAACGGGTTTTGCTCTGAAACAATCCCCTTTGCTCTATTTGCCGGATGTCGACTTTTGAAAGTCTTCGCGACACTCTTTGAGCGCTTCATCATAACCTGCGCGATCGCTGAAAGCAGCGGGATTATAGCGAACACCGGGCTTGTGCTTTCTGTGCAGGTCGAACTGGCCGGCATGTGAAGCCACCCATATATCGAAACGAAGCGCCTTCATGGCATCCAATGTATAAGCGTAATCTTCGGCGATATGCGGATAGGCGGGAATATCATTGAAATGTTTGTCGGTAACAATCGTTGGAATGTTGGCGATAAGGACACGCCAGGTTTTCTGCTCATCTTTAACATCGAGCAGGAAACTGCAGGAGCCTTGCGTATGCCCCGGATGATGCAACATTTTCAGGTGGTTATTGCCGAGGCTGATGGTATCGCCGTCGTTGAGTAATTTGTCGATACGTACGGGTCGAAAAACAGGGTCGTCGCCACCCAATGCATAATCCGAAGTACCGCCATCGACCACCACTGCCGAATCGCCGCGGTCGACGAAGAAACGCGCCCCGGTCATGTCCTGAATGGCGGCCATGGCACCCAAGTGATCGTAATGTGCCTGCGTGGTCAGTAATATTTTTATATCACCGAATTTAAAACCGAGTTGCTCCACATTTTTCCGGATCATGCCGGCTGAAGCCGCCAGGCCGGTATTGATCAGGATATGTCCCTGCGGCGAAGTAACCAGGTAACAGGCCAGATCATACGTGCCCACATAATACAGGTTGCCTGCGATGCGGAATGGCGCATAGGGTTTGGCCCAGTCCTGCGTATAAGGTATTGGTTCCTTCACGGTCTGGGCTTGTGATGGGAGGCAACAACCGCATACAATCATCACAGAAAACAACAAACGTTTCATGCGATAAAACTATTGGATTTCCTTAATTCACACATGATTGTTGATAATATTTCTTTCTTTATCTTTCATAAAACTTGTGCGTATGAGCGCCAATGCAGATCCCGGTAAAAATGAGCTGGAGCTGTTCCTTGACGGATTTCCGGCATTGGCAGAGCATAAGCCGCAATTGATGGAAGAATTGCAAACAATTGCTTTTCCGAAAGGAAGCCTACTGATCCGGGAAGGGCAGGCACTGAACTATTGTTATTTTGTGTTGAAAGGCTGCATCCGTCAATATGTGAACGATAACGGGATGGAAAAAACGACCAATTTCTTTACCGAACACCAGGGCGTGGTCTCCTTTTCGGCAGGCCCCGAAAATCTCTTTTCCGACCATTACCTGGAATGCCTGGAAGAAAGTATCCTCATCCGTGGGGAAATGAACGGAGGCGAGGAAATGCTGGAACAGATACCGGCATTGCGCGGGATCATTGGAAAAATGATAGAAGCCGATCTGGGGCAGGCACAGGAAGAATTGAAACGGTTTATTTTATTGTCGCCTGAAGAACGGTATGCTTATTTGCTGCAGCACCGTCCGGAGTTGGTAGCGCGTGTGCCGCAGAAATATATTGCGAGTTATTTAGGCATAGCGCCTGAGTCGTTTTCGAGAATGAAACGGCGAATGAGGTCAAAATTCCAAAGTCAAAAGTCAAAATTCAAAAGTGTCAATGGTGAATAGCCAATGGTCGCACTCAAAACCAACTTTGCGTCTTTGCGTACACACAGCCACGGTTCACGCAAAGACGCACAAGGAGCAAAGGTGCAAAAACTTATAACCTGTCACTGATAACCTATAACGACTTATAACTTATCACTAGTGTCCGGTTAAATTAGGTTGATTTTCAATTGAATATTGTTTAG
>CALATA010000018.1:0-34916 GCA_937888905.1 uncultured Sphingobacteriales bacterium
TTTCAAAGAACTTCAATTAAATTATACCGGACACTAGTGAATACTTATAACTTATTACTTTAAACCTCCTCACTTCATGGTATCCGCCGCTGCAGGTGCCGGTTTTTTCTTCTTATTCAGCAGGTCATTAAGTGTATTCTTCAAAGTCTGTTCGGTCTTTTTCTTCGCGCTGTCGACGCCGCCTTTGCGCGCGGTGTCCTTGCCGAACAACTGGTTCTTCAGTTCGTCTTTCAGGTTGTCGACTACCTGGTTCTTCACGGCATTCAGGGAATCTTTCGCGCGCGCTTTGGCACCATCGATTTTTTCCTGTGCAAAGTCTGCTGCTTGTTGTTTCAGGTCTGCAACCGCATCGCCCGCTACTTCTTTCAGATCGGTTTTGATGGTAGGGTTGGTCAAACTGCCACCCATTTTTACATTTAAGCTCACCATATCGCCGAGCTTCACGGGAATGCCTGTGTTGTTGGCCTGCGACACCAGGCCATTGATCAGGTTATTGCCTTGCGTGCCGATGTATTTGCGCGGTACTTTTAAGCCGACGATATAATCGATCGACTGATCGAGTCCGTGTGTACCACCAATCTGCAGTTCGATGTCTTTTACTTTTATGGTGAATGGTTTCACCAATACTTTGCCATTGGCAAATTCAATATAGTTCTTGATGTCTTTTACCGTGATAGATTTCAGTTCATCGATCTGTAAGGTACTGGCGAGTTTTTCCAGCGGGGCAAATTTACGGAGCACACCATCGAGTAACAGCAGGTTACCGTTGCCGGTAAGGCTTGCCAGATCAGGCATCATGTTGCCTTCTAGATTACCGCGTACCGTCAGTTGTGAATTCAGTTTGCCATCGATGAATTGCGCAATAGGCATGAGTTTCTGTACCGTGTTGAAGGCCAGGAAAGCTTTCTGAATGTCCACATTTTTCACATCGTAGGTAAGGGTAACATCCGGCTCTTTTTTGTCAACTTTGGTAGAGTAGGAGCCATTTATAATAATGTTTCCTTCCAATGCATTTGCCTGCAGGTTTTGTAACCGCACCGTCTGATCGGCAAGCGCCACTGTACCGCTGATGTTGCTGTAAGTGACTTTGTCGTAGATCACTTCTCCGGCCTTTGCATTCAGGGTAAGATTGAGGTTGGATGGCACGAGGAACGGCTCTGATGATGATGCAGCAGGTTGTGCTTTTTCGTCTTTCGCAGGAGCAGCGGCCTCACTGGTGCCCATCCATTTGTTGAGGTTCATTTTGTCGACTGCTACCGACAGCGATCCTTTCAGCGGTTCATCGCGGAGCGCATAACCAATCGGGTTCTCGACCGTACCGGCTCCGTTAAAATTGGATTGCAGATAAGAGGCATTGAATTGATCGATCGATACTGTATGCGGATTGAACGTGGCTTTGAGTACGGGCACTTGTACGCCTCCCGGATAATCGGGGGCAGCATATTTCAGGTTGCTGACATTTGCGGTGCCGCCGAGGTTGATCTGGTCGTATGCGCCGCGGTCGATGGCGGCTTTATTACCGGCAAATTTTACATCGGCCTGCAACAAACCACTCAGTGAAGTCCCGGGTTCGAGCGTCACAAATTGTTTCACATGGTCGAGTACAAAACTTCCTTTTGCCTGGCCACTGAAATTGAGTACCGACATCGGCTTGCTAACCTGCAGCGAAAAGTCGACCGGATCTTTGCCCACTTCCACGTGACCGGATGGGATAGACACGGTTGTGTTGTCTGCCACACCACCTGTATTGGTGATGTCAATTTTCATATTGCCATTCTGAATGGGAGCGGGGAAAGCCGCGGAGGAATAAAACAGGTTACGTACATCGAGAAATCCTCCTGCAGCAAAATCGCCCTGTTGCTGCTGAAGGCTTTTCAGGCTGCCTTTGGCAAATATATCAGCCCATACCAGACCGGCTAATTTCATGTCTTCCAGTTTAACAAACTGGCTCACCTGTGCCAAATCCAGTTTGCCTTTGGCAACGGCATCGATGTATTGCTGTGTTTCGGGTTGGCGGAACAAAAATTTAAAATCGAAAGGTTCTTTATCCATTTCCAAATGGCCTTTGGAAAGATTGATCACCATGTTGTCCGGCTGGCCGTCGGGGTTGCTGGCCTGCAGGTTGATCTGGATATTGCGCACGGGCTTGGGAAGATCGGGGTATTGGAAAAATCCATTATCGACCTGGAGTTTCACGTCGTAGGCAGGCATCTGCTGCGGGCTGTAGGTTCCTTTCACAAATCCCTCCAAGGCGGCTTTGCCTTCTGTTTTGAGTTTGTCAAAATCGGTTTTATAAATAGCCGGTATCAGTGAAAGAATGTCTTTAAAATCATTGGACGGCGTTTTGAAGGTGATGTCCATGCCGTAGGTGCTGTCGTTTATCAACTGAAAGAACCCGCCGGCAGACAGCTTCAGGTTATTGAGTTCAATATCATCCGTCTTGAAAGTATACTTACTGTTTTTATTATCGATGGCCACATCGGCATCGATGACGGTACGGGTTTGCACCAGGTAGGGCACGCCACCGGAGGTGAAACTGACGGCATCAGCTTTTGTGCCGGTCGATAACGTAAACATATCCTGGGTAAAGTCGCCGCTGCCTTCATGATTCAACCCTGTAATCTCGGCGGATAGTCCGCCGGGCTGATCGTTGTAGTAAATGTATCCGTCGGAGATGCTGTAATGATTCAGCTTGAGGTTGAAGGAGGAGGCACTGGTATCTGTATCGGGTGTTTGGGTGGTGGTATCTGCTTTTACGATGTCCCAGTTTGCTTTTCCATTTTCATTCACGAGCGCGCGGATGCGTGGCGATTTAAGGTCAACGCTGTAGATTTTCATCTCATCACCCTTCACAAAACTCCAGAGGTTAACCGCTGCATCAATACCGCGGGCGGCAATCAGCGTGTCTTTGGCAAAATCTGCCTTACCGGCTACATACACATCTTCCAGCCGTACCGATACGCGCGGAAATCGCCGGAAAAAAGATATGTCCACATCCTTGAAATCCACGACGGCTTCGAGGTTCTTGTTGATCTCTTTTTTAACCAAAGCAATGATCTTGTTTTTAAAGATCAGCGGCAGCGTGAACAACAGCACCAGGAGCACACCGATGGAAATGCCCGTGATCTTTACTATTTTCCGAAGTATTCTTTTCATACGTGAATAAGTGAATAGTGAATGGTGAATAGTGAATGGTCAGTAGGGCTTTCTAACCTAAAACCTACAGCCTTCTCCGGTTCAAAAATAAGGCAGGCTTGCCTTAACTTTGTCATTTAATACAGGAGATGACGCCAGAAAGAAAACAAAAATTAAGCCGTGTGCTGTCGAGCCGCCAGTTTGATCTGACAGTAGTGCTGGAAAATGTATTTGACCCGCATAATATTTCAGCGGTCATGCGTACCTGCGATGCGGTGGGAATACAGGATATCTTTATCCTCAATACGCGGATTCCGCGTCATCCGAAGTTCGGGCCAAGGAGTTCATCCGGCGCGGCAAAATGGCTCACCGTGCATCAGTTTGAAGACACGGAGGCCTGTTTTAAAGCCGTGCGCAGCCGCTACAGCCGCGTTTATACCACGCATCTGGCAGATGATGCAGTTTCCTTATACGACATGAACCTGACGGAAAGTGTGGCGCTGGTATTCGGCAACGAACATACCGGCGTGAGTGATGAAATAAGAGCCATTGCCGATGGAAATTTCCTGATCCCGCAAATGGGCATCATCAGTTCACTGAATATCAGTGTAGCTTGTGCCGTATCTTTATACGAGGCATTCCGGCAGAAAAACCTCGCCGGTCATTATAACCGCAGCGATCTCCATAGCGAGCTGAAACAACAGTTGCTGCAGGAGTGGAGCGTGAAGCCGAGAGGATGCCCGTTTTAACGGGGTAAGGCGTAAGAGGCAAGTATTAAGTTATAAGTAGCATTCACTATTCACCATTCACTATTCACCATTCACTTATTCACCAGCTCATGAAGAACTTATCAATCATATGCGGTTTATTGTTGCTATCGGTATCCGCTTCGGCACAATCCATCCGCAAGATCAAAATCACCGATCTGGAGCAGACTGTACAAGAAAGCACCACGCCGCTGATCGTTAATTTCTGGGCAACCTTCTGCATTCCCTGCATAGAAGAAATACCTTACTTCCAGCAGCAGGTGGCGGCGCACAAAAAAGACAGTGTGCAGCTATTGCTCGTAAGCCTCGATCTTCCGGATGAATATCCGGATGGCATCAGCCGTTTCATGAAAAAAAGAAAAATTACGGCGCCGGTCGTGTGGCTGAATGAAACAAACGCAGATTACTTCTGTCCGAAAGTGGACAGCAATTGGTCAGGTGCTATTCCTGCCACTTTGTTTGTCAACAACGCACGCAACTACCGCCGCTTTCACGAAGAACAACTCAGCGAAGCGCAATTAATAAAAGAAATGAAAATGATGCTGGGTCAGTAACCCGTGTCGCGCGCCTCGTTACCAGCTTTCTTCAACTCCCTTTCCATACGTGTACGCAGGTAAAGGAAGCAGGCGCCGGCCGACAGGCTGATGCCTGACGATACCATGCCGATAATGCTGTTCTGACGGATAGCCCAGCCCAGTGAATAACCTGCGAGCGCGAGAAATCCGATAAAGATGAGGTGGAATGTACTACTCTTCATAAGCCCGGTTTTAGCGTGAGGTAATAAGCACTAGACGCACGGGATTTATTTTTCCATAAAAGAAATAAAAAAAAATCCCCCTGCGGTTGGCAGGAGGACCTTGAAACGAGCAGTTTGCTATGATTATTTAGCGCGTTTGATCGAACAGCCGACAGACTTCGACGTCTTCACCGTCACTTCACGTCCGCTTGTGAGATCATTGATAGCTTCTTTGAGGTGGTTACGGGTAACCGCTGCCGCATCAGAAGGATTGTCGTCAATGGCTCCGTGATAAACCAGTTTATTATTCTTGTCGAACAGGTATACTTCCGGTGTGCGGGTGGCACCGAACGCATCGGCGATCTCTGCATTTTTATCGATGGCATAAGTCCATTTGTATTGTTGTGCGGCCGCATACTTCTTCATCTCTTTGGGAGAGTCGGCGCCTTCGCGCTGGGCTTCGTTGGAGTTGAGTATGATCACACCAATACCTTTTGACTCAGCAAAAGCAGCCGCTTCATTGTTGCGCGACTGATTTTTGATCACATAAGGACAGGTATTGCAACTGAAGATCACCAGCAGGCCGTTTTCTTTGCGGGCATCGGCCAGCGTACCATCACTACCATATATCGCGGTCAGTTTTACATCAGCTTTAGGCATGACAGCACCGATCGGCAGCGGGTCGATTGCCGCAGGACGGAATGCAAAACCCAGAGTGGCTCCCAGTACCAGGAGCGGCAAAAGCATCTTTTTCATAAAAGGTCTGTTTTTAGGTTGAGTTGTAAATATCCGAAATCAGGAGGAGCTTACCTGACCATCCGCCTCATTATTTTTCCGCTCATCTGCAATTCTTTTCAGCGAACTGATGCTCACATTCAGCTCAAATCCGACCAGGAGCACCAGGGAGTTGAAAAAGATTAACAGCATGAGGATCAGGATAGTTCCGATAGATCCGTAGAGCTTGTTATAGTTGCCGAAATTGTTGACCCACCACGAAAATCCCAGTGTAAACAGGATCATCAGGAAGGCAGCAAGAATAGAGCCGGGATTGATAAACCGCCACTTTTTATGTACGGCCGGCGCCGTTCGGTAGATATAGGAAATGCAGGCAAAGAACAACAGGGCAATGAAGATCCACCGCACATTATTGATCAGTGCACGGATATCGGCCCTGGCCACCCCCAGCCATTTCAATACCGCTCCCTGCAACACCAATAAGGCAATACAAATAAAGAACAACACGAATAAGACCAATGTCATCCGCAGGGCCGTGCCGCGTTTCTGCAGGCCCTTCCGCTTGCGGAAACCCGGATAGTTTTTATCAAACGAACGCATAATGCCCATCATCGCATTGGACGAGAAGAAAAGCGATAATAGAAAACCCAATGACAGCAGACCATTACGTGGGTTGTTGATGAAGTCTCTCAGGAAGGCAATGATGGCGCCGTTGTTATTTTCCCCGGGAATAATATCGCGGATCAAACCATACAAAGCGAATTCAAATTGCCGGTTGATGGGAATGTAGGGAATGAGTGTAAACAAAAAGATGATGGCGGGAGGGATGGCCATGACAAAATTGAACGCAATGGCCGAAGCACGCTCGAGCATGCCCGCCGTGCGGATCTGCTTGAAGAAAAACTCCACTACATCATAAATAGGTATACGCCTGAAGCCCGGCAGCGATGTTTTTTTGCTGCGGTTCACCACAAAGTTTACGGGAGCCGATGTGGCAATACTGTGTCGGATATTTTTGAACAGGGGCAATAGATTAAGAAATGTTTAGGGTGCGTTTTTGCGGGCGTTCTGCCGGCGTGTTAGTTCTGCCTGGAATTCTCTCGCATACTTCATGTGGTCTTCGTAATTGGTGGTGAAGATATGCGAACCGTCAAATTTGGCGCTGGCAACAAAGTAAATGTATTCCGTTTTAGGAGCGTTGAGCACCGATTCAATTGCCTGCTGCGATGGCGTACAAATCGGACCGGGCGGCAAGCCTTTGTTCAGGTAAGTATTATAAGGTGAAACCGCTTTCAGATGCCCAAATAAAATGCGACGCAGTGCGAAATCTTTCAATGCGAATTTCACCGTAGGATCAGCCTGCAGCAACATGCCTTTTTTGTAACGGTTGATATAGGTGCTGGCAATTTTCAATCTGTCTTCGGCATCGTTGCTTTCTTCTTCCACGATCGATGCGAGGATCATCACTTGCATCGGGCTCAATCCCTGGTCCGTTGCTTTGGCTTTGCGTTCATCCGTCCAGAAACGTTTATAAGCAGCCTCAAACTGCTCCATGATGTGCCCCGGCGTTGTTGTCCATTTCAATTCATAATTGTAAGGCATCACGGCCGCCATTACGGTATTGGTATCGAGATTGAAGCGGCTGAGCGAGTCGGGGCTGTTGATGAAATTGATAAAGGCTAGGGAATCGCATTCGAATTGCCGGCCCACTTTTCCCGCCAATGATTCTTTTGTGCGGAGTTTGGTGATCACAAATTCAACGGGGCTTTGCCGGCCGTTGTTGAGTTTGCGTACCAGGGTGAGCATGCTGGTACCGGACGGCACGGCATATTTTCCCGGCTTTACACGGTCGTAACCCACAGCGCGTGCGGTTAAGGAGAACCAGTAGGTGCTGCTCACCACTTTCTGTTCAACGAGTAAACGCTTAACATCGGCCATAGTGGAACCTGTGGGAATATACAGGAAGCCATCGGCCGGTTTGCGGGTAGCGGGTCCGATTATTTTATAAGCTGCAAAACCGCCAATCAGCAAAACCAGCAGGAGGAGCAGCAACAGAATTTTTCTTATACGCATAAAATGGGGGATAATGCCGGCCTGAAGCGTCAAAACATCATGCCAGACCTTATGGAAATCAACCTCAAAATAATAAAAAACCCCGTCTTTCGACAGGGTTTAATCTATTCAGAATAAGATAGTTGAAAACTTATGGCTGCGGAGCTGGTGCAGCAGGCTGACTAGGTGTTACCGGAGCGGGAGCTGTCTGCTGTACAGGAGCTGCTTTGCCACCAACGTTGTCGATAGTAGAAGTGTTGGGACCGCTACCGCCTGAAATGAACAGGGAAGACAGCAGGCAGAGTGCACCAATGATACCAGAGAAAATCCAGGTACCTTTTTCCAGCACGTCGTTGGTTTGTTTAACACCCATGAACTGGTTGCTGATGCCACCGAATGTGCCGGCCAGGCCACCACCTTTGGGGTTTTGTACCAGTACGATCAGGCTCAGCACCACCGTCGCAATTACAATCAGGATCACAAACAGAAATGTCATATTAGTTCTTTTTCTTTAGTTCTTCGATTTTGGACGCAAAATAAGCGCTTTTGGCGGGATCTTGCAAACTTAATTTCTGGTAGAGCGCCACAGCACGGGTAATATTGCCTTGTTTTTCCCAAACTTCCGCCATCGCCTCTGTTTCAGCCTGTTCTCCGGTCACCGAATCATTGGCCAGGATTTCCACTTTTTTCTCGGCTACGGCATCGGTGCGGGCATTTAACTCGCTTGTGGGCAGCTTGCGCATCACCTTAATCCATTCCGTAAAACTTTTCAGTTGACGGCCGAAACTATCGGAGGGTTTTTCTTCTTCCCGCATGCGGATTCCCAGTGATGCGAAGTAATCGACTGTATGATAAGGCGTGAAGTTGAGTTCTGCTTTTGCCGGATCGATGGGTTCGATCTTTAAACCGGGAATGGGTCTTGCCGGCATATCATCTTCTGCACCTTCCGGCAGCGGCTCTTCTTCGTATTCTGTTTCCATGGCCGGTGGCGTCTGATCGATCACCAGTTCGGTTTCTTCCAATGAAGGAGCTGCAGGTTGTTCAGGTAATTCTTCCGGTAAAATTGTTTTACTGCCGGCATCGGCTACGGGCACTTCCTCTGCTGTTTCACTAACAGCAGGACCGGTAGTTTCAACAAGCGGAACAGGGATGTCAACCGCAGGCGCTTCTTTTTCTATAACTGAAGCGATGATTTCCGTTCCCGCTTTTTCTTCCACATCAGCATCGCCTGTATTGTATAATAAATGTTGCAAACGCAGCGGCGGCTGCACATAGAGAAAGGTCTTTTGTAATTGGGCACCAAATTGTGCATCGTCATTTTGCTGAAGCTTTGCTGCCAGCAACAACTGTGCGGCTGCAAAGTACGGATGCTCTTCTGCGAGACGGCGAAGTTGCGTTTCGTCTGCATCTTTCAACTCCTTCTGAAGCAATATGGCAGCTATGTCGTTGACAGCTTGATTCATGGGCGCAAGTTAATAATAAACTACCTACCAGTTTGAAAAGATGCGGTTGAAGATATCGTCTGTGAGGTCACGGATCATGTTGTCGGCCAGTGCCGCTTCGGCTTGTTGCAGCGACAGTTTTGAATCAAATTCAAAGTTGCGGCTGACATCATATTCCGTCGGCTTGCCGGCTTTGTGATCATACACGGTAATGTGTATGCTGACCGTAATACGCGAGTTGGTCGTTTGCTGATTGGAGATACCAGACGTACTGAAGGAATAGTCGCGGATTTCACCGCTTACTTCCCAGTCTGCATTGTCAGCATTCGTCTGGTTAAGCCGCGTCTGGCTCAATATTTTCTGACGCAGACGGTCCGTTACGCGCTGACTGAGTTGCGGGTTGATGTAAGGCGCTTTGTTCTCGATAAAGTTGATCTTTATCGTTTTGATATCCTTAGGAATGGCAACGTCCACAAATTTGTACACCTTACAGCCGGCGAAAATAGCCATAGCCAGTAAAAGGAGCAGGCCCGTATTTATTTTTTTTGCTAAACGCGATAATGACAACATGCAGATTATTTTCAGAAGGATTACTCCTCGATGTCGTATTCTTTTAGTTTGCGGTAAAGGGTTCTTTCGCTGATGCCCAGGTCGAGTGCCGCATCTTTGCGTTTGCCGCGGTGTTTTTTCAATGCTTTTATGATCAGTTCTTTTTCCTTGTCCATGATGTTGAGACTTTCTTCCACTTCCACATGATCATGAATGTCGTTGTCCAGTATCATCGGCTGATGATGCGTTGGTTGCAATACGGGTTGTACACCAACAGACGGAACCGGGGCAAAGCTTTCGTGGTTTTTCAGTTCCTTCAGTTCATTGATGAAGGCAGGATTCTGTGTGGCCAGCGAGGGGTTTTGCAATACATCCAGGAACATACGTTTCAATTCCGTCACGTCTTTTTTCATATCGAAAAAGAGCTTGTAAAGGATCTCCCGTTCATTCGCAAAGTCTTGTCCCGGCGCACTTCCGTTCTGGTGTGCGAGTACAGGCAGGCGATTGCTGGAATAGGGTTGAAGGTATTTCGAGAGTTCTCTTGCGGTGATCAGTTTATCCTGTGCCAGCACGGAGATCTGTTCGGCAATATTCTTCAATTCGCGCACATTACCGGGCCACGGATAGTTAATTAACAGGTTTTTTGCTTCGTCGTCCAGTTGTACCGAGGAGGTCTTGTATTTATCGGCGAAGTCTGCGGTGAATTTGCGGAACAGCAGGTGAATATCTTCGGTGCGGTCATGCAATGCCGGCACGCGGATAGGCACCGTGCTCAGGCGATAGTAGAGGTCTTCGCGGAATTTGCCTTGTTGTACCAATTGAAGCAGGTCTTTGTTGGTAGCGGCAATAACGCGTACATCCGTTTTTTGTGTTTTGGAGGAACCCACGCGGATGTATTCACCGGCTTCGAGTACACGCAGCAAACGCGCCTGTGTGCCGAGCGGCATTTCCCCGATCTCATCCAGGAAAATAGTACCGCCGTTCACTGTTTCGAAATAACCTTTGCGTGCATCGACGGCGCCGGTAAACGAACCTTTTTCGTGACCGAATAATTCTGAGTCGATGGTGCCTTCTGGGATTGCGCCGCAGTTAACGGCAATGAAGGCATTGTGTTTTCTTGATGACAGGGCATGGATGATACTGGAGAAGGCTTCTTTACCTACACCACTTTCGCCCATGATCAACACCGTGAGGTCGGTCGCAGCTACCTGCACGGCCACCTGCAGCGCATAGTTCAGCGCCGGCGAGTTGCCGATGATCCCAAAACGGTTTTTTATACTTTGAATATCCATTACTTGTTGGTTAGGCAGTAACCAATGCCTGTTCATCAGGCTGTTCTACTGCAATTTCTCCTAATAACGTTCCCTGCGTGCATTCGTTCACTTTCACCCACACATAATCGCCTTTTACACGGGGCTGGTCACCTTTGGGAAACACTACTACTTTATTCTGGGAGTTGCGACCCATCCAGTCGTCTTTACTTTTTTTGCTTTCGCCTTCGATCAGCACTTTGTAGGTCTGCCCGATATCGAAGCGGTTGCGCTCGCGTGACAACTTGTTTTGCATGGCAATCACCTCACTCAACCTTCGCTTCTTCACGTCTTCGGGAATATCATCTTTATAACGGCGTGCCGCCAGTGTACCCGGACGTTCGCTGTAAAAGAACATATAAGAATAATCATAACCTGCATACTCCATGATGCTGAGTGTATCGGCATGATCTTCTTCCGTTTCCGTGCAAAAGCCGGTGATGATATCTGCGCTGATGCTGCAGTCGGGCACGATCTCGCGGATGCGGTCGACTTTGGCCATATACCATTCGCGGGTATATGTGCGGTTCATCATCTGCAGGATACGGGTGGAGCCGCTTTGCACCGGCAGGTGAATGTATTTACAAATATTGTCGTAACGCGCCATGGTGTGCAGCACATCGTCTGTAATATCTTTCGGATGCGAAGTAGAGAAACGCACGCGCAACAGGGGAGAGATCTGTGCAATGCTTTCCAGCAGGTTGGCAAAGGTTACGGGCGCGGTATGGATATCATCATTAAAATGATAGCTGTCCACGTTTTGTCCAAGCAGCGTCACTTCGCGGTAACCTTGCTGAAACAGGTCTGTACATTCGCGGAGGATGCTGCCTGCGTCGCGGCTGCGTTCGCGACCACGGGTAAACGGTACTACGCAGAACGAACACATATTATTACAACCGCGCATGATGCTGACAAAAGCGGTAACGCCGTTGCTGTCGAGACGCACGGGAGAAATATCGGCATAGGTTTCGTCGCGGCTCAGCAACACATTGATGGCGCGGCTTCCGCTGCCGGCTTCTTCCACAAGTGCGGGAAGCGAACGGTAAGCGTCCGGGCCCACCACCATGTCCACGAGTTTTTCTTCCTCGAGGAATTTAGCTTTCAGGCGCTCGGCCATACAACCCAGTACGCCTACGAGCAGGCCGGGCTTCTCTTCTTTGATACGGCGGAAATCGTGCAGGCGTTTGCGAACGGTCTGTTCTGCCTTTTCGCGGATGGAGCAGGTGTTCACGAAAATGAGATCCGCTTCTTCCACATTGCGCGTGGCACCAAAACCCTGCTGGTTGAGAATAGACGCTACGATCTCGCTGTCCGCAAAATTCATCTGGCACCCGTAGCTTTCAATATAGAAACGTTTCGAATATTGATTGGGGTCGAGGGCAAAGGGAGCAAATGCCTCACCCTGCCGCGTTTCATCGTGTACTTTATTGATCCCTGAATCGAGCATACTTATGAAAATTGAAAAGAAGGCAAAGATAGCGAAAAGAAGGGAAAAGTGACAGGATGGCAGGGAGGGCAAAGTCAAAAGTCAAAATTCAAAAGTCAAAAAAGTAACGGATAGAAGCCTTTGCGCCTTCGCTTCTTATGCATCTTTGCGTGAAAAATACCTTTCGCTGAAACGAGGCGGATTTTTGACTTTTTAATTTTGAATTATCTTGCGGTTTTCTGCGGTGTAGAGGTCAGATAAAATAAGGGTTCTAATCAGTTCCTAATGCTTCATTCTGCTATTTTTGCGGCATGAGAAGAAACTGGCTGGCTTTTCTGTTATTGTTTATTACCCTTTCCACCCGCGCCCAATCCGGCAAAAAAGAAATCACCGGTATTATCATCGGCAATGTCATCGACACCTTGTCCGGAAAAGGGATTCCTTCCGTTACCATCGATCTGTTGTCACTCGACGATTCCCTGCACTCTAAATCACTTCTGACGGATAAAGACGGCGTATTTGAAATCAACGATATCCGTTTTGGTTATTATAATATACGCTTCTCGGCCGTGGGCATGGGCACCGTTCGCATCGATAGCATTCATATCCGTGAAGACCGTTTCGATTTCAACCTGGGCGATGTACGGATGTATCCAGCCGTTGGCGAAATGAATGAAGTGATCGTTTATGCCGAAAAACCATTGATTGAAGCAAAAGACGGCGCCATTATTTATAATGTAGGCGAGTCGGCGCTGAGTGCGGGATCAAGCACCTCGGAATTATTGAAAAATATGCCGCTGGTGTCAACCGATGCCAACGGCCGCATTTTATTAAAAGGAAAAGAACCCAAAATCCTGATCGATGACAAACCAACGGATCTAACTGCCGAACAACTGAGTGATCTGCTGGAATCGATGCCCGGAGGTCTGATTGAAAAAATTGAACTGCTTAGTAATCCGCCGCCGCAATATGCCAGTGAAAGCGGAGGAGTAATTAATATCGTTACCAAGAAGGGCCGCGTGGGATTGACCGGCCGCATCAACCTGGCTTACGGCACCAGGGGCGAAGCGACACTCTCGGGCAACATTTCGTATCGTGAAAAAAAACTGATTTTAAATTTAACCGCAGGAGCGGGCGCGAGCCGCATCACGGGTGATAATTCCTCCTTCCGGCAGAATTTTTATGCGGACTCAACAAACAGTCTCGCTACCAGCGGCGACTATGTCAATAAAAGTCTGCGCCCGAATCTGCGTATCACGGCGGATTATGAATTCAATAAAAGAAACCTGTTGAATGTAACGGCTTTGTTCAACGCCAACCTCTTTGACAACCTCAGCGAAACCGAATACATCAACCGCAACCGGTTTGATGATATCTACCGTTATAGCACGCGTAGCAATGCCACTACCGGTAATAGTCTTACGCCAACAGGTTCGGTAACCTACACACGCAAAGGCAAAGATGTGCGTGAAGTCTTACGTTTTATCGGAAGTTTTGCTACCGGCAGTTATGATAACAAACGCATCTTCTTTCAGCAATTCCTGAATCCGGACGCATCGCCGACCGGGCTGGATAGTACACAGCGCCAGAAAACAAACAATACTAACCGCACCTGGACGCTGCGGCTGGATTATACCAAACCGCTGAAAAAATGGCTGACATTGAGCACCGGCGCCTCAAGCAGCCGTTCAGGATTTCATAATATTTTGAATACAGATGTGCTGCGCAATGGCAGTGGCGACTATTTCAACAATCCCTTATTAAGTAATGACTTTTGGTTTTACCAGGACGTACATACAGCGCGGGCCGCATTCACCATCGATCTGCCGCGCAAGTGGCGCATCGTGGGCGGTGCGCAGGCAGAGAACACAAGGATCTCTTTTGCTTTCAAAGAAATAGCGGAGGACTATGCCAACAACTACTGGAATGTATTGCCCAATTTCACCCTGCGGAAGGAATGGCTGGCAAGTGGTTGGAGCAGTTCTATCATTTACCGCAAAAGCATCCGCCGCCCCGGTATCGGACAACTGAATCCAAGTATCGACTACAACGATCCGTATAATTTACGTTTTGGCAATCCCGTATTGTTGCCGCAGTTGGCTGATAACTTTGACTGGAATGTGGGATTGTATAAAGGAAAATATTATGTAAACGTATCAGCAGGATACAACCTGGTAAAGGATATCATTCAGTCGATCAGGACATTGATTCCCGGCGACAAAACGCAGATCACTTATCAGAATATCACCGATCGCAAGGAATACGAGGCAAGCATATTTGGTGGATACACTTTTTCAAAAAAGCTGCGCATGAATGCGAGTTCGGGTTATTCCTACAATGTGTACAGTGAATATGACCGGCTCAACAACCGCTATCGCAATGGCGGCACATTTTACAGCAGTCTCAACTTCAATTATATTTTCACCGACCGCATCACGCTGGAAGGGAATATCCGGTATAACTCCATTGCCAATGCGCAGGGCCGCTCATCGAGCAACATCAAGCAGAACCTTGGCCTGATGACCAAATGGCTCAACAAACAACTGACGGTAACGCTGAGCATGATCGACATCTTTGCGCAGCAGGAGTTCAATACAGTGACGTATGGAAAAAATTTCCAGGTAGACAGTTACTCGCAGACCCGCACGCGTAACGTGCGTATAGCCGTGGCGTATAATCTCAAACGTAATAAACAGAAAGCGACAAAGGCGCAGCAGAAGGCCTTGCTCAAGGCTATTAAGTAGTAAGTTAAACAGCCGTTATAAGTTCTAAGTAAAAGGAGCCAACCAGAAATAAAGTTGTTCTCTAGGTCTTTGCTCCTTAAGCGTCTGCGTGAAAATTGTCTTCATTACAGTTTTGACTTGTGAATTTTTCACGCTTCAAGAAAAAAAAATATTCCAACTCGCGCGGATCGTTCAAAAAAGTTGTCAGGCTGGCAATCAAACAAACCTGTAGCGATGAAAACGATGCTTCTTCCTGTTTTGCTGCTGCTTAGTCTCTTTACTTCCGCGCAAAAATTGCCGCTGACTTTTGGCGTAAACGCCGGTGCCAATTTATCTAACGGAACTGAAACCGTCAGTTACCTGGATGGTACGAAAGAAAATAAATGGGGATACCAATTCGGTGCAACGGTCCATTACCAAGTGGTTGGTGGATTTTATCTGGAGAGCGGGCTTTTACTGACAGCAAAAGGCGTAAGACACAGAGATGCCGAGCAATGGATCGGCGGCCTTTATGCGGTTACCTACTGGGAACGCACCACCAATCTTGTCTATCTGCAATTGCCGGTGAAAATCGGGTATGAAATTCCTGTCGCTAAAAACTGGACTGTGCATGTAAACGGTGGGGGATATGTAGCTTATGGAATAGCGGGCAACATCGTACGCAAGGAAACGACGGTAAGTGAAGCAGATATTCCGGATAGAAAAATAGCTACTTTCTCCTTTGGCGATCACCGATACGGTTATGATCGTAATGATTATGGTTTGACTGCAGGAGCGGGTGTACAATACAGGAAATTCATTTTGTTATTTAACTATGAAGCTGGTATTCCCAATATCGGAAGCATCAAAGAAGAAGGCACATGGGATGAGCGCACATTCCGTAATAAAAATATGGGATTGACGGTGGGGTACAGGTTTTGACGTTCCCGTTTACGCCGGCCATGGGTCGTCGGATCTGTTTCACGTTTAATTTTTTTCTTATTTGTTAATTTATTTATTCGTGGAAAACTTCTTTGGAAGTCGTTCAGGATTTGTTATGCAAAAAACCGAGTTTTGCATTTGAGAAGAATAAACCATGTCCGGCGACCTGAGCCATCGCTGAGCATGCAGTCCAAACCAACCAACCGTCCATCCACCGATGCGCCACCTGCTATTAGTGCTATTGCTGGTGCCAGCAATAGTATTTGCCCAACACGATACGTTGGCACCTGAGAAGGTACCAGCTTCTTACGTTGATAAGATCGGCGCTAAAGCTGCATCCATCGACAAACAACTCGATAAAAAAACGGATAAACTTTTGTCTTCCCTGCAAAAGCAGGAAGAAAGAATGCGCCGCAAACTTGCGCGCAAAGACTCTGCCAAAGCCGCCGAACTCTTCGGTGATACCAAGGCCAAATACGATGGCCTCCGCGACAAACTCTCCAACATACAATCCGGTTCTTACAATGCGTCCATCGATACCATGGCCACCAGCCTGCAGTTCCTGCAACAAAACGGGATTGCCAAAGATGTAACGCAATCATTGGACAAAGTAAAAGGACTGCAGCAAAGTTTTGCGCAGGCGGAATCGGTGCAGCAGTTCATCAAAGAACGCCGCGCGCAACTGAAAGAGCAGTTGCTGAAAATGGGCTGGGCCAAAGAACTCAAACAACTCAACAAACAGGTTTATTATTACCAATCACAGGTTGCCGAATACAAGGAGTTATTAAAAGACCATAAGAAGGCAGAGAAGAAAGCACTGGAAATGCTGAGCAAGACACGCGTGTTCCGCGACTTCATGAAGCGCAACAGTATGCTGGCTTCTTTGTTCCGCACACCGGGACAAGATGGCAATGCCGCGTCCCTGGTGGGTTTGCAGACCAGGACAGAGATCAACAACCTCATCGAAAATCAACTGGCAGCGGGTGGTCCTGCCGCAAGAGAGCAGTTCCGCAACAACCTGCAACAGGCGCAATCGCAACTCAACTCCTTAAAAGATAAGATCAACAAAGCCGGTGGTAATGGGGATGTGGAAATGCCGGAAGGTTTTAAACCCAACAACCAGAAGAATAAATCATTCTTTCAAAGGCTTGAATACAGCACGCAGGTGCAGAGCCGCAAGGGTAATGGTTATTTACCCACCAGTACTGATCTGGGCTTATCGGTCGGTTACAAACTCAACGACAAAAGTATTGTGGGCATCGGCATGGATTACAGCATGGGCTGGGGACATGAAGGCATCCGCAAGATCCGCATCAGCCACCAGGGAATCGGGTTCAGAACTTTTGTGGACGTGAAATTGAAAGGCAGCTTCTGGCTCTCGGGCGGCTACGAACAGCATCACCGCGCGGAATTTAAAAGATGGGAAGAGTTGCAGGGGAGAAATGCCTGGCAGCAGAGCGGGCTGATCGGTGTGAGCAAGGTCGTTTCCCTTCAAAGCAAAGTATTCAAGAAAACCAGCATAAAGTTATTGTGGGATTTCTTAAGCTACCGGCAGGTACCGCGAACGCAGCAGTTCCTGTTCAGGGTAGGATATAATTTTTAAGCGAACCACGAAGCCGGTATCACCACCGGTGGAGTTTTAATAAAAACCAAGATGAGAAGATTATTAGTAGCTGCCTGTTTATGGTGGAGCCTTGGGGCTTCTGCGCAAACCTCAGAAGAGCTCAACCAGGCATTGAACAATGTGATTCCTTCCACCCCCAATTCCGCGGTCATTGACAAGTTTGGAACGATCCCGGTGGATTATTCCACAGGTGTGCCGCAGATTTCTTATCCGCTGTGGAGCTGGAAACGGAACAAACTGTCGCTGGCCCTGGGATTGAGTTATCATGCGGGTGGCCACAAAGTAGAAGACATGGCGCCGAACACGGGGCTGGGCTGGGCTTTGAGTGGCATTGGCCGTGTATCGCGTACGGTGAGGGGGTTGCCGGATGACCTGATTGTAAAAGGTAGTTTGTATACTGCCGCACTTCCGTTGCTGGTGACGACGCTTTATAATGGTGGTTATGTAGCTATGCCTGCTTACGTCACCGGGTACTGGGCTGCCCAGAAT
The DNA here is from genome assembly GCA_937888905.1 of uncultured Sphingobacteriales bacterium. GTDB lineage: Bacteria > Bacteroidota > Bacteroidia > Chitinophagales > Chitinophagaceae > Terrimonas. The sequence goes on from CALATA010000018.1 coordinate 17,910, forward strand.
CCAAGTGAAGCAATTTCTCTTTATAATTCACCTTATTCAGATCTTGTTCGCGATATTTCCGAAGGTGTAGTCGATGGCGAATTAGATTTGTTCAGCTATTCATTTCCTGGCGGATCCGGCCGTTTTGTGATCAACAAAAATGGCGACGTGGTGCAACTGGAGAAAAATAATAACAAGATTACCTATTTGCTTGATGGTACTAACGGCCGCATCAACTCATTTACGGTTACTTCTGATATTGGTATCGTCTACACGTTTGCCAAAAAGGAAGTGCAGCACGCAACCACTTATTCTACCTCTCAGGCTGTTACTCCCGGTTCTGTAACCCTTCCTTCGAGCTGGCTGATCACGTCTATAAAAGATCCGGAAACCAATGATGAGATCACGTTTGAATATGCCGCTACGCCTACGACTCCGGGCATCACCTATGAAACGGGTTTTAATGAGAGCCAGACTTTCGGCATCACCAAAAGAAACGAGGCGGACTATTTTATCAGCACCGATTTTACGGTTAATGACCAGTCTCGCAGCCATACCTATATTCAAATTACGGAAGAAGGGGCGGTGAGCAAAATCAGGTTGCCCGACAGTTCGATCGTTACATTCGATTATAATTTCCCACGCGAAGATCTTACCAACAGCAGTGCGTTAACGGGGCTGACGGTTAAAAATATGTACCAGGATGTGGTAAAAAAGACATTATTCAGTTATAGTTATTTCCTCTCTACCGGTACCTCACTTTTCGGCAGCTCTTCTGCCAATGATTATAACAAGCGTCTTCGCCTGGATTCCATCAAAGAAATCTCCAATGACGGGGTGATCTCACGCCCCACCGTATTTGAATACAATCCCCTCCAATTGAACCTGCGCGATTCAAAACTTACCGATTTCTGGGGATATAATATTTCGCCCAGCCGGCCGAATGGTGGTGGCATTCCAAGGATTCGTTTGGAAGATGAGGAGTGGGGCGTTAATCCCGGCTATGGCCGTTGGCTGAGTGGCGGTGACCTGAGCCCTGATCCTGTGTATACGAAGGCGGCCGTGTTGGAAAAAATCATTTACCCCACCGGAGGTAGCAACAGTTTTGAATACGAGAACAACCAGGCATTCTCTTCGTTAAACTACTATGAGAATGAAGCTACTTCGTCCACACTGCAATGGAACCTGGCAGACTTTAACACCAACATCCAATTGCTGATGCCGGGAAGAACGGAAGAGGGCGTAGAGATATTTTTCCAGACCGTTGAACTCGGCCCTCGTAACACACCAAATCCTCCTACCTGTTTTGGAGAGATGCAGGATGTGACCACGGTCACCTTTGAGATCACCCAGGGCGCAAGCTTATATTATGAAGAAGTGCAGGCGCAATACAATCACTTCCTGAACGGCTATATTGCAACGCTGACCATGCCGCTGACGGGCGGCGATTACCAAATTAAACTGGTGTACGACGCGGGTGCTACCTGTGCATTTGAATATCCCTTCAAAGCAGTAGCCTACGCAAAGTATAAAACAACTCCAAAAGATAAGCTGGTGGGCGGTCTGCGCATCAAAAAAGTATTGATGGACGATGGGATGGGTAATATCACCAGTAAGGAATATGATTATAACAATACTGACGGACGTTCCTCTGCGTCGCTGAGCCTTGTACCTAACTACGGATATTACCGAACAACGGTGAACATGGCCACGAACTTGGGGCATGATCTTATTACCAAAAAAATACACCGCAGCAGCAGCCCCACTTATACACTCAACTACAGTGGCGGCGCACCGCTTATTTATAAAAAAGTAACGGAGAAACTGACGAATGCGGGAAGCATCGAAAGGACTTATGATGACATCTATGATGACGTGTACCCTGGTAAATTCCCTTATATTCCTTTGTACGACTATCCGCAATTGACGGGTATGTTAATGACGGAAAAGACAAAAGATGCGTCGGGCGTATTGCAGCGTGAGACCATCAATACGTACAATACCACTTACAAGCAGGATACCACCGCCGCGGCCCGCAGCCTGAAAGTAGGGGCGATCGCTTCGGGTGTTGATTTCCCTGGTAAATACTATGCAGTCGACAATTATCGCATGACGATTGCGCATACCGAACTGACGCAGGCATTGACCAAAGAATATGCCGGCAGCACCGTGTTGACCACCACGGTACAGAATACCTACGATCCTTCCAGCACTTACCTGCGTACGAGTACGACTACGGACAGTAAGGCCGAAACACAAACGCAGGCGATGCAATACGCGGCAGAAACCGGAACGATCGCAGCGACCATGCAAACCCGCAACATCCTGAGCCCGGTAGTGGTAGCGGATGTGTATGAAAACGGCAGCCCGTTAAACCAGCTGCAGACCAAACAAACGGATTATGCACTGTGGAACAGCAATACGATCACCGCACCGGCCACCATCAAACACAGCGAGAATGGCAGCAGTACGTTGATCACGGACATTACCTTTAATAAATACGACGACAAACGCAACGTACTCGAATATGTAGCACGCGACGGCGTGGTAACGGCCTTTATCTGGGGTTACCGCCAGCAACACCTGGTAGCGAAAGTAACGGGCAAGAACTATGACGATGCGGTAAGCTTGAGCGGTGTAAGTCTGTCAGTACTGAATAATCCGTCTTCCAATGCCGCGATGCTCACGGAACTCAATAAACTCAGAGCGTTGAGTAATTGCCTGGTAACGACGTATACTTATACGCCATTAGTTGGGGTGACGACGGAAACCGATCCCAACGGCATCACCGCATATTATGAATACGACAGCTACAACCGGTTGACGTTGGTACGCGACCAGGATAACAATATCCTGAAGCGCATCTGTTATAATTATTATGGACAGGTGCAGGATTGTGGTGGTGGTACTTCACCACAGTGGCAGGTACAGAGCAGCTCTTGCCAGGTATCAAATGGCAATTTTACCGGCTACCTGATCACCATTGAAAAAGACATGAACCCCAACAGTTCCACTTTCAACCAAACCCGCACGATCACTTCGGCTCAACCAGATGCTACCTGCGTATGCGAAGGCGAAAGCAAGAAAGTGATCAATGGGGTGTGCGAGACAGGGGAGAAGATTTGTGAAGGTGTGGTACGAGTGGATCGCACTACCTGGAAACATTATTATCATTATAAGTTCAGCGACAACAGCGTGAGCCCGACTTATGAGGCGCCTGGCACCGGTGGCTGTAATACCATTGAATTTTGAGTGGTATATGGCTGTTACCTATTACCTATTACCTAATACTTATAACTTATTCGATATGAAAAAAATATTCATCGCACTCAGTGTAATCTTTTTACTCAGTTGGGCACTTCCGGTAGAAAGCATCTACATCTACCAGCAACCGGCAGCAGATGGCAGCACGATTGTGTTCAACGATTTTCAGCAGAAAAAAATATTGTTGGTCAATATCGCCACCGACAGCGATAAGGCAGCCCAACTGGCAGAACTTCAGCAGCTGCAACAACAACATGCCGATAGCCTGATCGTGATCGGGTTTCCGACCAATAGTTTTGGTAATGAATCACGCACGGACAGTGCTATTCGTTCGTTTTGTTCCACGCAATACAATGTCACCTTCCGCCTCGCGGCAAAAGGCGATGTGCTCGGTGCGCAGCAAATCCCGGTCTATACCTGGTTGACCCGCCGCGACAAGAACGGTCATGTCAACAGCCAGGTACAGGGTGATTTTCAGAAATACCTGCTGGATCGCAACGGTGACATCATCGGTGCATTCAGCGGAGCGACATCTGTAAACAGCACGGCTTTTCAGCAGGCACTTACGTATTGATTAACCACCAACAGAACCAACAGCTATGAACAAGCGATATAAACTCTTAAGCATATTCCTATTAACCGGACTGTTTGTACAGGCCCAGGCCCCGGCGGTCTATCCTGCCGGCTCGAAAATCAACTGGGTGCGGACCTGGGATGCGGTGGGCCCGGAGACCAACCCCGACAACCTGATCACACGACCATTGACCGATGTGCGGATGGCGACGCAGTATATGGATGGCGTAGGCAGACCGGTGCAGACGGTGATCAAACAGGGATCTTTGGTCACGGGCGGAACGGCGACTGACTTAACCAGTACGGTGGTGTATGATGAACTGGGCCGCGAGCAATATAAGTTTTTACCCGCTCCGGCTAATACAACGGGTGGCAACACCAGTGTAACGGATGGTTTGTTTAAACGCAACCCGTTCGAGCAACAAAACGCTTTTTATAGCAACAGCAATGACGCGCTGAACCCGATCGCGGGACAGGGAGAAACTTATTATTACGGCAAAACGGAGTTTGAAGCCTCGCCGCTGAGCCGTCCATTGAAAGCGATGGCTCCCGGCAATAGCTGGACCGGTGCGTCCAGAGGCGTGCAAACGGCGTATGTACATAATACGGCTACCGACGCGGTAAGGATCTGGAATGTGGGAACAGTGAGCGGCGACTTTGCAACGTATACCACTCCGGGTATCTATCCCGAAGGAGAACTCTACAAAACGATCACGACCGACGAACACGGTAAACAGGTGATCGAGTACAAGGACAAGGACGGGCTGGTGGTCTTAAAAAAAGTGCAGTTAACGGCTACAGCCGATAACGGCACGGGCAGCGGACACACGGGCTGGCTCTGTACGTATTATATCTACGACAAACAAAACCGGTTGGCCGGTGTGATCCAGCCACAGGGGTTTATCGACCTGGTGGCCAACAGCCTCACGTTCACCAGTATTATTTTGGAAGAACAGACCTTCCGCTACGCGTATGATGAACGCGGCAGAATGATCGCCAAGCAAGTACCCGGCGCCAAACCGGTGTACATGGTGTACGATAATAAGGATCGCCTGGTGCTGACGCAGGATGGTAATCTCAGAAGTAGCAACCAATGGCTGGTGACGCTGTATGATTATTTAAACCGTCCGGTACAAACAGGCCTCTGGACCAGCAACCAGACCAGAAGCTGGCAGCAAAGCCAGGCTAATGCGGCGACAATCGATTATCCTTTCAATGAACATTCAAAACCCAGCACAGGTTGGGACATGCTCACCCGAACACATTATGATGACTATGCAGGTCTGCCTTCCGGTTTATCGGCTACGTTTTTAACGAACTGGAACAGTCATTTCCTTTCAGCATCTACAAGCTTTCCGTTCCCTGTTACTCCGGTTCAAAGAACCAGCAATGTCAAAGGCATGGCGACATGGTCGGAGGTAAAAGTACTGAAGGGTGGTACACCGGTTTATCTCGCTACCGTCACTATCTATGATGAAAAGGGCAGGGTGATCCAGGTGCAGAGTCAGAACATCACCGGTAGTGTAGACGTAGCTACGACCCAATACAGTTGGGCGGGTCAACCCTTGATCACGGTACAAAAACTGGCAACGCCTTCGCAAACCACCACCGCCGTTACCAAAATGACCTATGATGATCTGGGAAGAGCGATCAAGGTAGAAAAGAAAACAGGCACCACGGACGTCACAATGCCCACGAACTTCAAGGTGCTCAGCGAGATGAGCTACGATGCATTAGGTCAACTGAAAGAAAAAAAGCTGGGCAGAAAGAACAGCACCGATCCGCTGGAGACATTGACCTACGATTACAACATCAGAGGCTGGATGCTGGGGGCGAACCGGGCTTATGCGCGTGATGCGGTAAGCGATCATTACTTTGGTTTTGACTTAGGTTATGATAAGGCCAACAACAACCTGATCGGCGGACAAACCTACACGAATGCTCAATACAACGGCAACATCACGGGCATGGTCTGGAAAAGCGCCGGTGACCAGGAAAAAAGAAAATATGATTTTGGCTATGATGCGGCGAATCGTTTACTGAAAGGAGATTTTACCCAATACACCGGCAGCACGTTCAATACGAGCGCGGGTATCGACTTCAGCATGCAGATGGGCAATGGTACCGATGCCACCACGGCTTACGATGCCAACGGTAATATCCTGGGGATGTCTCAAAAAGGGCTCAAAGGCCTGACCAGCGGCTGGATCGACCAGTTGAGTTATACCTATTACACGGGTACCAACAAACTCAAAAACGTCGTGGATGCGTCAAACGATCCGGCCACCAAACTCGGTGACTTTCGCGCCTCGCAGGCTTATCTGACCAGCCTGGGCGGCAGCAAAACCAATACGGCCACAGACTATAATTACGATGACAATGGCAACCTGCAGTACGATAAAAACAAGGACATTGCCAGCATTGCCTACAACCACCTGAACCTGCCACAAACTATCACGGTTACGGGTAAAGGGACAATCAGTTATGTGTACGATGCGGCGGGTATGAAGTTGCAAAAGATCACGGATGAAACGACCGCCACGGTGGTGCATGATGAAAATATTTACAGTCCCGAGCGTATTGTAACCACGACCACTTACATCGGCGGTAATGTCTATGAATCCAAAGCTTATCCGAGTAACAGTACGCTGCAAACTGCTTTAGGCTATACCGATAAATTACAGTTCCTGGGCAATGAAGAAGGCCGGACAAGATACATCGCTGCGGAAGGCACTAATCCTGCACGACTGGAATACGACTACATGATCAAGGATCATTTAGGGAACGTGCGGGTATTGATTACCGAAGAACAAAAAGTAGACAAATACCCCATCGCCACTTTGGAAGATGCCAAGCTGGCGACAGAAGAAAAATACTATACCATTGATCAGGCACAGATCGTGGACGTAAGTACGATGAGTTCCAATGCACCTTCACCAGCCTATGATAACGATAACGGCATCGGCAACAATCCCAGTGATCCGACGTTTGAATCCACGACCAGCCAGAAAATGTACCGCGTAAACTCGGGCACCAACAAAATGGGGCTTGGGATTACCTTAAAAGTAATGGCCGGTGACAAGGTGGATGTGTTGGGTAAAAGCCACTGGTATACACCGAATACTTCGGGTGTACCCAATACAGCACCAGTGGTACTGGATATCTTGTCGGGCTTGCTGGGTGCACCGGGCAGCGCGGCGGCTGGCAAAGCCACGGCCACGCAACTGAATGCGATCACAGACATTACGACACCGCTGGGGGCCTTTATCAATGATCCTACCCGCGACAACGCTTCTTACCCGCAGCGTCCCAAAGCGTTCATCAACTATATCTTTTTCGATGAGCAGTTCAAGATGGTCAGCGGTGGCGCCAGCCCGGTAAATCCGACTGGTTTTACCAAAGATCATTTCTCTGACCTGCAAAATCTCGCTGCCACCAAAAACGGTTATCTTTATGTCTATGTGAGTAACGAGAGCCCGGTGAATGTGTTCTTTGATAACCTGCAGTTGGTGCATACACGCAGCCCCTTACTCGAAGAGACCCATTATTATCCCTTTGGGTTGACGATGGCGGGGATAAGTAGTAAGGCTTTGAACTGGGCAGCAGAGAACAGGTATAAGTTCAATGGAAAAGAATTTAACAATAAGGAGTTCAGTGATGTTGCGGGGTTAGAGACTTATGATTTTGGGGCCAGAAATTATGATCCGCAGATAGGGCGTTGGCATACAGTTGATCCCCAGTCAGCAAAGATGCGTAGATTCTCGCCCTATAATTATGCGTTTGATAATCCTTTACGATTTATAGACCCTGATGGCATGGCTCCTACCGACATCATTTACATGAATAAGGGTAAAGAGGTAGGAAGAATAAAAAATGATGATAAATATGACACTTACACCGAAGTTGGAGATGATTACACAGTGGACGAACAAGGACGAGTTTGGAGTTCGAGCAGCGGGCCATCAACAGTAGTTCAAAAAGGCAAACAGTATACGCCTCGAGGTGTTTCCGTAAACAAGAAAGACAATTCTAAACGATCTACGGCTGGAACAAATAAACCTAGCGCTACGGAGCCTACAAATGAAAGCGAGCCTACAACCGACAAAGAAGCTCTTAATAAAACAGGAACAGTAATTGGGACTGTATCTGCAGCTGCAGAAGAAGGTACGATGCAGCTTGCAAAAACAGCAGCTCGTGCTTCTAATGCTGCTGAGACGGTCGAAGAAAGTATACGAATTGGTCAAGGAGCAGATGTAGCTTTAACGGCAAATAAAACACTTGGTGTAGTAGGTAAGGCAACGGGGGTTTTAGATGCTGGAATAGCAATATATGATGCCGTCAATACAATTAAAGATCCTAATTCAACACCAATGCAAATAGCAGGTGCTGTTACGAAAGCAGTTTTTAAGTCAGTAATGGTTGCTGTAAAGGCGAACCCAGTTGTCGGCGTAATCTTGGGAGTGTTAGATATGAGCGGAGTTACAGATTGGCTTTTTAAATGGTAAAAATAAAATCAAGATGTTAAAGTTTGTAATGTATATACTATACAAATATTATAGTAAAGGAGGCACAAAAGAGATATCTTATTTCAGTGCTTTATGCGTTGTAGTTCTGCTAATTTATATTCATTTTTTTCAAATTTTAATTTTATTTAATCAGGTGGATGCGGTACTTCCCATGAATAGAAATGATGATAGACCCGTAAAATATTTGAAACTTGCAATCTTTTTACTGCCTGTTTTTTTAATTATTTCTTTATTGGTAAAGCCAAAGGATTTAAAAAATTCAAGCTACGATGAAAGAAAAGTAAAAAGAGGGGGATTTTATTTGGTCATTTATAGCATAACTTCATTTATACTTCTATTTGTTTTAGCATTTTTAAAAAGAAACTGACTAGTGAAAGGCTAGCACCACTAGAAGAGATTAGTATATTTTTAATGATCGTTTCTACGGCGATGATTTAGATGTTCTGTATAGGACTATTATGCATGAGTCCGTAGTTTGAATCCTTTTTTTCCAAAAAGGCATAAATATACTGCCATGAAAAGAATATATACATAAAAGTGTGCAGCTAGTGAAACAGGCGAGAACGTCTGAATATGAATTACGTTTGGATTTTGATTCCAAGGAAAATATAAAATCGAGTTTAGTGCACGATATAATTCAATCTACCTCCGCAATAGCAAATTGCCAAAGTATTAAAACATGGATTTTGAAGAAAGGATATGTATGAGTTTTATAAACTGCACAAATGGGTATAATCCTGTCTAGCATTTACATATGGAGTATACTGAAGTTATGAATGGACGCGGAATAAATTAAGGCCGGATATGAAATATACGGTGTGTTATTATTCTAGCCGTGTACTGCAAGGCGATACATGCACCTAAAGGATCATATGGCAGAACACGGCCTGTTAATATTCTCCTTCCTGCTGTAGGAAGATCCATTTAAGTGCCGCGTTATGTTGTTAGCATGAACTGGGAGAACCACAGGTAAGTCCAGAAGTTGGAGAACGCAAACATGAACTTACCAAGGTCATGCAGGTGTTCGTTATTCGTATATTGGAGATAACCATTGTTTCAGGTAAACGACAAACAAAGTCATAAGGGCTACCGGAACCTGCAATACGATAAGAACAAGGATATCGCATCTATTGCCTACAACCACCTGAACCTGCCACAAACGATCACGGTGACAAACAAAGGCACGATCAGTTATGTATATGACGCGGCGGGAAGTAAAATGCAAAAGATCACGAACGAGACGGCTGCTGAGGTTCCATATAACAACGTCAGCTATACAGAAAATGTTATAACGACGACCACTTACATTGGCGGTAATGTCTATGAGTCGAAAGCCTATCCCAACAACAGCACGCTGCAAACGGCACTTGGTTACGAAAACAAGCTGCAGTTCCTGGGTAACGAAGAAGGCAGAACAAGATATGTGGCTGCTGAAGGCACAAACCCCGCAAGACTTGAGTACGATTACATGATCAAGGATCACCTGGGGAATGTAAGGGTGTTGATTACCGAAGAATAAAAAGTAGACAAATACCCGATCGCCACTTTGGAAGATGCCAAACTGGCGATAGAAGAAAAATACTATACTATCGATCAGGCACAGATTGTGGACGTGACCGTGATGGGGCCGAATGCTCCTTCGCCTGCCTATGACAACGATAACGGTATCGGCAACAACCCCAGCGATCCCACCTTTGAATCTACGACCAGTCAGAAAATGTACCGGGTAAACTCGGGCACCAATAAAATGGGCCTCGGCATTACCTTAAAAGTGATGGCCGGTGACAAAGTCGATATTTTTGGGAAGAGCCACTGGTATACGCCCAATACGTCTGGTTCGCCAAACGTGGCACCGGTGGTATTGGATATCTTGTCCGGCTTGCTGGGCGCACCGGGCAGTGCGGCTGCTGGCAAAGCCACGGCCACGCAACTGAATGCGATCACAGACATTACGACACCGCTGGGGGCCTTTATCAATGATCCTACCCGCGACAACGCTTCTTACCCGCAGCGTCCCAAAGCGTTCATCAACTATATCTTTTTCGATGAGCAGTTCAAGATGGTCAGCGGTGGCGCCAGCCCGGTAAATCCGACTGGTTTTACCAAAGATCATTTCTCTGACCTGCAAAATCTCGCTGCCACCAAAAACGGTTATCTTTATGTCTATGTGAGTAACGAGAGCCCGGTGAATGTGTTCTTTGATAACCTGCAGTTGGTGCATACACGCAGCCCCTTACTCGAAGAGACCCATTATTATCCCTTTGGGTTGACCATGGCGGGGATTAGCAGTAAATTATTAATAGGTGAAAGTGGTAATGATTGCGGTTGTCCCAATAAACTTGGATTTAACGGAAATGAAGCGCAAGGTCGCGAATTTACATTTGAACAAGGACTAAATTTTTATGATTTTAACGCTAGAACATATGAACAGCAACTTGGGAGATTTTCCCAAATTGACCCTAAATCTAGTGAGTTTGGGCAAGAGGCGTTGAGCCCATATCATTTTGGTGTTAATAATCCGGTTCGATATAGCGACCCGACAGGAGAGTGCCCTTGGTGTATAATTCCTGTTATTGTAAGCCTGTTCACGGCTGAAACGGTTGCTATTACTACCGTTGCGGCAACAACAACAATTTTGACTTACGCGGCTGTAGAGGATTACAAAAATAACCACGCGAACAATAGCTCAAGCAATAATGACGAATCTTCTAATGGTAAAGAACAAACTGGTTCACAGCAATCTGGAGCTGGCCGTGCGGCAAATAGGATGAAGCCTGACCCAGAGGCAACCGGAAATCATACTACCTTTAAAAGGGACCAGAACGGCGACGTTTATCAATATCAGGATTGGACAAAAAATCCGCTTAATCCATCCGGCTTTGATGACGGGAAAAAATTTGACGGGGGTAAGCCGGATGGTAGCAAAGGCAAGCCACATCATGATAAACAAACGGGGAAAAAAATAGAAACGCCACAAGTGACTGAAAAGACACAAGTGGACGGTAGTAAGAAACTTAAAGAAGTCACAAGATCTCCAAATTCTGATGAACTGCCTTTTAATAAAAGATTTAAACCCACGCTTACAGGTAATTAAAATGATATATTATGCTGGAATGGTTGCAACAATGGTATCTTAATAATTGCGATGGTTATTGGGAACATAATAATGGAGTAACAATTGATACTTTAGACAACCCAGGGTGGTCTATTGAAATCAATTTAGCAAATACTCAATTAGAGGGTACTGAAATTGTTTATACTTTACACGAGATTGCAGAAGATAACTGGTTTGCGTATTCTGTTTCAAACAATGTATTCAAAGGAGCCGGTGATCCATTAAAATTGTTAAAATTAATAGAAGTGTTTAAAGATTTGTATGACAGTAAATTAGAAGGTTGACTGATTAGACTTGGACTTGCAAAGCATTAATTTTAAATAAAATTATATGGGAGAAGAAGTTCAGAAAATTTTGTTTGTGCAGGAAATTGCAGAAAATCACTTTGAAACAGAGGGACTGTGGTGCGTCAAGGTGGGAGAAAATCAGTACGTTGTAGACAATATCCCTTTTGTAGCAAAGCGTATATCACTAGGAGATACAATTGAAGCTATATTTGACGAGGAGGATAATGCCTTCTATTTTGAAGATTTCGTTGCTGTTTCTGGTAATACTACATTGAGGGTTTATTTTGGAAGCGTCGAGGATATACCGATGGTAAGAGAAAAAATCGAACAATTTTCTTGCGAATCAGAAGCGTTCTTGACGAGGAATCTGATCGCAGTTAATGTTCCCCGCGAGGTTAACTATCTTCCCCTAAAAGAGTTTCTTGATAACGGAGAAAAAAAAGGTGCTTGGACATATGAAGAGTCCTGTTTAATGCATGAGTATTAATTTTATGGGGGCGATATCTTAGGGGTTTTTATGTTCTCTTTTGACTTTTGTTATTGTTTTACATGAATATGTTCTTATAGGCTAATTCAACTTTCCTGTTCCGATACTACTCGTATGAAACTATCGGAGGTAATGTTCTATGAATCGAAAGCTAATCCCAATAACGGCGCTGCAAGGGGCACTCTGTTACACGGATAAATTGCAGTTCCTCGGCAATGAAGAGGGTAGAACAAGGTATATCGCTGCAGAAGGATCAAATCCTGCAAGACTGGAATATGATTACATGATCAAGGATCATTTAGGAAACGTCAGGGTACTGATTACCGAAGAACAGAAAGTAGACCAATACCCGATCGCCACTTTGGAAGATGCGAAACTGGCGACGGAAGAAAAATACTATACCATCGATGCCGCCCAGATCGTAGACGTAAGTACCATGAGTTCCAATGCGCCTTCACCGGCTTACGACAATGACAACGGGATCGGTAACAACCTCAGCGATCCAACTTTTGAATCTACCACCAGCCAGAAAATGTACCGCGTAAACTCGGGCACCAACAAGATGGGGCTGGGCATCTCGCTCAAAGTAATGGCGGGAGACAAGGTGGATATTTTTGGTAAAAGCCATTAATATACGCCGAATACTCCGGCTCGCCAAACGTGGCACCGGTTGCATTGGATATCTTATCCGGTTTACTCGGTGCACCGGGCAGCGCTGCCGCCGGTAAAGCCACGGCCAACCAGTTGAATGCGATCACGGACATTACCACACCGCTAGGCGCCTTTATCAATGACCCTACCCGTGACAACGCTTCTTACCCCCAACGTCCCAAAGCGTTCATTAACTACATCTTCTTCGACGAACAATTTAAGATGGTCAGCGGCGGAGCCAGCCCGGTACACCCAACAGGTTTTACCAAAGACCACTTCTCTGACCTGCAGAACCTCGCTGCCACCAAAAACGGTTATCTTTATGTCTATGTGAGTAACGAGAGCCCGGTGAATGTGTTCTTTGATAACCTGCAGTTGGTGCATACACGCAGTGCGCTGTTAGAAGAGACGCATTATTATCCGTTTGGGTTGACGATGGCGGGGATAAGCCATAAAGCGGCCGGTGAGTTGAAGAACCGGTTTAAATACAACGGCAAGGAAGAGCAACGCGAAGAGTTTAGTGATGGTAGTGGATTAGAGTGGATGGATTATGGGGCGAGGATGTATGATAATCAAGTCGGGAGGTGGAATCATGTCGATCCGCTGAGTGATAAAATGAGAAGGTATTCCCCGTACAATTACGCATTTGATAATCCTATCAGGTTTATCGATCCGGATGGAATGGCGCCAACAGACTGGGTACGCTATAAAGATAAACACGGAGACGAGCATGCCGCATGGGTAGAAACCGTAACAGATCAAAAAAGTGCAAAGCGCTGGGCTGCTAGTATGAATGCTAACGGTCTAGAGACAAATGATGTTACATATATTGGTAAAACAGGAATTATAAATCAAGGGATTACAGATTCAGATGTTAAAGAGCAGTCATATATCCTTAACGCTGATGGAACTTTTACTGTCGCTGGAACAGGAAAGCAAAGCACTACGCAAAAGGACGCGGCGAATAATGAGCCTAATGAGGAAACGGACGGTAAGCCTGGAGGTAAATCCGGCGGACTTTCGAAGGAGGGGGTTGATGGCTTTTTAAGTGTATTAAATACAGGTACTGCTGGAGGAATGTTATTATCCTCGGATAAAATTACGCCTGTGGACTTTCCAATTAATGAAATAGGAAAGAAGGCAGTGGACGTCGCCGGAAAAGTTTTAGGGGTTTATGATGCCTACAATGCCGTAACAAAAGCAATGGAGAAACCAACAATGGGCAATATTGTAGTAGCTACGGGTAAAGTGATTTTAGCCGGAGCAGAAATATTTTTCAAAGTAAATCCCGTTATCGGAGTAATTACATCAGTAATGGATGTTACCGGATTAACAGATTTTTTATTTAACTGGTGATGTATGAATAAAATTGTTGCCCTTATTTACTGGATTTTCAAAAGCGAAAAGAAACAGTCTACCCCTTATTTGTCGACAATACTTGCATTGAGTGGGATCATATTTTTACTCGTTTGTATTGTTTTTTTACTTTTTGATTTGCCAACTGTTTATCTGTTTCCATTCGATGTACAAAATCCTAAGGTGAGGTCATGGATAAACGGAGCATTTATGCCTACGATTTTAGGTCTAATGTTGCTTCTTTTATTTCCGAACAAAAAATTAAAAACGTACCAATTTTCATCCATGGAGATAGGAAAAGGACGAAGAATGTTAATTGTTCTTTTTTTTACATTAGTGCTATTACTTGCTTTGGCTCTTGTAAAGCATGGAATACAAAAGGGTATGATCAAAGTTTAAATGATTTATAGTGGAGTTACAACGTCAGGGGCTGGATGCTGGGAGCGAACCGTGCTTATGCGCGTGATGCAGCAAGCGATCATTACTTTGGTTTTGACTTAGGCTATGATAAAACGGCGAATAACCTGGTAAATAATCAATCTTACGCAGCCGCCCAATACAACGGCAACATCACAGGTATGGTCTGGAAAAGTGCCGGTGACCAGGAAAAAAGAAAATATGATTTTGGCTACGATGCCGCCAACCGTTTACTGAAAGGAGATTTTACCCAATACACCGGCAGCACGTTCAACACCAGTGCCGGCATCGACTTCAGCATGCAGATGGGCAATGGTACCGATGCTATCACGGCTTACGATGCCAACGGTAATATCCTGGGGATGTCTCAAAAAGGGCTCAAAGGCCTGACCAGCGGCTGGATCGACCAGTTGAGTTATACCTATTATACAGGTACGAATAAACTCAAAAACGTGGTGGACGCGTCCAACGATCCGGCCACCAAACTCGGCGACTTCCGCGCTTCGCAGGCTTATCTCACGAGCCTGGGCGGCAGCAAGAACAATACGGCCACAGACTATAATTACGATGATAATGGCAACCTGCAGTACGATAAAAACAAGGACATTGCCAGCATTGCTTACAACCACCTGAACCTGCCACAAACGATCACGGTTACGGGTAAAGGGACAATCAGTTATGTGTACGATGCTGCCGGTATGAAACTGCAAAAGATCACCGACGAGACGACCGCCACGGTGGTGCATGATGAAACGATCTACAGTCCGGAACGTATTGTAACTACGACCACTTATATCGGTGGTAATGTTTATGAATCCAAAGCTTATCCTAGTAACAGTACGCTGCAGACGGCACTTGGTTACGAAAACAAGCTGCAGTTCCTGGGTAACGAAGAAGGAAGGACCATATATGTGGCTGCGGAAGGCGCCAGCCCCGCAAGACTGGAATATGACTACATGATCAAGGATCACCTGGGAAATGTAAGGGTGTTGATCACCGAAGAACAAAAAGTAGACAAATACCCGATCGCTACACTCGAAGATGCCAAGATTGCGACAGAAGAAAAATACTACACCATCGATCAGGCACAAATCGTGGACGTAAGTACCATGAGTTCCAATGCGCCTTCACCGGCCTATGATAACGATAACGGCATTGGCAACAACCCGAGCGATCCCGCTTTGAATCCACGACGAGCCAGAAAATGTACCGCGTAAACTCGGGCACCAATAAAATGGGACTGGGTATCACATTAAAAGTAATGGCGGGAGACAAGGTGGATGTGTTTGGCAAAAGCCACTGGTATACACCGAATACCTCTGGTTCGCCTAATGTGGCACCGGTGGTGCTGGATATCTTGTCCGGTTTACTCGGTGCACCCGGGAGTGCTGCTGCCGGTAAAGCGACAGCCAGCCAGTTGAATGCGATCACGGACATTACCACGCCGCTGGGCGCCTTTATCAATGATCCCAACCGCGATAATGCCTCTTACCCGCAGCGCCTCAAAGCGTTCATAAACTACATGTTCTTCGACGAGCAATTTAAGATGGTCAGCGGTGGTGCCAGCCCCGTGAATCCCACGGGTTTTATCAAAGACCATTTCAGTGATCTGCAGAACCTGGCTGCCACCAAAAATGGTTATCTTTATGTCTATGTAAGTAATGAGAGTCCGCAACAGGGAATAAGACTAATAAGAAATACTTAGAAAAATTTGGAGGTAAAAGTGGTTAGCGCAATAACACTTGAAATACTAAAAGACCTGCTTCAACTAGAGTACCAGAATAAATACTATGATATTCATAATGACTACAATTGCGCACGAATATCATACCTTGAAAAAAAGCTTTTTCTTTTCTTAGAAAAAATAGATGCATCGGCTAGTATGATTATACTGTTTAACCAAGTTGATTTGGTGGTTTTTAACACTTATCCGACTAAAGATAATGGCACCATTGACAGTTTCTATCGTGGTAGAACATTTATGAATGAAGCCTTGGTCGAGGAGACAGAAGATGAGAAAGGATACTTCTACCTGGAATTTTACGAAGGTCAAAAAATAGAATTTTGGGCTAAAAGCTTAGAAATACAAGAGTCTCCTAAATAGAATAAAAAAGATAAATAACTCACCCGATCTCAAGTTTGGAAGATACAAAACTGGCCACCGAAGAAAAAAGACATCAAAGTGAGGTATATCATACGATAGAGATATAATAGATGGCGAGGTAACTGCGCTCACTGATGGATAGATGATGCTAGTTCAGGCTGTTCAAAGTCCAACGGCCGGAAATATTATAAAGTGTAATAGCTAACACTTGATCTTACAGTCAGGGCATTTTTTAATTTTCAAAAGGG
>CALATA010000019.1:0-64450 GCA_937888905.1 uncultured Sphingobacteriales bacterium
AAGCTTTTTTCTTTTGTTTTCAAAAATTGCACTTATCTATTGAACTCAGCATTTGAAAATCATTCATCGATGGTGCGGGAAAGAATGAATAAATCAAAATTCAAAAGTCAGAAATCAAAAACCCTATGCCTTCCACCTTAGGCCGAAGCTTCGGCCCGAAGTGTCGGGCCTTATGCCTTCTTCCTTTCACCTTTCACCTCCTCTTCGGCAGCACATCCTCTTTGGATGGGAGCACATCCGGATTGGGGATGGTCTTGATCCAGATTTTTTGTTCGAGGCGGAGAGTGGGATCGCTGATCAGCTCGGCCCTGACGGTGACGAAGGCCACGGTGGTATTTTCGGGAAGCACGAGTTCGTTGCCTTCAAAGCGGCCGTAATCCGTGGTGAAGCGGATATCTTTTGCCGTCAGCGGCAGCCAGCGGCCGTTGGAGAGTTTACCGTCGACATTGATATAATTATGTGTGCCCTTTTTCAGGCTGTCGGTGTACAAATGAAAATGAATGCTTTCTACCTTCTGGGCATGGGCAGTTGCTGCAAAACCAATCAGGAGAAATAAGGGTAGAAGATGTTTCATCGGCTTTTTTTATAAGACGAATACAGCTGGACAGAAGTGGCCCGGTGCCAGTGGCTTTAACATTTCTGTCAGCTCAGCAGCGAAAAATACAGCAGCACAAATAGCACGAACAGAAAAAAGCGTAGTGCGGTATTCATATCATTGGTTTAAAGAGTGATATTTCTACTGCTTCCGCAGCTATATTCAAACCAGCGTCAACTGGCGTTTATACAACTGGATCGTATTTTCCAATCCTAAATACAAGGCGTCACAGATCAGCGCGTGTCCGATACTTACTTCGGCCAATCCCTGTACGCGCTGATTGAAAAAAGCGAGGTTGTGCATGTCGAGGTCATGTCCGGCATTCAATCCCAGGCCCAGTTCCACTGCTCTTGCGGCAGCTAAGGTATAAGGCGCCACCGCGGCGTCCTCTTCACCCGCGGCAAATTGACGTGCATATCCTTCCGTGTACAATTCAATGCGGTCGGTACCCGTTTCTGCGGCGCCTTCCACCATCTCGATCACGGGGTCTACAAAAATGCTGACACGGATGCCGGCTTTCCTGAATACACTTATTATATCGCGCAGGTATTGTTTATGCTTGATTGTGTCCCATCCGTGATCGGAGGTAAGTTGCCCCAGGGCATCCGGAACAAGCGTCACCTGATCGGGTTTTACTTCCAGCACAAGGTCTACAAATTTCTGTTCGGTGCAATTACCTTCAATATTGAATTCGGTTGTAATGAGTTGGCGGATGTCCCGTACATCCTGGTAGCGGATATGCCGTTCATCGGGTCGTGGATGTACGGTCACGCCATCCGCGCCGAAGAGCTGGATATCACGCGTTACTTTCAGCAGATCGGGATTGTTTCCTCCCCGCGAATTGCGCAGCGTGGCAATTTTATTGATGTTGACGGAGAGTTTGGTCATAGTGTCGCTAAAGGTAACAATTTTAGAAAAGTCTTAGGGACGTTTGAGTACCGAACGGATGGCAGAATCTTTCTGCGCAGGAGTCAGGTCATACCGGTTGCCGTAAACGGCATCTTCCCAGCCACCATAGTTGGTGTTGGGCAATACGATATAGCGTTTGCCAAAATAATCTGCCAGTTGCTGTACCGACGCGTTGCGTTCGGCAACAGATTTTTTATCGAATAAAGCGTTGAAATCGGAAAGGTTATCGCCGAGCAGCAACACAATCTCGTGTGTGGCAGCCACCTGGTTGCGGCGGCCTTCTTTGCTTGAAACATTCTGACGCAGGATCAGGTGTTTGTTATCGGCATAGGGAAAGGAGAAATGCTGAAGATTACGGAGTGTGCCTTCGCGTTCGCGTTCATCGCGGTTGGTGATGTAATAGACTTCCACACCTTTCGATGCGGCATAATTGAAAAAGGCGAGTCCGCCGGTAAGCGTATCGGCTATTCCGCGTGTGGTCCAGGCATTCCACGAAGCGGCGTCGTAGTCTTTTCCTTTAAACGCCTGATCAACCGCATAAGGGCTGTTATCGAGAAAGGTTTCATCGATATCGGTAACGATGGCCAATGGTTTGCTGTGCGGAGCTTTCAATGCTTCATCCAATCGCAGGCGCGCGATATTGAACGCCTGCAGACAAAGCGCGCGGTATTCACCGGCTGATTGCTGGAAAAAAGATGACCATATTTTGCCATCTGCCACCAGGTTGGCAGCGCCGGTTGATCCGGTGCCGGTTTGACGGGAAGTTGAGCAGGCGGAAAGTGCTGCAAGCAGTACGAGAATGGATAATCGACGCATAGTTGTAAGTAAACCTGCAAATTAACACACCAGCGGTAAAGCAAAAAATCAGTTGTTTATTACACCCTGATCCAGCTCATCGCCGAGAAGTGATACATTGTCTGCAATCCATTGAGGGAGGGGCTGCTCCGAAGAAACGCTCCAGTTTCCATCGCGTTTGTGCATCCGGAACAGGATCCGGTTACCCCGGTCGTCTACCGTGTCCACATTAAACAACTCTTCTCCTTCAGCCTTCAATTTACGGAAGTTGAACTCCCGGAGGCGACCTCCAGTCTTAACAAGACGGGTAAAATGAACGATCTTCGAAAAATTCACGTGCATATCTGATTTATTGCGCAAACAATGATAGTTACAATTTCTATGCTAATCACCCGGGAGAAACCTTAAAATTTTGGTAACAGCCATAATTGCGCTGAAAATATCTTCAGATACCTGCGGAAAGGTATAGAATGGCAGATAATGCCATGAATCCATCCAATATAAAATAATACAATAAGTCAGAAACGTGACGCTTTGCGTAGTCATAGAGACAGGCTGTCAGCACCGACGGTAACAACAGGGAGAATACAGACGACCATCCTGTAACAGTACCTGCTAATATCAGTATACACATCACATTTGCCAGTAAAGACCCCCAAAAGATATAACCGGCCTGTTTTACGCTCAGGATCGTTATCAGGCTGCGTATGCCTGTTTTTTTATCATAATCCCGGTCGCGTATGTCAAACAGGATACAGATCGGATATAGCAGAAAAAAACGGCTCAATATAAACCAAAGCCATCCCGGTGGGGCCGGTTCATCGGAAAGCATGACGGGCAGTACCGCCGTGGCATAGGTCCACATGAATGCGAGGAATAATGTTTTGCCAATGGCGATGGTGCGCAGCCACGCAAAGAAACGATAGGGGAGTTTGGGGGCCGAATAGAGGAATGTGGCCAGGGCGCCGCCCAACATCCAGAACCAATAGGCGGCCAGCGGTACAAAAAAATAAATCGTTCCGGCCATGCCCGCCACAAAAAGCGCCAGGTGCACAGGACGGAAATGCTGCAACCACCGCACCCTCGATGAATTGCCGGTATAAGCAGGTGTAAGGTACCAGTGAAAACTATAACTGAGCAAGGTGGAAAAAAAGAGAAAGCCCGCGAGCGACCCGATGGAAATATCCGTGTGCAATCTTCTGCAGGTTTCCCATGCCATCAGCACGGCGCAGGCGGCAATAAACAGGTTGCTGTAAACAAGAAAGTAAAGTAGCCGTCTCAGCACAATAACAGGCCGGGTTTACTAACGTAAAATGACAATTTGCTCTGTGGTGATGGTGTCGCTGGTATTATTTGCGCGATCCGTAACGGCGAAACGGAATTGTATCGTGTCCTGTACAAGCAGGTTGTCCTTCAGGTCATCATACCGGAGACGGAAGATGATTTCTCCCTGGTCTTTGTTGGTAAAAGCGGGGATCGGCTGTGTATAGGAATCGGGGCGGCCATTGCCTGGCTGCGGCTGGCCAATTGTGTTCAGACGTTTACGTTCTGCATACAAAGTGCCTTCTCCGATATCACCCTGTTTGTCGAAAAAGTTGAGCGTGACAACGAGTTCAGTATCGAAACCGGGAGGAGGCTCAGGTATTTCCCTTGAATTATATCCTTTGATCTCAATGCGGGGAGTAGTCTCAAACTTATCTTTGCTGCACGCAACCAGTACAAAACTGAGCGAGAGAATATAAAACAGGGATAATGTTTTCATATTAAACATTGTAGGTAAACAAATATACTTCTTTTTCCCATAAACAGGCTGATGACTACACAAGCATGGATAGAAAAAATTTTTAATGCAGGCACCGCTGATCAGGCTGAACTTGCACTGGAATTATTTCACTATCAATACAGCCAGAACAGTCTTTACCGCGATTATACGGATGCGTTGAAAGTAAAACCTGCGCAGGTTACGCAACCGGAACAGATCCCGTTCCTGCCCATCCGTTTCTTCAAAACACAGCCGGTGATAACAACGCAGTTTGAGCCCGCTTTAGTATTTGAAAGCAGCGGCACAACAGGTATGATCAACAGCCGTCACCTGGTAAAGGACGCCGCTATCTACGAAGCCAGTTTCAATAAAGCGTTCGCACAATTCTACGGCAATCCAGGTGAATGGTGTATCATCGGCTTATTGCCGGCTTATCTTGAACGTCAGCATTCGTCGCTGGTATACATGGTAGACCGCCTGATTCAACAAAGCGTCCATCCGGCGAGCGGATTTTATTTATACGAATACGACCGGCTGGCAGCCCTGCTGAAAGAACTGGAAGCGGCCGGACAAAAAGTGTGGTTGATCGGGGTAACGTTTGCACTGCTGGACTTTGCCGAACAATATCCGCAACCGTTAAAGCATACCGTGATGCTGGAAACAGGAGGAATGAAAGGAAGGAGGGAAGAATTGATAAGGCCGGCGGTACACGAAAAATTGCAACAGGCATTTGGACTGTCTTCGGTGCACGCAGAATACGGCATGACCGAATTATTGTCGCAGGCTTATTCCACCGGAAAAGGGTTATTTAATTGTCCGCCGTGGATGCAGGTGGCCGTGCGGGAAGAAGAAGATCCGCTGACGGTCCGGTTCCGGGGAAACAAAGCAGTCAGCGGAGCTATTAATGTCATTGATCTGGCCAATTTGTATTCCTGCGCATTTATTGCCACAGATGATGCCGGACGAATTTATCCCGATGGCAGTTTTGAAGTGCTGGGTCGGCTTGATAACAGCGATCTGCGGGGATGTAGTTTGCTGGTAGTGTGAGTGAATGGTGAATAGGGAATGGTCAATCGTCAATCGTCAATGCCTTGGTTCGTGTATACACGAACCAAGGGGCTGCGGTTTATTATATTTCGGCGCTTTATCTTGCCTCATACCTCATGCCTTCTGCCTTACGCCTTTTACCTTCCCTTATGCATTATACATCCACTCGCGGAACTGCGGCGCCATCTCCTGGCTCACAATAATAAAATGATTAAGCTCGGGTAGGGTAAGATCGATCAGCAATTTCACTTTCTCATACGTTTTAAATCCGCGGACAAAGTTGATATTGATGATATATTGCCGGTTGGCGCGGAAGAAAATGCCCCGGTCGAGTTCTAATTCCAGTTCGGAGAGATTGCGGTCGGCAATGTATTTTTTACCCCAGCGGTCTATTACATAAACAATTTTGTTCTCTGTATAGAAAAGCGCAATGTCTTCCAGTTTGAGTGCAATATTCTCGACGCCCTTTTTTACAATCAGGCGCTGTTTCTTCGGAGCGCCGATATGTTGCAATAAGTGGTCAAGCGAATGTTGATTGGTAAAATGTTTTTCCAGCATCCGGTATTTGACCAGCGCTTTGCGGATATCTGCCTGCTGTACGGGTTTCAGTAAATAATCGATACCGTTTGACTCGAATGCGTCGAGCATAAATTCATCGTAGCCGGTTATAAAAATGGCGGGAGTGCGGATATTACAGGCGTTAAAAATTTCAAAGGACAAGCCGTCTGTCAGTTGCACATCGCTGAAGATGAGATCTACTTCATGGCGTTTGGTGAAATAATCAACGCCTTCCGCTACGCTGCCCAGCCGGGCTGTAACGCGCACATCGTCGGCTACAGCCGCGAGCGCTTCCACCAGGTTTTCCTGAGCTGCTTTTTCATCTTCAATAATAATCGTGTTTAACATGCTATCTGGTTTTGAGTAATGAGAGGGAGTGTGACGATAAAGTGATCACTTGTTTGTTCTACCTGTATGTTCTTATGACAGATAATGCGATACCGCGACCGCAGATTTTTTAGTCCCACCCCCGTGGAGTAGGATTTATATTTCCTGGGCGAACTGGAATTACGCACTTTAAGCAACAGCCCGCTGATGGTGATATTGATCTCCAGCGGATGTTCTTCAGAAAAATCGTTGTGTTTAATGGAGTTTTCTACCAGCAGTTGCAGGGCACAGGGTGGAATGAAGAAGCTATCGGTGTCCACCTGCATGTCTTTTACCATGGCGAGTTTGTTTTCATGACGGATCTGCAGCAGGAAGAAATAGTTGTCGATGAATTCGATTTCGTCGGTGAGGGACACGAGTTCTTTGTTCCGGTTGACAAGGATGTATTTGTAAACCTGCGCCAGGCGGTTATTGAACAGCAGAGCCTGGGGCGCGTCGTGCGCGATCAGGTAATTGAGGGTGTTCAGGGAATTGAAAATAAAATGCGGATCGAGTTCGCTGCGGAGCGCCTGCAGGGTAGCCTGGGAACGTTCCTGGTCCATGATCTGCACGATCTTGCTGTCGAGTTCTCGCTCTTTGTTGAGGAAAAGGATTTCGTAGGCGAGGGTGAAGAGAATGACCACGAAAACGCAAACGGCCACAAAATTATAGATGGGTGTCCAACTGAAGGTTTCGTAGGAGAGGTTCATCCAGCCGATGACCGAGAGTCCGCCTACGCAGGCCGCATAAAGCGCGGAAACGGCGCAAACGGTCAGCAGTTTATAGGCAGGTTTGTGTTGTTCGGTATACAGCACGCGTAGTTTGCTGTGCAGCCAGAGGCAGCCGGCCCATATAACGAAGGAGGTCAGGATGAAAAAGCAGTGAGCCGCAATAAGTTCGAAGGTTGTATAATAGGCATAGCTGATAATACCGGCCGTAAGGGGCAGTACTATTCCCAGCAGCGGAATGAAAATCAGTTTCAGAAGGAAGTCCTTGATCATGGATTCCAGGTTTGGTTTGGTTTTTTGCGGCTTTGTCCGCGGAATGGTCAGTCCCGCGCGATTAAAAATTTAAAACGGAAATCCGCCATAAAACTATTTGCATGCCTTGTTAAGCAAGTACAAATTTTTTTTCATGGGCGTATTTCATTACAAGTGGTAAAAGGAATAACAACCCGGTTACGCCGGTAGTCGGAGGTGTGTAGTGTCATCCCTCTGATCCCTTCTGACCGGAAAACGCTGCATCGGAACCGGCCGGGTTCCGCAGAAAGCTGATTTTGAAGGTTTGACGAGCAAAATTAAGATATTTGAGACAGGAATCCGTTATTTCATGTTTAAGTTTTGTATTTTCATGACTCGGTAAAACAAAAAAGTTATGTTAAAAGTATATGAAGAAATTGCCGCCCGCCGGTTTTATCCCCGGTCCACGACATGAATCATAGCTATGATGTGCAAAAACCAACGGTCAGCTGCTTTCCAAAACAATTTAACTCAACCTGTTGTAATCACGTCTCGGTATTTCTTATTCATGTCTGACGTAAAATAAGACTTGCCAGTGAAGCAACATGGATAACCGGATTGTCTTCATCAAACTGCTTATCCCGCCCCATGTCCCTTTTGTATTCACATATATACTGCTTAAGACAGTAACAAACCAAAATTCATTTACATGAAAAAAGCACTAGTATTCTTTGCACTGATGTTGCCTGTTTTTCTCTGGGCACAGACACAGGTGTCAGGTATCGTGACAGATGCGAGCGACGCGCCCCTTCCGGGTGTAAGCGTATCTGTTAAAGGTACCCGTACTGGCACAACCACCGGCGCTGATGGCCGGTATTCGATTTCCGTTCCCGCCAATGCTACCCTGGTTTTCTCCATCGTTGGTTATACCAACCAGGAGGTTTCCGTTGCCAGCGGTCAATTCAACGTTCAACTGAAAGAAGCTGAAGCAAATGATCTCCGTGAGGTGGTTATCACCGGTTACACTGTACAAAACAAAAGAACATATACTGGTTCGACTGCTAAAGTTGCCGGAGCTGAAGTTAATCTCCAGCCCATCGCTTCTCTCGAGCAATTGCTCCAGGGTAAGGCTCCCGGCCTGCTGATCCAGTCTCAGAGCGGTCAGCCCGGTTCTGCTTCCAGCGTTACCATCCGTGGTAAAGGTTCTGTACTGGGAGGCACTCAACCTTTGTATATCGTTGACGGTATCCAGGTTACAGCCAATGACTTTTCCAGCATCAACCCTACCGATATCGAAACCTACAACGTGCTGAAAGACGCGGTTTCTACTTCACAGTACGGTTCCCGTGGTGCGAACGGCGTGATCGTTGTTACCACCAAACGTGGCCGCAACGCTAAAACCGTTATCAACTACGACTATCAATATGGTGTGCAGCAAATGCCCGAAAGCAAGCTGAAACTGATGAACAGCCGTGAGAAACTGGATTATGAAATGAATTATGACCGTCCGGATGGTGTGAACCCCTTCGGTTGGACACAAGCCGAGGCTGACAGCCTTGCCAACGTAAATCCCGACTGGCAAGACCTGGTTTTCCGCAAATCAGTTACCCAGCAGCACGTGCTGAGTGCTACCGGCGGTAACGACAAAACGCGTTTCTTCCTCTCCGGTTCTATTTTCGATCAGCAAGGTCTGGTAAGAACAACCGGTCTGAAACGTTATACAGGTCGTATGAACCTCGACCATACTGCAGGCAACCTGAAAATCGGTTTGTCTACAACACTTGGTTATTCTAAAAGATCAGGTACTCCTGAAAACGATAACGTGGTGAACACTCCGCTCAACGCTTACCGTTGGATCCTGCCTTACTTTACTCCTTATGCCGCTGACGGTTCGCTTCAGCTGGCTGACCCGGGTGGTAACTACAGCCCGCTGCCTGACCTGCTGCGCAACTACAACACACGCCGTCAGATCAAAGGTGTTGGTGCAGTCAGCCTCGATTACAAGATCGCTGCCGTTAAAGGTCTGAGCGTCCGTACACAATGGGGTATCGACTTTACCGACACGCAGAACGACATTTATACCGACCGCAATACGCAGTCAAACACAGTTGTGCCAGGACGTAACGGCGCGTTTCAGTTCGCTACTGCCCGCACATTCCGTTTCACCGGTACTTCTTCTGTGAACTACGAGCGTAAGTCTGGCGACCACACTTTCGGTGCAGGTCTGTTCCATGAGATCGTTAACCGCCGCGCAACATCTGCCGGTTATACAGGCTTCGGTCTTGTAGGACCGTTCAAGAATGCTGCGGGCATTACACCTGGTACGCCTACCAACAGCTTTATCCCTACGGTTAACGGCAACCAGGTTAACGACGCGATCCTGTCATACTTCTTCATCGGTAACTACGATTACAAGAACAAATATTTCGTGAACGTTACCGGTCGTCGCGACGGAAGCTCCCGTCTGGCAGAAGGCAAGAAATTCGTAAACTACGGTGGTATCGGTCTGGGCTGGGCACTGACTTCAGAAGAATTCATGGCTAACCAGAACATCTTCGATAACATCAAAGTAAAAGCGAGCTACGGTTCTGCGGGTAACGCAGATATCGGTGGCGCTTACGAAGCGATTGAGCAATTCAGCTCTGTTACCTACAATGGTATCGGTGGTCTGGCTATCAGCAACCTCAGAAAGGATCAGCTTAGCTGGGAAACACGTACAACACTTAACGCAGGTGTTGACTTCACCCTGCTGAAAAATGCACTGACCATCGGCTTCGAAATCTACAGCAGCGAAACAAAAGGTCTGTACCTGAACCGCCAGTTGTCTTCTACCAATGGTGTTTCAAGCATCCTGACCAACATGGGTCGCCTGCGCAACGCTGGTATCGAACTTTCTGCTGCTTATACAGTATTCCAGAACAAAGACTGGAATGTTAACGTAAACGGTAACTGGACTACCAACCGTTCTAAAGTACTCGAACTGGATGGTAACAACGAGATCATCGATGGTATCTCTATCAACCGTGTAGGTGAGCGTGCCAACAGCATCTACCTCGTACGTTATGCAGGTGTTGATCCTGACAATGGCGATGCACTGTACTATCAGGCTGATGGCAAGACCATCACCAACCAATACGATCCTAACGATGCAGTAATCGTAGGTTCTTTCGATCCTAAAGGATTCGGTGGCTTTGGTGCTGATGTTGCTTATAAAGGAATATCCCTGTCTGCCCAGTTTGTTTATACTTATGGTTATAAGATCTACAACCAGGCTCGCGTAGACATCGAGAACCCTCAGTACTACACGTCTAACCTGCACCGTGCTCTGCTGCGTGAGTGGCAGCAACCAGGCGATATCACTGATATCCCATCTTCTTTCAACGATTTCTTTGAGAACACTACACGTTTCGTTGAAAAAGGTGACTATATCCGCCTCCGTAACGTAATGCTGAGCTATACTCTTCCCAAAACCGTACTCGGCAAATGGAAGATCAGCAACCTGCGTGTATTTGCACAAGGTCAGAACCTCGTTACCTGGACCAAATTCCTGGGCTACGACCCTGAAGTCAGCTCAGGCGTACTCACAGGTGCAGTATACCCTGCACTGAAAGCTGTGACTATTGGTGCAAGCATCGGGCTCTAATCTAACGCTAACAACAAGAAAAAAATGAACATGAAAAAGACGATTTTATATACAGCGCTTTTTATTGCAGCAGGTGCTTTGTTCACCTCCTGTAAAAAGTCGGTGGAGCTTGATCCCACCCATACAATCGGCGGCGATGAACTCACCTCTATCGATGACCATGACCGCATCATGACCGGAGCTTACGCTGCTATGCGCAACAACGCCCTTTATGCGGGTGTTAACGGCGGTAGCGTATGGCTGTCAGGTCCGGATATCGCAGCAGATAACTTCTACGGCGGTTCTCAAAACCTTGGTAACCTCAACACGTTGTTCCGCTGGAACTATACGGCTGATAACACCGTAACCGAAGCTGCCTGGCAAGGTGCTTACCAGGTTATCCGTCAGACCAACCTGGTAACCCGCGGCATTGATAAATATCGCGCAACCGAGCCAACCAAAGTAAACCGTATCGAAGGACAGGCAAGAGCACTCCGTGCTTTCATGCACTTCGAACTGCTTCGCTGGTGGGCTAATGACTACGACCGCAACGCTACCTCTCTGGGTATTCCTTATGTAGAGGTATTCGATATCGAGCAGATGCCTGCACGCGGAACTGTTAAACAGACATACGACAAGATCGAAGCTGATCTGAAATCAGCCAAGACCATGTTGTCCAATACTGATCGTTCTATCCAGTCTACCAGCGCTGTTACCGCAACCAACCGTGCCTACATCGACAGCCTGGTGGTGAACGCCATGCTCGCCCGTGTATACATCTATGCTAACCAGCTCGACAGTGCTATCAAGTACTCTACACTGGCTATCAATGCACGTCCGCTGGCTACTGCAGCTCAGTTCCCTCAGATCTGGGAAGATGCTACATCAGCCGAGCTGATCTGGTCATTCAAAATGTTCGCAGGTAACGCAGCCCTGGGCCGCGAGATCTATGACGTTTCTGCTGACCGCGCTTCCTGGCTGCCTGTAACTGCGCTGACCAGCCTTTACAGTGGCTCTGACGTTCGCGGTCCTGCTTACTTCCGTGTAAGAACAGGCCGTACCGTATTGGGTAAATACTGGGCAAAATCTACCGCTGCCGGTAACCCCGATGGTGTAGTGGATATCAAACTGTTCCGTACAGCCGAAATGTACCTGATCCGCGCCGAGGCTTATGCCCGTAAAGGCGGTCTGGATGTACCTGCACTTGCCGACCTGAATGCACTTCGCGCAATACGCGGTGCTGCTGTAGGCGCCGAGACAGGCACTGCGCTGCAAACGGCTATCCAGACAGAACGTCGCAAGGAACTGGTTGCCGAAGGACACCGCTTCTTCGACATCAAGCGTACCGCCCGTGTGATCAACCGTACGCAGAACTGTGCAACGTTCTGTACACTGGCATCTACCAACCGTGCATGGGCGTTCCCCATTCCGCAGTCTGAGATTCTTGCCAATGACAACATTGATCAGAATCCCGGCTACTAATTAAACCGACTAAACCTCCAACAAGACCAACATGAAATTAAGTTTAAGTAAATCCCTGCTGGGTCTTGCAGCACTGACTGCCGTCGTATTTTATTCCTGTAAAAAGGATGACGTATTCGGCGACATCAATGAGAATACCAAGCGTCCCGTAGTAGAATTTACCGACGGCGCGGCAGGTAGAAACGTAAACATGGAATACAGCGATCAGATCGTGGAAATCGATCTGGCCGAGCTGCGTTTCATGACACGTTCTTACATCACTTCTAATGCCACAGTGAAACTCGTCGACATGCCGGGTGTGGTATATGATTACAATGATGCGAAC
This sequence comes from uncultured Sphingobacteriales bacterium, assembly GCA_937888905.1. Taxonomy (GTDB): domain Bacteria; phylum Bacteroidota; class Bacteroidia; order Chitinophagales; family Chitinophagaceae; genus Terrimonas. The sequence continues at coordinate 12,421 of CALATA010000019.1, forward strand.
GGTACGAGCCTGCAGGCATTGTCTCCTGCAAACTATGCACTGGTGCCGGGTAATGAAGTAACGCTCACTCCCGATCAGCGTAAGCTGATGCTGCGTGTGAAACTTCGCCCTTCACAGATCGCACAGGGTAGCTGGGCCATCGGCCTTGCCATCTCTTCGATCAACGGTGCAGAGATCAGCGGTATCAAACCTACCATCGTAGTACGGGTTGCTGTAAAGAACAAATATGACGGCGTATACCGGCTGAAAGGACATTTTACCTACAGCCCGACACCTTCCTATACCGGTTCTTTCGACGAAGAAGTGGAAATGATCACTACAGGACCAAGCTCCGTTGCGATGTACTGGCCGTTCGCCGATGGTTTTTACCAGCCATTCAGCGACGGTGGTTCTCCGGCAGGATTTACCAATGTGGGACCTGAAGTAGTCTTTGGTTCTTCTGACCAGGTAACAGCGGTGAACAATTACACCGGTGGGGCCGCACTGCCGTTTAACGTTTTCCCCGGTTCCAACAGCCGGTACGATGAAAGCGGCAGCACTCCCGTGATCTACGTGAAGTATTATTTCGGCGCATCTACATCAGATCGCATATTCGCCGACACCCTGATTTATATCGGACCTCGTTAAGAGATCCTTCTTATAATCTATCAGTAAAAGGAGCCGGTTTTTCCGGCTCCTTTTCGTTTCCGGTAACCGTATTGTGCAACCGGTCCGCAAAATTCACGGTTGGGTCAGCCTTAACAAATTGTGCGCAAACTCGGATGATATCTTTAATTCGTTCGATTCGTAACGATCTGACATTTCAACCGTTATAATAAAATAATGCCATAACGATTTTTAAGAGTTTCTCATGTGAACGGTCAACGAAGACCAAACGCAGGTGGTTGTCTAGCCAGCCTGCTTTTTTTTAGTCAAAATTCAAAAGTCAAAAAGGTCTATTGCCTGCGTGATTCGTTATATTTAGTAGGTATAATTCAAAAGTCTGAATAGTCACGGCGGTCGATTGACTATCCACTATTCACACTTTTTGAATTTTGACTTTTTACTTTTGAATTTTGTAGTCCACAGTTATGCGCAAAACCTTACCAACCTCCGACGAGCAGGGCAAAGGAGCTTCACGCCGCGACTTTTTGAAATGGTCCGGCGCGGCAGTAGCCGTGTCCCTTACACCATCAGTGGTCACCCGTGCTGCCGGTGAAAGAGCCGATGAAACCATCGCCGGTTTCTTTGAAAAAATGCCACTCAAACTTGAGGTCAATGGCAAACTACACCAGCTCCAGGTAGAACCCCGCACCACATTGCTTGATCTCCTCCGCGAGCAGATCGGTCTTACCGGTACCAAAAAAGGTTGCGATCACGGCCAGTGCGGTGCATGCACCGTGCATGTCAACGGCCGTCGCATCAATTCCTGCCTCAGCCTCGCCGTGATGAACGAAGGACAGAAGATCACCACCATCGAAGGGCTGGCGAAAGGAGACGACCTGCATCCGCTGCAGGAAGCCTTTATCAAGCATGATGCTTTTCAATGCGGATACTGCACACCCGGTCAGATCATGAGTGGTGTAGCCTGCATCAACGAAGGACATGCCGGATCTGCAGACGAGATACGCGAATTCATGAGCGGCAACCTTTGCCGCTGCGGTGCCTACCCGCATATCGTGGACGCTATTCTTGAAACAAAAAAAGGAGGGAACAACCTATGATCAATTTCGATTACCTCCGCACTGCTTCCGTCAACGCTACACTCAACGCCATCAAACGTGAACCACGTGCCGCCTTTATTGCCGGTGGTACCAATCTCGTGGATCTGATGAAACGTGGTGTTACCAGCCCGCCGCGGCTGATCGATATCAACAACCTGCCACTTAAAAATATTGAACGGACATCTTCCGGTATTTCCATCGGTGCATTGGCCACCAACAGCGCCGTTGCCGTCAACGAAATGATCCGCAGCGATTTTCCATTGCTGAGCCAGGCACTGCATGCAGGCGCTTCGCCGCAGTTGCGCAACATGGCAACAGTGGGCGGCAATATGCTGCAACGTACGCGCTGCACTTATTTTTATGATACCACTATGCCCTGCAATAAACGACAAGCCGGTTCGGGATGCGGCGCCATCGGTGGCTATAATCGTATGCACGCTATTTTCGGTGCGTCGGATAAATGCATTGCCGTGCATCCGAGCGATATGTGCGTGGCACTCGTTGCATTGAATGCAACAGTTGTTGTGCGCAGTGCCAAAGGTGAACGCCGTATTCCTTTTGGTGATTTTCATCGCCTGCCCGCTGATACACCCCAAACCGATAACCAATTGAAGGCAGGCGAACTCATCACCGCAGTAGAGATTCCTTCCAATAAATTTCAGCAGCATTCTTTTTATCTCAAGATCCGCGACCGATCTTCCTATGCCTTTGCCTTGGTGTCGGTAGCGGCTGCTTTGTCGATCGAAAACAACCGCATCAGCGATGCGCGCATTGCCGCAGGCGGAGTAGCGCACAAACCGTGGCGCCTGCTCAATGTTGAAAAAGCATTGATCGGCCAACCGGCATCGGTTGATACTTTTCAAAAAGCAGCATCGATCGCCATACAGGGAGCGAAAGGATACGGGCAAAATAGTTTCAAATTGAAGCTACTGCCACAGGCAATTATACAGGCACTCGAAACGGCCACCTCCTAAAACATGACCGATGGGAAATTATTTTTTTGAAACAGATGGACCGATTGACCGGGTCGATGGCAAACAGAAAGTAACCGGTCAGGCTTTGTATGCAGGTGAATATCCGTTGGAGAAATTGTGTTATGGCGTGCTTGTCGGCAGCGCCATAGCGCGAGGCAACATTACTGCCATTGCTACCAAAGAAGCGGAGAACGCCGCCGGCGTACTTGCTGTTATCACACACATCAACCGCCCGGCTATTCCCGGTTATACAGGTGAGGGAGATAGCGGGCCCGCGGGTATGAAACTGATGTCCAGCCCTGCAATCTATTTTGCCGGCCAACCTGTTGCGCTCGTGATAGCCGACACCTTCGAACGCGCCCAACACGCCGCTTCACTGGTAAAAGTTGCGTACAAAACAACAGAATCGTCAACCGATCTTTCTACACAGTTGTCCAAAGCCGCCGCGCCGCGCCGCGGTAAAAGCGAATACAGCCGCGGTGAAAAAAACGCCTATAAAAAAGCGGCCGTATGGATCGAAGAGGGCTATGTTATTCCGCATGAAGTACACAACCCGATGGAACTCGGCAGCATCACCGCGGTATGGAACGGCGACCAGTTGACCGTTTACGATAAAACACAAGGAGTAAAGGCATCGCAGCGTTCGTATGCACAGTTGTTCGGTGTACCGCAGGATAATGTGCGCGTGGTGGCACCGTTTGTCGGTGGCGGTTTTGGTATGGCTTTGCGTACCTGGCCGTATGAAGTGGCGGCGGTGATGGGTGCACGCAAGGTTGGACAGCCATTGAAGCTGATGCTTTCAAGAAGCCAGATGTTTACGTTGGTCGGTTATCGTCCGCATACCATTCAACAGGTCGGTATCGGCGCTACGCGCGATGGTATACTCACCGGTATCAGTCACGATGCTACAGCTGCCACAGCATCTTATGAAGAGTTTACCGAAGGTGTTGTGCGCATGACGCAGTTCATGTACAGTTGTGCAAACGTCGATACGCGTTACCGCCTTGTGCCGCTGGATGTGAGCGTACCAACCTGGATGCGGGGGCCCGGTGAGGCCACGGGCGCATTTGCTTTGGAGTCTGCCCTCGATGAACTGGCTTATAAACTGGACATGGATGCGCTGGATCTGCGTAAGAAAAATTATGCCTACACTGATCCTGAAAGCGGTTTGCCTTATTCGAGTAAGTTCCTGATGGATTGTTATGATCAGGGTGCAGAAAAAATCGGGTGGTATAAAAGAAACCGCCAGCCCCGTTCGATGAAAAACGGGGAGTGGCTCGAAGGTTACGGTATGAGCAGTGGTGTATTCGGCGCACACCGTCCTGCGGCAACCGCCAGAGCGGTGCTTGCGGCCGATGGTACATTACTCGTGCAAAGTGCGGCCAGTGATATTGGTCCGGGTACGGGCACGGCCATGGTAAAAATTGCGGCCGATGTATTAGGGCTGCCCTATGATAAGGTCCGGTTTGAATTAGGCGATTCGCGTTTGCCACCGGCGCCAACACAAGGCGGGTCCGGTACCAACTCCGGGGTTGGCGCAGCCGTGCATGATGTGTGTACAGCGGTGAAAGAAAAACTTATCCTGGCTATGAACGAAGGCAAAGCCGGTTTTTCAAAACAACCACAACAGGAATGGCTGTTTGAGAAGGGACGCATCAGTAATGGTGCTGATTCAATTTCCTTCAGCGACTTGTTAAAAAATATGGAGCAATCCGCGATCGATCTTACCCGTGATTCGAAAAGTGGTGAGGAGCGGCAGAAGTATGCATTCTATTCTTTTTCCGTACACTTTACGCGCTTGTGGGTGCATGCCCGTACGGGTGTTGTCCGTATCAAACAGATCGTTACGGTAGCCGATGCCGGAAAGATCGTAAGTGAAAAGACAGCCCGCAGCCAGATGGTCGGCGGGGCTATCGGCGGTATCGGAATGGCTTTGATGGAAGAAGCCGTTTTTGATCATCGTTTCGGAAGAATGGTCAATAACAATTTTGCCGATTATCACATTCCGGTAAATGCCGATGTGCCGGATATCGATACTATTTTCATCAACAAACCCGATCCCTATATCAACCCGATGGGAGCAAAGGGAATGGGGGAGATAGCGCTGATTGGTTATGCAGCCTCCGTCACCAATGCCATCTACCACGCCACGGGCAAACGCATCCGCGAGTTGCCGGTAACGCCCGATAAGTTATTATAAGCAGCCGGTCGCTTCTTTAATGACAATACAATGACGGAAGGGATTTTTATTGCGGCAAAGGCCCATGTCGGCTATATTTGCGAACTATGGCGGACGATTTTATCCTTACCGTTACGTACCGGGGCACTGCTTCGGACTATGCTGCCGAGTTAAGGGTTCGCGGTTTCAGTTATCATATTGCCGTATGGGTGGATCAGACAGAAGTAATGTTTGAGCCGGATGAAGAACGAAATTACCGCGCTATTGTGCCGCATAACGGTAACGTACCCGTTGAATTATTAAAGGCCATCGCCGAAGAACTGGAAAAACAATTTAAAGAATGAGTTTACTCACCAAAGAAGAATTGCTCGTAAAGAAATCATCATTGCCCGATTCTGGCAAAGGGTTATTCACCCGCGTATTTATTCCGAAAGGAACACGCATCGTTGAATACACAGGTACGGTTACCACCTGGAAAGAAGTGGAAGACGATGCCGACAACGGATACATTTATTTCTATAACAGCAAACATGTGATCGATGCTGCGCCGCACAAAGATGCGTTGGCCCGCTATGCCAACGATGCCGCCGGGCTCAGCCGTGTGAAAGGTATCTCCAACAACAGCGTTTACGAAAAGTCCAAAGGACGCGTATACATCAAAGCGGAAAAGGACATTCCTGCCGGTGCCGAAATATTGGTGAGCTACGGCAAAGATTATTGGGACCAGGTACGGAAGAACATAAAGATCGAAGCCGGGAACAAACGCAAATCATCCTGAGGCTGCCGGTATGCTATGAGATTATTTCTGTCATCTGCGGTTGTATTTCTCCTGCTGTGTATGCAGCCTTCGCAGGCCGCAGATACCCTGCGTTTTTCCCGTAACCATTATACGGATGAACATGGCCTGCCGCAGAACAGCGTCAAGGCCATCGCAAAGGACACATACGGATATATATGGATGACTACTGAAGACGGATTAGTCCGCTTCGATGGAGAACGGTTTGCGCGCATTGGCAAAGCCGACATCGCCATATCCTCCAACCGCTTTGTCTATTTTTTCCGCGGCCCCGACCGGAAGTCGATTTATGCATTCAATGACATGAATGAAATTGTGCGGATAAAAGACGGCCGTGCATATACCGACACTCAGACATTGACGCCGGAACGACAATGGAAGAAAATTCATCCCTCGTTTGCCGGCGAAGCTTCCGTCAACTATTCTACGGGTCTTCCCAATAAGGCCGATCATTTCATTATGCCGGATCATGTCATCATTTCCACAGATAATGATCAGTATTTTCATTGTTCAGCCAAAGAAGTAGTACGGTACCGTTCGGCTTCTTTGCAACAACGCACACCCTTCAATGCCAAAGATCTCTGGAGTTTTTTTGTCATCGGCAGCGATCTTTTCTATTTTGACAATGCCCTTAAAAAATTCTCTTGCTTTAGCAAAAACGGTCAAATCATCGACTGCCGGCTGGAAGGTGACCTGCTCAGCGACCCGGCTTTTCTGAAAGGCAATGAACCCGTGCGCTTGTTCTGGAATCTTTTTTCTCCCGGTTTTGTTCTCTGCTATATCAACGGTTCCTTTTATCAGCTTGAGCAAAAAGGAGAGGGACAATTGCAAAGCCGGTTTATTCTGTCGGGAATAGAACTCGAACGCAACATCAACTATACGGCTTTCTATGATGAGAAAATGCAACGGCTTTTCCTGGGAAATGACACCAAGGGTTTACATGTCTACGCGGCGCAGCCGTTCGTCACGCTTACCGCAGGTCAATACGATGATGTTTATTATGGGCAGATGGCCTATGACGACAAAACTATTTTAACGGCACAGGGAAATCTGCTCAGTCTCTCGTCGCCACCAGGGGTTGTGCCCTTCATCAAGAAATTTATGCAAACAGATTTTTACAGCATTCTTGGTGACACACGGGGGCGTATTTGGGTTAAGCAGCAAAACCGGCTCTACCGGTTCAGGAAAAACGATGGAACACTCGAGCAAAAATGGGAATTCAAGGCGGATGTTAAAGTACTTTACTGGGGACAGGACAGCACTTTGTGGATCGCCACAGATGGCGAGGGGCTTTTCAGTTTATCCCCTGACAAACAGGACCAGCAACCCGAAAAAGTTATAAACGACATAACGGGATTAAGTTACCTGTTGCAGACATCACCGGATTTTCTTTGGCTGGGAACGGCTAAAGGGTTGATGCGTTATTATTTTAAAGACAAACGCCGTGACTCGGTCACGGGATTAAACGGACAATACATACGGAGTCTTTATGCTGAAAACAACCGGCTCTGGATCACGACTTATGAGCGCGGTTTCTTTTTGTATGAGACCGGTAAACTCACCAACTTTCCGCTGGATCGTGGCAGCTTTCTGACAGCATCACATTGCATCCTGGAAGATAAAAAAGGTTATTTCTGGATCACCACCAACAAAGGACTTTTCCAGATAGCCAAAGCCGATTTGTTGCGTTATGCGGAAGGCAAACAGGAAGAAGTGTATTATTTTTATTATGATAAAAGATCAGGCTTTCTCACCAATGAGTTCAATGGCGGATGTGAACCCTGCGGACTCCAATTGAAAAACGGTTATTTTTCCCTTCCTTCTCTGAATGGCCTGGTGCTTTTTCATCCGGAAAAAATTCAGCCGCTGTTGCCGGACGGTACTATTCTCATCGATCATATTCTTTTGGATCAGCGAAAAATAACCGACTCGCAACATATTCACCTGCCCCGTCAGTTCGGTCGTTTGTCGGTTCAGCTCAGTACTTCGTATTACGGAAATCGCCGCAATGTGCAAATATTTTATGCATTGGTGCGCGGAAATGATGCGCCCGTGTGGCTGCCGCTTGGTGATGATGGGTTGGTGTCCTTCTCTACCTTGCCTTCAGGCGAGTATGCTTTGCATATCCGCAAATTGAACGGATTCGGCCAAAACAATTATACGGAGCGCGTGCTTTATCTGCATGTAGCGGCGGCCTGGTTTCAGCAAACCTGGTTTTATCTTTTATGCGTAGCGGCGGTAGGCGGACTGTTCTGGTTATTCATGTGGCTCCGCTTGCGTTTTATCAAACGGCACAACCGCTTCCTGGCAGAAGGTATTCAGCGCAAGACGAGTGAACTTACGCATCGCAACGATATACAGGAAAAGATCATCCGTTCGGTAAGCCATGACATCCGTACACCTTTGCAGTACCAATGGCTGCTCGCGAAAAAGATGTACGAGAATATGGAGAAGGACGGTAATGTATTATTCATACAGCAGGCTCGGACATTAAGTGATAACAGTTCGCGGATGTACCACATGGTCGATAACCTGTTGCGTTACCTAAAAAGCCAGGTGAGTGGAAAAGTTCAAAATGCTGAACGTGTTAGTCTGCATGAGCTGGTAGAAGATAAGATACAGGTGTTCCGGGAAATAGCCCAGGGACGCGGAACACAGATCATCAATGAACTTACGGCCGATAGTTATTTTGCCGGCGACGCACAACTGCTGGCAGTGATCCTCCATAATATTATTGACAACGCGGTTAAGTTTTCCCGCAAAGGGACCATTACCCTTTCGCCCTTAAAAGAAGGGGAACGTAATGGACTTCGTATCTGCGATACAGGTCCGGGACTGGAACCGGCTTACCAGCATTGGTTAAATAATCCGCATTCCACTGAAGTACCTTCCGAACAGGCAGGACTGGGTCTGCTGATGGTGAAAGAATTGACAAGCCTGCTTCAGATCAGGCTGAAAGTAACTGCCACGGCCGATAACGGTACGTGTTTTCACCTGTTATTCCCCGTTGAAACACTTGCCTGATTCGAAAAAATTCGAGTGACCTTTCTGAAAAATTACGAACATCACTGACACCTTACTATCCTAGTTTTGCGACATCATTCTCTCAGCCCCCTAAACATTTATTGCTAAACCATTCTCTGACGGTTGATAGCCGGCAGGGATACTATTGCCTTAACATGAACCCAAAGCAAAAATGCCTGGTCCTCGTGGCCGCGGTGGGGCTGCACCTTTGTGCAGGCGCACAGGAATTACGTCCTTTTACTCCTCGTTACAGTACGGATCTTAAAGGGCGGCTGGTATTCGTTTCCAATAACATCATTACAACGAAGCAACGTTCCGGAGGATCGGCTGTGGCCTATAACCAGGCACCACCCGCATGTCCGACCGGCAGCGTGTTATGTAAAAATGATAACGAGTACCCAACCAATATTGATATAGATGGAGATCCGTCTACGTACAACAGTTCCAGTTCACAACTGACATTGCCCGATTGCAGCGGCGTGGCTTTTGCCGGACTCTACTGGGGTGCGGGAATCGCTATCAGCCAGGGAAGCAACGGCGCGGCACCCATGAGTCCGGGCAACTGGAACACGGTACGTTTCCGTACGCCTAATGGCGCTTATCAGACTATTACAGCCAATAACGTAGATACGGTTAATACCGTCTTTCACGGTTACCAGTCTTATGCCGATGTTACCAATCTTGTGCGCAGCGGTGGAAGTGGTTACTATACAGTGGCGAATGTAAAATGCGATACGGTCAACGCAGGCAATACACCGATGGTGAATGCCTACGGCGGATGGACGATGGTCGTCATCTACCGCGATTCCACACAACCGATGCGCAACCTTACCGTGTTCGACGGTATGGCCGTTGTAGGTACAAGTGGCGGGGCCTCTACCAGTACACGGGATATCGGAGTATCCGGTTTCAGTTGCCCTCCTACAGGCGATGTTAATGCACGTTTAGGGGTGATCGTATATGATGGCGACCGTGGTGCCATCGACGGGTTCCAGATGCGCCGCAACAGCGACGGCGTATTCGCCGATCAGACCGCCGCTGGCGAAAGCGCGGCTACAACCAGCGGCGTACGCGATGCCTGGAACAGTTCCATTAGCGACACCGGCTCACTCGTTACATCACGTATACCCGCGCATCAGAATACATACGGGTATGACGCTCACCTGTTCAAATTGAACAACAGCGGATTTGAATACCTGCGAAACAACGATCAATCCACGGTGATCCGTATCAGCACAACCTCGGAGGGTTATGTATTAGGGGTGGTAACGGCAGAGATCGATACCTACGAACCGGAAATGATCATGGAGAACACCCTGACGAATACCCGGACAGGCGGTACATTGGTAAAAGGTGATACATTAATTCTGACTACACGTGTGCGTAATACCGGAACAGATGTGGCGGAAGGCGTACGTGCGGAAGACAAGCTGCCTCCTTACTTTAAATATGTTGAAAATTCATTGCGTATAGATGGCGCCTCACAAACAGATGCGTTGAATGACGACCGCGCCGGTTATAATGCAGCGACAAGAACAGTTGTGGCTTACATGGGCCAGGGAAGCGGAGCCGGAACAGGAGGCGACGTAGCACCGGCCGGTGCAAGCTATGAATTGCAATACAGGATCACGATCAGTGATAATTGTGCAGATATCGGTGTTACACCGCTGGCACTGGTACAACAAAGCCGGCTTTTCTACCAGGGACAGGCAGGCGGAACCAGTGATTCCACTGCATCGCGCCCACTGAGCAGCACCCAGTGTCTGAGTCCGGTTTCACCCGACACCTTGTTCCTGCTCACCGGATGCGACCAGACCCTGCCCGTACGTTTGCTTTCCTTCACCGGTCAGGCGGTTGGCAACGGCGCATTGCTGCAATGGCAGGCCCAAGAACAGGGCGATGGACGCGAATATGTACTGGAAGCCTCTGCCGATGGTGTGCAGTATGCACCGGTATACCAATTGCAACCGGGAGCCAACTTCGGTGTGATGGAGTACGACTATCTCGATGCATCTTTTGATGCACGAGCAGGACGGTATTACCGGTTGCTGGTGAAAAGTATTGACGGTGCTCCTTACTATAGTCATGTAGTACGCATAAGAGAAGCCGGCGCCCCCGCTTCATTCTCTCTCGGACCTGTGCCCGCGGGAGAAACGGTCATCTTCCGTACAACCACAAAAGTGGAAAGACTCGAAGCCTATACGGCGGCGGGACAACAGGTACGTGTATGGAATAAACCGGTTAACGGACAAAACTTGTCACTGGGCGGTATGGCCACAGGTGTATACTTCATCAAAGCCTACACCGCAAACGGAACATTGTTACAAAAACTGATTAAGCGATAATTACTCAGAGCCTACGTTAGCAACGATCCCTGGGGTTAAGGACGAACCTCAACGGGGTGTTTCTCAAGAAAGGTTGACTGTCGCAGGATTTTCCTGTGGCAGCAACCTTTTCTTTTTTGTACTTTCGCCAGCGAAAAAAGTAAGGCTGACAGGGAAGATGATCTAAATCCTGTTAGTCATGTGTACTCAACTAGAAATAATAATAATAGCATTAAGCACCATGAAGAAGCACCTGTTCCCCATCTTATTGTTTTTAATTACATCCGGTTCATCCGCACAGGAAAAAGTAAACTTTTCAGAGAAATTCAAAAAGGCAAATCAGGGAAAATATAAAATTGAAATCAATGAGGTAAAAGAACTGCTTCATATTATGATTGCCATTACGAATTCAGGCAAGGAAAACGACGATATGATTCAGCAGGAGGGACAGTATTATAAGGACGTACGTTCTTATTTTAAACCCTATGAAAATGAAAAAATTATTAAGACTTTCGATTCATTAATGGTGGTCTCTCCTTATAATTATATTTTTCTGACGGGAAATGCCATTTCATATAATTTCAAAGGCAATAAGCTGGTAAAAAGTGATGTTTTTCAATTTCCAGCCACAGGGGTTGCTAATATAAAAATTGATGAAAATCCGATTACCAGGTATAAAAAGGAAATAGAAGACTTTGCAAAAAAAGCTAAGTTCAAAAAGTTCTATGCTAATCACAAGCAGTTTTATGCCGGAGTTATTTCAGACTATGATAAAAAAGCCAATCTAGGAAAGCAGTGGAAATGGCTGGAAAACAACTTCGAAACGAAAAAAAACAGTTACATCGTTTTCTGTTCTCCTTTGATTAACGGATTGAATTATACAGGACAGTTTACGAATAATAACTTTACGCTGATCCATATGAACCTGCCTCCCGTTGATAATTTTCCAAATCTTACTCCGCTTGAAAATGAATTATTCAATACAAGAGTAATGTTTACCGAAATTGATCACAATTATGTGCATGCTCCCACACAAGCGAATAAAGAACTTATTAACCAGGTTTTTGCTCAACGAAAAACATGGGTGAATGAAGAAGCTAACGGAACATTTGCCTATCCTAATCCCGTGCAGGTATTTAATGAATATATGACCTTTGGTGTTTTCCTGCTTTACTGCCAAGATCATTATGACCAAGCTACATTGGATAAGGTGACAAATGATGTTATTACTGTGATGACGGAGAGAGGTTTTCCGAAAATGAAAATATTTACCGAAAATCTTTTCAAAATCCGTTTAGCGCATCCAAATGAAAAAATTGACAAATGGTACCCCGAATTTTTGCAACAGTTTGCAGATAAAAAGTAACGGATTTTATAAACAGGCTTATTGATATCCGGATAGCAATCAGGACTCCTGGTTCATCAGGTAAATGAGATGAGGAAAGCTGCTGATGTTATTTTTTTGCAGCATGCGGCGGCGGTGGGTTTTCACCGTTTCGATACTGATCCCGAGTTTGGGGCCTATCTGTTTGGACGAAAGTCCCATACCAACCATTTCCGCAATTTCTTTTTCACGTTCGGTCAATTCCAGCCGGCCGGGGTTGGTATTTTTTTCTTTATTGAAAAGTTTGAAGAAAGCCATTTGCACGGCCACGAGTAGTTGCGTATCGCTGTAAGGTTTTACCACGTACATCACAGGATCTTTGCTGAAAGCGTCCTGCAAGGTGCGGTTATCGGTGTAAGCAGTGAGGAAAATAATCTCGCAGCCATAAAGACTTTTGAGTTGCGCAGCCAGTTCGGTGCCATTCACATCGCCTTTAATCGTAATATCACAGACCACAACAGCCGGCACAGGCTCGGCCTGGCTGCACAAACGCAAGGCGGTGGCAGCGCTGGAAGCGATGCCGGTGACCCGGTAATCTTCTTCTTCCAGCAGTTCCCGGATACTGGTAGCGGTGATCAGCTCATCTTCAACGATTAATATGGACGCACGTTCCTTCATTTTCAGGGTCAAATTTCAACTGTAAAGATAGGGTTCGTTGCGTTGCGCCGTTGCAGTATCTGTTTCAGGGAACCGGCCGGCCCACGAGCCAGCTTTTAAAGGTGGTTACCCGGTCGCGGCTGATGAGGACATCCGCTTCCGCCGCCGGTTCCAGTTGCAGGATGAGCCGGCTGTTATAGTAGGTTGTTATTTTTTTGATCGCATCCACGTGTACGATAAACTGGCGGTTGATGCGGAAAAAGGAGTGGCGGTCCAGCATTTGCTCGATTTGTTCGAGAGAATAATCAAGTGGCCATTTTTGCCCGGCAAAAGTAATGGCCCAGGTAATGCCTTTGGCAAATTGCACATAGGCAATATCTGTAGCTTTTACATAGATTAATTGATTGTTGATCCGTCCAAGAAAACGTGTGTGATCGCGGCGCATAAACGCTTCGGCCAGTCTCCCCACATCGAGTGAATACTGATCGGTTCTCAACTGCTGCCATTTGGTAAGGGCACGTTGCAGATCCGCCTGGTCGATCGGCTTGAGCAGGTAGTCGATGCTGTTGACCTTGAAGGCCTGCAGCGTGAAGCTGTCGTAGGCCGTGGTAAAGATCACCGGCGTACGCAATAATTGTTCATCGAACAATTCAAAACAATTGCCGTCCGAAAGCTGGATGTCCATCAGTAAGAGATCTACAGATGGCACTTCGCCCAGCCAGGCTCGTCCTTTTGCCACTGAATCGATAACGGCAATGACTTCCGTTGCCGGCGAGCATCGATCCAGCAGGTGGGTCAGGCGCTCCGCGTTGTGCGGTTCATCTTCAAATATGGCCACTTTCATCATGAAAAGATAACGGGTATTTTAACGATGAATTGTTCTGTTGTTTCGGTTATTTCCACCCGCGGCGCATTGATCAGTTCATAACGTTTGCGGATATTTTCCAGCCCGATGCCGGTACCGGTATCGCGTTGTGTTTTCAACCGTAGCGGGTTGGTAACGATCAGCCAGCCGTTTTCATCGCGAACGGAAATATTGATCGGATCATTAGACGAGAAACGGTTGTGCTTGATCGCGTTTTCAACCAGCAGTTGCAGCGATGCCGGCGGAATGCTGCCTTTGTCGCGCGTGTGTTGATCGATCTGCAGGCTGACGCGGATGCTTTCCTGATGCCGGATCCGCATGAGGTATAAAAATGAATCCAGGAATTCCAGTTCTGCTTTTACCGGCACAAGCGTTTCTAATTTTCTGTCAAGAATATACCGGTAGGTACGCGCGAGTTGTGTAATATATTCAGCGGAAAGATCCGCACTCTTGTACACCAGGTTGGTGAGCACGCTCAGCGAGTTAAAGAAAAAATGCGGATCGATCTGGTTGCGCAGCGCTTCGTAACGCGATTGGATATTTTCACGCATCAATCGTTCGGTATGCAGTTGGTATTGCTGCCAGGCTTTGTAATAAAAGATAATACCGTTGAAGGTGAGCGTAAGCAGGTAGAACATGAAAATGCCGAGGATCAGATCGTAGCTCAATGCTTTGAAACTTTCCCATGCCTCATAACGATTGAAAAGCCAGATATCAAAAAGTCCGTATAGCAAACCATACACATAACTGGCCACCATACCGAAGAGCAATAGCCCACCGCATAAAAAAAGTAAACGTGCGGTTGTTTTGAGTGTACGTACCCGTTTTTCGATCTTTTCAGCGATCCACGAAGCGGCTTGCCATACGATCAGCCCATACAATACATAAAACAGGCTGAACAACTGGCCGCGTAAATTGAAAATGCCCAGGTTGGTGACGAACGTATGATCGAATGTTTTGAAGATGACGCTGAACAGGTATAACAATAAGACGCGTGAAAGATACCGCATCCATTTGTGTTGAAAGAAACGGCCGTCATTGGGAAAATCGGGTTCGCTGTCGCTTTGTAGCATCGTTAAATTAAAAGTAGTTATTTTCTTTAAACCAGTCCAGAGCCCGGTGTATGGCCTGTCCCGCGGGCGAAAAGCGGACATCCAATTCCCGTTCGGCTTTCCTGGCTGAATAATAATTGCCGATACAGGCCATGTACGTTACGGAACGGTTGAGTGGCAGGGAGCGTCCTCTTATATACCCGATCAGCGAACCCGCCATACCGGTGAAACGCAGCAGCCATCCCGGTAAAGAGATCATCATGCTGCGTTGTCCGGACCAGCGGCTGATCACGCGAAAGAATTCACGGTAAGAAAGATTTTCACCGGCCAGCAGGTAACATTCGCCGGTGCGGCCTTTTTCCAATGCGGCGATCACACCGGTACACACATCGGCAACGTCAACAAAATTTTTCCCTCCCGGTGGATAAAACAGCAGGAAGCGATTCATGCCGTACAACAACAAACGACCGGAACTGGGTTTGAAATCACCCGGACCGATCATAAAAGTGGGGTTTACGATCACAGCGGGCAGTTTATGCTGCGCGGTTTGTTCGAGTATGTATTGCTGTGCGAGGTACTTGGTGTCGATGTAAGCGGAGCCTGCGCTGAAAAGGGTAAAAGGACTCAGCTCGGTACCGGGATGTTGAAGGGTTCCCGGCGCCAGTGTATTGGCCGTGCTTACATAAACCAATTTGCGGATTTTATGCTGGATGCAGGCGTCCGCGAGCATACGTGTGGCGGCGTAATTGATGCGTTCGTAATGCGAAAAAGGAAACCCCCAGGGCGTGGTAACAGATGCGGCATGAATGACAAAATCGATGCCGCCCAATGCCACGTCGATATCGTTTTTGTTATCGACGGCTCCTTCAAAAATTTCGCAGGGGATATCGGCAATGCTTCTGCGGTCGGCACCGGCGCGGATCATCGCGCGTACAGCAAAACCTTTCCTGTACAACTCGCGCGTAAGATGTGCTCCTAAAAAGCCATTGGCACCGGTAATGAGAACTGTTTCCATACTAATCAGCCGAGGGCTATTTCTTTTTTTACTTCACGTGATACCATGCGCAGCTTCCATCCCGAAGGAAGCCAGTACATCAGGCGTTGGTTGATACGATTCATGACGCCGGGAATAATAACGGGTTCGCCTTCCCATGTTTTTTTCAGGGCAAAAAAGGCGATGGCCGCCGTGGATAATAGTCCCAGTCGCGCTTTCAATCCCTGCGCCAGTATACGCCTTGACGTATTAGAGTTGGTCATGATGGGTCCCGGATAAACCACACTCACGGAAATGCCGGTGCCCGCAAGTTCTTCGCGAAGACCGAGAGAGAAGGAGGAAATGAATGCTTTGGAAGCGGGATAAACCGTTTTATACGCAATAGGTGTAAAAGCTGCCATGCTCGATACATTCAGGATAAAACTGCTTGGTTGTTTCAGTAAATAAGGGATAAGCATACGCGTGAGCATGGCCGTGCCACGCACGTTGAGTTGGATGATGCGGTCGATCATATCGATTGAAGAACCGGCGATCGGAGACGTGCCGCCGATACCCGCATTGTTGAGCAGGAAATCGACAGGATAGGCTTCGAGCAGGGGAGGAATGACAGCTTGCAACTGATCGATATCGCTGAGGTCCACTTCAACTGCAACTGCACGAATGGCGTATTCCCATTCAAGCTGTGTGGCAACGCTGGCTATGCCGCTGCCGGGCAACGCAAGCAATAAAAGATTACGGCCGCTTGCGGCACATTGGCGCGCAAATTCTTTGCCCAGGCCCGCGCCCGCGCCGGTAATAAGGGTGTAGGTTAACAACTGGTTTGTCATGATCAATGTTTTAAAATGATTTATCGGGTACGTCACCGTTTTTAGCCGGGAACATGGTGCCGAAAACTTTATCCCACAACACCGAGCTCACACCAAAACCTTTTTCTTCGTCTTTGTAATGATGCAGGTGATGATTGCGCCACAAAGGTTTGAGCCATTTGAACGGAGGAGCAAATGCATGAATGGCATAATGCATGCTGCCGTACAAAAGATAACCGGAAATAAAACCCGGGAAGAAAGCCAAAGCTCTTGTGTCCATGATCAGGTAAAAGATGGCGAACAATACACTTGAAATAAGTATGCTCGGTACGGGCGGCATGAACAGGCGTTGTTTATCGCGCGGATATTCGTGATGATTGCCGTGCAGTACATAGGTGACGCGGCTCAGCCGCTGGTTGCGGCTGACAAGGTGAAACAAAAAACGGTGAGCGATGTATTCGAATAATGTCCAGAAGAAGATGGCACCGATATAGGTGAGCATTGTTTGCCACAAGGGGTAACCGGCCCGCGCGGTGCTGTACCACAACAAATAGATAATAACGGGTACGTACATCGCAAAGATGACCGCAGGATGCGTTTTGGTCAACAGTTCGAGGTATTTGTTGCGGAAGATCGTGGCCTGGCCTTTATTCTTTGTTTTCATCGGCGGTGCTGATTTGCATGCAAGTTGGAGTGGGGAGGGATAAAAACCTTGAAAGGAGGCATGAGTTGCAGGCTGAGGTTGTTGAAGCGGGGAATAGAGCTGTCGGATCGTTTTACTTGAATGTAAAAAATGATATAAGGGAGTCTTTGAAACGAAAATCTTCGTGAACAATAGTTTTGATATTAGAAAAAACTAAATGCCACGTCGTACTTGTACGATTCGTAAATCTTCTCCATCTTTGCCGTGAGCCACCACCAAACTGTCCACCACCATGCCTCAACGGAGGAGCTATGTCCTTGCCACCACAAGGGTAGCTATTTTCATATTCGCCACTTTGTGCGCGCGCCCTTTACTGGCGCAGCATAATGTTTATGCGTTGAAGCAGGAACTCCCCGATTCCCTGGTTTTCCGCACTTTTTGCAAACAATATTTTCTCTTCGGTCAGGCACAGGTTTCAACCCCATCCGTTGATACAACAACCGGCAGTTCCAAAGTCCCGCTGTTGACGATCCACGGCAATGTCCGCTACGATTTCCTCTACCGCTCTTACCTGGATACACCATACGCGCAGCGCGATTTCCGCCAGCATACCATTCAGACTAATCTGCAGGTTACGGTCAAAGACAAATATCCGATGCGTGTCAACCTTGTTGCGCGCACCAGTAATTCACCTTTCTTTAGAAATTTTCTCGATGCCAATCTTCAGTTCGACCGATACGCCTATCAACAAAAATACCGCGAGCGCCTGCTGAACCGGATCAAAGAAGTTGAATTTAATAAACCCGACCTCAAAATGCTCGAAGGCGAACTGGATAACCAACGCCATCGTATCGACTCATTGCGGAAGATGTTGAATGATCCCGGTCTGCAACAACGATTGGTCAGGGAAAGGGAACAACAATACAATAAAAGCCGTCGCCTCGCAGCACAACCAACCCGCGAGTCGCTGACTGATTCAATAGGCAGTATTTCCGCGTCAGATAGCGCCAGCGCAAGGTTAGCTGCTGCCACAGATTCGCTTGGGCAGTATGCAGACTGGATTGCTAAAAAACAACAGGAACTTGATTCATTGGAGAAAAGGATGGGCAAATTGCAGGTTAAGTATGACAGCACACGTCTTGCCATCAACAATAAATTGTACAAAGTAACCCGGCAGCTTAATCAAAAGCCCGATATGAAGGAGTGGCAAAAAATTGCCGCTGAATACGGAATGGATGCCGGCAAGCCCAAAGGCTTCGACCGCTTTTTGTCAGGTATCCGCAATGTAGGTATCGGCCGTTCGGTGTTGAACTATTCCGAACTCACCGCCATGAATGTATCGCTCACGGGATTGCAGGTAGAGTATAATGATAAATTATATGCGGCCGCGGCAATCGGTCAAATCGATTTTGGTTTCCGTGATTTCTTTGGCCGCAACAATCGTCAGCGCGGTCAGCAACTCGCCATGCTGCGTTTAGGCAGAGGAGATATCGACAGGGCCGCAGTGATCGTTTCCGTATTTACCGGCAGACGTTATCCCTATGGCGGCTTCGGCGGCGATTCGGTTAACAGCCGCATACAATTGGTCGGCTATTCCGTGGAAGGTATTTTGCGTAAAGATGCACGCACCGGTATCAGCGCGGAGATCGCCAAGTCTACCGGACCAGCCTCCGGATCTCCGGGCAAGAATGGCGAGATGAACCGCCTCGTGCAGTTCTCCGATGCGTCAAATCTTGCCGTCAGTATCAAGGGCGAAACATTTTTTCCTAAAACATCCACCGCGGTCAGCGGCTTCATCCGCAAGACCGGAGAGCGGTATCAATCTTTCAGTCTCTTTACTTACAATACCGACCAGCTTGCCTGGTTGCTCAAACTCGAACAGCCTTTCTGGCAACGCCGTATTAGTTTGACAACGATGCTCCGCCGCAACGATTTTACCAATCCCTTTACCGAAAAGACTTTCCGTACCACCGCTGTTTTCAAAAGCTTGTTGCTGAATATACGGATACCACGTTATCCTTCATTAAGCGTAGGCTATTATCCCGGTACGCAATTATACCTGATCGACAAAGAACGCATCCGTGAGAATGTCTATTATATTTTGAATGGTACACTCATGCATCATTACAAAGTGGGTGGATTGCAAATGTTGTCTTCCGCTATTTATAATCGGTTTGATTCAAAGGGTACGGACACTGGTTTCATCGCTTACAGCGGTATAAATTATCAATTGGCGCATTCAATCATGTGGCCGGCTGTTCAGTTGCAGGGTATCTACAGCTATACCGGTCAAAGTGAAATGAATTTTTATACACTCGAAAGCCAGGCCGATATCCGTTTGGGAAAATGGTTTGCTGTCGGCGGCGGGCTTCGCTACAACCGGGTGATAAGCGGAGATATTTACTGGGGTGGACGTTTGATGGCGATGGTGACGGCCGGACGTCTTGGTGGCCTGCAGGTGCAATACGAAAAAAGTCATTTACCAACCATACATAAAACACTTTACGGAATAGAGACAGGACGTGTGTCCTGGTTTAAAAACTTTTGATATGTACAAAACTCTTGCTGCTTTTTGCCTGTTGCTGCTGCATCTTACTGTTGAAGCACAGGTGAGTCTGAGTGTGCAGCTTCCCCCGGGAGGCATGGTCAGCCGCGACCAGTTGTGGAATGTGGCTGTGATGAACAATGGCGGCAGTACCGTTGAAGCAACACTGGCGCTCGAGCTGCGTGATGCTGTTTCCGGACAAACCGTTCTTTCCGCAGGCACCGGCAATTTTTCCGCAGGTAAAGGAGTGAAGATGGTCAACATCCGCGAGGTACAACCGGTATTGTATAATCATTTGTCCGGTGATTTTACAGGCAGTTATCTGCCACTCGGTTCTTACGTAGCCTGTTATCGTTTGTTTCAGCAAACAGCCAAAGGCCCGGTGCCGCTGGCGGATGAATGTATACGCATTAATATCAGCCCGCTTAGTCCGCCTTTGCTGAATACGCCTTCTGATAAATCACAGCTCGAAACCACCAATCCGCAGTTCGCATGGTTGCCACCGGCGCCATTGGATATGTTTCGTAACCTTAGCTACGACCTGGTGGTAGCAGAAGTCCTCGAAGGACAATCACCTTCGGAAGCGGTTCAATACAATACGCCTGTTTATGCACGCCCCGATATCCGCATGCCGGTGGATGTATATCCTTCTACCTACAGCAAACTCGACACGGGTCGTTTATATGCCTGGCAGGTGATTGCACGTAATGGTACACAATACGCTGCGGCTACTGAAGTGTGGACGTTTTCCATCAAAGGACCGGAGAAAGAAAACAAGTATGTGAAGAAGGCACCCTATATAAAAATGATGATGGGCAATGCTGCCGATATCGGTATTGCACCGAATGGTATACTGAAGCTGATGTATAATAACCGTACCAACGATTCCCTGGTGACGATCAAAATCGATATTCCGGGTGAGGCTGCAAAGACATTTGAGCTGAACGTGAAGCAAGGCGAGAACTACCTCGAGTATCCATTGACCAAAGTAATTAAGTACAAAGAAAATATTGTTTACAGAGCCAGTCTTGTGAATTCGCTTCGCGAAACATGGTCTCTGCAATTCAAAGTTGTTTTATTCAAAGACGGGCAGAACTGATTCTGAAACGGTAAACCTATTGTTGAGTTATGTTAGCAAAATTATCAACGCGTTACAACCAACTGATTGCGTATTTTTTTCTCAACCTGTTCCTCCTTTCGGGACTGGGTGGCTGGGCTATGAATGGAGGTGACACACCGCGGTATACAGTTGCAACTGATTATGCACGTCATTCAAGCGCAGCATCATTTTCATTAGAGAAAAAAGCCGCTCCTGTTGTTACCGCCACCGAAGAAAAGGTGTCTGCGGATGAACCCGTAGCCGTTACCGGTAAAGCCGATATAGGTGGCCCGGGCCAACCCGAAATGTCGGCTTTCAAACCCGTTGGCGCGGATAATCTCGTAGACCTCTTCTCCGGCGACTTCTCGTATAATATTCCTTTACTCGACGTAGGCGGTTACCCGGTGAATATTTTTTACAACAGTGGCGTGACGATGGACCAGGAAG
The DNA here is from genome assembly GCA_937888905.1 of uncultured Sphingobacteriales bacterium. Classification (GTDB taxonomy): domain Bacteria; phylum Bacteroidota; class Bacteroidia; order Chitinophagales; family Chitinophagaceae; genus Terrimonas. The sequence continues at coordinate 33,853 of CALATA010000019.1, forward strand.
CAAGTTGGGTAGGATTGGGATGGAATATCAATCCCGGCACTGTGAGCAGAAACATGAGAGGCGTACCCGATGACTTCAACGGGCAGGATGAGATCACCAAAACACAGTCAGTAAAACCTGATAAAACCTATGGTGTACATGTTGGTGGTGGCATTGAATTGCTGGGCAGCGACATGCTAAGATTGAATGGATCGCTTGGGCTTGCTTATAATAATATGCGTGGCCTGGATATTTCAGTCGGGTTGTCGCCTTCGTTTTCTATTTCGAAGGATGGTGCGGATTCCAAGACGGCAGGTGTTCGCCTGGGATGGGATCTTTCGCTGAGTTCTCAATCCGGCGCCAGCCAGGGTTTCTCTGTGAGACTTGAGCGTGATAATAATGTAACAACCAAAGGTGCTACTGCCAGCCTGGGCTATCATTCACGTGTTGGTCTGCAGTCGTTGCACCTGGCGATGGAAAGCAGCAAAAACAAAATCCTGGCGGGTAATGCCAGCAGCCAGGCAATGGTGATGGACGACAAACATTCCACCAGCATCAATTTTGCTTATCCTGCTACCACGCCTTCGATCCGGATGCCTTATTACAGTGAGAACTGGGCCTTGCAATTGCAGAATGGACCAGAAAGCTGGGGTGTGTTTGCTAAAATGTCACTCGGCGGTTTTTATTCACGTAAGCGTATCCGCGAGCAGGACATGGTCCGAAAGCAACGGGTATACGGTATGTTGTATGCACAGACCGGAAAAAATGATAAGGACGGGTTGCTCGATTTCAACCGGCTCAATGATGGCGTATATACACCCAATTCACCTACGGTGGCTATCCCTGTTTATACCTATGATATTTTCAGTGTAAGCGGCGAAGGAACAGGCGGGGCTTTCCGCGTTTACCGCGGTGACCTTGGTTCCATTAGTGATCCTGAAATGGAATCAGGCAGTGAGTCCGGTTCATTGGGACTCGATCTTGGCGGCGGTACGATCTTCAAAGGCGGTATCAATGCCAGTTATGTACATGCTCCCACATCAGTGAGTAGCTGGAATATAGGTAACCTCGCCAAACGTTTCATGGAGTTTAAGGAAAACAGCGGCACCTACCAGGCTGCTTATTTCCGTAACCCCGGCGAAAAGACAATTCCGGATACCAGCTTCCAGAATGCATTGGGTGGTGAAGAACTGGTGCGGTTGAAAATGACCGGCACGGGAAAAGGAAATCCTACTTTGGTTCCGTCCCTTCTCCGTTATTCCGACACGCGTCAATATCGTCCCGGGCAGGACCTCACGTTTAATGATGTAGCGGTTGGCCGCAAACGCGACAAACGCACACAGGTAATCAGTTTCCTTACAGCCGAAGAAGCCGGCAGGGTAGGACTGGACAAAAAGATCCGCTCATCTCTGCAACCGCTGAGCGCTGCTACCTATCTCGGATGTGATACCGCCAACGTTGCCCAGACAGACAGAGTAGATGCTGATCATAAAAAGCATCATATTTCCGAAGTGAATGTATTGGGCTCCGATGGCCGTAAATATGTATACGGTATTCCCGTCTACAACACACGCCAGGTGGAAGTGACCTTCAGCAACAATGGTGATGCAGAAACGCAATTAAGCACCTACACCGGCACCGATATCACTCCCGGTTCGAATGGTAATAACAAAGGCAAAGACAATTACGTGGAAAAGCAGGAAATGCCGCCTTATGCACATTCCTTTCTGCTCACGGGGTTGATTTCTCCTAACTATGTAGATGTAAAAGGTGATGGTATCACCGAAGACGATATGGGCGATGCCATCCGTTTTAACTATAGCAAAATGGCGGAGAAGTTTACCTGGCGTACCCCGATCGGCGCCAACAAAGCTGTCTTCAACGAAGGATTGAAAACCGATCCCAACGACGATAAATCAAACTACACTTACGGCGAACGCGAGCAATGGTACTTATATACCATCGAGTCGAAAAACATGATCGCCCGTTTTTATGTTGACAGTAACCGCGCCGACAGCCGCTGTGTGGCGGAAGACGGAAACATCGTTCCAGATAAAGGCGCTTACCGACTAAAAAAGATTTCTCTTTTCTCCAAAGCCGATCTGCTGAAGAACGGAGCCAATGCCAAACCGGTGAAGACGGTTCATTTCGAATACGATTATTCGCTTTGCCGCAATAACGCTGGCAGCCGGTCAGGAGAAGGAAAGCTGACATTGAAGAAGATTTATTTTACGTATAACGGTAACAACCGCACGAAGAAAAACAGTTACCAGTTCAACTATGCGGCACCCGGTGCTACGGAAAACCCGAACTACGATTTCACCGCTTCCGACCGTTGGGGCAACTACAAACCTGCGTCTGCCAATCCGGGCAGCCTCCTGAACCCTGATTATCCTTATGTAGGTAATAACGCGACGAACAACGATAAATATGCACAGGCCTGGACGCTCCAGGAAATTTTGTTGCCAACAGGCGGCAAAATGAATATTACCTACGAAGCCGATGATTATGCCTTTGTGCAGGATCGCCGTGCCGCGAAAATGGTGGCCATTAAAGGGTTTGGCGATACGCCCACCCCTTCCGGTGGCATGCTCACCAATGCCAGCCTTTATGCCAACAAAAATCTGACTTACGATTATATCTATCTCGAAGTGCCGAATGCGATCACGGCCACCACTACCGCCGCCATTCAGCAGGAGATTAAAGTGAATTACCTCGCCAATATTGATAAGAGCAAACAGTTGTACCTGAAGCTGGCAGTGAATATGCCGAAAAACGGCTTCGAGATGATCCCCGTTTATGCCGATATCAAATCTTACGGTCTGGTGCCGGGCAATAGCAATAAAGTCATCTATATCCAGGTCAGCAAACTGGAATCCGGGTATACACCGATGGTGCATCACAGTCTTCAGTTCATGAAGAACTATTTACCTGCCCAGGCTTATCCCGGTTATGATGTAAGTGATGCCGGAGGCATGAAGCAGGTAGTGCAGGCACTGAGCGGTTTGTACGGTTCGCTGAAAGAAGCTTTTTCTGCAGGCATGAACCTGTTCATTGCAGAGAATAAATGTAAAACTGTACAGTTGCCAAAATCCTTTGTACGACTCACGGACCCCAACCTGAAAAAACAAGGAGGTGGTCTGCGCGTGAAAAAAGTGGTGATCAATGACAACTGGAATAAGATGACCAACAACGCCGGTTCGGGCAACCCGTCCAACGGCATGCACAGCGCGACCTATGGTACGGAATATTTTTATACCAAAAAAGAAGTGGTCGGCACAGAAGTGCGTACGATCAGCAGCGGTGTGGCTTCATGGGAACCTGCCATCGGTGGTGAGGAAAATCCGCACCGCGAGATGATGACATTTTATAATAAAAATAAAATGGGCCCCTATGATTACAGTACGGTAGAACTGCCTTTAGCGGAAATGTTCTTCCCGTCTGCATCGGTTGGTTACAGCCGTGTGGAAGTCCGCAGCATTCACCGCGATACGGTAAAGAATGCACCGGGAATCCAGGTGTCGGAGTTTTATACCACAAGGGAATTTCCTTTTGCCTCTAACTACACACCGTTGGACGAACACAATGCAACGGATAAATTCAAAACATCCCCCATCCTGAAATTCCTGAAAATGGATGTGAAGAATGCGGTGTCGCTGAGCCAGGGTTTTAAAGTGGACATCAACGACATGAATGGTAAGATGAAAAAACAGGCGAGTTATTCGCAGGCCAATACCGTTGATCCGATCACGTATACGGAGAACTTTTACAATATCGTACCGACAGGTGACCGCAAGTATGCTTTCAATCACTACTTCCCTGTATTGGACAGTACGGATGGTGTGATCCGTAAAAGCGTGATCGGCCGTGATGTGGAGATCATGACGGATTTCCGTCAGCACCGCACGGATATGATTTCTGCCAATCTCAACATCAACCTCGATCTGTTGTCCGGAGGTCCTATACCCTTCCCGGTGATCACGCTTTTTGCCCCCGTACAAAAAGAAACGGAAATCTACCGTTCAGCGGCCGTACTGAAAATCGTGAACCACTATTCGATCCTGGATAGTGTGGTAGTGGTAGACAAAGGCAGCATGGTCAGCACCAAAAACATGGTGTACGACGGTGAAACCGGCAATGTGTTGCTGAGTCGTACCAATAACCAGTTCAATAAACCTGTCTACAATTTCAGCTATCCCGCGCACTGGGTTTACAGCGGGATGGGGCTGGCGTATAAAAACATCGATGCCACATTCAAAGGATTGAATTTCCGTGAAGGCAAATTGCTCACGGCTATGGATATGTCGGTATTTGAAAGCGGCGACGAGATCTATGTGCTGGCGGAAAATAATCGTGGTGTAAAAGGTAATGACCGATGCACGGAAACGATCGAAGCACCCAAAACGGAAACCTTCAAAATCTGGGCGATCTATACCGGCAAATCCGGAAGTGCCACGCCGCAGTTTGTCTTCATTGATGCGCAGGGCACGCCTTTTACCGCGGCCAATGCGACTATCCGCATTATCCGTTCGGGTAAGCGCAATATGCTGGGCGAAGGAGTAGGATCGGTAGCCACGCTCGAATCGCCGATCACGCGAACGGATAATGTAGACCGGATTGATTTTACGAATGAAAACCTGATGGTGTTACAGGCCTCAGCCGGCGTGTTCAAAGATCACTGGAGAGTGGATCAATCGAAATACCGTTTTGATACGGTCATGACGGTTATTCCAAAGGCACGTGTGAAACTTAAAGAATTCAGGATAGACAGCCAGATGAACGTGATGACGGAGAAAATGTTTGTAGGTTCAGATATGACGCATGCATCTTTTACCGGCGATTATCTGCACAATTATAAAAAATTAGTAAACTTCAAACTGCATTATCAACGTACGTATTTGCTTTTTGATCTGAATAGTGAAGGGGGCATCCCGCCAGGTGCCAGGTTGTACAGCGCAAAACTCTCTTTATATTCCCATTACAGGAGAAACGCAAACGGTATACACGATGGAGTGCATGGCAATGAAGGACCCCAAAGCCTTAATATCTTTGGTGAAATACGTAGCCTTAAAGCAGGGTGGTATTCATCCTCCGCATCGGCAGACTGGGGAAATACCTATCAGAAAAATGAACAAAATTTGTCGGATGGCATGGCCATTCTTCCTGCCACTCAAAATTCCACCGAAGATTATTACCTGAGAAAAGACGTTAACCCACCTGTAGATACCAGGGTTGATATCACCAATGTGGTTGCAGGAAACCAGGGGTCGTTGAAGAACGAGGGTAAAATTGGCTTACAACTGCGTCTTAATAAGGATAATGAGTTTTCCGGAGCTACCCTTAACGGAGTATACCGCTGTTTCTGGTCGGCAGCTCCGATCGGTAAAATGTGGGCTCCACCCGTTATCAGTTATTATTACTACATCTGCGGTGACACCACTTCCGTACCGAACTACGAAAACGATCCTTACATCAATACTATCGTAACTTGCCCGCCCGAATATGCTCCCGGCTGGGAATGCCGCAACACCTTCGACCTGAAACGCATTAACCCCTACGTGGAAGGAATATGGGGCAACTGGCGTGGCGATACATCTTTTGTTTATTACAGCGCCCGTAGCGAACAAAACCCGCAACTCGCTCCAGATATGCGCATCGCCGGTGCTTACAAAGGCTACAAGCAGTTCTGGAATTTTGGCGGCAAATGGGCCACACGCAACTATGCGTCTCTCGATGTATGGTCGTGGAACAGCGTGGTCACGCAATACAACCGCAAAGGATATGATGTAGAAAACAAAGATCCTTTGCAACGCTACAATGCCGGCCTGTATGGTTACAACCAGCAGTTACCGGTGGCCGTGGCCAATAATTCCCGCTACCGCGAAATTTATTTCGATGGCTTCGAGGATTATGACTATCACAGCACGGCCTGCCAGAGCGATTGTGCCGTACCAAGACACGCCACGTTCAACGGCGTTGCCGCTAATATCGATGCCACACAAAAACACAGCGGCTTGTACAGTGCAAAAGTAAATGCGGGTGAGTACCTGCAACTGAATGCGCCCGTGCGTGCAGCAACCGAACAACCTTACAGCGTCCGCGTGAAGATCGATTCCACCGCTTACAGCGATACCATCTTTACACCAATTGGCACGGGTATGCGTGGTCAGTATTATAACTGGCCGGGCGGCAGCAAGAGCGGTTCGGGGCTTGATGCAATATCATGGGGAACAGTACGCCATACCGATGAAGCGGATTATCCGTATATCGCTCCCAGCAGGAACGCTCCCAAGCCGGGGGTGGCAGTAGATTATATTGTGAGATGGACGGGTAAGTTTCAGCCCGTTCGTACAGGCACTTATGCTTTTCATGCATTTACCGACAATGGATTCCGCATTAAAGTAAATGGGGTTACACTGAGCTGTAACCAATGCTGGAGTAAAAGCCCGTACGTATGGGGTGATAACTATCCGGCCCCATACTATTTCGTCAAAGGCCAGGTATATGACCTGGAGATAGAATTTTACGATTCGGATGAAAAAGGTGAATTCGATCTGTGGGCGTCCATTAACGGGGCTCCTGAAGAAAGGATTTCGCGGAACCAGCTTTATCCACCCAATCAATACGCAAGTATACCCACGCCTGTTTACCAGAATAGCTGGTGCACACGTCTCGATACCATCCAGGTGCGTGGTGCCGCATTGAACGACACGCTTGCCCTGGTGCCCGGACAAAAAATGGTGCTCAGCGCCTGGGTGAAGGAAGGAGGCAATGATTGCAAATGTTCCACCTATGTGAAGAACACGATCACGGTTGGATTTACCGGTGCTTCGGAAAATTTCACCTTTACACCCAAAGGCAGCATCATCGAAGGCTGGCAACGTTACGAATCCGTATTCACGGTTCCGGCCAACGCAACAGCCATACAGGTGAAAATGAATAATACCAATGCTTCCGGCGGCGGCGCTCCGGCTGTTTATTTCGATGATTTCCGTTTGCATCCTTTCAATGCCAATATGAAGAGTTTTGTTTATCACCCGGTAACATTGCGGCTGGCGGCGGAACTGGATGAGAACAACTATGCCGCTTATTACGAGTATGACGATGACGGTACGCTCAACCGCGTGAAGAAAGAAACACAGCGCGGCGTTAAAACCATTTCCGAAACCCGCAGCGCCATGCAAAAACAAGATTAACCATGAAACAGACTATAAATAATAAAGGAATGAGAGCGAACTGGTTTTTACGGATGGCCATTGTGTTGCTGGTCTTCGCCGCAATAACAAAACCGCAACAGGCCAAAGCACAGACGCTGACCGATACCATTCAACGGTTGTATGGTATTTATGACAGCATGCAATACCTCAGTTTTGATGTGCGCTACGTCTATACCACCGATACGGTCAATGGCGAAACGGAAACGGAGCAAATGCTCGGCTCTTATACGATGAGCAGACGCCGTGCCCTCTATCGCCTGGGCAATATCGAATTTATGCAGAATGATTCCGTGCTCATTTCCGTTTATCACGACGACAAGATCATGATGATCACCCCGCGGACAGTGAATAATGCAGGCAGCCTGCTTCCGCTTCGTGAAGCGATCGACAGCATGGTGTCTACGTACAGCGCGCATTATACGATCACCCATCAGCATAATACGACCGACAGCATCAGCACTATTCATTTTGAAGGAGACAGCATAGCGCCTTTTGCACATTTTTACGTTTTGTATAACCGCGAAAGCCAGTTGATCACGGAAATGCGGTATATCTACTACGAGGAAGATGAAGATATCGATCTGCCACGCTCTTCACTGCCCGATCCATCTCGGAGGAAACGGAAACTGACGCTTTATCTCGATAACTACCGTTTCGATAATATTTCGCCTGATTTGTATGATCCCTCCAATTATGCCTGGAAGGAAGGAGAGAAGTGGACACCCGTACGTAAGTACATCGACTACCGGGTTTATTCCAACCAACCGCTTTAATAAGAACCGAACCGATCACTGACCAATTCCAACATATATGTATTCTATCGTCAGGAATAGTTGTTTTACGTTATTGCTGCTGTTATTAACAGCATCGGCAGCTAGCTCACAAGGCAATGTAATAAGCTCACAAGCGCTGCTTGGCCGGGATGGCAGCATCGTTGTTAATGCCGAATTGGAAAATGCCGACCTGAATTTTCAGGCATATCCTGCATTGATCGAGTCTACCCGCCAGATACGGAATATGATCTGGCTGGGCATCGATGAGGAAAGCCCGTATATGCTGCAGTCCGACTTTGAAGTGTCGTTGCAACTGGCCATTACAACGGTAGATGCCGCCAATAACAGCACTACCTACAATCGTACGCTGACGGTAAATTACAAGAAAGATGAAGGCACACCTTACAAGGCGATGGCCTATCATTCATTTTTTGGCAAGGTGGAGGTAACGGTAAAAGTATTGAGCATTACCAGCAATGTGGCCTGGGATGTAACCAAAGTGCTCAAATTGCGCAGTGAGATCGATCCGCAACGGGATTGGATATTTAATTGTTCCGCGTTACTCTCAGGTTTTGCGGACGATGGCGTTGCAGGTGGTGAATGGAAAGTGGAATGGAATGCGCCCACCACTTTTTATGCAGGCGAATACGACCTCGAATGGGCATGGATCGACAACGCCGCACTTGCTAATTATATGACGGGCGGCAATCCCGATCCCGTTAAAATCTTCGAGCAGAATGCAACACGCGTTACCATAACGAAGAATGAATACAAAATTCCCTTGCTGTATGATGATACGGGAAGAATATATGTAAGAGTACGGCCTGCCCAGCTAAAACTGGATGGCCAGCGGATCGAAGGAACATGGACCTATGGCACGGGTGGGGCAATGCTGTATTATGCATTCGATGGTCACCAGAACAATCTTAATTGGCAGGCAACGACTACGTTTGCCGAAGAGGGAAAAAGAAAATCCGTCGTACAGTATTTCGACGGCAGCCTGCGGGGACGACAAACCGTTACCAAAGACAATACCACCGATAGCATCGTTGTGGCGGAGACGATGTACGATTACCAGGGACGCCCGGTGATCCAGGTGATGCCGGTGCCTTCGCTGAGCAATATGATCGCGTTTACCAAAAATTTCAACAGCTTCAGTGAAACGCAGGCCGCCAAATCCGTGTATGATAAACTGGATAATGCGACCGCCTGCACCGTTACCTCCCCGGGTTTGCTGACCAATCTCGGTAAAGGCGCCGCCTATTATTATTCCACCTTAAACCCGGAGAAGAATACCGACAAGGGACAGTTCATCCCGGATGCGGGTGGTTATCCTTTTACCGAAACACGTTATACCAACGATGGTACGGGCCGGGTGGATGCGCAGGGAGGTGTAGGCGCCGTGCACCAGGTTAATGGCGGACACGATACAAAATATTATTACGAGTCGCCCACACAGACCGAACTGGATGCCTTGTTTGGAACGGATGCAGGTTATGCTTCACATTATTCCAAAAACTGGGTACGCGATGCCAACGGGCAGTACAGTGTGGCGTACGTGGACATGACCGGTAAAACCGTAGCGACTGCGCTCGCGGGGCCGGTGCCGGCCAACCTGCAAGCTTTGTCCTCCGCAGCGGCTGCCACCAAAGAAATCACCCGCCAGCTCATCGATCCCGAAACCAACAATGTACATGGCCGCAGTATAATATCCAGCAAAGCACTGGTAGTGCCGGAACAGGCTGCTTATACCTTTGATTATTCACTGACGCCTGCCAACCTGCAACTGGAAAATTGTAACGAGACCGAAATCTGTTACGATTGCCTGTATGAATTACGTATCAGTGTATTGTCTGATTGTGAGGGCACCGCTATTCCGGGATTGACCAATCCTGTCGTACAGCGAAACTTCACCTTAGGCGAATACCTCAATAATTGCAACAGCGCCGATACCTCCAAGGGTTTTGGCGTCAACTTCACCGTTACACTTCCCGAAGGAAGTTATACCATCGTAAAAGAACTGGTATTGTCTGCCGAAGCGCAAACCTATTACCGCGATTCGGTTTACCTGCCCAACAATGCTTGCAAATCACTGCAGGATTTTATCGATGAGCAATATGACCTGGCCATGGAGCAGGCGGATTGTAACGTTACCTGCGAAAGCTGTAATGATAAATTAGGCACGTTGCAGGAATTTACCGATGCATTTGCCGAAGCGAGCGGACTGGATGCACCCACGATTGCCTCGATGCAGCACGAGATCGATGCCGCTTATTTGGAAGCGAAAAAAACCTGCGAAGAAATATGCCGTAATGAAACAACCGATGGCTTTGATGAAATCCGCAGCCTGCGCGACATGATGCTGGCCGACGTCACGCCGCCTTACGGCCAGTATGCACGCCCCGAAGACAAAAGCAAACCCTTTAATATTTTTAACCCGGTTGTATCCGGCGGATTGATCCTGCCCGCACCTTATCAGCAACCGAAGCAATACAATGCTACAACCAACACAGTAGCTGACGGCCCTTACCTGAATGAATATGGTGTGGCCGATAATGAATTTACGGCAAAGGCAAGAGCCGGTCAGTTGACTCCCGATCAATTTGCTGCTGCATTCCAATCTTCTTTTGCGGAGCAATTATTACCACACCATCCTGAATATTGCAAACTACTGGCTGCAGAAAATAACCTGAAGCCCAGCTTCCAGTTTGCGGCAGATATGGAAGAAACGACTTCGTGGGATGCGGCCGTCACGGCAGGATATGTTGCCAATATCATCAACCTCGATCCCTTCTTCCAGAGCGGTGCGCCCGGTTATACTTACCGCACGGAGATGCTGCAGAAAATGAACACGCAGTATACACAGATGAGCTGTGGTGGTCAGACCAAAAACCTGAGCATCTGGCAGATCGCGCAGTTTACGGTATTGTGCAGAAAACAACTGGAGGCTTCGGAAACAATCCTGACAGACGGCAACGGTTGCCTGATCAACTCTGCGGCCGTAACGGAATGCATGAACAGCCTTTCCGCTGCTTATCCGACATTCGGCAGCGAAGTATGCACGGCCGATAGAAATAAAGTGTGGGAAATCTTCCGCTCGATCTATTTGTCGCAACGCCGCGAGATCATGTCACGCTACCTCGACAATCCATCCATCAACTGCCAGGGCACACAAAAAGTGAGCAGTACCGTACTGCGCCCGGCGTACCAGCCGCGGTTCCCGCTGATCAACAGCACCGGCAACAATCCGAACTGGACGGAATTGAACGATCTGATTACCAATGGTACTAACCCGGCTTATTATAACACCGAACCTCAGAAGCAGGGAGAAGAAATATGCAAAGCCAATGCCGGCAACTGGATGTGGGAAATGCGTCAATGTCCCGAACTGGCTACCTGGATCGCGGCCAATGGTGCGCAATGGGCGCTCGACTCGGTGGCTTTGAATAGCCAGTTGGTGGGTATATGCAAACAAGGCTATGATTCTCCCGGTCATCCTTTTGGTGCGTCCAGCATTCCTCCGGGTGGTACGCCGGTAAGCGGTCATAGTAATTTTGCCGATGTGATCCGTGCTTACCTGCTCAGCAGAAGTATTACCATCAGCGCGGAATGTCATCCATATCTCATTACCTATCCGGCGGCCTACGAAGCAGCACCGGCGGTGCTGGAACATTCGGTGATCACCAAACCTTCGAACTGTGATTGCGAACGCATCAGTACTTACAAACAGGAATGGGAAGCCAGTGCGCCGTCGATGACATTTACGGCTTACCTGCAGGCGGAACATGGAACGGTGATCGACTCGGCCAAGCTGCAACTGTTGCTGGATCTGTGTGAAGGACGCTATGCCTGCAACTTCCTCGAAGAACCGGTGAAACTGCCGGCGATCTTCCAATGCCGCGGTAATGCTCCGGTGGCGAAGACCTGTATCGAATGTGTGGACCTGAACCGCATGCGGGCAGACTTCCGTACAGAATTCAATCAATCCGCTCCGGTCATCGATCCGCAGACGGAGGCGGATATTGCACTGAACAAAGCCTTTGCGCTGTTTGCCAACAACCGGACAGGCTTCACTAAGTTGTGGACCGATTATGCGGCTTTCTTCCAGGAATGTATCACGGCCAACGATACAATATCTACGGGTACCGGTTGCGATGACCTGCGGACGATTGCGGCGCAATACAAACTGATCAAGCAGCAGGTGGACAATGCGCAATCTGCTTACGGCTTCAGCATCACCCCGATCTTTGAAGAACTGCGTTGGGGTATGAACGGCCTGCTGGAATGGAAACAACGCAACAGCACAGGCCGTCATCTGTCTTCACGATATCGTTACGAGCCTCACAACTTTGATCTCAATAACAAGCTCTACAAGATCGCGTATTCGACTTATTCGGGATCGGACTCATTGTTCAATATTGTATTGCCGCTGAACCTGGCGCATTGGGATAACTGGGGAAGCTGGTTCAATGATATGCTGACCAACCAGGTGGTATCGGATACTGATTTTGTGGGACTGCATACGGCTATCGAAAAAACGAGACAATACCATGCCGTGAACCTCATGGAGGAATGGGGGCGTTTCCGTTACATGATCGGCTCGGAGAATGCGTGGAAAGGAGGAGTGGAGAGCTGTACGCTGGCTTCCTTGTCACAGTACTATGGCGTGAGCGCACCGGATAAAAAATTCCTGGTGGATGATATCTGTGGCGACATATCGAACGGTTATACCACATTGGCTTTTTATCCCTTGCCCGAACGGATCAAAACCGTTACGCAATACCAGGCCTATCTCGATACCATTTATTATAAAGTATATAAGCTGCCGGGCACGCCGGGCAACTTCGATGACCGTTTGCCGGACTATGATCTGAAGGATACGTTGAAGACCACCAACTTCCTGTACCAGACAGAGGATATTAAGCGGGTAGTTCGGTTTTACCTGGACACGGCATTGCTCCGCAACTACTATGAAACTTCAGCCGGTTACTATCACCTCAACAACGGCGACTTTGTGATGGCCACTCTCGAGATGGTGGATGGCAGCACGAAGGAAGCGCACTTCTGGGGTTATCCTAACCTGCAGTTGTATAAGAGTTTTGTCAGCCCGTCGGTCTATCAGAAAGACTGCCTGGCTGGTTTTACCTGGTATTTCTATTCGGTCAAAGGTGTATGGCATACCACGGAGCAAATACAAACGATGTATGCGGCTTGTGGTGTGAAACTTCCCTGCGACACCACCACCGGTCCGCGCATGTGCGGACTGAATGCACCGGTTTACGATGATCCTGCTCCGGGAATCGTTGACAGTTGTACGGTGCCGTACTCGGTAGTGGTAACGACGGCTACGGAAAAATATGAACTGTACCTGGACAGCCTGCGCAATGCGTTTGACGCGGCCTATCAGCAAAAATGTTATGCGGCCAAAGAGCTGGAAAGCTTTACCGTCACCAACGAGCAGGCAGAGCATCATTACACGTTGTACTACTATGATCATGCGGGTAACCTATTAAAGACGGTGCCACCGGAAGGTGTACACCCGGAATACGGCAGCGTGTTTTTGAACAATGTGCGTACAGCGAGATCGACCAACGGAACTGCTGTAGTGCCTTCTCATACGCTCACCACCAACTACCGTTACAACACGCTGAACCAGGTGATCGCGCAAGTAAGCCCTGATGGCGGCCAAAGCGAGTTCTGGTACGATGTGCTGGGAAGACTGGTAGTGAGCCAGAATGCCAAGCAGCGAAAGCCGGATCACTATAGCTATACGGTGTATGATGACTTAGGCCGTATCAGTGAAGTGGGAGAAATGACCAGTGCAACAGCCATGAACGCGGCGATCGCCAGAAGCCCGCAGGACCTCGGCGAGTGGATGCACACCAATGCCGTAAGAGATGTAACGGTCACCAACTATGATATCGCTTACGGAGAATCGCCTTCCGATCCCGAAGGCATACTGGCGGGCACTGTATTAACGCAGCGCAATTTAAGAAACCGCGTGAGCTGGTCGGCCTTGTATGACAATGGTACTTTTGGCAACCTGGGCCTCGGCGATCATGCCAGCGCCACTTTTTACACGTATGATATCCACGGCAACGTAGACACCCTGGTGCAGGATTATTTAGGGTTATTCGGTGAAACGGACTTCTCGCGCTTTAAGAAGATCGAATACGACTACGACCTGATCAGTGGTAAAGTGAACAAGGTGAGTTACCAGCGCGCAAGACCAGATCAGTTTTACCATAGATATGCATACGATGCAGAAAACAGATTGACCGGCGTGCAAACCAGCCACGATGGCTGGGTATGGGAAAACGAAGCGAACTATGAGTATTACAAACACGGTATGCTTGCTAGAACAGTGCTTGGTCAGCAGCAGGTGCAGGGATTGGACTATGCGTATACAGTGCAGGGATGGATCAAAGGCGTGAATGGTACACAAGTGGGTGATGGTACTTATGACATGGGCGAAGACGGCAAGACCGGCTCGATTCATTCCAAAGTAGCAAGGGATGCATATGGCTTTAGTTTAAATTATTTTGACAATAATACGCCATCAGGAACAGACTATTATGCCATCGGCCCATCCGCCAATAAATTTACGTCAGTAATCTCTGTATTGTCAACTAATGCCAAATCACTATATCATGGTAACGTAGCCGCAATGACAGTGAACATCCGAGGACTAGGCGACGCCAAACTCTACAACTACCAATACGACCAACTGAACCGGATCGTGGCGATGGACGCGTATACAGGTCTGCAAAGCAACAATACCTGGACACCGGTAGCAAGTGATGACTACAAAGAAAGAGTCACTTACGATGCGAATGGAAATATCCTGACCTACCTCAGAAATGGCGCCACGAGTGTGAACGGTCTGGCCATGGACTCGTTGACTTACCAATACGGAAGAAACAATGCAGGTCAACTGATCAATAACAGATTAAGATATGTCCACGACCGGGTAGCGGACAATGCCTATACCGAGGACATCGACAGCCAGACGCCGTTAACCTTAAGCCAGGTGCAGGCAGAAAAACTCGATGCGCAAACCACCGACAACTATGCCTACGACGAGATCGGTAACTTAATCAAGGATGCCAAAGAAGGCATCACGTCGATCGAATGGAACGTGTATGGCAAGATCAAAAGCATCACCAAGGGATCGATGACGATCACCTACACCTATGATGCGGCCGGCAACCGGATCAGCAAGGAAGTGGCTCCCGCCAGCGGCCCGACCAGGAAGACCTATTATGTAAGGGACGCCACAGGCAATGTAATGAGTGTATACGAAGAAGGTGGCCTGGTGAACGACGGCAACCTGACCCAATCGGAGGTGCATTTGTACGGCAGCAGCAGACTCGGTATCTTTAAACCGGATGTGGACATGAC
Organism: uncultured Sphingobacteriales bacterium; assembly: GCA_937888905.1. GTDB lineage: Bacteria > Bacteroidota > Bacteroidia > Chitinophagales > Chitinophagaceae > Terrimonas. The sequence goes on from CALATA010000019.1 coordinate 49,223, forward strand.
GAGCCTCGTCGCTACGGATGTGTATGGTTTTGACAGAGGCAAGAAGTTCTTTGAGTTGAGCAACCATTTGGGGAATGTATTGGTTAGCATTACCGACCGGAAGAATGGGGTACGCTTGTCAACGGATACGGCACAGGTAGATTATTACCTGCCGGATGTTGCGAGTGCGAATGATTACTATCCTTTCGGAATGACGATGCCGGGTAGGACTAGTCACAGTGATAAGTACCGGTATGGGTTTAATGGACAGGAGAAATCGACGGAGATAAACCCCTATGGAAGTAGCATGACGGCGGAATTTTGGGAATACGATGCCAGGCTGGGAAGAAGATGGAATGTGGATCCAATGAGCCGAATACAGCCAGGACAGGGGCCTTATTGCGCCTTTGATAATGGACCTATTTGGAAAAACGATCCCAAAGGAAATATAGCACCGATTGTTATATGGCTATTGAAGAAAATGGGAGATGCTGCCATTGGTGTAATGACAGATGTCGGTATTCAACTGGTAGCGGAACGATATTTTGCCAACAATGGCAGAGGACACCCGAGTTGGGGCGATGCCTGGGATAAGCTTGATGTGGATTGGGTACAGGCTGCTTCCTCTGGTGCTGCAAACCTTGTTAAAAATAAGCATCTAGCAGCGGCACTGAATGCAGGCGGTTCTATGTTGAGTTATTATTTCAGGGAAGATAACCCAACTTGGGATGGGGCGATGGAAAGGGGGGTTGTAGCTGCGTTAGCTTCGTATATCGCAGGGAGTGCTTCTAAATTTATAGCTAAGTACGGTGCTAGAGCTGTATCGTCAGGTCTTACTAAAATGGGTATTGCTAGGGAAACTATTGAAAAAATAACGGGTATAAAGAATTGGAACCATTATGTATCTGCTAAAACAGATCCTAAAGTAGGAGATTTTGCAAACACAATTGATGATTTTTTGGGGCCTGGAACAGTAAAAGATGTTTCACAAAAATTCCCAGCGAGATTTGGATATGGTGAAGGAGATTTTGATATAGTCTTACAAAAAATTAATATTGAGATTAAAACGGGCGGAGGTAAAAGTGCCACCAGCCAATCTATAAAGAATAAAGGACAGTCACTTTTAAATAATAAAAATTATATTTTTGTCTCTCTGGACAAAAAATTTAAAGGTTCTGTGGAAAAAGACTTGAGAAAAAATGGAATAGAAGTTTTTAAAATAATTGATAAATCGGGTGCGATCGATATGAAGGAAGCGAATCGACTTTTTGAGTATATAAAAAAGTTCAATAAATGAGTGCAGGAGCAATTGTTATTAGTACTAAAAGAGGGCTACTGAAAGAATTTGCCAATGAATTAATTAAAAACAACTTTAATGTTGAAGTCTCACGCTCAATAGTTGTCTCTCAAATTATTGATAACGAGGGCATAAAACTGATTGATAGAGTATTTATAGATGATGGAGAAGAGATATTTGTCGATAAAAATGGGTTTGAAGAATTTGAAATTCAGGAATACAGAAGGTTACTGAACGAAGAAAGTTGTCCTTTAATGCAGTATTATTTTAAATATCGCGATCGTGATTTTATTATTGATATTTTATTATTAGTTGCAAATCGATCAGATGTAGTAATAGACGATGACGACTCTTTGATTGTGAGGGGAGATGAGTTCGCTCAACGTGTGAACGAATTTAAATAGCACAATACTATCATTTTTAGCAAGAATATATGACTCTTTTTTTAAGGTTAAAATCTGCTTGTTAGGTGTGTTTTGATATCAATTGGTGGTACACTGAAGTGTCTGTTTCTGCAAAGTTTTTCTAATAAGTTATTCTCAGAGGCCTTTTATAAGGCTTCTTTTCTTTTACACAGTACGGTTTATTTCATTCGACTAGATATCCCTTTTTTTGTTGCTAAATTACTCATTGGTACAGCCATGTTGATAAATGAAAGCGGGTAACGACAATTTTGACAACTCACTTTTCTACTATTGTATAAAGTATCATAGCGGACCTTTTGTCGAACTACCGCTACAACACGCTGAACCAGGTGATCGCGCAAGTAAGCCCTGATGGCGGCCAAAGCGAGTTCTGGTACGATGTGCTGGGAAGACTGGTAGTGAGCCAGAATGCCAAGCAGCGAAAGCCGGATCATTACAGCTATACGGTGTATGATGACTTAGGCCGTATCAGTGAAGTGGGCGAGATGACCAATGCAACGGCAATGAACGCGGCTATCTCGCGAGATCCGCAGGACCTGGCCGAATGGATGCACACCAAAGCGGTGCGGGATGTAACGGTAACCAGTTATGATATCGCTTACGGAGAATCTCCTTCCGATCCCGAAGGCATACTGGCGGGCACTGTATTAACGCAGCGCAACTTAAGAAACCGCGTGAGCTGGTCAGCTATTTATAATAGTGGCACATTCGGCGGGCTGAGCCTCGGCGATCATGCCAGCGCCACTTTTTACACGTATGATATTCACGGCAACGTGGACACACTGGTGCAGGATTACCTGGCACTGTTTGGAGAAACGGACTTCTCGCGCTTTAAGAAGATCGAATACGACTACGACCTGATCAGCGGCAAAGTGAACAAGGTGAGTTACCAGCGCGGCAGACCGGATCAGTTTTACCATAGATATGCATACGATGCAGAAAACAGATTAACCGGTGTGCAAACCAGCCACGATGGATGGGTATGGGAAAACGATGCGAACTACGAATATTATAAACATGGCCCGCTGGCAAGGACAGTGATCGGTCAGCAGCAGGTGCAGGGCATCGACTATGCCTATACGGTACAGGGATGGCTCAAAGGTGTGAACGGTACGCAGGTCGGTGATGGAACCTATGACATGGGCGAAGACGGCAAGACCGGATCGGCTCACTCCAAAGTGGCAAGAGATGCCTATGGCTTCAGCCTGAACTACTACACTGGCTCACCATGGTCGGACTACCACGCGATCGGCGCAACGGGCAATAAATTTGCTTCGGTGCTCTCCGCGCTCTCAACCAACGCTAAGTCTCTTTACAACGGCAACATCGCAGCGATGGCGGTGAACATCCGCGGCATTGGTGATGCGAAGTTGTACCACTACCAATACGATCAACTGAACCGCATCGTTTCGATGGATGCGTACTCGGGTCTGCAGAATAACAATACCTGGACACCGGTAGCAAGCGATGACTACAAAGAGAGAGTGAGCTATGATGCGAACGGCAATATTTTAACCTACCTAAGAAATGGCGCAACAGCCGTGAATGGTTTGGCGATGGATAGCCTGACGTATCAATATGCAAAGAACAACAGCGGTCAACTGATCAATAACAGATTAAGATATGTCCACGACCGGGTAGCGGGCAATGCGTATACCGAAGACATCGACAGCCAGACACCGTTGACACTGGCACAAGTACAAACAGAAAAACTCGATGCACAAACCACCGACAATTACCAATACGATGAAATCGGTAACCTGATCAAAGACACGAAGGAAGGTATCACGGAGATAGAATGGAATGTATACGGCAAGATCCGGAGCATCACCAAAGGTGCGATGACGATCACCTACACCTATGATGCATCCGGCAACCGGATCAGCAAAGTGGTAACACCAGCCAGCGGCCCGACCAGAAAGACTTATTACGTAAGGGACGCGAGCGGCAACGTGATGAGTGTGTACGAAGAAGGCGGCCTGGTAAACGACGGCAACCTGACGCAATCGGAAGTGCATTTGTACGGCAGCAGCAGACTCGGTATCTTTAAACCGGATGTGGACATGACGAGCCTTGTAGCGACTGATGTCTACGGCTACGACAGAGGCAAAAAGTTCTTTGAGTTGAGTAACCATCTGGGGAATGTGCTGGTTAGCATTACCGACCGGAAAAATGGCGTACGCTTGTCTACGGATACGGCGCTGGTGGATTATTACCTGCCTGATATAGCGAGTGCGAATGATTATTATCCTTTTGGCATGACAATGCCGGGACGGAGTATGCATAGTGATAAATACCGGTATGGGTTTAATGGGAAGGAGAATGATGAGGATATAGCTCAAGCAGCGCAGGATTATGGCATGCGGATTTATGACCCACGATTAGGCCGTTTTACAAGTGTAGATCCGCTGGCAAATAAATTTGCTTGGAATAGTGTGTATGCTTTTGCCGAAGGTGATCCTGTAAATTATATTGACTTGGATGGGATGGAGCGGCCAGAAGAGCGCGCACAAAATCGCCGGACACTCCTCCAACCACAACTTCAGCCAGCAAGAGACAATGCAAGAGTTGAGCGGATAATTAGACCTGATCCCGCCGATTTGAGACCTCGGAGTCAGCCTGTACCTCAATCCTCGACACTGGAACTCCCGGATAACTTGAAGAGGGCTGCGTCTACCGTAAAAATGATAAGGACCGTAACAAGTGTTCCTCTCGCTGTATTAACTCCCCTTGAGGCAAATGCACCTAATCCTCAATCGGCGCCAATTCCTGCGCCAGAACCCGAACGAGCACCCGCTCCGGCGCAGGTGCCAGCTCCACAGGGCGCCCCCAAAACCCGGCCTGGAAAAACTAGAGAAGGGGAGGATGGCTATTATATTTATGAAACGATGAGAGATGTTAAACAAAGGAAAGGTATTGTTGAACCGGGCAAACTTTTGCCTTATTTTGGTATAACTGGAGATGCATTTTCAGGCGGAAGATACTCACCGCTTAGCGTAGAAGGCATCAATTTTCAACAAGTAATAGGTGTGACAAATTATTATACAGCCAAAGGTGTTGAAACAGCACTAATAAATTTAAATACTAAAGGATTTTCGATGGTTTCGCAAAGTACTCGAATTGATAATGATCGAGTTTCAACCAATGATTTCGCTCGTGAGGTGTCAGGTAGAATTTGGTTAAACATTAATTATCCAGATTGGCAGACTCGTTTCTTAAGACCTGATAATCCTCCTTCAAGCTCAAATCAACCGAGTCAATCTCAAACTTCTGAATCAAAAAGTAAAACACCTTAGTATATGATATTCGGCGATAAACAAATTTTTGCTATTGAAATTCAAGATCTCGATAGCAAAAAAATGAAAAGTAAGCTTCGGTTATGGTTCAAAAATGAATCAGCCGGTATAATGAAAGTAAATTTTACACTTTCTTATGCGATTAAAACTTTCGAAGACTTGTTAACAAAAGGGGATGAATTCTATGATGAAGATTTTAATGGAATGAACGAAAGGCAGATTTTTAAATATTGCTTTTTGTTAGGTAAATCTCTGGATGACTGGAATCAAAGTGATTACGCCAAGTTCGAAAAGTACAAGAGGTTCTCGCCTTATTTTGGTGACCAACTGGACACTGTGACCAAGATTATCTATATAAAAGAAGGATATCTGACGTTTATTTGGTCCGAGAATACAAATTACTATAAACCTACAGTGGATTATATGAAAAATTTAAAAGATGCCACTGTTTCGGTCGAATATTTTAGGAAAGTGGTATTAGATTTCTTGGAGTATGTCAGAGGGCAATAACTTGTTGTGCGCTCTATTATATGTTCCCCCAGATTTATACTGAATAAGTTATTCTCAGAGTTCTTTTAAATGGCCTCTTTTCTTTAGTTTTTTTAATAAGAATGGTTTTTGACTTTAGCTTGTCCCTTATTTAAGCTGGATTTGGACATGACGATCCTCGTTGCTACGGATATTTATGGACTTGACAGAGGCAAGAAGTTCTTTGAGTTGAGCAACCATTTGGGGAATGTGCTGGTGACGGTGACGGACCGGAAGAATGGTGTGCAGTTGTCATCGAGCACTGATTTGGTGGATTATTACCTGCCGGATTTTGCGAGTGCCAGCGATTATTATCCGTTCGGTCCCGAAGCTTCGGGATGACGATGCCGGGGCGGAGTGTTCATAGTGATAGGTACCGGTATGGGTTTAATGGGAAGGCGAATGATGAGGAGACGGGGTTGCAGGATTATTGCAGGATTATGGGTTCGGGATATATAATCCTGGATTAGGCAAGTTTTTAAGTGTGGATCCGATTACAGCGGATTATCCAGAGCTAACGCCATTCCAATTTGCTAGCAATACCCCAATTGCAGCGGTTGATATGGATGGCCTTGAGTCGGCTGTTGTTATTATACCTCGAGGAGTCAACATTACGGCGAGAGATAAAGATGATTTGAGAAGGGCTATGAGTTTCCAAACCCCCGCTAGTAGAAAAATCCTATCAGCTAGCTTAGATTTCTCCCAAGTAGGAACCTTAAAAGGCTTGACAGAAGCTGTTTCCGGAAAAGACCTTGTTACTGGTGAAAAATTGACTTGGTGGGAGAGAGGACTTAATTTACTTCCATTAGTCGGAGGTTTAAGAAAGGCAAAGGCTCTTAATGCTATTGATGATCTTAAAGATGCTAATAAAACAATCAACGCAGCTTCTGACGCGAGAACCACTGTTAGTACTCTTACCACGGCTTCAGATGTAACTGTCTCAGCTTCGAATGTATCGGCCACCGCTGCAAAGGTTTATAAAAGTGCCAAGCTCAATGCTATCGCCGCGAACATGGAGATGATATAGCGAAAGTAATAGCACAGTCGGGCAAAGAAGGGTCAAATCTACTTAGGAATGCTTTGGAAAAAGCGAAACAAGGCTTAACCGTTTCTTGGCAGGTGCACCACGTATTGCCTACAGAATTATTAGAGAAAAACAAGATTTTGAGGGAGGCTGTAAAAAAAGGATTTGACTTTAATGGTGTGGTAAATGGAGTCGCTCTTGATCTAGCTAGACATAGGGGCAGTCATAATAGGTATACCGAAATGGCTCTCAAAATGCTAGAAGAGAATTTCCAAAATTTGAGAGGTAAGCGTAATTATAAGAAATAGCGGAAATAACTGCCGGGCAACTGAAGGCTAAGATAAATAATACCTCAGGGAAAATCAATGATATACCAAGATAAGGTCCATTGACGGGTGAGATATCAAAACAAAAAAAAAGAACTACAATCAAGATCATCTTGCAGTTCTTTTTTGTTAATTGATCTTGCTGATATTTTTGATGCTACTAAATAATGTACGGTTAAACTTTGTAATGCGGTTTATGTGTATATATAATTATGCGGAGTAAAAATTTTGCTCTTTATAGCTTAGACCCGTTATTTTTTTTTGTTGTAGTAGTAAACAAATATGCTCGGCTACAAGGATATCGTGAAATATGCCTGGCAGACAAAAGACGTCAACCTTTAAATTAACTTTTAATGATAACTTGTCAATAGTCAGCGGGTTCAGGTCATATGACTCATAGTATCTGTCATATTCGGAATATGAGTTGAACGTGCGAATAATTTTTTCCTGAGTGGGCAAAGTTTCCAGAAAAACTGACTTTTCGAAATCGATGATAGATAATGTTGGAGAAATTAAATGTAACCAATAGTAGTCTAAAATTTGAGTATTAGTTTTTAACGTAGCAAGATAAAACTGATGTGGTATAATCTTCGCTTTGCTGAAAATTTCTCTTGTTCTGGCATTCATCAAAAGTCCGGTAGCGAAGTCGAGGTTGGAGGGACTGACTACGTCGGTTAAAATTGCATTGTCCTCTATAATAAATCTTAAATCAGGTATGAAATTTGGGAAACAGTCCGATGTTAAATTTTCCATTGAATTAGGCGCATTCCGGTTATAACCAGGATATGTTCCGGTCGTTTGAGGATATTCACCTACTTCATCTTCTTCAACGGACGGGGCGATTAAATAGTACTTCATTTGCAGATTTTTATTAGACCCTTGATTTTTGAGTTATTTCCAGTATTGAAAAGACGAGCAAACTTAAGAAGGACGGACTATATTTTCAACAGGGAAATCCAGCTAACGTTTGCATCCGATTATCTGTTTGAATAGTCCTAAAAAAGGTTTTCTATTTTTTGGTTGCTTTTCCACGAACACTTTTCTGTTAATGTACTAATTATAATGGGTTAATGTAGATGAAGCAAAAGAGATATATCAACAAACAATTGAGCTTTTAAGCCCTCGTTCTATTAGGTATCAATACAAGCTTCACCGTCACCAACGAACAGGCAGAGCATCATTACACGTTGTACTACTATGATCATGCGGGTAATTTATTGAAAACGGTTCCTCCGGAAGGTGTACACCCGGAATACGGCAGCACGTTTTTGAACAATGTGCGTACAGCGAGAGCGACCAACGGAAGTGCCGTAGTACCGGCTCATACACTCACCACCAACTATCGTTACAACACGCTGAAACAGGTGATCGCGCAGGTGAGTCCTGACGGTGGCCAAAGCGATTTCTGGTACGATGTACTGGGAAGACTGGTGGTAAGCCGGAATGCCAAACAAAAAAATGCGGATCACTACAGTTATACGGTGTACGATCAATTGGGCCGTATCAGCGAAGTAGGCGAGATGACCAATGCAACGGCAATGAACGCGGCTATCTCGCGAAATCCGCAGGACCTGGCCGAATGGATGCATAACAAAGCGGTGCGGGATGTAACGGTAACCAGTTATGATATCGCTTACGGAGAATCGCCTTCCGATCCAGAAGGTATTCTGGCAGGCACTGTATTAACGCAGCGCAACTTAAGAAACCGCGTGAGCTGGTCGGCTTTGTATGACAATGGTACTTTTGGCAACCTGGGCCTCGGCGATCATGCCAGCGCCACTTTTTACACGTATGATATCCACGGTAACGTAGATACATTGGTGCAGGATTACCTGGCACTGTTTGGGGAAACGGACTTCTCGCGTTTCAAGAAAATAGTCTACGACTACGACCTGATCAGCGGCAAGGTGAACCAAGTAGCTTACCAGCGCGGAAGACCGGACCAGTTTTACCATAGATATGCATACGATGCCGAGAACAGGTTGACCGGTGTGCAAACCAGCCATGATGGCTGGGTATGGGAAAACGAAGCGAACTATGACTACTACAAGCATGGTCCGCTGGCCAGAACAGTGATCGGTCAGCAGCAGGTGCAGGGCATCGACTATGCCTATACGGTACAGGGATGGCTCAAAGGTGTGAACGGTACGCAGGTAGGTGATGGAACCTATAACATGGGCGAAGACGGCAAAGCCGGCTCGGTTCATTCCAAAGTAGCAAGAGATGCCTATGGTTTTAGCCTGAACTACTACACTAGCTCGCCGTGGTCGGACTACCACGCGATCGGTACAACGGGCAATAAATTTGCTTCGGTGCTCTCCTCGCTCTCAACCAATGCTAAGTCTCTTTACAACGGCAACATTGCGGCGATGGCGGTGAACATCCGCGGCATCGGCGATGCCAAACTGTACAATTACCAATACGATCAATTGAACCGGATCGTGGCGATGGATGCGTACTCGGGTCTGCAAAGCAACAATACCTGGACACCGGTAGCGAGTGATGATTATAAAGAAAGAGTGAGCTACGATGCGACGGTAATATTTTAACCTACCTCAGAAATGGCGCAACGAGTGTGAACGGTCTGGCCATGGACACGTTAACTTACCAATACGGAAGAAACAATGCAGGACAATTACTCAACAACCGGTTAAGATATGTCCACGACCGGGTGGCAGACAATGCGTATACGGAAGACATCGACAGCCAGACACCGTTGACTCTCTCACAGGTACAGGCTGAAAAACTCGACGCACAAACCACGGACAACTATCAATACGACGAGATCGGCAATTTAATCAAAGACACCAAAGAGGGCATCACGTCGATCGAATGGAACGTGTATGGCAAGATCAGGAGTATCACCAAAGGGTCAATGACGATCACCTACACCTACGATGCTGCGGGCAACCGGATCAGCAAGGAAATAGACCCGGCGAGCGGCCCGACAAGAAAAACCTACTACATAAGGGACGCGACAGGCAACGTAATGAGCGTGTATGAAGAAGGCGGGCTGCTAAACGACGGCAACCTGACGCAATCGGAAGTGCACTTGTACGGCAGCAGCAGACTCGGTATCTTTAAACCGGATGTGGACATGACGAGCCTTGTAGCGACCGATGTGTACAGCTACGACCGGGGCAAGAAGTTCTTTGAGTTGAGTAACCATCTGGGGAATGTGCTGGTTAGCATCACCGACCGGAAGAACGGAGTAGCGCAATCAGTGGATACGACACTGGTAGATTATTACTTGCCGGATGTTGCGAGTGCGAATGATTATTATCCGTTTGGGATGACGATGCCGGGACGGAGTAGTCATAGTGATAAGTACCGGTATGGGTTTAATGGGAAGGAGAATGACTTAGAGACAGGGTTGCAGGATTATGGGTTCAGGATTTATAATCCGGCGTTGGGAAGGTTCTTGAGTGTAGATCCGTTGACTGACAGTTATCCTTGGAACAGCCCCTACTCTTACGCAGAAGGCGATCCTGTCAATTATATTGATATAGATGGGGCGGAAAACGGCGCTGCTACCGCAGCAGCGACAGTAAGACCTACCGTGCCACAACTAGGGGTTTTATATGTGGGTCGGGAAACGTCGGGAGCTATTAAACGCATACCTGCTCCAAACGCTGGATGAAGTACGGCAGAAAGCAGAAGAATGGAGAGCCGATTACAACAAACAAAGACCACATAAGTCACTCGGGTATGTACCTCCGGCAGAATACAAACCCATATCCTGATCCTATAAAACTAAAAATTGAATACCTTTCTAAACTTTTAAATGCAGTCGAAAATAGGGAAGCTTACAATCCGACTTCAAGCTTCATTGAGGTGTACTGCCGACTATTCGACGATAATTCGTTCGACACGTTTGTTGATCTCGAAGTAAGCAGGCTTAAATTACCTGCGTCTTTTACAAGAAAACCTGAATTGCTAAGGGATAAATTGAATGCGTACGATGAAAGTGGCCTGACTCAGCAGGAAATTATACAGGATCCCAAATGGATGGAATTAATGCAGCAGGCTAAGTTGGTCATAGATAATTGGGATGATGCATTTAAAGGAAATGATTTGTGACGGCAGTGAAATCTATCTTCAAACAAAAAAAATGCAGACCTCTCAGCCTGCATCAATCACTTGGAGTATTGGTTTAAAAAACGGGTACCACCACACATCTAGTTACGACAGAAAAGCCATAAAAAGAAATCACCCTTTCGAAAGGGAAAAGATTCTAGCGAAATCATAGAAATTTTTCTATGGCTCCCGGAGCGGGATAAATAACGATCTTCTCGGTTCCTGGCGGACATTTCTCGTGCGATGCCCTTTACCGGTCACATCTTCCAGCAGCAACACGTCGCCGGCCTTGAATGTTCTTTTTTCTCCCAGAGATGTTTCTATCTCGATCTCTCCGTCCAGCAACACCAGGAATTGCCGCTGCGGTGCATGGTGAAAGTCATAGTCATAATTCGCTTCCACCTCACGAAAGATGATACCTTCTACCGGAAATAGCTCTGACAAAAAACCGATCGTCCCGGCTGATCGCATGGGAATCGTTTTGTCTTCGAAACGACTTTCCCCGCGCGAGTCGGAATACAGTCTTGTATACTTAAATTCCATAGGTCATTGCTTTTGAGCGCCTTTGCTCCTTATGCTTCTTTGCGTGAATTTTTCACGCATCGGCGCAAAGTAGTTAAGGCGCAAAGAGAGTTTACTAACTACTAAATACGACTTTATTCGCCTCATTTATTTCTTCCTTCGTTATCGTATGCCCCATGCCCGGATATATTCGCTCCGTTACTTTCGCGCCCATTTTTTCCAAAACCGACGTTGTCAATTTCACACGCTCCACCGGTACATGCGGATCGGGATCGCTGGTGCCTATGTAAACAGGCATGCCACCGAAGTTACCTTTGTAAACCGATTGATCCGGCGTTTCGCCGATTAGCCCACCTGTGAAGGCCGCCGCGCCTCCATACTCTTCTCCATTGCGCGCCAGGTATTCCAGCATCAAACACGCTCCCTGCGAAAAGCCCGCGAAGTAGATGTCCTTTTTTTCTACACCAGCTTTTATTGCTTCATCCACTACTGCCGCTACATTTTCAAGGGCACTGGTCAACCATGGCTCATTGGCTTTATGCGGCATCATAAACGAATACGGATACCAGGTATTATTTGTTGCCTGCGGCACCAGTAACGTAAATCCATCTACCGATAAGTGATTCGCCAATCCGGTTATGTCTTCTGCCGATCCGCCGCGTCCATGCAGCAGGATCAACACCCGCGAAGTGCCGTCCAACGGACGGCCACTTTGGCGGATATCTAATGTATGTTGTTGTGCGTTGCTCATGCCTGTGTGAGTTTAGGTAAGATTTTTTCGATTTGCTCACGCGCCTGCTCATATTGCTTCGGCAAACGCAGACTTGTTCCCAGGTTCTCGACCGTTTCATCAGTCGCAAATCCCGGATTGTCAGTAGCCAGTTCAAATAATACGCCGCCGGGTTCTCTGAAATAAAGTGAGAAGAAATAGTCACGGTTGATCTTGGGCGTGATGTTGAATCCTGCAGATAATATTTTCTCCCTGAAATGCATCAACACTTCTTCGTCACTCACCCTGAATGCCACGTGGTGATTGGTTCCCGCTGCATTGATACCATGACCTGCTTCCGGGTCGAGAATCAGATCGACGAGATTGGCGGTTTCAATTACGTCAGTTTTGAAACGATAGCGGTTATTTTCTTGTTTGTCGAGATTATAACCAAAGATATCGGTCAGTATTTTAGCCGTATCATCGGTGTTTTTTAAACTAAGCGCCACACTGTGAAAACCGCGTGTGGCTTTGTTTTCATTCACTGCGTTGGTTGCCCAGGGTTTGCGTGGATCTGCATTAGCAGGAACCACCAGTTTCAGTTGCAACCCGTCAGGATCGGAAAAAGGTAATACCGTGTCACCAAATTCTTCGCGGACAGGACCGTGTGGCACATTCATTTCTTTAAAACGTTGTTGCCAGAAGTCAAGGCTGTCAGCGGGTACAGCATACCCGATTTCCGTAGCCATACCGGTACCGGGTTTGCCGGCGCGGGCATGTGTCCAGGGAAAGAAAGTGAGAATGGTGCCGGGCGTACCTTGTTCATCGCCAAAATAGAAATGATAGGTTTGCGGATCGTCGAAGTTGACGGTCTTCTTTACCATGCGTAAACCCAGTATGCGTGTATAGAAATCGTAGTTACGTTGCGCGTCAGATGCAATGGCCGTAATGTGATGCAGGCCTTTTATTTGATTATTCATGATCTGTGGTTTTATAGAGCAAATATCCTGTTTGTATTGGCGGCAAACATTGAACCAGGACAAGAAATACTAATTAGGTAATTTGAAGATTTGATAATTTGAAAAGCATTTTTTTATTATCAATCCCGAGGTGTCAGGGTAAATTTTCAAATTACAGCTCTTATTTCGCCAAACAATAATCCACTTCCGCCGCCGTAATGTTCGATGATGCGGGCGTTGGGATGTTTTTGTTGCAAATGATTGCAAAGTTCTTTGTCGGCTGACAGTGAAAAGCCACTGCCGAGTAAGATGACATCATAGTTGCCTTTTGCCTGCAATGCCTCTTCTGCATTGATGGCGGCTTCGGCATTCCAATCAGCTTCTGCAGACAGCAAGCGTAAGATGGTGTCTTTTATTTCGGGTTGTTTGCACAATACCAGTATGTTCAGTTTCATAACATTGTTATTCTGCGTTAAGGAGAAATTCATTTAGTGATTTGCGCGTTCGGGGTGCCAGTTCACGCGTACGGTAAGGCTCATCCAATTTCTCATGCGTATCAGGATAACCCATTGCCAGCATGATCACAGGTTGCAGCCCTTCGGGCAAAAATGATTCCGCTGCTGCTTTATCAAATCCTGCCATCGGGTGAACGCCGATGCCCATGCTTCCCGCCTGTAATGTCAGCAACATATTGGCAGCGCCTGCATCATGCAACGCATCAGGGTAAGGACGGCCACTCGCAAACGAAGTAACGGTGCTGCTCAGCACTAAAGCCGCTGCATGCTTCGCCCAAGGCTGATTGCCGGCCGCCAGCCAGGATGAAAAGGTGTCGAAGAGTGCCGTTCCGCGATAAGCAACGGCATATCGCCAGGGTTGTTCGTTCATGGCGCTGAACGACCACGATGCAGCTTCGAGGATCGTATGCATATCGTCCGGCGAAATGGCTTTGTCTGCAAAACTCCGCGGACTCCAGCGCTGACGAATGAGATCGATAACGGGATATTGTGTAGTGGCTGTTTTATTGATTGACATGCTTCTTTTTTTATGAAATGGTCATCGGGATTTCCATGATCAGTAGTTCTGTATCGTTACTCAGTGATTGCATCGAAAGTCCGGAGATATTCCAAATGCCCAGGCCATCACGTTTATCAAGTGTGACATCGTCGATCTGCACGCTGCCATTGATCACAAATACATAAATGCCGTTGTCTTTTTTCTTCAGTGAATAATCAACGGAAATGTCTTTGTCGAATCGCCCCATGTGAAACCAGGCGTCCTGGTGAATCCATACACCTTCATCGCCCGGATTGGGGGAAAGGATTTGTTGCAATTTATTTTTGCGTGCATTTATATCCAGCGTTAACTGATCATAACGCGGCTCCACATTGCGTTGACGCGGGAACACCCAGATTTGTAAAAAACGCGCTTCGCGATCGTCGTTCTTATTGTATTCGCTGTGAAACACACCAGTGCCGGCACTCATCACCTGGATGTCGCCTGCGCGGATCACGGCGGTGTTGCCGAGGCTGTCTTTGTGTTCGAGGTCTCCTTCCAGTGGTATGGAAATGATTTCCATGTTGTCGTGCGGATGACGGCCAAAACCTTTTGACGCATCGATGCGGTCATCATTCAGCACACGCAGCACACCGAAATGCATGCGGTCAGGATTATAATAGTTGGCAAAACTGAAAGTCTGGTGACTGTCGAGCCAACCGTGCGCAGCAAGACCGCGGGTATTGGCGCGATGCAGTACTGCAAAAGGTCCCTGCCATGTTTCCGGGTTGGGTAAGTGATTCAAACCCATAACTTCCAGCTCTTTCAGTTCGTCGATGTCGTTGCGGAGCACTCCGCCCAATGCCGCATTGGTAACCAGCATGCCGGTCCCCAATAAGCCTTTTTTCAGAAAATCTTTTCGTTCCATCCTGCGTGATTTTGTACCTCAAAACTGGCACAACCGGAACGGAAAAACATTGAACCAGGACAAGAAATACTAATTAGACGATTTGAGAATTTGAAAATGTTTTTTATTGCCAAATGCTGAGTTCAATAGATAAGTGCAATTTTTGAAAACAAAAGAAAAAAGCTT
>CALATA010000020.1:0-137890 GCA_937888905.1 uncultured Sphingobacteriales bacterium
GTAGTAAGTAGTAAGTAGTAAGTAGTAAGTAGTAAGTAGTAAGTAGTAAGTAGTACGTAAGATAGCCTTATTGACGATTCACGATTGACGATTGACGATTGCTTCATTCACTGTTCACCATTGACCATTCACTCTTTTCACCTTTTGAATTTGAAATATGGGAATGCTCCACCGTTTTGATCTGCAAAGGATCGCCCGGGAATACAAACTTGATTTTTTATTTGAATCCGGCACCTTCCGCGGGGATGCGTTGGCTTATGCATTGTCTGCACCTTTCCGTAAAATGATATCGGTCGAGATTGTACCCGAGCTCGCCGATGCCGCCCGCAGGCGTTTTGAACAGGAATCCCGCATCGAAATCCTCACGGCCGATAGTCTTTCAGCACTCGAAGAAACATTGCCGCAAATCGAAGGAAACGGTGTCTTTTGGCTCGATGCACATTTCCCGGGTGCCGATGCCGGTCTTACCGCTTACGATGATTGCGACGAAGAAGAGTTACGGTTGCCGCTCATGAAGGAACTGGAGATCATCAAACGCCTTCGCCCGGATAACAGCGACGTCATGATCCTCGATGATCTGCGTATTTATGAAGATGGGCCTTTTGATAATGGGAACGTACCCGAGGACGCAAAACCGTCCGGAAACAGGAGCCTGCAATTTGTATACGACCTGTTTGGTGGGAGTCATGTCATCCTTAAGTCTTACAAAGACGAAGGATATACCTTGTTGTTTCCCCGCCGCATATACCGGCGCCGTCATTTTCGTTTATCGCAATGGTTCGGCGCCAGCATGCCGGAAGATTTTTATTACGCCTGATTATTCTTCTTTCAAATCAAGACGGATCTGCAATTCGTCGAATTGTTTGTTGTCGATAGCAGCCGGTGCATCGAGCATGACGTCGCGACCACTGTTGTTTTTGGGGAAGGCGATGAAGTCGCGGATGCTTTCACTTCCGCCAAGGATCGAACACAAACGGTCGAACCCGAATGCGATACCTCCGTGTGGCGGCGCGCCGTATTCAAACGCTCCCAGCAGGAAGCCGAATTTGTGTTGCTGTTCTTCTTCATCCATGCCCAACGCGGCAAACATTTTTTCCTGCAGCTCACGTTGATAGATACGGATGGATCCTCCGCCGATTTCATTTCCATTTAATACCATATCATACGCATTGGCACGGATGCCCGCATAGGGATGTTTGAGGTATTCAGCCGCATTTGGAATGGATGGATCATTGCTGATCATGGTATCGATATCCGAAGGTTTGGGCGAAGTAAACGGATGGTGACGGGCTACCCAGCGGTTGCCTTCTTCATCATATTCAAACAGCGGGAAGTCGAGTACCCACAGTAATTTAAATTCATCGTCTTTGCGGAAGCCGAGGCGTTTGCCAAGCTCGAGACGGAGTTCGCTGGTGGCTTTACGGGTACGCTCTTCGGCACCGGCGAGAATCAGCACCAGGTCGCCGGCTTTGGCACCGGTGGCTTCGGCAATGGCTTTCAGTTTTTCTTCACTGTAAAATTTATCTACACTGCTTTTGAAACTACCATCAGCATTGCATTTGATGAATACAAGTCCTTTCATGCCGATCTGCGGACGCTTTACCCATTCGGTGAGTTCGTCGGTTTGCTTGCGTGTGTATTCGCTGCATCCGGGTGCCGCAATGGCGATCACGGTTTCTGCTTCATCGAATACTTTGAAGTCGGCACCATTGATCAGCTCCGCAATATTTTTACGGTCGGGGAAAGTGTGGCCGGGAAATTTAAGGTTGCAGAGTTGCATGCCGAAACGGATATCGGGTTTGTCGTTGCCGTATGTCCACATGGCTTCTTCCCATGTCATGCGTTGCACGGTTTCGGTGTAGTCGATATTCTTTACATCTTTGAAGATCGTTTTTACCAGTCCTTCAAACATGTTCAGGATATCTTCCTGTTCTACGAAGGCCATTTCGCAGTCGATCTGTGTGAATTCGGGCTGGCGGTCGGCACGCAGGTCTTCGTCGCGGAAACATTTTACAATCTGGTAGTAACGGTCGTAGCCGCTTACCATCAGCAGTTGTTTGAATGTTTGCGGCGACTGCGGCAGTGCGTAGAATTGTCCGGGGTTCATGCGTGAAGGCACCACGAAGTCGCGGGCACCTTCCGGCGTTGATTTGATCAGGAAAGGCGTTTCGATATCCATGAAGCCCTGGTTGTGCAGGTAGTTGCGGGCCGCACGGTTTACGGCATAACGCAGTTCGAGATTTTTGCGCACGGCATTGCGACGCAGGTCGAGGTAGCGGTATTTCATCCGTAAGTCATCGCCGCCATCGGTATCGTCCTGGATGGTGAACGGCGGAACGGCGGATTTATTAAGAATGGTAAAATTGCTAACCAGTATTTCGATGTCACCGGTTGGAATGTTGGGGTTTTTGTTAGTACGTTCTGAAACCGCACCCGATACCTGGATCACGAACTCGCGGCCGAGTGGCTGGCTTTCGAGTTCTTTATTAAGTTCTTCACCAAAAAGAAGCTGGGTAATGCCGTAGCGATCGCGAAGGTCCACAAAAGTGATGCTGCCGAATTTGCGGACGGTCTGTACCCATCCTGCGAGTGTTACGGTTTGTCCTGCGTGGGAAAGTCTGAGTTCTCCGTTGGTATGCGTTCTGTACATATAAAATCGTGACTAAAATGGTTGTCGATGAAAGGTTAGGCATAAATCCGGCAGCAGGGGTAAAAAGCCTGCCACTGCTGGTTTCGCCGCGCGCAAAGATAGGAAAACCGGCCGACCTTGCGGTTGCATTGGCCGGGAGGCATTCACATAGTATCTTTGCCCCGACCATGTCCTTACGACTTGTTGCTTTTCTATCGCTGCTATTGACTGCCTGCCAGGTAAGTTCTCCTGTGGGAACCTATCGTTCCCGCCGTCCGGGCAATGGTTCCCTGGTGCTGGACAGCGCGCATAAGTTTTACCTGAATTATACGCCCGGCCATCAGGGATTGATTTTCAACAACGATACCTTGCGCAGGGTGTTTGTAACATCCGGCACCTGGACGGCCAAAGGACGCGATATCCTTCTTCAAAGCGAGCCGGTGGCGCCGTTGCCGCGCTTTGAGGACTCGCTGGGTATGTTTACCAACATTTCTTCTTTTACGTTTGTAGATCCTGCCGGAGAGCCGGTGCCTGTGCGGCATATTGTATTTTACCCGGATAAATTAAAACCGCATTATGGCAACAGCCTGTTTTTCTTCGCGCAGGACTTTGAAGCCACCGACACGCTGACTTTCTTTTTTAATGGATATCCGCCTTTCCGTTATCCCGGCGACGCACGGTATATCCGTGCCGACAATATGCACAAGATCACGCTCTATCCCGAGCAACGACCATGTTTATTTCAGCAACACCGGGTGAAGGTGAGAGGGACGAAGGTTAAGTTGGGGAAAGGCTGGAAGTTAATTAGACAATTTGAAGATTTGAAAATTAGGTAACAGGATTTGAAAATTGATTCTCAAATTTTCAAATTATCTAATTGTCTCATTGTCTCTCCAGGATTCTCCTGAACCTTTTCACATCCACCACCGGATCGATAGCGGATGTATTGCCACTGATATATTGCGCTAACTGATGTGCGAAGTAAGGTGCGAGGGAGCAACCCTTGGTGCCCATGCCATTTAGTAGGCCAACGGATGGATGAAGCGGATGAAATCCCACAAACGGTCGGCGCTCCAGTGTAGCCGGACGCAAACCTGCACGGTGATCAACGACCTTGAAAGGAATTTTTAGTAATTGCTGCAACAGATTTTTTCCTTGTTCAAGAAAAGCAGGAGTGGGTTTGTCGTCTTCAAATTCCCAATGATTGCTGGAACCAAACCAGAATAATCCCGGTTCCGACAACGGCACCAGCAGCAGGCTTTTTTTATAGGTATGGTCCTGCGGCAGTTCCGGAATTTCTACGATCAATGCCTCTCCTTTGTTACGCGAGAAAGGCAATGCCTGGAAAAATGGATTGTGCATGCCCGCAGGTCCGTCACAGAAAATGATTTGTCTTGCATGAATGCCATCATACTTTATCTCATCCGGCTCAATTTGTAAAGCGTTTATGTCGAACGAAGTTTCCTGCAAACGGTTTTGTTGCTTCAGTTCAGCACGCCAGGCTGGCAACAACCGGTCAAGATATGCGGTGTAAGCCGGGCCGATCAGTCCCGCACCAAATTCATAATTGAACCAATTGGCAAAATGCATTTCGTCGTCAACGCGATGAATGTATTCGTTGCCCTCGGTTAATTTATGTAAAAAGCTTTCCCGCATAAAGGGATTGGGAAAAAGATCGACGACATCTTTGCGGGAGAAGGCTTGTATGCCAAGTTGCGCACCGAAATCAGTATAAGCTTTATTGGCAAACGGAAATAATTCTTCCACCATCCATGCCGTAACCATGCGTCGTCCTGTAACAGGGTTGATCAATCCCGCCGCCACCCTCGAAGGACTGGAAGCGCGTTCTTCATCGATCACGATCACTTCTTTTCCCTGCGCCAGCAGGTACCACGACAAAAAACTGCCGCAGATTCCCTGACCGATGATTAGAACGTCCGTTTGCATTTAAAAGGCAAGATAATGTGAAAATGTGTAAATGTGCTGCCTTCGGCAGGGATGTGAAAATCAAACAGCCTGCAATCAATGAATGGCTGGCTTATGTATTGATTTATTCATTTATTGAGCTACTGACTATTTCCTCTCTTTTGGCTTTTGAATTGAAAAAGGGCCCGCATAGCTGCGAACCCTTTTTCAATTTTCACATGGACCCGCCGAAGGCGGGCACATTTACATATTTCCACATTTAGTTTCCTACCTGCACTCTCACTCCTTCACTGTGTGCGGTGAACTCCGGCGCATACATACACTGTATCTGTGTGATGCCATTGCTGAAGTTACCGTTCTGCGCTACGAACAAAGGATACTCAAATACATAAGTGCCTTTGCCCAGGAAGTTGAAGAAGAAATGTGTGGCAGCATCGCGGGTGCTTTCATAATAGCCAAGACCTCCCTGCCATTTGTAGCCGCTCAATACATTTACGGGTTCGAAACCGGAGGCACGCATGTCTTTCATATGCACATATTCCATATCGCGGTCAACGCGCAATTCGATACGGACTTTGAGTTTGTCGCCTACTTTCAAGGCGTCGCCTTCGCGCACCGGTGTAAGCACAGGACCTTTGTCGGTGTTGCGTTCAACAAATAATTGCTTGTTCAGTTGAAGCGGCGTAGCGGCAGAGGTGATCTTGTCGAGGTCTTCGAAATACTGCCAGTATACCGAACCCCAACTGCTTGTCTTCGCATTGGAAACGGTTACATCGATATTGCCCATCTCTGGACGAACAGACAATCCTTCGATCTCGCGGCGGAAATAACCAGTGCCTGCCTGTACATCTTCAGCAGAAGGGGCAATGGTTGTGCGGCCGAGTTTGATCTGTACGGAAGGTGTTTCCGCCAGCCAGTTGGTGCCACGAAGCAACAATGCATAACAGGCTTCTGCGGTGGCTTTGGTCGATTCCCAACTGTTGGTTTGTTTGTTGCGGAGCAGCCAGGTGCGGAGTTCATCTACGGTCGCCGTATCTTTTCCTGCTTCGCTGAATGCTTCGATCAGCAAGGCCTGACGTTCAATCGGTGCTTCGTACCACCACCAGCCGCGGCGCTGGTCTTTCCAGTATCTGCCGAGCTCTTCATTGACGATGGATGTTTCTTTCAATGAACGCAGGATGGCCGCCGGTGTTTTTGTATCGTTGGTACGATACAGTGCCAGCGCTATCATTCCCTGGCGATACTTGTCCATGCCGGTCCAGGTAGCGATTGTACGGCTGCGGAAGTAGTCATAAGCCTTACGTGCTTCGGTTGGGACCGGATTGGCCGGGAAGAAGCTGCGCATATACAGGTATTGTACCTGCATATGACCGGGAACATATTTGGTCAGGTCTGTTTTGAAACGGATCAGTTCATCGTAATCTGCTTTGATCTTGCGGTCGAGGTATTCGAGCGAGCGATGTGCCATTGCGTTGAGCTGGTCTTTCTGCTCTCCTGCCACTGCATTTAATTTCAGCAGATGGGCAATGCCGGTTACGATATACTGTGTCATATAACGATCATCGGGTCCGCCTTTGAACCATACAAAACCACCGTTGGAGCTTTGCAGTTCGCTCAATTTCTGATAGGCTTTCTGTAATTCATTGCTCATGCGTACCATGTCGAACAGCAGCGCGATATTTTTCTTTTGCTCTGCTTCGGTACGCGCTTGCAATACCCAGGGTGTTTCACTCAGCAATACAGCTTTGAGGTCTTCATTTTTCTGCAGGTTGCTGAGCAGGGCTGCAGTGTCTTTTATTTTCCATTGTTCAAATACCTGGCGGATGCGTGGCGATGAACCAACAATATTATTCGCTAATGAATTAGCGTAGTAGCGGTTCCATGTTTGTTCTGCGCATTCGTAAGGATATTCCATCAGGTAAGGCAGTGCCTGTACGGCGTACCAGGCAGGATTGCTGCTGTATTCAACGGTGATCCGCTGATGTTGAAGCGTTTCACTATTGCCGCTCTTTAATAATTTATCAAATTTGAAATTGCGTGTGCCATTGCCTTTGATCCAGATCGGTAATGATTCTGTCACCAGCATGCGGTTGGTCAATACCGGCAGGCTGTTTTCTTCACCATCACTCTGGTTGCCTGCGCGCACGATCACACGCCAGATAACGGGACGTGCAAACTGGAACGGCACTTCAACGGGGAACTTCAGCGATTCGCTGCCTTTGGCGCCAACGGTGAAATACTGATCGGCCACCATGCTTTTGAACTGACCATCTACCGGTTCGTTGGTAGCGGCATCGAAGAGACGAAACTCGGCCGTGCCGGTTATCTCTTTCTCCGTCATGTTAACCACCTTGGCGCTGAATTCCAGTTTGTCGCCTTCACGCAGGAAGCGAACCGGGTTCGGTTGCACCATGATATCTTTTTGGGTAACGAGTTCACGCGTGCTGTAACCAAAGGCCAGTTCTTGCGTATGACTCAATGTCTGCAATTTCCAACGCGTGAGCGCTTCCGGCATGGTAAAGCTGAATTCGATATTGCCGTCTTTATCTGTTTTCAGATCGGGCAGGAAGAAAGCTGTTTCCTGGAGATTGCGGCGTACCTGTACTTCGGCTGGCTGTTGTTGCTGTTCCTGTTGTTGTACGGCATTGCCTCCTGTATTCGCCAGGTAGCCCATCGTATCTGCCATACCAGCGATACTTTGTTCTGGCAGAGCGGCTTTCATATCCATCTGTATACTCGGCGCTGCCATCACTTCCTTGCGCGCCCTCATGTACACACGGTTGTTGAACAGGTTGATCGATACCAGGTAATCGTATTGCTTGCGCAGGTAGATCTGACGTGCGGACTCGCGGTAGCGGAAGCGGGAATTACCTGCATCGAAGTTTTCATGACTTTGCCATGCACCCTGCGAGCCGATGGACGGCCACAGCGACGGTGTGCTCCACGAATGTGGCATAAACTGATCGAGCGATGCATCATACATCGACGCGAGCATTTCTGCTGCTACCTGCTCGCCTTTGTGTCCTTTGATCTTCACTTTCCATTGCTCCTGGCTGCCCGGCAATGTTTTATCACGATAAGTGATGTATTCTGTTTCCAGTGTTTTATTGTCCCATGGAATAGAGATGGTTTCCTGATGCTGGAATACGCGGTTGTGTTTTACAAATACATAGCTGGCGCTGATACCGCCGCGGTCAGCTTCCGTTACGGGGAAAAGCAATTCTCTTTTTTCATTATTCAAACGGAAGAAAGAGTAGGTTTCTTTTTGCTGACCTGCTTTGAGTACGGTCTGGATCACATTTACGTCACCAGCGGAAGTGCCCAGTTTCAATTGGGCGATCTCGCCTGGTTCGGTTCTTTTTGTTCCGTCTACCCACAGGTAATCCGTACCGGGAATGGTTTTGGCTTTCGGATCGTAAAGACGGATATATTTTTTGTCTTTTACTTCCGCGCCTTTTTTGTCGTAAGTAGTTACTTCCACTAAATAGAAGCCTGGTTGAAATTTTGCATCTTTCAATATCCAACTGCCGTTAGCTTTTGTAGAATCTGTTTTTTCCCAAACAACACCGGCTGTTGCCCATTGCGCCTGGTCGGTTTCGTTGTTGTATTCATCGTTGGGGAATGTTTGCACATAAGCAGCCTGGCTCAGCACGAATTGTGTCGGGCGGTCCCACAGGCGAGGGCGGATCAGGCGTTTTTCTTCCTGGAGGCGGCTGATCTTTACGCGTACGGTTGTTTGCTCAAATGTGCCGGCGGTATTTTTTGTAAGCACAAAAAGATTCTTCAGGCTGTCGGCTGGCAGCGTTTCCGGAACACGGCTTTCGATCCAGATGGATTTATAACCTACGGAAACGGATTCCTCACCACTTCGCGTTTCGCCATTGATATCGGTTACATCGGCGGTTATCGTGTACGTAAACAATGGCTCAAGTTTTTTATCGATCGTTTTATCGGCGATCGCTTTGAAGCGGACCACAAAATTGCCTTGTGCATCCGTGGTGGTTTCTCCATGTGCTATTTCCTGCGATCTTGTCGGCGGGAACCACCAGCGGCTGAAGAGCCAGGGGTAAGGGAAACGGGGCTGGCGTACCACACGGTAACTTACCTGCGCACCATCCACGGCATTGCCCGCATAAGCTTTGGCAATACCTTTCACGACAATCTCGTCGTCGATGGTATAAGTACCTTTCAAGGTGTCGTAGGTTACTTCAAACTTTGGACGTTTATAATCTTCCACATTGAAGCTGGTCGATCCTTCTGTATTGCCCATTTCCAGGCTGAACGCTCCATTAAGACCGGTTGATGGCAATGTAAAGCGGCCGGAGAAAGAGCCAAAGGCAGAGGTTTCCACCTTCATGGAATCTACGATCTGATTGTTTGCATCTTTCAGGAATATCTGTGTTTTGTATTGCGTAAGAATAGCGGGTTTCGTTTCTCCTTTTTTACGGATCGTACCGATGCCTTTGAAATAAACGATCTGTCCGGGACGATAGATACTGCGGTCGGTGAATAAAAATACCGAGCGTACAAAGTCTTTTTCCAATTCATCATCTCCCGACCGGTAGTAGAAATACCGGTTCACTTCATTTTCCATGAACAACCGGTCTTGCTGGTGAGTGACCTCGAGGCGGAACGAATAATTGGAGTAGCGGCTCTCGTTGACCTTGCCGGTAGCGGAGTCGAGTTTGACGAAACCGTTTTTATCAGCCGTATATGATTTGCCTTTGGTAGAAATATATTTTGCCTGCTGGTAATCGTATTTCTTTTCCCATACCTGCACTTTGGCGCCGGCAAGTGCGGCACCTTTGTCGCGGTCCAGTACAAACAGATCATTGTCGTTGAGGATATAGCTGATATTGGACACATAGAAGAGGTGGGAGGCAATAGGGTGTGAACGTTGCAGCGGGTCTTTGGCCGCGGCAGCGATCAGGTAATATTCTCCTACGGGAAGGCCGTCAACTTTTATTTCAACCGTATTGCTTTGCAGGTCGCCGGACTGCGGCAGGTCCTGCTCCCAGGTGCGTACGGTTTCTGCTTTCAATATAAGTGGCCAGTATTGTGCGTCGGCTTTTCCTTCGAGTTGCTGACGAAGCACCGGAGTGGATTTCACCAGTTTAAAGTAGAGCTTTCCTACATTTTTATAAGTGACCAATGAACGGAAAGCCTGACCGGGAAGGTTGACATTTTCCAGGCGGAAGTTAAGTTCTTCTTCTTCCAGTTGACGAAGCAGGTTGGTAGCGTTAACTTTTCCTTCGGATGAATCTTTTTGTGCAACCAATTGACGGCAGATGTCGCGCGCCTTCACCAGGTCCATGCGATGTGTGCTATCGCCATAAGCCTTGTATTGTTGTCCCTGTTGCTGGTAAAACACCGCTGTCAGATACCATGCCTGCGAGGCAGCAGGTGTCTGGTTGTACTGATGCGCCAGATGATTGATGGAATTAAAATAAAGTTGTTCTTTATCCGGATGTGTGGACCGGCTGTGCACATATTGTATGCGTCTGATATCGGCATCGATGAGTGCATCGGGTTTGGCGTCATTAATATGGAAAGCAAGTAATTGCTGATAAATCAACAAGGAAAGATAGCCTGGTGAGGTGGTGTCCTGCGTACCGAAGCGGCGGTGAATAAAATCTGCCGCTGGATCGAACGCTGAAGCGAGATCCATTTCAAAGGCATAAGTAGGGCGGTTGCTCTCGTAATCGGCTGCCTGCAAATAATCGAGTGCGCGATGTACCAGCAGATCATATAAGGTGGGACGCAGATGGCGCACATTGCCTTTGTTGATGATGGCATCGTAAGGTGTTAGCAGGGTTTGCTGTAAAACTTTAGCGTTGGCGATAGATTGGCGGTAGTGAGAAATGATCCTGGTATAAAGATCGCCGCTGGTCCAGGTGGCCACATCTTCTTTATTAAAATCGGTGGTTTCAGTACGGTTTCTCAGCTCCCAGCGATGTTCGTCGTAATAACCCTGGTAAACGCCGGCAAGCAGGCTGTGCAGAATGGACTGAACGGCCGGGCTTTTTCCCGCTAGTTCCTTTTCCAAATCTTTGAGGGCCTGTGCTGCATTGTCTTCCCGTGTTTCCTCCTGTACATTGACGCGGTATACCAGCGCTTTGATGATCTGGGCTTCCTGTTTGTCGCGTACGGCCAGGATGTAGATCTTTTCCACTTCTTCAAGGGCTGATTTTGGCAGTCCTTTTCTGATAAAGTCATCTACTTTTTTCCATTCCGGGTCGTAGTTCTTGATTGTCTGGCCTGATGCATTCATGGCAAAAAGAATAAGGAGGAGAAGAGGGAGACAAAAAAAGCTGAATTTCTTCATGGTTTGAATCATTGAATTACTTACAAGGTAAGAAACTTGTGCAGGGTAAAGATGCGCGGTGGACCGTTTTTTCATAAACGTGCCAATTTTTATTAAGCGCAGAATCCCTTTGCCAGGGACAGTTGTAGGGAGAGAAGCGTTGCATAGACGGCATAAAAAATAAAAGGTTTAATGGCATAAAAAACTTTATTTATCCTTAACGAAAAGCGTTAACAATTTTTCAGGTAAAAGATGATCAGCGCGCACTTTTCTATGCTTGTTAAAAGGAAATAACAATTGTTGAAATGCAATACAGTTAAGGGTTTGAAAGGAATTATTCTTTCAAAAAATTGCTTTAACTTTTTCTTGCGGCGTTTTAAGATTCGATGGCATTTGCTTTGGAATTTATTGTTCGAACACCATTGTTCAAAACAATAAAAACGAAAAGTCATGAGAACAATTTTTACACTTGCAGCTTTCCTGATGATGAGCATTACCAGTTTTGCTACAGATGCGCGCAACAAGAGTATGCTCACGGTAAAATCGACAGGTAATGAAGACATCCGTGTGGTACTTGACGGCAAACGTTTTGAACCAAACGGCAGCGCTATCAGCATCACCAACCTTGAAGCCGGCAACCATACGATCAAGGTGTACCGCCAGCAAAACGGAGGCTTCTTCTCTATCGTTGGCAAACGCTATGCCGTGGTATACAGTACGAGCATCAATATCCGTAACAAGACCCACGTGATGATCAGCATCGACCGTAACGGCCGCACCAGCGTACAGGAAACACGTATGAACAACGGCCGTGGTAACAACAACTGGTATGATGGCCGCGATTACCAATACGATCGTGATGGTTCATGGGGCGACTATGATAACAATGAAGCGTATGGTCCTGCAATGAGCAACCGCGATTTTGACCGTGTTATTGCATCCATCAGCAAAGAGTGGAGAGAAACCAATAAAATGAAGTCTGCCGTACAGGTGGTAAAAGCAAACCGCCTCAGTGCCAGCCAGGTTTCAGAATTGGTAGACCTCTTTGGTATCGAAAGTAATAAACTGGAACTGGCAAAAGTGGCTTATGCCAACACAGTAGACAAACACAACTACTACCTGGTGTCAAGTCAACTCAGTTACAGCAGCAAAACGGAACTCGACCGGTTTATCCGCCGGAAGTAACGAATAAAAGAAAAGCTGGTCTTATGACCAGCTTTTCTTTTATTAATTCAAAAGTTAGTTCGTCAATGGTCAATCGTGAATCGTCAATATTTATTAACCTCTATTCACGATTGACGATTCACCATTCACGTCTTTACTTGTTTAAAACCTCTGCCATTTTCTTCCCAATATCCGCAGGGCTATTCACTACGTGAATGCCACACTCGCTCATGATCTTCATTTTGGCTTCTGCAGTATCGTCAGCACCACCTACGATGGCACCGGCGTGGCCCATACGACGGCCGGGAGGTGCAGTCTGGCCGGCGATGAAACCCACAACTGGTTTTCTGTTGCCGTCAGCTTTGATCCAGTTGGCCGCTTCGGCTTCCATGCCACCACCAATTTCGCCGATCATTACGATGGCGTCGGTTTCAGGATCGTTCATCAGCAGTTCAACTGCCTCTTTGGTAGGCGTACCGATGATCGGGTCGCCACCAATACCGATAGCAGTAGAGATGCCCAGGCCTGCTTTGGCAACCTGGTCGGCCGCTTCGTAAGTAAGTGTACCGGATTTGGAAACGATACCAATGCGGCCGGTTTTGAATACGAAACCAGGCATGATGCCTACTTTACATTCACCGGCAGTGATCACGCCAGGGCAGTTGGGGCCAATCAGGCGGGTTTTTGTGCTTTGCAGGAAACTTTTCACACGTACCATGTCCTGCACAGGAATGCCTTCGGTGATACAAACTACCAGGCCAACACCTGCGTCGGCGGCTTCCATGATAGCGTCGGCAGCAAATGCCGGGGGAACGAAGATGATGCTTACATCAGCACCGGTAGCTTTCACGCAATCCGCTACGGTATTAAACACCGGACGGTCCAGGTGCGTAGTGCCACCTTTGTTGGGGGTAACACCGCCTACCACGTTGGTGCCGTATTCGATCATCTGGGTAGCATGGAAAGTGCCTTCAGTGCCGGTAAAACCCTGCACCAGTATCTTCGAACTCTTGTTTACAAGTACGCTCATGGCGAAATAGTATTTGGGTGAAAAAGTGGGGCAAAAGTACGGGAAAATGTGGTAAAATAATGGCCCGGTAAAGCGAAGGATAGAAGGCTATTCTGCGGGTTTCTCCCGTATTTCGTCCGGCAGTTTGCCGGTTTCCTCCAGCATCCGCATTTCCTTGGCATCTTTGAGGAATTCGGAGGCGAAAATGAACTCGTTGAGCCGCTCATTTTTACTGAAGATTATTTCTTTGTTACTTCCTTCCCATTCTTTATTTCCCTGGTGCATGTAAAGAATGTAGTCACCGATCTCCATCAGGCTGTTCATGTCGTGGGTGTTGACCACCGTGGTGATATTGTATTCTTTGGTGATTTCCTGGATCAGTTTGTCGATGACCATGGACGTAAGCGGATCGAGACCCGAGTTAGGCTCGTCGCAGAAGAGGTATTTCGGATTGAGTACGATGGCACGGGCAAGCGCTACACGCTTTTTCATACCACCGCTGAGCTCGGCAGGGAATTTTTTATTGGCATCCTTCAGGTTCACACGATCCAGCACTTCATTGGCGCGCTTGAGTTTGGTCGCATGCGAGTCGTTGGTGAACATATCCAGCGGAAACATTACATTCTGCTGTACAGTCTGACTGTCGAAAAGTGCGGAACCCTGAAAGAGCATACCGATTTCCTTGCGGATCTCTTTTTTCTCATCGAGGTTCAGCGAAAAGAAATCCTTTCCATCATATATCACCTGGCCGCCATCGGGTTCGAACAAACCCACCATACATTTCATCAATACGGTTTTGCCGCTACCGCTCGAGCCGATGATCAGGTTGCACTGACCGGCTTGCATGGTGGCGCTTACATCTTTGATGACGGGCTTGTCGCCAAAACTTTTCTGTATGTTTTTCAGTTCGATCATATCGGTAATGCATGCTTACAGGAGCAATGCGGAAAGTACATAGTCGGCAATAAGCAGCAATACGCAACTCACTACCACGGCCTTGGTACTCGACCGGCCGATCTCCAGCGCACCGCCTTTTACATAATATCCGTAAAACGCGGGTATACTGCAGATGATAAAGGCAAATACAAAACTTTTAGCTAACGCAAAAAATACGTTGTAGGCTTTGAATCCGTCAAGCAGGCCGCGGTCATAGGTTTCACCGGAAAGAATACCTGCCGCAACGCCGGCCAGGCGACCGCCCCAGATGCCCAGCGTCATGGAAATAATGATCAGCAAAGGGATCATCAACACACCTGCCACTATCTTGGGTGCTATGAGGTAGGCTTTGGTGTTAATGCCCATGATCTCGAGTGCGTCGATCTGTTCGCTTACGCGCATGTTGCCCAATTCACTTGCAATCTTACTGCCGATTACGCCGGCGAGTACGATACAGGTAAGGGTAGGGGCGAATTCGAGGATCACCGTGTCACGAACAATCTGCGCAATGATGGTTTTCGGGAGTAGCGGACTTACCAGTTGATAAGCCGTCTGGATCGTACTCACCGCACCGATAAACACGGAAATGATGGTGACGATACCCAGTGAGCCGATGCCGATATCATTGCACTGATGCATGAATTCTTTCCAATACATCTTTCCATTTTCCGGGCGTGCGAACATACCGCGGAACATCAGAAAATACCGGCCTATGTTAGTGAAGAGATTCAGGGTCTGGTTTTTTATTTAATTCAAAAGTCAAATTCGTGAATCGTGAATGGTCAATGGTGAATCGTCAATGGTGAATGGGCTGTTTCATTTTTACCTTATGCCCCATGTCCTACGCCTTCCACCTCTCATTACATATCCTTACTCACTTTCTTAAACTTCTTCCACCACTTTGACTTTTTCACTTCCTCGTCGGTGGAAAGGTGTTTGCATTTGATCTGCGCATCGGCTACGGCAATCAGGGCCATGTTTACGATACTATGCACAGAACTACCAAGTTGCAAAACGTGTACCGGTTTCTTGAGACCCAGCAGAATGGGACCAATAGCATCGGCAGCGCCTATTTCCTTCAGAATATTGTAGGTAATATTCCCCGCGGCCAGGTTGGGGAAGATCAAAGTGTTGACATCTTTGTCCACCAGTTCGCTGAACGGATAGTTTTCCTTGAGCAGTTCTTTGTTAAATGCGAGGTTAGCCTGCATTTCGCCATCCACCAGCAGTGAGGGCATGCGTTCTTTTACGATCTCGCGCGCCTTCGCTACCAGCCTGGCTTCGGGAGAATTGCTGCTGCCGAAGTTGGAATAGCTCAGCAAGGCAATGCGCGGAATAATGTTGAAGTTGCGGACAGCTTTCGCGGTAAGCAGGATGATCTCGGCCAGTTCCTGTGCGGTAGGGTTGAAATTAACCGTGGTATCGGCCAGGAACATCGGTCCTTTTTTGGTCATCATCAGGTACATGCCTGCGATCTTGTCCACTCCCTCTTCGGTGCCGATAATCTGCAAAGCCGGACGGATGGTATCGGGATAGTTTTTGGTAAGGCCGGAGATCATGCAATCGGCATCACCGAATTCCACCATCATACAACCGAAATGGTTGCGGTCTTTCATCACCTTGCGTGCTTCATAGGCGTTATAACCTTTTCGGCCGCGCTTCTGGAAAAATAGTTCGCCGTATTTATTGCGTTTCTCCTCCATTTCATCCGAACGCGGATCGAAGACCGGCATATCGGCGATATCGATGTTAGCGGAGTCGGCAATAGCTTTGATGCGGTTGTATTCACCCAGCAGGATCGGATACCCGATGCCTTCGTCGTAGATGGTCTGGGCTGCTTTGAGGATTTTGATATTATCGGCTTCGGCAAACACAATACGCTTGGGATCTCGGCGGGCGCGGTTACCAATCACACGCAATACGTGGTTGTCGATACCGAGGCGTTTGTTGAGTTGCTCTGCGTAGCCATCCCAGTCAATAATGGCGTGTTGTGCCACTCCGCTTTCCATGGCGGCGCGTGCCACTGCAGGGGCAACGGTTGCCAGCAGGCGTGGATCGAGGGGTTTGGGAATAATATAGTTGGGGCCGAATACAATGGCTTTTTCATTGTAGGCCATGTTCACGATATCGGGGACGGGCGTTTTGGCGAGCTCGGCAAGCGCTTTAACGGCGGCCAGTTTCATTTCCTCATTGATCTGACGGGCGCGCACGTCGAGTGCACCGCGGAAGATATAAGGGAAACCGAGTACGTTGTTCACCTGGTTGGGATAATCGCTGCGGCCGGTAGCCATGATCACGTCTTTGCGCACATCCGTGGCATCTTCCCAACTGATCTCGGGATCCGGGTTGGCCATGGCAAATACGATCGGATTTTTCGCCATGTTTTTCACCATGTCCTTGCTTACGGTATTACCGGCACTCAGTCCGATAAATACGTCGGCACCTTTCATGGCTTCGTCGAGCGTCATTTCTCCTTTGGCATTGGCAAAGGGTTGTTTAAACTCGTCGAGGTCTTGGCGATTTTTGTGCAGCACACCTTTGCGGTCAAACATCATGAAGTTTTCCGGCTTGGCACCCAGGGCAACATAAAGCAGAACGCAGGCCATGGCGGCAGCGCCGGCACCGTTCACCACGATCCTGATCTTTTCGATCTTTTTCTTTTGAATTTCCAGGGCGTTGAGCAAAGCGGCGGCACTGATGATGGCGGTTCCGTGCTGATCGTCGTGCATTACCGGAATATCCATTTGTTTCTTCAGTTCACGCTCGATGTAGAAACATTCCGGCGCTTTGATGTCTTCGAGGTTGATGCCACCGAAAGTCGGTTGCAATGCCTTTACGATCTGTACGAATTTCTCGGGATCTTTTTCATCGATCTCGATATCGAACACGTCGATGTCGGCAAATATTTTGAAGAGTACACCTTTTCCCTCCATCACGGGTTTACCGGCTTCGGGGCCGATGTCGCCGAGACCAAGCACTGCGGTGCCGTTGCTGATAACGGCTACCAGGTTGCCCTTGGCGGTGTATTTGTAAACGTTCTCTTTGTTGGCGGCAATTTCCAGGCACGGCACGGCTACACCGGGAGAGTAAGCCAGCGACAAGTCGCGCTGGGTTTTAGCTTCTTTGGTTGGGATCACCTCTATTTTTCCAGGCCTGCCTTTCGCGTGATATTCCAGGGCCTGCTGTCTGCGAAGTTCATCTTTGGTCATAAAAGTAGTTTATTGGCAATCGTTCGTTAGTAAAAGCGGGGTGCAAGGTAGTTATAAAATAACTAACCGCCGGCGCGCCGGTTTACTGGTCAAATTCAACGCTGCTTCCGAGCCAGGCCATCATGCCCATGCCGATCTCAATAGCGCTTTCGTCGATATTGAAGGTAGGTGTGTGTACACCGGCTGTAATGCCTTTTTCCTGGTTCATCACCCCGAGACGGTAGAAACAACCGGGGATGAGTTGGGAATAATAACCGAAGTCTTCGGCTCCCATGCGTTTTTCCGTTTCCTCCACTTTGTCTTCACCTGCAAATTCCATGGCTTTCTGCCGCGCCAGTTCATTCAGTTGTTCATTGTTATATACGCAGGGATACCCCACGTCGATCAGCAGGTCCAGTTCACCACCCATACCTTCCACTACACCATGTGCTACGCTGCGGATCAGTTCGTGTGCTTTAAAGCGCCAGGTTTCGTCCATCGCGCGGAAAGTGCCTTTCAGCTTCACTTCATTGGGTACCACGTTGGTGGTGGTGCCTCCATTAAAAGCAGTGATGGATAAAACGGTAGGATTATGCGGATCGTTGCGGCGGCTGACAACCTGTTGCAGTGCCACCACCAGGTGCGAGGCGATCAGGATCGGATCGACGCACAGGTGTGGCGCAGCGGCATGTCCGCCTTTTCCTTTAACGGTAATATACAGTTCGTCGGCGCTGGCCATCACTTTGCCGCCGCGGAAACTCAATCTTCCCACCGGCAGGCCGGGATGTACGTGTAATCCGAAGATGGCGGAAGGAACGGGATTTTCCAATGCGTTCTCCTTGATCAGCAGACTGGCGCCGCCGGGATTTTTTTCTTCGCCGGGTTGGAAAATGAGTTTCACGGTCCCTTCCCATTCATCGCGCAGGGTGTGCAGGATTTTGGCAGCGCCAAGCAGGCAGGTAGTGTGTACGTCGTGGCCGCAGGCGTGCATCACACCGTCGTTTAAGGAGCGGTAAGGAACATCGTTTTCTTCCTGAATAGGGAGCGCGTCCATATCGGCACGCAGCGCAATCACCCGGCTTCCGGGATTGCGGCCTTCGAGCAGGCCGATGACGCCGGTCTCCGCCTTCACTTCGAACGGGATGCCCAGTTCGCGCAGTTTGGACTGTACAAAAGCGGATGTTTCGTATTCCTGGTAACTTAATTCAGGGTGAGCATGCAGATGGTGCCGGACGGCAATAAACTCAGGCGCATAGGTAGCCGCCAGTTCCTTGATTTTCGCGATCATGACGCAAAAATAGCTGATAATCCGGTAACAGGGAGGAACTAGTATTCAGCGTCGTCAAACGTTTTTTCGGGCTTCACTTCTACCACATCGTTCATAATAAATACGCCTTTGGGAAAATATTCCAGCAGTTTCTTGCGATAGTCTTCTGCTTCTTTACGGTCTTTGAAGTTGCCGGCCTTCACGCGGTAGTACGGAGACTGATGCCACATGTAGGTCTTCATATCGGGGAAATAAGTATAGACTTTTGTTTTCGCAGCAATAGCCTCATCGCGGCTGTTGGTACTGATCACCAGCAGCCGGTAACCTTTGGCCGTGCGGCGGGAATCGCGGGTGGTATATTCATTGATTTGTGCCTGCTTTTTTACCAGCAGATCGATACGCGGGTCTTTGTGTATGACCACGGTATTGCTGTCGGACGTGCTTTCCGTTTGTGCCTGAGCGGCAAAACCGGAAAGTAGCAGGAGGAAACAACCAATGATGACTTTTTTCATAGTTCGTTTTTAGGCAAATTTCTTACCAGTTTTTACGGATCAATATCCGCCGCCGGCTCCCGCGATGTTTTCGATGGGATGCCAGGTAGTCTTGATCTCCTGTGTGTCCAGGATAAAATAAGGCGATTGTCCCTCTTCGCTGTTCCAGTCTTTTTTATCATAAAAGAACACGCGTTTCAGGTTGAGCGCCGATTTTTCGCGGATCGATGACTGCACAGAAGAATCATTTTCGCAATAAATGGTTGCATTTACGTCCATGTGGTCGGAGAACCAGGAAACCAGTTCTTTGACCGAACCGGTAAGGATATTGACCACACCACCAGGCAGATCGGAAGTGCCCAGTACTTCGGCAAAAGTGATGGCGCTCAGCGGTTTTTGCTCGGAAGCCAGCACGATGCAGGTATTGCCTCCGGCAATGACCGGTGCAATAACGGACACCAGGCCCAGCAAGGGACTGTTTTGCGGAGCGATAATGGAAACCACACCGGTGGGCTCGGGTACCGAGAAGTTGAAAAACGAACCGGCCACGGGATTCACCGCGCTGAAAAGCTGCTGGAATTTGTCGCACCAGCCCGCATAGTAAATAAGGCGGTCGATGCTGGTGTTCACCTCGGCTTCGGCGGCTGCCTGCGAAAGATCCTGCAACAACAGTTCGTCGATGAACTGGGCGCGGCGGCTTTCGAGCATTTCGGCAATGCGGTAGAGAATTTGTCCGCGGTTGAAAGCGGCGCGTCCGCTCCATGCGGCCACAGCGCCACGTGCAGCCACCTGGGCATTGCGGAAGTCTTTGCGCGAACCCAGGCATACATTGGCCAGTTGCGCACCGGCTTTGTTGCGGGCAATATAATAGCGGCCTGATTCCGTACGTGGATATTGACCTCCGATGTAGAGTTTATATGTTTTCAAAACTTCCAGGCGCATGTTAATTTGATAATTTGATGATTTGAAAATTTGAAAAGCCATCATTCATTATTCACAATTGACCATTCACTATTCACCGATTGACCATTCACGATTGACGATTCACGTTTACTTTATGTCCACATACGGCATCAATCCGTGCAACCCGCCTTCGCGGCCGAAGCCGCTCTCTTTATAACCACCAAAAGGTGAACTCGGATCGAATTTGTTAAATGTATTGGCCCAAACCACACCCGCGCGCATGCGGCGCGTAAGGTTGAAAATTTTAGAACCTTTATCTGTCCATACGCCGGCGCTCAGGCCAAATGGTGAATTGTTAGCTTTCTCGATCACTTCATCATCCGTGCGGAAGGTGAGAATAGATAACACAGGGCCGAAAATTTCTTCCTGGGCTATGCGGTTGCTTTGCGCCACATTGGTGAACAAGGTAGGGCGGCAGAAATAACCTTTCCGCGGCAGCGGGCAACTGCTTTCCCACATTTCAGCACCTTCGCGGCGTCCGATATCTAGATAGCGGTGAATGGTTTCGAGTTGTTGCTTGCTGTTGATGGCACCAATGTCGGTGTTCTTATCCATCGGGTCGCCCACAATGAGCGTTTCGATGCGGTCCTTGAGTTTGCGGATAACTGTTTTGGCTACTGACTCCTGTACATAAAGGCGTGAACCTGCGCAGCACACATGCCCCTGGTTGAAATAAATACCATTGATCACTCCTTCCACGGCCTGATCGAGCGGTGCATCTTCAAAAATGATATTAGCGGCTTTGCCACCGAGTTCGAGTGTGGCTTTTTTATTGGTGCCGGCGATGGAACGCTGGATCAGTTTGCCTACATCCGTACTGCCGGTAAAAGCGATCTTGTTTACATCGGGATGGCTGACGATGGCGGCGCCTGTGGCACCTGCACCGGTAATAATGTTTACCACGCCCGGGGGAAGGTCGGCTTCCTGGATGATCTCGGCCAGTTTCAGCGCGGTGAGGGGAGTAGTTTCGGCAGGTTTCAACACAACGGTGTTGCCTGTTGCCAGTGCCGGTGCAATTTTCCAGGCGGCCATCAGCAGCGGGAAATTCCACGGAATGATTTGTCCGGCTACACCGAGTGGTGCTGCCTGGCGATTGGGAAAAGCGTATTCAAGTTTGTCGGCCCAGCCGGCATAATAGAAAAAATGATTGGCGGCGGTTGGCACGTCGAAGTCACGGCTTTCGCGGATCGGTTTACCGCCGTCGAGTGTTTCGATCACGGCCAGTTCGCGCGCTTTTTCCTGCACCATGCGGGATATGCGGAAAATATATTTAGCCCGTTCGCGCGCCGGCATTTTACTCCAGACCTTGTCATAGGCTGTTCTGGCGGCGCTCACGGCTTTATTGACATCTGTCGCGTTGGCGTCGGCCACTTCGCTGAGCTTTTCTTCCGTAGCGGGATTGGTTGTGGCAAAGTATTTTTTGCCTGAAGGCTTCTGCCACTGGCCGTTGATGAAAAGATCATACTGTGGTTTGATGGTAGCCGCAGAGCGGCTTTCCGGCGCCGGATCATACGACCAGCCGGTGTCAAACTTCAGTTTTACTGTATTGCTTTTTTTGGCGCTGCTTTTTTTAGGAGCGGCTTTTTTACGCGTTACTGCCATGAGGTAAATTCAAAAGTCAAAAAACGTCAATAGTGAATCGTCAATCGTGAATAGGTGAATAGTGAATGGTCAATCGTCAATCGTCAATCGTCAATACGGTGTTTACTTATAACTTATTACTTAATACTTATAACTAATCCACGGAAAAATAATTCGCACTCTGATAAACACCCGTGTGTTCCTTAACAATCTGCATCAGCACATCATTGGCAAGACTGCTGGCGCCGAAACGGAACCATTCATTATTCAGCCAATCTTCGCCCAGCACTTCTTTCAGCATTACCAGGTAATGCAGTGCGAGTTTTGATTTGGAAATGCCGCCGGCAGGTTTCATGCCGATCATTTTTCCTGTTTTATAATAAAAATCGCGGATCGCTTCGAGCATCACGAGCGTTACGGGCATCGTAGCGGCCGGTTGAATTTTACCGGTTGATGTTTTGATGAAATCAGCGCCTGCATACATTGCGATGTCGCTGGCTCTTCTGACTTTGTCGTAAGTGCCGAGTTCACCTGTTTCCAGGATCACTTTCAGGCGTGCATCACCACAGGCTTCTTTGATTGCGGCTATTTCATCAAATACAAAATTGTATTCTCCTGCATGAAAACGTCCGCGGCTGATGACCATGTCGATCTCATCCGCACCTTCGCTGACGGCGAAACGCGTATCGCGCAGTTTGATATCGCGCGGGGCCTGGCCACTCGGGAAGGCCGTCGATACCGACGCTACTTTGATACCCGAACCTTCCAACGCCTTGCGGGCTACTTTCACCATCGACGGATAGACACATACCGCCGCTACGGTGGGTAGTCCGGGTACGGCATCATGCAGGTGCATGGCTTTATAACAAAGCTGTTTTACTTTTCCATCGGTGTCCTTGCCTTCGAGGGTGGTAAGGTCGATCATGTTGAGGATAAGCTTCAGGCCGTTTAGCTTACTTTCTTTTTTTATACTACGTGTAGTAAAGCGTGCAGCTCTTTCTTCCACCCCCACCTGGTCGATCCGGGGAGAGAGAGAGAAGTTGGGAAGCATCGTTTGTGAACTGGCAGCAGCCATAGATCATTCAATTTAGAAAGTTCCAAAGATAAGTAAACCGGGCAGAAACCCTTGTTTTGGGTTCTTGTGTTGAACGGCTTTCCATTTATGCGCTAATTGCTTTAAATTGGCAGCACGATCGACTGCACACACCGCTACGGAAGCTTTTCTAACATTAAAACAAATGGCGATGACCAAACCAGAATGCCTGCTACGCGCAGGTCTGCTTTTTCTTGTTCTATCCTGTACGCGCCTGCTGAATGCCCAGACAACCACCTTTCCGGTCAACGGATTGGCTGACCCGCGCAGCGGCTGCTACGCTTTCACCAACGCCACACTTGTCAAAGACGGACAAACAACCATCACGGAGGCAACCCTGCTGATCCGCGACGGACGCATTGTTGCCGCAGGCAAAGGTGTAGCCCTTCCCAAAGACGCCGTCGTACTCGACTGCAGCGGCAAATTCATCTACCCGTCCCTGATCGACATCTACAGCGATTATGGTATTGCCACGCCGCAACGCCAGCCGGGAGAAAGAGGGTTTTTTGCTCCGCAACAATTTACCTCTTCTACCAAAGGGGCCGTGGGTTGGAACCAGGCCATCCGCAGTGAGGTAAATGGCATCGATCTTTTTTCAGTAGACGACAGCAAAGCAAAGCCGCTGCGCGATATCGGTTTCGGTACCGTGCTTACCCATCAGAAAGATGGTATTGCACGCGGCACGGGCGCTGTGGTAACGCTCGCTGCCATCCGCGACAACAAAGTAGTGGTAAAAGAAAAAGCTTCGGCACATTATTCCTTCAGCAAAGGCACTTCCTCCCAGAGCTATCCCGGTTCTATCATGGGAGCGGTGGCCCTGTTGCGTCAGACCTATATCGATGCAGCCTGGTACCGCAACCGTCCCGCAAGCGAAGGCCTTAACCTGAGTCTCGAAGCATGGAACGCGAGCCAGACACTGCCGCAGATATTTGAGGCCGGCGATAAATGGAGCGAGATCCGCGCCGACCGTATCGGTGATGAGTTTGGTGTGCAATACATCATCAAAGGTGGCAGCAACGAATACCAGCGCATCAAAGAGATCGCCGCCACCAAAGCAAACTTCATCATTTCCCTGAACTATCCCGAAGCGCAGAATGTAGAAGATCCTGCGGATGCACGTTTTGTATCACTCGGTGACCTGCAGCATTGGGAACTGGCAGCCGGCAATGCCGCCGCATTGGAAAAAGCGGGAATCAGCTTTGCACTCACCACCTCCGATCTCCGCGACGCCAAACAATTCTGGCCAAACCTGCGTAAAGCCATTCAGTACGGACTTTCCGAATCACGTGCCATGGACGCACTGACGCGCACACCCGCCATGTTGCTCGGTGTATATGATAAGGTAGGAAGCCTGGACGCCGGTAAACTCGCCAACTTTCTCATCACCACCGGAAATATTTTCCAGGAAAGAACACAGATCGTAGAGAACTGGGTGCAGGGCGAGCGCTACAATGTACGCCCCGAAGGATGGGAAATACAAGGCCTTTACAAACTCACCCTGCGCGGCGCAGGTGGCACCACCGAATATAATCTCGATATCAAATCAGCCTCCAACGCAACCGTATGGAGCAAAGACACACTGACGACCAAGTTTGCCTATAATGCCGGACTGGTATCCTTCACACTGTCGCCCAAGAGCAGCGGCCGCGGTGCGGGCAGGCCCGGAGCAGCAGGCAATGCATCCGGTATCCGCCTCAGCGGAGCCCGTATCGGCAACGGCTGGCAGGGAACCGGTGTAGACACACTGGGTAAAACAATCTCCTGGACCGCCGTTTATCAGCAGGCCGGCACACCGGCACCTGATACGGGCCGCAAACGAACGCCATCTGCCATGGCACATGTAACCTATCCATTTGGCAGCTACGGAAACGATACCATTCCGGTAGCGCAATCCCTGCTGATCCGCAACGCAACGGTATGGACCAATGAAAAAGATGGTAAGCTCGAAGGCGTTGATGTGGTTGTACGCAATGGTAAAATTGCCAAGGTCGGCCGCAATCTTTCCGAAGCAGGTGCGACCGTGATCGACGGCACAGGCAAACACCTAACAGCAGGTGTGATCGACGAACACTCACATATCGCCGCGTTCTCCATCAATGAAGGCGCACAATCGGTAACCTCAGAAGTGCGAATCGGTGACAACCTCAATCCCGACGACGTCAATATCTATCGTCAGTTGA
Source organism: uncultured Sphingobacteriales bacterium (assembly GCA_937888905.1). GTDB lineage: Bacteria > Bacteroidota > Bacteroidia > Chitinophagales > Chitinophagaceae > Terrimonas. The sequence goes on from CALATA010000020.1 coordinate 24,732, forward strand.
GCGGTGGTGTAACCACTTCACATATCCTGCACGGTTCTGCCAATACGATAGGTGGCCAGACCCAACTTATCAAGCTGCGCTGGGGTGCGGATGATGAAGGACTGAAATTCAAAGGAGCCGATCCGTTTATCAAATTTGCCTTAGGCGAAAACGTAAAACGCACTGCTGCCACACAAGGCAACAGCCGCTTCCCCGATACCCGCATGGGCGTGGAAGAAGTATTGGCCGATGCCTTCCAGCGTGCACGCGATTACCGCGACGACAAGAGTGCAAAAAATCTTCGCCGCCGCGATCTCGAACTCGACGCACTGGTAGAGATCATGGAAAACAAACGCTTCATTACCTGCCACTCTTATGTACAAAGCGAGATCACTGCGCTGCTGCGCGTGGCCGATAAATATGGCTTCAAGGTGAACACGTTTACCCATATCCTTGAAGGGTATAAAGTGGCAGACAAAATGAAAGAGCGTGGCGCGAATGCATCTACCTTCTCCGATTGGTGGGCTTATAAAATGGAAGTACAGGATGCGATCGCCTACAACGCCGCTATCATGCACAAAGTGGGATTGAACGTGTGTATCAATTCCGACGATGCGGAAATGGCCCGTCGCCTCAACCAGGAAGCAGCGAAAGCTATTAAATATGGTGGCGTGAGCGAAGAAGATGCCTTGAAAATGGTAACGCTCAATCCTGCCAAAGCATTGCATATCGACAAGTGGGTGGGCAGTATCCGTGAAGGAAAAGATGCCGATCTGGTATTGTGGAGCGATCATCCGCTGAGCATTTATGCCAAAGCACTTTACACGATCGTGGACGGAACGGTGTATTTCGATCGTCAGAAAGACGAAGCAGCACGCGTGCGCATTGCAGCCGAGAAAAACAGGCTGGTGCAAAAAATGATCGCTGAAGGACGCAGCTCCGGCACGGCAGGTCCTGCAAGACCAACGCCACAGGTTGTACTGCACTGCGAAGAATACGATCATCGCGTGGGCTTACTGGAAACAGACGAACACGAAGAAAACGAGGCAAATCACCAATAAAAAATACAAGGATGAAAAAAAATATAACGGCGATCATCGCCTTGCTGCTGGCCGGTGGAGTAGCGTCGGCACAGGACGATGTATATCCCGCTCCGGAATACAAAGGTCTCAGTTTTATCACCAACGCCACTATTCACGTTGGCAACGGACAGGTGATCAACAACGGCACGATCAAAATCAACAATGGAAAAATAGAGCAGGTAGGGACCAATATTCCCATTCCGGTGGATGATGTACGCGTGTACAATGCTGCGGGCAAACAGGTTTATCCCGGTATGATCCTGCCGGACACGGACCTTGGTTTAAAAGAAATCAGCAGCGGTGTGCGCGGTTCCAACGACTTCCGCGAATTGGGCGACTGGAACACGAGCGTGCGCTCGATCGTGGCTTATAACACGGATTCGCGTATCATCAATACCTTAAAAGCAAACGGAATTCTGCTGGCTTCAGTAAGTCCGCAGGGTGGATTGCTGACAGGCACTTCGAGCGTGGTACAACTCGATGCCTGGAACTGGGAAGACGCCGCTTACCAACTGGATGGTGCGCTTCACCTCAATTTCCCTTCCTTGTTGCAGCGCAGAGGACGTTTCGGCGGCGGTGGAATGCAGGGGCAAAATGATCCGATTAAAGAGGCGTTGGCCCGTGTAGAAGCCGTAAAACAATTTTTCCGCGAAGCGAAAGCTTACCTGGCGGAAAAAACGCATGCTGAAACAAACCTGCGGTTTGAATCGCTGCGTCCGTTGTTTGAGAAAAAACAAAAACTGTTTGTACACGCGGGCATTGTAAAGGAAATGCTGGTTGCTATTGATTTCGCCAAAGAATTTGGCGTGGATGTGGTGATCGTTGGCGGTAGTGAAAGCTACCAGATCGCTGACCTGCTGCGCGAAAACAACATTGCCGTGATCCTGTCACCCATGCACAACCTGCCTACGCTGGAAGACGACGACGTAGATCAGCCTTATAAAACACCGGCGATCCTGCAGAAAGCGGGTGTATTATTTGCGATCAACGATGATCATGGTGAATCGCGCTACCGTAATCTTCCTTTCAATGCCGGAACGGCAGCGGCTTATGGTCTTACGAAAGAAGAAGCGCTGCAGTCGGTGACCTTGAACCCTGCCAAAATATTAGGCATTGCAGATCGTACGGGCACGCTTGAAGTTGGTAAGGATGCCAACATTGTGATCAGCGCCGGGGATTTGCTGGATATGCGCACCAGTCTTGTAACGGATGTGTTTATCCAGGGCCGTAAAGTAAGCCTGGAAAACAAGCAGACGCAGTTGTATGAAAGGTATAAGAAAAAATATGGGATTAATTAGGCGATTTGAAGATTTGATGATTTGAAAATAAGAGAGGACGGGTGAGTAGGCTAATACATGAGTAGGTAAATGAGACAAATGACGGAGAAGCAGCATCTCCGAGTAGCCATTATCAAATTTTCAAATCATCAAATTAATAAATTGAAAACGCCCCCGGATAAACCGGGGGCGTTTTGTTCTCAACCGTCCAAAGCTGAATTCGTTTATTATTGTTTCAGAAGTTTCTCAGAAGCGACTACGCGATTTTCACTCACGATCTGTACCAGGTACATGCCTTTGGTCAATGAAGAAGCTTCAGTAACGGTCAGGCTGTTAAAACCTGCGTTCATGGTGGCTGAACGTGTAACCATTACCTGACCAGACAGGTTAACGATACGGATTTGTACATTTTCACGGGCTGCTGCAGTGTAACCGATACTAAACTGGCTTGTAAAAGGGTTAGGTGTAACCTGTACGGTGGTGTTGGTAGTATTGGCGAAACGCACACTGCGAACATCAGAGAACTTCACGTAGCCGCTGGGTTCTACTGCGCGGATGCGATAGTAGACAACTTTAACCTGTGTGTTTACCTGCTGATCGGCATACTGGTATTTCTGCATTTCTTCAGAAGACAGTACCACTGCTATAGTAGAGAAATTGTTGCCGTCATAGCTGCGCTGAACTTCAAAGTTGGTAGAGTTGTCCAGTTGTGCAGACCATTCCAGCACCGGTACATTGTTGCTCAGGTTAACGAGGAAGTAGTTCCACTTAACAGCAAGGGGCAATGTAGCAGTTTCAGGAGCACAAGCACCGATTGATGCATTCAGGGTATCAGGAGCGTTAAATACCTGGTATTTAACGTTAGGATAAACATTTGAATTATGCGAATCGAAAATGGTGTTGGGGTTGGAGCGGGTTACGTCATATACACGGATGGTATCTGATACGTTGTTTCCCCCTTCGCCGATCTGGCCACCACCGATGGTGTAATTAGTGAAATAGAAATAGCCGGCACCACGGATTCTACCCCAGTTGGTGAGATTCGCTGCTTTTACGTAGGCATTGGCAGTAGAAATGAATGTACCGCTGTTGGTAAAGTAAGAGTTGTTCTTACTTGCAGTTGACCAGATCAGGCCGTTATTGTAAACAGTCGTAGATGAGTTGGAGATTTCAATTCCGTTATCGGCAATGGCGCGGCAGTTGTTCTGGAATACGCTGTTTGAAGCAAAAGTCATTTTGCCGGTAGCATAAAAGCGGCCGAGGTTGCTCAGGGTTCCACCGTTTACATTGATATTGCCGTTTACCACGATGCTGCGGCGGTTAGCGAAGGTAGCAGCAGAGTTGATGCTGAAAGTACCGTTAACCACCATATCACCCTGGTTAATGAAGTGACCACCGCTGATATTCATTGCGAAGTCGCCGTTAAAGGTGATGGTAGCGCCGAAGTAGTTATTGAAGGTCTGAGCGCTTTGAGCCATCTGAGCGCTACCAGTAACGGTAATATTGCCGTAGTTCTCCAGGCTGAAGCCGTTCAGGGTGCTGAAATTAGGGAGGGTAGCATTACCACGTACGATCAGTTTGAAAACATAGTTCTGGAGGCTGTTAGGTCTGAAAGTAGCACCCTGCTCAACAGAGATTTTTGCGCCGGCATTCCAGCTCGTAATATTACCTGTGTAAGTTCCGGATTTGATGCAAAGGCTGTCGCCGGGGAGCAGATTGTAGTTCGTAGAACTACCATTGTTGACGTAAACAGTTTGTGCAGATGCCTTTTGGCAAAAGAAAGAGGAAACACTTAAAGTAACTAAAGTAAAAAGGGTAGAAATTTGTTTCATATCGTTTTCAGTTAGGGTTGAGATCGTTTTTATCCTGTTTTTGCGTCGGATTTTCCGCATCTTTTTCGAAGTATTTCCTGCGTTTTTCGCAGCCGTAAATCGTAAGATGAGGCAAATGTATTGCAGGATTTACTATTTCCAAATAGTAAAACTACGCTTCGTCTCAGTCCGTAAAATCACTTTTCTGAAAACTAGGTGAAAACCAATAATATAGAATAAGAAAGGCCCGCAGATTTTTTTTCTACGGGCCTGATTTCATGATATTTATCAACCTAAAAAAGGGCTATTATTCGTCTTTTCCGTGGCAGTGTTTGTATTTTTTACCACTTCCGCAGGGGCAAAGTTCATTGCGTCCGATCTTCGGTGCTACTTTTACGGGTTCCTGTTTTACGGCCGGTCCGTTGTTGTCCAGGATATCACGTTCATTGGCGGCATAATCCTGGCCAGCGGCATCGATCTCATCCTTGTTTGCGCGCATTTTGCTGTAATCGGTCTTTTCTATGCGGGCTTCACGGACCGGTGCATTCTGCTCCTGTACCGGAATGTTGGAGTGGGAGAGGAAGGAGACGATGTCCTTGTTTACTTCAGCATCCATGTTCTTAAACTGGCGGAATGCTTCTACCTTATATATTACCAGCGGATCTTTTTGTTCCAGGTAAGCAGTTTGTACGCTCTGCTTCAGGTCGTCCATGGCGCGGAGATGCTCTTTCCAGGCATCGTCGATCACCACCAGGCTGATGGTTTTTTCCAATGATGCACTGAGTTCTTCTCCTTCGGTTTCCAGGGTTTTATCCAGTGACGCCACCACGTTCAGTTGCTTGCGGCCGTCGCTGAAGGGAACCACTACATTTTCAATATGTGCCCCCTGCGTCTGACGGATGTTTTTGAACACCGGCACCGCCTGCTGCTTCAATGTCTGTTTGTGGTCGTTGTAGCGTCCCGCAGACTCATTATATAATTGTGAGATCAGCTCATCCTGGCTGGTTTTCAGGAATTGCTCCTCCGTAATAGCTGTTTCGATGCCAAAGTGTACGATTACGGCCAGTTTGAAGCCTTCGTAGTCGGCCTGTTCGCGGAAGCTGGTTACCAGACCTTCGGCTACTACGGCAAAGGCATTGTCGATATCGAGGGAAAGACGGTCGCCGAATAAAGCGTGCTGGCGTTTGCCATAAATGGCGTTCCGCTGTTTGTTCATCACATCATCGTATTCGAGCAGGCGCTTACGGATACCGAAGTTGTTTTCTTCCACTTTCTTCTGTGCACGCTGGATGCTGTTGCTGATCATGCTGTGCTGGATCACGTCACCTTCTTTGTAACCCAGGCGGTCCATCATGCTGGCGATACGTTCGCTGCCGAACATACGCATCAGGTCATCTTCCAGTGAAACGTAAAACTGAGAGCTGCCGGGGTCACCCTGGCGGCCGGCACGACCACGCAACTGGCGGTCTACACGGCGGCTTTCGTGACGCTCCGTACCGATGATGGCCAAACCACCTGCTTCTTTCACATTCGGGCCGAGTTTGATGTCGGTACCACGACCGGCCATGTTGGTGGCGATGGTAACGGCTCCGGCCAGACCGGCTTCCACTACTATCTGCGCCTCACGTGCGTGCTGTTTTGCGTTCAGTACGTTGTGCGGAATCTTCTTTTGCTGCAGCATACGGCTCAGCAATTCACTGATCTCAACCGAAGTGGTACCTACCAGCACCGGGCGACCGGCATTGCGCAGCGCTTCCACTTCATCGATCACCGCTTTATACTTTTCGCGTTTTGTTTTATAAACAAGATCCTGCTTGTCCTGGCGGATCAATGCTCTGTTGGTAGGAATGGTTACCACATCCAGTTTGTAAATGCTCCACAACTCTGCCGCTTCTGTTTCGGCGGTACCGGTCATACCGGCAAGTTTGTGGTACATACGGAAGTAGTTCTGCAGCGTGATGGTAGCGTAGGTCTGTGTAGCTGCTTCGATCTTCACGTTTTCTTTTGCTTCCAGTGCCTGGTGCAGACCGTCGGAATAACGGCGTCCATCGAGGATACGACCGGTTTGTTCGTCTACGATCTTGATCTGGCCGTCCATTACCACGTACTCTACGTCTTTTTCAAATAAGGCGTAGGACTTCAGCAATTGTTGTACGGTATGGATACGATCGGCTTTCTGGGCGTATTCGTTGAGCAGGGCTTCTTTCTGCTGTAATTTTTCGTCGGCACTATCAGCACCTTTTTCCACTTCGGCCAGTTTCACCGCGATGTCGGGAAGCACAAAGAATTCGGGGTCTTCACCGGAGCGTGTGATGGTGTTGAGACCTTTTTCTGTCAGATCAACGGAATTTTGTTTTTCGTCGATATGGAAAAGAAGTTCTGAATCTACCACGTGCATATTGCGTTGCTGATCCTGCAGGTAGTAGTTCTCAGCCTTCTGCATTTTTACTTTGATACCAGGTTCGCTGAGGAATTTGATCAGCGGGCCGTATTTCGGCAGGCCGCGGTAAGCGCGGTAAAGGTGGAGACCACCTGTTTTGGGATCATCTTCTCCTTTCTCGAACAGTTTTTTTGCTTCGTTGAGTGAGGCACGAACGATGCGTTCCTGTTCCTGGAAGAGTTGCTGTACACGTGGTTTGTGAATATGGTATTGCTGGTCATCGCCTTTGGCAACGGGGCCGGAAATGATGAGTGGTGTACGTGCATCGTCGATCAGTACGGAGTCAACCTCATCCACCATGGCAAAATGGTGTTTGCGTTGCACCATTTCATTGGCGGAATGCACCATGTTGTCACGCAGGTAGTCGAAACCGAATTCGTTGTTGGTGCCGTAGGTGATATCGGCGAGGTAAGCCTGCCGGCGTTCTTCGCTGTTAGGCTGGTGTTTGTCGATACAATCTACCCGGAGGCCGAGCCATTCGAAGAGCGGGCCGTTCCATTCCTGGTCACGGCGGGCCAGGTAATCGTTCACGGTTACGATGTGTACACCTTCACCGGCCAGTGCATTGAGGTAGGCGGGTAAAGTGGACACGAGTGTTTTACCTTCACCTGTTGCCATCTCGGAGATCTTGCCGGAGTGCAGTACGGCACCACCGATCAGCTGCACGTCATAGTGTACCATGTTCCAGGTCACTTCGCCACCCGCGGCAGTCCAGGTATTGGCAAAGAAGGATTGATCACCTTCAATGCGGATATAAGGTTTTTTCACGCTCAGCTCGCGGTCGAGTGGCGTGGCGGTGGAAGCCAGTTGGGTATTTTCTTTGAAGCGGCGGGAAGCTTCCTTTACAACAGCGAAAGCTTCGGGCAGGATTTGCTCCAATATTTCTTCAATTTTTTTATCCCGGTCTTTTTTCAGTTTGTCTACCGCCTGGTAGATATTGTCTTTGCCTGTCAGATCGTTGAACGGAAGTCCGGCAGCCTCTTCGTTGCGGGCAGCAATTTCCTCATCGATGGAAGTCAGGTGCTCCTTGATGCGCGTGCGGAATTCCTGTGTTTTGTTGCGAAGCTGATCGTTGGAAAGAGATTGGTAAGAAGCAAAATACTCGTTGGTTTTGCCCACCATCGGCTGTATTTTTTTTACGTCTTTTTCGGACTTGCTTCCCCCCAGTAATTTCGAGATAAAACCAAACATGATTAAGTGTTATTGGGTATTGCTAAATAACGTTATTTGTGAATATTTGTGTTGTCAAAAAGGGTGCTATGGCCTCCCATGAGCCAATTTGACAGCCAGTGGATTATCCACAAGGGAGCAAAGATACGACTTAGTACGGTAGTTGACTATAAGAACAGTGGTGATAAACACGCCTGTATTGCGTTAATAAATGGTAAATATGAAAAAGCTGATAGTAATAATGTTTGTGTCCGCGATTGCGGGGTTGACGGCCTGTAACAACGAAGAGATCGGGAAAGCAAAAGATGTGAATCCGGAGACGATTTATTTTGATTACCGTATTTCGGGAGATGAAGCCACGGGGCGCACCACGGTCCGGCTGCAGTATCGTTTTGCCGGATCCGGCGGCACCACGCTCGTACTCGAAGCCCCCAGTCAGGTGACGCTGGACGGGAAAGTGTTGAACGTTGATAGTTCCCGTTTCAACGGAGCCTACTATGAGGCCGATATCGCTACCGATTCCTTTGCGGGCAAACATGAAATTGTTTTTACCGGTCCGGCGGGAAAAAAATACACGGAACAATTTATCTATACTCCTTTTCAACTGGGATCGCTTCCTGACAGTCTGTCTGAGCGGAAAGATCTGGTGCTTGAAATAGGTGGACTGGGAGAGGGCGAACCGCTGCATGTGATGATTACGGACACCACTTTCCGGGGAAATGGCATCGAGCGCATCGAAAAGGTGAAGCAGGGAAAGATAGTGGTACCGGCTGAAGCGCTGGTGGTATTAAAAAAAGGGCCGGTCTATTTAGATCTGAGCACGGATATAAAACGTAACTTAAAGGACAGCACGCCCGAAGGCGGTGCATTGTACCTTAATTACCGGTTGAAGCGTGAGTTTTTGTTGAGGTGAGAGAGTAAGGTATAAGGTGTAAGGTGTAGGGTAATAAGTAGTAAGTTTTAAGTAATAAGTAAACAGCGGGGCTGTTTATTGGCGATTCACGATTCATTCCGGCACCCCGGGATGACAATTCATAACTGATATATATGCGTAAAATACTTACCCTCAGCTTCTGTTTTTTCTCTACGTTGGCCTTTGCCCAAAAAAACTCCCTCGACTCTTTCAACCTGAAACGGGAGAAAAAGCTGCAGCACGGCATGCTGGTACTCAGCAGTTGGGCTGCTGCCAATATTGCCGGCGGACTGGTGCTGGGCAGTACCACCAGCGGCGAAGCAAAATATTTCCATAAAATGAATGCCTACTTCAACGTGGTAAACCTGGCGTTGGGGCAATTAAGTTATTGGGGGTCAAGAAAAAATGAAGGGAAGAAAATGACATTTGCCGGCTCTGTACGTACCCAGAACGGCATTGAAAAAACCTTTCTTTTCAACGCCGGATTCGACGGCGTTTATATGCTCGGCGGCTTATACCTCCACGAACGGGCCAACCGGCATACCGGCAAAAAACGCGACCAGTTCCGCGGATACGGCAACAGCCTCATCCTCCAGGGAGGCGCGCTGCTGTTGTTTGACGGCATCATGTATCATATACAGTCCAGACACGGCCGCTGGCTGGATAAGAAGCTGAGCGGGGTAGAACTGACCGCCGGAACAGGGCATGCCGGGCTCACCTGGAATTTCTGACCTGTTATCCACATCATGGGTAAGTAAATTACGGACGGATATATAAAATATGCCTCCTAACCCGTACTTTTGCCGCCGAAACGAAAGGGCCGATAAGTCCTTCTAAAAATTACTGATTACCATGGCTGGTCAATTAAAAGAAGTACGCAACAGAATAAAGTCCGTTCAGAGCACACAACAGATCACTAAGGCAATGAAAATGGTGAGTGCGGCCAAATTGCGCCGGGCCCAGGATGCCATCATCCAGATGCGTCCCTACGCCAACAAATTGCAGGATATGCTCAGCAATATCGTGAGCAATAGCGAAGGTGATGTGGAAATGAAACTCGCTTCCGAACGCCCTGTTGAAAAAGTACTGCTGATCGCCATTACCAGCGACCGCGGCCTCGCAGGAGCTTTCAATACCAACGTGATCAAAATGACCAAAGCCCTGATCAACGAAAAGTATACAGAGCAATACCGCAAAGGCAATGTGACCATCTGGAACATCGGTAAAAAAGGCTACGAACACTTCCTGAAGAACGGTTACCGTGCAGATGCCACTTATAAAGATATTTTCCTTAACCTCACTTTCGAAGGCGTACAAAAAGCTGCACAAGCGGCTATGAAAGCTTTTGAAGAGAAAGAATATGACGTAGTGGAAATTGTGTACAGCCAATTCAAGAATGCCGCTACCCAGCGTTTTGTAACAGAACGTTTCCTGCCTATTCCCCGCGTGGAGAAGAAAGAAGGCGATAACAAAAAAGCCAACTTCATTTTCGATCCATCCGAAGCGGAACTGGTAGCCGAACTGATGCCGAAGATCCTCAACACACAATTATACAAAGCCGTACTGGACTCCAATGCTTCCGAGCATGGTGCCCGTATGACAGCGATGGACAAAGCGAGCGAAAACGCCAACGAAATGCTCCGCAACCTGAAGATCTCCTATAACAGAGCAAGACAGGCTGCGATCACAACGGAACTGACCGAGATTGTGAGCGGCGCCGCTGCCCTGCAAGGTTAATCCGGGACGAAACTGCTTTGTTATTTTAATCCACAGCACAGGTTGCAAAATGTCAGTAACCTTCTTTGATGCATTACACCATAATGCCTATTTTGGCCGTTCGATATAGTGAATATACCGGGCAACCGGTTGGATTTTGAAAACACGATAGGTGATATGGAAATAACAAACCTGATACCCCATATTGAAGCGCTGATCTTCGCGAGTGACAAACCCCTGACTTCGCTTGAACTGACCGAATTGCTCAACAATGCTTTCGGCTTCATGGAAGATAAACTGACCCTCGACCAGATCGAAGCAGGCATTGATGGAGTAACCGAAAAATACAAATCAGAATTTTATCCGTTTGAATTACGCCAGAGTGGCGGCGGCTGGCAATTCCTTACCAAAAAGGACTACCACAAAACTATTGCGCAGCTCAACGGTGATAAATTCCTGAAACGTCTTTCTGCCGCAGCACTGGAAACCCTGGCCATCATCGCCTACAAACAACCGGTGACCAAAGGCGAGATCGAAGCGATCCGCGGTGTAAGCTCGGATTATGCCGTACAAAAACTCCTCGAAAAAGAACTGATCATCATCACCGGCCGCAACGAATCGATGCCCGGTCATCCATTGGTATACGCTACTTCTAAAACTTTCATGGATTATTTCGGTATCAATACCGCAGATGATCTGCCCAAAATCAAAGAAGTACTCGCCGAACAAATGGTAGAGCCCACCATTATGAAAGATGTGCAGGCTGATGTTGAACATTTCGAAGGAGAAGAAGAACATACCGCCAACCCCGATGCAGAAACTGAAGACGATACGCTGCTCTCCGTTACAGAAAACGGCGAACTGATTGCGAAAGAAAACGAAGACGACAACTAAACGTTTGTTCATAAATAGTTTTTCCTGCGCGGCGCTGATGAAACAGAGCCGCGCTTTTTTTATCTTCGCCAGCTATGGCTCAATTAGCTCCGGAACAACTGACACAACTCGCTGCACAATTTGGTACGCCCTTGTATGTTTATCACGCCGATAAAATCCGTGAACAATACAAGCAATTAACCACTGCATTCAATGGAAGCAACGTTGTTTTCTTCTATGCCTGTAAGGCGCTTACGAATATTCACATCCTGCGCTTTGTGCGCGACCTCGGAGCCAATGTAGACTGCAGTTCCATCAATGAAGTGAAACTCGCACTGCATGCAGGTTTTCCTGCGCAGCGTGTTTTGTATACCAGTAACGGTATCAGTTTCGACGAAATAGAAGAGGCCGTTTCGCTCGGCGTCAATATCAATATCGACAGCCTTTCCAACCTGGCAAAATTCGGAAAGCGGTTCGGGCATGATTATCCTGTTGGCCTGCGGCTTCGTCCGAATATCATGGCCGGCGGAAATCTGAAAATATCAACGGGTCATGATAAAAGTAAATTCGGTATACCGGTAGAGCAGCTCGAAGAATTGCTGGCCGTTATACGTGAACATAATTTACATATCACCAACCTCCATATACACACCGGCAGTGAGATCAAAGACGTGGAAGTGTTTGTAAAAGGCATCGGTGTGTTGTTCGATATCCTGCATCATTTTCCAGAGCTGCGTTCGATCGATTTGGGTGGCGGGTTTAAAGTGCCTTACAAAGAAGGTGATGGTGCAACAGATATTCCTTTGCTGGCGCAAAAAGTGAAGGAGGCTTTCGGTGCACATCCTGCTGCGCAAGCGCTGCAGATATGGTTCGAACCGGGTAAATTTATTGTAAGTGAATGCGGTTACTTTATTACGTCCGTTAACGTAATAAAAGAAACGGCCGCCGCTACATTCGTAAGCGTCAACAGCGGATTCAATCACCTGATCCGTCCTATGTTCTATGATTCATTTCACCGCATCATCAATATCTCCAACCCGCAGGGACCGGTAAAAAATTATGCCGTGGTCGGCAATATCTGCGAGACCGACACTTTTGCCTGGGACCGTGAACTTCCCGAGGTAAGAGAAGGAGACCTGCTGGTATTCCTGAACGCCGGTGCATACGGCTTTGAAATGTCTTCCAGCTTCAATTCACGTTACAAACCGGCTGAAGTAATGGTGAATGGAGATGAAGTTAAACTGATACGCGAGCGAAGCAATTTTGAGGATTTATTGCGTGGGCAGGTGCCGCTAGCACCATAGGTAAATTGAGCGCTCCCTGAGGCGTTCGTCAATGGTCAATGGTGAATCGTCAATGTAAGGCCATGGCTGTTTTACTTAATACTTAAAACTTATAACGGCTGTTTCACTCCCTCCTTAACAAATCCATCATACTCCGCTAACATTACCATTACACAAGCCAGCTACTTTCGCCGCAAATCAACCAACAAGCGGTATGAGAAATATCCTCCGGCTTCTGCCTGTACTGGCATGCCTGTTTGCGTTCAATGCAAAGGCTCAAAAAACTTCGGTTCGCATTCGCGTTAGCGACGAACAAAATCTCGCCTTACCAGGCGCGTCTATTACACTTTCTCCCGGCAATAACGGTGGTTATACCAACAGCAACGGCGAAGTTACTTTCGGGGCTTTACCCGCAGGCGATTATCACCTTACTATTTCTTATATCGGTTTTGCTACCCTGGAAAAAAACGTAAAACTCTCCGGTACGACCATGGAACTCGCTGAAAAATTGAGTCCCGGCGTTACCACCGACAAAGAAGTGATCATAATGGGCGACCGTCTCAGAGGACAGGCCCGCGCACTCAACCAGCAAAAGAACACCGACAATATTACCAACATCGTAAGCGCCGATCAGATCGGCCGTTTCCCCGATGCCAATATCGGCGATGCCGTTAAACGTGTTCCCGGTATCACCATGCAAAACGACCAGGGTGAAGCACGTAATATCATCGTGCGTGGTATGGGGCCTGAATTCAACGCCGTAACGCTGAACGGTGAGCGTGTTCCTTCTGCTGAAGGTGATAACCGCCGCGTGCAGATGGACCTGATTCCTGCCGACATGGTACAGACCATCGAAGTAAGCAAAACACTCACAGCCGATATGGACGCCGACGCGATTGGTGGTTCTGTTAACCTCATCACCCGTGCCACACCCAACGGCCTGCGTATCGCAGGAACCATCGCCGGTGGCTACAACAGCATCCGCAATGGTTTTATCGGCACGGCCGGCCTGCTCGTTGGCAGCCGCACACGCAACCAGAAACTTGGATTTGTAGTGAACGGTACGTTCAATAAAAATGTATACGGTTCCGATAACGTGGAAGCTGTGTGGAGCAAAGATGCCAATGGCAAACTTTTCGTGAGCGATCATGATGTTCGTGTATATGATGTTACACGTATCCGACGCAACCTTTCTGCAACAGTTGATTATCGTATCAACGCGCTCAATACCATCTATCTTACCGGTACTTACAATTGGCGTGACGACAAGGAAAATCGTTTCCGTCTACGTCACCGTTACAGAGGTGATGCGGAAGATCCCAATCCCGCCGACCTCATTTATAATTCCAATGGTGATATCACCGGCTACCGCAATGGCGAAGTATTGCGTCAGACCAAAGGAGGTATCAACAGCGGCCGCAATGATGGCCGCCGCCTGGAAGACCAGCGCGTACGTACGGCCGCTATCCGTGGTGAACACCTCTGGGGCAGACTGGCCGCCAAGTGGAGTGTGCAATATGCAAAGGCTTCGGAAAAACGTCCGGAAGAACGTTATATTTCCCTCGGTCGTCGCAGCATTACCGTGTCACAAAACATCAGCGATCCGGAAACACCCGTACTCACGGACCTCACCGCGATGCAGAACTATACCCGTTTGAATGAATTAACCAACCAGTTCCAGGACCAGTTTGAGCAAGACCTGAATGCCAAATTGAAATTCGAACTACCTGTTTCTTTGATCACCAACCGCTCCGGTCAGTTGTATTTCGGTGGCCGTCTGCGTACGAAGACCAAAGAGCGTAACAATACATTTTATTCCTATGAAGCCCTGGGCGCCAATGCCGCTCAGTTTGCCAACATTTCCCTGCTGCCGCTGGTAGACCGGTCCAGCTACAATTTCTATCCCGGTAACAAATATGTGGCCGGCGAATTTGTTGATCCCCGTTTCCTCGGTGGTCTCAATTTTCGCGATCGTTCACTGTTTGATGAAACCGACGAGCCTGCCGAATACCTCGCCGGTAACTACCGCGCAAAAGAAACCATCACTGCAGGATATGTTGGATTGAAACATGACATTACAGCGAAGTTTTCTGTGAACCTTGGTGTACGAATTGAACACACTTCCATCAATTACACCGGTAACATCGTTGAAGACGAAGAAGACCTGAAAGGCACCGCTACACTGAAAAACAATTACACCGATGTATTGCCTTCCATCAACCTGAAATACCGCGTCAACAACAACCTTATCCTGAAAGGTGCATGGACCAACTCACTGGCTCGTCCCAAGTACTACGACCTGGTTCCTTATTTCAACATCAATCCGAATGACCTGGAACTGTCTGCCGGTAATCCTTCATTGGAGCCGGTAAGAGCAACCAACTTCGATCTGATGGCGGAGCAGTATTTCCGCTCGGTGGGGCTGATCTCTGCCGGTGTGTTCTACAAAAACATCGACAAGTTCTTCTATTCGTATATCGACAATCAGTATACACAGTCAAAATTTGCTGCTGATTTTCCCGGCGTGAGCAACCCGATCGCAGTGGGCGAGAACTGGGACTTTGCACAACGCCGCAACGGAACCGGTGCGCAGGTATGGGGCGCTGAAGTGGCATTGCAAAGGCAGTTCGACTTCCTGCCGGGCTTCTGGAAAGGATTCGGCATTTACCTGAACTATACCTACACACATTCAACCACCGAAGGAATTTATATTGACGGGGAAAAAATCCGCAGCGATGTGAAACTTCCTGGTGCCGCTCCGCACATTTTCAATGCTTCGCTTTCTTATGAAAATAAAAAAATGGTGGTACGTGTTTCCGGCAATTTCACTTCTGCTTATGTGGATGACAGTGATGACGCTGGTTACAACGCCGATGCTTTCAACGACCGTTATTACGATAAACAATTTTTCCTGGATGCAAACGCATCTTATGCCATCACGGGCAAACTGCGTGTGTTCGCCGAGGCCAACAACCTGACGAATCAGCCGCTGCGATACTATCAGGGAACCAAAGACCGCACGGCGCAATTGGAATACTACGGTCCGCGTTATAACCTCGGTCTTAAATTTGACTTAAGCCGTTAATCCGGCAATACTATTCATATGCAACAACTGATCAATAAGATCGCCGGCATCGCAGCTATTGCGGTGCTGGCCGCTTGTAACGGCGCCAAGAAAATGCCTGCCGCCGATGTAGTAAGGCCGGTAGTGGTGACGGAAAAAGTAGTGTTTGATACAGATGACCCGGCCATCTGGATCAATCCGGCCGATCCTGCCGCAAGCCTCATTGTGGGCACCGATAAAGAAACCAATGGCGGCATTTATGCATTCGATCTCAACGGACGTATCGTTCGCAAAGTGGTGGGATTGCAGCGCCCGAATAATATTGATATCGCTTATGGTTTTCTGCTTGCGGGTAAACCGGTGGATATCGCTGTTGTGACAGAAAGAGAAACGAATAAGCTCCGTTTTTTTTCCTTACCTGATCTGACCCCGCTGGATAACAACATCGGTATCGATGTATTTGCCGGAGAAAAACAAAGAGACCCGATGGGCGTTGCGTTTTACACCCGTCCTTCGGACAAGGCCACCTTTGTGATTGCCGGCCGCAAGACGGGTCCTGCCGAAGGCTATCTCTGGCAATACCAGCTGGTGGATGATAAAGGGAGAGTAGCGTTGAAGAAAGTACGTGAATTTGGCCGCTACAGCGGCCTCAAGGAAATTGAATCCATTGCCGTGGACAATGAACTCGGCTATGTTTATTATTCAGATGAGCGGTATGGTGTGCACAAATACATCGCCGATCCTGCCGCGAATAATAACAACGAGCTCGGTGTGTTTGGTACCACCGGGTTCAAATCAGATCACGAAGGAATTTCGATTTACAAAACCGGCCCCGCTACTGGTTATATCCTGGTGTCGAATCAGCAGTCGAACAGTTTCATGATTTATCCGCGTGAGGGTAGTAAAACCAATCCTCATCAGCATGACCTGATTGCCGAAGTGCCGGTATTGGCAAATGAGAGTGATGGATCAGATGTAACGAGTTTTTCGCTCAATGATAAATTTCCCAAAGGGGTATTTGTGGCGATGAGTAATGGCCGCGTGTTTCATTATTATGATTGGCGCGACATAGCGAAGCGTGCCGGACTTGAATAAATATTAAGTTGTAAGTAATAAGTTATAAGTAAACAGCCGCAGCAAGTTCATACTTCGCTGCGGCTGATATTTTTCAGAGCGATCCTCAATAACTGTGGTCGCCACTTATTACTTACAACTTAATACTTAATACTTTTGAATTTTCTACAAGTACTCCACCGTCATGCGGATCGTCATCTTCCCGCTGCCGGGAAGGCTGGCACCCATTACTTCGGTAGTTCCGTTGGAATCGGTGTTGATCGTTTTTTCTTTCATCAATCCGGTTGTACGATCGAGAATGATCTGTCCGGTGGAAACCTGGTTTTGCTTATTTAGCGCCTCGGAGCCCATGATCTGCAAAGTCATGTTGATGGCTGCAGAACGTTTGAAGTCAACAATAATAGTTGAATCGGTGATGGCTGATAAGGTATAGACAGTGAGAGCAGATTCAGAGGGGGTGAGGGTAGTGTCTCTCCAACTGTCGCCGATACCCGTTTCTTTGTCGGGAAGCACTTTGAAAAAACTGTTGCTGCCGCGTGCCGGAGGGTTCACAACATCCGTCATGTCGCGTACCTGGTTGAGGATAACGGCTGACCGGTCGTCGGAAGCGGGCGCTTCAAATTTTTCGGGGCGGGCCATCAATGTTTTACCGCTCTTGTCGATGATTACGTCGTAAGATTTGTTCAGTACATCGGCTATCGGCTTTCCAAATTCGCCCGACATGTCTTTTTTGTTATCGGAGTCAAAGCTGCGTTTGGCGCCCATACCTTCGAAATTAAAAGCCAGCCGTTGTACCGAGTGATGCAGCGTGCTGTTGTCCTCGGTAGCGTTGGTGACTTTATAACTGTGAATGGTAACGCCGCTGGTTTTAAAATCGATTGTCTGGCCCATCGCGTCCTGCGTCATGGTACTGGTCTGATCCACTTTTATCTGGATAGTACGACCCGGCTCGAATTGCAGTTTACCGGTAACTTTTTGTGCCTGTTGTTGTGCATCAGCAGCCTGTGCCAGGCCGAGTCCCAGTACAAGCGTCAGGGATGATTTGAGGAAAGGGTGCATGCTCATAGTTCAAATTTGACGAAACTTCCGCGAAAAAGATGCAAGCGTGACGAAAAAAAGACAGATCCTTCTTTGTTCCGGCTGTTTTGGATATCGGACGAACTTGTTACATTTATCACAAATACCCGTTTATGCCGATAAGAATGACCGACGATCCACAGGATCAGAACCAAAATGATTATAATGACGACAATGGGGGTGGAGGAGGCCGTGGGCCATCAGGGCCGGGCGGCGGACTGGGCGCACTGCTGCCGATGCTGTTGGGGCTTTTTAAGGGGAAAGGCATTATTCTCCTTCTCGCACTGGCTGCCGGCGCTTATTTCCTGCTCGGACGGGGCAACTGCAATCTCGGTGAGCTGGCCCAGCAGGCACAAACATTATTCTCCAAAAGTGGCTATAATTTCAGTCCGGACCAGTTTAATAAAGCATCGGTATACGAAGGACTGGAGGACGATGCCAATAAAAATCCGCTGCCTGAAGCGGTGTCGCTGCGCCGGTTTGCACCTGCCAGAGGAGACCAGGGACAGCAGGGTAGCTGCGTTGCCTGGAGCAGTGCCTACGCCGCACAAACGATTCTCACCTCTGCCGCTACGCACCAGGAACCTGACCAGATCGTATTCAGCCCATCCTACCTGTACAACCAGATCAAACTCGAAGGCTGCCAGGGGTCTTACATCCAACTGGCTATGGAGGCGATGCAAAAAAATGGCGGCGTTCCATTAAGCCAGTATCCTTATCGTGATGATGATTGCAACCGCGATCCCAGCGGTCAGTTTTCAAATGGAAGAAGCAATACGATCCATGGATTTACACGGCTGACAAACGGAAATACGCAATCGATCAACATCCGTTCCATCAAAGAACACCTGGCCGGTGATGCACCGGTGGTGATCGGTATGATGGTAGGCCAGAGTTTTATGCAGGACATGATGGGAAAAGAACTGTGGACACCACAGGGAATGGATGCGTCGCAGGTGGGAATGGGCGGACATGCCATGTGCATCATTGGTTACGACGACCGGAAATTTGGCGGTGCATTTGAAATCATGAATAGCTGGGGTGGTAACTGGGGCAAAGATGGCATCGCCTGGGTGCGATACGGTGATTTCAAAACCTATGCGCGGGAGGCTTATGGCATAGATCCGCTTCCTAAAAGCGCGAATGTGGCGGCCATTCCGCTGGAATGTAAAATAGGATTGGTGAACAACGAAACGAAGCAATACATCCGCCTGCGTGCGGAAAATGGAAACAGCTTCAGCACCCTAACACCGATCCGTCCGGGAACACGATTCAAAATGGAAGTACAGAATACGACCGAATGTTACATCTACATCTTCGGCCAGGAGCAGGACGGAAGTTCTTATGTATTGTTTCCTTACCTGGCGCAGGGGCAAACAAAATCGAAACACTCGGCCTACTGTGGCATTACGG
The DNA here is from genome assembly GCA_937888905.1 of uncultured Sphingobacteriales bacterium. Lineage (GTDB taxonomy): Bacteria > Bacteroidota > Bacteroidia > Chitinophagales > Chitinophagaceae > Terrimonas. The sequence continues at coordinate 43,904 of CALATA010000020.1, forward strand.
GTTATCGCCTTTTTCCAAAAGGGCAATCGATGGAAGCCGACACGATCGGGAATCGTGACTACATCGCCATTGTGGTTAGTAAAAAGGAACTGGATTATAACGCGCTGAATAAATCTATCGCTTCTGCACCCGGCTCTACTTATGCTGATAAAGTGAATGCTGCTTTACAAGGAAAACAATCTCGTGCCGCGCGGTATGGCAGCGTAGCGGATGGGCGCATTGCCCTGCAGGCAGCAGGAGGCGATGCCGAACTGGCCGCAACGATCGTTGCGTTTGATAAGCAATAAAATTATTCCATAAAAAAGTTAATGACAGCCGCAGGAATGCGGCTGTTTTTTTGCGATAAGTGCTGAACTGCACGATAACCCGGCAACAATGACTTAAAGCCGTCAATAGTTCTGCACTGTAAATGTTTTGCGCCACGAATGGACTTGTCGGCTGCACTTGTCAGGCACGAAATGGGACGGGAGGTTCGAGGAGACGTTGGAGGACTGATTTTAAATTTTCGACTATCTCCAAAAGAGCGTTAGATGAACTGGACATTTTGTCTGGTTCACTTTTTTTACCTTCGGTCCTTCTGCTGATCGATTCCTCGTTTTCACAAATTCTTAATTTCTGTAGTCTTCTGTGCAGATATTCTGCCTGGATCATGGCGGCAACAAATTGTTCAGCAAGTTTATACTTTTCAGGGTGTGCTAATTTCTTTTTCATTCCCTGGTAAAGGATTTCTACTTCTTCATCTGTTTTGTCCTGAAGTCCTGTATCGTTTTTCATGATTCTTCTTTTTTTTCGGTAGTATCACTGTTTTTTCCGGATGAGTTTAAGTTAAATATGTTGCGGATATGGCCAAGCATGCCGTCGGCTCTTTTAAGATCTGCCAGAATCTGGTCGAGATAAAATTGATAATTTCTTCGCATATAACTCTCTACCTGCCGCTCGGCATTTACAAATACACCAGCGTTAATCCCCAATAACAGCGTAACGATGATACCACCGAAAATAAGTATATCGTCGAGGCGTTTGTTAACAGATATAATCTTCTCCTCAAAAAGCACGGTTTCGTTGCTGCTTATTTCACATCGATAACCGGCTTTAGTGGCCACCAGTCCGTCGTTTGTTTTGCTGAAACCCCAAACTACGATGATCATAAGCATCACACCCAGTAATACACCCATCAATACCTTCATCTTCTCCTCCTTTTCCCAAAGCTACTATCACGAGGCGCCGATAGCCGGGAGATAAGTATTTAAGTTGTACTACCCGAAAAAAAACATTTCCGTACCCCAATAAAAAAAGGCCGCCAGCGGGCGACCTTTCTTCTTTTATGTTTAGGTGTTATTGCTTCACGAAGTTGTAAACAATATAGATCGTACGCCCTTCAAACGCGATCGGTGAACGCGCCGTAAATGCTCCGTCCCCGACAGATGTTACTTCCAGTGAGTAACCATCCTCTACCTGATGCGCCTTACTGTTTTTTACACCATCCATTTTCTTGAAATTGAAATAATCGATGCCGTTGATCGTACGTACCGACCATACAATGCGACGCTCACCCGCCATACAGCCATTGCCGGCCGAAGTGATATTATAGGTGCCAAATCCGTTATTGGGCAAACTCCACTGGCTGCCATTGAAACATTCAACCGGCACATCGTCAAATGCGGTCGTCTTCAGTTGGGCATTACCCGTAACACCCTCGATCCTGGCCGATGTTACTGTCCAGTTACCTTTCAATGTGCCTTTTTGCAGCTTCTTGGTGCTGGAACAAGACAAAAGCGTTACCGCCATTACCAGACCTGCCAGGAGATAAATTCTCTTCATGTTTTACGTTTTATTAAAATTAGCAATACAGATGCCAAAAAAAGGATAGCCGTTCTACCAGACTGATAGACAACGGTTGGAAAGAGGGGTAAAATGTTTAAATTGCCGCTGCTAACCGTCACCTGACGACAATTTTGTAACAAACAAATGCAAAAATAATGCGTATTTATATTTGTTCCTTTCTTGTGCTCTTTTTTAGTTTAACCGTTTCTGCGCAGGATAAGGAACTTTACCGCCCCAAGGAAGATGCAGAAGAGGCGCTGGGCAAGATCATTTCACAGGCGGGTAAGGAAAATAAACATGTACTCGTGCAGGTAGGCGGCAACTGGTGCATCTGGTGCCGCCGGTTCAATCATTTTACCACAACCGATCCGACCATCGACTCGCTGATCAAATCATCTTTTGTCGTTTATCACCTTAATTACAGTAAGGAAAACACAAACGACGCTATTCTCGCAAAGTATAAATTTCCCCAGCGCTTCGGTTTTCCCGTATTCCTCATCCTCGATGGAAACGGAAATCTTTTGCACACACAAAATTCCGAATACCTGGAAGACGGAACAGGTTATGGTAAAGCTAAAGTCCTGGCATTCCTGAAAGCCTGGACAGTGGCCGCACTCGATCCTGCTTCGTATAAAGGGAAATAATTTTTGCCTATGCATACTGGCACCACCCGGTTTCTGGCCATTATCCGCCATCCGCTCAAGTATCGTTGGTTTTTGCTGACCCGCCTGCCCGCGGCTTTTTTCTCCGGGGTACGCATCCGCACGGTCGATAACGATCATTGCGCAGTGTCGGTGCCGTATAAATGGTTTACCAGGAATCCTTTCCGCTCCACTTATTTTGCCTGCCTGGCCATGGCGGCGGAAATGAGCACCGGCGTATTGGCCATGGCACAGTGTTATGGCAGACGTCCGGCCGTTTCCATGCTCGTTACAGGGCTCGAAGCAGCTTATACCCGCAAGGCCAAAGGCATTTCCATTTTTACCTGCAGCGATGGCGAATTGATCCGCCAGGCGATCGAAGAAGCGATCGCTACGGGTGAATCACGTACCGTTCGTGCCGAATCTATCGGACGCAACGCTGCCGGCGAAGAACTCGCCCGCTTTCATATCACCTGGTCTTTCCGTCAGAAAGAAACCACGATTGTTTCACCGAATTAAACAAGACGTATGAAGATAGCTTTTCATGGCGCCGCACGCACCGTTACCGGCTCCAAACATTTGCTGACATTGAAAAATGGTAAAAAAGTTTTACTCGATTGCGGCATGTACCAGGGCATGGGACGGGATACGGACGCATTGAACCGCGATTTCGGATTTACCGCTTCCGAAGTAGATGTCCTCATTCTTTCACACGCACATATCGATCACTCCGGGCTTATACCCAAACTCGTGGGCGATGGTTTTCGTGGAAAAATTTTCTGTACACCCGCCACGCGCGACCTCGCACATATTTTACTCGAAGACTCTGCGGAAATCCAGGAGGACGACGTGAAGTTTCAGAATAAAAAACGAGCTGCGGAAGGTATCCCTTATCTGCGGCCGCTTTACACATTGGCCGATGCCCAGAAAGCATTGGAGTTTTTTCATACGGTCGAATACGGCGAATGGTTCGACGTAACCGATGGCGTGAAAGCCATGTTCACCGATGCCGGTCATATCATTGGCAGTGCCTGTGTGCACCTGAAAGTAACGGAGAATGGCAAAGAAACCGCCATCACCTTCAGCGGTGATATCGGCCGCTACCGCGATGTAATCCTGCGCTCCCCCGACACGTTTCCGCAAGCCGATTATATCATCATGGAATCGACTTATGGCAACAGCCTTCATGATCCTGCCGTAACAACACCCGACCTCTTACTCGAGTGGATCAGGAAAGCCTGCATCGAGCAAAAAGGAAAACTGATCATGCCAGCTTTCAGCGTTGGACGTACACAGGAGTTATTGTTTGCGCTGAATCAGCTCGAATTGGAGAACCGCCTACCCGACATCCCTTACTATGTCGATAGTCCGTTAAGTATTGAAGCCACTGAAGTGGTGAAACGTTTCTCTCAATATTTCAACCGGCAGATCCAAAAGATCCTGCAATCAGACGATGACCCGTTCAGCTTTAAAGGACTGAAGTATATCAAGTCCGTTGAGCAATCGAAGATGCTGAACTTTCAGAACGGGCCGATGGTGATCATTTCGGCGAGTGGCATGGCCGATGCGGGACGAGTAAAACACCATATCAGTAACAATATCGAGAATGGCCGCAACACGATCCTTTTTACGGGTTATTGCGAACCGCGCTCCTTAGGTGGCCGGCTGCTCGACGGTGCAAAAGAGGTCAGCATTTTTGGCGTAGAGCACCAGGTAAATGCCACCATCGGACAGATCAGAAGCATGAGTGCACACGGCGACTACGAAGATATGAGCCAATGGCTCAGTTGCCAGGATCCCAAAGAAGTGAGGCAATTATTCCTCGTGCATGGGGAATACGAGGTGCAGGAAGAGTTTAAAAGGAAGCTGTTGCGAAAAGGCTTCACTAATGTCCAGATACCTGAGCGTCACTACGAAATCGGCTTGCCATAGTGCGGTTTTGGCGGGTTACTATTTTCACATCTCTTTAATAACCGCGGCATTATTTTTTCCGTTAATAAGTAAGAAGAACTTATTCTTCTATTAACAAAAAGGAGAAAATACATGTTACGCAACGTTAAACTGTGGAGTACATGTTTGGCCTTTGTCTTTTTGGCGGCCGGTTGTGGTCCCACAGCACATATAGAAAAAGACGATAACGTTGATTTCAGCCGCTACAAAACATTTGCCTGGCTGGATAAAGACGATAAGGGAAATAAAACCAGCGATCTTACCGAGCAACGCATCCGTAAAGCCGTAAACCAGGAACTACAAAAAACGGGATGGCGTGAGTCCACGGCCAATCCGGATATTGTACTGAGTTACGACGTATTGGTCGAACGCTCGGTTCGCCAGGAATCTGATCCCGTTTATACCCGCCCGTTCACGCGTACCTTTTACAGCCCCTATTCACGCCGGTTTATCAACGTCTATTATCCCTCGCAATTCGTAGGCTATGATAGTTATAATGTTCCTACAAGAGAAGGCACGATCACCATCACGATGATCGATGCTAATACGGATAAAACCGTTTGGCAGGGTTGGGCTACCGAACAACTCGATAGCCGTAATATCAGCAGCAAAGAGATCAATAGCACTGTGAAGGCGATTATGCGTAAGCTGGATGTAGCGAAGAAGTAGATGTTATGAGGCTTAAGGTTTAAGGTGTAAGGCATAAGGTATAAGGTGTAGGTTTTTGGGAGAAACAGCCATGGTTCGTGTATACACGAACCATGGTATTCACGATTGACGATTCACCATTGACAATTCACCATTCACCATTGCCGATTCACCACTACCTTTGCCGCAGAGGTCCGGACCTGGTTGTCCGGTTGTTCCATGAAATCATTCCGCTATCTCGCCGCTGCTTTACTGGCTTTTATTATCTGGGGATTCTTTAGTCTGGCTATCCGCCCGCTGGCGGGTTATGCCTCGCTCGACATCCTGTTTTTCCGTGTGTTTATCAGTGTCACGCTCATGATGGTGATCGGTGTCTTCGCCCGCCGCGCCGCCTGGAAGGAAACAATTCAATTATTCCGGAAAATGACACCCGCGGAACGGCGCAACTGGTGGCTCGTTACCGCCGGAGGAGGCGCTTTGCTCACCGCTAACTGGTTTTTCTTCATCTATGTGATGAACCATGTAAGCGTGAAGGTGGCTTCCTTTTCTTACCTCATTTGTCCCATCCTCACAACGGTACTGGCTTTTTTTATTTTAAAGGAAAAATTGCGCTGGCAGCAATGGATCGCAGTGGCTCTCAGCCTGGTCAGTTGCGTAATGCTCGCACTCGGACATTTCGCGGATACCGCCTTCAGCCTCATCGTGGCTATTTCCTACGCATTATACCTGATTATCCAGCGAAGGGCAGGACCGGTAGATAAATTTGTTTTGCTCACCATACAAATGGCCTTTTCCGCTTTGTGCCTGTTGCCCTTTTATCCTGTATGGGGACACAATCCCGGATGGGACGGCTTTTTCCTGGGCATGACCTCCCTGATCGCCGTATGTTTTACCATCATTCCCCTGATGCTGAACCTTTACGCCCTGCAGGGGGCTAATTCTTCCACGGTAGGCATTCTGCTTTATATCAATCCTTTGATCAATTTTGCACTGGCTATTTTTTATTTCGGGGAAAAGGTGACGGTCATGCAATTGATCGCTTATTCGATCATCGGGTTTTCTATCCTTTTATTTAATGCGCACTATTTACGCGCGATGTTCACCAAACCAATGTGGAAAAAACCGCTTGACAGAGTAAGCGGTCCCCGACGACGGAATGCTTAATTTTGTCCTTCCATGTCACTGTTCATTGCTTCACTCAATTCCGGCAGCAATGCCAATTGTTATTACGTCGGTACCGCTGAAAGCGCGGTGCTGATCGACGCGGGATTGTCGTGCCGCGAAACCGAAAAGCGCATGACGCGGCTCGGACTTTCCATGGACAAGGTACAGGCCCTTTTTATTTCACATGAACATTCCGATCACGTTACGGGTCTTCCCGGCCTTTCCCGGAAATACCGCTGGCCGGTATATATTACACAACCTACCCTTAGCTCGTCACGCGTACCATTGGAAACTGAATTGGTAAGATCATTCGTATCAGGACAATCCGTCGATTTCGGACACCTGCGTGTATTGCCTTTCTCCAAACATCACGACGCTGCAGATCCGTACAGTTTTGTAATAACGGCGGGAGAGGTGAACGTGGGCGTTTTCACCGATATCGGTCATTGCTGCGAACAGGTGATCACTCATTTCAAACAATGCAATGCTGTTTTCCTGGAGTCTAACTACTGTGAGGACATGCTGGAAAAAGGAAAATATCCCTGGTTTTTAAAACAACGCATCCGCGGCGGACAGGGACATTTATCCAATGCGCAGGCGCTTGATCTGTTCTGTCGTCATGGGGAAGGGGTAAGTCATTTAATTCTCTCACATTTATCCCGCAACAACAACGATCCGCAACTGGTAGAACGCTTGTTCAAAGAAAAAGCGGGCGCTACTAATATTTATGTCGCATCACGCTACCAGGAATCGGAGCTGTGGCATATTACTCCATCATTTACCAAAACGCGGGCATTACTAACCGCGGAAAAAACGCGCAAAACGAAAATTCCCGTTGCGCAACAAGGTTCTCTTTTTTAATGTGTTGGGTCAATGCATGCGGCCGTTAACAGGCAGCAGTTCAAAAAAAGAAAGAAAAAATATTTTTTTATTTAACGATTTCTGTTAAGTTTGGTTTGCTAAAACGAATTAGCAACGTATTTTTTACTCAAAACTGCTTGTCACATGTCTAACGTATCATTGCCTTTTGTTCCTGGCATTTCCCCGCCGGCAGGTTGATTGTTTACTTACTCCACCTTATCCGCTCCGACATCAACCGATCTGCTTATTTTCTAAATGCCATTTATGAAAAAAAGAACTGCTTTTGTATTTCGCCTCCTGCTGGCAGCAGCCACCAGCCTCGCCATAGAAGGAGCCGCCGAAGCGCAGTCCATCATTGTTACCGGTGTCGTCCGCGAGTCAAACGGCACGCCGGTGCAGGGCGCTACCGTCAGAGAGCGTTATTCCACTAACAACCGCGCGCTTACCTCCGTTTCCGGCAGCTATAGCATACCGGTAACCTCCGACACTTCTTCACTTGTTTTTACTTATGTGGGAATGGAAACCGTGATAGAACGTGTGCGTACACGCCGCGTGATAGATGTAACCATGACCGTCAAACTCGGTGATCTTGACGATGTAGTGATCATCGGTTACAATTCTACAAAAAGAAAGGACCTCACCGCTTCGGTTTCGTCCATTTCCAAAGACGCCTTAACGGACCGCACTTTGTTTTCCCTGGCAGATGCCATGAAAGGCAAAGCTGCAGGCGTACAGATCATTCAGAACGATGGTACGCCGGGTTCTGAAAACACGATCCGCATTCGCGGTGCGAGTTCCATCAGTGCCAGCAGCGCCCCGCTTTTTGTAGTGGATGGCGTACTGCAGGATGATATCAACACTCTCAGCCCGGGTGACATCGAATCCGTAGAGATTCTCAAAGATGCTTCGGGTACAGCCATGTATGGAGCGCGTGGAGCAAACGGTGTAATCCTCGTTACCACAAAAATGGGAAAGGCCGGCAAAACACGCGTCGACCTTTACACCAACATTGCCTTCCAGCGTCCGGGCAGGATGTATGACCTGATGAATTCAAGTGAGTATGCCCGCGCGCGCTACCTTGCTTCGTCCTACGTTTATTCTCCACCAAGTACTGCCAATCCGGATATTCCCGCAACTACCCAGGGCGGATTGACTTATTTCCGCGATACACCTTTTGGTACACCCGGCGGTTTCTGGGGCGTGGCGCTCGATGCCACTTACCATGATTGGGATAAATACAACAGCCCCGATTCTGTGAACACCGACTGGCAGGGCGCCATGTTCCAGAACAGCATGGTACAGGAATACCGCGTGGGAGTAACAGGCGGATCAAAAGATACCAAGTTCTCTTTCCTTGGCGGTTACCTCGACCAGGGAGGATTGGTGATCTTCAGTAACTACAAGCGTTACAACGGACGTTTTAACCTGCAGCAAAAACTTTCGAAAGTAGTTACGCTTACCAGCAATATCGCGGCAAGCCGTACCGTCACCGACGGTTATATTGCCGGTTCATTCAACGGCGGTATTTCTTCCAATGCCGTTGTAGCAAGCATGCTTGCCAAACCTCCGGTCAATCCGCTTACGCAAACCGATGTGGAAGACAACGAAGACGTGGACGGCTATATCAGCAACAACCCTTACACACTGGCAAAGCATGTGACCAATACCCGCCAGACCAGCGACTGGATCACGCGTATGGCCATCGACTGGAATATCACCAACAATTTCACTTTCCGCGTCAGCGGTAACTATACTACCATCGGTACCAACAACGATGCTTATTATCCGAAGTTCACTTCAGCAGGTTCACGCTTCAATGGCCGCGCGGTGCTGTCACGCGCCACCAGCAACCGCTTTATGAATGAAAACCTGCTTTACTACAGGGGCCGCATCGGAAGAGATCATCAGTTCAACGGTACTGCCGGTGCCATTTTTGAAACAAGCAAAGTCAACCAGATAACGGCCGAGAACCAGAACTATGATGTCGAGGTTTTAGGCGTATACGGTTTGCAGAACGGTACCGTTCCCATCATTCCTACTTACAACATCACCAAATGGTCGATGGCCTCTTTCCTTGCCCGTGGGGAATATAGTTACAAAGGACGGTATTTGTTTACCGTTACTTTCCGCGCCGATGGCTCGTCACGTTTCAGCCGCACCAACAAATGGGGTTACTTCCCTTCAGGAGCCGTTGCCTGGCGTATATCGGATGAGAATTTTCTCCGCAGTTCAAAAACAGTTTCAAACCTGAAGCTTCGCGCTACCATCGGGCAGAGCGGCAACACTGCCATTCCTTCTTACCTGACCTTGTCAACCATTGGTACTTATTTTTCACCGATGAATGGCAATACGCCGAATTACGGTGTGGTGGTAGAAAGACCGGAGAACCTTTCCCTCAAATGGGAAACTACCACCCAAACCAACCTCGGTCTCGACCTCGGTTTGTTTGAAGACAAGATCAACATTACTATTGAAGGTTATCTCAAACGCACAAAAGATTTGTTGATTCAAAAAGTAACGCCGGGTTATACAGGATTCCGTTCTACCTGGACCAATCTTGGTTCTATTCAGAACAGCGGCGTGGAAATGAATATCGGGGCTATTATTCTCCGTAAAAAATTCTTCAACTGGTCGGTGGATGCGAATATTGGTGTCAACCGTTCCAAAGCCATAGAGATTGGTGCAGAACTCGGCATCGATCCGGGTGTGGTATCCGGTGTGGGTACATCCGCCATCATCCGCAATGGTCAGCCCATCGGGCAATGGTATGGTTACAAAACCGATGGTATTTACCAGACACGTGAAGAGATCATGTCATCGGGACTTACTTCTATCAACGGCCAGCCTGTCGCAGATGTGCGTCCCGGTACGCGCCGCTTCATTGATCAGAATGGCGATGGCATCATCAATGCCGACGACCGTGTGATACTGGGCCTGGGACAACCTTTGTTCACCGGTGGTTTTACCAACAGTATAGGGTACAAGGGTTTTAACCTGAATATGGTGATTCAATACAGCTATGGCAATAAAGTGTACAATGCCAACCGCGTAACATTAGAACAGGGACGTAACCCAACCAACATGAGCGCCGTGCTGGCCGATTCATGGAGACCACCGCTGTACGACATGACCACCGGCGCACAGGTTGAAGCCGGTAACCCCAACAACCAATACCGCATGCCCGGCGGCCCCGGCGAACTGCTGATGCTGTCCGACTGGATCGAAGACGCTTCGTATATCCGGCTGGCCGATATTACACTTTCCTACACGATCACCGGCAAGCCGTTGAAGCGCATCGGCGCCACTTCGCTCGGATTGTTCGTAAGCGGCAAGAACCTCCTGATCGCAACCAACTATTCCGGTTACGACCCTGAGGTCAACACACGCCAGGGAGGCTTTGGAGACCTGATGCCTTCACTCGACTTCTCGTCTTACCCGCGCTCCAAAGTGTATTCAGTGGGACTCAAACTACAATTCTAACATTGCTAAAAACCGGATGCATATGAAACATTTTAAAAAATATCCGATTCTTCCCGCATTAGGTATGTTGCTGATGGGTACGGTTTCCTGTAGCAAATTCCTGGAAGAAAAGCCGGAAACACAGTATACGGCCGATAACTTCTTCGTGAATAAAACCACGCTCGATGCCGGTGTAGTCGGTATGTACTCATCAGTAAAAGATTTGTTTGGCGTTTACACCAATACACCTCTTTTCATGACGGAGCTTGGAACCGATGAAGGCATGTTCAAAGGCACAAGCGGCGTTCGTTACAATTTCGACCGTCATACGTTTACGCCCAGTGAAGGCGCTATCTATGAATACTGGACCCGCCATTTCCAAATAGCTGCACGCGCCAACGCCATCATTGCCGCGGCGAACAAAGTGACCAGCATCAGCGATGCAGATCGCAGAACCATCATCGGTGAAGCCCGTTTCCTGCGGGCCTATGTTTACTTCCGCCTGGTGCAGGCCTTCGGCGAACTGCCCATCATCGATGAACCGATCACCGGTGCATTTGATTATGGTTTGCCGCGCCTGCCGATTGCGCAGGTATATGATTTTATTGTGGCCGACCTGCAATACGCAACCGAAACCGGTGTGCTTACGAGACAGAAAACAAATAACGGACATGCCAATCATTGGGCGGCCAAATCCCTGCTGGGAAAAGTATACCTCACCATGGCTTCTTCGAAAGAAGCGGCAAAAGTGCCGGGCTACGCAGGCATTACCCAAACCACCAATGAATTGTATTCACTGGCCTGGACGGCTTTGAAGGATGTGAAAGATAACAGTGGAGCTACTCTGCTGCCTGTATATGGCGATGTGTTCAAGATCGAGAACAAGAACGTCAACGCAGAATCGATCTTCGAGCTGCAGTTCAGCACAGTAGTACCTTATGGTACGCAATGGACAAAAGAGTATGGCATGATTGCCAGTGGCAGTATCAACGGTAATCCTGCCTATTACACAAATGCGCTGATCGGTCAGTGCAACCTGGTGTACGTTCCCAAGTTTTATAAATATTATAAACCTACGGTCCGCTCGGTTGATTATGACAAACGCCGGGTATGGAACCTCAGCGATTCGCTGGTTAATGTGGTGAACAATGTTCCCTCCACGCTCACTTTTATCTGGGGTACCACTTTCTCACCCGACAGTTACAACCAGACCGTGCTCGGACGTTGCGGCGTGACGAAATACCGTTGGGGTAATTCCTGGAGGGAAACATCTCCCTACCTGTATTCAAATGCACCGAACAACGTGATTGTACTGCGGTTTGCCGATGTACTGCTCATGTTTGCCGAAGCTGACTATAAGAAGAACGGCACCATTTCGCAGGAAGGTCTCGATGCCATCAACCGTGTGCGTCAGCGCGCCCGCGGACTGGATGCCGGCGGCAATCCCATTCCCGAATCAGCCACGCCAACGTTTAAAAATTATGTGGCTTCGGATATCAACATCAATGAGATTTTAATGGAAAGGGCACGTGAGCTTTGTTTCGAATTCCAACGCTGGTATGACCTGGCGCGTACAGGCAAGTTTGAGTATTTCCTCGAGCTGACACGTTCTGCTTCTTTTACCACAATCGTTAACACGAGCACAAGTTTCAATGCCAGTAAACATTATCTGTTCCCGATCCCGCAGTCAGAATTGGATCTTTCCACCAACAAAGCTGAATTCAAACAGAACCCGAATTATTAAAACAATAACCGGTTATAAATCCTGATTATGCAAAACATATTCCGATCTGTTTCACGATTTTTTCTTGTAACGATATTAGCGCTTGTAGCTGTTGCCGGCCGCGCAGGCAATCCTCCGGCAGAATTTGATGTAGTGATCTACGGCGGTACGGCCTCCGGTGTAATGGCTGCCGTGAGTGCGGCGCGTGAAGGTCAGCGTGTAGCGATTCTTGAACCCAAAAATCATATCGGCGGAATGGTAACCGGTGGTTTGTCCCGCACCGACATTGGCCGGAGAGAGGTGATCGGTGGATTGGCGAAAGAGTTATATGTGCGCACCAGCGCTATCTACCGGAAAGACAAAGACACCATGTACTGGTTTCCGGAGCCGCACGTAGCCGAAAAGATCCTCAACGATCTGATCAAAGAAAATAATATACAGGTATTCTATCAACACCGTTTGAAAGAAAAGGGTGGTGTAAAAAAGAAAAACGGACGGATCACCGAGATCGTGATGGAGAACGGTGCTGCTTTTGCCGGAAAAGTTTTTATTGATGCCAGTTATGAAGGTGATCTCATGGCGTTTGCCGGTGTGTCTTACATCGTGGGCCGTGAAGCACAGAAAGATTTCAATGAATATTCGGCGGGCATCCGAGAAGGATACGGAAGACACAGCGCTTATGATGAGCAGGGAAAACTTTTGCCGAATGTATTGCCCAAAGTTCCCGGAGCCGTAGGCGACGGCGATAAAAAAACACAGGCGTACAATTTCCGTCTGTCACTGACGAGCAACAAAAACAACCAGGTTGCTTTCCGCAAACCGGCCGGCTATGATCCCGCACGCTACCTCGATTTGTTTCGCAGTACGATGGAAACGATCAACCGGGTAGGGGCGGAGAAAGCAGCCGAACAGATATTTTCCATCAGTGGTAAAATTCCGAATGATAAAACAGACCTCAATATTGCCGACTATGTGGGTGGCAACTGGGATTATCCGGATGGTTCTTACAAACGACGTGCGGAAATATGGCAGGATCATATCGACTATGTAGCTGGTTATATTTATTTTTTAGCCAATGATCCGCGCCTGCCCGATGCATTCAGGGCTTATGTAAGCAATTGGGGATTGTCGAAGGATGAATTTACCGACAACAACAACTGGCCTTATGAATTGTATGTGCGCGAAGCACGCCGCATGCGCGGAGATTTTGTCATGATTCAAAAAGACGTGGTTTCCGATATGCAGAAACCCGATCCTGTTGGTCTCGGTTCTTACGGCCTGGATGTGCACCGTGTGCAGGCTTATGCCGATGAGAAAGGCATTCTTAAATATGAAGGAGGTGTACAACGCACCGAACAGGAGCGCATGAAACATATTCCTTACCAGATTCCTTATCGGATTCTTACACCAAAGCGCAAAGAAGTATCGAACCTGCTGGTAACGGTTTGCGTATCCACCAGCCATGTGGTGTATTCCAGCCTCCGTATGGAACCGCAATACATGATCATGGGCGAAGCAGCCGGTGCTGCTGCTGCCATGGCTATTAAAGAAAAGAAAGCCGTGCAGGATGTGGATGCAAAAGCATTAGGACAATTATTGCTCAAACACGGTGCACACCTGGAATCGGATCTCAAAACATTGGAAGACCTGGAAAAACCTAAAAAGCGCAAATGAGATCGCAACAGTTTTTTTCCCATACACTGTTGTTAAGCGTGTACCTTTTTGCAGGTATTGCAACAAACGCGCAGCAGCAGATTGACGCATGGTGGCCTGTGCAGGCAAAGCCGCGTGCCATCGTGGTGTGTGAACCGGCCGGGCATGTGCGTGATATGAACCTGGCGCAGTCGCTCGCGGGCCTTGCCGCACTCTCGCTCAACGAAGGCAAAAAAGGGGAAGCCGTATGGATAAAACACGAACGGGGTTTGTATGAAACCTATTATCAACAACTGCTGAAGCGTACCGGCCTTAAACAAACGGCTTCGCTGTCTACCTGGGATCTGGTGAAACGATTCCGCAAACAGGGAATCGTACAAGGATATATTTTATATGATATCCAGCAGGCGGATAATCATATCAACGTGGCTACCGTATATGCTTCTCTTCTGCACGGCGTATTGATCGATGTAAAACAGGAGGCAAAAGCAAAAGCAGCAGGTCTTTCCTTATTACAGGATGCGCGCAAACTAAACTGGACAGACAGCCTGTATGATCAGTTGTCGCCCCGGCTGAATGATTCACTGATCGTCATTGCACAACCGGGCTATCCCAACAACCGCGATTATGCCATTGCGCATCGCGCTATGGTATACTATGGTGTGGACAGTTTATTTAACCGCGCACTCAAACGGATCCGCCCGCTTTCGCCGGTTATTGGCTGGAACAAAGGCGATGAATTCAAACAGATCGCTCCCTGCACACGGGAAGGGTTGATGAATACCGCATCCGACTGGTGCATGAATCTCGCGGTGCTTTCCATCGATGCGGATAAGTTTATACCCAAGCAATTAACCAGACTGGATCCTGCCACAATTAACTGGAAAGATACCGGCCGGTTCCATTCCTTTGTGATGAGCGACGGTGACAACATGCAATGGACAATGGGACATTTTCTCGATGACAAAGAGTATTGGTCCAATCCGACGGTATCGTCAACCCGGTTGTCGTTTACCTCCTGTGTATTGAATCTTACACAAGCGGCGCCGGATGTGTATGAAGAACTGAGAAGAACGCAACAACCGCATTCAACTGTGGTAGAATATGGCGGCGGTTATTATTATCCGGATCTGTTTGCGATTGACCGGCCTGGCCGTGACAGCCTGTTGCGGGAATATGCGGCAAGGATAAATAGCCGTATGAAAAGCACAGGTACCACGGTATTTGGTTTTATTTGTAAAAATGTGAATAGCAAAGATGCACAGCGCGCTTATCAATTGTATGCGGAAGAGATAGAAGGACTTACCGGGATGATCGCCGTGCAGTATTCGCCATATAATGGTGGCCAGGGTAAAATATATTGGGTAAAAAATAAAAAAGGGGTAGAGATACCGGTCGTGACCGCGCATTACCAGCTATGGGCGAATCTTACAAAGAAAGGCTCGGGCGACCCGGCAACTGTTGCATCGCTGATCAATCAACCGGAAGATAAAAAAATGCGCTTCGACTGGACGATCGTGCATGCCTGGTCGAAATTCAGTAAAGACGCAACCCCGCCCGCCACAAGAGGAGCGGAACCCGTTAAGTGGTGCGTGGATAAATTGGATAACACGGCAAGTGTGGTTAATATTGAGGAATTGTTGTGGCGCATCCGGATGGAACATAACCCGGAGCAGACACAGAAAGTAATCAAAGAGAAATTGTAAAACGAGTATGGCATCTCTGAAAGATCTGGCAAAACTGGTAGGTGTATCGCCCACAACCGTGTCATTTGCATTGAATGGCCGCAGCCGGGAAATGCGCATCAGTGAAGAACTCACTGAACGGATATTGGAGGCCGCCAAACAATTGGGATATCAGCCCAATAATATTGCCGTGGCACTCCGCACCGGGCAGACCAAGATTATCGGACTCATCGTGGAAGACATTGCCAATCACTTTTTTTCCAATCTCGCAAAAACGATCGAAGACGAAGCCAGCCGCTTTGGTTACCGCGTGGTGTATTGCAGCACGGAAAACATGGCCGGTAAAGGAGATGAACTCATCAACATGCTGCAACGCCAGCAGGTAGATGGCTACCTCATTACGCCGGATGCCAGCATGGAAGAACGAATGACGGCTTTGCTGAAACGGGATATTCCCGTAGTACAGATCGACCGTTATCTGCCCGGACTCGATTGCCCCTACGTAATGGTGGATAACCACCAGGGCGTAGTAAGCGGCGTGGAATTTCTGCTGAAGAAAAAATATTCGCGGATTTCTTTTGTCACCGTAGATCTCGATATGATACAAATGAAAGAACGTAAGCTCGGTTTTGTGGAAACAATGACGGCACACGGACTTTTCAAAAACAAAAAACAACTACTGGAACTGCCGTACAGTTCGGTGCGCGAAGATGCTGTAGAACGGATACAGGCCTACCTGGAAAAAGAAAAGCCCGAAGCGGTGCTGTTTGCCACCAACTACGTAGGTATACTCGGGTTGCGGGCCATCAAGAACCTGCAGTTGAATGTACCCGATGACCTGGCAGTAGTCTGCTTCGATGATAATGAGGTATTTGATCTTTGTACACCGGCCATTACTGCCATCCGTCAACCGATAGAATCGATGGCCCGCGGTGCGGTAAAAATATTGATGGGAGAAATGGGGGTGGCAAAAAAATCTGCACGCAAGCAGGTGAAAATCCAGACAAGCATCGTACGGCGGGATTCTGCATAGAACGGCCGGTAAGGACATAAAAAGAAATTCTTTCAACAATGGCTAAAACGAATTAGCAGTAATGAGAAAATACATTTTACTTTTTGCACTCATCGCATCTGCGCTCTCCATGCACGCGCAGAACACACCACAACAATACGACCTGATTGTAGTAAGTGGTACGCCTTCCGGCATCATGGCCGCCATCGCTGCATCACGGCTCGGTAAAACAGCTTTGGTACTGGAGCGCACCTCTCATCCGGGTGGTTTGGTGGCGAACGGCCTCGGCGCTACGGATCTTATTACACGTGGTGCAACAGGCGGATTGTTTCTTGAATTCATCACACGCATCAAAAACCATTATGTGCGCACGTATGGCGCCAATTCACAGCAGGTGAAAGACTGCACCAATGGTTATCATTTTGAGCCATCCGTCGGTGAAAAAATACTGCTCGATATGCTCGCCGAAGCCAAAACGGTAACCGTACTCACCAACCGACAGTTCGATGCCGATCCCGCTAACCTGGTGATGGAGAAACAAACCATCCGCAGTATTCACATACTTAATCGCACGAGTAATAAACGCGAAACTTATCATGGCAAGGTTTTCATCGACGCTTCCTATGAAGGCGACCTTATCGCAGCAGCAGGCGTTCCTTTTGCCACAGGACGCGAAGGGATAGCGGAGTACAACGAGCCGTATGCCGGACAGGTATATAAATTATGGGGAGCCGAAGGGCAGGAGCCGGGCTCCACCAATCTCGGCGACAATGCCATCCAGGCTTACAATTACCGGTTGTGCCTGACCAACGATCCTGCAAAACGCATTGCTATTCCCAAACCTGCCGTCTACAATCGTGATGAATATGTTTCGATCATCAACGATGTACGTACCGGTGAACATGCCGGTGTGGAGTGGGCCCGTATGACGGCAGCGCAACGCGATTCAAACCGTTGGCGCAGCTCGCAGGGATTGCCGCCAGAGGGAAAGTTTATGCCGCAGGGCATGCAACGCCTGGTGAACAAAGTGATCGTACCAAACGGAAAAACAGATGCCAATAATCAGCACCGTGCGTTTGTGTCCACCGATCTTCCCGAAGAAAATTGGCCCTGGGCCACTTCTTCCTGGGAATGGCGCGACCGCTTTGCCGAACGCCTGAGAAATTATACACTGGGCTTGTTGTATTTCGGACAAACAGATTCTGAATTACCAGAATGGTTTCGCAAGGAATGCCTCCAATGGGGATTGGCCGCAGACGAGTTTACCGACAACAATAATTTTCCGCGGCAGGTATATGTGCGTGAAGGTCGCCGCATGAAAGGACTTTATCTTTTCCGTACCTGGGACGCCACACCGGTTGATAAGACAAGCCGCCCGCCTGTTCATGCAGCAAGTCTTACGGCCAGTCACTACGGCATCGATTCCCATGCGAATCGTAAACGGGAAAAAGGAAGAACCGCACTGGATGGATTTTTAAGTTATTCCACCGCACCGTATACCGTTCCGTATGGCGTGATTGTTCCGCCCGCCATCACGAATCTGCTGGCTCCGGTGCCGGCATCTGCTACGCATCTGGGTCTCGCCACCTTACGCATGGAGCCTTGCTGGATGGCGCTCGGACAGGCCGCAGGTGTCGCCGCATCGCAACAGATCGATAAAAAAATACCTGTACAGCAATTACCCGTAAAGGCAATACAAGAAGAACTCATCAATCAACAATCAATCCTGATCTATTACCGCGACGTTACCACCAGTCATCCACAGTTCCGTGCCATTCAGTTTGCAGGACTCAACGGTTACCTGCCGGGATGGGAAGCCAAACCGGATGAAGCAGTTTCTTCGAAGGAATTGAATGATTGGAACAAACGCTCCGGTCTTTCGCTGAACAAACGCTTTAAGGCCGGTCAACACAAGAAGGCCGAAGTATTGCAATACATCTACGAACAAAAATTATCCCGTTCTTCCAAATAATCAACGATGCGCCAGATTCTCCTTTGCCTGTTTTTTATTATCACCTCTTTCGTTGCTGATGCACAACAACCCCGTGAAGCGGTGGACTATATCGATCCCATGATCGGCACTACCGAGGTACGGTGGATGCAATACCCCGGACCCTCCACACCTTTCAGCATGGTGAAGCTGAGCCCCGATAACAAAGAAGATGGCACACATGCCGGTTACAATTATGCCACGAACAATATTGCCGGTTTCAGTCATATCCATAGCTGGGCAATGGCAGGTTTGCTGACCATGCCCACCAACGGCCCGCTGAAAGTACAACCCGGAAAGATCGATCAGCCCGATTCAGGCTACCGTTCAAGATTTGACCATGCGGATGAAAGAGCCTCTGTTGGTTATTACAGTGTATTGCTGAAAGATTATGGCATAAAAGCGGAACTCACGAGCACCTGCCGCACCGGTTTTCAACGTTACACGTTTCCCGCCTCTTCCACCTCCCGTATTTTATTCGACCTGAAAATTCCGACCGAATATCCTTACGAAGTAGACTGGGCTTCGATTAAAAAGGTAAACGATTATGAGATCGAAGGTTTTTCCAAACAACAACTATTTAACTGGTTTGCCAGTTTGTCCAACGACTACACCATCTATTTTGTAGCAAGGGTCGATAAGCCCATGCGCTCATTCGGCACCTGGGTGAATCAGGACATCGATACCATCAACAATTATAACTGGGGACATGGTGATGTGGGAGCGTTCATTGGTTTTCATACTACCGAAGGCGAGCAGATACAATTGAAAACAGGTATTTCGTTTGTGAGCATGGAAGAAGCGCGCAAAAACCTGGCAGCAGAATCCGATCCTTTCGGATGGGACTTTGAAGCAGTGCGTAACAAAGCACGCAGCGAGTGGGCGCAGATCGTAGACAAAATAGAAGTGGAAGGCGGAACAGAAGACGAGCGGAGAAAATTCTATACAAATTTTTATCGTGCCTATTGCTCCCGTACCACTTTCAGTGACGTTTCGGGCAAGTGGGTAGATATGTGTGAACAAATCCGTCAGCTCAATGATCCATCTTCACCCATGCTGGGCTCGGATGCATTCTGGGGTGCCCAGTGGAACCTCAATCAACTCTGGTCGCTGGTTACTCCGCGCGTAACGGCCAATTGGGTGCGGTCATTCCTGGAGATGTATGATAAGGGCGGATGGCTGCCCAACGGACCAATCGGTCTTGAATATTGTGATATCATGGTGGGGCATCATGAGATGACGCTCATCAACAGTGCTTACCAGAAAGGCATCCGCGATTTTGATGCACAGAAAGCATACGAGGCCATGCGCAAAAACCAGGATGTACAGGGCGAAGTGCATCCCTGCGGAGGACTCGTCGGCAACCGGCAACTCGATCTTTACAAGAAACTCGGGTATGTACCCGATGGCAGTAACTGGTCACGCTTTAAAGTATTTGGCTCACCGGATGAGGGACCGACATCCAACACCATCGATTATGCGTATGACGATTGGAATGTGGCACAAATGGCCAAGGCGTTGGGTAAGGATGAAGACTATAATTATTTTATCAAAAGAGCTTATAACTACAAAAACGTATTCGATAGCACGATTAGATATTTCCGGAGAAAAGATATCAATGGTAAATGGCTGGATTTTCATCTCGCGATGCGCGATGTAGAGAAGCCGCGGTATTCCTGGATGGGATTTGTAGAAGGAAATGCTTTTCAATATTCCTTCTTCCTGCCGCATGATGTGAACGGGCTGATAGCGATGGTGGGCCGTGATTCGTTCAATGCGCGGCTGGCACGTGGTTTTGAATACGGAGCCACGATGAATTTCCGTCAGCATGGAAGTCCCATGCCCGCCGTCAACCACGGTAATCAGCCGGGTATGCAGTCTGCCTATTTATATAACTATTCCGGTAAACCCTGGCTTACGCAATATTGGGTGCGGGAGATCATCAACAAATATTACGGCCTCACTTCGCAACACGGCTGGCCCGGCGATGAGGATGAAGGACAAGGCGGTGCCTGGCTGGTGATGAGCGCGATCGGTCTTTTTCAGATGGATGGTGGCGGGTCCACTAAACCCATCTACGAAATAGGGAGTCCGATATTCAGGAAGATCACTATTCACCTCGATGAAAAATATTATCCCGGCAAAACGTTCGTGATCGAAGCGAAAAATGTTTCGGATAAAAACAGGTATATCCGTTCAGCACGCTTGAATGGCCGCAAATTAAGCGCTCCCTGGTTTTATCATGAAGAACTCATTAAAGGGGGTAAACTGGAGTTGGAGATGAGCGCCACGCCCGATAAAAAGTGGGGCACCCGTCCGCAGGATGCGCCGCCGTCGATGTCCACGGAGGGAAGGTAGGAGGCGTAAGGCGTAAGGTGTAGGGTAGTAAGTAGTAAGTAGTAAGTAATAAGTAGTAAGTAATAGTTAAAATAGCCTTATTGACGATTGACGATTCACCATTGACCATTGACCATTCACTATTCACCATTCACTATTCACCCTTTTGAATTATAAACATGGATCGTAAACATTTTATCCGGCAAACGGCCCTGCTGGCCGCCGCGCTGGCACCTGCAGGATGGGCAAAAGCCGGCGATCATTTCTCCAGTGAGCAGCCTGCCGAACCCGTTACCATCATCAACGCCGGCGTTAATGGCAACAATACCAAAAATCTGCTGCAGCGACTGGACACGGATTGCCTTGCGCACAAACCCGCGCTCACCATTCTGATGGTCGGAACCAACGACATGAACAATGGCAAGCATGTGCCCCTGCCGCAGTATAAAACAAACTTGGAGAAACTGGCAGAACAGATCCAGGGTGCCGGCAGTAAATTGCTGATGATGACGATTCTTCCTTTTTATGAGCCTTATTTGCTGAGCCGTCACCCGGCGGAGTTCTTTCAGCCGGAAGGACCGTCGGGCAGAAGAAAAGCTGTCAATGATACGATCCGCTCGGTGGCAGCGGCACGCAAAGCTTATTTCTTCGATATCGGAATGCCTTTTGAAAAAGTCGGCAAGATCGGAACCGAAGAAGACAGCCTGTTGCGCAACGAAGCCAATAGCCAGAAGCCCGATGGTGTACATCCTACGCGCAACGGTTACCGGTTCCTGGCACTGGCCGTTAGTCAATACCTTATTTGTCAAAACCTGAATGCCGGTAAAATCGTTTGCCTGGGCGATAGCATCACCAAAGGTGACGGCAGTACAGACAAGGAAAGTTATCCGGCTTATCTTCAAAAACTACTCAGCTAAGAAGGGCTTTAAATTTTTATGAAAAAAAAATCAACACTCCGTCCGTTATTGTCCGTTCCTGTTATCGTGGCAGCCCTCGGCTATTTCGTAGATATTTATGATCTGCTTTTGTTCAGTATTGTCCGTATCCCCAGCCTGCGGTCATTGAATGTTGCGGAAGATCAGTTGCTGGATCAGGGTGTGTTCCTGATCAATATGCAAATGCTGGGCATGCTCATC
Organism: uncultured Sphingobacteriales bacterium; assembly: GCA_937888905.1. Classification (GTDB taxonomy): domain Bacteria; phylum Bacteroidota; class Bacteroidia; order Chitinophagales; family Chitinophagaceae; genus Terrimonas. Next base: position 65,987 of record CALATA010000020.1, read on the forward strand.
GGTGGCGTGTTCTGGGGCGTGCTGGGTGATAAAAAAGGAAGGCTTTCTGTTTTGTTCGGTTCTATCTTATTGTATTCCCTCGCAAACATCGCCAATGGTTTTGTTACCACGATCGATCAATACGCTTTGCTCCGGTTTATTGCGGGTATTGGCCTCGCAGGTGAATTGGGGGCAGGCATCACACTGGTTGCGGAAATACTTCCAAAAAATATCCGCGGATATGGTACAACCATTGTAGCGTCCGTGGGTGTGCTGGGTGCGGTACTGGCCTATTTCGTAGCAGATATGTACGACTGGCGCATTGCTTATTTCATCGGCGGCGGGCTGGGATTGCTGCTGCTGATCTTGCGATTCAATGTGTTTGAATCCGGAATTTTCAAGGAAGTAAAAGAGCGGTCGACACAGCGTGGCAACTTCTTTTCGTTGTTTACTTCAAGGAAGAGATTTATGAAATACCTGCGCTGCATCCTGATCGGTTTACCTATCTGGTTTGTGATCGGCATTCTCATTACTTTTTCGCCCGAGTTTGCACAGGCTATCGGACTTACTACACCTGTAGATGCAGGGAAAGCCGTCATGTTTGCTTATATCGGTCTTTCGCTCGGTGACATGAGCAGCGGATTGTTAAGCCAGTATTTAAAGAGCCGCCGAAAAACAGTATTGATCTTTGTTTTGCTCACTTCTGCGGCCATGGCTATTTATTTATGCCAACGTTCGCCGAGCACAACTGTTTTCTATGGACTTTGTCTCCTGCTGGGATATGCCATTGGTTATTGGGCTTTGTTCGTGACCATCGCGGCGGAGCAGTTCGGTACCAATCTTCGTGCAACGGTTGCTACTACTGTTCCCAATTTCGTTCGTGGCAGCGTCAATGTATTCACACCGTTGTTCCTGTTGGGCGCACAACATTTCGGACGGCTGGGTTCCGCCGGATTGATCGGAGGTGTTGCCATATTACTGGCCTTGTCGGCTCTGTGGAAAATGGAAGAAACCTTTACCCGCGATTTGAATTATACAGAATAAAATCATCACATGAAAAGAAGCACTTTTTTGATTTGCCTGCTGGTGGTTGTATTCAATGCAACTGCCCGGAAAGTATATGATATCTGTATTTACGGCGGTACCTCAGCCGGTGTGATAGCGGCGTACACGGCGAAGAAACAGGGCAAGACAGTGCTGCTGATAGAACCAGGCAGCCGTCTTGGCGGCCTTTCATCCGGCGGGTTGGGTTATACCGATATTGGTAACAAATATGCCGTAACGGGATTGGGAATCGACTTTTACCGCCGGTTGGGAAAACATTACGGACAGTTCGAGTCATGGATTTTTGAACCATCTGTTGCGGAGAAAACATTCCATCAATATATCCGCGAAGCGAATGTGGAAGTGTTGTATCGGCATCGTATTGTATCTGCCAGCAAAGAAGGAACACAGATAAGATCGATCATTCTGGAGAATGTAACGGTATCTCCCGTTGCCACTAAAACAATTACCGCCCGCGTGTTCATCGATTGCAGTTATGAAGGCGATCTGATGGCCAGGGCAGGCGTTTCGTATATCGTGGGACGTGAAGCCGGCAGCATTTATAATGAATCTTTCAACGGTGTGCAGGTGCAGCCCTCGAAAACACCGCAGCGCGGCAACCAGATCCCTGACGGTGTGGATCCGTATAAAGTTCCCGGGGACCCTTCAAGCGGATTGTTGTGGGGTATCAGCGACACGGTGCTGGCACCGATCGGCAGTGGCGACAATCATGTACAGGCGTATAATTTTCGCATTTGCCTCACCAACGATCCCGCTAACCGCATTCCCATCACCAAACCACCTGGTTATGATTCCAGCCGGTATGAAATCTTACCGCGTTATATCGCCCGTTTGACCGTGCAGGACGATATCCGCGAAATACTCAAGTTTGACCTGATGCCCAATCACAAGACGGATATCAACAACGGTGGCGGCTTTTCTACCGATATGATCGGCATGAACTGGGCTTATCCGGATGGTGATTATGCTACGCGTGCACGCATTCAAAAAGAACATGAGTTGTATAACAAAGGGCTGCTGTATTTTATCGGGCATGATCCGAGGATACCCGCGCCCATCCGCCATTTCATGCTCGACTGGGGATATCCGAAAGATGAATACACCGACAACGGTCACTGGAGTCCGCAGATGTATGTGCGCGAAGCACGACGCATGATCGGTGAGTATGTGATGACCCAGGCCAACTGCCAATCGAAAGTGGTGGTGAATGATGGGATCGGAATGGCCGCTTACGGTATGGATTCTCACAACACACAGCGGCTCGTAATAAACGGGATGGTGAAAAATGAAGGCGATGTGGAAGAAGGCGGTTTATCACCTTACCCGATCTCCTACCGCTCGCTGGTACCGAAACGTACACAATGTACTAACCTGCTGGTGCCGGTCTGTCTCTCTGCCAGTCATATCAGTTACGGATCGATCCGCATGGAACCTGTGTTCATGGTGCTGGGGCAATCGGCTGCGCTGGCTGCCGTTCAGGCCATCAATAAAAAAACGGATGTACAGTCGGTGGACGTAGCACAATTGCAACAACAATTAAAAACGGATCCTTTATCCAATGGCACACAACCGGAGATACTGGTCGATAATACAGATTCGTCGCGCATAAAAGTAAGCGGACGCTGGTCGGTAAAAAAAGGCGGCACTTACGGTCCGGATGCGTTGTATGCATCGGTGCAGGATCAGTCAAGGTCTGTTACCTTTACACCTGCTGTCGCGAAGGCAGGTGAGTACGCGATATACACTTACGTCTTACCCAAAATATCCAAAGCTTCTGCGGTTACCAACTGGGAAGTATTTGATGGAAAAAATAAAAAAGAAATCACGATCCGCCTGGCCGATGTGATCGTAAACGGACAAACCAATGGTGAGTGGGTATCACTGGGAACCTGGCAATTGCCGGCAGGAGATAAAGCCACCGTTACGGTGACAAATAAAAATGCCAATGGTACTATTGTAGCGGACGCGGTGCTGCTGGTACCGGTAAAAAAATAATCATGATGAAGAAAACGCTGTTTTTGTTTTTGCTGCTGCCGTCCCTGTTACATGCGCAGGTAAGCCGCACGAAAAATGTAGTGGATCATGTCAATCCATTGATGGGTACGGCATCGAAACATGAGTTCTCCAATGGCAATACCTATCCGGCGATAGCCCTGCCATGGGGCATGAACTTCTGGACACCGCAGACCGGGCCAATGGGTAATGGTTGGGCCTATACCTATGACTCGAGCAGGATCGTTGGTTTCAAACAAACGCACCAGCCGTCACCCTGGATCAACGATTACGGCCAGTTTGCCCTGATGCCGGCTACAGGTAAGTTGGTTTTTAAAGAAACCGATCGTGCAAGCTGGTTCTCGCACAAGGCTGAAGAATCCAGGCCTTATTACTACAAGGTATATCTCGCCGATCATGATGTGGTAACCGAGATAACACCAACTGAGCGCGCAGCATTTTTCCGGTTTACCTATCCGCAGACGGACAGTGCTTTCCTGGTGATCGATGCGCTGGATAAAGGATCATTCATCCGGATTTTACCCGAACAACGCCGTATCGAAGGTTATACCACCCGCAACCGCGGTGGCGTACCCGATGATTTTAAAAACTATTTCGTCATTCAGCTCGATCAACCTTTCACCGCTTCCTGGATTTACCAGGATGGCAAGCTGGTGCCGGGCGCGGGAGAAAAGCAGGCCAAACATACCGGAGCCGTTATTGGTTTCAAAACCATGCGCGGTCAGCAGGTGCAGGCGCGTGTGTCTTCATCCTTCATCAGCCAGGAACAGGCGGCACTCAATCTTCAGCGCGAGATCGGCAGCAAAAGCTTTGACGAGATAAAAACAACGGCCAAAGCAAGATGGAATGAAGTGTTAGGCAAAGTGGATGTAGAAGGTGGTTCCGTGGATCAACTGCGCACATTCTATTCCTGTCTTTACCGCAGTGTATTATTTCCCCAAAAACATTATGAACTGGATGCTTCCGGTAAGCCCGTGCATTACAGTCCTTATAATGGGAAAACACTTCCCGGTTATCTTTATGCAGGTACGGGTTTTTGGGATACGTTCCGCTCACTTTATCCATTGCTGAATTTGCTTTATCCGTCGATCAATGCGGAGATGCAGGAAGGTCTGGTGAATGCTTACAAAGAAGGCGGGTGGCTGCCGGAGTGGAGCAGTCCCGGTTACCGCAACAGCATGATCGGTAATAATTCAGCTTCCGTTGTGGCGGATGCCTATCTCAAAGGTTTACGCGGCTATGATATTCAGACGCTCTACGAAGGCATCCTCAAAAGCACAAATAATGAAGGGCCGCTGACAGCGGTGGGGCGCAAAGGCGTTTCATTTTACAATGAACTCGGCTATGTCCCCTATGATGTCAATATCAATGAAAATGCGGCGCGTACCTTGGAATATGCATACGACGATTTCACCATCTGGCAATTGGCAAAAGCATTGAAACGCCCGCAGGCAGAGATAGACCTGTTTGCCAAAAGAAGCCAGAACTACCGTCATCTCTATGACCCCTCCACCAAATTGATGCGTGGTAAAAACAAGGACGGGAATTTTCAATCTCCTTTCAATCCGTTTAAATGGGGTGATGCATTTACAGAAGGGAATAGCTGGCATTATACATGGAGCGTGTTTCATGATATACAGGGCCTGGTCGACCTGATGGGCGGCAGAAAATCATTTATACAAATGCTGGATTCTGTATTCAAAATGCCACCAGTATTTGACGAGAGTTATTACAAAAAAGTAATTCATGAAATACGCGAGATGCAGGTGATGAATATGGGACAATATGCGCACGGCAATCAGCCCATTCAGCACATGATTTATCTCTACAACTATGCCGGCGAACCCTGGAAAACCCAGTATTGGGTAAGAGAAGTGATGAATAAACTATACCTGCCGCAACCGGATGGTTATTGCGGTGATGAAGACAACGGACAAACTTCGTCCTGGTATGTATTTTCTGCCATGGGATTTTATCCGGTATGTCCCGGTACGGATCAATACGTGATCGGTGCGCCGTTATTTAAGAAGATACGTTTGCAATTGGAAAATGGAAAGCAGATCGAGATCAATGCACCTGCTGTCAATGGAAATAATTTATATGTGCAGTCGCTGAAGGCCAACGGCCGGTTACATACAAATAATTGGCTGAGTCATGCCGCCTTGATGAAAGGTATGCGTCTTGATTTTATTATGCAGGCACAACCCGATCTTAAGCGCGGCACATCGCAGGCTGCTGCGCCTTATTCCATGTCCGCGCCTCAAAAGTGACGGGCCTGTTAAACCGAATTACGAGAAGAAAAAACCTGATCCATGGAAACAATTGTAGCCGGTGTTGATATCGGCGGTTCTCACATTACAGTATCATTGGTGAACCTGGCTTCAAGAACTGTTGTGGCCGGCAGTATGCACCGCGCAGGCATCGATGCCGGTGCGGACAAAGAAACTATTATTGAACAATGGTCTGCAGTTATCAAAGAATGTTTTAGCCAGGCGCAGTTAGCGCCTTGCCGTATAGGAGTGGCGATGCCCGGTCCATTCGATTATGAACAAGGTATTTCGCAGATGAAAGACCAGGGCAAATTTGCCTCGCTTTATGGCGAGAATGTCCGCCAGCTTTTATCTGCGTCCATTGGCCTTGAACCGGATAACATCCGCTTCACCAATGATGCCGCGTGTTTTCTCCAGGGAGAATTGTTCGGCGGCGTTGCCCGTAACCATCGACAGGTGGTAGGCATCACATTGGGTACGGGATTTGGAAGTGCCATTGCGGCAGCGGATCAGGTTTGGGATGCAAACCTGTGGCAACAGCCTTTTGGTGGTAAAATAGCGGAAGAATCCTTTTCACACCGTGGTCTTTTAAATCGTTACAAAGATTTAACCGGTGTTAGCGTATCGAACGTTCGCGAACTGGCTGCGCTGGCAGTTGACAATTACCAGGCGCGGCAATGCTTTGTTGAAATGGGTACGGGTCTCGGCCAATTCCTGGCCCCGTTGATACAGGAAATATCCGGTACGCTACTGGTGATTGGTGGCAATATTGCCCGGGCATTTGAGTTGTTTGCTACACCGCTCAACAATGAATTGGCCGGGCGTAATCTTTATCCGGAAATACGCAAGACATGGCTTGGCGAAGATGCTACCTTAGTAGGTGCCGCCAGCTTGTGGAGCACGGAACATGCATTACAGGCCATTGGCTGATTTACCAATGTAGCTGATGGTTGTTGCCTTCAAACTGAATGGTTGCCCGGTTCTTGCCGTGGAAGGTGATGTTGGCGGAAAAAATAATGGATGGCTGATCCCCTTCTTCCCACATTACATCTACACGGGCGGTGCCGCCGCTAATGCGTAAAGATGTTTTATCGATGGTGAGGTCACCGGAACTTATCCTGAAGTTGTTGCGGATGGTTAAGTCGCGCATCCTCGATTTAATTGTTCCGGAGCGTGCGTATGCGATCGTGAACTGCCAGTCCGCATCAGCGTTGGTCAAACGTTCGATGATGTTGGACATATTCACGCTGCTCTCATCTTTCAATCGTATGGTTTCAAAATCATGATTACCCTGTACGGCAAAGCTGATCCGTGTTGGTGTACCACTCGTGCAAAGCATTTCACGTCTCACCAATACATCATAAGTAAAAGGAGTGAGTGAAGGATTGCCATTGTCGCGATGCAGGGTGGTATCGGAATAGTTATTACAGTCAAGCTGCGATACGCTGGCAAGCATTGCCATTTCTTCAACAAGGTGAATAAAGCCTCCGCTGTTGCTTGCGGTGGAACGTTTGATCAGTTCCAATACATCTGCCGACCTGCCCGATAACCGTTCGTCTTTATTTTTTTTACAGGAAAAAGAGAAGGTGGTGCAAAAAGCGGCGAGAAAAAAATGAAGGATAAGTACATTTCTTTTCATACGGCATATTTTAATGGATAAAGAAGCAAATCGTAGTCGTAGTGTAGTGCATGTCGCCTGAAAAAAACTGCCACGCTGTTGGTCACTGATTGGTCTGTGATCTTAAAGATACAGTGGTGGATATTCGGACATGCCTTCGGTTTTGTTAAATCGTTAATAAGTGAATGGTCAATAGTGAATAAAACAGCCGCGACGAGCAGAGCGCTCATCACGGCTGTTTTTGTTTTCCACCTTGGTTCGTGTATACGCGAACCAAGGCGGAAATAGGGGCAATTCACTTATTACTTAAAACTTATAACTTACAACGGCTGTTCCCCTTAAGAGCCTAATCGGCCATACACCTTACGCCTTAAACCTTATTTCCTACCATTGCAACTGCACCGTATGTCCGTTATTAAACACCAGGGTGCCGGTATTATTGCCATGGAATGTGAGGGTTGCGCCGTACTGGACAGAGCGGCCGGTGCTTGACTGTCCAACAAATTGAAGCGTGGCCGTACCCGAAACGATTTTCTCCGTTGTTTTATTGACGACAATATTGCTGCCCGTGATGGTCAGTGTGCTGGAGAAGGAACGGCGCTGACGGATCTTGGACTGTTGCGTGCCGTTGCGTACATATTGCTGGTTGATGACCCATCCGGTAGCTGCGGGCTGCAGACCGGTAATAATTAGGTTCACTGTATTGTTGTCGCTGGACGACATACGTGGAGCGTCATAGGTATTATGTCCCGTGTAGTTGAACGTGAATTGTTGTGGTACGCCATTATCACAGGTAAGGCTGCGGCTCATTTGTATATCGTAACTCCAGGTGATGAGTGCGCCGGGAAGACTTTGCCCGCTGAAAGTGGTATCGCGGGTTTGTCCACAGGTGAGGGGTGTGCGTCCTGCCACGCGTGCGGATGTTTCGGTTTGTAAAGCAAAGCCGCCACTGTCGCCCGCTACGGCCTGCACCATTACATCGGCGGCGTCATCCTGGGTTATTTCGTTATCGGAATCGTTGTTTTTTTTACAGGAAGTGAAGAGAAGCAGTGTGGCGCCGATGGCAAGGCAGAGCCGGCCGGCGAGGAGTCGTTTTGTTTCCATGGTTGATTTTTTGTAGTTTAAAATGATGTCAGCCTGGTGCCGGTTTGTGCGGTTCGTCCGGCTTCCGGCTAATAGAAGGCAAAAAGAAAGCAACGTTTAACGTGCGGAGAAAAAAAATAGCGGATTGAGGCAACGCCGCGTCCTCCGCCGGTCTCTTACCGGAAACCAACACTTATGACCCTATTCAGGCTTTTAACCGTAACCCTTTGTTTTTCTTTGCTGATGCTGTCGCTAAATAGCTGTCACAAAGGCTTTTCCGACGAAAATTATCAACCCGATCCGCATCCAAACGATACGATTGTAGACTATATAAGCCGTTCCAGGGCTTCCGTACAAGGTTTTGTATTGGATGAAAATAATTTACCTGTAGCCGGTGTGCAGGTATGGGCCGATAATAATGCCACCACCACTGACCAGTATGGTTTTTACCAGTTCAACAATGTATTGCTCCCTACCTCGGGCAGTGCTATCCGTGTTTCCCGTACAGGTTACTATAATGCCAGTCGCGGATTCAGCCTTACGGATAATGGATTTGTGGAGGTGAAACTGATGAAGCGCACGGTTACCGGTACCATCAGTGCCGGTACCGGCGGCTCCGTAACTACCGCAGATGGCGCGCGTGTGGAACTGCCGGCGCAGGGCGTGGTTGTTGCCGCCACCGGCGTAGCTTATACAGGTACAGTGGCTGTATCAGCCAAATGGATCAATCCATCTGCCGATCCCGGATTAATGGCGGCCATGCCTGGTGATGCAAGAGGGTTGAACAAAGACAATAAACTGCGTTTTACTTCATCGCTTGGAATGCTGGTGGTAGAATTGCACGGCGATGCAGATCAGTTGTTGCAGATTGCGAGCGGCAAAGAAGCCACAATCACTATTCCAATCATATCGTCCCTGCAGAGTCGTGCTCCGGCAAATGTAAGCCTCTGGTCACTGGATGAAAAGAATGGATTCTGGAAAGAAGAATTCACGGCAACCAAAACCGGCAATAGCTATACAGGCAAAGTAAGTCACTTCAGTTTCTGGGAAGCCGCTACCGGTTTGCCGGTGGTGATGCTGAGGGCACGGGTGGTCAACACTGCTGCACAGCCGCTCGTCAACACGCCGGTAATCGTTACACCCACAGGCGTACCCTGGATGGCGGGTTACGGACGGTTTGGTTATACGGACGCAGCCGGGTATATCAATGCGGTTGTGCCTGCATCGTCCAACCTCGTACTCGATGTAGCCACGCGTTGTGCTACTTCCTTATACTCTATCCCGGTTACCACCACCACGGCTGATGTAGATCTTGGCGATATCCAGGGAAACCAGGGCCAGGGAGCGGTGACGCTGCAGGGTACAGTAGTGAATTGTGCTAACAACCCGGTCACCGATGGTTATATTCAATTTTATGATGGTGGGTTCAATCACCGTATTCCTATTTACAATGGCAGCTTTAGTTTCTCGGGCACCGCTTGTGTAAATACAACAACAAGTTATGTTGTGGTCGACAGGACTACTTCCCGCCAGAGCCAGCCACAAACGATAACGCTGACAGGCCAACACAACCTCGGAACGCTCAGCGCTTGTGCCGTGAGCAGTATTGCAACGCTGACTTACGAGATTGATGGCGTTAGTTATACGGCCAGCGAGCCTTCCTTACAGCCGGCCGGGTACCTGCTTACGCCTACTTCGAGCGACTGGACACAGATTTTGATTCACGGCATATCGCCTGACCGTGATTTCAGTTTTCAATTTAATGGCGGTACTGCTATTGGTAGCGCTCACTACATAACGGAAGTATTCTGCAAAGGATTTGCGGGTGAAAGAGCCATTGTTACGGTGCCTTTGTCGATCAATATAACTGAATACGGGAACGTGGGTGGATTTATCAGCGGCAGCTTCAGCGGCCAGATGTTTGATTTTGTGAGTGGTGTACCGTATAACGTGAACTGTCAGTTCCGTGTAAGAAGAAATAACTAAGTTGCTGCCGAAACCAAAACCAACTGTTTAACCAAGATCCTAACCGAGTCCTTGACAGAAGAAAATATAATAAAAGGGTGCATCCGCGGGCGGTCTGACTGCCAGCGGATGCTGTTTGACAGGTATGCAGGAAAACTGATGTCCCTGTGTCAGCGTTATGCACGGGATTATGAGGAGGCGCAGGACTTTTTACAACTGGGATTCATCCGCATATTCGAATACCTGCACCAATATCGCGGTGAAGGAAGTCTGGAAGGATGGATGCGCAGGTTGGTGGCAAGAGTGGCGATACGCGAAATCAGCAAACGCAAATGGCACCTGGATGAATCATCGATACCGGCAGCACAGCAGCCGGTGGAAGATCCGGCGGTGTGGTCCAAAATCTCGGAAGAAGAAATACACCGGCTCATTTGTAAACTGCCGGAAGGGTACCGGCTGGTGTTCAACCTGCATGTAATAGAAGGATATAGTCACGAAGAAATAGGAGAGTTATTGTCAATACAACCCTCCACATCAAGATCGCAACTATTGAAAGCAAGACGCCTGTTGCAATCGCTTATTAGTAACCAAATGAATTGTGTCAAAGTATGAAGCACGAATCCTTTGATGAATGGATGCGGCAGAAGGCCGGAGCCCATGAGGCGCCTGTGCCCGCCGATGCGTGGGAAAAGATTGCCGGGAAGAAAAAGAAACGGCGACGCTTTTTGATCTGGTGGTGGATTCCGCTGGCAGCGGGGATAATGGTGCTGGGTTACGGCACCTGGCGTTATACAGGTATAACCAGGGGTGATAAACAAATTGCGACGGCAGACAAAAAAAATAACGATAAACAAAAAGCGGGCACAACCGGCTTGCAGGACAAACCAACAGTGACGGTTAAGCAACAACAGGCAATGCTTGAAAAACAGCCGGCACAAACCTCTGACAATAATCATAGCGAAAGAGATATAGCAACAGCCGTACCCGGCGAATTTGCAAAAGGAAAAACAGCGGGTAAAAAGACGATTCAAAAGAAAGTGGTAAACCGGATTGGAAGTAATAAAACGAATGATCCCGCGACTATCGTAAAAGCACCGCTGAAAGAAATAACAGATGCAACTGAAAAAGCGCAAACAGCGCTTCTTCCCGAAGATAAACGCAACAACAGAGATACTGTTTCGATTCAAAAAATGCCGGAAGAGCGTGTTGGGCATGATGTTGCCACAATAAGCGCACCGGAAGCCGCTGTAGTCAAAGAATGGACAATTGACTCCGTATATCTGCAACCGGAAAACCTTGCGACCGCGGTTGCGGCAAAGCGTCGTCAGACTTATTTCGCCGAGTTGTACGTTTCACCTTTCTTACCATTTCAGCAGGTGACACAAAATAAAGTAAGTCGTGTGCAGGAAATGCCGTTGATGAAAAACGAATTCGTCTCCTCCCGTATTCACTCGAAACCGCAAATGGGTTGGAGTGGAGGAATAAATGTAGGGAAACAACTTAACGCACGCTGGCAATTGATGACGGGTGTGCAATACTCAACCTTCAGTGAAAAAATATCGATGGAAGGCCGTGAGGTCATTACGCACTATAACATCGTACAGCGAATGGTCAGTCAGCCTGGTGGGCCGGTGCTGGTGAATGACACGGTAGAAAGTTATGAATATGGCACAAGACAAATAGAGGCGTTGAACCGGTATCAGACCTGGAGCATACCGTTAATGGCGGGATACCGGTTGATGGATAAACGGGGAGTGTCCTTGCAATTACAGGGTGGGGTGGTTGTGCATATAGCGCGGAGATACCAGAACAATATTGTTGGCGAATTTAATACGGATGATGCGGGTAAGCGTAGCAGCGCTGCTGTTGCGCAGGGGCTTGATCTGCATGCGGGCATGCGGTTGATGCTGCATCCGCGGTCGCGGTTGCGTGTGTTTGCTGAGCCGGCTATCAGGTACAGCATAATGCCGACGCAGACAAGCGATATGTTCGAGCGCAAACGCCTGCATCAGCTTGGATTGTCGTTGGGTTTGCAATATGGGTTTTGATAGGATTTTTAAAACAAGCCCATGTTGGTCTCCAGACCAACATGGGCTTGTAAGGAGCGTGCATAAATGCATTGTGAAGGCCACATCTGTTCGGAAGATTTTATAACCTGTCAATCCGGCACCACGCCACCGTTGGTCTCCAGACCAACGGACCTGCTCATCCTTGAGTTACGTACGAAGTTGACCTAACCTATCCAAGAAACCGGACTCTTGTTGGTCTGAAGACCAACAAGGGAACAATCACTTTATCCCACCGTTTAAAACTCATTGCTCAAAGTTGGCACGTCTTTACCTTGGCTGTATGCCAGCTATCATTACAGAATACCCCTGTTTTTTTACAGCATCTGTTTGGAAACACCAGTTTCTGTTCGCCAACTGTCAATACAAAGACATTGTACTCAACAGCCTGCGATTTCTTTGTGCAAAGCAGCGCATCCGCCTTTTTGCATTTGTAATAATGTCAAATCATATTCACCTGATCTGGCAAATACTGCCAGGGCATAGTCATAATGCCGTACAACGGGACTTTTTAAAGTATACAGCACGTCAGATGCAGAAAGATCTGACAATTAATAATCCGATGTTTCTGAAAAAACTCAGGGTAGATAAAGCCGATCGCAAATACCAGTTCTGGCAACGCAATGCTTTATCTACTGAATTAAGATCGAAACACGTATTCGATCAGAAGCTCAATTATATTCATCAAAATCCTGTTAAGGCGGGGTTATGTTCTTTACCTGAGCAATATCATTATTCTTCAGCAGCATTTTATCAGACGGGCGTTGATGTCTTTGGTTTTTTGACACATACTGCGGATTGGTAGATTCGTTGGTCGGGAGACCAACGAAGGCGTGTTGTGTGTGTGAAAGTGAGAAGCCCTTGTTGGTCTCCCGACCAACAAGCACCTGTAGACGGTGCACAAATGTGTAAGAAAAAATCTCGTAGGTTGAGGAAAAGAAAGCATGTTGTGTGAAAGTGAGAAGCCCTTGTTGGTCTCCCGACCAACAAGCAACTGTAGACGGTGCACAAATGTGTGAGAAAAAATCTCGTAGGTTGAGGAAAAGAAAGCAGTTGTGTGAAAGTGAGAAGCCCTTGTTGGTCTCCCGACCAACAAGCACCTGCAAGCAGCGCCCAAAAAACCGCTTTGATCTGTAACCGGGGTGCCACAGCGAGCACCCGCCCGAAAAAAAGAATCTATACCTTTTCTCAAAAAATATTTCTTTCTTATATAACAAACGCTGAAAACCAACGTTTCTGGTTTTTGAAGTGAGTTTGCGTGCGCGGAGTATAATCTTTTTATTAATAAAATAAAAAACGTTAAAAGCCGTGTGCGAAATATAAAAATTATGCATCTTAGCATTACGAGCACTTTTTTTCAAAACCGACGAACCAAACCACCGTCCATTGCACCACCACCAACCAACAACGCTACGCGTGTGCCTACTCGTGTGCGCCTGCTACTTTTACCTGGTAGCAAGTGCGCAGCAAGGCGATAGTATTGGTGCTTCCCGTTACTGCAAACAATTACCTTTCACCACTGCAGAAGCTGTTTCCTCTTCCTGGATGGTACCAGCCTCAACGCCCCGGCAACCGCTGTTTCAGGTACACGGCGACGTGATGTACGACTATATGTATCGCTCATTTGTTGATACACCTTATTACCAACGTGGATTATCTCAACATACCATGCAGGCTAATCTGCAGATCGTTTACAAGGATCATCTGCCAACGCGTATCGTGATCCGGCAGCGGATAAGCAACTCACCTTTTTTCAGGGATCGGTTTGATCTTAATCTCGGCTTCACGGATAAAATGGTCATGAACCGTATCCGACAACGGCTGGCCGCAGATGCACAGCGTATGATTACCGGCAGGCTGGATAGCCTGAGAGTTTTACAGACAGCATTACGCTCAGCAGTTGAGGAGTACCGTAATAAAGCTAACGGCTTACGTAAACAACTCGATGACCCTTCAAAATATGCAAGTCTCGTTCAGACACGCGAGCGGTTTATCGAATCCCGCGTGAAGGCAATGGCGGCTGAAGAACAACAGCAGGCACCTGATATCGAAGCATTGAAGCGCAGGGTGATGAAGCAGTACGACTCGTTGATTCAACAAGGCCTTTCATTTTTTGCCCAAGATACGGTAACGTACCCGGAAATTGCCGCTTTGCAGCGCCTGAAGGATAGCCATCAGCAAATGGAACAAAAGCTTGACAGTGCATCGCAGCAATTAAAGCAGGTACAGGAGGCATTGAAAAGAAATGAGCAACTCGCACGGCAGGCTGTTAATGGCATCCGCGACCAGGCCTCCCTGGAAAAATACCTGAAAGACAATCCCGAAATGGCCGGTTCCGTGCCGAAGGGTTGGCGTTCATTGATGGCTGTCAAAAATGTGGGTATCGGAAGGAGTTGGGTCGATTATTCCGAACTCACCATTAAAAATATTTCGCTGACAGGTGCGCACGCAGAACTGAACCCGGGCAATCTGTATGTCGCGGCAGGCGCAGGACGTGTCGATGCACGCTACCGCGATTTCGTGGTGGCCAACCGCAAACGCATGCCTGCGCAATCCTTACAGTTTGTGCGGGTAGGGTGGGGCAAAAAAGAAGGAAACAATATCATTTTTACCTACTACGGCGGAAAACGTGCACTCGTAAACTTCCTGACCGACAGCGCAGGCACTACAGCCACACCCCGGAATAAAATAATGGGGCTGTCCGTGGAAAGTCAATTAAAGCTCAACGAACACCACAGCCTTGTATTAGAGATCGCCCGTTCTTCATTCAGTCCCACTGCCGGTACAGAGAGACAACCTGCTTATGGCAAACAATTATTCAATGTCAGCGAGCGCAGTAATGAAGCTTACGCGTTGCGCTGGCGCAGCCATTTTCCGCAGACATTTACAACGGTTGATGCGTTCTATCGAAAATCAGGTGAACGTTTTCAATCCTTCAACCTGCAGCCGGTCAATTCGCAGCAGGAAGCGTATGCGGTCAAATTGAAACAACTGTTCTGGAAAAAACAATTGCAGGTGGAGGCCGGATTGCGCAAGAATGATTTTTCTAATGCTTATCTCAATCCTGGTTTGCAAAGTAAAACGGTTTTTAAATCGATCATGGCTACCGTGCGAATACCGAAATATCCGGTACTGACGGTTGGCTATTATCCAAGTTCGCAACTGACGTTGCTCGATAACCAGGTGTTGGTAGAGAATCAATACAACACGCTTACCGGTATACTTTCTTATGCCTGTCGCCTGAAGAATACCGGCATGGCCACCAACATTTCGTACTTACGTTTTTATAACCAACCGGGCGATACCTCATTCATTTATTATAATGCAACAAGCTGGTCGGTTAATCATTCTTTTTTTCTGAAGAATCTCCAACTGCAATCGGGCTTTTCTTATGCCGGACAAGAGGGATTGAAAGTGACTACCTGGGAACAATCGGCCGCTTATCAGTTGAAAGACTGGTTGCAGTTACAGGGAGGATTAAAATACAATCGGGTACAGCCGCAGCAGGAATTGTGGGGTGGAACGGGTGGACTGACGATTGCCGTAAAATGGTTGGGAAGAATACAGTTTTTATATGAGCGCAGTTACCTGCCGGGCAGCCGGCGGCAACTGTTGCCGATGGATATGGGAAGAGTAAATTTTTACCGCACTTTTTAGTAAGCGTGGTGTAAACTAAAACCGAAGCATGAAAAGAAAATTACTGGCCGCGTGGCTGGTGTTGCTCCTTACGGGTAGCGCCGCGTTGTCCCAGGTACAGATCCAGGGTACGTTACCGGCCGTCGGTCTGGTGCAAAAAAATCAACTGTGGAACCTGGTGCTGGTGAACGGCACCGCGCAGGACATGAACGGCGTGGTGGAACTGACACTCCGCGACCGCAGTACGGGTCTTGAGCTACTGACGGCTGTTACCAATTCCTTCCTCCTGAAAAAAGGAGCCAATACTGTTAACGTCAATAGTTTTTCACCGGTACAATACAACTATACAGGTATGCAGCCTGACAACACCCTGAATGGTTTGTTGCCAGCGGGCTCGTATTCGGCTTGTTACTCCTACGTGTATTTCCAATCGGAGAACTCGGAGACTTTATCACAGGAATGTTTTTCATTCGACATTGAAGCGTTGAGCCCGCCGATGCTCATTTACCCGACAGATAGTAGTGTATTGGATCAGGCGCCTGCACAATTTACGTGGACACCACCGGCGCCGGCTGCTTTGTTTCCCGTATTGCAATACGATTACTTTCTCGTGGAAGTGCGCGAAGGGCAGCGGGCAGCAGAAGCCGTACAGGAAAACCTGCCCATCTATCATACCGCCAACTGGAGCAACAACATGCTTGCTTACAGTGCGGCAATGCCATCACTTGAAAAAGGAAAATGGTATGCGTGGCAGGTGATCGCGCGGGATGGCCGCCAGTATGCCGGTAAGTCGGAAACATGGGTATTCTCGATTCGGGAGAATGCACCGCCCGGTACCGATTCTTCAAGAATCAGTTATTCAATGCTGGCAGGCGACGGTCAGTCTGCCCCCTATATCCATGTTGCCACGAATCAGTTGTACCTGAAACATGTATCACGCACCGGGAATTATGAAGGACAGATACAGATTCGCGATGCACAAGGTAAAATCGTGCAGCAGGAAAAACAAAGCATAGTGTATGGAGACAATTACCTGCGCATAAAACTGAAAGCAGGTATTACGGGTGGACAGGTTTACACGATTGAACTGATCACGCCGGCAGGTAAAACACACAAAGCCTTATTCACTTTAACAGCACAAAACTAGCAATATGATGATTCAGCGAATATCGGAGAAATACGCAAAGCCGGTTGCCTTGGCATTGCTGCTGACATTTTCCGGGGAAATGATGATGCCGTTGTACGCGGCTTCCCGGCGTGAGTTGAACTACTACCGGGGTGTGGGAGCAACTATGACGGCGGGTGTAAGGAAAGAAGTGAGAGCTACTGTTGGTAATAACAAGCAACGTACCGCCACTGCTTCGCTACGTGGTGGAGAGCTGATCGTTGATGCGGTAGAAGGACCGGTAAGTGAAAAGAAAGTTGACATCGGTGGGCCTTCGCAACCGGAGATGCTGGGCTTTAAGCCGGCCGGTGCCAACGATATGGTCAATACGTTCACCGGAGACTTCAGTTATAATATTCCGCTGCTGGATGTAGGTGGCTATCCCGTTAACATTTTTTATACCGGAGGTATAACGCCCGAGCAGGAAGCAGGCTGGGTGGGGCTGGGATGGAATATCAACCCGGGTACGGTCAGCCGTAATGTGCGTGGTGTACCGGATGATTTTGATGGTACGGAGAAAATAATACAGGAACAGAATATCAAGCCGAATGTGACCTGGGGAGGGAGATTTGGAGCGGATGTCGAGTTTGTAGGAATCAAGGATATGTTGGGAATAAACCTGGGTGTTGGTTTAGGCGCTTCGTTTAACAACTATCTCGGACCAGCATTAGATGTTGGTTTTAAAGGAGGGGTTTCATTGAAAATAATGGATCTCTCTACAAATGAAAAGAGACCTAGTGACTCGTTGGGTTTGCGCATCGGTGTTGGTATTGATGCCAATATGAATTCCAGAAATGGTCTGACCATTAACCCTAATATATCGCTTAGTGCCAGGCTGGGTTTCAGTGGAGCAAATTTCGGCGCCGGTCTGGGGGCAAGTACCAGCTACAATTCAAGAACCGGGATAAAATCTCTGCAACTTTCCGAACAAGGGTCGTTTAATTACTATTCGGCTAAGTTGCTCTCCGAAAAGTCAGCTCTTATTAATAGTAGTTCCGTTGGGACAAGAAATGGCGTGACGATTAGCTTTGCCAAGCCATCTTATACGCCGGCAATGCGCATGCCAATCAGCAATTCGGCACAGTCCGGCCATTTTCAAATAGGGGCAGGTATGACGGGTATCTCAGGGTCTGTTGAAATTGAAGTTTACAAGCAGGAGTCTGAGCTTGCGCAGGCAGATCGCATTCAGTACAAACCAATGATTGGATATCTGTATGCTCATAAAGCACAAAGTAACCGGGATGCGGTCATGGATTTCTCCCGCTTCGGAGACAGAGAAGTTACCGCCAAAACACCCGTTATTGCTGTACCGCAATATGCCTATGATGTATTTTCGATCAGCGGCGAAGGAACAGGCGGCATGATGCGTGCCTACCGGAACGATCATGGTTATGTAAGAGATAATACGGTGAAATCAAAGGATAAAAGTATAAGTGCCGGTGTGGACGTTGGTATACCCGGACACATCGGAGCGAATTTCAACCTGATTAAAACTCCCTCTACATCCGGCGAATGGGAACAGGGCAACCGCCTGCGCTCCGCATTACCGTTCAAAGAAAATGATAAGTTAAATGAACAGGTGTATTTCCGCAATCCGGGTGAAAATAGTGTCATGGATGATGATCGCTATAGCCGAATTGGAGACGCTGATCTTGTTAGATTTAAATTGGGAGGAACAAAAGCTAACGCGACGATAGAACCTGTGTTGGAGCGTTTTGACGAAGCTCAGCGTCCGATAACAAGTATCAATATGACCAGTGTATCCGATGCTGCGGCCCGCCAAAAAAGATCTCAGGTAATGAATGTTCTTACCGCAAAGGAGGCACAAGATGTTGGACTTGAACATGTATTGCGTAATTACAACATCACTACGGTAGTTGAAGCTGACACGTTGAAGTATGCTTCCCTTTCACGTATAAATGTGAGCGAAGGACGCCAGCCCCATCATATTTCAGAAATTGATGTTACTGAAGCAGATGGACGAAAATATGTATACGGTCTTCCTGTCTACAATCTGGATCAGAGAGAATATACATTCACCACTTCCGGCACTCCGGATCAACATGATCTGGTAGATGTAAATGCTGGTGAAACAAACGTGAATGTTGCATTCCCCGATAACCGGGATGGTTATATTCTGAATACACGCACCCCGGCCTATGCTCACTCGTACCTGCTGACAGGCCTGTTGTCCCCAGACTATGTTGACGTAACCGGTAATGGCATCACAGAAGATGACCAGGGCTCTGCAGTTAAGTTTAACTACGTAAAAACCGGTACCTACAAATGGAGAACGCCATATGTTCCAAATGGCCAGGCAATCGCGCATTTTAATAGTGGCAACCTTACCGAGACTAAAGACGATAAGGCGCTAATCACTTACGGTGAACGCGAGTCGTGGTATGTTCATTCTATTGAAAGTAAAACCATGATTGCGCTATTTACTCTGGAAGATCGTAAAGATGGAAAGGGTGTGTCAGGCGTAATGCAGGGAATCAATACGAGTGACGCATCAGTAAAGCGGTTAAAAAAAATTGATCTCTATAATAAAGCAGATATTAAAAAGAACGGACTCGCCAACGCGAAGCCGATTAAAACTGTCTGGTTTGAGTATGATTATTCACTTTGCGCGGGAGCACCGGGCAATACAGGAGCGGCAGAAAATGTCGGAAGTGTAGATGCGAATGCCAACAAGGGTAAACTAACGTTAAAGGGCATTTATTTTACCTACAATGGCCAAGCGCAAAATAATCGGGGAAAACGTAACCGGTATGTATTTAACTACGGTAATAATCCAAACTATACCCCTGCCTCGACTGATCGGTGGGGGAATTTCAAGCCAAGAGCGCATAACCCGGCTGACGAAGGTGGGGTGACGGGCTTGAAAAATAGTATTTATCCGTATGCATTGCAGGGCTATGCGTCTTTTAACAATGCCAACGCAGCTGCATGGATGTTGAATAAAGTATTGCTGCCTTCGGGTGGGCAGATAGAGGTCGAATACGAAGCGGATGATTACGCATTTGTACAGGAGCGCCGGGCCACAGTGATGATGCCGATCACCCATACCGGACGTGAAGCCGCCAATACAGGAAACCGTTTATATGATGTAAACTCCTTCGGTAGCGTTGACGATAACGACAAAATCTATGTAACCGTAGCTCAGCCGTGTGTAAATAAGCAGGACGTTTATGACAAATACCTGACAGGACTACGTCAGCTTGCATTTAAGCTGGCAGTGAAAATGCCTAAGGGTAAAGAGTACCTGACTATGTACGCCAATATACAAGATTATGGTGTTGGACAAAATGCCAATGAAATATGGATCAAACTCAGAAAGGTTGACGGATATGGTCCTTTGTCGCTTACCGCGATTGAATATCTGCGTGAACATCTGCCCGGACAAGCATTTGCCGGATATGAACCTCAGGGTAACTCATTACAGCAGTTCGGTGATATGTTGAGTGGAATGGTCGACGGCATGAAAGGGGCATTTAAAAATCCGGTTAACTTCCTGCGCGAACAGAAGAAAGCACAGGAAATTGTGCTGCAGGAATCATTTGTACGCCTCAACGAACCTGTTGGAAAAAAGAATGGTGGGGGGCACCGGGTTAAAAGTGTTGTTATCAAAGATAACTGGAACGCCATGACCGGTCAGTATACGTCACGATATGGTCAGCAATATGATTACACTACAACGGAAATGTTTAATGGTCAGGCACGTACAATCAGTAGCGGTGTAGCCTCTTACGAACCAAGTATAGGAGGCGAAGAAAATCCTTACCAGGAAATCTTACAGTTGTCCGATCGACTACCGTTAGGTCCTGCGAACTACGAAGCCATTGAAATGCCGGTATTAGATGCCTTTTTCCCGGCACCAGTGGTTGGCTATAGTAAAGTGACTACGCGTTCCATTAAAAGCGGAGATACTAAGTATGGTAAAAAATCCAGATCCGGTATTGGTCATCAGGTTACGGAATATTATACTGCAAAAGATTATCCCGTCAGACATCGTTATACCAGCCTGGATCCGGAAAGTGACAGACAAAAACACGATGCTTCAATGATGGCCTTCTTTAAGAAATGGTCATTCGACAGCCGTGCTATCAGCCAGGGATTCCTGGTAGAGACGAATGACATGCATGGTAAAATCAAGTCGCAGAGTTCATACGCAGAAACAGATCCCAATACACGTATGAGTTATACCGAATATTTTTATCGTAATACAGGTAAGAATGGGTTGGGTGAAAAATTTGATTTTGTTCATAATGAGCTTGGCGGTGTGATCAAACCCGGCTCAATGGGAATTGATGTCGAATTGATGACCGATGTAAGAGAGTTTACGGTTAAGAGTTCAAGCCTTGCCGTGCAGGCCCAGGTAGACTGGATGATTCCTGCGCCACTTCCGGTATGGCT
The DNA here is from genome assembly GCA_937888905.1 of uncultured Sphingobacteriales bacterium. Classification (GTDB taxonomy): domain Bacteria; phylum Bacteroidota; class Bacteroidia; order Chitinophagales; family Chitinophagaceae; genus Terrimonas. The sequence continues at coordinate 87,263 of CALATA010000020.1, forward strand.
GCCATTCATTTGGCCGGTATTCGGTACCAGTGAAAGTATCTACCGCGCAGTAACCACTACGAAACTCGTCAATTACCACAGCGTCGTCGATAGCGTGGTGGTCATGGACAAAGGCAGCGTAGTCAGCACCCGCAACCTCGTCTTCGATGCCAATACCGGAACGCCGGTTGTTACCCGGACGAACAATGAGTTTGATAAACCTATTTATAATACTACTTATCCCGCATACTGGGCCTATAGCGGTATGGGCCTGGCCTATAAAAATATCGATGCCCGCCTGAGCGGCATCCAGTTTACGGATGGTAAGATCACCGGTGGACTCGCACCACAAACACCGAAGGATTACTTCGAAAGCGGTGATGAGATTTATATCATCTCCGGAGCAAGTCCTTCCGATCCCTGCTGGGCTGCCTTGCAGTCTTCCGATGGCATCAAACGTATTTGGGCTTACGACCGCAACAAGAATAACAGTTCGCTCACCAATACAACTCCTGACCTGGTATTCATCGACGCGGCAGGCAAACCTTATACAAAAGCGAACGTTACCCTGCGCATCATCCGCAGCGGTAAACGTAATATGCTTACTACTCCTGCTGCCAGCATTACCTCACTGGAGAACCCGGAAGTGGAAACGGCTGGTGTCCGCAAATTGTTGCCCGGCTCAACAACCAAAGTGCTGAATGCTTCCGCGGTTGAATACAAAGAGAAATGGCAGGTCGATCCGGATGTGATCAGAAGAGTGGCCACCAATATGTGCACGGGCCTTACATCATTCGTTTGTCTTGGTCAGCAACTCGAAACGGTGAACCCATACGTTAAAGGACTGCTCGGTACTTTCCGTCCTCACCGTAACATGGTTTTTTATGGTGAACGTACTGAAGGGCAGACATCTGTTACCAGCGGTACAAAATTATCTGCAAATGGTACACTGCTGAATTTTGCTCCTTACTGGCAATTCAACGCACAGAATAATCTCGTTACAATACCGGAGTCACGCTGGGTATGGAATAGTGAGATCACGCGCGTCAATTCACGCGGCCTCGAATTGGAAACCAAAGACGCACTGAACATTTATACAGCAGCGCAGTACGGGTATCGTAAAAGCCTGCCCGTTGCTATTGCCAACAACGCACGGTATGATCAGATCCTGTACCAGAGTTATGAAGATGTCGGTTACAACGAATCGCTGAATAGCGTAGCTGTGACACCATGCAGCGAACTTGAATTGTTACCATTGAATGGTCAGGTGGTGAACGCCGACGCAGAGGGCATCAATGCCCATACCGGTAATAATTTCTTCCGGTTGGATGCCGGACAGAACAGCGCGCTTGGCTTTTATCAGATCGCAGCCAATACAGCCAATTACGCTTATAATATTTTGGCAAATGAAACCGATATCACGAAGAGCCTGATCGACCCGGGTGTCAATCTTAATGGCTTCGATCCTTGTGTCACAAATGATAAACCATACTCCGCTTCGGTTCTTGCCCGGAATATCGGCAACGGCGATTATGGCTTACAATTAACTGTAGGACAAGATTATTCTATTCCTCCTTCCAGCTTTCCACCGTATCATGGCTTCCGTGTGAATGCAAGCCAATACCTGGATGTGCAAGGGCCTACAGAACTTACATTCAATATCATAGCAGCTTATGATACCTATCAATGGTACCAGGGCTGGAACCTTCCTTATGTAAATATTAAGGTGAAAGATTTGAATGGCAGCACCCTGTTCAGTTATCAATCAAGCTATATTTTCAACGCCCAGCCGGCAGTGGTATCTCCATCTTTCGAGCTGTGTAAAGGACGATATCTGGTAGAATACCTGATGATCCGTCCCGGTTATACGCCGGTTTGTTTCCCCACTATTACGCCGCCGAACGGCGATGCTGCGGCCTATCCGTCGAGTCATGGACATACATCTGTGCTGGGATATCAAACACAAGTAACGGTGGATATTGTACCGACCAGCAGCCTCGTAAATTATGCCGGCTATAGAACACTGACCACGATAAATGGCTGCGAGTTTACCAAACCAATCCCGGGCAAGGAGGAAATGAAGAATGATCTGTTCCGTATCCCGGAAAATACCCGCATGCTGTTGAGCGGATGGGTTAGAGAAGAATGCAATACCCCTTGTACAAAGTCAACTTACAGCGATGCGAAATTCAGACTCGTGTACTTCGATGAAACTGGGGCTGAATTGCCTTCACCACAAATTATAACTGCTGCCGGTCCTATTGTGGAAGGATGGCAACGTGTGGAAGCGGAATTTACAGCACCATCGAATGCTAAAGCTGTACGTGTTGATATGATGAAAACAGGTACCGGCAAAGGCTACTTCGACGACATTCGTATACATCCGTTCCCGGCCAACATGAAGAGCTATGTATACGACCCCGTAAATATGCGTCTGCTGGCCGAACTGGATGCCAATAACTATGCAGTGTTCTACGAATACGATGAAGAAGGCGGTTTGATCCGTACAAAGGCGGAGACGGCTGAAGGCGTCAAGACGATCAAAGAAACACGCAGTGCCCGTCAAAAAGACATCACCACATTTCAATAACGAATAGAAAAATATACGATTATGTTGCGTTTCATTATAAAAAGCCTGCTGCTGACAACGACCTTGTTTGTGGCGGTAGCCGTGCAGGCTCAAACAGATACACTGGCTCCTTACCGGGGTTTCCTGACCGCCTGCACACAATATCAGACTACACCATTGCAGGCCACCGTTAAATATCAGTCCTTCACCAACCTGGTATTGCAGCCGTCTGATACCATCAGTGCAAATGGCTATTTCTACATCGGCAGCGCTGACCAGGCTTATATACAGTTTGGCGATATTGAGCAATTGATCACCGACAGTGTGTCGATGATGATCAATCACCGCGTAGAACAAGTGCTGGTCAGCACAGACGTCACACAAGCCCGTGTGCAATTACGCCGCTACCTGGGAACAATCACCAGCGACTCTTCCGTGGTGAATCTTTCCAAAGCCTTTACCATACAACAGGGAATGAGCAATGAGGCTGTTCCTGCGCCGCAATACCACCTCGTAGCCCGGACAAACGTATCAGGAACAGATATTCCGCGACAGGAGATCACGCTCGTATACGACAGCGCAACCCGTGAGCCGAAGCGTGTGGAAACACTACAGCGCACACTGATGCCCATCGATCCGGCAGACAGTGCCGCCTTCCGGACGCAATTCGGAAACGCAGGTGTTCTACGCACAGTACAAGGCATCGGGTTATGTTTTGTACGCGAATACAAAGCCCGTTACGCTTATATCCAGATCCTGCATACGGCCGCGGCTTCCGTGCCATTGCAGATCAGTGATTACCTGCGGAAAAATGAAGAAGGCGAATATGAGCTGGTGCCGGCGAAAGAAGGCTACCGGCTCAGTGCAGATTAAAACGATTAATAAAGACGAACCAGAACCACCTTACTATCTTATAATATCAGGCTTATGAAAAGAGGCTTTGTATCGATAACGAAACAGATGATGACCGCGGTTAAAAACCGTTGCACCTGGATGCTGTTTTGGCTGATGACCTGCTCAGGCATACTGCATGCGCAAACACCCCGTGGCCTGCTGCCCGATGGGGGCGTGGAAGACGTGGTGATCAGCGCCATGAACGGCGTAACGGATGTGGACCCCGGGGATCATATCGTTGAGTGGTCAAATGGCTCACTCACCGTAAGCCCAGCACAGCAGGGCGCTGTCAGCCGCAAATACCGCAACGTGATCAGCTTTTATGTAAATGAAAGCAATCTCACGCATGTGTTACCGGACTTTACCGCGTCTGTTGACCTCGTGATCGAATACAAGGCAACGCTGGCCGATCCTTTACAGACCCTTAATAAAACATTGACCCTTGAGTACAAGAAAGGGGCGGGTGAACTATCTGACGTGCGGCAGTATATTACCTTCGAAGGAGCAGAATATGTAAAGGTAACGGTAACGCCCTATCTGCCGAATCCTGTAGGAACGCTTGCCTATGAAAACGTGCTGACGCTTGAAAACACAACCTATGTGACAAGGTATTTTACAATCAGCAATACGCCTTTTACACTGAATTTACCTCCAACCCTTACCTCAGCCAATGACGTCCTCAACGCATCATGGTCTCCACCGGTAAATGCCGGTCACAACGCCGTACAACTCGAATGGGCATGGCTGGAAGATGAACTGGAATCCAATTATTATGTAGGTGGCTCGTTTACTACGGCCAGTAAAGAGAAATTATTACGGACCAACTCATCACGTGTTGATTTAGTATACAGTGCCACGGAATTTGGTATACCCCTGTTATATGACGGACAGGGTAAAGTATATTATCGCGTACGGGGAATAAGCATACAGCCATCCGGTACCCGCGTGGCCGGTCCCTGGTCAGCTATTCAAAGTGCCGGCTTTAGCGGGCATGAAACAAAACTGAACTGGCAATCCACGAGCAGTTATGCAGAAGAAGGAAAGCACAAAACAGTTATCCAGTATTTTGACGGAAGCCTTCGAGGACGTCAGACGGTGACTAAAAATAATGTGACGCGTGATGTTATAACTGCGGAGACCTTCTATGATGCGGAAGGACGGCCTGCGGTACAGGTGTTGCCTGCTCCCGGCAGGCAGATCCCAAATATTGAGGAGCCTATTGCTTATCGCAAGAACTTAAATAAATTCAACAGTCCTGATTATAGTATCAATGAACAGGGCGATAATGAAGACCACGCTGATTTTTTCGACTGGCAGTTCACCGGTTCCAAAACTCCCATTTTGCTAAGTAATGTGGACGGTAGCGCTTCGCAGTACTATAGCATTCAAAATACAAACAGATCAGGCATCAATGCCTATATCCCCGATGCAGAGGGTTATCCGTATGCACTCACACGGTATACACCTGACGGAACGGGACGTGTTCTTTCGCAAAGCGGCGTAGGTGCTGCCATGCAAATGGGTACCGGCCGGGAAACGAAATATTACTACGGCTCACCAACGCAGGAAGAACTGGATGCGCTGTTTGGTACGGAAGTAGGAGACAAAAGCCATTATTTCAAAAACATGGTAAAAGATGCCAATGGCCAGATGAGCGTGAGCTATGTGGATATGCACGGGCGTACGATTGCCACAGCGCTCGCAGGTGATAATCCGGCCAATCTGCAGGCGCTGGATTATACCAATGCCGTTCACTATCCTAACCAGGATCATAGCAGCGCTTTGACGGTTAACCTGCTTGATGTTAACTCCAACTCCGTTAAAGGCAACAGCATCGAGTCCGTTACAAGCTTGCTGGTGCCAACTACCACTACCTATAGTTTTGACTATACACTTACGCCGCAATCCCTCAGCCTCAACGCATGTGATGAACCAACTACGGTTTGTTATGAGTGTTTATATGACTTGCAGATAGCGGTTATCGATGAGTCCGGTGAAGCGGTTGGCCCGGTTGCGATAAAAAGTTATAGCAACCTCAGTGTAGAGTTTGATAGTCTGTGCAGCACGCCTACGCGTTTATTTCAGAACCTGGATAATCCGTCCGCGCCGCGCACATCAACCATTACATTCTCCGTGCAACTGGAGCCTGGTTCTTACAGCATCCGCAAAACACTTACCCTGAATGAAGAAGCGCTGCAAAAACTCAAAGCAAACTATCTCGAGCGCAGCCATTGCGAAATAGATTACCAGGCGATCTTCGATTCCGTATACAACGAAGTAAAAACAGTCACACAGTGTGATAACCCGCCGACCAACCACCAGGAAGCCAGTTGTGCAGAATGTGAGGCTGAAGTAGGTACACTAAGCGCATTTACTACAGCCTACCTGGCGTCGATCGGTTATACGGAAACGCCCACTCCGGCGCTGACGGCGGAGATTGCGGCTGCTTACAATAAGGCAAAAGCCAATTGTGAACTGCTTTGCGGCACGTCAACCCTGGAAGTGGTCACCAAGCGCGAGCTGATGCTGGCCGATATGATGCCTCCTTTTGGTCAGTATGCAAAAGCATACACTAACACGACAACGATGGAGAGGAAGTACAATATCTTCTCCACGTTTACCCCGGCAACACAACCATTTTTCCGTAAGCCAAAGATCAATCCTTCGACATTCGGATTCTATCTCGATCCGTTTGGAAATACAGACGAGCGGATACATACTACGCCAGCCATATTACCAGCCATGCCGGCCGGTGATTTCGAACAGCAGTTCCAGGACAATTGGGCAGAGCAATTGCTGCCATACCATCCGGAATACAATCGTTTAACCTTTGTTGAAACCAACCTGAAGCCCAGTTACAACTGGATGCATACTTTCTTTGCTGTTCAGACTTATGCACAGGCGGTGACCGAAGGGTACATTTTCACTTCTGAGACAGGTCTCGCTGCAAAAGATCCTTTCTTTGCCCTCAGCACTGCTGTTTCCAAGAAGGAGTTGATGGAAGATTGGCTGGTGACAGACTATGCCGGCGGAAGGAGCCTTTGGCAGTACGCTTACTACCAGGCAATTTGTCAACGCACGCCCGGTGCATCGGGATGTGTTGCACCTGGTGTCGATGATAAACCACCCTTCAGTACATTGTCCGCTGCTGATAAAGATTCAGTCTGGAATAAATTTAAAAACCTGTACCTGCAGGCCCGTACGAGCCTGATGGATGAATACATTGCCGAGCAGGCGCCTTTGCCTGCCAGCGATGAAACCGATCTTATTGCACAAGGTTATTTCCTGCATTTCCCCCGTAATAAAGACCAGCAGATAAGCCAGATGGGCAACAATAGCCAGGATCCGGGAAGCTGGAGCTTCTGGCCTCCTGCAAATCCCACAACCGGTGAACCCAATCTGCCGCCGAACTGGGGTAGTGCTGCACAGCAGGAAGAAATTTATACGGGTCGTTGTGAAGCCAATATTGGCCAATGGAAATTATGGTTCGAGCAATGCCCCGCATTAAATACACATCCTGATAAAGCTGCGATTCTTGCCACACTGATGGAAGAAATGGTGAAGATTTGCCGCAAAGGCAGCAACCAGGCAAATCCTTTCGGTGCATCCGAAGTAGCACCTTCTACGCCGGTAGACGGCTCTTACCGCAGCTTTGAAGAACTGATCAATACAGTTTTTGCGGCCAATGGTATTGCACGTACCGATGTATGTAATCCCTTTATCATAGAATATCCTAAAGCTTATAGTAAAGGAACGCCGGTAACTACACAATACACAACGGCGATTGACAGTTGCAACTGCGACCGCTTTGCGGAAATAAAAGAAGATGCCATCAAGGGCGGTAAAAATCCCAATGTACTCAGTTCACTGAATGAGTACCTGTGGCAGACATACGGCGACACCCTTAGCCTCGATCTGTTCAATGCCTTCCAGCGTTGTAATGAAATAGGCGATACGGTCATCAACAACTGCCAGACTTATAATACCAGTGTGAAGTTACCTTGTGGTACGCTGGATCCCTGTGGCACGCAAGGAGGAGGATTGGTGCTGAAAATGTCAGAAAGCGGCGATCCTTACACCTCCAAAGCTCCCGGAGGACCAATAGGCAATTTCTGCTTCGAAGGATATGTATGGGATCCTGTACTGGAAACCTGTGTGCCTGACAACCAGACTTGTCCGGAAGGGTATACCTGGGATTCATGGCAGCAAACCTGTGTGGCGAATATGCCGGGCCTTTGCCCGCCCGGATATGTCTGGAGTACGAAATTGGGAACCTGTATTGAAGAAGTACCGATAGACAGTTGTACCTATTACTGCCCTGTTACCAAATGCGACACAACGATCATTACTGTTATACAATTACCTACGGCAGTTGTTATTCCTGATTTTATCCAATGCGGATCAACAGGCGCAGCGCGTTGTGTCACCTGTACAGACCTGCGTGCGTTGAAGGCGGAGTTTGATCTTTACTTTGATCTTCCTTATAAAAATGCACCGATCCAGGGTTCGACCAACCTTTCGGAGACAGATATTAACTACAACAAAAACTTTGCGCGCTTCCTGAATTACCGGACCGGCTTTAGCTTCACCTGGGGTGATTACATGCGATCGATCGACAGCACGGAGTGTAACCTGGGCACGGGCGGCAACCAGACGGTGATCTGCCGCGACAAAACATTGACCGATACAACCGGCATCTTTGTAAAACCCGATCCCTGCCAGGCCACCTACGACATGGCCACGCATATTGCGCAGCAGGTATATGAATACAGGCTGCAATGGTACCTGGGAGAATTTGAAAGACAGTACCGTGCTAAATGTATGGCAGCGGGCAAACTGGAAACCTTCACCGCCAGCTACCTGCCGAAAGAATACCACTATACCCTTTACTACTACGACCAGGCGGGCAACCTGGTGAAAACGGTGCCGCCCGCCGGTGTGCGCCCGGACTATAGCACGGCTTATCTGAATGAGATCAAAGCCAAACGTGCCGCCAACCAGGACCGCGCGGCCCTGCATGAGAAAGTGACGCAGTACCGGTACAATGGTCTGAACCAGGTAGTAGCGCAAAACTCACCGGATGGTGGTACGAGTAAATTCTGGTACGACAGATTGGGCAGACTGACCGTGAGCCAGAACGCGGAGCAGGCGCTGCACAACCAATACAGCTATACGAAATATGACAACCTGGGCCGCATTACCGAAATAGGCCAGAAGGCGAATACAACTGCCATCACACAAACGATCAGCAAAGAAGAAGGCACGCTCACTGCCTGGCTGAATGGAGCAAGCGTAACGGATCAACTGACGATCACGGTGTACGATGAAAAATACAATCCGCTGAGTCCCGACCCGGGTATTGCAGCCGGTATCGACCAGCAGAACCTGCGCAACCGCGTGAGTTACTCGATGGTGAAGGCCTTGAGTACCGATACCTGGCATCAAACCGCCACCTTCTATACGTATGACATTCACGGTAATGTCAATCAACTGTTGCAGGACTACAGAGGAGTGGCCAACCTGCCCTCTTCAGATCGACTGAAGACCATCAAATACCAATACGACCTTGTGAGTGGTAAAGTGAACGAAGTAGCTTACCAGCCGGGAGCGGCGGATGGCTTCTATCACCGCTATGTGTATGATGCGGAGAACCGCATCACCGATGTGGAAACGAGCCGCGATGGTGTGTATTGGGAGCATGAGGCGAACTACGAATACTACAAACATGGCCCGCTGGCAAGAATGGTATTGGGTAAAGAACTGCAGGGTGTAGACTATGCATATACGATACAAGGCTGGCTCAAAGGTGTGAACGGCAGCAGCCTGACACCGGATAAGGACATGGGCAAAGACGGACTGAACACGGGAACGCCTTCTGTGTTTGGCAGAGATATCTACGGTTATGCACTGCACTACTTTGATAATGGAGCTTCCGAAAATGATTACTATTCAATCGGAGGAACGGGTGCTTTTGCCCGTCCCAACAACGGATCATTTAAGTCATTATACAACGGCAACATTGGTGCGATGACGGTGAACAACGCAGGCTTGAAAAAAGGCAACCCTTCCACCACCAACTCGCTGCCACTGTTTTACAACTACAGCTATGATCAGTTGAACCGTATTGTAGGCATGCAGGCCTATAAAGGTCTGAATGAATCCACGAACCTGTGGACCCCGATCCTGATTCAGGACTACAGTGAAGGAACAACTTATGATCCGGATGGTAACATCCTGACTTACGGCCGCAATGGTGCTCCGGAAGTCGGTCTGCCCAACAAGATGGATGACCTGAGCTATGAGTATTATGCAGGTAACAACCGTTTGAGAAGAGTAGGAGACAATAGCTCATTTACCGGTAACTATGCGGAAGACATCGACGACCAGGCTGACCCCAACAACTATACCTATGATGCGATCGGTAATCTGAAGACCGATGTATCCGAAGGCATCACGGCGATCAACTGGACAGTATACGGGAAAATAGCGAGCGTGGTCAAATCTGGCGGCGCCATCAGTTATACCTACGATGCCTCAGGCAACCGCATTACGAAAAATGCAGCAGGCAAAACAACGCTGTACATAAGAGATGCCAGTGGCAATGTGATGAGTGTATACGAAGTCCCGGCCGTAAACCAGATCGAGCAAAAAGAGTTACATTTATACGGCAGCAGCCGGTTGGGCATGGCCTTGAAAGAGAGTCGGGCTACGGTTACCGATGCGCTGGCGACCGGTTTTGATCCTGCGAAAACCAAAACGCAGCGCAGGGGCGAGAAGTTCTTTGAGTTGAGCAATCATTTGGGTAATGTGCTGACCACGCTTACCGATAAGAAGTTACAACAAGGTAAGGCCGCACCGAATGAAGCTGAGTTGGATTACTTTACGGTAGATGTAGCAAGTGCAACGGATTATTATCCTTTCGGCATGGGTATGCCCGGAAGAAAAGTGGCGAGTGAGGTGTATCGGTATGGGTTTAATGGGAAGGAGAATGATCCGGAGACTGGTACGCAGGATTATGGATTACGTATATATAGCCCGGCATTGGCGAAATTCTTGAGTGTCGACCCTCTGGCTCAGGAGTTTCCTTGGAATAGCCCCTATTCGTTCGCAGAAGGTGATCCAATAAATAATATTGATCTAGATGGGGCAGAAAAGTATTCGGAGAAGGAACTCAATTATTATAAGAATAAATATGCCCCATTACTTAAGAAGATAAGTGAGGAAAGCGCTTTACAACTAATTGCAGCGCGCGGAGCTGCCGATGCTAACTACAATGCTAATACCTTGGGCGGAGGAGACTTTTTCGGAGCCACAGATAATTTGGATGAGTATACTGATCCAAGGGAGCGAACTGCTTATCTTTTAGGGAGAATAAGTGGAGATATTTCAGCATCATTTCAAGGAATTGTCCAAGCCGAGATCGGGGGTAGCGCGGCACTTACAACTGGCGTACAATCTGCAGGAGTCGGTGCCGTCGCCGGAACAGGTGTAGCCGCTCACGGATTAGCAAAAACGTTAACTGCGCAAATGGATTTAACTTGGGCGCTGTCAAAACTCGAACTTGCAAAGGTAGGCGCTGTATTACAATCCACCGGATCTGCATCCGAGAAATTAACACAACAGAACAAGTCTGCGCATCAAAAGAGTGAAGAGGCTCCCAAATCCGAATCAAAACTTCTTGGCCAGAATGGGGCTAAATTCCCAAGCAGGACTACAAAGGAGCTGACACCAGGAGGAAAGGAGCGAATCGATGTTGAGAATCCTGATCCAGGTGGGAGAGCAGGACAAATTCACTATCAAAATGGAAAAGTTAAACTAATGTTCGACCCGGAGAAAATGGAATTTTTCCAGTACTCAAAAAAAACAAAAAAATGGGATGACCCTATTTCAAAAACTGAAAACAAAAAATTACTGAATAATTCGGGTGTTCAACAAGGAATTAATAAGGGATTGAAACTTCTCGGCGAAAAAGAAATCACTTTTTAAAAATGAAAATACGTTTTAATAAACTTTTGGAGGCTTACCTCATTGATTTTGACTTAGATATCGAGGAAGAATTAAATCGGCGGTCCGATGAATTGAGTGCTGATCTTCCGGTGTCGTTAAAAGAGTTATTGGCCAGTCCTATTAGGGTAAATGATGGTGTATTTGTGTTAAGTGGTCTTACGGGCGAATTGGAAATGTCTGAGGGTGAGATCGATGATAAGACTGGTGTAGAATGTGATGTCAATAAGATTAATTTGATTGATTATGGTGAAAGACGGGATGCTGAGTATTTATTGACTCAAGGTATTCGCTTATCAATTTTATTGTCTAGAAAATTGAATGCTGAGTACCCTGTAATACCGTTCCGGGTAATCTTTTCATTCGGAATTTCCAAGTACATTGACTCCGTTGTCAGATTTCATGCAAAACGTGCTGGCGAGACATGGCTGTCGGAAAATTTTCAAAATGAAATAGCCATTCAAGGGATATTAGCTCTCGAAATAGGTGCTAAAGACAAGTAAACTTTAAACAATCCCAGGCAACCAAATAGATTCTCGAGCAGCGAGGTTTTAAAGCTTCGCTGTTTTTCATGGCTGGCTGCAATGGTATTTGGGAGAGTTTGAACGGCAGTACCGGGAAAAATGTATGGCAGCGGGCAAACTGGAAACCTTCACCGCCAGCTACCTGCCGAAAGAATACCACTATACCCTTTACTACTACGACCAGGCGGGCAACCTGGTGAAAACGGTGCCGCCCGCCGGTGTGCGCCCGGACTATAGCACGGCTTATCTGAATGAGATCAAAGCCAAACGTGCCGCCAACCAGGACCGCGCGGCCCTGCATGAGAAAGTGACGCAGTACCGGTACAATGGTCTGAACCAGGTAGTAGCGCAAAACTCACCGGATGGTGGTACGAGTAAATTCTGGTACGACAGATTGGGCAGACTGACCGTGAGCCAGAACGCGGAGCAGGCGCTGCACAACCAATACAGCTATACGAAATATGACAACCTGGGCCGCATTACCGAAATAGGCCAGAAGGCGAATACAACTGCCATCACACAAACGATCAGCAAAGAAGAAGGCACGCTCACTGCCTGGCTGAATGGAGCAAGCGTAACGGATCAACTGACGATCACGGTGTACGATGAAAAATACAATCCGCTGAGTCCCGACCCGGGTATTGCAGCCGGTATCGACCAGCAGAACCTGCGCAACCGCGTGAGTTACTCGATGGTGAAGGCCTTGAGTACCGATACCTGGCATCAAACCGCCACCTTCTATACGTATGACATTCACGGTAATGTCAATCAACTGTTGCAGGACTACAGAGGAGTGGCCAACCTGCCCTCTTCAGATCGACTGAAGACCATCAAATACCAATACGACCTTGTGAGTGGTAAAGTGAACGAAGTAGCTTACCAGCCGGGAGCGGCGGATGGCTTCTATCACCGCTATGTGTATGATGCGGAGAACCGCATCACCGATGTGGAAACGAGCCGCGATGGTGTGTATTGGGAGCATGAGGCGAACTACGAATACTACAAACATGGCCCGCTGGCAAGAATGGTATTGGGTAAAGAACTGCAGGGTGTAGACTATGCATATACGATACAAGGCTGGCTCAAAGGTGTGAACGGCAGCAGCCTGACACCGGATAAGGACATGGGCAAAGACGGACTGAACACGGGAACGCCTTCTGTGTTTGGCAGAGATATCTACGGTTATGCACTGCACTACTTTGATAATGGAGCTTCCGAAAATGATTACTATTCAATCGGAGGAACGGGTGCTTTTGCCCGTCCCAACAACGGATCATTTAAGTCATTATACAACGGCAACATTGGTGCGATGACGGTAAATAATGGTGGCTTGAAAAAGGGTAATCCGGCCACCACCAACTCGCTGCCGCTGTTCTACAATTATAGCTATGACCAATTGAACCGCATCGTAGGCATGCAGGCTTACAAAGGGTTGAATGAATCCACGAAAGATGTAGTAAATTCTTCGTTAATTTACTATTGTTCAAATTTGAAGATGCTAACTTGGCATCCAAAATTCTATCGGATGCGAAGTAAAATCATAATTGTACTGCTGATGATAAGCTGTGCGCTACTGGCCTGGAGCGTGCTTGGAATGGTCACCCATCGTCCGGGGATTTGGAATATAGCAAGAGTCGGGCTCGTTTTGTCAGGGCTTTCCTTACTGGCCGGAGTGGCACATCTTATCATACCGGAAAAGAAATAGTTTGCATTCCGTTTGGAAGGTTGGTATGGTTAAGCAAGCGAGTATATTGAAGTATGAAAAAGCGATTATTTTCTTTAAGTTTAATTAGTCATTGATTATCTGCGGTTGTAAAAGTTATTACCAACTGCGCAATAAATCAGCATTTTTTATGATAAAAATAATCGCATTAACAACCTTGTTGATCTTCGCACTTTCCTATACAGCAAGTAGCCAGATTGATATCTATTTGAAAGAGTATAAAACTTATATTACTCCCGCGAAATGTAAGGATTCATTGATTCACTACAACAAAGACTCATCTTACGTTAAGATAGACCTGTTTAATTGTAAAGGGAAAATGAGTATTAAGGAGTTTGACCGTCACGGCACCCTGGTTGCTACGGGACAATATCAGGCTTCCCTGGATACATTGAAGCAGTATGTCGATCGATTTAATCTTTCAGGAGACCTGATGGATGTTACGGTCGGTCGGTACTTTCAACCCTTGCGCGACGGAGTATGGATTTTTTATGAAAATGGACTGCCCGCGCGACAGGAAAGATATAAAAGAGGTGTTCTAATCAAGGACTAACACTAAACCAGCCACCCTTATAGCAAGTCGCCCACCTCCCCAACATACTCTGCCACCCGGCAATCCATTCCCCACTCTGTAAATTATTGTGTGTTTTATGAACTGGTCAGCAGTCTTCTACGTTAATAGCTTCACCGGCACGGTTTTTTAATCCTAACCCGGTTTATGCTATTCATTATGAAACAGCTTTTAGTTTTAATTCTAATCTCATTCTTATTTACCGCCTGCGATAGCCACCACCCGGGCTTGCATTTCCGCTACAACGAAATTGACGCCGAGGACGTGCTGCCCATGGCTTACCGGGATAATAATTTCACCGCAGACAAACTCTCCGGCCCGCTCAATTGCCGCTACCGCAACGGACAGATGGAAACCCAGGCCTGCATTTCCTATACCGATAATTACGGCCTGACGTCGGATTATTCTTTCCGCAACGATTCCATTTTTATCCATGTTAAGAGAGGAGAGAAGCTCGCCGACGTGTGCGATTGCACCCGCCGCTACCGCCTGCAGTACAAACTCAACGGACTACCCGAAGGACATGAGTACCCGGTGTTTTTGGTCATACGGTAGAAACAGCCGTAGTAAGTAATAAGTAGTAGGTATTAAGTAATAAGTATGGTGCCTGGTTAAGGTTGTTAAAATCCTTTGCGTCTTTGCTCCTCATGCCACTTTGCGTGAACCTTCACGCAGAGGCGCAAAGTAATTAAGGCGCAAAGAGCGATCTGTTGTACAAGTCGTAATTCTCATCGTCAAAACACACGAAAACGATCCGTTCGAATCCGACAGTAAACGATTGAACGGTAGACAATGCAATCTCCGCCGCCAACGGTTTCGGAAAACGATACACACCCGTGCTGATGTTCGGAAAGGCAATCGTCCGCAAACTATGCTCTACTGCCAGTTGAAGGCTGTTGCGATAAGCTGAGGCCAATAATTCAGCTTCTTTTTTCTTCCCGCCATTCCATACCGGCCCAACCGTATGTATCACATGCCGCGCAGGCAGATTGCCGGCGGCCGTTATTACAGCTTCTCCCACTTTACATCCTCCCTGGCGGGCCACAATTTTCCGGCATTCATCCAATATGGCCGGGCCACCCGCCCGGTGAATCGCTCCGTCCACACCGCCGCCGCCCAGCAGGGAGGTATTGGCTGCATTCACCACTGCATCTACTTCCATTTTTGTGATGTCGCCTTTTATTATTTCTATCATTTTTAGTAAATTCAAAAGTCAAAATTAACCGTTCCATAAACGCAGGGGACGAAATTCAAATATTCGCGATCAATGAACAAGCAAATACTCGACTTTATCGGACAGGCAAGCTGGGTGTTGATGTTTGTGGCCCTGTCATCGGCCTGGTGTTCGGTTTCACGGGCAAAACAAGTGACCGGCTTACAAAGGTACTGACCTCACTTGCCGTTTCCGTGGCCATATCCATTATGTGCCTTTTTGTGGCTGTGTCCATCCTTTTACGTGACGGATTAGGACCGGGGTGAATGGTGAATAGACAATAGTGAATAGTGAATGGTGAATAGTCAATAGGTCATGGCTGTTTAACTTATCGCCTTTAAACCTGCGTCGTATACCTTTTATCGGCTGTTCACTTATTACTTAAAACTTATAACTCATAACTTGAACTCCACGCGAACATCCGTTCGGATAAAACAATTAACTATTTCTTTACATCCCATTCACCGATTACCTCTTTTTTTCTGGAATTTTCTTTCGTTATTTTGGCGCCGATATGAGATTCGCCGCTTTTTTCCTGTACCTCGTTGTCTTCCTGCTCAAAACAGGAATGCCTGCGCACGCCGCGCATGTACCCGGAAAAAAGATTTCCCCTCAGCAGATCCTCATCGACCTCAACGTAACCGAAGACGAAGACCAATCGGTTCTCGAAGAAGCGACAGATGATGATGCAGATCTCTACGCGAAGGCTTACGCTGGTAACGACAGCACCTCCTTCGATTCGATTCTTGCCTATTTCCATCATTGCTATAAAGCTCCCGCGCCCTTCATCGGGCAACCCGTCGATCGCTGCATTGTCCAGCGGGTACTCCGCATTTAATTAACAATCTTCCACGCGCGCGATGCCGCGCACTCTTTTTTATTTATCTATTCGCCCGGTGAATACGTTCCCCTGCGTGTTCCCATATTCCAATCGCTACTATTTCATTTACAGTTATGAAAAGATTATTCCTGTTCGCAGGCTTGCTGGCTTCCCTGGCCATCACAAGCTGTGCGTCCAAAAAAGAAACGAAAGAAGAAGCCGGCAAGTATGCCGTGACCACTCCACTGGTAATGGACACCTCTTTTACCAAAGATTATGTTTCCCAAATCCGTTCCGTCCGCAACGTGGAAATCCGCGCCCAGGAAAAAGGTTTCCTGGAAAACATTTATGTAGACGAAGGCCAGTTCGTAAAAGCCGGCCAGGTTCTTTTCCGTATCATGCCCAAGATTTACGAAGCCGAATTATTAAAGGCCGAAGCAGAAGCCCGCGCCGCTTCCATCGAGTTACAGAATACGAAAGCATTGGCCGATAAAAATGTCGTGTCCAAAAACGAACAGGCCATGGCCGAGGCCAAACTTGATCAGGCCAAAGCAGAAGTGGCATTGGCCAAACTACACCTCTCCTTCACCGAAGTGCGCGCACCTTTCGATGGCACCATCGACCGCCTTCCCAAAAAACTCGGCAGCCTGATCGATGAAGGTGAATTACTTACCACACTTTCCGACAACAGCCAGATGTTTGCGTATTTCAATGTGTCCGAACCCGAATACCTCGAGTACCAGACAAACGCCAAAAGCCGCGGCAGCAGCCAGGTGAGTCTCTTACTGGCCAATAATAAACCACTGGCACAACCGGGACAGGTGGAAGTGATCGAGAGCGAGTTCGACAGCGAAACCGGCAACATCGCTTTCCGCGCGCGTTTCCCGAATCCGGAACGCCTGTTGAAACATGGAGAAACGGGCAAAGTACAAATGACCATGCCGCTCAAAGGCGCGCTGATCATTCCGCAAAAGGCTACCTACGAGATCCAGGATAAGACCTATGTTTTTGTGGTGGACAAAGACGGCAAAGTGCATTCGCGCAATATCACTCTTGCGGCAAAAATGCCCGACTTGTATGTAGTATCAGGCGGCCTTTCGCCCGATGACAAAATATTACTCGAAGGGGTGCAGAAAGTCAAGGACGACGACAAAGTCGAGTATGACTTCGAGAAACCACAGGAAGTAATTGCCCATCTGCGCCTCAAAGCGGAATAGTCATTCACCCAAATCGTATTTTCCATGTTCAACAGATTTATACAGCGACCGGTGTTATCCATCGTGATATCACTGATTATCGTCTTTTTGGGTGTATTGGCTATGACCAATCTCCCCGTTACGCAGTTCCCTTCTATTTCCCCGCCCAAAGTAAACGTTACCGCGGAGTATCCCGGTGCCAATGGTGAATTGATGATCAAGTCGGTGATCATTCCACTCGAACGTGCATTGAATGGTGTGCCCGGCATGAAGTATATGGCCTCCGATGCCGGTAACGATGGTGAAGCAACGATACAAGTGGTTTTCAATCTCGGTACCGATCCGAACCAAGCGGCACTCAGTGTGCAGAACCGCGTAGCTTCCGTAGTCAACAAATTACCGCCACTCGTCGTGCGCGAAGGTGTGAAGATCACCCGCGAGGAATCGAATATGCTTATGTATATTAACCTGTACAGCGACGATCCCAATACGGACCAGAAATTCCTTTACAATTTTGCCGATATCAATTTGCTCGCTGAACTCAAACGCGTAGACGGTGTGGGTTTCGCCGATATCCTCGGCAACCGGGAGTACGCCATGCGCATCTGGCTGAAACCCGATCGCATGCTGGCCTATAAGATTTCCGCGGATGAAGTGATGAAAGCGCTTAGTGAACAAAGTCTCGAAGCTTCTCCGGGTAAAACAGGTGAAAGTTCCGGTAAACGTTCGCAGGCTTTCGAATATGTATTGAAGTATCCCGGACGTTTTACCAACAAGGAGGGATATGAGAATGTAATCCTCCGTTCCAGTCCT
This sequence comes from uncultured Sphingobacteriales bacterium, assembly GCA_937888905.1. Classification (GTDB taxonomy): domain Bacteria; phylum Bacteroidota; class Bacteroidia; order Chitinophagales; family Chitinophagaceae; genus Terrimonas. The sequence continues at coordinate 105,569 of CALATA010000020.1, forward strand.
GACGGTGAAATCCTCCGCCTCAAAGATGTGGCCGACGTGGAGTTCGGGAGTTCGATGTACGATATTTATTCCAACCTCAATGGCAAACCTTCGGCCGCCATCGTACTCAAACAATCTTACGGCAGTAATGCCAGCGAGGTGATTAAGAATGTCAAGGCAAAAATGAAAGAGATCAAAGCCAGTTCTTTCCCGAAGGGAATGAACTACGAGATCAGCTACGACGTGTCTAAATTCCTCGACGCTTCCATCGATAAGGTATTGCATACATTGGTGGAAGCCTTTATCCTCGTGGGTTTGGTGGTTTTCTTATTCCTTGGCGATTGGCGGTCGACCCTGATTCCTGCGATGGCGGTGCCGGTATCGCTGGTCGGCACATTTATGTTCATGCAATTCTTCGGCATTACGCTCAACCTGATCACGCTTTTTGCTTTGGTACTGGCGATCGGTGTGGTAGTGGATGATGCGATCGTGGTGATCGAAGCGGTACACGCTAAAATGGAGAAAGAAAAGCTCTCGCCGCTCAAAGCCACCAAAAAAGCGATGCACGAGATCGCCGGTGCCATTATCGCTATTACTTTCCTGATGGCTTCGGTGTTTATTCCCGTAGCGTTCATGTCAGGGCCGGTCGGTATTTTCTATCGCCAGTTTTCCATTACCATGGCAACGGCCATTATTCTTTCCGGTATTGTGGCTTTGACATTGACGCCCGCCTTGTGCGCGATGATTTTGAAAAACAATCATGGCAAACACCGTAAGAAAAATTTCCTCGACAAATTCCTCGACGGGTTTAATAATACGTTTAACAGAGGTGCTAATAAATACGAAGGACTATTGGGGAAAGTGGTTCACCGCCGGGCATTGACGATGGGCGTGCTGGTGTTGTTTTGCATCGGCACCTGGTTTATCAACGGACGTGTGCCTTCAGGTTTTATCCCCAATGAAGACCAGGGCATGTTTTATGCCATCATTCAAACGCCTCCGGGTTCTTCGCTTGAGCGTACCAATGAAATTGCCGAACGTCTACAGAAAGTAGCCGAGACTGTGGAAGGTGTACAGTCTGTGTCAGCGCTCGCCGGTTATGAAATTCTCACGGAAGGTACAGGCTCCAACTCGGGCACCTGTCTCATCAACCTCAAGAATTGGGATGAACGTAAACATTCCGTGCAGGAGATCATGGCCGAGCTCGAAGAAAAGTCAAAAGATATTTCCGGCGCGACCATTGAATTTTTCCAGCCGCCGGCAGTGCCGGGTTATGGTGCGGCAGGCGGCTTTGAATTGCGCCTGCTCGACAAAGCCGGTTCCGGCGATTATAAAAAAATGGAAACCGTGAGCCGTGATTTTGTGAAGGAACTGGAAAAGCGTAAGGAATTGTCGTCCGTATTCAGTTTCTATAGTGCCAGCTTCCCGCAATACATGTTGCGTGTAGATAACGACATTGCGCAGCAAAAAGGCGTGTCGATCGATAATGCGATGAATACCTTGTCTACATTGGTCGGCAGTAACTACGAGATCAGCTTTATCAAATTCGACAGGCAATACAAAGTGATGGTGCAGGCGGCGGCGCAGTACAGGGCCGAACCGGATGATATCCTGAAGTTGTATGTGAAGAATGATAAGGATGAAATGGTGCCGTTCTCCGCATTTATGCGTATGGAAAAAGTATACGGTCTTTCGGAGATTACGCGGCACAACATGTACAATGCTTCGGAGATCAGCGGTTCGGCCGCGCCGGGTTATAGTAGTGGCGAAGCTATTAAAGTGATCAATGAAGTAGCGCAGAAAACACTGCCCCGTGGATTTGGAATCGACTGGGCAGGTATTTCCAAAGATGAAGTGGCACAGGGCAACCAGGCTATTTATATTTTCCTGATCTGTCTCGGATTCGTGTACCTCATCCTGGCTGCGCAATACGAAAGCTTCATCCTGCCGCTGGCCGTTATCCTTTCTTTGCCGGCCGGTATATTCGGCGCCTTCCTGTTGCTGGGTATGCTAGGACTGGAAAACAATATCTATGCGCAGGTAGCGATGGTGATGCTGATCGGTTTGTTGGGCAAAAACGCAGTTTTGATTGTAGAGTTTGCCGTGCAGCGCCATCGTGCGGGTGCATCGGTGCGCCAGGCTGCATTGGAAGGAGCGAAGGTGCGTTTCCGTCCGATCCTGATGACTTCCTTTGCTTTTATCGCGGGATTGATTCCGCTGGTATTGGCAAGTGGTCCGGGTAAGATTGGTAACCGTACGATCGGTACGGCCGCAGCAGGTGGTATGTTGTTCGGCACCATCTTCGGCGTGCTGATCATTCCCGGATTGTATTACATATTCGGAAAGATCGCGGAGAAACGCAAACTCATCAAAGACGAAGAAGAAAATCCATTAACAGAAGAAATTGATCACAATGTTTAAGTATAGCCTTTATATATGCGCGTTGGCATTGGTCTTAACCAGTTGCCACGCGCCCAAAATAATAGAGCCGGGCCGTCATGCTGAATTACCGGCTACGTTTGGTACAAGCTCTGATAGCTCGGGCATTGCCGCGGTTCAATGGCGGAATTTTTTTAATGACAAAGACCTGGCGGCGCTCATCGACACAGCGTTGAAAAATAATCAGGAGCTGATGATTACGTTGCAGGAAATAGAAATTGCCCGCAATGATGTGCGTGTACGCAAAGCGGCGATTGCTCCTTCGGTGAGTGTGGGCGGAGGAGTTGGTGTGGAGAAGGTGGGACGTTATACCAGCCAGGGCGCAGGCGATGCCAGTACTGAAATCAAACCCGGAAAAGAAATGCCTGATCCGTTGGGCGATTTCAGGGTAGCGGTCACTGCCAATTGGGAAGCAGATATCTGGAAAAAACTGCGCAATGCGCGTGATGCTGCTGTTGCACGTTACCTGGCCACCGTTGAAGGAAAGAATTTTGTATTGACAAACCTGATCGCAGAGGTGGCCAATTCCTATTATGAATTGCTGTCGCTGGACAATCAGTTGCTCATCGTACGGCAAAATATCAATTTACAGAAAAACGCTTTGGAGATTGTGAAAGTGCAGAAAGAAGCGGCGCGTGCAACGGAGTTGGCGGTGCAAAAATTTCAGGCGGAAGTATTGAAATCACAAAGCCTGGAATATGAACTGCTGCAACAGATAAAGGAAACCGAGAACCGGATCAATTTCCTGTTGGGCCGTTATCCGCAACCGATCCCACGCGAGACCACGCAATTTCTTACACAATTGCCATCAGCGGTAAGTGCAGGACTGCCGGCGCAATTGCTGGCTAATCGCCCGGATATTAAACAGGCAGAGCTCGAACTCACTGCCGCCAAACTGGATGTGAAAGTAGCGAGAGCGGAATTTTATCCCTCGTTGGGAATATCCGCGGCTGTTGGCCTGCAGGCGTTCAAGCCTTCTTATCTGATAAAAATGCCGGAGTCGTTGTTGTATTCGCTGGCCGGTGACCTGGCTGGTCCGTTGATCAATCGTGGCGCCATCAAAGCGGAATTCAATACCGCGAATGCCAAACAGATACAGGCTTTGTATAATTATGAACGCACGGTACTGAATGCTTACCTGGAAGTGTCGACCGAACTTTCCAATATCGGCAACCTGGAAAAAAACTATGATCTCAAATCAAAAGAGGTGGATGCATTGACGCGGTCCATCGATATATCGAATGATCTGTTCCGTTCGGCGCGGGCGGATTATCTCGAAGTGTTGATGACGCAGCGGGATGCATTGGAGGCCAGACTTGAATTGATTGAAACGAAGAAACGCCAACTGGTAGCGGTGGTGAATATTTACCGCGATCTGGGTGGTGGTTGGAAATAGGGCGAATAGGGATAGCCGGCCTTCGGGCCGGTTTTTTTATAATAGTTCGTATTGCGCTACAAGATCGTTAATCACCTCCCTGGTGGTTTTCCGGTTGGTCCTCGACGCCGATTTTAATAATAACAATTCGGTAGCGGGTTCTTTCTTTGTATTATTTTCGGCTGGTTGTGCTCCGGCGTTGCTTGCCTGTTATTGGATCTTACTTTCCGAACAATCTTTTTAAAAAGGATTTTCCTGATGTATCTTCTTTGGTCACGTGTCCGTACAATTGACCGGACAACCAGAACTGTCCCTGAATAATGCCATTCACGACAGGTGTTTCTTCTACAAGCCGCACATCGGCCACAACATCTACCAGTCCGCCGAGTGTATCTGTGAAGAACCAATAAAACTCATCACCTGTCAGCTCGTTTTTCTTTTTTTCAAAATGCAATATAGAGCCGGTGAACATGGCAGTGGCTTCGGGCCTGCCAGGGGTATTCCGCTCTTCGGAAAAAAATAAACCGCTTGGGACAAAAGATTTCGACGCAAATTTTACCTCTGTCGAATGATTGTTGTAGGCATCCTCATTTTCGAAGAGAAGAATGTCTTGCGCAAATGCTGCCAGTTGAATATCGACGGTCTGCGGGAATTTAATATTGCCGGTTGTTCTGAAATCGGGAACGTCAAAAACAAAAGGGTAAATGCCGGTGTCCGGGTCATCAGGATTTACGGGGTCGGCCCAGGCATGAAAGGCGCCGTCCAATTCGCTTTCCTGCCTTTCAATGGCGTTAGTTAAACACACTTTTCGCCTGCTCTTTCCGCTGAAATGTGGGTTTACGCCAGCGATTTCTTCCCGGATGTTGGATTGAATAAATAATTGTGCTCCCGAGCCATCAGTATAAATTAAATAGTCGCCCTGGTTTGTGGTTATCTGTTTGCTCTTGGGATACGCTTTACGGAGAACTTCATATAGTTCTTCTTCAGTTCCTATATTAAACCCGACATTGGAAAAATTACTCATCAGCCTATTGCGGTTTGTTTGCAATATATTCATCTCCGTTCAATTATTCGTACACATTAACGAGCTAAAGTGCTGTAACCCAATCAAACGTTGTTAATGTTTGCGCTTTTTATACAAGAATAATAGGCAGACTGGTAATAATAACCTACCTTCAGGATATTACGACACAAGTTCAACACCTCTGGTCTGGATCAGTTTTTAATTCTTACATTTCGATTGGTAACAATTTCCTTCTCCTCTTTACTCGATCTGCGGTCCTTCTGTCAATTTTTTACCTATCAATTTTAGTATTATGAACATGTATGTGTCAAACCTGGGCTTCCATGTGCAGGACGAAGAACTCAAACAACTTTTTGCAGCATTCGGAGAAGTGACTTCTGCCCGTGTTATCAAAGACAAGCTCACAGGACGCAGCCGCGGCTTTGCTTTTGTGGAAATGACCTCAGAAGATGAAGCGCAAACCGCGATGAAATCACTTAACAACAAAGAAGTAGAAGGCCGTCCGCTTTCTATCAGTGTTGCACGCGAGAAGGAAAGTTCTCCCCGTCGTAACAACTGGTAAGAAATTATACGGTTGCCATACGCAACATGACCTCTTTAATGCATGCGCAGCGGCAATTCGCTGCCATGCCTTTTTCTCATTTAAAAAATGCCAATGACATTTAGTAAAGATGATATGTGCTTTATTCATTACCGTTGGGAGAAAGACGAAAGACCAGCGGGTGAAGTTTTTTGCGGCGAACCGTCCAGACGCATATTCGATCCCTTTAATGGCGATCAGGTACTTTTTCTCATCAATTTTTATGGCTCGGTTGTCAAGTCTTTCGGACTCAAAGATGCTCATGCACTCGAACGTAAAATTGCCCACCAACTACCACTTGAACGTAAAAGTGAACGATCCGTTTATAACTGGATCGTTGAGTCCATGAATGTCATGGACGGCAATATGGCGTAGACAATAAATCAGTTATCAGTAAACAATAGAGCAAGCATGGCTAAATCACGGGAAACGTATAACAAAAAAAGCAAAGAGCAAAAAAGAAGTAAAGAACGTCAGGACAAAAAAGAGAAGATGGAGGAGCGTAAGAAGAACGCCCAGAAAGGTAAGAGTCTTGACGAAATGATGGCGTACGTAGATGAAAACGGAAACATTTCGGACAGGCCACCTGATCCGCGTGCGAAAAAAGTTTTCAAAGCTGAAGATATGCAGATAGGCATTCCCAAGGGAAATGAACGTGATACAACACATTCCGGAACCATCCAGTTTTTCAACGACGAAAAAGGTTTTGGCTTTATCATGGATCATCAGCGCAACGAACGGATTTTCTTTCACCACAGTGCACTCACCGAAGAAGTCAATTTGAACGACAAAGTGACATTCGATATACAGCCCGGCGACAGAGGCTGGGTGGCAGTGGATATCCGTAAAAAAGGACAATAACATAACCGAAGAACAATATGACTAACGATGTGATAGAAAAATTTGTGGAAGACCGCCAGCGGTCTAGCAAAATTGTACGCATTCAATTCAAGACGAGAGAAGCAATCACCGGATTGTTCATCGTTGCATCTGATTACCAGGAAATGAAAAAGAAGAATTTCTGGCGTATCGTGGCGGCCTCCAAACACGACGAATGGTTAAGTACAAACAACCTTTCCTGCAGCCGGCTTTTCAGCGGTGGCGAGTTTTCCAAAATAAGCGATCTGGTAGACAAAGGATAAGTTATTTATCCACTGGTCAAGAGCTTTACTGACGTAAAAGGTGATGTATGGAAGGAGATATCCGGATTATCCGGGCAGAATTTTACAGTATTGCAAATGATGTTTTTCAAACGACTTACCGGTCGTTCAGGAAAGACGTGTCTTCTATGGACAGAAATGCGAATGAAAATGTCCATCAGATGGCCAGATCCAAATACAGCAACCAATTACGACGAACACTCGAGCATGAGGCGAATGCCTTAATTGCGCGTTGCCAGGGCATTGGTGTGAGGCATGAGCTTAGCACCGCGTTGGTAGAAACCATAAGCTTTTTCCACGACGAATTTTTGCGAAAAGCGGATGAGATTTGAGTGAATCTGCGCATCCGTTATATACGTATATAACTTACTGACTATTGTGAGAACGAATTGTGCGGCAGTTAATATACAATAAAAAACAAATATGGCTTTTATAGACCAGATATTGCAACGTCCTTCTTACGGATGGAAGAATGATAAAGGAGAGTTAGTAGTCCCATCCAATCGTACCCTTTTTAAAGAAGCACTGTCCCGCCTCAATATATTTGCTTCCCGCAAAAACTGGATATCCGTATTGAGTGTCCTGATGGTCGTTTGCTTACTGCCATTTTTTTATTTTTTTATTACCGACTATTTTTCCTGGCAGTTGATGCTGTTGATTGCCTTTTACAGCCTGATCGTGATGGGAACACATGGCACCGTCTGGTTTCACCGTTATTGTACCCACAAGGCCTATAAATTCAGTCATCCCATCTGGCGTTTCCTGACACAGCATCTGGTGATCAAAACGCTTCCCGAGGAGATTTATGTGATCTCGCACCACGTGCACCATACCAAGTCCGATCAACCCGGCGACCCTTACAACTCGCGTGGCGGATTGTGGTATTGTATGCTGGCTGAATTCAATCATCAGCGGATATCTCCGGACCTTTCCGAAACTGACTACCTGAAAGTAGCGCGTTTTATGCGACACACGGGCGTGGAGATCAATTCTTACCAGCAATACAAAAAATGGGGTTCGGTGGCCAATCCACTTTATACCATTGCCATGTGGTTGCTCAACTGGTCGGTTTGGTTTACGATCCTGTATTTTATCGGCGGACCGGCGCTCGCCTGCGCCATATTCTCCAGTGCCCTGCTGTGGTTTGTACTGGTAAGAGCGTTTAACTATACCGGACACGCCAAAGGCGAGGAGAAACATGTCGATGGTCTAGACTTCGACCGTAGTAATTTATCGGTCAATCAAACCCGTCCGGGCATCTTTACCGGCGAGTGGCACAACAATCACCATCTTTATCCCGGCAGTGCACGCGCCGGTTTCCTGAAATACCAATTCGATCCTGCCTGGATTTTTATCTACAGTATGTATAAGATTGGTGTCGTTTCCTCTTATCATGATTCGAAGAAGGAGTTTTTGAAGAAGTATCACGAAGCTCAGCGATCATGCTAACATTTCAAACCGCGGGTGTTCCCGCAGAACGTTACACTATACACTCAGCTACGATACTTTTTAATCATTCTCAGATGGCCATCGTCCCATAAATAAGTGGCCGAGTGAATATTCAATGGATCTGTATAGGTCGTTTCCAATGCCATCTTTTCTATATGAGCATCAAAACTGCTTTTGCCGGTCGTAAATAGCAGCGTACCTGAATTGATAATGTTGACATGCAGTACTTCTGCTTCCAGGTCAGCCTTCAGTTTTTCCACGAAGTCAGTGTCGTAGACCAATGAGGTGGCCAGGCCAATCTGACTTGTGATACGGAACATCCTGTCGCCCGATCCCGGATCCGTCATTACATCTATTTTCAGTCCCAACGCAGACAAATTATGCAGGCATGCTTCAAATAACTGGTCTTCTGTAATCCCATATTTAGCCAGGTCGGATTTGAATACGTAGTCAATCCCTGTGTTGCCATTAGGTTGTTTTTTTACTTTGGCTGCAAAAGCACCGATGTCATCTCCCAATTTGTCGTTGACAATTATTTGTTCGAACGTGTCTTCCGCTTCAAAATTCCGGATAACTGGTGTGAAAAAATGCATGTCTTCGTCAAGGTTTACTTTTCTCTCAGCGGTATCGCCTACCCTGATGTGGGTAGACCCTTCTTTGGTTTTTATCTTGATGGCAGAAACATTTTCCGGTGCTTTAGAGGAGGATGTCTTTTTTTTGAAAAATCTAAACATAGCGATGATGGTTATGCTGGCGGTTAATTATCGGGGTAAATAAATGTGTTTATAATTCGCAGGTACGTTTTATTCTTTATTAATACACTTCGGTTTAATTATATTGAGTAGAGTGAAACCGGTTATTGTTGTCCACCTTCATCTGGTTATCGGCAAACCATTTAATGAAGTTGTCCCATTTGTTTTCGTTATCACTGCGCCATTTTTCAAAACCTTCTTCGTCTCCCATCTGGAGGAGCCAGGTATTATAGGCATCGAGGTGACCGGCGTCTTTTACTTTCTGCTGGTAATCGAATAAGACGTTGGGGTAGGTTTTGTTGAAGCCCTGTTTGAAATAAAACTCAAGAAACCGGGTTCTGATACGGTTAAGGGACACCAGGTCGATTTTTTTCTCCATATCCAATGCCAGCATCAACGTGGGTTCATAGATAAAGCAGTAGGGCAATTTGATGTTCTTCGGATCTTTAAGCGCGCTTACATCCATGGTCATTTGCTGACAAAAGCTGACAGTCATGGAAGTATCGGAAGTAAATTTGATTTCCTTTTTGTAAGTGTCGAAAAGCAGTTCGCTGATCTCCGCTGTGCGTTTACTGTTGCGTTCCAGGTTCATGAAAATCTCACCGTAGAGCATTCCCCATATTTCATTATTGGAACTAAGGTAGATTCTTGCCGCGCGATAGTAGTTGGAGGGAAAGCGCGGGTCCACCTCGATTCCTTTTTCGTAAAAAGGGAGTGCTTTTGCATAGTCCTTTTTGATCCAATACACGTTTCCTTTTTCAAGGTGTAACATGCCGGAGTTGGGAAACTTTCTCAGGCCGGCGTCGTACACTTCGAGCGCTTTATCGGGTTGTTCAAGATAGTCATAGCTGTTGCCGAGTAGCTGAAAAACGGCCGGGATTACGTCTTTACGGCTGGTCAGTTTTTCCAGCAAGCGAATGGCTGTTTTATAATCTTTCTGCAGGTAATGGGCGTAGGCCATTTCGTAGGGAAAATCCAGCAGGTCGGGATTCAGTTTCTGTCCTTCTTCCAGCGCTTTGATACTTTCTTCATATTTACCATCGTCCATTAATTCGATGCCTTCACGCAGTTTGGCAAGCGCTTTTTCTTTGTCGGACTGCGCAAAAAGGATTTGGGAAACGAGTAATAGTGCAAATAGGGAAAGCTTTTTCAGTTGTTGGAGCATGGGTGATGGTTTTGCGGTACGAGGGTATTTTGGCACTGAAAATACAAAATACATGAAAAGATGAGGCCGTAAAATAAGCCGGTCTTTTTTGAGCACAGAAATATGTACTGGCAATAAACACAGATGTACCTCCCACAAAAAAAGAGAGCATCTTCCGATGATCTCTTTCAGTAGGTCCGAAAGGACAATGTTAAACAAAGTAACCTTGTTTTTCAGTGAGTTGTATGAAGATTTACTTTTGAACTATCCATGCAGATTTGAGTAAACTTAAGAACTCAATTGAACAGTCGAAGGGGCGAAGCGATTCTTAACGATTTGAGAGAATTGACAACATCTCTGTATACATATGGTTCTGATGAAAATAAGAAAAGCTCCGGAACATTTATGTTGTACTAACAGTGGCTTACCGGAAATATGCACCCACTTAAAGAGTATGGATGGATTCGAATCTAAAGGGTTACGTCTTTCCTCTATTTCAACTCCTTAATTTACCCGCCACATCGTCTTTATAACTATAACCAATTGGAATTTTGAGGCTTCCGATTTCGATTTCAGCAGTACTAAACGCCGTTATCTTATTCCTGTTTATGATAAAGGATTTATGTATCCGTAAGAAGGAAGGGGGTAGTTCTTTTTCTATTTTACTAATCTGGTATTTTACTAGTATTTTCTGTCCATTCTCAAGCGTAACTTGTATAAAATCTTTTAGGCTTTCGATATACAGGATGCTTGCTTCGTTTAACTGGTGTGTTTTGGTTCCCGATTTCAGGTAAACAAAGCGGGGAAGAACAGATTGCCCCAACGACGCTTGTACTGGTGACTGTCTCCTCTGCCGGCTATAAAACTTCTCAACAGCTCCCAAAAACCGATCAAAAGTGATGGGTTTTAGCACGTAGTCAATTATATCAAAAGCATATCCGTCTATTGCATACTCCCTGTGGGCCGTGGTGATGATTACTGCCGGGGGCGTTTTTAGTACTTTAAGGAGATCAATACCGGACAATTTCGGCATTTGTATATCGAGGAATAATAAATCTACCGGGTGTTCACGCAACATGAGCGATACTTCCAGTGCACTGGCGCAGACGCCTTTCAGATCCAGAATTCCAGATTCTTCCACATATTTCTTCAGCAAATCCTGGGCAAGGGGTTCGTCATCAGCAATAATACAGGAAGCGATCATGTCAGTTTTAATTGAAGTTGAACCACAAAGGTATCGGCCGTTTGGCTGATTTTCAACAAATACTTGTTGGGGTATAGCAACTCTAATTGCTTCCGGAGGTTTTTCAATCCTATACCCTCAACAACAGGTTGTGTCGAATCAAATGGATTTTCTGCTATAAAATTAAGCTCTCCGGTTACAATGTGTGTTTTAATAGACAGATGCGCTATATCAGGTATCTTTTCCACTCCATGCTTGAACATATTTTCTACAATAGATAATAAAAGCAATGGGGCTACGGTATAGGAGGCATCGCTGTGATAATTACTTTCGACCACCAGGCGATCACCAAAACGGGTTTTTTGCAGGTCAAGATAATTGTCTAATACATGAATTTCCTTGTCAATGGGTACGTAGGTATCATTGCACCGGTAAAGCAGGTAATCCAATATCTGAGAAAGTTTATCAACTGCAGGAGCTGTGTGGCGGGATTGCTGTATCGCCAGCGCATAAATACTGTTAAGGGTATTGAACAGGAAATGCGGATTTAATTGTGATTTCAACGCACTTAACTCAGCTATCACTTTTTCTTTTTCGATCCCTGCCTGCCGACGTATGATTTGTTGCCTTTCTATCAGCAGATACAATACAACAAAAGGAAGGGCTCCGGATAGGGCACCCATCACATAGTGACGCAATAAAATTTTTATCTGGCTAAGTACTTGTATTATTTTCTCCTGTCCACCATGATTACCTCCCAGTAATGGCTCCAGCACATAAATAACCAATATGCGTTGTAATACTGCTATTACATATATACCAATAATAAATTCTGCAATTCCCCTCCCTATTTTTTTTCCATCAATAAAGAAGGGTATGATCCGAAAACAAATAAAATAGCCAGTGACAATAATCGAGAACTGGTATATAAATACGATAAAAGCCCGTTCCGGAACCGTATAACTATCTGATCCTGTTTCCCCTGTATTGAAAAAAATATTCATGGAAAAATAGAACACGTATAGTATTACCCAGAATAAGAGATGACGTTCCCAGGAAAGGGATTGTGGAGATGGCATATTCTTCTTCATACAAAATAAAACTACAAACTCTCATTCACTCCAACTGATACTGAAACAAACAAAGGCCATTTAAACATGAACCACGTGTTTTTGGACACGTACCGGGTACTCGTGCGTTTATCCCCTTATTGATCAAGATTGCCGAATATTCACTTTTTGAAACGAAATGAAAACCAGATTTGTTGAAACAATTTACCTGAATGAAAAGAATATTTGCTCTTGTCATTGCAGTTACATCTGCACTAGGCATAAACGCTCAACGGAACCCGGATCTGGATAATGAACAGATCAGATCTTTACTGGATACCTTTATGACAGCAATCAACACCCGTGACAGTAATTCCATGTTTTCCCTTTTTGCGGATGTTCCGGTTACCTGGGTTGGTGCATGGCAGCCGCATACACTCAAAGAGAAGAGGGCCACAGAAAAAATAGCTGACTACTGGGTATCTGATTATAAAAGATGGTTCAGATCTGTAATGGCCAATGGTTACAAGGAAGAGCTTTTCCGCAACCCGGTAATTGTACAGGATGGTACGATTGGTAGTGTTACTTTTGATTATAGTTATTGGTCAAACCATAAAAAAAGGAACTGGGGTAAAGAAAGTTGGGGCCTGGTAAAAATTGATGGACGTTGGAAAATTGTAAGTGTTATTTTTTCTGTGGAGCTGGAGCATTACCGGCAACAACCAATAGCCCAGGCCGGCGATAGAACAATCCTTCATCCACCAATTGAAAAGTATCTCCAATCCTATATTGACACCGCGGATTTCAGAGGGGTGGTGCTGGTCGCTAAAGGTGACTCAATCCTGCACCACGGTGCATATGGATTGTTTGATACGGAAAATAAGATTTCCAATCAATTACATTCAAAATTTTTAATCGGGTCGCTCACCAAATCATTTACGGCAGTAGCTATAATGCAGCTTGTGGATGCGGGAAAACTTGACTTATTCGCTCCGCTACAACAATATATTCCACAATTAGCTCCCGAACTTGCCAGAGGGTTAACAGTTCATCATTTGCTGAAACAGCAGTCAGGATTGCCTGTTTTTATAGACGAGCTGACTCCTATTAATGTGATGGACATCAGATCAAATGAACTGCTCGATGTGATTAATAAAGCAAAAAGAAATTTTGAACCTGGTTTAAAGCATGAATATTCCAATATAAATTACACACTGCTGGCTATGGTGATAGAGAACGTAAGCGGGATGTCTTATGAACAATATTTGCAACAAAAAATATTTATTCCATTACAAATGGCACAAAGCGGAAATGAACGCCTCGTCAACACCCCTGTTGACCGGGCGGTAGGCTATCGGAATATTAACGGGGTAAAGCGACGTGTTCAAAATGTGGTATCCTATGCGCTGGGTTCAGGCGATATTTATGCTACCGCTTCAGATATTTTAAAATGGAGTAATGCCCTTCATTACGGCAACCTTTTGTCAGAAAAAAGCAAGGCTATGTTATTCGATGGTGGTTCGGAAGACTGGGGATATTATGGATATGGGTTCCGCATACAGCCGTATCAGCAGGGGGCAGACACATCTTCCGCTGGCACATTAATCAGACATGGTGGTACTATGAACGGATTTATATCCAACTATCATTTTTACAAAGAAGACAACCTCACGGTTATCTTGTTGAGCAATTTCCGCAATACACCAATCAGATCACTTACCTACCGGATAAAAGAGATTGCATTGAATGTCGATCGCCCCGAAAGAAAAAAGAAATACAAATCGGAGTAGAAGGCCATCAAAACAAGACATGAGGATAAGATCAGGCCATTAGAAACGGAAATACAGTCTGGCACCAGCCGCCCATCGGACTATAAGAAATACCTGGACTTTGGCTTTAACCTGCTACAAAAAGTTGATGAGGTGTATTTAACTGGCAGCCTGTCTCTAAGAACCAGGTACGGTGTCCGATGTGCCGGGAGAATTTAGTTTTTGATAAAAATGAATGTCGAACACCTGTATACAGGGAATTCTTTCGCTTATCCTCATACGGTCTAGGGTTTTAGCGAAAATAAAAAAGGACAAAATCAACTTATCTTGATTTTGTCCTTTCCAGTAGCCCGTAGGGGAATCGAACCCCTGTTCTCAGAATGAAAATCTGATGTCCTAACCCCTAGACGAACGGGCCGTTTATTTAAGGGAGTGCAAAGATAAGAGCCTCAATATTTCCGCCAAAATTTTTCTTGTATTTTTTTTGCCGGCCTTATCCGCCACCCGCATCCCCTTCCTTTGCTTTCAGTTGGTTTTTATTGGTTTTGATTCCGTTTTTCATCAAGGATTTGCCAGATTTTCCGCAGGTTCTCATCCCCAGTTTTGTTATCTTCGCCACCGCAAAACAACTTCAAATCAACCCTAATTTCAATTTGTCATGAGTACAGTGAAAGTAGCTATCAACGGATTCGGGCGCATTGGCCGCCTGGTTTACCGCCAGATATATAAAATGGAAGGCATCGATGTGGTTGCCATCAATGACCTTACCAGCCCCAAAGTATTGGCACACCTGCTGAAATACGACAGCGCGCAAGGCCGCTTCGACGCAGAAGTTAAATCCACCGATAATTCTATCGTGGTTAACGGCGACGAAGTAAAGATCTATGCACAAAAAGACCCTGCACAGATTCCCTGGAAAGAACACGATGTAGACGTGGTACTCGAGTGTACAGGTTTCTTTACCGATAAAACCAAGGCTGAAGCACACCTGACCGCCGGCGCCAAACGCGTGGTGATTTCTGCTCCCGCAACCGGCGACCTGAAAACCATCGTTTTCAACGTTAACCATTCCATCCTCGACGGCAGCGAGACCATCATTAGCTGCGCAAGCTGTACTACCAACTGCCTGGCACCCATGGCACAGGTACTGGATGAAACATACGGAATCGTCAATGGTCTGATGACCACTATTCACGCTTATACCAACGATCAGAATACACAGGATGCGCCGCATCCGAAAGGTGACCTCCGCCGCGCACGTGCCGCTGCACAGAACATCGTGCCCAACAGCACAGGTGCCGCGAAAGCGATCGGACTGGTACTGCCCAACCTGAAAGGTAAACTCGACGGCAGCGCGCAGCGCGTACCAACCCTTACCGGTTCACTTACCGAACTTACAGCCATCCTCAATAAAAAGACGACTGTTGAAGAAGTAAACGCCGCCATGAAAGCAGCCGCCAACGAGAGCTTTGGTTATACCGAAGACGAGATCGTGAGCAGCGATATCATCGGCATCAACTTCGGTTCCCTGTTTGATGCTACTCAAACAAGAGTGCAAACAGTAGGAGATACACAGATCGTTCGTGCTGTAAGCTGGTACGACAACGAAATGAGCTATGTAAGCCAGCTCGTACGCACCGTACATTATTTCGCAAAACTGATCAGCAAGTAATCCTTGCTGCGCCCGGACCGCAGGTACGCACCTGCGGTCTTTTTTTTTCGACTGCTATGCAAATAAAGAACGCTGAGAACCTTAACCCTCTGAAACTGCAACAGGAAGTAGACAAAGGCGGAAAACTCGTACATTTTGAATGGACCGTTTCCCTGATCGTTGTCACTTTCCGCCGCCGCTCCCAGGCTACCCTGATCCGGTCCGGCGAGCAGGCTGCTGCAAAAAGTTTTCCGTACACCCTGATTTCATTACTGTTTGGCTGGTGGGGATTTCCCCGGGGCCCGCGCGAGACCATCCGCTCTGTCCGCACCAATCTGCGCGGTGGTATCGACGTAACCGACGAGGTGATGGCAGTAATGGCAGGATATATGCTGTACGAAGAAGTGAACGCACAAAAAAGTATCTAATATTAAACTTGCTCTGCTATGTCAAGCTTCGCAGATTTCTCCTTCAAAGGAAAAAAAGCGCTGATCCGGGTCGACTTCAATGTGCCCCTCAACGACAAACAGGAAATAACCGACGATACGCGCATCCGCGCGGCAGTGCCCACCATCCGCCACATCCTCGACCAGGGCGGGAGTGTAATACTGATGTCGCATCTCGGCCGTCCGAAAGACGGACCTTCCGATAAATATTCCCTGCGTCACCTCGTGGCACATCTGAGCGATCTGCTCAAGACCGAAGTGAAATTTGCGCCCGATTGTATCGGAGCGGAAGCTGCTCAACTGGCATCTTCACTGCAGCCCGGCGAAGTACTGCTGCTCGAAAATCTCCGCTTCTACAAAGAAGAAGAAAAAGGAGATAAAGACTTCGCGGAAAAACTAAGTAAACTCGGCGACGTTTATGTAAACGACGCTTTCGGTACCGCTCACCGTGCACACGCATCCACCGCTGTAATCGCAGATTTTTTCCCCGGCGATAAAAAAACATTCGGTCTCGTGATGGAAGGTGAAATAACCAGCGCAGAAAAAGTTTTACATAACTCAGAAAAACCTTTTGTGGCCATCATCGGTGGTGCAAAAGTGTCCGATAAGATCCTCATTATCGAAAACCTGCTCGAAAGAGCCACCGATATTATCATCGGAGGAGGCATGGCTTATACATTCTTCAAAGCCCAGGGCGGACAGATCGGTAATTCGCTTTGCGAAAATGACCGGCTGGATACCGCCAGCGATCTGCTCAAAAAAGCAGAAGCCAAAGGTGTATGCATTCACCTGCCTTCCGATTCTATCATCGCCGATAAGTTTGCGGCCGATGCCAATGATTCAACCGCACCTTCGAATAATATTCCGGATGGCTGGATGGGCCTCGATATCGGTCCCAAAGCCATCGAACAATTCACCAACGTGATCCGTCAATCAAAAACTATTTTGTGGAACGGTCCGATGGGTGTTTTTGAGATGGAAAAATTTCAGAAAGGAACCTGCAGCATCGCAGAAGCAGTAGCAGAAGCAACGGCCGATGGAGCATTCTCTCTCGTTGGCGGCGGCGACAGCGTTGCAGCTGTTAACCAGTTCGGATTTGCCGATAAGGTAAGTTATGTTTCCACAGGCGGCGGCGCCATGCTCGAATATTTCGAAGGCAAAGAATTGCCGGGAATTGCAGCCATCAGGAAGTAAACCATCATCAACCAATACGAACGTTTTACATGAGAAAGTTATCCATCCTGGGAATACTGGCGTTGCTGGTATTCACCGCCTGTCAGAAAGAAGTAGATTTTCAGGCCGATGCTAATAACAACAATGGTAGTGGTAGCGGCAACGGCAATGGTAACGGTAATGCACAGGAACTCACCGGCAGCTATCGTTTTGTAGGTGTAGACGGACAAACAGCCAGCACCGTTTCTCTTGTACAATCAGGCATGACGGCCCGTACTGAGGCCACAGGCATTTATTATACGAAGAACAACGCGGGAACACTGCTGATCGACGCCACCAAGTTCAACTTCAGCAATATCGGCTACCTGATCGATACGAGCATTAAAGTGAAAGCGTACATGAATAACGTACTGCTGGTGGAGCAGGACCAGGACTGGTATTATGAAATGCCACCACAAACCGACGCATTTACTTACCGCCGCGTGAATGCCGATTCACTCCATTTTCCAGGCGGATTTACATTGGGAAGCAGTCTTACTCCTCCTAATTCCATCGGAACAGTGCCACCACCAGATGGAGCGCGCATTTCCTGGAGCGGTGACACGTTGCTGCTTAAGATGGTCATGAATGTTAACACCACCGTTACACAAGCCGGTGTTCCCAACCAGATCCGCGCAAACAGTACCAATGTGATGAAGTTTAAAAAGTCCTGAGTCGAGGCCAATAAGTGAATAAGTCAATAAAAGAATAAGTTTTGGGTGCTAAGTTATAAGTAAAACAGCCGTGAAGAGTTTGTTGCTCCTCACGGCTGTTTCTATTCACTGATTGCCTTATTCACTTATTGTCTTCCCTTTCATTTCTTGCTGATCTGCACAATCCGGTCATTGCTGCCATTGCTGGTACACAGATAAACCTCGCCAGTCGTTGCAATGCAAATATCGCGCAGCCTTCCCCAGGTATTGTTGTAAAATTCATTCACATTGGTGATGCTGCGTCCGTCATCTGAAAGTTCGAGTTGGTATAAACGTGTATTCTTAAGCGTGGTAAACAGCAGAGAATTTTTCCATTGCGGAATGGCATCGTTCGTATAATAATCCAGACCGGATGGCGCGATGGTAGGTGTCCATTCGCGCAGGGGCTGCATCACGTTCTGCGCGTTGCAGAAGGTCTGCTCCGCAGGCGAATCACAAAAACCGGCAACATCAGGCCAGCCATAATTCCTTCCTTTTTCAATGATATTGACTTCATCATCACTTGAAGGACCGTGCTCAGTGCTGTACAGCATATTACGTGCATACACCAGTCCCTGCGGATTGCGGTGGCCCAGCGACCAGTAAGGATTACCGGAAACAGGATTATCGGAAGGAATGGTGCCATCGAGGTTAAGACGCAAGATCTTGCCGGCGGGAGAAGATACATTTTGCGCCAGCGCAGTGTTGTTGGCATCCCCGGTGGAGGCGAAAAGTTTATCGCCCACGATCACCAGCCGGCTGCCGTTGTGCACGTTGGCTGCCGGAATATTTTCAATAAGATTCAAAGGTGCCTGCAGTGTATTGTTGCCATAAGTATATCGCACGATCTTCTCGCGGTACTGCCCGGCATTGGTATAGTTGTAAACGATGTATACGTAGGGCTGACTGGAAAACGAAGGGTGCAATACCATTCCCATCAGTCCGCCTTCACCCTGGCTTACTACATCGGGTACATTGAACAAGGTTGTTCTGTCGCCGGTAGCGGGATTAAAGCGGCTTATACGGCCACCTCTTTCGGTAAACCAGATATGGTTATCCGGTCCCCAAAGAATTTCCCAGGGCAGGGTTAATCCGGCCAATACCACCGAATCGCGGAGATCGGCAGGGCCTTGCGGGCCGGCGTTGTCATTTTTTTTACAGGAAATAAGCAGGGCAGAAAAAGCCAGTGCGGTTAATACGGCAGGTATAAGGTGACGCATAGAAGATCTTGATTTACCTGGGTGTGGGACCAAAATCATGCCGCTCACCGGCAGAATGACCGTATTTACCGCTTTCTCATTTTAATATACCGAAAAACAAGCCCGATAAATTAGCAAAAGACCTAATTTTAATCTCAAACCAAAAGTTTCTTATAATATGAAAGGTAAAAGCATAGGCTGGATTGTTGTTCTGGCCATCTTAGTAATCGTTGGATTCATGGGTTGCAGCGGCTATAATGGCGTTGTAACAGCCGATGAACAGGTAAAAAAGAGCTGGAACAACGTAAACACCGAGTATCAAAAACGGGCTGATCTTGTGAACCAGTTGGTGGCTACCGTAAAAGGTGCTGCGAACTTCGAACAGGAAACATTGACCAAAGTGATTGAAGCCCGCGCCAAGGCGACTTCCATCAATCTGAACGCAGATCAACTGACTCCTGAAAACATCGCGCGTTTCCAACAGGCACAGGGAGAGCTCTCCGGAGCCCTCAGCCGTCTGCTGGTAACCGTAGAACGTTATCCCGACCTGAAAGCAACGGCTAATTTTACACAGTTGCAAGGTCAACTTGAAACAATCGAAAATGAAGTGCGTAATGCTCGTCGCAATTTCAATGAGGCGGTCAATACTTACAACGTAAAAGTCCGTTCTTTCCCGATGAATATCCTGGCCGGTATGTTTGGCTTCAAAGCAAAAGAAGGCTTCAAGGCAGACGAAGGTGCGGAAAAAGCTCCTACCGTAGATTTTAGCAAGTAATGAAGCAACGTAATATTTATATAGCCGTTGCCGCAATAGCGGCAGTGCTGATCATATGGCTGGTCACTTCCTACAACGGGCTGGTATCGAAAGAGGAGAACGTAACAAAAACCTGGGCCGATGTGCAGGCAACGTATCAGCGCCGCCTCGACCTGATCCCGCAACTGGTAAGCACCGTGAAAGGGATGTCGGGTTTTGAAAGTTCTACACTTATCGAAATCACCGAAGCGCGTTCGCGCGCTTCGCAGGTCATGATTACCGGCACACCCGATTCTGCCGCTTACAGGAAACATCAGGCAGTACAGGATTCGCTGGCCAGCGCCACCAACCGGCTTATCGCACAGGTAGAAAGTTACCCGGAACTAAGGGGTACTGAAGCCTACCGCAAATTACAGGTGCAATTGGAAGGCACCGAGCGCCGCATTCGTGTAGCGCGGCAGGACTTCAACGCAGCCGTTAATGATTATAATATCGCTGTAAGAAGTTTTCCGCGAAACCTGGTAGCCGGTCTTTTTGGATTTCGTAAAAAAGAAGGGTTTCAAGCCGATATTGGCGCCGATAAGGCAGTCGAAATAAAATTCTGATCCCGTGTTTTCATTTTTTAAACGAAAAAATAAATTCTTTTCCGACGAGGAACAGCACCGCATCGTGGAAGCGATCCGCGAGGCTGAACGTCAGACAAGCGGCGAAGTACGTGTGTTTGTGGAATCGCATTGCCGTTTCATGGACGCAATCGACCGCGCAGCAGAAATATTTTTTGGTTTGGAAATGGACCACACGCAGGACCGGAATGCGGTACTTGTATACGTGGCAACCCTTGATCACCAACTCGCCATTTTTGCGGACGAACAAATTCATTTACGCGCCGGCCAGGATTACTGGAATACCGAAGTGGCACAGATGATCACCGATTTTAATCGCGATAACCTGGCCGAAGGAATCCGGCATTGCGTAGAAGACATCGGTCTTGCCTTACGCACCCATTTTCCCTACAATAAAGACACAGATAAAAACGAACTACCCGACGAAATCGTGTTTGGAAAATAAATGATGAAAAAGTTCTTCCTATTCATATTTATGATAATGGCGCTGAAGGGCTTCACCCAGATCGATCAGGTGCTGCCGGCTGCCCCGGAGCCGCCACGCTTGGTAAACGATTTTACCGGACGTGCGCTGTCCGCCACTGACAGGGATAAACTCGAACAAAAACTGGTAAAGTTTGATCAGCGTGCGGATGTGCAGATGGCCGTCGTCATCATGGACAGCGCCTACGGATATTCCTCCGAGGTGTATGCAAGAGCTCTGGCCAACAAATGGGGAATAGGCGATCAGCAAAAAAATAACGGGATCATCATACTGGTGACAACCGGCGGCGGTGAAGGCAAACGCGACCTGACGATCCAGTTGGGAAAAGCCTATGCCAGCTATCCCGTTAATGATGTATTGAATGAAATCATTGGTGAAATGATTCCTTTGTTCAAAGAAGGAAAAATGTACGAAGGGCTGGAGAAGGGGACAGATATGATCATGGAGGCTATTGATAAATTAAATGAAATGACCGGATCATCTTCGCAACATGCTTCGCTGTTTTCAATCGTGCTGAATAAAGCCGGCTGATCAACAAGCCGGGAATAAAGACATGAAAAAAATTATTTTCTTACTGACCTTCTTTGCGCTGGCATTCTCCGGAATGGCACAGGTGGAAAACGCCATACCCGCGCGCCCCAATCCGCCTAAGCTGGTCAATGATTTTACGGGCACGCTCACGCCTGCGCAGGCGCAGGAACTCGAGCGCAAACTCGTGGCCTACGACGATTCCACGTCCAACCAGATTGCCGTGGTTATTGTGTCTGATCTGAAAGGATACAGTGCCGAAGATTTTGCGATGGCCATTGGCCGCAAGTGGGAAGTGGGGAACAAAGATTTTAACAACGGTGTGGTGCTGCTGGTATCCACCGGCGGAGGCTCCGGCAACCGCGATGTAACCATCCAGGTAGGATACGGATTGGAGGGCGTCATTACCGACTATGTCAGTCATTCCATCATCGAAACCGAGCTGGTCCCGAATTTCAAGGCGGGTAATATCTATCGCGGTCTGGACGAAGGCACTACGGAATTATTCAAAGCCGCCGAGGGGCGTTACAAAGCACCCGAAGGATATGGCAGTCGCGGCAAGGGAAAAGGTGGTATGTCGCCATTACTAATCATCATCATCGTTATAATCGTTTTAGTGGTGATGGGTATCGGTGGCGGAGGGAACGGCGGATACGTATCGCGTCGCGGCTATACCGGCTGGGGCGGATGGACCGGAGGTGGAGGTTGGTCGGGTGGAGGAGGCAGTGGTGGCGGCTGGTCCGGCGGTGGAGGCTTCGGTGGATTCGGTGGCGGCGGATTTGGCGGCGGTGGCGCGAGTGGGAAATGGTGAGATTAATTTGAGGATTTGATGATTTGAAAATTTGGGAATGTTGTTCTTTGGTAGCCGGCATAATAAATTATCAAGTGCACGAGACGTGTCCTAACTCATTTTCAAATCATCAAATTATCATATTAAAGAAGGCTGCTCTCAGAGCAGCCTTCTTACTTAAATTACCGGAGTGCAGGTGCCATTCCCGGAACTCCTTTCAAATCATCAAATTTTCAAATCATCAAATTGTCAGAATCCTTTTTTATCTTCTTCCGATAGTTGCGCTTTAATGTAGTCAACCTGCGCTTTCAGACCGGCATCGTTTGGTTGTGCTTCGAGAGCCTTGCTTTTTGAAGCGAGGATGCCTTTGAGCACCATTCCGTTGATGTATGGATCCGTTTGCGCACGGTAACTTGCCGGAATCTCCTCGCGGAACTTCACCACCGCATCAATACCTCTTTTCACTTTATCGGTATTTTTCAATGCTGCGATGTAAGTGGAGATATTGCCTACCGCATCAAATTTTTCCTGGAGGCCCATTGTTTCAAAACCACCGATTACTTCGTCAAACATGCGTTCGTCACCTGCTTTCAGAATTTCCGACATCACCGCAGCTTTCAACGCACCGCGGGATGGCTTTTTATTCAATTCTTTGGCCAGTGCCAGCGCACCTTGTTCATCTACCTTGCTGTAGGCAGACAAGGCATAGCCCGCTACGGTATAAGATGAATCGCTTGTAGCACCTTTAAAAAATGCAGCATACGCAGGATTGTTGTATTCACCAAGCATGCGGATGGCGCGGGCGCGAACAGCGGGTTTTTTGTCTTCTTTGGCTATACGGGCGATCAGCGGTTCGATATCAGCCTTGATCTTCTCGTTCTTCAGGGTCAGTTTAGATAAGGCAAAACTGCGCAGTCCTTCATATTTGTCAGCCAGTGCTGTTTTGAGGAAGGCGACCGCTTTATCATTATCCAGGTATTTCGATGCATAGTCGATGGCCTCACGGCGATCGAGATAAGAACCGGCATATTTGTACTGATGAATGAAATTGTCCAGGGTCTTGTTGTCTTTCTTGGTCCACAGCATTACTTTGTCACCGTCTACATTGATCAGGTCGGGACGCTTGGTGTACCTGATGGTGAATGTATCTTCCATATTATCGGCTAAAACATTGTAACGTGTTTTCTGTGCGCCGTTGTATACGTCGATAGCGATCGGCAGTTGGAATACTTTACCTGATTTCTGCGTCTGACGTACGATCACTTTGGCGGTACCTGCGGCGTCATCATAGATATAATCGATGTCAACGCTGGGGTTGCCACTGCCGAAATACCATTGGTTAAAGAACCAGTTCAGGTCGCGGCCCGTTACCTCTTCAAATGCCAGACGCAACTGATGTGCTTCGCCGGTTTTGAATTTATTGGTAACAAGAAAAAGGTTAAGCGATTTGAAGAAAGCAGAATCGCCTACATAGTTGCGGAGCATATGAAGAATGCGGCCTCCTTTGTTGTAGCTCACCGCGTCAAACATATCTTCCTTATCGCGGTATTGAAAACGTACCAGGTCTTTTGCACCGCTGTTGCTTTGCAGGTAGCCCGACATATCATCGAAGTTATGGTGGTCGGCGTCGTCCTTGCCATATTTGTATTCATTCCACAGGTATTCGCTGTAGTTGGCAAATGACTCATTGATGGTAAGGTTGCTCCAGCTTTCAGCAGTAACATAGTCACCAAACCAATGATGGAATAGTTCATGTGCAATCGTTCCTTCCCAATGGTTGCCATCCACGAGTTCGCGTGCATCCTGCTGCGCGCTTTCCTGGTGCAATGTAGCTGTGGTATTTTCCATAGCACCGCTCACATAATCGCGGCCTGTGATCTGTGCATATTTTATCCAGGGATAATCAACGCCGGTGATTTTTGAAAAGAACGCCATCATCTCGGGTGTGTGGCCAAAAATGCGACGGGCAACGGGTTCGTATTCCTTCTCTACATAATAGCTCACTTCTTTGCCTTTGTACGAATCACGGACAACTGCATACTCACCTACGCCCATGAAGAACAGGTAAGGAGCGTGGGGCAGGTCCATTTTCCAGTAATCGGTACGGGTACCGTCGGCATTCTTTTTCTGGTTGGTCAGTTTACCATTGCTCAATGTTACATATTTCGCAGGCACGGTCATGTAGATCTCCTGCGTGGTCTTTTGGTTGGGCTTGTCGATGGTAGGGAACCATACGGAGCTGGCTTCGGTCTCACCTTGTGTCCAGATCTGTGTGGGTTTATTTTTCTCTTTACCGAGTGGGTTAACAAAATAAAGCCCTTTGGCATCGGTGATGGCTGCGCTTCCTTCTGCTTCGAGTTCGTCGGGCTTGGCCGTATAATCGAGATAAATGGTATAAGATTCGCCGCCTTTATAAGTTTTGTCAAGTGTAATGAACAGTTGCTTGTTATCGTAACGGTATTTGAGATCGCGCAGTGTGGAGCCTTTGGCAATGGCCACTTTGCGGATATCCATCCCTTTGGCATCGAGTGTCAGCGAGTCCGTAGCATAAAAATGAGGCTTGAGCGTGATCCAGGCCTTACCGTTGAGATAGCTTTTGCTGTAGTCAAACTTCACATCCAGTTTGGTGTGAACCAGGTCGTTGATACGGGTGGCTGATTCGCGGTAGACTTTTTTCCAACTGGTGTCGGTGTTAGGACGATGCTGTGCGGTGGCCAGCAGCGTAAGGCTGAGCAGCCCTCCTGCCAACAAGAATTTTTTCATTACGTTAATCGTTTAAGCTACAAATATAGCCGGTGAAAGCCTTGCCGGAAATGAAAAAGGATGGGTGGCGTTTGTATTTAACAACCTCTTATAGTGTTATTTGGATTAATTTTGAGAACAATCAATCTCTCAACAATGAAGCGAGTCGTTCTCTGCCTGGGTCTGGTGTTATGGGTAAGCCTTGTGTCGGCGCAGCGCCGCTGGTTCCTTTATTTACAGTCCGAGCAGGAACAGCCTTTCTTCGTCAAGATGAATGACCAGGTATACAGTGCCTCCGCGTCAGGTTATCTTATTCTTTCCCAATTGACGGACAGCAGCTACACATTTGGTGTGGGATTTCCGCAGGCCCGCTGGCCGGAGCAGCGGTTTACCATCGACATTCGCCAGGGCGACAAAGGATACCTGTTGAAAAACCTGCCTGAAAAAGGATGGGGATTGTTTGATTTGCAGACAGCGCAACTCATCATGCCCGCCAGCAATGCCTCCAATGGAGTGAAAATGGAAAAAATACCAGCGGTAAGTCCGTTTACGGAAAAGCTGGCGAAAGCATCGTCGGACAGTACATTGAAATACCGGCCGGTGGTGGAAAAGGTAGTGCCGGTAAAACAGGAAACCAAGCCGGAAGTGGTCAAAGAACCGGTAAAAGAGCCGGAGCCGGTGGCCGTGAAAGAACCTGCAATCAAAGAAACGCCGAAGCAGGAAGTGGCAGTCGTTACTGATGATGAGGAACGTGCGAAAGCTGAAACGGCGGCAAAGCCACCTGTAGCGGAAACAAAAATAGAGGAGCCGGTGAAAGAAACGGTGAAAACGCCGGAGGGCGAGATCAAAAAAGAGACTGTTGCGGCACCAGCAGAAAATGCGGCAACGGGGGCGGTGCGGTATGTTGGAAAAGAAGAAATGAAAGATGGTACGGTGGCCACCTACGAAGAGCAGGACGAAACGGGCAAATGGGTAACGGTAAGGATATTGATTCCGCCTGCAAAGCAGTTGTTTAAAACGGAACCGGTAGTGGAAGAAAAGAAAGAGGATATAGCCCCACCGAAAGTGGAAACAAAGAAAAATGCCTGCAAGGAGGTGGCCGGCGAGAGTGATTTCCTGAAACTGCGTCGCAAGATGGCGGCTGCCACCAGCGATGACGGCATGATCGCCGAGGCCCGCAAATACTATAAAAACAAATGTTTCACTACCCAGCAACTGCGTGACCTGAGTTCATTGTTCCTGTCGCCGGCAGGAAAATACAACTTCTTCGATGCGTCATACGGTTCGGTTTCGGATCCGGCGGCCTTTGCTTCGCTGGAAGCTGAAATCCGCGATCCCTATTACATTAAACGTTTCCAGGCGATGCTGCGGTAGTGTAAAATCAGCCATGACAAGATATTTTTTGGAATTATCCTATAAGGGCACGCGTTACAGCGGGTTCCAGACCCAGGAAAATGCGGAAACGGTGCAGGGTGAGGTGGAAAAAGCCTTCACCACGCTGCAGCGTAAGCCGGTGGAACTGATCGGCTCCTCCCGTACGGACGCGGGGGTGCATGCGCTGCAGAACTTCTTTCACTTCGACTTTGAGGGAGAGTTGCATCCCGATTTCGTCTATAAAATGAATGCGATCCTGCCGCGGGACATTGTAATACATGGTGTGGAGGCGGTGGCGCCGGAGGCCCACTGCCGGTTTGATGCCACGAGCCGCTACTATCGCTATTATATATACAGGGCTAAAAACCCGTTTCTGGAAGACCGTGCTTACTTCTATCCTTATACAATGGATATGGAAAAGATGCAAATGGCGGCGGCTATGCTGATGGAATACGAGGACTTCACAACATTTTCCAAGCGCAATACCCAGGTAAAGACGTTTAAATGCAAGATTTCGCACAGTAAATGGTTGTGGGAAGGGGAGTACCTGGTATATGAAGTGGAGGCGAACAGGTTTCTGCGGGGAATGGTAAGAGCCCTGACGGCTACGATGTTGAGGGTAGGCAGGGGGAAGATAGGATTGGAAGAATTCAGGCAGATTATAGAGGGGAAGGACAATACGAAAGCGAATTTTGATGTACCGGGGAAGGGGTTGTTTCTGACAGCGGTGAGGTATGGCAATGTGAATAGTCAATAGTCAATGGTCAATAGTCAATGGTCAATCGTCAATAGTCAATCGTGAATAGTATGAGGATCTATACGACTCATACTTACTACTTATAACTTATGCCCGAAGTATCGGGCGGCTGTTCCCCTACGCCTTAGCCCGAAGTGTCGGGCCTTATGCCTTCTCCCGGCTGTTTACTTAAAACTTACTACTTAGAACTTATGCCCGAAGTATCGGGCGGCTGTTCCCCGTACGCCTTAGCCCGAAGTGTCGGGCCTTAAGCCTTCTCCCGGCTGTTTACTTAAAACTTACTACTTAGAACTTATGCCCGAAGTATCGGGCGGCTGTTCCCTTACGCCTTATACCTTACACCTTCCGCCTTCTTCAAAAAAACTTTTCCATTGAAATGCAGACTGGACGCGGGTTTGGAAATAGGGGGCAAAAAAGAAGCAAAAAAGATTTGGTGGAAAGAAACGCCGTCCTATCTTTGCCGCCCGTTCAACAAACGGATAGCTCTCTGAAAGGTAAATGTGAAGAAAAATGTGCGGTAGATGTGAAAAAGAAAAAAAAGAAATTTTTGGTGTGAATAGTTTGAAATATCTATCTTTGCCGTCCGACTTTAAAAAATCGGAAGTTCTTCATAAGGGTTGACAATCACCGGATAGCAGAAAAAAAATCTGAAAATAAATTTGGTGAAACGAAACAAACTCTTACCTTTGCACTCCCAATCAAAACAGGGAAATAGTTCTTCGAAAAACGCGGTTCACTTGAAGGAAAAAATAACTGAAAAATTTAAAAAATAAATTTGGCAGTTTAAAAAAGAAACTTCAACTTTGCACTCCCAATCAAATGGGACTGAGTTCTTAAGGGAAGTAATTGAGGATCACTGGTTAACGAAAAAATTTTTGAAAAAAGATTTGGTAGTTTGAAAAAGATTCTTACCTTTGCAATCCCAATCGAAACGGGGTGGTTGAAAAAGTGAAACGAAAGTTCTTCTGAAATAAAGATGAGGCGCAAGGCCTGAAGGTTCAAAACCTTAACATCTGCAAGCTTGATCAACGAAAGTTGAGATAGTCAAGTTCTTTGAAAGTTAGGAAACAATAGCACGCAACTTAGATAGCCATCTAGGTTGTAACAAAAGGTAAGTCAAAGCGAATATAATTCGATTTGACACGTTTAATTTTCTCTTGAGAATTTTAAAATGTCAGTATCAAACATCATTTACAATGGAGAGTTTGATCCTGGCTCAGGATGAACGCTAGCGGCAGGCTTAATACATGCAAGTCGTGGGGCAGCGCAGTGTAGCAATACATGGGCGGCGACCGGCAAACGGGTGCGGAACACGTACACAACCTTCCTTTTAGTGGAGCATAGCCTAAGGAAACTTGGATTAATACTCCGTAACATAATGAAGTGGCATCACTTTATTATTATAGCAGCAATGCGCTAGAAGACGGGTGTGCGGCTGATTAGGTAGTTGGCGGGGTAACGGCCCACCAAGCCTACGATCAGTAACTGGTGTGAGAGCACGACCAGTCACACGGGCACTGAGACACGGGCCCGACTCCTACGGGAGGCAGCAGTAAGGAATATTGGTCAATGGACGAAAGTCTGAACCAGCCATGCCGCGTGGAGGATGAAGGCCCTCTGGGTTGTAAACTTCTTTTATATGGGACGAAAAAGGGACTTTCTAGTTCAACTGACGGTACCATAGGAATAAGCACCGGCTAACTCCGTGCCAGCAGCCGCGGTAATACGGAGGGTGCAAGCGTTATCCGGATTCACTGGGTTTAAAGGGAGCGTAGGTGGGTTGATAAGTCAGTGGTGAAATCTTCGAGCTTAACTCGGAAACTGCCATTGATACTATCAGTCTTGAATATTGTGGAGGTTAGCGGAATATGTCATGTAGCGGTGAAATGCTTAGATATGACATAGAACACCAATTGCGAAGGCAGCTGGCTACACATATATTGACACTGAGGCTCGAAAGCGTGGGGATCAAACAGGATTAGATACCCTGGTAGTCCACGCCCTAAACTATGGATACTCGACATACGCGATACACTGTGTGTGTCTGAGCGAAAGCATTAAGTATCCCACCTGGGAAGTACGATCGCAAGATTGAAACTCAAAGGAATTGGCGGGGGTCCGCACAAGCGGTGGAGCATGTGGTTTAATTCGATGATACGCGAGGAACCTTACCTAGGCTAGAATGCTGGGAGACCGTGGGTGAAAGCTCACTTTGTAGCAATACACTGCCAGTAAGGTGCTGCATGGCTGTCGTCAGCTCGTGCCGTGAGGTGTTGGGTTAAGTCCCGCAACGAGCGCAACCCCCATCACTAGTTGCCATCAGGTAACGCTGGGAACTCTAGTGAAACTGCCGTCGTAAGACGTGAGGAAGGAGGGGATGATGTCAAGTCATCATGGCCTTTATGCCTAGGGCTACACACGTGCTACAATGGAGAGGACAAAGAGCTGCCACTTGGTGACAAGGAGCTAATCTCAAAAACCTCTTCTCAGTTCAGATTGGAGTCTGCAACTCGACTCCATGAAGCTGGAATCGCTAGTAATCGTATATCAGCAATGATACGGTGAATACGTTCCCGGACCTTGCACACACCGCCCGTCAAGCCATGAAAGCCGGGTGTACCTAAAGTCGGTAACCGAAAGGAGCCGCCTAGGGTAAAACTGGTAATTGGGGCTAAGTCGTAACAAGGTAGCCGTATCGGAAGGTGCGGCTGGAATACCTCCTTTTTAGAGCTTATGCCGATTTAATCGGTACATGATTTACTGGCTATTGTTTCCTTACTTTTCATTGACTTTCAGTTCTTTACAATTAGTAACCCGAAAACGGGAGGCTACAATTAAACAGATCCGTAGCTCAGCCTGGTTAGAGCACTACACTGATAATGTAGGGGTCAGCAGTTCAAATCTGCTCGGGTCTACTTAAAAGGTACACGGGATAAGGCCAGGAGATTAAAGGCTACGACCTTTCATTCTCAAGCTTACACCTTCAAACCTTAATTTGGGGGGTTAGCTCAGTTGGCTAGAGCATCTGCCTTGCACGCAGAGGGTCATCGGTTCGACTCCGATATCCTCCACAAAATCAGAGAAATCTGAAACAGTTCTTAACATAGAAGATAGTGCCTGAGAGGCGTTTGATGGTTCGAAACCATATTATCTACAGAAGTTAATTTAATACGGAAACTTGCTATTTGATTTTCAAATTTTCAGGTTTTCAAATTAACAAGCTCTTTGACATATTGGGAAAATAAAAGTTAGAACGAAGTATCTAACCCTTGCAGCAATGCAAGGACGATCACAAATTTTTAATCACCATGATTTTTTATGGTTGGTCTGAAGAAATGTGGTCGGGTAACAACTACAAGAATAACATAATAATTCTAGTTTTTTAAGTTTTTTAAAGCAACTAAGGGCGCATGGTGGATGCCTTGGGTCTGAGAGGCGACGAAGGACGTGGTAAGCTGCGATAAGCCAGGAAGAGCTGCACACAAGCATTATATCCCTGGATTTCCGAATGGGTCAACCCACTATACTGAAGGTATAGTACTCGTAAGAGAGCCAACCCCGAGAACTGAAACATCTAAGTACCGGGAGGAAAAGAAAACAATAGTGATTCCCTGAGTAGTGGCGAGCGAAATGGGAATAGCCTAAACTTGAGCGGCGTGCCGCTTGAGGGTTGTAGGACTGCATTTAGAAATTGTCATCAAGTTGAATCTTTTGGAAAATTGAGCCATAGAGGGTGATAGCCCCGTAAGCACAAATTGACAAGGACGAGCAGTATCCTGAGTAAGGCGGGACCGGAGAAATCCTGCCTGAATCTGCCAGCACCATCTGGTAAGGCTAAATACTCCTCAGACACCGATAGTGAACCAGTACCGTAAGGGAAAGGTGAAAAGCACCCTAAACAAGGGAGTGAAATAGTACCTGAAACCGTGCGCCTACAAGCGGTCGGAGCATCGTAAGATGTGACGGCGTGCCTTTTGCATAATGAGCCTACGAGTTGCTCCTCACTGGCGAGGTTAAGTTTTTAACAACGGAGCCGTAGCGAAAGCGAGTCCAAATAGGGCGCTTAGTCAGTGGGGGCAGACGCGAAACTTTGTGATCTATCCATGGGCAGGTTGAAGGTGTGGTAACACACACTGGAGGACCGAACCCGTTGACGTTGAAAAGTCTTGGGATGACCTGTGGATAGGGGTGAAAGGCCAATCAAACTGAGAGATAGCTCGTTCTCCCCGAAATGTTTTTAGGAACAGCCTCGGATTATGAAGTCTGTTAGAGGTAGAGCTACTGATTGGGCTAGGGGGCTTCACCGCCTACCAAACCCTGACAAACTCCGAATGCTAACAGATATCTCCGGGAGTGAGGCTACGGGTGCTAAGATCCGTGGCCGAGAGGGAAATAACCCAGAATAGCAGCTAAGGTCCCTAATACGTAGTTAAGTTGATCAAACGAAGTAGAGCTTCTATAACAGCCAGGATGTTTGCTTGGAAGCAGCAATTCATTTAAAGAGTGCGTAACAGCTCACTGGTCGAGAGGCTCTGCACGGAAAATAATCGGGCATCAAACTACGAACCGAAGCTCTATGATTGCCACTTGGTGGTATATCGGTAGGGGAGCATTGAAATCTGCATCGAAGGTGTACGGCGACGTATGCTGGAGCGATTTCAAAAGAAAATGTAGGCATAAGTAACGATAAAATAGGTGAAAAACCTATTCGCCGAAAGTCTAAGGGTTCCTGATCAACGTTAATCGGATCAGGGTTAGCCCGGTCCTTAGTCAAACCCGAAAGGGGTAGATGATGGAAAGCAGGTTAATATTCCTGCGCCTGCTATACATTAAAAGTGACGGAGAATGCTAGTTACATAGGCTGACGGATTAGCCGAGCGGATCCTTCGGGTGAAGCGCAGTAATGAAAGTTCTTCCAAGAAAAGCGAGTATAGCAGCCGGTACCGCAAACCGACACAGGTAGACGGGATGAGTATTCTAAGGCGCTCGGGTGAGCCGTGGAGAAGGAACTAGGCAAATTGACGCTGTAACTTCGGGATAAAGCGTACCTACTTCGGTAGGTCTCAGTAAAATGGTTCAACCAACTGTTTAACAAAAACACAGGGCCCTGCAAAATCGAAAGATGACGTATAGAGCCTGATACCTGCCCGGTGCTGGAAGGTTAAGG
>CALATA010000021.1:0-374352 GCA_937888905.1 uncultured Sphingobacteriales bacterium
TCAAGTACTACAACAAAAAATTGCACTAGCTACTTGAACTTGCAAATTTTCAAATTATCAAATTGCCTAATTATCCCGTATTTGCTTATCTTCGCGGCCGGCAGGTCTTACACGACCAGCTCCTGCTGAATCTCCCCAGGGCCGGAAGGCAGCAAGGATACGCGGTTGTAGCGGTGCGATGTGAGTAGCCTGCCTTTTTTTTCTTTTTTCCGGAAGACCATTAACCCGGAACTTTCCCACTGCCAACAGATCTTCAATCAACAAATTTCCTCTTGCTATGAAATTTTTCATTGACACTGCCAATCTCGCTCAGATCAAAGAAGCTCACGAATTAGGCATCCTCGACGGAGTTACCACTAACCCTTCCCTGATGGCCAAAGAAGGCATCAAAGGACAGGAAGCTATTTTCAACCACTACCGCGCTATCTGTGACCTCGTAGACGGCGACATCAGTGCGGAAGTAGTGAGCACAGATTTCGAGGGCATCATTGAAGAAGGCAAGAAACTGGCCGCTATCCATCCCAATATCATCGTGAAAGTGCCGATGATCAAAGACGGTGTGAAAGCGATCAAATGGTTTACCGACAACGGTATCGCTACCAACTGTACACTCGTATTTTCTGCCGGACAAGCCATCCTTTGTGCCAAAGCCGGTGCCAAATATGTATCGCCCTTCATCGGTCGTGTAGACGACAGCGGCTGGGATGGCGTACAACTCGTACAACAGATCGCCAACATTTACGCAGTTCAGGGATTTAAAACCCAGGTACTGGCAGCTTCTATCCGCAATGCCAACCACATCATCCGCTGCGCAGAAGCCGGTGCCGATGTGTGCACCTGCCCGCTCGATTCAATCCTGGCACTGCTCAAACATCCGCTTACCGACATCGGCCTGGCAAAATTCCTCGAAGACGCAAAAAAACTGTAGATACAAAAAACCGCCTGAAGGCGGTTTTTTAATGTGTAAATGTGTCGGTCCGGCTTCGCCGGACGATATGTGTAAATGTGGAAATGGAAGCGCTTCCCTCCACACTCATTTTCACATTTACACACTCTCACCTCGTTCCTGCCACAGCATTCAGTTGCGTAGATCCTCCCAAGTCAATTGAAACACTTCCCTCCACACTCATTTTCACATTTACACATGGCCCCGCAAAGCGGGCACATTTTCACATTCTCATCTCGTTCCTGCCACGGAATTCAACTGCGTAAATCCTACCAGCTCATCGGCCCGGCCGCCGAACGGACGGAAATAAACAAGCACCATGTAATTATTTTCAGCACCCCAATAATTTCCTTCTATATTCTCAGGCACCGCATTGCGTGAAGCACCTCCTGATTGCGCCACATAAGAATAGTTGTAATACCCCTGTTTTAAGAACAACGTTTTTTCATACACACCTTTCTCTTCATTGAATTCCATACGAGAGGCATCATTGGTTTTATAGCCCGTTACCTCACCATATAGATAAATGTCTTTGCCAGGGATCGCCTGCTTGTTAGGTGGCACAAACGTAAAGTGCGTGTAGGCATAATCGCTCTGCCAGTACGGATTGTTGCCATCCGTATTCTCCAATGTATAAATGCCATTGATATCGGTATAAAAGAAATATACCTGGCCTTTGCGGTCTACGTCAGGCTTCACCACCACATCTACCCTGCCGGGCACGCTGTCATATATTTTCACCATGCGGTCACTCATAAGCCGCAGACTCCGGAGATCGATCCAGCGCCATTCTATGCCGCCGGGAAAGGTGGTGCCGTCATCACTGAATTCAAAATAGTTTCCGCGGAAGATAGTTGGCTTGTCGACCATCACCGATGTGTTCCAGTTATAGTTCTGCAGTATGCGCAGGCGAATGTCCTGCGGCGATAGTATGTTAATGCGTGAGTTAGCCGTATTGATCACGGCCTGCACACGCTGATGCGTTTGAAACAATTGACCATTGTAGGGCTGACGTATCTGTGCTCCGATCTGCACTTTGTTGTCTACCACCAGGAATCTTTTCGTCAGCACCGTTTTCGATGTGTCATTATTCAGGAATACTTTCAGGATGTAGTTACCCGATCTGGAGGGTATCGAGTTGCGTTCGGGAAAACGTGCCTGGTAATGTGTGTAACGTGTTTCGGATATAGATGAGTTCCTGTATGTGCCGATACGTGTGCTTTGAAATCCCTGGATATAATCAAATCCCATCAGGCTGCTCTGCGTCCAGTCGGCATTGCAGAGAATAAAACTGAAATAAAAGTTCTTGATGTCGCCGTCCATGTCATCGAAATGCAGTTCCAACTGATCCGCACCATTGAGTTGCAGGACCGGATAGCTGTAGATATCTCCCGCCTTGAATAATTTAACAGAATGAATGGAAGGCTGATAAATGCGTTCTTCCCATTGCGCACGCAGACCTGTCGTTAAACCAAGCAGCAGCAGAAAAAAAAGGATTCGTTTCATGAGGATCAGCGTTAAAATGAACCGCAGCCGGGCAGACAACGGCATGAAAAAGTGAAATTAAGACTTTAAACCGCTTAATTTTGACACTAAGACAAATTAATCGACTTGAAGGTTGCCCGTTTCATTGCTCATCGTGTTGCTTTTAACCAGCAACGTTCACTTTCCCGGTTTATCATCCGGCTTTCCATCGTGGCAACCGTTATCAGCGTGGCGGTTATGATCGTTACATTGGCTTTCGCCAATGGTTTCCAGGAAAAAGTAAGTGAGAAAGTTTTTAGTTTCTGGGGGCATATCCGCATCCAGGAAAAACAACCTTTCAAAGCGTTGATCGCTGAAGAAATTCCGATCACCCGCGATCCTGATCTTGAAAAAGATATCATGCGTGATCCGCAGATCAAAAGCATTGCCGCTTTTGCCACCAAGTATGCCATCCTTAAGACAAAGGACGAGATCGATGGTGTGTTGCTGAAAGGTGTGGATGCGGGTTACAATTTTCACCAGATGGAGGATTTTATCCAGGAAGGACGGCCCATCCAATTCAACGACAGCACCTACAGCCGCGAGATCATGCTGTCCGCTTATATGGCTTCGCAATTGAAACTGAAAGCCAATGACCGCATCCTGATTTATTTTATCCGTCCCGACGGCCGGCTCCGCCCCGACCGGCTTACCGTAAGCGGTATCTACAAAACCGGCATCGAAGAATACGATCATACTTTCGCGATTGGGGATATCCGTTTACTGCAACGCCTCAATGATTGGGACACCACGCAGATCGGCGGTTATGAGTTGTTTCTGCACGACAGAAAAGCGATCGATAAAGTGGCCGATGATATTTACAGCCGCGAAAACTTTCCTCCTACCTGGGATGCGCAAAGTGTGCGTTCCGTGTCTCCCAATATCTTCGACTGGCTCAACATGCAGGACACCACCCGCAATGTGCTGATCGGCTTCATGGTGGCCGTGGCGATCATCAACCTCATCACCTGCCTGATTATCCTGGTGCTCGAACGCGTGCGGATGATCGGCGTGCTGAAAGCTTTAGGTGCCACCGACTGGACCGTGCAAAAGATTTTTCTTCGTCATTCCTTATTGATCACCTTGTCGGGTATCCTGCTCGGCGCAGCAGTCGGGTTGGGCATTCTCTATTTGCAGGAAGCCACCGGCTTTATCACCCTACCGGAAGATGCGTATTACATGGATAAAGCCGCCGTTAAAATTGTATGGAGCCAGGTGGGATTAGTCTGCGGCGGCACCTTATTGATTTGCCTGCTCGTGTTGATGATCCCTTCGCTGATCGTGCGGAAGATCCAACCCGTAAAAGCGATACAGTTCCGCTAACCCCGCATGTGCGAAAGCAGGATGCCCGTTGCCACCGCTGCATTCAATGATTCAGCCTGTCCTATTCGGGGTATCGTAATACGCTGCGTAACTTTTTCAAACACTGCCGGGCTTATTCCTTTGGATTCATTGCCGATTACGAGCACCCCTTCTTTTATTTTTCCGGTGGCACTTACGGCCTGCCCTTCCAGTGCGGCGGCATAGATTACAGGCTGGCCTTCTTCAGCCAACCATTTTTCCAGATCGGTATATAAAATGCCTACGCGGCTGATGCTGCCCATAGTCGATTGCACCACTTTGGGGTTGTAGCAATCGGCACAATCACGGCTGCATATGATCCGGCTGATCCCGAACCAGTCCGCGATCCGGATAATGGTGCCGAGATTTCCCGGATCCTGGATGGTGTCGAGCGCCAGCACCAACTGCCCGCGGACCGGCACCGCGTCCGGGGTTTCGAATTGTTTTACAACGGCCAGCACCTGGTTGGGCGTGGCCAACTGCGAGATCCTTTCCAGCTCCTGCGGTTGAATGGTTACCGCATCAGGGCCGCCTGCCGGCCGCCGGCTGCTCCACTCCGGCACCGCATAAAGCTCCGTGATGCGGTCCGGGCAGGCCAGCAGCAGCTCGCCCACCAGTTTGGGTCCTTCGGCAATAAATACACCCTCTTCATCCCTGAATTTTTTATGGCCCAAACTTTGAATATATTTGATCTTCAATTTAGTAAGCATCCGGTTTGTATTAGTTTTTATGTCAACCAGCCATCGGTCACCACATACCCTTTTTTGGAAATTCCTGGTAGCAGCATGGCTGATATTCCTGATGGACTCCTGTACGGTTGTGCGAAAATACCCCGAGCAGCAACCATTTGTCTATAAAACAAATATCAATGTTATAGGCAACTTTACCAATGAAGATCGAAAGGAACTGGAAGCCGGCCTCACCAACCAATTGGACGACAGCATGCAGGCCCGCAAACTCGACCGCCTGGTCGTGTCGGTTTTGCGCCATCCGCCGGTATTTGACAGCGCCAGTGCCGACAAAACCGTGGAGTTCATGCGTTACTACCTCAACTCACTCGGGTATTTCCAGGACTCGATTACTTATTCGAGAGAAATAAAACCAAAAGGCGACCAATACAGAACCTATGTCACTTTCGATGTAAAACCGGGCAAGATCGTACGGCTCGATTCTATCAGCTATACGTTAAAAGACAGCGCGCTTCAGGCGCTCAACAATGCACACCTGAATCAGGCACTGATCAAAAAAGGCGATCCGTTTGCACAAGGGCCGATCGCTGCCGAACGCGACCGTATCACGGAATTATTCCGCAACAACGGTTACCTGCGTTTCAGCTCGGATGAGATCTACGGCCTTTGGGACACGTTGGATATTTCACTACTGCAACCGCGGCTCGATCCGTTCGAACAACTCGAAGTATGGCAGGAATTGCGTAAGCGCCGCGAAAATCCGACTGCCAATCTTGAAATGCGGCTGAAGCCTTTGACCGACAGCAGCAAACTCTGGAAATATTATGTGGGGAATGTAACCGTATACCCCAATTACACCATCGACACGCTCAATGGACAACGGCATGAGGAAACGGTGAAAGATGTACAAATCATTCAGCACGGTTATGAATTCAAATCAAAAATCTTTCCGTCCAATATCTATCTCAAACGCGGCGACCTGTACAACCAGCGACGTTACCTGCGTACGTTGAACCGTTTTAATAATCTTGGCACATGGCGCGTGGTAAACATCGATCAGGTGCCGCGAAAAGGACAGGATACCGTTGACTTTGTGATCCGCCTCACGCCGGCGAAAAAATATTCGTTCACCACCAACCTTGAAGGCAGCGTGAACCAAAGCCCCATTTCCGGCAACCTGCTTGGTATTGGCATCAACGCAGGTATACAAAACAGAAACTTTTCCCGCGCAGCCAACCTTGCCAATACCAACATCCGCTACGGTGTGGAATTGGGCGCAAACGAAATAAGCCAGTTTATCCAGACTCAACAGGTGAGCCTCAGCCATAACATTTCCATACCACGTTTCCTTTTCCCTGAATTTGGTTTTGTAGAAAAATTCAAGGAACGTTTCCGGGGAAATATCCGCTCGCTTTTCTCTTTCAATGCGGCCAACACGGAGCGGCGTCTTCTGTACAACCTCACTACGATCAACGGTGGATGGGGTTATGAATTTCAGCGCCGCCGCTGGTTGCTGACCGTGCGGCTGCCCAACATCGAATATTCTTATCTCCAGCAACGCGACAGTCTTACGCGGCTGATTGAACAAAACCCTTCATTGCGTAATATTTTCACGGACGGATTCATTTCATCTGTTGTCGCCAACTATACACTGACAGGTGGTAACAACCGTGCGCTGAATGTGCTGCGTGCCAACGTGGAAGAATCGGGATTACTGACCGGCATGATCCGC
Source organism: uncultured Sphingobacteriales bacterium (assembly GCA_937888905.1). Taxonomy (GTDB): domain Bacteria; phylum Bacteroidota; class Bacteroidia; order Chitinophagales; family Chitinophagaceae; genus Terrimonas. The sequence continues at coordinate 6,233 of CALATA010000021.1, forward strand.
AATTCATTTTTAGATAAACACCTTTACCGTTTTATCAAAGCGGATGTGGAAGTAGCGCGGCTGATCAAGTTTACCAAATCCTCCATTGCCTTGCGCGCGTTTGCAGGTGTGGGATATGAATTTGAATTCACACGCGATCCGGCCAAGCGGAACAACCTTCCGTTTTTCAAACAATACTTCTCAGGCGGCCCGAACAGTATGCGTGCCTGGCAACTCCGGCGATTGGGTCCGGGATCCACGGTCCAGCCTTTTACGGGTGCCAACAGCATCCCTGACCGTTATGGCGACGTGCAAATAGAAGTGAATGCGGAATACCGTTTTCCCGTGGCTAAACCACTGGGCATACCGATCAACGGAGCTTTGTTTACCGACATGGGTAACGTATGGTTCCTGAAAAAATCTGCCGGCACGGAAGAGCAGGTATTCAAACTCAGCCGTCTGCCGCAGGACATTGCCATTGGTGTAGGTGCAGGCCTGCGCATCGATCTTAGCTTCTTTGTGATCAGATTCGATTATGCCTACAAGGTGAAGGACCCGAGCCCTGATGCGCGCAATGCGTCTTACCAGAATAAATTCTTTGCTTATCCTTTCTTCAAGGGCGACCAGTTTCAACTGGGCATCAACTATCCGTTTATATTCTGATCCGGATTTTCAGCAGCTTCTTTTTCGCGGGGAGCCTGCAACTGCTCCGCAAATTCTTCGGGTGTGATGGCATCTTCCACGCGGAATTCACCGATGCGTGTGCGGCAGAGTTTGCTTAAGTACGCACCGCAACCGAGCAATTGCCCGAGATCATTCGCCAGGCTTCTGATGTACGTACCCGTAGAACAGACCACCCGGAAATCAAGTTCACCGGCGCCCGCGGGTTTTACCTCAAAAGCATAAATCGTAACCCGGCGCGGGTCGAGTTTTACTTCCTTGCCCTGGCGGGCCAGCTCATACACGCGTTTACCATCCACCTTAATAGCCGAGTGCGCCGGAGGGATCTGATCGATCGGACCGGTAAGGCGGGCCACTGCTTCGGCTATTAGTTCGGGAGTAATGTGGGATATGTCTTTAAAATCCTGTGGCTCTGACTCGAGGTCATACGTGGGGGTAATGGCGCCGAGCGTAATGGTGCCGGTGTATTCCTTTTCCTGCGCCATGTATTCGTTGATGCGCTTGGTAAATTTTCCGGTGCAGATAATCAGCAGGCCTGTTGCCAGCGGATCCAGCGTGCCGGCGTGGCCGACTTTCTTAATGCGTATCTGTCCACGGATCTTGCGTACCGCATCAAAAGAAGTCCAGCGAAGAGGTTTATTGATCAATAAAACTTTGCCTGATTCAAAATCGTTCATGCCGCAAAGATCGTGAATCCGCCAATCAGATAGAAGACCTGTTTTTCAGTTCCACATATTTGTTGATGGCGTCGATGGTCAGGTTCTCCGGCGTAGTGAGGATAGCAAGGATGCCATTGTTGCGCAGTTCTTTTACCATCAGCCTTTTTTCGTAAGCAAACTTATCGGCGATAGTTCTAATATAAATATCCTCGATCGTTTTCGCTTTGCTTTCGCTGACGGCGGTAAGTTCCGTGTTTTCAAAAAACACTACGAGCAGCAGGTGATAGTGGGCGATCTTCCGCAAGGCGGGCAAAGCGCGTTGCAGGCTTTCGGGCGATTCGAAATTAGTAAACAACACCAGCAGGCTCCGGTTGGTGATGCGATGGCGGATAACGGAATATAATTTTTCGTAATCGGCTTCAAGAAACTTTGTCTGCTGGCGGTACAACACTTCCAGGATGCGGTTCATCTGCGTGGGCTTCTTGTCGGCCTGTACCCAGGCATCGAGGTTTTCGGCAAAAGTGACGAGTCCCGCTTTGTCCTGGCGGACGAGCGCCACATTTGACAATACCAGGCTCGCGTTCACCGCATAATCAAGCAGGCTCATGTTTTCGAAAGGCATCTTCATCACACGACCTTTGTTGATGAGGCAATAAATCTGCTGGCTGCGTTCGTCTTCGTAACTGTTGACCATCAGATCGCCTTTGCGGCCGGTGGCCTTCCAGTTGATGGTGCGGTAATCGTCACCGCGTACGTATTCTTTGATCTGTTCGTATTCCATGCTATGCCCTATTCTTCTCACGCGTTTCACGCCGGCGTCCTGTAGCTTGTTGCTGGCGGCGAGTAATTGATAGCGGCGCATCTGCATATACGAAGGGTATACTTTGATCACACGATGTGCATCAATGGTATAACGCCTGCTTACGAGTTTCAGCGGACCTTCGGTATAACAATAAATATTTCCGAAATCGTATTCACCTCTTACGACCGGGCGAAGCGTATACTTTATTTCACCGTTAGACTCGCCTTTGATCAGGAGGTTGCGTTTCCAGCGGCGCTCTTCAAACTGAAAAGGCAGTTCATCTACCACTTCCACACGCACATTGAAGGAGTAGTTATTCTGAATAATGATCGAGACGGGGTTGTCATCGCCGAGGCTCATGCGATCGCCGGCCTCTCTCGATGCGGTAATGCCTTTACGGCTGTAAAGCAGCAACGTGTCAATCAGCACCAGCACCAGTAGAAAAATCAGCAGCAGCCAGGCCAGGGTAAAGAGGTTTTCCCAGAAATAGCTGACCACGCAGAGGACAGCGGATAGTCCCCCGATGTAGTAAACAAGATTTCTGAGATAAAACGACTTAGTCAAAATTTAAAATTAAAAAGTCAAAAACGTGAATCGTCAATCGTGAATCGTCAATCGTGAATCGTCAATCGTGAATGGTGAATAGTGAATGGTGAATAGTGAATAGCCACTTATTACTTATTACTTACCTCGGAATATCCAGTCCGTTAATAATCTGCCGGATCACTTCTTCCTCTGTTACTCCTTCCATTTCTTTATCGGGTGCCAGGATAATGCGATGGCGCAACACAGGCACGGCCACTTCGAGGATATCTTCCGGGGTTACGAAATCGCGGCCCGCCATTGCAGCTATTGCCTTGGAAGCGTTCATAATCGCCAGCGATGCACGCGGAGAAGCCCCGAGATAAATGGATTTATGATTTCTTGTCTGATGAATAAGCTTTGCGATAAAGATCAGCAGCTTTTCTTCGATCAGCAATTCTTTGATTTGTTTGCGCAGCGCAACGATCTTGCTGCCATGCAGTACCGGTTTTACCACATCATCCACAACGGTATTGCCCATGTGATGAAAGCGTGTAAGAATGCTGAGTTCCTCCTGTTCGGTAGGATAAGGCACTACAATCTTGAAAAGAAAACGGTCGAGTTGCGCTTCGGGAAGACGATAAGTCCCCTCCTGTTCAACCGGGTTTTGCGTGGCCAGTACCATGAACGGTGCTTCCATTGGATAAGAACGGCCATCGACAGTCGCCTGTCTTTCTTCCATGATCTCCAGCAGGGCCGCCTGTGTTTTTGCCGGGGCGCGATTGATCTCGTCTACCAGCACGATGTTGCCGAAAACAGGTCCTCTTTTGAATTCAAAAGATGCTTCACGCGGATTGAACACGGGTGTACCGATAACGTCGGAAGGCATGAGGTCTGGTGTAAATTGCACGCGGGCAAACCGCGCATCGACACTGCGCGCTACGAGTTTAGCCGCCAATGTTTTTGCCACACCGGGTACCCCTTCGATCAATACGTGACCATCGGCCAGCAATGCCGCAAGAATGAGTTTCACCATATCATCCTGCCCTACAATTATTTTCTGCACTTCGCTGCGGATGGCCATCACAGCACCGTTCAGTTCACTCAGGTCTGTACGGTTTTCAAAGAGCTGATCCTGCAATTGAGGCTGCTCCTGCTGTTGGTCTTGATATTGTTCTTCCATAAACGTAGTTTACTTATTCAGTATTAAGCCTGCTGGTAAAATTTCTCCAGCCGGCGGTAATAGGTTTCCAGTTGTTTGTCGTTTACCGACACGTTCGACTGCAGCCTTACGGCGGTGTCGATGATTGGGCGCACCTCTTCTTCTGCCACACCGGTACGCTCCACTACCTGTTGTATAAATTCATCATTCAGCAATCCGGTTGCCAGTTGGTAACGGCTGCGCAGGTGTTCCAGGAAATAAGCCGTCATCTTGCGTGCCAGGTTGGTATGGTCTCCTTTTTCAAAATAAAGGCGTCCGACAGTTTTTACAAAATCGAGAGAATCGTTGCGGAGTGGCGGCTGAGCAGGAATCGAGCGCTGGCGGCGGCGCATACCGAGTATAACATACAACAATAAAAATCCTGCGGCGATCAGCAAGGCCGCGAGCAGCTCGCGGTTTTTCGCCATGCTGGAAAACCAGTTATTGCTTTTTGATTCATTCTGATCTTTCGGACGGTTGTTAAGAAAATATTCATCCCACACTACATGTGTTACGTTGGGATTGATAACGGACAATGCTCTTTCGTAATAATTGATATTACCTGGCTGCAACAGGAAATAATTGGAGAAGGACAGCGGCGAAAGATGGATATACAGGTTGCCTTTACCGGCTTTCAGGTGAATGAAATTCACCTTGCCTTCGTGACCGCGGCCAAGTGGTGTGGCCAGGGTTGTGTCAATGGGGTCAAAATATCCCTCCATTCTTTTTCCCTTATAACTGTATTGCCCTGACCAGGGTGTTACCAGCGATTCGGTCATGCCATCGGCCGCCAGATCGTTGTTGTTGAACCAGGAAATATCGGCATAATCTACATCGAGCCGTGCATAAGAAGAAACCGATGAAGAAATCGCCAGCGTACTGATGAATACATCGTTGCCATTTTCCGCGAAGCGTACCAGGTTCCTGAATTCATACTGCGAAGCCATTACACGCGGAGAGAAAATAATGACTGCCTGATCCGATCCGAAGAACGCAATCGAATCCCACTGACCGGGCTGGTCGGCAGAAGTGGTGATATTGGCTTTGGGAAAAAGATCCGCTAATCGTTCATAAGCGACATACAGGCCATAAGGCTTTTTATCATTTTTGCGCAGCGTAACCTGGTTATCGGCCTTCGACCATTTCTTTCCGCCATTGGAAGATTTGCCGGCTGAATTGCCCGGTGAAACCACCAGTAACCCGATCGCAACGATCAGCACCAAACCAAATATGACCGGTAATGCTCGTTTCATTTTTTAGATTTTCGCCCCCAGCTTTTCAAATTCATTACGGATGGTTGTGAAGATCTGCTCGCTTACGGGAAATTGTCCATACCAGCTATATTCGTAGTGGCGTGTCACTCTGAAGAAATCGTTATACAGCGGCGTTTTATAAAGCTGTGCGAGATAATCGGAGTTGGTGCTTTCCTGCCGGTAATGTATCCGTCCCTTGTCGGCCAGTTGTTTCAGCAGGCTGAGATAAAGCAGACGAACAGCCAGGCGGTAATTACCTGCGGAGATGGCTTTATCCAGTTCACGCTGATAAGGGATTTTGAAAATATCCTCCGGCATCTCCTCCATCTCCGGCGCACCCGTATTTTTCATTTTTCGGTTGCGCTGGAACAGCCGGATGTTGCTGTTGCTGAGGTACCAGATTACCAATGCACCGAAACCGCCAATGATCAGCAGCCAAAGTAAGGCATTCATTCCCCCTCCGGAACTGCCGGAATCACCGGAACGCTTATCGGAGCGACTTGAGCGGGAAGATGATTTATCCTGTTCGGCTTTTTCTTTCTTTTGTTCTTCTTTCCTGTCTGCTGAATCCGGAGCAACGTCGATATACCAGAAGCTTTTATCGCCTTTCAGTTTGTTCAATGCAGTAGGTGAAACTTTGCGCAGATCACGTGTATCCGGACCACCGCCGTGCGGTTGTAGCCAGCGATAGGTAAAATCACTTTCATCAGCTTCTTCGGGGTCAGCAATCTCCTCAACAGTGATTTCCTGCTTTACGACGGTGTCAATTTCATAATCCTGCGCCTCGCCTTTTTGAGAAAAGCCGGCTATCAGCGCTGCAAAAAAAATCGTCCGCAGGCAGGCAGTACTGGAAATAAATGAATGTGAAACCTTCACTTAGATCTCCTCCCGTTTGATCCCGAGTCTGCGACGCAGCAAAATGGGATAGATGATAAAATACCAGATTACAAATATGGCCGATACAATAGTGATGCCGGTAGTGAGATACGAATATTTCTGATAAAGTCGTGTGAACGTACTTTCAAACAAGGCTGCTCCGGCGAACACGGGCATCAGCCCGATCATGATCTTCATGCCGTCTTTGGCCCCTCGCCTGAATGCCTGCATACGGGTGAGTGTGCCGGGAAAAAGAAAACTCGTTCCCATTACCAGGCCCGCTGCGCCGGCCACCACGATGCCCGTCATCTCTAACGTGCCGTGGACAAAAACAACCATCCAGAAGTCGGTACCATAGCCATGTGCTGCAAAAAACTGATCGAAAATGCCCAGCATGACGGTGTTCTGTGCCAGGAAAAATAAAGTCGGTAATCCGAAAAACAATCCCGAGATAAACATGATCAGCGCAATCTTATAATTGTGGCTCATGAAATAAATGAACATCATGAATGGATTGCCCCCTTCGTAAATACCGAAAGGATTTCCCGAGTAAATATTGTCCAGCGTTTCTTCCACATACCCATCGCCGAAGAAGTCGCGGGCAACCTGGGTATCCTGCCCGGAAATAAAATAACCGATGCTGAAGAATACGAGAGAGAATATAAATGAAAATAGCAGGTAGCGATGATGTTTGGCAATGGTCAGCGGCACATCGTATTTCCAGAAACGCCACAGGCGATTGCCTTCTTCTTTGCGGTTGTGATAAATATCCAGGTAAATGCGGGAGGCCTGCTTGTTGAGATAGCCGGTTACTTTTCCTGAAGGATAAAAAGTTTTTGCGTAAGCAAGGTCTTCAACGAGTTGAGTGAAATCGCTGGCCATTTCGTCGGGGTTATCCGACGGCATGTGCTGGTTGCGGAGCCAGCGGTCCTTGTTTTTTTTGATAAATAATGCTTCACGCACGGGCGGCTCGGTTTTGGTTTGTAAAATAATGCTTTTTGCGGGAATCGTCAATCGTGAATCGTGAATCGTCAATGGTGAATCGTGAATCGTCAATATGGGCTGCTTTACCTACCACCTATAACCTATTACCCTAAACCTTATACCTTCCACCTTACACCTTTCACCAAAACTTACTACTTATTACTTAAAACTTACTACTTATAACTAAATTTGGCCATGGCTGTCATCAAAGTCCCCACCAGTTTCAACATCGATGTTGAATTTGAGATTCCGGAATTTTATCGCCGGCTGGTAGCTCTTTTAATTGATTGGGCGCTGATCGTACTGTATTTTATTCTCGCTACTTATCTGCTAAGCGACTATGCCAGGGAAGCGATGTTTGATGACGAAGAATACTTCACCCTGCAGGCGCTCTGGACTGCGATGATGGTGCCGCCGCTGCTCTATTTCCCTTTAATGGAAATAACTACCAACGGTCGCAGTGCAGGCAAAGCCGTTATGCATTTACGGGTGATCAATGAAAACGGCGGCAAGCCTAATATCGGCCAGTTCATGATCCGCTGGCTCCTGCGTGATATCTGGTTTGTGTTGCTGCTGTTTTTTGCCTTCAGCATCGGTCAGAGTGACTTCAAAGCGATTGGCTATTTTATCCTGATCGCATCCATCATTTATTTTATTGCGGAAGTTGTATTTGTGGCGGCATCCGCCAAAGGCCAGCGGCTGGGCGATATGCTGGCACATACGATCATTGTACAAACCAATGCGCGTGGAAACATTGAGGACACCGTATTCCAGGAAGTGGAATCAACTTATCAGCCCGCTTATCCGCAGATCATGCAACTCAGCGACCGCGACATCAATGCCATCAAAAGCATTCTCACCTCCGCCAGAAGGAAAAATGATTTTGACCTGGCCGCCAATGCAGCCGACCGGATCAAAACCCATCTGAAGATCGAAACGTCGATGTCGCCGTTCGATTTCCTGGAAATCTTATTGAAGGATTACAATTACCTTTCTACGAGATAATTTTATCAGAGGGCTACCAGCAAGGCCAGCAACATAAAACCGACAAAAATACAGAGTAATACACCGATGATCTTGAAATAGGATGCAAGATTGCCGAGTCCTGTTGTTATCAGCGCCTGGTTATTGGAATCAATGCCCTGTTTTGTTTTGCGGGCAAAACCTGACAGGAAATAAATCAGTACGCCCCATATCGCCAGAGTGATCACCGTTTGCAAAATTAATCCTCCCATAGAAGGTTCGGGCACACGAAAAGTATTGGCACTAAACCCTTCCATTTCCCTTTTCAATTCCGCGGCTTTGCCGTAAGTAACAAAACTTGCAATCAGGGAAAAAAGCACATTAATGCCCATTACGACGGCGGCTGTTCCTGCTACCACGGCAAATGAACGAAGCGACAGACGCACTTTATCGTCGAGCGGTTTATCGGATATGTCAAAAATGCTATTCATGGTGGAGGTTTAAAAAATGTTGATGATTGAACCGATGATGGACAGCACGCCCAGGGTAATACTGATGGAAAAAAATATGCGCATAAAACGGAAACCGTTGGCCAGCGCATTGCTGTCGCTGGCGGCCAATCCGTCTTTCAGGAATCTCGCTCCCCGCAGTAAAAAATAAAGCCATACGCCCATGATGAGCACGGCCAACAGTACTACGGTGATCACCATTCCCCAGCCCTCACTTGCGCTCAATCCGGGAATGATCGTTTCCTGTGAAGCCGCACCGTGACCGGCCACTACGATGAGCGCGGCGATGCCCAACATGCCCAGGACAAGAAAAGCAATGATCCGCGACCATTGAACAATAGCGGCAATGTGTTGCTGTGCTACCGGGTCCAACTGTACATCAAACAGCGAGGGACTTTCTTTTTCGTTGTTGAATAGTTCGTCTGCCATGTTGAGGTTATAAGTTTTAAGTATTAAGTTTTAAGTATTGGTTCGTGTCTTCACGAACCAAAGTGGCCATTCACAATTAATTGACAATTCACTCTCACTCAATACGCTCTTGCAAACAGCACACGCTGCGTAGACGGTTTGCCGGTGAGGATGCACACCCCTTCTTCCTGCGGATTGTCCAGCGGAATACAGCGGATCGTGGCTTTTGTTTTTTCCTTGATAGCCTGTTCGGTTTCGTCGGTTCCATCCCAATGCGCGGCAATGAATCCACCCTTTTCGTCCAGCAATTTTACAAATTCTTCCATAGAATTTGCAGGCGTGATATGTTCTTCCTGGTAGGCTTTTGCTTTGCGGAACATTGCGTGCTGAATATCAAGCAGCAGGCTGTCTACGTGTTGGGCAATGCCTTCCAGGCTGATGGTTTGTTTTTCGCGGGTATCGCGGCGGGCGATCTCCACCATATTTTTTTCCAGGTCGCGGGCGCCGAGTGCGAGCCGCACGGGCACCCCTTTCTTCTCGTATTCGGCAAATTTCCAACCCGGGCGGTTGTTGTCGTTGTTGTCGTATTTCACCCGCACGCCGAGGCGTTTAAGATCGGCCACTATCTCATCGGCTTTTGCATCGATCAGGGCTTTCTGTTCATCGCCTTTGTAGATCGGCACGATCACTACCTGCAGCGGAGCAAGGCGCGGAGGCAGTACGAGTCCTTCATCATCGCTGTGCGCCATTACCAGGGCACCGATCAGGCGCGTACTTACACCCCAACTGGTAGCCCATACGTACTCGAGTTGATTTTCGCGGTTGGCGAATTTGACGTCGAATGCTTTGGCAAAATTCTGTCCGAGAAAATGCGAGGTGCCTGCCTGCAGGGCTTTGCCGTCCTGCATAAGGGCCTCGATACAGTAAGTATCTTCCGCACCGGCGAAACGTTCACCCGGTGTCTTGACACCGCGTATCACGGGCAATGCCATGTATTCCTCTACGAAAGTGGAGTACACTTTCAGCATCTGGCGTGTTTCTTCGATGGCTTCGTCTTTGGTAGCGTGTGCCGTATGCCCTTCCTGCCACAGGAACTCAGCCGTACGGAGGAAAAGACGGGTGCGCATTTCCCAGCGCACCACGTTGGCCCACTGGTTCACGAGAATCGGCAGGTCGCGGTGCGACTGTATCCATCCTTTGTAAGTGCTCCAGATAATGGCTTCGCTGGTAGGCCTTACGACCAGTTCCTCTTCCAGTTTGGCTTCGGGATCGACGATCAGTTTGCCCTTGTTGTCAGGATCGGTTTTGAGGCGATAGTGCGTAACGATGGCGCACTCCTTGGCAAAACCTTCGGCATTTTTCTCTTCGGCTTCAAAAAGGCTTTTGGGAACGAACAACGGGAAGTAGGCGTTTACGTGACCGGTATCTTTGAACATGCGGTCCAGCACGTCGCGCATGTTTTCCCACAGGGCAAATCCATACGGCTTAATGACCATACATCCGCGTACGGCTGAATGATCGGCCAAATCCGCCTTCACCACAATGTCATTATACCATTGGGAGTAGTCCTGCTCCCTGGAAGTGATTTCTTTGCTCATAAGAAGCTATATGCTATTTTTTTAATAAAACCGTCTCTGTACTGCCATAACTAACGGGCGTTCACTTTTTTAACAACCCATTCTCAGTTTTAAAGCAAACTCCGTGTGTTTTTGTCGTAACTTTATCGGGTGAGGCGCAAAAATAGCTGTTAAAAGCCGAAATCTTGTGCCTGCTGGTGGAAATGAGGTTTTTGTTGCAGGATTTCCACCGACCGCCTAAACTTTAAAACTAAGCCGAATGAAACCCTCACTTTTTACCCTTGCAATAGCAACCGTGGTTGCTCTCAGTAGCTGTAGTTCAGCTTATAAAACAGGTCAGACACCGGATGATCTGTATTTCTCACCTGCCAAAGCTGAGGTACAGGATGAATACGTGAGCACCCCGCGCCAGAATGACCGGTTGTACCAGGGAAGCGATGAATATTATGAAGACCGTTTCCTGCGTATGCGCGCCGGCAATCCTTATCGCTGGTCTTACCTCGACGATTATTATTTCTCTTCGCCTTATGGCTATAATGCATTCCGCTATTCCGATCCCTGGGGTTGGAACAGTCCATGGAATAACTACTGGAGCTGGAACTACTATTACAATCCTTACTACGGCGGATTCCATCCCGGCTTTTACGGTGGTGGCGGCTGGGGCTGGGGTGGTTATGGTCCCGGCGTAATCGTAATTGGCGGCAGTAAAGTTCCCCGTGTTTCCCCAAGCCGTCCGATCGCTTTCACACCCAACAGTTACTCAACAGGGGGTGGCAACAGCGGACGTTTCTACAACGCGAATAGTAACAATAACAACCGCATGATGAATTCGTACCGTGGCAGCAATTTCCAGGGGTATAACAATACCAACAGCGGAAACTATCGCAACAACGGGCGCAGTTCCAACAGCAACAGCTACAATAGCAACAACAACTCTCAACCTACGCGCAGCTACACACCTTCTTCTTCCAATTCGGGAGGACGGAGCAGCGGTAGCGGATCAAGCGGAAGCGGCGGCGGTGTGAGCAGACCAGGCAGAAGATAACAGCACAAACACAACCTGCTTAATCTATCATTGAATATACTTGTGACAGGCTTATACGGCACTGTACCTGGCCGGTTATTTGCTGCATACTCCCGACTCGCTGCTTACTGAAAGGATTTATATCAAAACGATTATGAAAAAAATCATCACCCTGATTTCCGCCACCATCATCGGTCAGGCTGTTATGGCTCAGGTTCCCGAAGATGTTCTGAAATATTCGTGGGGTCCGGTCAACGGATCAGCAAGGATCAACGCAGTGGGCGGCGCTACCGGTGCTTTGGGCGGAGACATCAGCTCCTTATATGTGAACCCCGCCGGTATAGGTTTTTACAAATCAATGGATATCGTACTGTCGCCGGGATTTCAATTCAACCGCAACAAAGGTTCCTTCCGCGGTACAGATACTACACAGCAGAAGAATCGTTTTCAGTTAGGACCAACCGGCGTTGTTTTCGGATGGCCTACTACCGGCAAATGGCGTTCGCAGGCTTTGAGCTTTGCCGTAAACAGAAGCACCAGTTTTGCCAATAAAATTTATTACAAAGGCCAGAACGATTTTTCTTCTTATGGTGAACAATACGCCGCCGAGGCGGCGCAGGTAAGCCAGCAGACAGGCATGTCTATTGAAGAAATGATCAACAGCAATTCCGTATCGTTCGGTACGCGCATGGCACTTTACAGTTATCTTATCGATACGGCTACCATCCGCCCCGGCGGTGGACCCGAGTTTGTAAGCATGGCCATGTACGACAAGCTGCGGAACAACGGCGACTTCCTGGTAAACCAGGAACACCTTATTGAAACCTCAGGTGGCGTTACCGATATTGCCTTGGGCTATGCAGGAAACCGGGAAGACAGATTCTATCTCGGCGGCGCGATCGGCATTCCCATTGTAAATTATGAGCGCGTCAGTGTGCTCCGCGAATCAGATGCCACCGGCGACGCAGCCAATTATTTTTCTTTCTCTGAACTGCGCGAGCGCTCTACCACCAAAGGCATCGGTTTCAACCTGAAGCTGGGTGCCATCTATAAGCCTACCGAGTCGGTACGTCTCGGCGCTACCATCCACACGCCTTCCTGGTATACACTCACCGATACCTACGAAGCCACCATGACCACCAATACCGAAAACTATGGTGTGATCGATAACGGTGTACCCGTTACATCCGGCTTTTTGAATAATGGCATGCGCGCAAGCTATCAATATGGCCTTTCGACCCCATGGCGTTTCATGATGAGCGGCGCTTATGTCCTGCGTGAAGTGGAAGACGTGAGCAAGCAAAAAGGATTCATCAGCGCAGACATTGAATACGTGACCCATAAGTCAAACCGTTTCTCCAATGCGGATGAGACAGTAGAGGACGATGGTTATTATTCTTCCCTGAATAGTGTGGTAAAATCTTATTATAAAAATGCGTTCAACTTCCGCGTGGGTGGTGAATTAAAGTTCACAACGATCATGACGCGTCTGGGCTTCGCTTATTACGGCAATCCTTATGCTGACGCAGCTCTGAAAGCAAGCCGCATGTTCCTGAGTGGCGGTCTTGGTTACCGCAACAACGGTATCTTCATCGACCTCACCTATGTACATGCCATCAGCAAAGACGTAAGCTTCCCTTACCGTCTTCCTGATAAGGCGAACACGTTTGCGAATGTCCGCGGCACAGGCAGCAATATCTATCTGACTTTTGGATTCAAAATATAGACAGGACTAGGATAATTCCAGCCCTCTCAGGGAGATCTGATTGGTGGTAAGCCAGCGGATCTCCTTATCTTTTTTAAACCAGGTAAACTGGCGGCGTGCATACTGACGGGTATGCACTTTTATTTTTTCGATGGCTACGTCGCGGGAGTAAAGCCCATCGAAATAATCAAACATTTCCTCATATCCGACCGTCTGCAAGGCATTCAGATTCCGGTGAGCGACCAGCCCGCGCGCCTCTTCTTCCAGGCCATCTTCGATCATTTTATCCACGCGTTGATAGATCCGCTCATCCAGCTCTTCCCTCGAAAATTCGATGGCCACACGGATCACATTGAAGTCGCGCCGGGCGGTGGCACCTTTTTGAAAACTGCGGATCGACTGGCCCGTGGCTTCCAGCACTTCGAGTGCACGCATGAGCCGCTGCGGGTTGCGGATTTCGCCGGTTTCATAGTACAACGGATCTTTTTTCTGCACCTGTTCCTGTAGCCAGCCCAATCCAAAACGATCGTATTCCGCAACGATCTTTTCGCGGATGGCCGTCTCTATGCGGGGAATATTGTCGAGCCCCTCGCAAAAGGCGCGGATATACAAACCGGTGCCGCCGACCATTACCAGCGTATCATTTTTCTTGAAAATTTCTTCGGCCTTGCCCAGGGCATACGCTTCAAAATCGGAAGCTGTCACCTGGTCGTGAATAGAATGGGAAGCAATGAAATGATGCGGAACGGCGGCCAGTTCGGCCTCAGAAGGCCGGGCCACACCAATATTAAGCTCGCGGTAGCATTGCCGGCTGTCGGCAGAGATAATTTCCGTACCTAATTCTTTGGCTAAACGTATGGCAGCGGCCGTTTTTCCTGAAGCGGTGGCTCCGGCCAATACGATGACTGTCCTGGATGGCTTTTGTTCCATAGCGATAAAAAGCCCCGAATTACTCCGGGGCCGAATATGTTTTTAGTAAAGAGATTAAAGTTCTTCGTTACTGTCTTCGGTTCCCGCTTCCTCTGTTCCGTAGTCTTCGCCGTCAGCGTCTTTTTCCCCGAAGCCGTCGGCACCCTGCGAGAGGTCATACTTCTCCTCCACTTCCGCAAATTTCTCCCCCAGCAATCCTTTGGTACCATACTGACTTGGACCTATCCCCTCCGCACGCACAATGGCAGGATAACTGAGTTTTGGATTTTCTTCTTTTGACACGTTGATCAACTCGATAAGAAATGACCAGTTTTTATTGAAATCGTAGAGATAAAGGAATTTCTGATTAGGGATCTTGATCTCGGAACCGATGGTGGTTTCAGCCATTACCAACGGTGGCGCTTTGTATGGTTTATCGTATACTTCCAGTGTGATCTCCCGGCCCTGCTGCCAGTTATCATTACTGCGGAAAAAAGTAGCCTTGTGCTTGCTGTCGAACTCGTATGCCTTCAGGATGGTCTCATGCAGTTCGGAAAACTTTTGTGTATGACGGATGGCGATATCACGGTAAATACTTTCATCCTCTTCAAAATAAACACGGAATTTTAAAATAGCCATACTGCGAATTTAAGGAATGAATGACGAAATAGCCCAATTTATAGCGCTCAGGCCACCATTATCATGCCGTTAAATGGCAGGTATGTGCAGCCCCTGCTTTTTTACCTGCTGAAGGTTATCTTTGCGCCGATCATGGATATCCGGTGTACTGATAAGGAATTATTTTACCTGAAAAAAATTGCGGCAGCGGCTGCCGAACTGGGCATAGAAACTTACCTGGTTGGCGGCTTCGTACGCGACAAACTCCTCGGCCGTCCTACCAAGGACGCCGATGTGGTATGCCTGGGTGATGGCATTGGGCTGGCCCATGCGGTAGCCAGCCGTTTCAAACCGGTTCCCAACGTCAATTTTTTTAAAAATTTCGGTACCGCACAAATCCGTGTCGACGATTTTGAAATTGAATTTGTGGGCGCGCGCAAGGAAAGTTATCAATCGGATTCCCGCAAACCCCATGTAACGCCCGGCTCATTGCAGGACGACCAGAACCGTCGCGATTTTACCATCAATGCATTGGCGGTAAGCCTGAATGAAGCCGATTATGGCCAACTGATCGATCCGTTCAATGGCATCGCGGATATGCGGGCAAAAATCATCCGCACACCGCTGGAACCTGCGCGCACGTTCAGCGACGATCCGTTGCGTATGATGCGTGCGATCCGTTTTGCCACGCAACTGCGGTTCGACATCGATGAAACCACCTTCCAGGGTATTATAGAAACAGCGCATCGCATCGAAATCATTTCGCAGGAAAGAATCACGGATGAACTGAACAAGATTATCGCTTCTCCCAAACCATCGATTGGCTTCGACCTGCTTTACAAGAGCGGTCTGCTGCAACTCATCTTTCCCAAAATGGTGGAACTGGCGGGTGCCGAATACGTAGATGGTTACGGACACAAGGATAACTTCTATCATACACTGCAGGTGCTGGATAATGTGGCCCGCGAGTCGGATGACCTGTGGCTGCGCTGGGCAGCCATCCTGCATGACATAGCCAAGCCGGCGACCAAACGATTTGAAGAAGGCCATGGCTGGACCTTTCACGGACATGAAGTGGTGGGCGGCCGCATGGTACCCAAAATATTTGCGAAGCTCAAACTACCGCAGAATGAAAAAATGCGGTTTGTAAAAAAACTGGTGGAACTGCACCTGCGCCCGATCAGTTTAACGAAAGAAAATATAACCGACTCTGCCATACGGCGCTTGTTGTTTGATGCCGGCGAAGATCTCGAAGCTCTGATGACACTTTGCGATGCCGACATCACGTCAAAAAATAAGCAAAAAGTCAAACGCTTCCAGGAAAACTTTCGCCTGGTGCGTGAGCGTTGTCGCGAGGTGGAAGAAAAAGACCAGATCCGCAACTGGCAGCCACCGATCGGTGGAGAAGAGATCATGACGATGTTCAACCTGCGTCCGTCACGTGAAGTGGGTTTGCTGAAAGATTCCTTGAAAGATGCGATACTGGATGGTATCGTGGCCAATGAATATGAAGCGGCGAAGAATTTTCTGATGGAAAAAGCGAAAGAGATAGGAATCAGGTAATTTGAAAATTTGAAGATTAGATAATATAGGAAGATGGTGAAGACGCAGCCCAACGTGCACTATTCACCATTCACTTATTGACTTATTCACTTTTGAATTTTGACTTGTGACTTTTGAATTTGAAGAAGATATAACCAACAGCCTCCGCATACTGAAAGAAGGCGGCGTAATCCTTTATCCCACCGACACCGTTTGGGGACTGGGATGTGATGCCACGAATGCATCTGCTGTAAAACGTATCTATGAGATAAAAAAAAGAGCGGATGAAAAAGCGATGATCATCCTGGTTGCTGATGAACGGGATGTACTGAAGCATGTGGCCAGTCCCGATCTTTCAATTTTTGATTATTTGGCGCAACGCCCGAAACCCACTACGGTTATTTATCCCGGCGCATTGGGCCTCGCAGATAACCTGACGGGTGCAGACGGAAGTATTGCCATCCGTATCTGTAATGATATATTTTGCAAGCACCTGATCAAAAGATTGGGCAAACCGATCGTATCCACTTCCGCAAATATTTCAGGGCAACCCACAGCCGGCTCTTTTGCAGGCATTTCAGAAGAAATTAAAAATCAGGTGGACTATATTGTACATCACCGGCAGGAAGAGACGAAGCCGGCACAACCCTCCTCGATTATTAAATGGAATGGGGAGAATGATATTACGGTGATAAGGGATTAATTCAAAAGTAAAATCGTGAATGGTGAATGGTGAATGGTCAATCGTGAATCGTCAATCGTGAATCGTCAATCGTGAATGGCTCGGCTTGGTTTGAGTCTTCACGCCCCTGACCTGGCACCTTATACCTTACTCCTTATGCCTTATGCCTTATGCCTTTTACCTAAACCCTAAAACTTATAACCTATTACTTAAAACTTACAACGGCCGTTTCACTCTCTCATAAATCGCCATCACCGACGCCGCATACACCTCCGGTGCAAACCGCTGAATATGCGGACCGCTTAACTGAATCAACTGTTGCACCAATGCGCTGTCCGTAGCCAGGCGGAACATGCCTTCCGCAATTTCTTCCGAACTATTCGGATTTACATAATACGCACCGGGGCCGCCGACTTCGGGCAGGCAGGAAACATTGGAGGTAATAACAGGCACCTGGCTCCAATGAGCTTCGAGCACAGGGATACCAAACCCTTCAAAGAAAGACGTATATAACATGGCCGTGCTCATCTGGTACATCGCGGGAAAATCTTCCTGTGCCACATAACCAGCCGTCTCGGAAACAAATATAATCTGCCGCTCCAGGTTCTGCTGACGGATATAATCTTTCACTTGCTCCAGGTACTTGCCGCCTTTCCCTACTACCACTAATGGAATATCCAACCGGCCGCGAAGGAGGAACAGTGCCTTGCAGATATTCAGCAGATTTTTTCTTTCAATCACGGTTCCTACGTACAGAAAATAAGTTTCAGGTAAACCATAACGTACACGTATCGCAGCTTTTTGTTGCTCAGTCGCCCGCTGAGCAAACGCCGGATCAACACTTTGATAACAGACCGTAATACGCTCCGCAGGAATTTCGTAATAGTCGATAATATCCTGTTTGGTTTGTTCGCTGATCGCCATGATATGATCAGCTACCCTGCACGCATGGCGGTATTTTTTTTTATAGATGGCAACGTCGATCGGTTTAAACTGTTCAGGAAATCGCTCGGGAATGAGATCATGCATGGCAACAACCGTGCGGATGCCGGTCTTTTCAATACCCATCGGCAATTCATGACTGAGACCATGATACAGATCGATCCCTTGTTTGAGCAGATCTTTTTTCACCCAACTACTCCGCCACGCCGAGCGGAATAATTTATCTAAAAAAGCCGTAGGCCGTACTTCATGCACGGCAGGAGAATCAGGATGGAATTTATCGGAGGATTTGGGATTGTATAAATAGTAATTATGCTCAGGATAATAATGAGCAAGCAGGTTGATCAGCGTGCGGCTGAAATAGCCTAGTCCTGTGGTATTGTGGTAAGCCCTTTTGGCATCAAATCCGATCTGCATAGCTGCAAAGTTGCGGATAATTTGCCGATTGGCCACAGGGAGGTACAGGGAGGAAATCAACCTGTCTTTCGGGCAGCATCCTTAACTTTGCAAAAAAATTACACTATGCAGGAATTGATCAGCCAGGCCTGGGCCAACCGTGAATTACTCAAGGAAAATCAATATACCGAAGCTGTACATACCGTGATGGAAGACCTCGATAAAGGTCGCATCCGCGTTGCCTCTCCGACCGATGCCGGCTGGGTAGTGAATGAATGGGTAAAGCAGGCCATCCTGCTATATTTCAGCATCCAGCCCATGCAAACCTGGGAAGTAGGTCCGTTTGAATTTTACGACAAAATGCTTTTGAAGGATAATTACAAAGACCTCGGTGTACGTGCCGTGCCACATGCCATTGCCCGCTATGGCGCCTTTGTGGGCCGCAACGTTGTGCTGATGCCTTCGTATGTAAACATCGGCGCCTATGTTGATGAAGGCACCATGGTGGACACCTGGGCTACTGTAGGCAGTTGTGCCCAGATTGGTAAAGGCGTTCACCTGAGTGGCGGTGTGGGCATCGGCGGAGTGCTCGAGCCATTGCAGGCTTCACCGGTAATCATTGAAGATGGTTGCTTTATCGGCAGCCGCTGTATTGTGGTAGAAGGCGTAGTAGTGGAAAAAGAAGCCGTACTCGGCGCTAACGTGGTGCTCACCCAATCAACCAAAATCATCGACGTAAGCGGCAGCGAGCCCGTGGAAATGAAAGGCCGCGTTCCTGCCCGCAGCGTAGTAATTCCGGGTACGTATAACAAGAAATTCCCCGCAGGCGAATACGGTGTAAGCTGCGCCCTGATCATCGGCCAGCGCAAACCCAGCACTGATTTGAAGACTAGCCTGAACGATGCGTTGCGGGAGTTTAATGTGTCAGTGTAAGGTGAAAGGCGTAAGGTGTAAGGCCGACACTTCGGGCCGAAGCTTCGGTTATAGGTTTTAGGTGATAGGTCATAGGTAAAGTAACGATATTCACCATTGACTCCCGAGGCTTCGGGATGACAATTCATCCTAATTTTCGCATTTACATATTTACACATCAAAAATAAAGGGCTGCCATGGCAGCCCTTTATTTTAAATTATTGTTTAAGCAATTTAAACGTCTCCTCTTTTCCATTATATCTCACCCGCAGCAGATAAAGACCCGCCGGCCATTTCTGCATATCGATCTCTGTCAGCGACTGACTGGTTGAGGCCTGCCAGAGCTGTTTACCCTGTGCATCCACCACACTCAGTTCGGCACTTCCTTTCAATCCTTTTAAATTAACAGAGGTGCTTCGCACAACAGGATTCGGATACACTTCCGCGCGTTGTTCACCCACAATCATTTCACCGGCACGTGATGCTGTACCTGTTTGTACACGCAGCGTATAACAATTCGTCGCGTTCGACGCATTGCTGTAGCCATACACCTGCAAGAAATACGTACCCGCCGTAAAGGTGCGGCTGATGGTTTCGCTGGATGTTCCTCCATTCTGTGAAAGCGCCAATTGCGTTGTGCCATTGCTGCTGTAAAGACGCAGGTCATAATCCGCAGGTAATGTACTCAACGTAACAGTAGCCGTGCCACCTGTGGTGATCACAAAACGATAGTAGTCTACATCCCCTGCAGGATTGATCAATCCTTTAATATCCGTATTCAGCGGAATAGTAGCCGCACCCGAGGTAGTACCATTTGTACTTACATCGTACGTACCCGGGCAACTGCTGGAAACAGCCGTTACACCTGCATTCAGGTTATAACATACCGACGTGCTGAATGCACCGCTGTAACCGATCACACGGATATAATACGTGCCTGCTGCCTGGTTGGCAAGACTGATAGATTCATTGCTGGTACCACTTGCCATGGAACTTCCGATCTGTGTACCGGCTGAATTGTACAGGTAAAGATCATAGTCGCCCGGCAGGTTGCTCAAGGTAATAGCGAGGTTGCTGACACTGCTGACGGCGAAACTATAATAATCAATATCCGTACTGCTGCCGATGGCTGCTGAAACAACGGTATTCACCGGAATAGAAGCTGCTGCACCAATCGTTTCGTTCGCTTCATAAGCAGCTACACATCCACCCGATCCCGTCGTAGTGAATTGCGCAGCAGCATAGGTGCTGCTACCGCCGCTGCAATTGGTACGTACACGCCAGTCGTATGTTGTGGCAGCGGTAAGACTACCAATAGACACAGACGTTGAAGTAGTAGCTGCCGCGGCGGTTGTCCAGGTGCCGGACGCCGTTGTTTTATATTCCACCGTATAATTCACGGCGCCACTCACGGCAGCCCACGATACCGTAGCGCCGCTGCTGGTGATGGAGGAAGAAGCCAGACTACCCGGCGCCGCACAGGAAGCCCCTCCCGTAATCGTGAAGTTTACATTGGAAATATCAAAGAAGATATTGCCCACAGCTTCCACTTTGATACGCGCCGTGCTGGTTGTATTGGCGGGCACCGTGATCGCTTCCGAGCCGTCATTAGGCGTGCTGGCAGCTAATACGATCGGGAACGTAAGACCGCCGTCTGTGCTCAGGCTGATCTTTACGTTTGCACAATTGACGGGCGAAACATTGGTATTGTTTACACTCCAGGTAACGGTCTGGCTTGAACCGGTGGACCAGCTAACCGCTGTATTGGGTGCGGTAACGGCAAAAGGTCCTGCGCTCCCGTTAACGGTTACGATCATATCATCGTCTTTGGTATTGCCACCGCCGGCATTGTTGTCACGCACCATCAACCGGAAGTTGAGTGTACGTGCTACACCAGGAAGACGTTCCCACTGGTTTCCGTTGGTTCCATCCAGGATAGAACTCAGGACAGGAAACGTGCGCGAAGGATCCGTAGTGCCGGTGCGCGAACGGAACAGCGGGCCGGAAGTAGCCGTGGTACTGGGATTGGTTGTAGACGATGTACCTGCATTCATTTGCTCCCAGGTATAAGTGAGCACATTACCCGCATTCACATCGGTAGCTGAACCCGTTAAGGTAAAAGGCGTTGCACGCGGAATTACATAGTCAGCTCCTGCGTTGGCTACCGGAGCGGTATTGCCGGTGATAGTGACGGTGGGGCAAGCGCCGCCGCCCGTGCTGCTTTTGATATAATCAGAAATCTGTTCGATGCTGCGCGCATGAAAATAATCATCGCTATGTGGTTGTACATCGGTGGCACCTGTGATGCCTGCATAACCCATGATAGTGGAACCGCTGCCTGGCTCAAACTGGCTGGCCGTGCCGCTTTCATTACTGAAAGTAAAGGTATGGTTGGCGCCAAACTGGTGTCCCATCTCATGCGTGAGATAATCTACAACAAACGGATCACCGACGGGTGCGGTGTGTGACGTGAAGGCTCCACCCTTACCCACAAACGTATTGGGGTTGGTGCTGCCGTTGTGTGTTTTGCAAACGCAGGCGATGCAACCAGCATTGCCGTTGTTGCTGCCGCGGTGTACGAGGTGACCGATATCGTAATTGGCATTACCAATCACGGCATCGATGGTTTGTTGTGTTTTGATATTGTACTCGCTTGTCCACGGGTCGGTGGACGCGGTGAGGTAGATGATCGCATCGTTGTTGGCGATGAGTACCATGCGAATGCCCATGTCACGTTCGTAAATGGCGTTGGCGCGTGTCATGGCGGTGTTCATGGCCGTGAGCACTTTGGCCTTGCGTTGGGCGTCGGTGGTTTCGGTGCCGTTGAGAAAATACTGCGAATACTCGCCGGTGGAAGCCAGTGCGAGACGATACGTGCGCAGGCGTCCGTCATCAGCGGCTCTGCCAGCCGTCAGCGGAGGATTATCGGTGACAGCAGACTCGGGCGTTTCGCAGGAAAAATGGCGATCGCCGAGCGCAGCGCTGCGGGCGAAGCTGACATAATAACGGTCGTTCTCGCCTACCGGATCGATGTAGACCGTGGGCTGTCCGGGCCGGAGGATCATGCCATGAAAGCCGTCGGTGCCGGTGCTGAAGCGCACAGTTTGCGACGGATCAGTGAGACCGGTACCGGCATAAGATTGAATACCTGGATAGCGTGCGGCCAGAGCCGGATCCATCACGGGCGCCTCGACAACACGGAACGAAAGCAGTTGTCCGTTTTCATCTGGCAGGGAAATAATGAAAGAAGACTGCCGGGCGCTGACGGTGGACTCCGAAGGGGCCTGGCGGATTTGGGACTGCCACTGCTGTTCGTCAAGCTGCAGGAGGCTGTAGCTGGCGGGGCGATAGCGGTTGTTGAAAAGTGCGGACTCGTTGGTGGGCGTTGTGGCGCGTCTCCAGCCGGATTGCTGGGAAAAGGCTGCGCCTGCCGTAATCAGCCCGAGGCTGAGCAGGAGTAATGATCTTTTCATACAGTTGATTGGTTTAGTGTGTGTATGTGAACGTGATTCCGAATGTACACCGCTAACGCGAACGCTTGTTAGGTACTTTTGCGTGATTTTGCGGGGTGCTAAAAATGCGGTGGGGAAGCGGAAGAGTGCGCGTATTTGGGGGGTGAAAAGGCGGTGAATGAGGCTGGGCGCGGGGTCGGGCGAAGGGGAAGAAATTTTTGAGATAAAAGCGTGGAAATAAATTCATTTCCCCTTATTTTTGCATCCCCTTTCGAAACCGCCCAGGTGGCGAAATTGGTAGACGCACTGTCTTCAGGTGGCAGCGCCGCGAGGTGTGCTGGTTCGAATCCAGTCCTGGGCACCAAACTGAAATCCCCCGAATTATCGGGGGATTTTTTATTTATGGCTTCGATGAAACCTTTGCGCGTCTATCATCTGTAATCCATCTGTATACGATGTTCACTCATTCCTCTTGAACTGGAAGCTGGTATATTTTCATTGCCTGTAAAATCCACCGGTCCTCAGAACGATGCTGCTGTTATACTACACAGCTATCATCCTTTTTTAACCGCAGCAGGACTCATTCCGAAGAATAATTTGAAGGCACGCCTAAACGAAGATTCGCTTTCATAGCCCAGCTTAATGGAGATATCGGCGATCGAGTACCCGCCAGCCTGTATCAGCTCCAGTCCATGATTCATCCGTAGCTCATGGATGAACCCAAAAACGGTTGTATTGAACAGTTTACGAAAACCCGCCTTGAGTTTAAATTCATTCAGGAGAAAAGTGCGGCTGATCTTCTCCAGGCTATGCGCCTGCAGGAAATTCAGCGAAAGGTATTCCCGTACAGCATATAGCCGGGTTATGTCTTCTTTGTTTAACCCGCTTATAGCGTCCGGATTAGAAGATTTTCCCAACGTCAACAAGGTAAGCTCGCGAACCTTGGAAAGGAGGAAAGCAGGTTTTAGCGAGTCGGCGATGGGTGCGTCTTTTAGTTGCCGCAGTACCTGTAATTGGTGAAAATCGGTGGCCATGCTTTCTTTAAAAAGGCCAAACGGTTTTTGATGAGCAGCATTCCTCAGCAGCTCATCACCGATCTCCCCGCATCCCTCGAGTATTGATTGAAAGAAGGATGGTTTAAGACCGACGCAAATGTATTCATAGTGGTCCTGTTGGGGAAAGATAAAGTCGCTTACAGGCGCTACGCAATTCAACAGGTTATGAACGTTCGGTTTCATGCCCAGCGGCTGATTTAGCCCGGAGATACGCGCGTCGGAATGGCCGCGAAGCTGAAAGTGAAGGCTGACATGCGTTATGTCTTCCAACGCATTGACACGAATGTCCTGATAAAACCGGCAAGTGAAATAAAGAATATCAAAATATTCATTCCTGGTCGTGCAGGTGGAGGAGCTAAAATAACCCGGATGATGGGATGTTGACTCGCAGATAGCCAGGTTACCGCCAAACGAGCGGGGAATGAGTTCAATAAATTCTTTGCCTTGTATGTGGAACATAATCCGTCCAGGTATGTTAAAAATCCTTTTATGCGCACCCCTTCTCCGGGATTAGCGGCAATTTGCTGGCATGCTGACAGATAACAAATATAAAATAAACCTCTCGACCTGGAAACGAAAAGACCATTATGCATTCTTTGGCCTGTTTGAGCAACCGTTTTGGGGACTTACTACGGAGATCAATTGCACACGCGCCTACAATTATTGCAAGATGGCAGGCGTGAATTTTTTTCTATATTACCTGCATAAATCCCTTCACGCAGCCAACTCGGTCAAACAATTCCGGCAGCGAATCGAACGGGATGGCCCGGTTGAATATTCCTCCATATCAGGATCAGTGACTGTATCCCGAACCGACCAGACTTTCGGATTTGCCTATTTTGACTATCATCCCGAATTCAAGGAATTTGCAGCAGGGGCTGGTGAAGCGCTGCGACAAGAAAAAATGAACTCCGGCCTTCGCCCGGCACCAGCATTGGACTCGATCATTCATTATTCTGTGCTGACCGGGATCCGGTTTACGAGCGTGCAACATGCGCAGCGTCTTGGCGTGGCAGACTCCGTCCCTAAAATTGTTTTTGGTAAATTATCCGAGATGAATGGACGGGTTCTATTGCCCATATCTGTACATGTGCATCACGGATTGGTAGACGGATTACACGTCGATCAATTTATACAGCTATTCCAGGAGAAGATGGAAGTGAGATAGCCGGATTGGTTATATGTTTATTGAATTCGATCATGCCTTATAAACTACTTCGGTTGGCATCGGCATGAAGATCAGTGAGGCTCCATCATACCAAAAATTTTATTTTTCAACCGGTATACGATGGTTGAAAGGAACGAGAGCAAGAAAGGTGAGGCAATACGTTCCTGAGGATCTTCAAATATATCTTCATCGGCTGCTTGTGCAGTGCCGATAAGACGATTTAAACAGTCCTGAAATCCACGATGTATTATTTCATATCTGAAGTAAAAAGACGTGGAGACTTTTTTGTTTCCTCTCCCTGGTTCGTGTATACTCGAACCAGGGTTTTAGGAGAATCCGCCCAGTTAAACCTTAAATAATACAGGATTTACTCCACGTTAACTTGTAAGAATTTATTGCTTACCAAACTGCCGTCTATACTCCTTCCGTCCTAACTCACTCCGCTGAATTACAAAAGAAAAAGTCCCCTCAGCGAGCAGCGTCAATACCAGCCCCTTCGAGTATTTGGAAACATAGGTCTTATCATCCACTTTTTTCCACTGATAAGTTTTATTTGACAGCGTATTATTAACCATTTTTTGATAACAGGAATCGCAGCTCAGCACCCGCGTTTCCTTATAACATTTACCCAATGCATCAAAATGCAATAGTAGATCTAAATTTTGTTTTGCCGAATCTCTTATCAAAAATGTCAACGTTGAATCTGTTTCGGCAGTGGCGGTTTGAAGTTTTTCTTTGGCACTGAATTTTGCGAGATAGTTCTTCGACCCGGTTTTGTTCAGATTGATAAACCCTTGTGCGTGAGCTATCCCTAGCAGGAAAAGCGTTACAATTGCTAAAATTATTTTTTTCATACACAGATAAATGGTTTGGGTGAGGTTAAAATCCGCTCCTTTAAGTTAATCACTTAAAGTCAGATATTTACAAGAGATGCCTGAACCGGCTGCATTACATACCCGCTGATTCGTCAGGACGCGACCAGGATATTAAAGCCCCATTTTCTTCTCCGTCAAATGCCGCCAATACCTTTTCGGCATATGCTGCAAGTGCAGTTTCATGTTTTTCCGGGCCTTGATATTCACGCTACCGAAATAACGCTGCCATAGTTTCTGAAAAAATAACTCCTTCTCATCCCATATTTCAACGCCGCCGGATGATTCGTTGAAGGTCATTTCCACTACCGATACCGAGTTCAGATCGTAATAGATACCGTATTTTCTTTTGGCATCGTAGATCAGCCAGCGCTGATCGGCGTAACGGTCGCTGAAATGTTTGGCAATCAGGGTCAGCACGTCACAGTCAGGTTCCACCACAGCGTAATAGATTTGATCTTTGGTGAGCTGAAAACGCACAAATGCCTTCATCCGGTGCGATTCGCGGCGGACCATTTGTGCCGCCTTCAGAATATTCCACACGACCGGATTTCGCTGATCGCCTTCCACATTTATTTTACTGGCAAATACATATTGTGCAAACAACCACATTTGTTGTTCTGCATTTTCTATTTCCGAGAAAAAGGTGTGGTATAATTGCTGATATCCCTGCTGTGATAATCGTTGTTTCAATCCTTTTTTTACCCGTTCCGCTTTCCGCAAATCAGTGGTCACCTGCCTTGCGGTGGAAAACATATTGGCCGATACACCTTCGCTGGAAAATTCTACGTCCGTAAACCGGTATTCGTATATCTCGAATACAGCCGTCAGCCAGCCCTCAAAGGTTCCGTCACAGGCGAGTGTCGTCATAGGTCAGAACAAAGTTATTTGCGAAGAGAAATTCTTTTCGTATTTGCTTTGCTGTAGTTTGAGTATTTGTTGTTTGATCTGTTCCTGCGTAAGATCTTTGTGCAGCGAAAACGGCGTGCTGAATGCCAGGAAGTATTTCGCGCGATTATACGCGATACCCATTGGTTGCAGATGTTCGGGCTGCAATCGTCTGTACCGTCTTGATTGCACAATTCGTTGCGCACTCTTCACGCCTATTCCCGGTATACGTTTAATCATTTCCAGATCGGCCGTATTAATATCTACCGGAAATTGCTCCGGATTGCGCAATGCCCAGGCTAGTTTGGGATCAATGTCGAGGTCGAGATCAGGCTGGTCCCAGCCTACCAGTTCAGTTACTTTGAATCCATAAAACCGCAATAACCAATCTGCCTGGTAGAGACGGTTCTCCCGGATAATAGGAACCGGCGTACCCAGTGCAGGTAAACGGTTATCCGTACTGATCGGCACATAGCCCGAGTAATAAACACGACGAAGATTCATCTTGCCATAGAAATAATCCGTCATCGCCAGTATCTCGAGATCTGTTTCCTTTGTAGCACCGATCACCATTTGAGTGCTCTGCCCTGCCGGTGCAAAAAGCGGTGCTTTCTTGATGATCTTTTTCTCCTCTTTGCGGCCGGCAATTTCTTCTTTCAAAAATGTCATCGGCCGGATCACATCCTGATGATTTTTATCCGGTGCCAACAATTTCAAACTTTGCTCCGTCGGCATTTCCACATTCACACTTAGCCTGTCCGCATACAGGCCCGCTTCCCTGATCAATTCATCGCTGGCACCGGGAATAGCTTTCAAATGAATATACCCGTTGAAATTTTCTTCCTTGCGCAGTTTTTTAGCGATCCTGACGAGCCGCTCCATCGTATAATCAGGATTGCTGAAAATACCCGAACTAAGAAAAAGTCCTTCAATATAATTCCGGCGGTAGAAACTAATGGTAATGTCTACCACCTCCTCTACCGTAAAGGCCGCTCTTTTAATATCGTTGCTTTTCCGGCTCACGCAATAAGCGCAATCAAAAATGCACTGATTGGTGAGCAAGATCTTCAGCAATGACACACAACGGCCATCTTCCGTATAGGCATGACAAATCCCAAATCCTGATGAATTGCCGATGCCTTTGTTTTTGTTTTCCCGTTTACTCTGTCCCGAGGCACAGGAAACATCATACTTGGCAGCATCTGCCAATATCTCCAGCTTCTCCATCACCCGCTCACTCAATAACATAACCGGCTCCTTTTTCAAAATCAAATATACTAACTTATTTAGCAAATGAAATCCTAAATGCGTTAGTTAAGGAAAATACCTGAACCAGATGGTGTTTTTTGTGTTGTTGGTAGGGATATCAACAACGGCGATAATCATCAAAATAAAAACATGACAGACTTAAAAGGTAAGACAGCATTAATCACCGGCGCCAGCCGCAGTTTGGGTAAAGCCACTGCTATTGCATTGGCCAAAGAAGGCGTCAACATCGCGATCACAGGCAGGGATACCAAAAAACTGGAAGAAACCGCTACTGAATTAAGAGCATTGGGTGTCAATGTCACTTATGCAGCATTTGATGTAGCCAACCAGGAGGCAGTGAACGCAGGCATCGAAAAGATTGCGAAGCAATTTCCGCAGATAGATATATTGATTAACAACGCGGGCATTGCCGGCCTCGGATCTGTGGAAGAAATGCCGACGGCCAAATGGGAAGAAATTATCCAGGTAAACGTTTTAGGCGTTTATTATGTAGCGAAAGCTGTTATCCCTTTGCTGAAAGCGAATGGCGGTGGTGATATCATCAATGTGGCTTCAACGGC
The DNA here is from genome assembly GCA_937888905.1 of uncultured Sphingobacteriales bacterium. GTDB lineage: Bacteria > Bacteroidota > Bacteroidia > Chitinophagales > Chitinophagaceae > Terrimonas. The sequence continues at coordinate 34,641 of CALATA010000021.1, forward strand.
TGGTTTGAAAGGCAGCGCAAATTACTCTGCCTACAGCGCCTCTAAAGCCGCTGTTATGCGTTTCTCTGAATCATTGATGCTGGAAATGCGCAAAGAGAATATCCGCGTCGTTACCCTCACGCCCAGCACGATTGCTACGGATATGACGATAACGGATTTAAAAATCACCGATGGCAACCCGGATAAAGTTTTACAACCCGAAGACTTCGCCCAGTTAATTGTTGATATCCTGAAATTTGAAAGAAGGGCGCTGATTGCAAATGCTTCTATTTTCAGCAGCAACCCCTGATAAATTTGAGTGCGGTTGGAAAACCTTAAGCCCGAACCCGATCGCACGCAAAGGCGCATAAGGAGCAAAGGCGCAATTTTTGCACCAGGTGGAGTAGGTATAAGATATCAACCTGTTTAAATAAAAAGCCGCGGTATTTTCTGCGGCTTTTGTTTAACTAGTTTTATTCTTCTGCGTGAATGATAAGCTGAGCCTAACCAGGAATGATGGGGGTTTTATCGCTTGTTGGTTTATGAATTATCATTAAGGTATTGTCGCGCTCTAGTATTTATTAAACGGGTAACAAATTGTTATAGGCACCGTGTTTTCACCCTTGTTATTGGGCATGCGTTAGAATTATTTTGTGGCACCAATTCCACCATAAACTAAAACTTTTTATCATGCCTGATTTTCTTTTACAAATTTCCTACAATCTTATCGCCTCGTTCGTTTTTTTGTTTGCGATTCTTTTTTTCCTAAGACCCAGCATCAAGATAGCAGACAAAATAGCATTTCACCAAGATTAAGACAACAAACCCTGCTTTAGAATTAAATTTTATAACACTTCGCTCTATTCAGGATATGATGTGATTATAAATCTCCGGGAACTAGAAGAGGTTCCAGCACATCCCAAAGGCAAGGATGTCTACGTTCGCAACATCGTTTTGACAACGCCACAATTTCCTTATATCCCACGTTGGTTGCCTAAAAGGTTTCTGAAAGTCCACGCACACCATTGCATTCAAGTTAAAACCTTTGAAGATTTAAAGGCGATATTAGTACAGCCAAATAAGTCGCTTCAAATCAGAATTACTCTAAGACACGGATTAACCGGACTTAGCAAGAACCTTGTAAAAGATTTTCAAAGATCTAAAGCCATAGTAGACGGAGAATACGAGTTCGGCAATTGCTTAACCATCAACTAATTACCTATATGGTACGATAATTGTTTTTTTCTATATAACTTTATAATCAACTAAAAGAAAAATAGTTATGAATACAAGTTTTGATACCAAGGGCTAAACAGCATTAGCCGAAAACATTGACGAAATTTAATTTAGAAAATAGACCGTTATTCACGGTCTATTTTCATAAAGTTCGCACCCTCATGTCTCTCCCTAGACTATTCACTTGTTCAATAATAAAAATTTTATCTGCACTATTATAAGTGATTACCGGGCTGGTTATCTCTCGCAAACATTCCCAATAACCAATCCACGGCTCCTTCCGAATGCAGTCGCTCCGTTGATTCCAACGTTATTGCTGTCACTTCTGCTGCGCGTTCCAACATTTTCTTCTCATAGACCGCAATACCCTCACCGGAGATCAGCGCCTCCGCCAACTCATACGCATCCTGCATCGCCATGTTCACGCCTTCGCCGGCATAAGGTGGCATGCGATGCGCCGCATCTCCGAGCATGGTTAAGTTGGGGAGTGATTTCCATTCCTGGTCGGGTGGACAATGATATTGCGGGCGGGCGACAAACCATATTTCTTCCCCGGTAAATAATTCCTGCCATTCTTCACTCCATTCGCCAAAGGCTTTTTTAAACCAGTCATATACCTCTTGCTTTTTCGTGAAGTCGATGCCCGAGTTTTGGGCCCAGTTTTCCTCTACGTTGCAGCCGGTATAAAACGATAAACATCCATCCCCTTTGGCACTCAGTATCAGCGATTGACTTTTCCCTAAGGCAAATACCTTCCCTCCTTTCACCAGTTCCCAAAGCTTCGGCGCATTTTGCGAAGCATGATAGATATTGCCTTCAATGATCGTGATGCCGGAATAGACAGGTTTTATGTCAGTGATATATGACCGGATTTTTGAGTTGGCTCCATCAGCGGCTATCACTATATCGGCATATGCCGTTGTTCCGTTTTTGAATTGTAGTTGCCAGCCTTCGCCCTGCGGGCTCATCGATATAAAATGGCTTTCCCATACTATGGTTCCGGCCTTTAATGATTCGAGCAAGATCATGCGCAAATCCGCGCGATCAATTTCAGGACGATCTTCAGCCGCACCCTTTTCGCCGGTATGTTCGTCGTACAAGATATACATGCCTTCATCCATCACACGCAGCGTACCTGCATCCGGCCGGTGATATTTATAGAATGCTTCCAGCAAACCCGCGCGGCGCAATGCTTCGAGCCCCGACTCTTCGTGCAGGTCCAGCGTTGCTCCCTGCGATCTTGCTTCTTTGTGGTTATCGCGCTCGTAGACTTTTATGTCCGCGCCCTTCAATTGCAGCAGTCTTGCGAGCACCAGTCCGCCTGGGCCGCCACCGATGATGGCTATCTTTTTATCTTTTATCATACCGTTTGTTTGCGGTACAAAATTATCATCAGGGCGAGGCGGGGAATTGTACTTTTCGGACGTTTTTGCGTCGCAAGTAATAAGTATTAGGTATTAAGTACTAAGTTATATGTAGTGAACCGACGGCCTCGAGGGCCTCAGCCACTAGTTCACTGTTCAGCGTTCATTTTTTAACTTTTGACTTTTGAATTAATTCACTTCCGTACATATCTCCACCAGGAATCCATCCAGATCCCGCACATACGCTACTGTTTGTCCCCAGGGCTTTTGCTTCGGCTCTTCATAAAGTGTGGCGCCGTTTTCGACCGCTTTTTTCACCAACGCATCCACATCCTCCGTCACAAAACCGATCTCAATACCAAATGGCTTTGCGGATACATCGGCTTTTGCAAATCCTCCTTTCAGGTTGCTTCCGGCTAGTGTGTTGGAGGCAAATGACAAGGTAGTAGCTCCTGTGTCAAGTTCCCCATAGTCATTGTCCGGCGATATAAACCGGCGCTGCAGGCCAAATACATTTTCATAAAATATGATTGTCTTTTCTACGTCATTTACATAGAGGATAGTGTAGGCAAATTTTATCATGAGAGGGGATTAAGTATTAAGTAATAAGTATTAGGTATTAAGTAGTGCTTTGCTTCTTTGCATGAACCTGGTGCTCCGGTAACCACAGCCATCTTTTTTTTGACTTTTGAATTTTTACTTTTGACTTAACAAAGCCAGCTGTATAAACTTACCATTCTTATTTTTATTCAATTCCTTCGGCAGTACACCCGATAACTTTTTTACTTCTTTGATAAAATGCGACTGATCCGCAAAGTCCTGCTGCGGATACAACTTTCCTTCTTTGATGTGATGAAAGGATGCCCGGAAACGGATGATGTTACAGTACGCTTTCAACGGCAAGCCAAACTGCGGCGAAAAATACCTGTTGAGCTGACGATTGGTCCAGAATAGTTTATCCGATAGATCCTTTATAGTTACAGATCCGTTGGATGTATGTATCAGTTCAAACAATTTCTTTTTTCGTTCATCTGTTTTTTCCGGTAATCGTTGCTTTATTGCTGAAGAGGCTTTCTCACAAAATTGTTTAAAGTCTTCCAGATCTTTTTCCTCCAATTCCCAAAATCCGTCCGGCATTCGTTTCCCGCTATTGATGATACCGGCCACCTGCCGGCCAAGCAATAGCTCCGCGCCCAAAGGTTTGAGGCTGATGGCAAACATGATCGTTCCGGATGCAATCTCCACCTGCTCCGGATGTGTGCTTATACCTAACAGGCTTGCATGAAAAGGTTCCAACGCCGACCTGGAAAAAAACAGGTCGATGCGACCGTCGGGCAGGATCACAACTTGCTTCGCCGTGGTCGATTTGTTTTGCAATAACCAGAAACTTTCGACATAGTCGGCCAGGAACGCGTCAGGTTTTACAAGTTGGTATATGATGTCGTTAATCATTCAGAAAACGATTACAATAGCTAAAACATCGCGTGAAAAGCCGCCAGCTTCACGCAAAGACGCATAAGAAGCAGAGACGCCAAGATTACCTTGTACCTTACACCTTACGCCTTAAACCTTACCCCTCACTTCCCCATTACTTTCTTCCGGTGTTCATGCCCCCAATCGGAAAGATTGTTGATAACCGATTGCAGCTTGCGGCCGTATTCTGTTAATTCATATAAGACAGTTATGGGTTGTGTATCCTGTACCGTGCGTTTTACCAGCTTGTGCATTTCCATTTCCTTTAACTCTTTACTCAACATGCGGTTGGAAATACCTTTTACATCCGCGAGGATATCGGAGAAGCGCCGCTGTTGGTGAAAACAGAGTACGGCAATAATGGATATCGTCCATTTGCCATTGAGCACATCCATGGCATCGTGCACTGCCAGTATGTTTTTTTTACAGTCTTCGTGGGAATGTTTTTTGTCTGCCATATGTTACCAGGTTACCTGCAGGTAACCATTACTTTTGATTACCTTGTTACAAAAGTATACAAAGCCGGGCTAATTTTGTCTTTCATTAAAAAATAACTCCATGGCTTTACTAGACGATCTACAATGGCGCTATGCCACCAAAAAAATGAACGGCCAGCCCGTTCCCACCGATAAACTCAATTACATCCTGGAAGCCGCGCGCCTGGCACCCTCCTCCTCCGGCCTTCAGCCTTACCGCCTTTTTGTGATCAGCAACAAAGAGCTGCTGGATAAGATCAAGCTTGTTTCTTTTAATCAAAGTCAGATCACCGATTGCTCGCACCTGCTGGTATGGGCCGCGTGGGATGGCTATTCATATGAGCGCATCGACGACGTATTCAATTATACCATCAAAGAACGCGGCCTGCCGGATGATGCCATGAACGATTACAAACAACTGCTTTGGGGTATGTACGAACCGCTGGGAGAAGATTGGCATAAAAGCCATTCTGCACGTCAGGCATATATTTCTTTTGGATTGGCGATCGCCGCCGCGGCAGAACAAAAAGTAGACGCTACCCCCATGGAAGGTTTTGAACCGGCACAAATGGACGCACTCCTGGGTCTCGACAAATTAGGCTTGAAAAGTGTGGTGATCCTTCCACTCGGCTATCGCGCCGACGATGGAGACTGGCTGGTGAACCTCAAGAAGGTACGCACACCCAAAGAACAATTCATTACAGAGATAGCTTAATACCCTGATCGTTGCCGGTGCGCTGTTTCGCTGTACCGGCAGCGATTTTGATTCAGCACCCTAATTATTGGCCGGTTTCACGCAAAGACGCATAAGGAGCAAAGCACTACTTATAACTTAATACTTACTACTTAATACTCTTCCGCATCATCAGATCTATCTGCTCATCCCCGCCAAGACGGAATACATGTTTATCAAAAGGTATAAATCCATTTTTTTCATAAAAACGGATGGCCTTGTGATTCTCTTCCCATACCCCAAGCCAGAGGCTGGTTTTATTCTTCTCCTTCGCCACTTCAAAAGCTTTATCATAGAGCAACTGCCCGATCTTCTTGCCGTGATAGGCATTTTTAACATAGATGCGTTCGATCTCCAGCGAAGTTGTTTCCTGCAATTCGGTTTGTGCGGCACCCGTATTTAGCTTCATGTAGCCGATGGCCGTTTCATTTTCCCAGGCAATAAAAAAGAATGAATCCGGGTTGTCGAGTTCCGCTTGCAACACGGAAAGATTAAATTTTTCATCCAGGTATTGCTGCATGTCTGCTTCGGTATTGTCTCCTGCAAACGTCTCGTAAAAAGTTTCCCGGGCGATGGACTGGAGTTCGTTGATATGGTGCACAGAGGCCGGGCTGAGATGAATGGATTGCATTGCCGAAAAAACTGTTTGGTGGCAAGGTAAAATATTTTCCTGCGCAGTCCATTTAACAAATGATAAAGAAACGGGAAAAATCCCCTCCCCGCCGCGGCGGCGCCTGTTAATGCTTTACCGTAGGTTTACAATTACAACCTTATACAACCCTCAATTATGAAAAAGTCGCTCCTTATCCTTGTTTTTCTTTTCTCCGCCACCCTATGTTTTTCACAGGACATCGCCAGTTGCTGCACTTCGCCCAAAGATGAAGGCCGGTGTACAGGCTCCGCTTATTGTACTGCCTGCAAAAACTGCAGCCGCTGCGCCCATTGCGGCTCCGGCGGAACCTGCGGCGTGTGCGCCACTGTTGCAGAACCGGAAGAACCGAAGAAACCCCGTACGAGGAATAAGAACAGCCCTTCCTCCGGTCAAACTGGTAACAAGGCCCGTCCTAACACCGCTCAAAATGACGGGACAGCCATAAACGCGCCTGCGCAATTCGAAGCTATTGCTGACGTCAACCTGCGTTCGGGTCCGGGCGAAAATTTCCGCATCGTGGAAAAGATCCCTAAGGGAGCAAAATTGGTAAAACTCAGCCAGCGCGGCGCATGGTCGAAAGTACGCGTGATCAGCAGCAACAAAACAGGTTACGTTTTAAGTAAATATATTCGCTGAATTGCCGTTTCGTACTTTCTAACTGCTATAACTAACCCTTAATACCGCATTTTAGGGAGAGGGAGAACTTTTTATTCCTCGTCTTTTTCATAGTTTTACTTAAGTCAGTTTTGATAATATCCTAATATGAAGAAGGCTCCGATCCCCTACAATGAACAACAGCGTTTAAAAGATCTTTATTCGTTCAATATTCTCGACTCGCAACAGGAAGAGGATTACGAAGATCTCGTTCATCTCGTGTCCGATATCTGCAATTGCCCGATGGCAAGTATTACTTTCATCGACAAAGACCGGCAGTGGTTCAAAGCCACAAAAAATATCGATTTCCCGGAAGGCAATCGCGGTGATTCTTTTTGCGGACATGCCATCCTGGAAAAAGAAGTACTGATTGTAGAAGACGCTTCCAAAGACGAACGTTTTTTTGACAACCCGAATGTGACCGGCGGATTGAAAGTGGCTTTTTATGCAGGTGCTCCCATCGTCAGTCCCAATGGTTACGCGCTTGGCAGCGTTTGCGCCATTGACAAGGTACCGAGGAAGCTCACGGGTCAGCAGTTGGTGGCATTGCAACGAATAGCCCGGCAGATCAGCCGCCTGCTGGAGCTGCGGTTAAAGAACCGGCAGATACTGGAAGTAACACAATTGTTGTTACAGGCCGAACAGCAAATTGCACAGCTAAATATTAAAACCACTGAAAAAAATCAATTCAATACTGCGTATCAGTTGCACGAAGAGATTGCGCAAACCTCCGCTGCGGTGAAGCTGTATATCAATCACGTTAAGAACGTAGAGCAGGTGTCCAGCGAATTCCTGGATTACAGCATTTTCGAACTCAATAACCTGATCAACTCTGTCAAGCGGCTTTCAAAAGACATCATCCCTACTACATTCCTGAACGACAACTATGCGGCGCATATCGCCAAACTACTCGACGAATGCGATGTACAGGAAACAATGCCCATCGAATATCAGTTGGACCAGCAACTGCAGCTCAACGGTGAATACGGATTAATGGTATTCCGGATCATCCAGGATGCATTGTGTCTCGCAAAAGTTTTGCATCCTGAATCTATTGTATTCAAAATGCAGGGAGGGGAAGCAACAAATATTATCATTGATTACGTCAACCCAAAAGAGAAAGACTCGCACGAAATCCATTTACACGAAGCCAATATCTCCAACCGGGCAAATATTCTGAATGGAACGGTGGAAGCTACGTTTTACGAAGAAGATGGCGGTGGCTTTGAAGTGGCCATCAAACTTCCACTGGAACTTCATGTCGCCGGAGGCTTAGAATAATTTTTCTCCGGAACTGATTTCCCAGCTTCCTTCGCTGATTTCGTTTTGCAATTCATCGTTGTCCCAACCGCAATAACCGATGAAGAGGCGGATGTCCGCGGTTGTGAGTGTGTCATTATTGATCGCTTCGATGATCGTATTCATGTCACCACCCAGATAGAGACCTTCGCCGACAGGCTCGCCACCTGCTATCAGATCGGGGCGATGATGCAGCACAAATAAATGTTCACGGTCAACCGGGCCGCCTTCGTTAAGCGGAAAAGGTTGCGCGTGACTGAACTCAGTCAGGTCATTCAGTTTGCGCGGAAATAACATGTTTATCACAAAGCCGGTTGCGCCTTTGTCGTTGGTTTCCGTAATAAGAAGGATTGCATTTTCAAAGAAGGTGCCATTCAGTTCTTTGGTGCTTTTAAGAAAGAAAGGTGCTTTCATTTTTCAAAGGTAATCTATCTGCTTTTATTCATATCCAGTACATACTTTATCCAGTCCTGTTCAGGAATCGTTTTATCAATATAATAATCCGGTTGCAACCCTTTGCTATCGATGGTCATGTCCGGGATGCGATAACTTTTAGACATACAATACCACAGTTTAAAATCCCCGCAGGGTGATGTTATACCATTCATATTGGAGATATCGAGCGCACCGAATGTAGTGGTGCCATATAGCTTCACTTTCCGGCTTTGTTTGGCCGCCAGCAGAAATTGTTCGGTGGTACTGGCATTTGCTTCGTTGATAACAATGGCCACATTGGCGGGATAAGGAAAGACCGTGTCACGTTTTTTAATCGTAACAATACTGTCGGCCACCTGTACAAACTCACCCGGAGATTTGCTCATTTTTTCGTACCGGGTCATCAACCAGTCGCGTGTCTCTCTGGCAAAATTTGTATCGCGGGCATAGGCAAGTATGGCCTGTGTATTTAATTCACTTGCGAGCATTTGCACACCAACGGTGCGTACCGGATTGGTATACAAAAAAGGAAGGATCTCACTAAAGGAAGCATCGGCCCCTCCACCATTGTTACGTACATCAATGATCAGGTCTCTTGTAGATAAGATAGCGTTACGATTGGCATTGATTACGCTATCGATCTTTTTCTTGTTGTTGTAATCAAAACTGGGGATGCGCAGGTAAGCGGTACCGCCTGATAACAATTTAAAGTAAGGTTCTTCTTCGGATATAAATTCAAGATAGTCTTTGATCTCCTGTTCGTCCTGGTACGCCGGCGTCACTCTTTTCAAGTGCAGAATATTTGCCAGGCCCAGATAGTTTTTCCCCATCACTTTTACCGGCTGGCCGGTCATCGCAGAAAAGTTGCGCATCCAGAAATCAGCTTTGTAACCGTCGCCCGCAGGATAAATTTTAAGCTTCAATTGATTTTTCTTCCAGGGTGTTCCGGGCGCTTCGATAATATAACCGCTGTAATGATCGCCGGTTTTAATAATGCCCACCTTATAGGGGTTCGACTCCCATATCCCTTCGGGCGTTCCTTCGCTGGCAGCGGCGAGTTGCTGTTCAAATTTTTTGTTTGTCAACTTTAATCGCTCATGATTAGCCATAACAAGGCTATCGGGACCAGCTACGCCAGTTGCAGACTCACTTTTCAACCGCTCGATACCAATATGTCCCTTACGGAAAAAACGCATCCAGCTATACAGCAACTCCGTGCATTCCGTTTCTGACTTAACAGTTCTAATCTTGGTGAGGGTCGTGGCATTATGGGCCTCATAGGCAGGCAGGCCTTTCTGGTCGATCACATATTGAAACCCTGCGTCATTTTGTTCGAACGTTTTTTTAACCCATTCAAAGTTGCTTTCGCAGTTGCAGGTCTGTGCTGAAGCAAAAAGAGAGACCATAGAAAAGAAGCATGCGGACAGGATCTTGAAGAAAGACATACAGCTTGTTATTGATTGATCCTGTTCAACGAAGGGGCCGGGAATATGTTACAACCAAATCATAATTTATACAACATGACATTAGCCGGATCACTTAATATCTTTGATCACGCGGCAGGGATTGCCGACGGCTACCACATTCGCCGGAATGTCTTTTGTCACCACACTGCCCGCGCCGATTACGGTATTATCGCCGATGGTAACGCCCGGCAATACGCTGCAATGCGCACCGATCCACACATTATTGCCGATGGTGATGGGATAAGCATACTCCAATCCTTTGTTGCGCTGCTCCGCATCCAGCGGATGACCGGCAGTATAAAAGCCACAATCCGGGGCAATGAATACATTATCTCCAAATGTAACTTTCGCACCATCGAGGATGGTGCAATTGACATTGGCATAAAAATTTTCACCAATCTCTATGTTATAGCCATAATCGCAATAGAAGGGCTGTTCGATCAAAAACGATTGGCCGGTTTTGCCCAACAACTTTTTCAGCAAAGCGGTACGCGCTTCCGTATCGGAGGGGCGCAATGAGTTGTAGTCAAAACACAGGTCTTTGCAAACGATCCGTTCGCTGATCAGTTCCTGGTCGTAATTGGCATCGTATAGCTGACCGGCAGCGGCTTTTTGTTTTTCGGAGAGCATGGTCCAAAGTTAGTCAAGATGATTAATTTTGTTCAACATTCCCGGTATGTCCATCGATCAGATCCTTCAACAAATCGCTCCCCTCCCAACCGCTTCTTTGGAACAACTCAAAGAACACATAACGGAACAGCCTTTTCCCAAAGGACATATTTTGCTGCAAGCCGACAAAATCGAACCGGTCATTTATTTTATTAAAAAAGGCATTGCGCGGGCCTATTCGACCACAGAAGATGCCGATATTACTTTCTGGTTTGGCAAAGAAGGCGATCCCGTTTTGTCCATGAAAAGTTATGTGGCAAATGAAAAAGGTTATGAAAACGTGGAATTGCTCGAGGATTCCGAACTCTACGTCCTTCCTACCTGCGAGCTGCGCCAACTGTTTGAGCAGGACATCCACATCGCCAACTGGGGGCGCAGGCTGGCAGAAAAAGAATTGATCCGCACCGAAGAACGGCTGATCTGCCGCCAGGTGCGCACCGCCACCGAACGTTACAGAGACCTGCTCAACGATCATCCCGATCTTATCCGGCGCGTGCAATTGGGGCATATTGCTTCCTATCTGGGCATTACGCAGGTCAGTCTCAGCCGCATCCGGGCAGAATTGCGTTAGTTTTTTATCATAAGTAAAATTTTATCTGCGACCGGATCAGCAGCTTTGTTCCCAAAAAAATCATGAGCTGGATTTTATTGGTCGTTGCAGGCCTTTTTGAAGTATTGTTTGCCTCCTGCCTCGGCAAGGCAAGGGAAGCCACGGGCCTGGCGATGTACGGATGGTACGGAGGTTTCCTGGTGTCACTGACCATCAGCATGGCCCTGCTGATCAAAGCCACCCAAACCTTACCCATCGGTACCGCCTATGCAGTATGGACAGGCATCGGCGCCGTAGGTACCGTGCTGGCAGGTATATTGCTATTTAAAGAACCGGCCAGCGCGTGGCGGATCTTCTTCCTCACGACGCTGGTAGGGTCGATTGTCGGATTGAAAGCTATTTCGCATTAAAGCGCGAAATAGCCAATACGGTATTTGAAAATGGTCGCTTCTTTCCGTAAATTCAGGAAACCATTGACATGAAACCTTTTTCCGCAGTCCTGCTGCTCCTGTTGTTACGCGCCTATACCGCATCGGCTCAAACCAAACCCGTTCTCCCCGCCGACTATTTCGACAAGTTCAGTTATACCCTTTCTGATAGTTTTAATCTTAACAACGCCGATGCCACCTACAGGGAGGTGGGACAAATCTCCCACCTCGTGATGCTTTATCTCCGGGAGGCTGAGAAAAATTATACAATCGATTCTTCCGAACTGTTTTCCTTCGCCAGCAATGAGGTAACGCCGGCCATTTTTGCCGGCGATTATTCCACCGGGCTACTTCAGATCAAACGCAGCCGGCAATTGAAACCTTTTGCCAACTACCGGATACCTTTTGGTTTTGTGCACGAAGCTTACCTGGCAGCCGCCAGTCTTCAAGCGGATGATCACGGAAAGGCTTTTGCCTCCCGGTTCAGACAGCAACTTGAACAGGCGATCAACCGGCTGGATCCTTCCTTCAGCGGGGATATTATCAATGCACAAAAAGGGAATTTCACCAAAGCATCAACCGATGTCAACCGCAAAGAGATCGAGAACATCGTCAATCAATCCATTTCACAAGCCGGCAGGAAACTGAATTTCGGTGCTGCCACCGCACTGATTGATTATTATTTCCGCTATTATATCCGGCAGTATTATCAATCCGATATCGAATCCCTTTTCTATGCGCTTTACCCCGAAACGGTGAAGGAAGAAACCGTCATGATCCCAATGCGCGACAGCATTCACCTCAATGCTTTTATCTATCGAAATATAGCGAGTAAGGATAAAGTACCGGCGGTGATTTCGCTCAGTCCTTATCCCAGTGGCAACGAAGCCACGCGCGGCAATGTATTTGCCACCAACGGTTATATATATGTTTATGTAGACAACCGCGGCCGCCGCAAGAGTGAAGGTGATTTTTTCCCTTACGAAAATGACGCACGCGATTTTTATGATATCATCGATTGGGTAAGCAAACAACCCTGGTGCAATGGACAGGTAGCAACCACCGGCGGCTCCTATCTTGGGTTTACACAATGGCAGGCTATTCGCAAAGAATACCGGCACCCGGCTTTGAAAGCTATCAACCCCATGGTTGCTGTAGGTTTCGGCGTGGACTTCCCGCGTTTCGCCAACCAGTTTTACAGTTATATTCTTCAATGGGCCACACTTGTCAGCGGCCGCGACCTCAACAATGCGGTATTCGCTGACTACGAATTCTGGAACCGGGTCAGTTATCAACTCTATAAAAACCGTTTACCCTTCAACAAGCTCGATTCCGTTGCAGGAGGCACCAATGCTTTTTTCCAGAGATGGATCAGCCACCCGGACTTTGACAGCTACTGGACTTCCATTTTACCTGATAAAAAAGATTACAGCAGTCTCGACATGCCGGTGCTGACCATCACCGGTTATTATGATGCAGACCAAGTGGGCGCTTTGTATTATTACAACCAGCACACGCGTTATGCATCGCCAAAAGGAAAATCCAATCACTACGTATTGATTGGCCCTTATGACCATGGCGGCGCACAATGGCAGCCAGGACCCGTGCAATCCGGGCTCGACATCGAAAAAGAAGCCCAGATCCCGATCTATAAATACGTGATCTGGTGGTACGACTGGGTATTGAAAGGCAAACAAAAACCAGCCTTCCTGAAAGAGCAGGTAAACTATTTTGTTACCGGCACAAAAAAATGGGAAACGGCCCGCTCTTTTGACAAACTCGCTACGGATACCCTGTCACTTTATCTTTCGTCGCAACCGGTCAAACAAACAAGACGTGACAAATTATTATCTCTTACGCAGAAGCCGCCAGCTTCTTCATCCATTCTATACAAACACGATATCGCCGAGGTATTGGATTCAGCATTTTTATTTGCCATGCCCCGCCCCTTTGATGATTCGTTGTACATGACGTCGCCTTACAACATGGTTTTTGAAAGCCAGCCGATGACGAAAGACATTATTGTAACGGGAAAAATGATCACGGATCTTTATTTGTCGCTCAACGTACCGGATGCAGATTTTGGCGTGACAATTTTCGAGATCACGCCCGATGGCAGGAGCTACAATCTTGTAAACACGGCCTTGCGCAGCCGCTACAGGAACGGCGGCGAAAAGCCACAACTGCTGCATCCCGGGCAAGTAGCACAACACCGGTTCGACGACGTGTTTTTGTATATTAAAAAAATACCCAAAGGGAATAAATTGCGGCTGGTATTTGAAAGTGTCAATTCCCCCAACTTTGAAAAGAATTACGGCTTTGGTGGTGTGATAAGCCGGGAAACGACTGCCCAACCGCGCATTATCGAAGCCACTATTCATACGGGAACCAGGTATCCAAGCAGGATATTAATTCCATACAGAAATGCGAGGTAGACACCTTTCACATTTATAGATTTCCGCCCGCCGGCTTAACAATTTGGTAACAAAGCAAAATGAATAGTTTTCAGTCAATTTGCGGCATGAATCCACTGATTGATCAATCCGGCGAAGCGATAGGATATCTCCATAACAACATTATTTTGCTACCAGAAAACTTTGACGTAACCGGTGTGGTGCTGGGCCATTGCGTATTCAGCAAATCCGGCAAAGTAGCGGGCAAACTATTCGACCAGACTTTCTATACAGTAGACGGACAGATCGTGGCGGAGATCGGCTCACAGCCGGCCAAAGATCATTTTGATGAAAACGCCATACGAATGCAGGCATGGGAAGTGATACAGACGATCCGGGATCATCAATGCCCCTGGATACAGCCTAAAGCAGACTGGGCTTCCACCCCGGTGACACAGTTACTTCAATAAGCCCTGATTCTTTCCTGCTGCAGGCTCTATCAGGTCCCAGAGATTGCCGTACAAATCTGCGAATACGGCCACCCTGCCGTGCGGCTGGTCTTCCGGCTGCCTTACAAATTCAACACCTTCGCTTAGGTAGCGCTCATAGTCGCGTTGAAAATTATCGGTAAATAAGAACAGGAATACACGACCGCCTGTCTGGTTGCCGATGGCTTTACGTTGTTCTTCATTGGCCGCACGCGCCAGCAACAGGCAACATTCTTTTGCACCCGCTGGTGCCACCATTACCCAACGTTTCTCCTCCGTCAGCTTCGTATCTTCCAATAAAGTAAACCCTAGTTTGTTTACATAGAAGTCGATCGCTTCATCGTACTCGCGTACAACAAGCGCAATATGAGCCAGCCGCTGATACATGTCAAATGATTTTAAATAAGTATGTGCAAAGGTAGCGGAAGCCTACTGCTGTTTTTTCCAGCTATTCATTTTTTCCCGCAGCAATACGATCGCATTGGTATTGTCATCGATCTGATCGACTATGAGATTGAGAAAAGGTTTACCGGGATCGTCGGCAGGATTCATTACCGTAAGAAATGCACTGTGCGCCTGTGTTTCGCAGCAACGCCAGTCACCACCGGCCTTTGCGCCTGCTTCCATTGCCAGCATCAGTATTTCTTCCAATGGCAACCCTTTGTTACGCGCATCGATCGCGGCTTGTAAGATTTGCTGTGCTTCACCGGGATGGGCCATTACATTTCCCTGCACCGTAATTCCCGGTGCCGTCAGGGAAGCTTTATTGGGGTAAGTTGAGTCGCCTGTATAAGACAAGGGATGTGCGGCATCATTGAGACAGATAATACCGTATTGTTGATTGTATGGTTCGTAGAAAGCTTTGCCGAGTTCGGTCAATATCTGTTCGGCAGTAGCACCCGCCTTTATCATCGCTGCACCTTTTTCACGCGCGTCGTCATTGCTGTAAGCCTGTACGATGATGGCGCCTTTTCCGGGAACGATCGCTCCTATGCCATACACCGATGGCGTGCAGGAAGCCGCTGCCATGCCAATCCTGCCGGTCTTCGCATCTGCTACAATAATTGACCAGGTAGCCGATGCCGGCTTTACAATAAAAAGAAAAATTATCAGCGCCAATAATCGCATGCGATCGCTTTAGGAAAAGGTACACCTTTTTCCTGCACCATTTTTTACACCGCTGATGGTTTTCCTCAACAGTGAAACTATTTACCTGATCAATGTCACCGTTCCTTTTCTTTCAATCACGCCACATTGAGTGGTGGCACGGATGTAATAAACGTATACGCCGGCGGGCTGTGGTTGTCCCTGGAATCGTCCATCCCAGCAGGCGGTGGGTTGTGTACTGTAAAATACGCGCTGCCCACCGCGATTATAAACCGTCATTTCCATTTTGCTGATCACACCCCAGTATTTGATACCAAAGCAATCATTGACGCCATCATTGTTCGGTGTAAAACCATTGGCCACCAGATTGGGACCTTGCCTGTCCGTAGTGATCTCAACCAACACACTTGCCATATTCACACAACCATTGGCATCCTCGCCGGTAACCGTGTAGGTCGTATTTTGTTGTGGCGCAGCAATCGGACTCGCAATGTTTGGGTTATTTAGTCCGGTTGCGGGAGACCACGTATAATTTACGGCACCGCTGGCTGTAAGTCTTGTATCACTATAGTTACAGTCGAGGTCGTTTGTTTTTGTAATAAAGATATTCGGCAAGGCATTGACCACGACTGTGGTGTTCACAACAGCACCCGGGCAACCATCCGCTACCGGTGTAATATGGTAATCTGCGATACCGCCGCCATTACCCGCAGTCAGTGTTTGTGCAATACTGTTGCCTGTACCGGCAGTGGCTCCCGTAGCGCCATTGGATGTTACGGTCCAACTGAACGTTGTTCCTGCCAGGTCGGATCCCAGTGCAAGCGAGGTTGTTTCACCGGAACAGATCGCCTCACCATTGGGTGTTACCGTTGCATGTGGAGCCGGTTTCACGGTTGCAATAGCCGTGATGGATGCACCCGGACAGGAATTGGCGGAAGGTGTAATGGTATAGGTTGCCGTACCCGTTGTAGTGGTAGTAGCTGTAAGATTTTGTGCAATGGCATTTCCCGATGAAGGCGTTGCACCACTTACACCGGATTGGGTCACCGTCCAGGTATAGGTTGTGCCTGTTACATCAGCATTAAGCGCGATGCCGGTTGTATTGCCCGAGCAGATTGTTTCAGCAGAAGGCGTTGCGATTGCATTGGGCAGTGGATTCACGGTTACAACAGCCTGCACCGGTGCGCCGGGACAAGTAGCGGCCGCAGGCACGATGGTATAAGTAGCTGTGGAGGCAGTTGGGGCAGCTACGGATAATGTTTGTGCAATGGTATTGCCATTGCCAGCGGTTGCGCCCGTTACACCCGGAGCGGTAACCGTCCAGGTAAAAGTGGTGGCCGGCTGGTCTGCACTTAATGTAAGGGACGTGGAGCCTCCGGAACAAATTGCCTGAGAGCCCGGGGTGACGGTTCCAACGGGCAATGGATTAACGGTGATGATGACATTAACAGGTGTTCCATCACAACCATTCGCGGAAGGCGTGATCGTATACACAGCCGTTCCCTGTGTAGATCCGGTTGTATTGATGAGATGGGCAATCTGGTTGCCTGATCCGTTAGTAGCGCCGCTTACACCGTTTTGCACTACCGTCCAATTGAAGGTGGTGCCAACTACATCGGCAGAAAGATTAATGCCTGTTGCAGTGCCGGAACAAATCGTTTCGTTTGCAGGTGTAGCCGTAGCTACCGGTCTTGGATTAACTGCTGCAGTGGCAGTGACCGAAGGGCCGGGACAGCCATTGGCCGTTCCGGTTACCGTATACACCGCCGTTCCCTGTGTGCCGGAAGTAGCCGTTAATGTTTGAGTGATAGCATTTCCATTTCCTGCACTGGCACCTGAAACATTGGTTCCGGCAACGGTCCAGTTATAAGTAGCGCCGCTCACATCTGATGATAAGGCGAAAGCTGTTGAGCCGCCCGAGCAGAGCACATCATTTACAGGAGTCACCGTAGTATTGGGCAATGGATTTACGGTGATGGTTGCCGTTGCCTGCGGACCGGGACAGCCATTGGCTTCGGGAGTAATGGTATAAACAACTGTGCCGGGTGTTGCTGTGTTTGCCGTCAATGCCTGGGCGATGGTAGCTCCACTGCCGGCAGAGGCACCGCCTGCACCGGTTTGTACGACTGTCCAGGTAAATGTTGTACCCGGTATAGAGGAAGAGAGCGCAACAGATGTCGTGCTACCGCTGCAAATAGCATCCGTGTTTGGCGTTACTGTTGCCACCGCATCCGGATACAATGAAAGATTCAGAGTGGTGGTACTGTCGCAACTTGTAAGAACGGATGGCATCGTGAAAGTTGCCACGGCATTGCCTGGAGCCGTGATCGTTTGTCCATTCCAGGTATAGGGCAATTGACTGCTGCAGATCGTCAGATTTTCTGTTGCATTAATGGCCGGATTAACGGTAAGGTTCAGCGTAGTGGTACTATCACAACCGGTAAGCAGCGACGGGGTAACGAAAGTTGCCACGGCATTACCAGCCGCGGTGATCGTTTGACCGTTCCAGGTGTACGGCAGTTGATTCGCACAAATAGTAATATCATCGTCCGCCGCGGGCAAAGGATTAACGGTTAAGTTAAGTGTAACGGTGCTGTCGCAGCCCGTAACCAGTGAAGGCGTGGTAAACGTGGCGACCGCATTGCCACCTGCGGTGATCGATTGGCTATTCCAGGAATAAGGCAATTGATCCGCGCAGATTGTTACTGTTGTTGTAGAAGTGATCAAAGGGTTTACCACCACGGCAACTGCGGCGGAGGTATCTCGGCAGGTGGTAGTACTATTAACCAATACAACGGAATAATTTCCGGCAACGGAGGCCGTATAAGAAGATGTAGCATTCGCTGGCACAACGGGCATATTGCCGGAAAGCCATTCGTAAGTAAATGTTCCGGTCTGTGCATCCAGCACAACGGAACTTCCCTGGCAGAAAGTAGTAGACGATGCCGGCGTGATTACGGCTACAGGATTGGCATTGATGGTAAGCGTACGTGTGCTTGTCGGCACCAGCGGGCAACCGGATGTGCCGTTCTGCATTCTGCAGCGATACGTGTATCCGGAATACGAAGCGGGCGGATTGGTCAGTGTAAGTGTTGCGGTAGCGGCGCCCCCGTAAATAGCGTTATTGGTAATATCAACAAAACCGGAGCCATTATCCACCTGCCATTGATAAGTAGCAGCACCGGTAGCCGCCACGCGGAACAAGGTATCGCGTCCTGCGCAGATGGCGGCGTCAACAGGCTGTGTGATGATCGTAATAGGATTGCAGGGAGCAAACTCATCTGCTCCCATATCGGGTGTGGTGCCATTCCTGGTGTCGCCGTCTATATCGACCGTAATACCGGCCAATGGCAATCCGAGGTTATTCAAGGTGAGGTTGGTCCCCGGATCAAGATGCAGGTCATTGGCACCTGCGAATACGGGCTGGATGTTTCTGCCATTGCCTTCACTGCCGGTGTAAGCCTGAACCTGTGCCAGGCTGTTGGTGATGCTGGCGTTAGTACCGGCACTGGTGAGATTGGTGCTGGTTGAATAATAGTTATTATAGTTGATGGCACTGAATACGCCGGCACCGTTTGTAGCAAGATTGGAAAGACAAAGGCGGCTGCTGGCATTACCGACTGTCTGGGAGTTGGTAAAAATATTGTTGCGGACATTGACGGCATTGGCTGCGGTAACGTTGGCCGTTATAAGTAAACAGGATGCCCGGTGTCCGCCGGTACTAGTCTGATTGGTGTTAAGATGAATGGTATTGAAATCGATATTGTAACCACCGCCGCCATCGATCACGATCCCGTTACCATTATCGCCTGATGTATAACCGTTAAAACCATAACTGGCAATGTCCCACACGAAATTGTTGCGCACATTTGTATTGGCAGTATTTATCGTTGCTGCCAACATCATCCCTGCGCTTCCATAGCCGGCGATATTGGTATTTTTAATATCGCTGACCTGGTTGGCATCTATGGTTAGCCCGGACAGCGCACTGTAAATAAACATACCCATTGTTGTGCCAGTGCCGCTTGAACGCAAACCCGAGACTGTATTCCTGCTTACGCGGACATTTGCATTGACCACGCCCGGTGAAACGTTGATACCGATCGGCGCATAGGAAGAAGTGCCGGTATAGGCAAGGTCATGTATGTTATTCCCGGAAATCGTTGCATTAATGGTGGCTGTTGCCAGCCAGATAGCCCGGTCGAATTCAGGACTGGTTGTTTCGAAATTTCCGATCCGGTTGTTGCGAACAGTCAACCCGTTCACGCCCTGTCCGTAGATACCCACCAGGCGGATGGCATCCGCTCCTGAATTATCCAGAATATTATCTTCTACAACTGTATTGTTATTGAGCGCACTTACGGTGGCATATAAATAGATGCCGATATAAGCACGGCGAATATCATTGTTCCGCAAGGTGAGGTTGGAAAAGTAGCCGGGATTGCCGGTTGCGGCCCCGTCTCCTGCCAGAACTGCAGTAGAGGCATTCGTGCCATTCGTAAGGATCGTATTCCGTACGGTTACATTATTGATGGCTGTGGTACCTACAGAACCTATGTGTAATACGTTGGAGGACGAGGTGCTGGTATTAACAATACTAAGATTGCGGCTGGTAGTATTGTTATTGGACCCGTCGATGGTTACGTTATTGGACCCGTTTAACCGTACGACCGGACCATTGTTCACATTACCACTAACCACCGGACTAATGCCTGCTGCAGGACGGATGTCCACGGAAGTATAAACAGCGGCTCCGCTCCCATTGGCATTCAGTACGGCGATTGCAGCTTCTGTAGTATTGGCGTTGATGCGGATGGTGATCGCTCCCTGGTGTGTACCTGCATTGATGGCTCCAAATGCGCCACTCAACGTGGTATAATTCGTAGGTCCGGGCGCACCTGCTGTGGCAGTAACGACCACTTGTGCACGCGTAACGGCAGAAAAAAGAAATACCAGGATCAGGGGCAGGAAATACTTTCTCATGAATAAGGCAGTTGGCGCTCCGGTTGCAGATGCCGGAGAAGTTACAGAGGGTTGGTAAGCAGTAGCAGCACGGTAGTGTGCAGGCAGTTTTCTTGTTTCGGTTAAAGGCATTGATTATGTCTATTTAAAGCTTTGCCTGTCCGCATTCTTCAAAAGCAAAACTGGTCTAAGCTATAAAACGACGGGAAGTAAGTGCAATGTACAAATTTCTGGGAATTGGCAATGAGTGAACGAGGCAATAGGCGGATAAGTGAATGACCCGCCTGAGGCTCCCGAAGGAGGCGTGAATCGGCAATCGTCAATTGAACAGGCCATGGTTCGTGTATACACGAACCATGGCCTGTTTAACTTATAACTTATTACTCCTCGACAAGCTCAGAGCGACGCCTAAAACTTATAACGGCTGTTTTAACCTTTACACCTTACTATACCTTTCCTTATAAGCGAGCGGCGACATACCCGTGATTTTTCGGAATACCTCCCGGAAGGCCTTTATATCCGAATAACCTACTTCATACATCACTTCGTTGATGGTTTTACGCGTGCTTTCAAAAGTGCGCTTGGCCGATTCTATTTTTACGCGTTGCGCATATTCAATCGGTGTATTACCTGTAGCTTTTACAAAACGACGGTCGAAATTGCGGCGGCTCACCGCAAATTGCTGCGACAGGTCTTCCGCACTGATCTTCTCCTGCACATTCTCTTCTATATATTGCTGCGCCTGCCTGATCACGTCATCATCATGATGCTTCTGCCCTGTAAAGATGGTGAACGTCGATTGCGACTGCCGGTCGATATCGATCTGAAAAACCTTTGCGCAGAAGATGGCCGTTTCCCGGTCATAATATTTCTCAACGAGGTAAATCATCAGGTTGAGAAATGAATAAGCGCCGCCATTGGTGTAGATACCGTGTTCATCTGTAATCAACCGGTCAGCCTGCAGCTCCACTTCCGGGAACAATGAGCGGAAATCATCTGCCGCGGACCAATGCGTTGAACATAGTTTCCCATTCAGCAAACCGGAGGATGCCAGCAGGAATGCACCGGTGCAGATACTCGCCACCTCAGCCCCATTCGTGTATTGCTCCCGGATCCAAGTTATCATTTCACTGTTGTCTTTCACTGACTGATGATAGTTATGATTCAATGAGGGGATAATGATAAGGTCGGTCTTTGCAATCGCTGATATAGCTGTATTGGGCTTTACAGAAAACAATCCTCCGTAGAAATCCACTTCCGCTGCCAGACCTGCCAGTTCGATTTTAAACAATGCCTGTTGCCCACGTTTCTGCCGATATTGATTTGCACGGCTGAAAATCTTGTAGGCGCCCACAATGCTGCTGAGATTATTTTCTCCTGCCGGCACCAGGATGGTCAGGTGTTTCATGATCGCATTTTGCGTACAAGTTAAAACGTATTAAGTTATAAGTATTAAGTAAACCCGACAGGGCCGTTTTATTCACCTCCGAGACTTCGGGATGACGATTGACGAGCGCCCCTTCGGAGAGCCTCAGGGATCACAGTTACCAGCAAAAAAACTGCCGGCACCAATGGCTACCGGCAGTCGGACAAATAAACGCAAAACAAAGCCTTAACAGGATGTGTTCAGGAATGAATCTCCTTCGGACTTTCAATCAAAAATATGGATGGCGACCGCGCAGGACAATCCCCCGAAAAGGTGATATGTTTTGCATTAGGACACTATAGCTTATTTCCTACTTGCGCATGCCCACTTCATAAGAAAAGTCCGAAGTCCGGGACACATTTACACATTTATCCAATCCGATGTTCCACCGGAATAGGACGTTTCTCTTCATCGATCGCCACCATGGAAAATTCGCCGCTGATGGCCTTGATACGATGGTCGGCATACATTTGTTCAACAAACACATCCACCCGTACACGCAAACTTGTACGGCCAACTTTAACAACCTGGCCTACCAGTTCTACGATCGTACCGGCGGGAATGGCGTGGGTGAAGTCGATACGATCGCTGCTCACGGTCACCATGCGCTGACGGCTGTAACGGGTAGCGGTGATAAACGCCACTTCATCCATCCAATGCATGGCCGTGCCGCCAAACAAGGTATCATAATGATTGGTGGTATTCGGAAAAACGGCTTTGAACAATCTTGTCTCGGACGCAATAACTCTTTCTGGTATCATTCTTTAAATTTTGTAAAGCCCGTTCAACAATCTCACCGGACCTTTTTATTATGCAAAACGAAATTAGGCTTATTTGTAATTTGAAAATAGTCAGTTGGTAAGGAGCCAAGACAATCCTGAATAGCGAATGCCTTGGTTCGTGTATACGAACCAAGGCATTGCTACAACTTATTACTTATAACCTATAACTTTGCCACATGCACGAACTGAAGCCGTTGCTTACTTCCTATGCCTATAACATCCTCGGTATACGCGAGGATGCGGAAGACGCCGTGCAGGACGTGTTTCTGAAATATGGTGAAGTGAGTCCGGAAAATGTACTTGACCCCAAAGCCTACCTCGTGCGCATGGTCATCAACCGTTCGCTTGACCTGAAAGAAAAACGGGAGAAAGAACGGGCAGCTTATCCGGGCACCTGGCTGCCGGAACCCGTGGCTACGGAAACTGCCGACGCCGGCATTGTGCAAACAGAAATACTATCCTATTCGGTCCTGGTATTGCTGGAACAGCTTGACCCGCGGCAACGGGCAGTGTTTATACTGCGGGAGGCCTTTGATTACTCTTATGAAGAGATTGCGGAAATACTCTCGATCAGTACCGATCTTTCGCGACAGTTATTGAGCAGGGCCCGTAAAAAACTGGCCACCCGCAAAATAACACCCACTATCCAGGCGCAGCAACTGACCCAACGATACCTGACGCTTATCCGCAATGCCGACACAAAGGGCCTCGAACATTTACTGACCGAAGACATCCGCCTCGTATCGGACGGCGGCGGCAAGGCATCGGCGGCCCTCAATCCCATGGAAGGGCGAATGGTGGTAACAGCTTTCCTTAATGGTATCTTCCAGAAATTCTACTCCGGCACGCCTATTGAAATCGTGATGATCAATCATTGCCCGGCTATACTTTTTTATGAAAATGGCCGTGTAACCACCTGCCAGATTTGCATTTTTGAACAAGATCAACTGGCCCGCATTTATGTTGTCCGCAATCCGGATAAACTGACCGGTCTGCAAAAAAATATTACCGGATCTGTCACAACAGATACTCCTTTCCAGTCTTTTTTATAAATACATTTTTTATGGAAAGAATTTCAGCAAAGGACCTGCCCGCAGGTATGTACCAGGTATTGTTAAACGGTGAAAATTATCTTCATGCAGCGGGTATCGATCCGGTATTATTGAAACTGATCAAAATGCGTGTATCACTGATCAACAGTTGCGCCTACTGCATCGACATGCATTACAAAGAAGCTATTCATGCCGGGGAAACACCACTCCGCCTCATATCGGTTGGCGTGTGGCGCGAAACAAATTATTATACGCCACGCGAGCAGGCTGTACTCGCATTGGCCGAAACACTCACCTATATGCGACCTGATGAAAACAGTGATCATATCCATGACGGATTGAAACCTTTTTTCAGCAAGGAGGAGATCGCCTACCTCACACTCGCCATTATCCAGATCAATTCATGGAACCGCTTCGTCCGCTCGATGGGACCGGAACCGGGCTTGTATAAAGTGAATGGGTAAAGGAGTCAATAAGTGAACAACTCAATAATCAATACCGTGGTTTGAGTACACGAACCACGGTTGTTTAGTTTATAACTCAACCTTACTTATTACTTACTTACTTACTTACTACTTATTACTTATGACTTATGACTTATTACTTACTACTTACTCACAACAGCTGTTCCAGCTGCGCATTCTAACGCAACAAATGCGCATTCGGAATAATATTCAGGAAAGCCTGAAAATCTGCCTCGTAATTCTTAAGATCTAACTTATAATAAAAGGCTCCGCGCTTCGATCCGCTTTTATCCTTGTCGGATTGTTTGATCAGCAATTTTGTAGAAAGCACTTTACGGGCAAAGTTGCGTTTGTCAAACTTTGTATCGTACATCGATTCATAAAGGATTTGCAACTGTGGAAGCGTAAATTTCTCCGGCAACAATTCGAAAAGGATCGGGTGGAGAGCTGCCTTGTAGCGGAGTTTCTCGCGCGCTGCCATTACCATTTGTTCATGATCGAAAATCAGGCGTGGCAGCTTGTTCAGCGGAAACCATTCTGCATGGTATTCGTCTGTAAGTTGTTTTTCGTATTTCAGAATATCGATGAGTGCAAAATAAGCGATGGAAATGGTGCGCTCAATCGGATCGCGGTCGGGCGAACCGAAGGTGGCAAGTTGCTCGAGATATACGCCGTCAAGTCCGGTCAGGCTTTTCAAAATCCTGCTGGCCGCTTCGTCGGGGCCTTCGGCAGCCTGGATAAATCCACCCATCAGACTCCAGTTACCTTTCTCCGGTTCAAAGCCGCGTTTGATCAGCAATAACTTTAGTTGCTGCCCGTCAAAACCGAAGATGATACAGTCTACGGCTGCGAGTACCCGCGATTGTTTCTGATAACGTGTCATGGGCGACAAAGATAACCGCAAGAAAATGGTTTTACCAACTCTTACGGACGGAATGCACGATAATCGGCATAGTAACCAATGACATTCGGGTACTCCCCAAACTCCTCCGCCACATGCATCGTGGTAAAAACAGCGGCATCCATTTTCGCATGCAAGGCAGACTCCACTCCTTTCGGCGCATCTTCCAACACCAGGCAGGACGCGGGTTCTATGCCAAGTACTTCAGCGCAGCGAAGATAGGTCTCGGGGTCAGGCTTACTCACTGTCACATCATCTGCACTGATAATGGCATCAAAATAATGACGGATGTTCAGGCCGTCAAGCACAAAATCAATATTGAAACGGATAGCCGCAGAGCCGATTGCCATCTTTACACCCGCAGCATGATAAATCTTCAATACCTCATCCAATCCATCGATGAGTTGGAGATGAGGACGAAACTCCGATTGGTATTGTTTTTCTTTTTCGATACTCAGGTGATCTTTTTCCTCCTGCGTAAAACGCCCCGGGAAAACGCGCTCGAGCAATTCATGATTCTTACCATAGCATTCTTTTTTGGTTTGTTCCATCGTCAGATCAGCACCCAGTTCATGTAAAATGCGGTGCCATGCCCGAATGTGATAGCCCATATCGTCGATCATGGTGCCGTTGAGATCAAAGAGAAATGCTTTATACATATGAGTGGTAAGTATTAAGTAATAAGTTTTAAGTACGGCGGAAGGTACGGAAAAGGTGGAAGGTGTAAGGCTCAAGGCTTAGGGCGTAAGGCCCGACACTTCGGGCCGAAGCTTCGGCCTAAGGCATAGGGTGTAAGCTATGAAAAGTCTTTACTGCTTATGACGCTTTGCGTGAAACCTGCATCTTCCAGGCAAGACTGCCAGGATCGACTTTGAAAGCATCTGCCACTCATTCATCACTACCACTTTTTTGAATTATGCCTTTTGAATTTTGAATTCTAACAAAATAAGTGTTATTTTGACACTAATTGTTTGCCTTATGAGTAATGCATATGTAATTGGGGTAGATTTCGGCACCGATTCAGTGCGGTCTGTCCTCGTAGCGGCCGATTCCGGACAGGAAGTAGCGGCTGCTGTTTTTGCCTATCCCCGCTGGCGCGATGGTCTTTATTGCAACGCCCGTATTAACCAGTTCAGACAACATCCGCTCGATTATATCGAAGGTTTGCAACACACCATCCGCGCCTGTTTGCAGCAGGCGGGTCCTGGTATTGCCCCTTTGGTGAAAGGCATTTCCGTTGACACAACCGGCTCCACTCCCATCGCCGTCGACAAAACAGGTACGCCCCTCAGCCTCCGCGCCGATCTCGCAGAAAATCCCAACGCCATGTTCGTGTTGTGGAAAGATCACACCGCGACCAAAGAAGCGGCCGAGATCAATGCACACGGTGAAGGCACTCCTTACCTCAAATATGTAGGTGGCATTTACAGCAGTGAGTGGTTTTGGGCCAAGTTGCTCCACATCCTCCGCGAGGATGAATCGATCCGCTCCAATATTCATTCTTTTGTTGAGCATTGCGATTGGATTCCTTTTCTCCTTACCGGCGGCAATGATGCGGCACAATTGAAACGTGGCATTTGCAGTGCCGGCCACAAAGCATTATGGGCAGATGAATTCGGCGGACTTCCTCCCGATTCATTTTTCACGCAACTCGATCCGCTGCTCGGCGGATTTACCAATAAACTTTTTACACGCACTTATACTTCGGCAGAAGCTGCCGGCCATTTATCAAAAGAATGGGCCGAACGCCTTGGTCTAAGTACCGATGTGATCGTTGGCATCGGCGCATTCGATTGCCACATGGGAGCAGTCGGCGGACAGATCGAACCTTATTATCTGAGTAAGGTAATGGGCACTTCCACCTGCGATATGCTGGTAGCGCCGAAGGACGAAGTCGAAGGTATTCTCGTAAAAGGCATTTGCGGACAGGTCGACGGCTCCATCATCCCCGGCATGATCGGTATGGAAGCAGGACAATCCGCTTTCGGCGATGCTTATGCCTGGCTGAAACAAACGCTTTCCTGGCCCTTGCAATGGATCGACGATGCAGCGCTCCGTCAACAGATAAGCGACCGCATCCTCACCGGTCTCTCGGCAGAAGCATCGGCATTACAACCAACCGAATCATCCGAACTCGCACTTGACTGGCTCAATGGCCGGCGTACGCCCGATGCTAACCAATTATTGAAAGGTGCATTCACGGGTATCAGCCTCGGTACCGATGCCCCCAGGTTATTCCGCGCATTAGTGGAGGCCACCTGTTTCGGTGCGCGGGCTATTGCAGATCGTTTTGTATCGGAAGGCATTCCGGTAAAAGGGCTGATCGGCATGGGCGGCGTAGCACGCAAATCACCCTTCATCATGCAAATGATGGCCGATGTGATGAACCGTCCGATCCGCATTCACAAAAGCGACCAGACCTGCGCCGCCGGTGCAGCCATGTTTGCCGCCACAGCCGCCGGCCTTTATCCACGTGTGGAAGAAGCCATGCAGGCCATGGGACAGGGCTTTGATCTTTTTTACGAACCTGATCCCAAACGTTCCGCTATTTACGACACGCGTTATCAAAACTATCAGCAACTCGGAAACTTTTTATCATGAGCAACTACCAACATATTCGTGAAGAAGCCTATGCTGCCAATATGCAGTTACCCAAATTAGGTTTGGTAATGTTTACCTTCGGAAATGTGAGCGCCGCCGACCGCGCCGCCGGCGTATTTGCCATCAAACCCAGCGGTGTTCCGTATGAGGAGCTCAGTCCCGCCAACATGGTGATCGTGGATTTTGACGGAAAAACAGTGGAAGGCAATATGCGCCCTTCTTCCGACACACTCACGCACGCATTGCTTTATAAGACCTGGGACACCATAGGCGGCATTTCACATACACATTCCACTTATGCAACGGCCTGGGCGCAGGCGCAGCGGGACATCCCGATCTTCGGCACCACACACGCCGATCACAATACGGTCGATATTCCCTGTGCACCACCGATGAGCGATGAAATGATCCTCGGTAATTATGAATACGAAACGGGGAACCAGATCATCAATTGCCTGAAAGAAAAAGGATACGATTACAAAGAAGTGGAAATGATCCTCGTCGGCAACCATGCGCCATTTACCTGGGGAAAGACTGCAGCCAAAGCAGTGTACAACAGCGGCGTATTGGAAAGCATTGCACAATTGGCCATGCTGACATTACAGGTAAATCCAGGCGCACCGCGATTAAAAGAAGCATTGATCCGCAAACATTTTGAACGCAAACACGGACCGGATTCGTATTACGGACAAGTGTAAAAAGTCAAAATTAAAAATTCAAAAGTCAAAAAAGGAACAAAGCATAGCTTTTGAATTTTGACTTATAAATTTTGAATTAAAAAAGCATATGAAAAAACTTCTCCCTTTTGTTGCCTTCGCCCTGATCGCGGCTTCGTGCAACAACGAACCGAAACAAACTACGTCCGGCTCAAACGATAGCCTGGTAGCAAAGAGGTCGCTGACCCAACGGCCCTATGCAGATTTTGAAGGCAAGGCAATTACTGAATATACGCTCCGCAATGCAGACGGTGTCGAACTGAGCATCATCAATTATGGTGGCACGATCACGAGGCTCTACGTTCCCGATAAAAAGGGCGATCTGGACAATGTTGTACTGGCGTTTGATTCGCTTAACGGCTATACCCAACAGGGCAACCCTTTTTTTGGTGCGCTGATCGGCCGTTATGGCAATCGTATCGGTGGTGCCAAGTTCACGCTCGATGGAAAAGAATACAAATTATCCGCCAATGACAATGGCAACTCGTTGCACGGTGGCAAAAAAGGATACGACAAAGTAGTATGGACCGCTGCTCCCCTTCCCGGCGACAGTAGTCTTGAACTCACTTACCGCAGTGCAGATGGTGAAGAAGGTTACCCCGGCAATCTCTCGATCAAAGTGGTCTATACACTTACGGCTGACAACGCCGTACGCATCGACTATACTGCCACAACAGACAAAGCAACGCCCGTCAACCTGACCAACCATGCGTACTTCAATCTCTCCGGCGGAAGCGACAGCACCATACTCGATCACACCTTACAAATTGCCGCAGCAAAATATACGGCAGTGAACGATCAGTTAATTCCAACGGGTGCGTTACCGGAAGTAAAAGGATCACCGATGGATTTCAATGCGGCAAAACCCATCGGCCGCGACATTGCACAAGTTAAAGGTGGCTACGACCACAACTGGGTACTGGATCGCAGCAACGGGCAATTGCAACAAGTAGCCACACTTCGCCATCCGGCAAGTGGCCGCAGCATGGAAGTATGGACGACGGAACCCGGCCTGCAATTTTATTCCGGCAACTTCCTCGACGGCACGCTAACGCACACCTTGAACGGTGCGCGTTACGTAAAACATGCCGCGCTCTGCCTGGAAACACAGCATTTCCCTGACAGCCCCAACCAACCGTCTTTCCCCAACACCATTCTTCGTCCGGGCGAAACATACCGCACGACAACCGTATACAAATTCGGCATTCAACCCTGATCTGTTTAACACTGGAAAATAACAATACATGAAAAATTTGAAAGCACTGGAAGTATGGTTTGTCACCGGCAGCCAGCATTTATATGGTGAAGAAACCTTGAAGCAGGTGGCAGCACATTCCGAAGAGATTGCGCGTTCGCTGAATGATGCAGCAGACATTCCGGTAAAAATTGTATTCAAACCAACCGTAAAAAGTACGGAAGAAATCCGCATCATCTGCCAGGAAGCCAACAATACGCAAAACTGTATCGGCATTGTAGCCTGGATGCATACCTTCTCGCCCGCCAAAATGTGGATCGGCGGACTGCATATCCTCAGCAAACCTTTGCTGCACCTGCATACGCAATTCAACCGCGATATTCCCTGGAGCGAGATCGATATGGATTTCATGAACCTGAACCAATCTGCTCACGGCGACCGTGAGTTTGGTTTCATCGTATCACGTCTGCGCATGGAACGCAAAGTAGTGGTAGGACACTGGCAGGATGAAAAAGTGATCCGCCAAATCGGTGCCTGGACGCGCGTAGCCGCTGCCTGGCATGACTGGCAGGGCGGGCGTATCGTACGCTTTGGCGACAACATGCGCTATGTAGCCGTTACCGATGGCGATAAAGTAGAAGCAGAATTAAAATTCGGCTTCTCCGTCAATACACACGGTATCGGCGATCTCGTGAGCGTGATCAAAGAAGTAAGCGATAAATCGGTAGATGAATTGATCACCGAATACCAGGATACCTATAACGTCGTAGAAAGCCTTCGCGCCGGTGGCGCACAACATGCCTCATTGCGCGAAGCGGCCCGCATCGAACTCGGCATAAAACAATTCCTGGAAGCAGGCAACTATATCGGATTCTCTGATACGTTTGAAGACCTGCATGGCATGGAACAATTGCCGGGCATTGCGGTACAACGCCTGATGGCGGCAGGCTATGGCTTTGCCGGTGAAGGTGATTGGAAAACGGCAGCCCTCGTGCGTGCGATGAAAGTAATGGGTCACGGACTTGCGGGCGGCAACTCCTTCATGGAAGATTATACCTACCACTTCGAACCGAATAATGAAATGGTGCTGGGTTCACATATGCTGGAAATTTGTCCCAGCATTGCATCAGCCAAACCTTCCTGCGAAATTCATCCGTTGGGTATCGGCGGCAAAGCCGATCCCGTGCGATTGGTATTTAATGTTGGTGGTGGCGCTGCACTCAATGCCTCACTCATCGACATGGGAAACCGTTTCCGTTTACTGGTGAATGATGTAACCGCGGTATCGCCACAACGTGACCTGCCCAAACTTCCCGTGGCGCGTGTATTGTGGAAGCCGCATCCAAACATGCAGGATGCTCTCGCCGCCTGGATCTACGCCGGTGGAGCACACCATACCTGTTACAGCCAGAACCTGACCAGCGAAAACCTGGAAGATTTTGCAGCCATGGCAGGAATTGAATTTGTATCGATCGATAACCAAACGGAAATTCGTCGCCTCCGCAATGAACTGCGCTGGAGCGAAGCGGCTTACCGTTAATACTTATAATTGATCCATGAGAACACTGGTTTGTACAACACCCGGACAATTCGATTACCAGGATACGGCTGTGCCCACGCTGGCCGAGGGGCACAGCCTGTTAAAAATACAACGCATCGGCATCTGCGGCACCGACCTGCATGCTTTTGAAGGCACACAGCCTTACTTTCAATACCCGCGCATTCTCGGTCATGAACTGGCCGCAACTATTGAAAATCCCGGAGCAGCGCAAGGATTTGAAAAAGGAGAAGCCGTAACGTTTATTCCGTATTTCCATTGCGGCACCTGCATTGCCTGCCGCCGCGGCAGATTCAATTGTTGTGTACAGATGCAGGTGTGCGGTGTGCACGTGGATGGCGGCATGCGTGAATATCTCTCCGTACCATCACATGCATTGATCAAAGGACAGGGATTGGGTTTTGACGAACTGGCATTGGTAGAACCCCTGGCAATAGGCGCCCACTCCATCCGCCGCGCAGGCGTAGAGCCGGGTGAATGGGTATTGGTGATCGGTGCCGGACCAATCGGATTGGGCATCATTGAATTTGCAAGCATAGCCGGAGCGAATGTGATAGCGATGGATGTGAACCAGCGGCGTTTGCAATTCTGCAAAGACCAATTAAAAATTGAACATACCGTCGACGCCACACTGGCCGGTGCAAAAGAACAGATAGCATCTATTACAAACAATGATATGCCAACCGTGGTTATCGACGCTACGGGCAACCTGCGAGCGATCGAAGGTGGCTTTGGCTATTTAGCACATGGTGGTCGCTATGTAATGGTTGGTTTACAAAAAGAAAACATTTCCTTCAGCCACCCCGAGTTTCACAAACGCGAAGCCACGCTGATGAGTAGCCGCAACGCCACGCGTGAAGATTTTGAACACGTGATCGGCAGCATGAAAGCGGGAAAGGTTAATCCTTCCACTTATATCACACATCGTGTAAATTTTGAAGAAGTCGCGGATCAGTTTGCCGGTTGGCTTGATCCCAAAAATGGAGTGATCAAGGCGATGGTATCTATTTAAGTTAAAAGTCAAAAAACAGCTGGTTAGAATTCTGCGCCTTAAATTCCTTTGCGCTTTTGCGTGGAAAAGACGCGTCGATTGCACGCAAAGGCGCATAAGAAGCAAAGACCGCTAAGTTTTTGATTTTTGATTGCTTAAGCGTTGGCCAAAGCCCGGTCCAAATGCACATAACCTCCATCCACATGAATAATCTGCCCTGTGGTATGTGAGGAAACATTACTCAGGAGAAAGGCGGTCATGTTTGCAATCTCTTCCGGCATGGTCATGCGGTTCTCCAAAGGAATTCGCGCGGTGATCTCTTTTAATTTTTCTTCCGGGTTCTTCAGCGTCTTGATCCATTTGTCGTAAGCCGGTGTATAACATTCCGCAACGACTACCGCATTTACCCGTATCCCATATTTCAACAACTCCACCGCCCATTCCCTTGTCAGGGCATTGCGGCCCCCATTGGCGGCGGCATAGGCGGAAGTATTGCCCTGTCCGGTTTCGGCGGTCTTCGATGTAATATTTACGATCGAACCTTTTGACTGTTTCAACGCCGGTAATGCATGATGCACGATCAGATAATAATGTACCAGGTTGCGGTGCAGGCTGGCCATGAAATCTTCGTAGTTACCGTTCTCCAACCCCACGCCATCGTTCACCCCCGCATTGTTCACCACGCCGTCGATGCGCCCATATTCCGCCAATACCTTCTCTACCGCCTCCGCGCAGGCTTTGGGCTCGGCCAGTTCGGCCGCTACCTGTCCGGCTTTGCCGCCCTTATTTTTTATCGCTTCAACAATGGCTGCATTATCTTTTTCATTGCGGCCAATGATCACGGGTATGGCGCCTTCGTTGGCCAGTGCATGACTGATACCTTCCCCGATTCCTTTGGCACCACCGGTGACGATGATCACTTTATCCGTTAGCTGCAGATTCATTTTTCCTGTTTTATAAATTATAAAATGACACGGCATTGCCACCGAAGAAAGCAGCTTGCTCTTCCTCAGCAAATACCGAATAGTATTCTTTTACAATGGCCAGCATCCGTTCATACGATGCGGCTACCAGGCATACCGGCCAGTCGCTGCCATATACCACCCGTTTCATACCAAATGCTTCGGTTACTACATTCAGGTAGGATTTGAAATGTGCAGGTTGCCAATTTCGCCAATCCGCTTCCGTTACCATCCCGCTCACCTTGCACCACACATTTTGCAAGGAAGCCAGTTCGCGGATATCTTTTTCCCAATCACCCATCGTACCCGCTTTGATGCCCGGCTTCGCAATATGATCCAGGATAAATTTTTGCTCCGGGAATGCGGCTGCCAATTCGCATGCGTACTTCAACTGATCGGGAAAAATGAGTATGTCGTAGGTATAATTGTATTTCGCCAGTAAAGAAATACCTCTTTTGAATGCCGGTTGCAACATCAGCGCACGATCCGCTTCTCCCTGCAATACATGCCGAAATCCTTTTAATTTCGGATAAGCTTTGTATTCAATCAGCTTTTCTTCTACTCTTTCATCCCGCAGATCAACCCAGCCAACTACACCTTTTATAAATGCATTTGCTTCGGCATTTTCTAACTGAAATTCATTTTCCGCCAGCGATTGATCCGATTGTACGGTAACGCACCCGTCGAAGCCGTTTGCTTCCAATACCGGCTGCAGATCGGCGGGTAAAAAGTCTCGTTGTATCACATTCATTTCTTCCGTGATCCAGTTGTCACGCACGGGATCAAATTGCCAGAAATGCTGATGTGCATCTATTTTAGGAATCGAATTCATAAGATTAATGGGCGGTGGTTAGTTTTACTTTGTTCTCATTGTAATTACGCAGGCCGAAATAGCCTACCACCAGGAAACATGCGGCCGGCACCAGGTAAGAGAGCTGGATATTCGTGGCATCGGATACGGCTCCCATCAGTACAGGGAACAGCGCACCGCCCACAATCGACATGATGATCAATGCAGATCCATCTTTGGTGCGTGAACCCAAACCACGGATGCCTAAGGCAAATATGGTCGGGAACATGATCGACATAAACAGCTCTACACCAAACAAACAATAGATCGCTGCTTTACCTGTTACCAATACAGCCGCCGTAGTAAGCAGTACACACATAATACCGTAGATAGTAAGCAGACGTGCGGGAGAAATAAACTTCATCAGGAATGTCCCCACAAAACGCCCGATCATAAAGAGCAGCAGGGCAATAGCAAGATAGCTGGCCGCGGCTTTTTCATCGATGCCCGCCACCCTGTCTGCAAACCGGATAAAGAAACTGGTCATGCATACCTGCGCACCTACATAAAAGAATTGCGCGATCACAGCCCATACCAGGTTCTTCTGTTTGAACAGTGAACCCGTGCTTTGTTCACCGGTTGGTTCTTCTTCTTTGATCTCCGGGAGTCTTGTCCGCCAGATCAGTATCGCTACCAGCAATACCACGGAGGCAATAATGATATAAGGGATTTGTACCGACGCCGCTTCCTGGTCAAGGTAGGCATTCAGCTCGGCCGGGCTCATTGTATTCTCCTGTTCGTTCGTTAACACTACACCCGAAAGAATAAACATCCCGCCGATCTTCGGCGCAATGGACTGTGCCAGTCCGTTAAAAGCCTGCGCAAAGTTGAGGCGTTGTGTAGCGGTATCCGGCGAACCCAACACCGTGATATACGGATTGGCGGCGGTTTCCAGGAAAGTAAGACCGGAGGCAATGATAAAGGAAGCCACCAAAAAGAAACCGTAAGAGCGGATGAATGATGCCGGATAAAACAGGAAAGCTCCAACGGCGAACAACATCAGCCCCACCAGTATGCCGCTTTTGTAGCCGAACCGCTTCATGAATTGTCCCGCCGGAATGGCGAGCAGGAAATAAGCGAAGTACGAAGCCGAGTCGATGAACGCGGATTGTGTATCCGACAAGCGGCAGGCTTTTTTCAAATGTGGAATAAGAATGGGATTCAGGTTGAGCGCAAAGCCCCAGAGAAAAAACAACGAAGTGATCAGCACAATGGCAAATCCGTATGTCTTTCCTGCTTTTTGTAAGGTCATATAATAGTTGGGTTAGTTGTTGAGTGTGCGGTATTTTTTTGGCGACATCCCGATGATGGTCCGGAAGCGCTTGGAAAAATAATAGGGATCGTCGAAGCCCATGCTGAAAGCAATGTCTTTCACCGAACGGTCGGTAAAGTTCAACTGCTGGCAGGCTTTCTGCATTTTCATCTGTACGAAATAATCAATGGGTGCGTACCCGGTTTTTTGTTTGAACAGATTCGAAAAGCGCGAAACCGAATAATTATAGAGCGCGCTCAATTCATTCAGGGAAATATTTTCGTTGATATGATCCTGCATATACAGGATGGCATTGTCCACGCAATCCATTTTGTCGCTGCCCGTTTCTGCATAGTGGCGGGAGTTATAAACAAACAAAGCCAGGAAATGCGAAAGACACATGTTGGCAAACAACAGGTTGTCGATACTATAACCTAATTCCAGTGTCTTGTATATTTTGGTAAACAGCGGAATCACATCGCCGTTATTCTTGATACGGTGCGGCTTGAAGTGCTGCTGGATGGCATGTACTTCATTCAATTCCGGTAAGGCATCGCCGCCAAAATGAATCCAGTAAATGCTCCAGGGATGTTCCTCGCTGCTGCCATAAGCATGCTCTGCATTTTGCGGCAGAATGAAAAATTCGTTGGGACCAACTTCGTATCGCTGATTGCCGATCTTATACCAGCCATGCCCGTCGACACAATAAAAAAGAAAGTTTTCGGGCAGGCCTTTCTTGCGATAGGTATAATGATCTTTTGCTTTGGGATAATAACCGATGGAACAAATATGAAGGCTGCGCAGCAGCAGGTTGCTCTGCACTCTCGTCTTGAGGATCGTGCGCGGAATTTCGATGCGTTGCCGCCCTGTTCCGTACCAGATATTTTTCCGGGAGCCTTCCTTATTGGTTTCTTTCATAATGGCAAAACGAATGGGTAAATTAATGAATGCATTCCGGCTGACCTTCCTGCACTGTACCGATGGACAAAACTCGTATTTACGGGTCAGATTCCGTTATTTTCGTAGCCTCAACGATTTTAAAGCGCCTTGTATGAAACAATCAACCGTTTTCCGTCTGTCTGTTACGCTTTTTGTGTTGTTTTCTTTTTCCGTGGTGGCTACCGCCCAGCCGCAGCTACCGGCTTTCTTCTCGGACGGCATGGTATTGCAGCAGCAAACCGATGCCGCCATCTGGGGCAAGTCTGCCGCGGGCAAAACGGTGAAATTGACCACTTCCTGGGATCGCAAGAACTACGCAGCAAAGGCAGATGACCAGGGACGCTGGAAAATCCGGGTACGTACCCCGCAAGCGGGCGGCCCGTACGAGATTTCCATCACCGATGGACAAACCATCCGTCTCCGCGATGTATTAATTGGTGAGGTATGGCTTTGCAGCGGTCAGTCGAACATGGAAATGCCCATGAAAGGTTATCGCGATCAACCCGTGATTGGCGCCAACGAGGCGATCTTTGCTGCCAATAATCCGCAGCTTCGCTTCTTTACCGTACCGCGTGCGTTGCGCATGCAGCCACAGGATACCGTCAAAGCCAGCAACTGGAAAAAAGCGACGCCCGAAACAGTAGCAGACTTCAGTGCTACGGCTTATTTCTTTGGGAGACAAATGCAGCAAACGCTGAACGTACCCATTGGACTGATGCAAATCAGTTACGGCGGCTCATCAGCCGAAGCCTGGATGAACGAAGAAGCACTGAACGCATTTCCCGCAATAAAAAAATTACCCGCGGCAGATTCGGCAAAGATCAGTCAGCGCTCGCCTATGTCATTGTACAACGGCATGCTCAAACCGTTTATAGGCTATGCGATCCGCGGTTGCATCTGGTACCAGGGAGAAAGCAACTACGAACGCCCCGACGAGTACGAAACCTTATTCCCCGCGATGGTGAGTTTATGGAGAAAAGAATTTGGCCAGGGCGACTTCCCTTTTTACTACGCACAGATAGCTCCTTACAATTATTCACAATTACCGCCTTACAATACCGGAGGCAAATACAACTCTGCCTATGTCCGCGATGCACAACGCAAGGCGCTGGATAAGATTCCGAACAGCGGCATGGTCGTGTTGATGGATGTTGGCGAAGAGAACTGCATTCACCCTTCTCAG
Organism: uncultured Sphingobacteriales bacterium; assembly: GCA_937888905.1. Lineage (GTDB taxonomy): Bacteria > Bacteroidota > Bacteroidia > Chitinophagales > Chitinophagaceae > Terrimonas. The sequence continues at coordinate 71,877 of CALATA010000021.1, forward strand.
AAAGCTGTTGGCGGACAAAGGTTCGCTTATCTCGCACTCGGCGATACCTATGGCAAAAAAGGGTTTGTCTATAAATCGCCTTTACCCGATTCGATAAGAATTCAGAACGGCACAATGGTCATCCGTTTCAAAAATGCGCCGGTTGGACTGACGAGTTTCGGTAAGCCATTGGTAAACTTTGAAATTGCCGGCGCCGATAAATACTGGCGTCCTGCCCGTGCAGTAATTTCAAAAGGAGAGCTGCATATTTCTTCACCGGAAATAAAAGATCCGGTGGCGGTGCGTTATGCGTTCAGGGATTTTGTGATCGGAGAGTTGTTTAATACAGCAGGATTGCCGGTGAGCTCTTTCAGAACAGATGACTGGTAGTTAAGTCAAAAGTAAAAATTCAAAAACTTAGCGGTCTTTGATTCTTGTGCATCTTTGTGTGCAATCGACGCTTCTTTCCACGCAAAGGCGCAGAATCCTAACCGGCTGTTTTTTTGAATTTTGACTTTTGAATTTTTACTTAATCAGCATCTCCACATCCCCTCTCCTTGCCTCCGGCGTCACTTTCAGGTTCCTCACTTTACCATCCGTCAACTCCGCTTCTACAATTGTATTATAAGGCGCGTATAACTTAAAACGCACATCGATCTCTTTCGGCCAGGCGGGGAACAACAAGATGCGTTTGCCATCTGTTTGCAATAACATTTCCTGCAAACCAATCCAGGCGCTGCCACCCCAGTTGTGATCGGGAACCCAATCAAATCCCGGGCCCCAGAAAGCAGGGAAACGACGACCGCCATCAGCCAGTTTCTGCGAAGTCAGTTGCCAGGCCTCTTTACTCAATCCCAAACGCGCTGCCCAGATATTATCCTGCTTCCAACCAACATGACTGCGGAATTTGATTACGTTCGTATCGTAATGCCAGGTGTTCAAAGCCGTATCCAGACCGGGTTTGCCTATACCGAATATCCCCCATGGATATACCGGGTACAATTGCGGTGACTCGGTATTATTGATACGCTCCCACAATTTTGCCGGCGCAATAGTCGTGTGCCCGTTGAATGTTGCATAACTCATTGGAGGTATACGTTGGAGAAAAGCCTCCCAGTGTTTGCGTTGCTCCGCAGACAATGGCAATTCCAATAAGCGCTGCGTTATAATCTGCAGGGCGGCAATTGTAGACGTAGCGTTATAGGCCATTTTATACGTTTCCGCAGCTGATCCGGGATACAATACCAAATGACCATTTTCGTCCACTGCTTTTCTTCCGCGTTGCAATGCGAGATACTGGTAATGCTCATCGAAGAAACGAAGACAACTTTCAATGAAGGGTACATAATTGCTTATGTCCATTCCCGTATATTGCTGCAGATCCAGCATCATCAGGCAAAATTCCAGGACCGTGTCCCACTGGTATTCCAGCCAGGCATTGTATTCTACACCGGGATCAAAATTGGCGGGGCGCTTCTGTCCGTATTCTGCATAGTTGGGCAGACCGAAGTTTTCCATCTGCTCGGTGAAGCTCGCGCCACCATGTCTCCAATAAGTCCGGGTACGTATCTCCGCATTTTTCAGGATGCGCATATAAAACTGCAATTGTGCTTGCAGCAAATCGAAGTCTCCATTTTTAATCAGGGGAAAATAAACAAGCCGCTGGTTCTGCATCGTGTGTAATCCCCCACCCCAATTGCGGAAGTCGGGACCAAATGCACGCGCCGTATCAGTAAAAACGGGATCAACCGTAAACAATCCGCCATTGAATTTAGTGGGCCAACTGCTATTGGCATTGCAGCCCATCATGTAGCGAAACAATTTTGCATTGTGACCGGCAGCATGCGCGGTCGATTGTTCATTGCCCGGATCGATATCGATATAACTGCGTTGCCAGAATTGCTGCCACCAGTTGCGGCTACGTTTGCTGAGACCTGCGGCCATTGGTTTATACGCCTGCTGCAGAGAATCGAGCGACCGTTGCCATTGCACAATATCCGGTGTTTGCGCCGTATGAAAATAAATAGCGAGTTGATGACTGCGTTGCGCACGCCGGCTTTTCAATTCCCAACCTTTAAAGGCGGTCTGCTGGTACCTTCCCGATGTGTGCATACCCGCTACAAATCCTTTCCCGGTAAAATACCCGCCCGATGCGAGGTAAGCCAGGGGATTATAAAGAGCATCTTTAACAGCATTCAGTCCCTGCTGCGCAACCGTTGAGTCAAAGATGGTTCGCGCACCGTTGTGATGATAAAACAATACGCCATTCTCGCGGAAACTGACCGAATCGCGATGAGCAATGGTTTGTTTCGGCCCCGCCCATTTCCAGGAGTTGCCGAAGTTTTCGCGTGTCGACAACAGGCGATCTTCGTGCCGCCAGTTTTCATACACCGCGGTTACATTGACCCGCTTATTCGCATCCACTGAAAAGCGTACGACCGGGTGCAACACATCTGCTTCGATGGTGATTTTTAATTTTAATGAACCGCGGTTGGCAGAGACGGTAACGTACCCTTCATCGAGATGCAGTTCCTGCAAGAAGAGTTCACCACCAAACGGATCGGGATCAAATTTCATCCGCACGCGGCCGGATTTAAGCAGGGTATTATTTTCATCGAAACTGCCGGAACGGGCAATATAAACGAAGAGTTCATTTTTTTCCACCCAAACATTCATGCCGATATCGCCGCCGCCGCAAGGCATGGAGCCTGCCGCATTTTCGGACGGGCTATTCCACCGCAGGTTTTGCGCAAACGCCGGAAGCGAAAGCAACAGCGCACAGAATATTGCTATGAAAAAAATGTGTCGGATCATTTTGCATTGGTCAGCACCAGTTTCACTTCGCCCAATAAACCGGCCGGCAACAGGGGTTTATCTTTCAGGCGGAAAGGTGCCGTGGTGCGGGTAATTCTTTTTTCCTCCGGTAATGCCTGGTCGCCGATCAAACGGTTGGCCCAGGTATTGGTCACCGATATCTCGATCGTGTTCTGTCCTGTATGCACTGCCGCCGTCAGATCGAGCCGGTAAGGCCGGGTCCACAAGATACCACATTCCTGTCCGTTGACGCGGACCGATGCGATATTCGCAAGGCTATCAAGTTCGAGCCAGATTTTTTTACCTGTATCGGCTGCGGTCCAGCTAAACGAATTTTTATAAACAGCCGTGCCGGAATAAAAACGAATTGCCGGATCCACATGCTGCGACCAGCTAATCAATGTATCAAATGCCACCGGATTTACGGGTCCGCCATTTTTCGGATCGAACTGCACGTTCCAGGAGGCGGACATTTTTTTTGCAGACAGCGTACGGAAGTTTACCGCCGGTTTTTCTGTTGTTTTTTGTTTGGTTACGATTACAAACAGCGACTGATCTTTATCAAGTTTAACAGAGAGTTGCGTACGGCCTCCGGCCAGCTTCCAGGCTTTATCCTGGTATACTTTACCCGAAACCGGATCAGCTATGATGACGGCAGTTCCTTTTTCCCGAAGGGAAATGAGATACGTACCCGCCTTTCCGGCCTGGTTGCTGATAAAGTAAATATCTTCTTTATCCGTGCGGCGGTGTGTCCATGCCAGTTGACGTTGTGCGCCAATCACCTGCAAGTCACGCGTCAATCCGTATTGCCGGAAGTCAGGAGAAACATACGGCGCATTCACCAGCTTTCCTTTGTAACCACCTTTATATATTTTGTACAAAATACTTCTCAGCGTATCCGCGTCATCATTGAGGCTATTCGTCTGATCATAAGATCTTCCCATGATAATCGTTGCGCCGTTCTGTAACAACTCGAGCAACTTTTTTGCAACGGGTACGGACATCAGGTTTGGAGCTGGCAGCAATTGATGATGAGTTGGCAGGACCAGCATTGCATAACTCATGCCTCCAGGAAATACCACGCGCCCATTTTTCACCGTCGTTTTGAGCAATGCATCCGGATTGAAGGAGTCATAGGCATAACCACCCAACGGATCGATCCATTTCTCGGGATCAGCCATGTTCGCCGAATGGGTAACACCATCGGGTATTACACGCGTTGGTTGATTTTTATTGATCAATCGTTCTTTTTCCTGTTGAACAATCGCAGGTCCGTAAATACCGGGCAAGGTATTGACCAAACGATCCGGTAACAGTGAACGCCTGGGCAATTCTTCGCCGGTAAATACCGCAATGTCCACCACAGGATCGCCGAGTTGCAACAACGCGTGACAACGCGTGAGGTATTCCATCCACGCATAACCCGGTTTGAACCAGGTCTGATCGCGTTGGTAATAAAGTCCTACTCCATCCAGTGTCATGCCCGGACGGCGATCCATCCACGGATTGTGCACGAACACATGAATCACCATTTTATTCATGCCCAGGGCAAAATTTCTGTCGCCAAGTGCTTTCAGCATACCCGGATGCTCCGACCAGTTCATCCGCAAAGTGGTGAAGGCTTCTGCCTGTATAATTTTCTTTCCATAGACATGCGCGGCACTGATGGCATCGAGCATATCATTGGGTTTATCGTGTGTGGGACTGTTGAGCCAGAATTCTCCCATCGGGATATCTACCTGGCTATAATGTAGCAATCCATCACTCATCATGGTAGGCGCTACCGTTTCCGCCGACCAGGTACATCCTTTTTCACGAACCAACCCTTTGATAGTTCCATAAAAAACATCGTGTAACATTTCCGCTATCGTCTGACGAACATCGTGTAAGAATTTTTCAGAACTGGCCTCATCGCATAGGGGCAGGCCCGTCATCGCCAGTAACCAGGGTTGTATATCGTAACCACGGCGGTTGCGGAACTGCTTTGCAAAATCTTTACTCCAGTTCTGGCTACCGGCTTCCCAACTGTCCATGTGAAACAGTTTCAGCACTTCGCCCGCAAGCTGCGGGTCGGTTTGTGCAAATGCCTGGCCAAACCAGTTATTGAATTGCAGGGTGATCGCTTCGGGATTGAACTTATCACATTCCAATCCTTTTCCCGCACCGGCTGTCGCATTTTCATGACCGGTAGAAGTATGACCGATGCGAACGATGACCCAGCTATCAAAACCTTCCGGCAATTGCCCACCGGCAAAATTTACTTTTCCTTCATTATCGAGTGAAGCCGTCAGATCAATTATTTTATCCAACGGAATAGCAGTAACCGCAGGAGCCGTTTGGGATGTGGCAGGCAAACTCAGCCGCCACATGGAACCATTCTTACTTTCGTATTGATTAATCACTGCTTCTCCTGACAACCTGAGTTGCATCAGTTTCAAGGAAGGTTTCCATTTAGCCGCGTCCAGGTCTTCGGCTCCGGGCTCAGTGCCTTCTTTGTCATAAACAAAACGGAAATATTGCGAAGTCGTTTCGGGTAAGGCATGCGTTACATCTTCATCCGTATCCTGCCAGCCATGCCGCGGTGGCGAAAGCCTGGTAAGTGTGGTGAAGTTTTTTCCATCCTTACTTACCTGCACAATCAAACGATGCGATTGATAATTATTCGATCCCGTTTTAATACGTAATGAACGGACTGTTACCGGTTGCGGATACGCATACTGAATCCATGTACCATTGTCACCGCGGAAACTTTCTTTGCTATCCGCTTTTGTCAAAAACGAAGCATTGACGTTATTACTGGTGGTTACTTCGGGCTGTACAAACTGCAGGTCCCAATCGCGCCGGCGAACCGGATAGGCGTAGGTGGCTACCTCTTTATAATAACCTTTTACAGCTTGCGGCTGTGGTAATTGAATGGTGCCTTTGAAATCTGCTTTGACAAATTGTTTACTCCACACAAGTTTCTGCATGGAAAGTTCCGGTGTGATCCAGGGGCCGCCCGCCAATGAAAATCCATCGCTCAGATGCATGCCGAGTTGCAGGTCGAGGCGTTTGGCTTCCTGCATGGCAAAATGAACAAGCTGCCACCATTCCGGCGATAACTGACGCGCGGTGGGTTGAAAGATCGGGGGCGTTACCGTATCCTTGATAGGCATGAGGTACGCGCCGCCTATGCCTGCCGCTTTCATTGCTTCCAGGTCGGCAGTAATGCCTGCGCGCGAAAAAGCCCCGTGCATCCAGTACCAGATCACCCAGGGTTTGGCCGAGGCTGGAGGATTACGGAAATGATCAACGGCATTGCGTTGCTGTGCAAACGAAAAGTTCACCAGCAGTAGTACACCAATTATCGCTACAAAAATTTTCTTCATGCTGATTATTTCACCGCATCGATCACCGGAAATCGCAGCGGGCTTTTGCCCTTGTCAACTGAGGTAGCCACCGCTATCCCCCGCTGATCCTTGTTATTAACTGCACAATAAAAATGATATACGACACCTTTATGTTTTACGACAAACGATTTGTGAGCAAAGCGTTCATCGTACGGCTCGGATGATTTGATCAGGTCGTCGCCTTTCCAATCTGTCCACTTCACCAGGTCATAGGAGCAGGCAAACCGGTTGAAGGCATCTTTGCGTTCTTCCCAGAACGCGCCGAAATAAAACATGATCCAAAGATCGCCCTTCTTTTGAATAACGGCATCGCCCGTAATGCCGATACGATGATGCATCACCGGATCGATGCCAAAACGCTTCCAGGTAATCATATCGTTGGACACGGCCATGCCGATGCGCTCGAACCAGCGCCACCTCGGTGTATTATTACTCGTATCGCCATTGGCATTGTAATACATCACAAAAGGATAGCCGGTGGTTTTGCTTTTATCCCAGATAACGGAGCTCTTGAACAGTTTTTTATTTTCCCACCAACGTACATCCGGATCGCTCGCCGTTAGTACCGGTGCCGGTTCGCGCTGCCATTCCTGGGCTTTATCGATCGGGCCGGTTGTGTGTGCTATGCCGATCGCAAGCGGCCCCGCTTCATAACCACGATCCTTTCCACCGAAATAAGACATCCAGTATCTGCCATTATATTGCTGCAATTTGTAATCGCCGCCCCATTTGGTATTCTGTAAGGCGATGTATCCGGCTTTCTGATGCGTGTCCCACTGCGTAGTATCGGAGAATGAAAGCACGCGGCCCATCACTTTCCAATCAAGCAGGTCTTTGCTGCGCGACATCCAGGTTTCGTAACCACGGCCATCAAATACCACGTAGGTCATGTACCACCACTTCCCTTTCCGGTACACGTTGGGACAATCAATCTTCTTGTCTTTGTTTTCGGGCACGATCACTAACCCATACTTATAGGGCGTTTTTACTTCCTGGTATACCTGTTCCATTATGTGGGCAGGCACTTCTTTCCCCTGCGCCCACGCACTCATCGTCATCAACTGACAAAACAGGATCAAACTGATTCTTCGCATACGTTTACTTAATTCCTTTGACTGCACGGGCTTTTGTGCCCGGCGCTGGTTTGGCTGCGTCCAATGGAAGCAGGTAAAAACGATACTGGTAATTCTTCGCGGGGACGCGGTATTGCGCGAGCGGTGCCGCCACATCACTCCAACTGTCGTTTCCGCCAACGCCCATTTGCACAAGATCGATATTCAGCGTCAGATACCCTGCATCGCGCAACCGGTACGTATGGCGGGCTGCGCGGATATTTGCTTCGGTGTAAGGCCAGGCACTCATGCTGAGCAGGCTGTCTGCTACCACCAATAACCCCTTTCCTTTTTTATTATGTAGATACATCCAGCGCACATCCGTTCGGTTGCCATTTTCCTGCGGCACCACGTAAGGTTCCATGAATTCTTCGATCGGCTGACTATACAGGCCTGCATCAAAACCCCAGCGACGATCGGTATAATTTTCATATAACCCTTTTCCATACCACTGTACCTGATCATAACCGCGGTCGATACCGAGTTGCATACCTACACGCGGTATATCGGGCAGACCGGGCTTCACTTCCAGTGAATAGTCTACCTGCACCACACCGTTTGATTGCACGGTATAATCGATTTTTACTTTCGCGCTGTCGTTGATCAGTGTATAATAACTGGTAACGGTCGCGTTGCCCTCATTGATTTTCAGGTATTCGATTTTAGGTATTTGTTCAAACCATTGACGCAACTTCTTATCTGCTTTCCATCCACGTTTGTCGTTGTCGGTTAATGCACGGGTGAAATGTGGCATCAGCGGCGCTTTCAACTGTTCCCGGCCTTTCCACTTGTACGAACTCAATGCGCCGTTCTTATCAAACAATAACACAAAATCTTTTCCCTTCACCTGCCAGGACTCTGCCGTGGCTTCGGCCTTCAATACTTTATCCGTTGCAACGCCGGGACGGACCAATGCCGTGAGCGCGAGTTGATCCGAAGCGATTACGTGTCCTTTTGGCGCCCATGCCGTTGCGTCTTTCAATTGAAACTCGAGTGTAGCGAAATATTCTTTTCCACTTTGCAAACGCGGCAACCATTGTTGGATACTAAAGACAGTATCGCGTTCTGCCTCCAGGCTTATCGGCGACAAAGTCTTTCTTACCACTTCAACACCGTCTGCTTTCACGATCCACACGGGTACGTACACTGCTGTATTGTTCACCGGACCGCGATTCGTCAATTTTACGGTATAGGCGTCTTTATTTGCCCATTCCAGTACGATTGGTTGAAACACGCGCTTGCATTCATACATTGCCGCTTTGGGTCGGCCATCAGCGGCAACAACTCCCTTGATGGTAAAATTGTCGAAATACTTTTCTCCGAAATCACCGCCATAGGCATAGTAGGGCCTTCCGGCGCTGTCCAGTTTGGTCAATCCCTGGTCTTTGTATTCCCAGATGCAGCCACCGATCACACGGGGAAGGCTGCGCCATTGATCCCAGAGATCTTTGATATTACCAGCGCTGTTGCCCATGGCGTGTGCATATTCACAAAAGAAAACCGGACGCTTGTCTCCGTTCGGCTGGTTCACCAACAACGGGGCCGTATACAAGGCAGGATACATCCTGCTGATTATATCCACATAATATTGATCGAGCGGATTCTGCGTGCGGTGTGAATGGTCATTAGGTTTGAGGTAACGCGGATCGGACGGATCCATATATCCTTTTTCCTTCGGACTTCCCATGGCCGGTTCGTAATGGATCGGGCGTGTAATATCGAAATCCCGGAGCCATGCCGCCATTGCCGCATGGTTGGGGCCACGGCCGGCTTCGTTGCCCAGACTCCAGAAGATAATAGAAGGATGATTCTTATCGCGCAGCGCCATGCGATTGCTGCGTTCGAGATAGGCACCTGTCCAGGCCGCATCATTGCTGAGTTTACCACCGAGACCGTGTGTTTCAAGATTCGCTTCATCGATCACCAAGATGCCATACTCATCGCAAAGGTCCAGCAGATACGGATCGGAAGGATAGTGGCTGAGACGAATGCAATTGAAATTAAATTGTTTGATCGTCTGCACATCACGGCGAATGTCTTCGCGTGAAAGCGCTTTGCCTTTTTCGGGGTGATGGTCGGGTCGGTTCACGCCATATAAATAAGTGAGCTTACCATTGATCAGCAGCTTGCTGTTCTCTTTGGAAAACTCAACGGATCTAAATCCCACTTTGCAACTTTTCGTTTCGAGTAAACGGCCCGTTGAATCTTCCAGTGAAAGCACAAGCGTATACAGGTTCGGTTGTTCGGGGCTCCATTTGAGCGGATTGGAAATTTTACTTTCCAGCAAACCAAATTTCACATTATCCAAACGCGGATAAATTTCGTTGATAATGGACTCCACCGATCTCTCCAAAGGAGCATTCAATACAGGGTGCCGGGATGCATCGTAAAGCTGCGCTTTCAATTTATAACCCGGCACCTGCTCTCCCGTCAGGTTCTCCATGCGCGGACGAATGCTGAGGATGGCATCCGTGTAATTGCTGTCCAATGTTGTCTGGTAAAAAAAATCGGCGATACGTAAAGACGGTTCCGCCATAAGAAATACTTCACGATGAATACCGCTGAGGCGCCACTGATCCTGGTCTTCGAGAAATGATCCGTCACTCCAGCGGATCACCCAAACGGAAATAACGTTCTCTCCCGCTTTTAAATAAGGCGTAATATTAAACTCCGAAGAAAGGAAACTGTCTTCGGCATAGCCCGCAAATTTTCCATTTATCCAAACCTTATAAGCGGAGCTGACACCGCCGAAATGCAGTGTGACGTTCATTTCTTTCCAATTGGCCGGTAACGTAAAGGAACGCTGGTAACATCCGGTACCATTGTAATCTTTCGGTACATGCGGAGGATTAACAGGCCGGAAAGGATAAACGGCGCTTTTATAAATGGGTTTATCGTAGCCCTGCATTTCCCAACTCGAAGGCACGGGTATCTTTTTCCAGCCCTGCACTTTTGTTTTATAAAAATCAGCGGGTGCATCGGCAGGTTTGAGGGCAAAAGAGAAATCCCAGTCACCGTTTAACGAAAGATAACGTCCGCTCTTTTCACGATCACCGTTTAACGCATCGATTATGTTCCCGAATGAATAAGCTGTGGCACGAGCCGCATCGCGGTTGATGCCGCTGATGGTTGGGTCTTCGTAAGGTTCGGTGGCAAATATTTCCGGTTTATTGGGAATAGCCGCTGGCGTTTTATCGACAAGCTGCGCCGTTGCCAGCAGTGTACTGAACAGCGATAAATTCAGCAAGCCATAACGTATGTAATAGTTCTTCAGCATACAATCGTTGACAGATTTGATCAAAGTTCCGGTTCCTGCGAAGATATCCATCCCGTAGGGTCATGGAGTCTGCGAGGTTTCTTCTGTTTGTTCCGGTTCATCGTCCACCGGATGGCGACGCCAGTAATTGGCCAGGATAGAACCTGAAATATTCATCCACGGACTGAATACAGCTGCGGGAAGTCCCACCGTGCCCAGCTTTCCCATACTACCGGCCAACCCGGAAGCCATACCGCCATTTTGCAATCCCACTTCAAAAGCTACCGTACGGGCTGAATTTTTATCGAGACGAAACAACCGGCTGAGCCAGTAGCCGAAAAAGTAACCGGCTGCGTTGTGAATGACGGAACTGATGAATAAAAGGAAGCCTACACGCATCAGGTTTTCGTGACCTGCTGCCGTGGTAACCGTGGTAAAATAAATAATGCCGAACATCGAAAAATAAGGCATCAGGCTGTCGAGTTTCGGATAATGCCGGGCCAGTTGATGATACAATACACCTGCAATCACCGCACCCAGCAGGAAAGCAAAAATTTCGAATGACTGCAATAACTCAGGTGAACTTATATTTTCCCTTAAAAAAGTATAAAATCCTGATGGCAGTGCCGCCAGCCACAACACCGCAAACACCGTGATACCCATGACCACTTTTTTGCCATAGGGTGTTGCCGTTTTCAGGTAATCGTGGAGTAACGCTGCGCCAATCGGCACAATCACGATCTTGATGATCTCGATCATCATATCCACGAAGTGAACTTTGATCAACGTACCCGCCAGCAACTTCATCAATAAAGGTGTGAGAAAAGGTGCGGCAATGGTAGCCATGGCGGTAACGATCACGGACAATACCAGGTTGGCGCGCGCGAGATAAACCATCACGTTGGAAGCTAATCCGCTGGAACAGGAACCGATCAGGATAATACCCGCCGCAATCTCCGGCTCAAAGTCAAATATTTTTGTCAGCAGTAATCCCATCAATGGCATAATGGAAAAATGGCAGAGCAATCCGATCACCACGCCTTTACCGGTTTGTGCAAGACCGGTGAAATCTCTTAAACTCATTTGTATACCCATGCCAAACATCACCAACTGTATGATCACTAATATCAACCACTTGTTGCGCAGGTCCACAGATCCCCAGCGTGTAAAAGCATCGGGAAAACACATACCGGCAACCACTGCTACAATGATCCAGGCGGTATACCGGTACCCTTTTAATGCAGGCACGGCACCCAGCCCAATGGCAAGACTAATGGCAGACAATACCCCACAAGCTTTCGCCAGAGCAATATTGCCGGTTGCAGCAGCGATAACAAGCGCCAGCACGGCCGCGGGTAAAAGAAATAAAAAGAAGCGGTTGATCTGTTTCATACAGCAATCGTTGGCAGATTAAAGAACGGTAGCTAACTGTTGGATGGCAATGGCCGGGCTTGAAAGAATAGCAATCTTTTTTACCGATGGATCTAAGGTTTCCACGACGCGCGCCATCGATGCCTGTGCCAGCACAATGATGTCAACACGTGAGGCAAGGTTCGTCAAAGCATCTGCCACTTTTTTATCGTGTGTGGCCGGATCGCCGCCCATCAACGCTTCGAACGCTCCTTCGCAAAGCACAGACTCCAGTTCTATTGCTTTTCCTGCGGCTACGGCTCTCCTGCGAACGAGATCGCTTGTCGGTTGCAACGTAGTTGGCAAGGTCGCCACCACACCGATACGTGTTCCTTCACGCACGGCCCTGTCGGCCATGGGCTGATCTACACGCCATACGGGTACGCCCGTCAGCAATGCCGCCTGCTCCACGGCGGCACCGATGGAAGAGCAGGTGACGAGAATATGGTCAGCGCCTGCGGATTCTGCGGCGCCTACATGATTCACCACACGACGGGCAACGCCGGGTGTTAATTCACCATTGGCGATCACTTGTTTGATCAGGCTGTCATCCACAATATTGAACACATTCACATTGGGCAAATGGGCGCTGCAGAGTTCCTGAAATACCGGCACCAATGTGGCTGAGGTATGGATCAGCCCCAGTGTTTTCTTTTGCATGTTTATAATTTTCCTTTTTCTAAAATGATAAAATAGTTTTCATCGCCGACCTGTCCACCTTTGAAGTTCACTTCTTTTCCATCCAATGACGAGCCGGGTGCGGTGGCGCGGCAAAGCGGCGCTCCCATCACCAGCGGTGCAATCATTTCTACCGCCACAATACCCATGGCACGGGCAGCATAACTGCTTGTGTCACCACCCGCAACAACTATCCGCTTAACAGCAGTTTTTGCGACCAGCTCGCGTCCTGTGTAACCGAGCGCGGCACCTGTTTGTTCCGCCGGTATTAATGCCGCATTCGTTCTTTCATGACCACCGGTGTGAATGATCACACTTTGCCCGTTGTTCAGTGCGTGGCAGGCTGCATCGGTGTTTTCATTTACATGAAAAAGAGCGAAGCCTGCTTTTTCAGCACGATTGATTTGCGCTGCCGTAACAGGGGAACAACTACCTGCCAGTACCAGCAAAGGCGATGCGGCTCCGGGATCGTTCCATTGCGGTGATTCCGGTAACGCACCCGTCGCGCGCCAGTGTTGACCCAATGCCATTTCAATACCGGAAGAGCCAACGGAAAAAAGTTGTTCGTCATTCGCCAATTCATCCAGCAATTCTCCTACGCCGGACAATTGTGAAGTGTAAAGCGCATCTATTAATACAACCCCGGATTGTTGTTGCAGATAATTTTTCTTTTCGCTGAGCGATTGTTCCAATTGTAAAATCGACAGTAGACGAATGGGCAGTTTTGTTTGTTTGGCCAGATGTAAACGCAGATCGCTTTCATCCGCAGGGGTTACCGGATGTTTACTCATCGAAGGATGACGATCGAGCCGGAATATTTCACCGGCACTGCCAATGCCCATGCGTGCAAACAGATTTCCGAAAACACAATAACGTCCCAGCGCGGGTGCTGCCACCAGTAAAGGAATAGATGGCTGATGAAATATTTTCGATGCTGTATCGATAGCGCGTCCTATGCTGCCGATGGTGGGCGACGAATCGAAAGTGGAACAAACTTTATAATGAATATGTCGCGCGCCGGTTGCTTTCATTTGCAAGAATGCCGGATGCAGGGTGGTTTCCATCGCTTCGGGTGACATGCTTCGTGTGAGGCCAGCAACACCATACGCCTGCAGATCCGGATAACTTTTTAATTGTTCCCTTGCAGGCGGATCGAGGAACAGGCGTGTTTTCAATCCTGCGCGGCACAGGAATTCCAGCGCATCCGTGGATCCGGTAAAGTCGTCGCCATAAAAGGCCAGTCTTATTGCGGGTACGTTACTCAAGCTTTACCAAATTTTTCAACCGATGAAGCAAATTCCTTGTATTGTGCAGCGGCTTGTTCAACCGACAAACCATCCACTGCCGCCTGCCAGGCCTGATGCAAGGCGACAACCCCCGCCGCAGGTCCCATCGGATGGGCGAGAATACCACCGCCAGCCATGTACAACAGATCGGTTGTTTTTGTTCTGCGATAGGTTTCGGGAGCTTGTCCACCCCATTGCCCTGAAGACACCACCGGCATCACCAGTTTTTGATCGCCCAATGGTGTAAGACAAGACCCGATCGAGCGGACAACCGAATCGTCCGTCTCCCAGAATTTATTCTGAATACCATTTACGTGCAGTTGATCTACACCGGCTAACCGCCATATTTTCTGATAGGCGGGAAATTCAATACCTAACAATGGGTGGCGGTTCAACATACCCCAGCCATTCCGGTGACCGTGAATGGCAAGTTGGCCCTGGTCCGTTATCTTCTTCACTCCGGAAACACCCACGCTGTTGATGCTTAACATGGCGCAGGTACCTCCGCTCTTGATTATTTTGTCATAGCGATACAACATCTCGTCTATTTCCCCGGAAATGTTGAAGGCATACATGATCTTCTTGCCTGTTTTGTCTGCGTGACGATTGATCACTTGCATGATCGCATCCACCCGTTCGTCGAAAGGTGAATTGGCGGTAGCAGACATCAGTTCATCATCTTTTACAAAATCGATTCCGGCGTTGGCCAGTTTCTCAACAATAGCGGCGGTATCACCGGGCGTCATGCCCACACTGGGTTTAATGATGGTGCCGATCAGCGGACGTCCATGCACATTGGTGAGTTCGCGGCAACCCGGAATACCGAAGGCCGGTCCTTTATAATGTGTTGTATAGGATTCAGGCAGTTCAATGTCCATCAACTTGAGACCGGTAAATTGTTTGATCTCATACAGGTTGCCCTGCAATGTAGAAATCATTACGGGCAGGTTGTATCCGAAATTTTCGATGCTCCACGACACGCGCAGTTCTGCCCGATGGTACTGCGAAGAGCCTGTATCAAGTCCGGGAATGGCGGGTACGTTAACGGTTTCGAGGTATTTCACATCTTCGACGCGCGCGGCAAACCGTTGTTTGAGATCTTCCGTTTCTCCGGGTACGGCAACGAAGGTTCCGGAAGATTGTTCTCCCGCGAGCACTGCCGCTGCCTTTTCAGGATCGAGCGGCGTTTCCACATAATAGGTAGCAGTAATTCTTTCCATTAATCAGGGATTTGCCCTTACCACCGGCAACCACACCCGCATGTCCGTCTGGCCTCTGTTAGCCCAGGCGTAGTAAGGGATCAGTTGAACGGTAACCGGTTTGGTGGATGTATTCAGTGTACGGTATAGCTTATTGTTCCAGTTGTTATTATTTAATTGAAGCACCTGCCCTTCCAATGCATTCACGCGTCCGCCGGAGATATGTTTGTTCACCGGTTTAAAACGGCCGTTGGAAGGAATGATGATATCGCTAACCGCAATGCCCGCAGGCAGGTCGGCAGATTCCAGGCAATACACAACAGGACCGCGTTTTACCGCTACCTGGTTATTGGTTTCTTCTACCAATGGATTTGATTCAATCAACGTTGCCAGCATGTCCATGACCAATTCGATGCGATCTCCTTTTTTCCAGGTCTGCGCCAGTTTCTGGTATTGTCCGCCTTTGATATTAGCCGCAACAAGTTTTCCATTGATTTTAATCGATGCTTTATTACACCAGCCCGGAATACGCAGGTATACCGGCACGGCTGACGACGGCGCTTCATTGATCAAAATAGCTACCGCGCCATTCCACGGATAGTCCGTTTGTTGTTCCAGTGCGAAACGCGCACCATTGTGGAGTTCTGTTGACAATTTGCTTCCTCCATATAAATGAATATAAAGCCCGTCTTCGCTGATGCCGTAGAGATAGTTGTTTACTTCCGCTACCGTGCGAACAGTATTTGGCGGACAGCAGTTCGATAATTTAATGTAGCGCTGACGGCCTCCTTCCCAACGCAGATGGTAAGGATAGTTGGCCGATGCCGAAAGAGGATTGGTATAAAAAAACTTAGCGCCGTCCATGCTTACACCACTCAGCACACTATTGTACAAGGTCAATTCAACGATGTCGGCATATTTTGCCTCTCCGGTTAACTGCAACATGCGCCAGTTCCACAATACATTGCCAATATTGGCGCAGGTTTCGTTGTGTGCGCTGTGATTGGGTAATTGAAAATCGCGGCCATAGGCCTGATGTACTTTCTGAACGGTATCGGGTTTGTAAGAAGTACCGTCCACCGATACACCATCATACAACGCGCCGCAGCCACCCGTGACATACATTTTGGTATTGATCACATTATCCCATAGACGGTCCAGCGTGTTCAATAGTGAAGTGTCCCCGGTTTCGGCATACACATCAGCCACGCCTGCAAAAAGGTAATTCGCCCTCACGGCGTGCCCGACTACCCTTTTCATATCGCGGAAAGGTGCGCGGTCGGAGTTGTCGTCTGTTCCTTCTGTCTTGCCGCGGATATCAATGAGTTTGCGCGCGAGTTGCAGGTATCGCTGATCACCGAGTGTACGGTACATTTCAATGATGCCCATATAGTGCGAAGGACAGATCGCGTTTCGCGCCTGTTCGGGAGACGCCGAATCATAAAAACCAATCAGGAAATCCGTTGCTTTCCGCGCGATATCCAGCAATGTTTTTTTACCCGTTACCCTGTAGTGTACACAGGCCGCGGTCATCAGGTGCCCGAAGTTATAGGCTTCAAAACTGAGTTTGTCATCGAACATTTTCGCCGCTCCTGTTTTGCGTTGTTCGATGATGGACTTGGTATAAATATATCCATCCTGCTTTTGCGCCTTACCGATTACGGAAATAGCATCGTCCATCCAGCGATCGAGTTTTTGATCTTTAGTAAGCGCATACATACTCGCAACGGCTTCGAGCGTTTTATAAAAATCTCCGTCATGAAAGGACGGGCCTTTAAAACGCCCGGTATCCAATCCCGCAGCGATTTCGAAGTTTTTAAACGAATGGCTCAACGAAGCATCATTGTAAGTTTTCCATAACAACGGCACCATCGAATCGCGGCATACGGCGAACCGCTCCGCCCAAAACCCCTTGGTCCATTGCACTTCATTCACCCCAACGCCGGTCAGCTTCGCATAACGGCTGGCCTGTGTATTCACCAGGCTGTTCTGCGCCATTGTCGTAACCGGCAACGCCAGCATCATTCCCACGATCAGCTTTTTCATTGCATTATTTTTTATAACGATTCTTACAAAGCCTGGTAACGGATGTCATATTGTATACCCGGCAATACTTTGATTTCATACGTATCGGGAGCCGTCTGCGTCAGCTCGATGTTCTTACCGGAAGGTTTGCTTTTGCTTTTCAGTTTCAATACACCCTCACCGGCAGGTGATTTAACTTTTACTTGTTTTGTATTGCAGTACAATTCGATATCGCCCTGTGGCGTAGGTACTTTCCCTTCCATCCATTGCAGCCCGCCGAGCATGGGAGCCACTTCATAGGTTGCATAACCCGCCGTCAGCGGCTTTACACCGAGATAATATTTCCCTAATAAATAAATCGGGCTGGCGCCCCAGGCATGACACAAACTTTTGCCGAAGGGGCGACCATACATCGCATAGTGTTCGCCTTCCTTTTTGGAAGGATCATATTCTTCCCAGAAAGAGGTGGCGCCCAACCGCAGCATGCCGCCCCAGTAGCTTTTCATTTCTTTTCTGACGAAATCCTGTTCACCCATGGCGCACAAAGCTTCCAGTTCGTAGAAGCGCATATAAGGCGTGGTGATCTTTTGTACGTTGGGATTGAGCAACACCGAATTTTTCACCGCCTGTTTTTGTCCGGCATTGAAATAGTCAAAGAAAATGGAGAACATGTTGGCGTAACGCGTAACATTATCGGTTTGTTTTCCATCGACCAGGCTGTGTACGAGTGCCTGTTTGGAAGGATTCCAATAAGTAGCAAAGAATTGCTGACGAAGCGAAGCGGCCTGCTGGTTGTAATCCGCCCCGGCTGTTTTATCGCCCGCAATCCCGGCACAGATCGCCATGGTTTCGAGACTGCGGCATAACAACAGTTGCTCAAAACTGACGGCACCCTTTTTACTCAAACCGGTCGCCCAGTCGATGAAAACCCAATCACCGGCGAGCCCTGACATCCAACCGTTTTGATCGCGGCGGCCGAGGCAGTAATCCATCAGGCTTTTCATACGCGGATAAAATTGTTTGATAAACGTCTGATCTCCGGTATACAGGTAATAGTCATAGATACCGAGGAACCAATAAAACGTGTAATCCATGATGGTGTTGATGTGCGAGGTGACGGGATCTTTACCACGCAGTGCCATCATGGTTCGCTCAACCGTCGGCTGGTCGAAATAAGAATAATAATTCATCAGGTAGCTCTGGTAGGCGTCGCCGCTCCAAACCCAGCGGTCGCGTTTAATACCATCTATGAAAAACTCCCTGGTGTTGAGTTCGAAAGTGTAGCGGGCTACGTCATAAATGCGGTTGATCTCTTCATCGTTGCAACGAAAATTCCCACGCTCTTTCACATCGGCGTATTCGTATAATAAGGACACGGAATCAAGCGTAACGCCGGCGTCTCCCTGGATAAACACATAACGGAAGGCCTTTGACAATGCAGGTATCGTATCGATGGATTGCGGCGCATCGAAATAAAAACGATCGAGCGTTTCGCAATGCGTGGTGGACAATGCCTCTTCGCGGGACTCACCATAATAAAGTGAAAGATTGCCTTTCCCTTTCACGCCGTGCAACCGAACAAAACCAAAAGTCTCGCGACCGAAGTCGATGACCTGTCCGCCGGCAACCTTCTCCACCGACTTAGCAGAGAGTGGCCGCACGGGCAAACGGAATTGCGAAGGACGTTGAGCCGGTGTATTGAAATTCCAGCTACCGGCCTGCAGCCAATTGGTAGCAGAGATGTCAGATGTCTTACCCGTTTCGTCGATCCATTCTTTGTCTTCAAACGTTACGAGCCAGGAGGCATCAGAAACAATTGTTTTTCCTTTGATAAAAACAGCCGGCACTTCGGCCTGGTTAAAAACTTTGATATTGATCTTGTGTTTACCTGCGGGCACCGTAATTTTCGAAGGACTTCCTTCAAAGGGTTTGCCATCCAGCTTTACATTGTATTGACCTTCCGCAAAAATCTCCACCTCTTCCGGCGCCGCCACGTCTACCACTTTATGAAAATCCATCAACACGTAATGGTTATCAATTTTCCAGAAAACAGGAAAAAAAGTGCCGCGTTCGGTACGGCGATTCTGCACTTTGTTGGAAAGTACGATCTCAAAATCGCCGGGATACCATATCCAAGTGGCCTGTTGCGCTTCTGCAAAAACCACAAACAGCAATGCCGCAATAGTAAATAATGCGCGACGGCTAGATTTCTTCATCAATTGTTGGCAAGTATGCATATTAAAAACCATTAAAGAAAATGTATAAGGAAATCATGACGATGATCAGCGCGATCCATACGCGCCAAACCAATGGCGTAGCTTTGGGCAATACATCGTTGCTGATAATAGCAGTGGCAGATGTTTTACCGACCAGGGAAATAACAACCGCCAGGAACAACAGACCCGCAAAAATGTAAAAAGACAACATCATATAGTGCGGCCAGAAGGCATATTGATCGGCAGGGAAAACCCACAAATACAAAATACCGATACCCAGGCTAATCGCAGAGCCGATCGACAAGGTAAAGTTTACCGCGAGACGCGTAGTCCGTTTCCAAAAAACGGCGATCAGGAACACCACGGAAAGTGGTGGCGCAATAAAGCCGAGCACTGCCTGGAATACATCAAATAAATTCAACCCGCGAATGCTGTCGATGGCAATGGCCATTCCCACCGCAAACAAACAACCGGCAATTACCGTGATGCGTCCCATGCGGATGATTTGCTTCGAAGTGGCATTGGGATTGATCTTCTTTACATACAGGTCTGTGGTAAAGACCGTACTCAGCGCATTCAGGGAAGAACCTATCGTACCCACTAACACCGCAATCAATACCACGATCACCAATCCATTTAATCCCGGAGGAAACAGGTTGGTGACAAGTGTCATGTAGGCTTCGTCGGGACTTGACAAATTGGGAAACAATTCAAAACAGATGATGCCGGGAATGATGAATAACGGTAAGGATAAAATTTTCAGCCAGCCGATAAAACTCACGCCCAGTTGCCCCTGTTCGAGATTGCGTGCGCCAAGAACAGACTGCACCATCGCCTGATCGGTACAAAAGAAAGCGACTGCAGCAACAGGATAACCCAATAAGATCGCATACCAGGGATACTTGGGATCGCTGGCAGGACGGAACAGGTTCCAGTATTCGGAGGGCGCTTTATGAAAAAGTTCGGAGATGCCACCCACTTTCTGAATACCGAGAATGGTGAGCAACAAAGAAACGGCAATGAGCAGGATCATCTGGAAAACATTCACGCGGGCGATGGCGCGCAGCCCTCCGGCAAAAGCAAACAGACCGGCAAACAACACCAGCACGATCACCGACTGCCACATCGGGATACCGAGTACCTGCCGTACAAGAAAACCTCCGGCAAACAAACCCAGCGAAAGCCAGGAGATCAATATTTTGATCAGTGCATACCACGCAAGAATATTGCGTGTATCGTCGCCGTACTTCTTGCCCATGAATTCGGGCATGGTCGTTACTTTACTCGCGAGGTAACGCGGTGCAAAGACCATGGCCAGCAAAAACAGAAACACGAAAGCATACCATTCAAAGTTACCTGCCACAATCCCCGTGCTGTAACCAATACTGGCAAAGGCCAGCAGCATGGAAGGACCAACATTCGTGCCCCACATATTGAAACCGATGCTGTGCCAGTTGAGTGAGTTGCCGGCGAGGAACAGGGTCTCTCCTTCTTTTTTCTTCCGGCCAAAACTGGCGCGATACCCGATGTAGAGCAGGATCAGCAGATACGCGATCACGATGGCGTAGTCAACCGTTTGCAATTTCGCAAGTATATTATTCATGCAGCAGCTTTCTTATTTGCGGGAGGTCAACGCCCCCAATGATGGTAATCCATATTCGGCGAGAATATCCGCGATCTTCACGGGTTGTCCTGTCTGCAGACTTTTATCCATTGCCTGCAATAAAGCAACCGTACCGATTCCTTCGCACATATCGGGATAAGCCGTAAATCCTTCTGTGATAGAATCCGCGAAGTACTCTAAGTAATTCTGGTATTCTCCGGCGTGATGACTTTGCCCTTCAAATCTGAAATAATACTTTATCGTGCTGTCTCCCCAAGTGATCGTTTTTTCCTCGCCGGTTTTGTCGGTGATGGCATAACGGAGTTCGTGATAATCTGCCTGGCTGGCGCCATCGGTTCCACGCAGCACGGTCGTCATACCGCTCTCGCGATACGCCGGCTGGATCGGTGAGGTATAAACACCACTCACACGTGCTATTCTGCCATCGGCTGCTTTAAAAATAAAATGCATGGTATCCTCGTTCTTCAGCCCTGCTTTCCGGGCATTCGGACTGATCATGCCATAGCCCATCACTTCTTCGATAGCAGGCATGTACCACCGGATAAAATCGACCGGATGACTTAAACCGCCGTATAACCACTTGAAGCTTTCTTCCAATGCCCACTTTTTATCCAGGAACCAGCGGTGGTCTGCATGGTAGCTGCTTTCGATGGTGATCAACTCTCCTATTTCCCCGGCTTCAAAATCCCGGCGCTGGCGTTTGGCCGGCTCAAAAAAGCGGGAGCTTTGTCCTACAAAAACTTTTTTGCCTGTCTGCTGCTGCAGGTCCAGCAAGGCTTTTGCATCGTGCAGGTCATCGATAAAAGGTTTGGTACAGATAACATGTTTATCGTGTTGCAATGCTTTCGTCACATGATCGGCATGCAGGTGATCCGGTGTATAAATCGCGATGGCATCTATTCCGGGATCTTCGAGCATGTCTTCATAACGCGTGGTATAGCTGTCGAATCCGAATTCAAAGGCACGCTGTTTACAAAGCGCTTCGTTGACATCACAGATTGTTTTAAGTTCGATCTTCTTGCTTTGCAAGGCGGCCGATATCGTGCTTCTTCCTTCACCGAGACCTAATATGCCTAATCGTAACATGCTATGCTGTTTATTTATTTTAAAACTTCGGGGAACACCCACACTTCGGATGAATCAGTACCCGGTAGTCCTGTCTGGTATTTTCTCATTTGCCGGTTCCATTCATCTACACGCGGATTATCTTTCGTGGTAAGCGGATTCAGCTCATCGAGCGTCTTACCTGCCGGAATGCTGATTACTAAAACCAGTTGATCATCTTTTCGGTAAAGTAATAACTGCCGGAACTGTGCACGGCAGAATCCCTGTCCCACTTCCGGCCATTGCTCAAACTGCGTGGCGTGTGCGTTCATGTATTCGCGTTGCAATAACGTATCCGGCACCAGCGCAGCGGTCAGCAGGATATGTTGCCATTCACCGTTGTCACCGGTGGTGTCGGTTATTGCGCAACGGCTACGATCAAAGGCATAGAAATAATCCGGGTATTCACGAATCGTTACACCCTGTAAAGTATTGATAGCCTTTTTGAAAGCATCTGGTTTTTCTATTACGGCAAAAATGAAATAATGATCCTTCCAGCGATAGAGCGACCCCTCCGGTATGCCTGCTTCCGCTGCGATCTTTTTTATCTGTACCGCTGTGGTCTTACCCTGTTGTGTAACCACCAGTTCGATTATCGAAGGATGTGTCGATGCCGCTTTGTGACGGACTGCTGTATTTTCCGGAGAGGTAGTTTGTTTGCACGCATTCAGACAAAAGATACTTATCAGTAGCATTGCTGCTAACAGCCGGGAACGTACACGAAAAAAGTTATTGCTTCTTTTCATTTCTTCTCCTGATTGATGGGCCAGTTTTTATCTGCCGTCTTTCTTCCCTGCAAAAGATGACGGTATGCAGGTTCTAACCCCGCCTGCTGACGAATACTGTCCTTTACAGCGGGGCCGTTATTCGTCCATATATTGCCGGGACCATTTGCGTTTTGTAAATATTTTTCAGAAGGTGTCCAGTTGTCTTTTACATTGAAAAAAGAAGATCCTTCGTCTGTATAGAGATAAAACCAGTGATCGGGTAAATGCGCATAAGGCGCTTTGTAAATGCTGTCGATATAATTGCCGCTGATTACAGAACCGGGTTGTGCAGATAAGGTATAGACCGCCGCCACATCGTACATGTGTTTGCCGTAATGATGAATTTTATTGGCAAGAATGCGGTTGTTGCGCATCACGTTGAGCGTGCGGGTCCAGCCCCAGCCGACACTGATACCGGTGTAAGAAAGGTCGGCCAGTTCATTGTGGGCAATCAGCATGTCACGGACAAAGCCGGCGCCGATACCCACACAACCCCAATCTTCATTGGTAGCATTGGTGATCAGGTTGTTGGTGATCTCTATTGCGCGGCACCACTCACGTTGATCAGCAGGGTCGTATGGCAGGTGAACTTCTACCGGTTCTTCAGAAAAAACACCGGCGAGAATGGCCGTGCCGCCGATATCATCGAACAGGTTGCCGCGAATAATTGATTGCTGTGTGCCTTTACCTACGTCAAGCGCGGTGGATGCGAGATGTTCAAACAAACAATTTTCTATGCCGATGTTGTGAGCAAAACGGATATCGACGGCAGCAGCCGGCCGGCCGACCCAGGCCTGGTTTTCCAATGATTTTTTATCGGGTGTACCCGGTACTTTGAGTTTGTAAGCATCCAGCATATAAAGTCCTGCCTGGTGCGGCACATGCCCTTGCCGGGATGGACGCAACCAACCGGTATGTTGAAAGCGAAGGCCTTTGATGTTGACATATTTCACGGGATGATCGATCGTGCCTTCGAGGCGCAGAAGTGTTTCCTGGTAAGGGGCAATGACCCTGGCTGTTGACAGGTCCTCACCGTTGCGTGGCCAATAGTAAACTTTACCTGCACCGATATCGAGGAACCATTCGCCGGGTTGATCCAGGAGTTGAACAGCATTGGTAAGAAAAAAAGCAGAGTTCCCGGTTTCTTTGGATATCCATGGCGCGGGCCACGGATGTTCGCTCTGGATGCGGCTTTCAGGTTGATGAAAAAAAAGTTGTGCACTGTCACCCTGCACGCTGATTTCTTTAACACGAAGAATGGCGATGGCCCACCATTGATGGATAACCATTTCCAAAGACGGAGCATTCGTCAATCCTTTTATTGCGGGCCAGGGAATGCGACAGGTTTGATCGGTTTTGTTCCAACTGAGTATACGGCTCATACTGTCGGCGTTGCGGTCGCGGGCGCGGACAGCTTTTTGTCCGTTGATCCAGAGCTGGCGGAATTCGGCAGGTCGTCCGCCATCAAGTGGAACGTCGGCTATCCACACTTTTCCTTTCGCAGCAGCGGGAAGTCCGGGTACGCTACCGGCTTTCTTCCATCCGGTAATGTTGCGGCCGCCGCTGATCACGGGCGTTTCACCCGGAGCGGCTTCGATGGTTGTGGGGCTATCGGCGGTGCCGGTATCTTCGGGTCTTATGAAAACAGGTTCATTAAGAAAATAATTGCCGCCTTTGACTACGATGCGAATGCCTCTCTGAATGCGTGGATCATTCAACCGGCGCCATTCACGGGCCATACGCAGTGCAGCATTGACCGTAGCCAGGGGACGCGAGATGGTTCCGTCCTGGTTATCGGCACCTGCAGGTGATACATAAATATCAGCTGAATGAGCAGAGATGGTAAATATAAGCAGGAATACTACCGTAAGGCATAGAGGCAATCGTTTCATCATTTGACCGTTAATGCGATAAATGTGCTTAAGTAGCAGGCAATTAAGCAATAAATTTACCGCCAGACCTTACTTTAAAAAATGTAAGAATTGGGTATAATGATGGAGAATTTTCCTATACCGGCCTCAGTTTCCGGTTTGGAAAATCCGTCGCAGATAAGCCACGTTGGCGCCGTAGTTTCCTTTAACGTCGCGGGGTTTACGGGCATCGCGGCTTCTTTCGATCACGAGCCAGCCGCGCCATTTCATTTTATCCAGGGTCTTTTTTACTTTTTTTATGTCGATCTGCGGATCGTTTTCCAGCCACACGCTGTCCTTGTTGCTGGCGTGGATCATGGCAATTCTTTTGGCGCCCAGGGTTTTCAGTTCTTTATACAGATCGCGGCCTTCGCGAAGCGGATTGGAAAAGTTGAAATAGATACGGATGGCATCCGAGCCGATCTCTTTTAGCAATGCCACTTCTTCAGTGGCAGACAAGGCCGTTTCGATGGCAATGATCACCCCGGCTTCCTGCGCCATGCGGCCGGCAACCCGCAGCCTGGCCACCACCGAATCGCGGACCTCCGGATTTTTCTTCAGATCGCATTGCACGCCGAGCGGCAGGAAGGCCGTTTTCACGCCCATTAATTTCATCGTGGTTATACAGTCTTGTATCGATTGAATATATTCCTGCCGGTTGCAGAATGATTGCGCATAATAACCCGTCATCGCCACTGAAGAAAATTCGATCTGCTGTTCTTTTGCTTTATCGATAAATTTTTGCCGGATCGAATCCGTGAGCAATTGGTTTTCAAATGTCGGGCGATTGCCCAGTCCGCCCATGTCAATTTCCAATCCATCCGCACCAATCTGTTTCGACAATTCGATAGCGCCGAGCTTTTGGCGTTTCAGCAGCATCAGATCAATCACGCCGATTTTATAACGCTGATTGGTTTGAGCGATCAGCAGATGAGGTATGGTGAGTGTCACCAGAATGAATATGCGAATCATAATTGTCAATTGTTAACAGCTATTACTCTCTGTGTCTTAATTACTTTGCGCCTCTGCGTGAAAGTGAGGCGGGATCACGCAAAGACGCATAAGGAGCAAAGACGCAAAGAATCTTCCTTATTCCCTATACCTTATACTTTATACCTTATGCCTTACACCTTTTACCTCCTTCCTTTCCACCGCATTTCCAGCTCCGCAAAACCATGAACCGCATTCGCGGGTAATCGCTCTCCTTTATCACCAAAAACATACAATAGCTTTTCTTCTTCGATCACCACACCTGATTCATCCGGTTGTCCGTCGGCGAGCTTCGGAAAAGGTTTGAGGTTTAATTGACGTTGCAGGAAATCATACACCGCCTTTCTTTTGTTAATGCCGAAATCATGCCCTTCGTCGGGCAAATGCACATTCTCCACTTTCTCCGCCACACCATAATAACCGTACATTTTTTTCAGGTAAGGAAAATCGTGTTCAGGCATCCTGTCTGTCCAGTCGCGGCCATCGCTGACTACCAACTGGGGACGCGGAGCCGCCATGGCAGCTATCTCCATATTATCTGTGCGGCCACCACATGCATGAATGGGCATACCACTTTCACAAGGGCAACCGCCGTAGAAATAAGAAGAAAGGGAAACGACCGGCGCACTCACTTTAATGCGATCGTCAATCGCGGTCAGTAAGACAGTGTGAGAACCCGCACCCGAACCGCCGGTTATGGCCACGCGATTGGTATCGGCATCCGGACGTGCCAGCAAATAATCCGTGATGCGCAGCGTAGCCAGCACCTGCATCGTCATGGAAAGACTTCGCCGGTGATCATCTATGTTGAATTGCAACAACGATTCTCCCCAGGCAAAAAGATCATAGCTGAACGTCATCGCCCCCATGCGCGCCAGCATGGCACAACGATACTGGCAATCGGCACGGTAACGTTGTTTCGGCCAGTGCCCGTCCGGATTCAGGATCACCGGAATTTTTCCTTTATAGCGCAAAGGCCGGTAAAGTGATCCGCTGACGTATACACCCGGGAATATTTCGAGGGCAATATTCTGTACCGTATAATCTTTGTATTTGCGCTCGGCAGTGATGATGGGCTTGCTTCCGGGAGAGGCCGGCATCGGGTTTAACTGCAACGCATCCAGCAAACAAGGACGCAAGGCGGCTTTGCGCGCCTCCCAGGATTTTTTATCATTATACAATGCAGCAATGCGATCGAGCTCGGCCCAGCCTTCCTCCGGTGTCCAGCGGTAATATTCATATACACTCAGCTTATAAACACGCTCTTTGTCTTTCTTCAATTTGAGATCGAGTGGTTTCAAAATATTATCTGCCGTCTCCTCAAATCCGGGACGGAAACGCCAGTCTGCATAACTGACCCATTTGTTGTTCACCATCGAATCGGGATACCTGATGGTGACCCCGAAGCGGGTCTGAATGCTATCGAGCACTTCGCGCAACGGACGGCGATAAGCTTCGTCTGAGTTCTGCTGTGCACCGGCCTGCAAGATCATCAGGCAACTACACGACATGATTGCAACTTGCTGAATTATTTTTTTATAGCACTTCATCTTTCTTCAACGTTTTTTTTACGATGACGGCTGTAGAGCAAGGCCGGATCCAGCACAGGTTTGGGAAAGAAAAGACTGGCTACATATCCGACAACGATCACGATCAGGTGACTGTATACGCCCAACATCAGTTTGTGATGTGTAAAGTTATACGGTCCCAGATCAAGCAGCACCTTTTTTTCGTGTACGCCCACGGGCGTAGAAGTCAATACCGCATAAGCGGTAAACAAAATACAAACGATAATACCGATGTTCACGCCCTGACGGTTGGCACGTGAAGATAAAAAGCCCAATAGAAAAATACCCACGATGCCACCCGAGAAAATCGCATACAGTGTGAAGACGACACCCAGCACACCTTCGTTGCCTGCACGAACGTACAAGGCTCCGATCAAAGCGGAAACGGCACCCGCTGCCACTACCATTATTTTACCCGCTTTGAGGTATTCGCCATCGGGACGGTTACGTTTTATTTTCTTGTAATAATCTTCCACACCTACGGCCGCCATCGAGTTCAGGTCGGCGCTCAAACTGCAAATCGCGGCCGAGATCAATGCGGCCACAATGAAACCAACGACGCCCGTCGGCAATTGTGTCATCATAAAATGCGGGAAGGCCGCCTCTGCTTTCATTCCTTCAGGCATCCCCTGCTGTTGATAAAAAACGTACAGCGCCGTGCCGATGAACATAAACATCGTCCAGATCGGAATGGTGAGCGTAATACCCATCAGCGAAGCACGGATAGCCGATTTATCCGTGCGTGCAGTAAGATAACGTTGCACTACGGTCTGGTCCGTTCCGTATTTCTGGATCGCATAAAAAGCACCATTGACCACCATCACAAACAACGTGAGCTGTGTAAGATCGGTGCTGTAAGGTCCGAAACCCGTACGGCCTCCTTCACTGGCAACACGCCATGCTTCGGGCACACCGCCCTTTATAGAAAATAATAAAATGCCGAGACAAATAACACCGCTGGCAAACAACATAAATCCCTGGAATACATCGAGCCAGATCACTGCCTGAATACCACCTTTGAGGTTGATGACCACCAGTATAGCGCTTACTACGATCAAAATAATATAAGCATCAATACCGGTAAGTTCGCGAATGGCCACGGCAATCAGGAATAACACCGTGCCCATGCCCGCGAACTGCCGGAGAATAAAAGACGATGAGCTATAATAACGCGCCAATACACCGAAGCGGCGTTCAAAATATTCATAGGTACTCAGTCCGATTACCCGACGATACAATGGAACGATGAACCATATAGTGCCCAACAATACCACCGGCACCATCAACCCCTGTACCAGTAATATCCAGTTGCTGGTGAACCCTTGCGCGGGATAACCGAGAAAAGTGACGCTGCTGATCAGCGTGGAGAGCAATGACAAACCCAGGGCCCAGGAAGGGAAATTGCCTTTGGAAAGAAAAAAGTTTTCGGTAGTGCGTTGCCGTCCGGAAAAACGGAAACCGAGATAAAGGGTGACGCCCAATACCAAAAGGATGATGACGTAATCGATAAAATGCAATTGATTCATATGGGCGATCGTTGATAAAAGTTTATAGCAATCTTGCTTTCACCGTTTGCGGCCAGGCATAACTACCGGGTTTCAAAGTAAAACAGGCATTGCGACCACGAAGGCGCACCACACCCTGCGCCAACTCCTGGATTGGTTGCAATTTCGTTTCGTTCAGCTCATCGAGAATAGCGGCAGCTGTCGCCCCACCTTCAATCATCAATTCAGGTTGTGACAGTGCAGCCACCAACATGGCTACCTTTGCCGCCATGTATTTTCGCAACGCTGCCGCCGTTCGCGTTGTGTTGCCTTCTTCAAAAGCAATGATCATTTTTTCAGCTTTCAGTAATAGCTGCGTATCGTCCGCATTCAACCGAAGTTCACTTACCTCCACATTCCATTGCTTCCATTCTTTTCTGCGCTCAGGATAGCGCGTACCACTGATAAGTAATAATGGGCTACCCCATTCCTGCTCCTGTTGCAAACGCTCCTGGTGTTGTTTTGCCAGCAACGCCTTGAAGAAATCACTGCCGCCGGCCGGTAGCGTACCCGCATTTATCCGCTGCGCCAACTGTATCACATCATAAATATTGCCGGCTTCCGCTATTGCAATTCCGTTCATCTCTTCCGGTTTGGCGCGCAACATCGAAAGAACGTCCGCACTTGTTACCGGAAATTCCGGATCAGCAGCAAAGCCTGCTTCGTGAACGGGAATATCATTTACAAAATAATTGCCGTTGCGGATCGTACGTCCCAACGACGGATTAGCGGGTGACAGGATGGCTTGCTTGCTTCCGGTCATTTCCATCAGCATGCGCAATTCCATCAACACATGTCCCCGAAGCACCGAGTCTGTTTTTTGAAAAAGCCAGTTCGGTTTTGCGGCGAGTACATTTTCCGCAATCGTTCGTGTACGTAAACGCGCTTCCGCTTCCGGCAATGAACGGCTATCCGTACATGCCACCCAGAGACCGGCATCCGGAGCGATGTCATTTCCCCGCGTCAATATCGTGGTAAGGCCAAAGCGATGACCGATACCGGCCATTTCAGCCGCACCTGTGAGGTCATCTGCAATGACCGCGATCATGCGTTATTTGTTTTATATACACTCAACTGAACGGCACTTTCAATCGCCAGCACCATGGCATCAGGACTGGCAATACCCTTTCCTGCAATTTCAAATGCAGTACCATGGTCAACAGAAGTCCGGATAATCGGCAGTCCCATTGTAATGTTCACGCCTTTCACACTGTCCATGCGGTTTTTCTCAGCGTTCCATTTGAAGCCTGCGAGTTTGAATGGAATATGTCCCTGGTCGTGGTACATGGCTACTACGCCACCGTAGTAACCGGTAGCTGCTTTGGCAAACAGCGTATCGGGGGGAACAGGACCTTCCACCTCATATCCCAATTCACGCGCTTCGAGTACGGCGGGCAAAATTTCTTCATCGTCTTCCGTACCAAACAATCCGCTGTCGCCTGCATGCGGATTCAATCCGGCAATGCCGATGCGGAGATTGGCTTCTCCCAATTGTTTCATGCCGTTATGCAATAACTCCGTTACCTGGAGAATGCGTTCTTTCTTTACCAGGTCGCAGGCCTGGCGCAGGGAAACGTGTGTGCTCACGTGAATCACTTTCATCTTGTCTTCTACCAGCAGCATGGCATACTTGCGTGTGCCGGTATAGTGCGCATAGATTTCCGTGTGTCCCGCAAAATGATGCCCGGCTTCGTTGATCGATTTTTTATTGATCGGTCCGGTGACGGTGGCGTCTACTTCTCCTGCCAATGCCAACTCGATCACTTTTTTCACTGCTTCGAAACTGGCATTGCCGGCCATCGCGCTCACCTCGCCAAATTTTATTTCTTCGGGGTTCACATTTTTAAGATCAAGCACTTCAACCGTGCCCTGCTGAAACACGGCCTCGCTAACGGAAGCAATGGCCTTTACTTTTAACGGAATATTCAGTCTTTCGCGTATATCATGAAACACGCTCGCGTCACCGACGATCAGTGGACGGCATCTTTCATAAATCGAATCGTTCATCAATGCTTTCAATGCGATCTCGGGACCAATACTCGCGGGATCTCCCATGGTGATCGCTATAACAGGTTTATTGTTCATGCTCTTTAATTATTTTGTTGCGTACGTTTCTTTTAATACCTGCCATGCTTCCACTAAAGCAGGCTTTTCCTCTTCCGGCACATTTTGCAATGGCGGCATTACCGTTGCACCGCAGATATGTTCCACTTCCAGCAATAGTTTCAGCGCGCCGAGCGATTGCCCCAGTGTGCGGCCTGCCTGGTACAGATTGCCGAGTTCATCCGAACCTTTCTGCCAGAATTCCGCATCCGCATCGCGGTTTTCTTCGACCGCTTTTACCAACTGCGCATACAATGCCGGATGAAGATTGCCGGTGCTTGGAACAAGACCATCACCACCCTGCTTCAATGCAACAACGGATCGTGCTGCCCAGCCCAGCAAGTGGCTGAAATCATCGCGGGCCGACCAGCGTTGCAATGATTCTTGTAAGCGCTCGTCACTTCTTTCCGAATCTTTTATTCCCACTATTTTTTCGTGATGACTTAATTTTTCTATCAGTTCCAGGGGAATGGACATATGTGTTGTGGCAGGAATATTATAGATCATCAGCGATCCTCTTGCTGCATCTGCCAGGCGTTCAAAATAATGAAGCATTTCCGATTCGGTCAATGCATAATAAGAAGGCAATGTAGCCACCGCCACATCTGCACCATGATCAAAAGCATGATTGGCAAGATCAACAGCTTCCTGGAATATCAGCGAAGAGATGCCCACATAGAGTTGCGTACCCGGTGTTTTAAGTTGCCCTGCCGTCTCCGCATATTTTTTTCGCAGAGATGAGGAAAGCGAAGTTGCCTCCCCGGTAGTGCCAGCAATAAAGGGATGGACGCCGGCGTCTGCGAAATGCTGCATTAGTTTACCAACACCGGCGATATCCAATTCCAATGAAGTGGTAAGCGGCGTAACTGCGGGAATGATGATCCCGCTATATTTTTTATTTTTTTTCATGCGTGAAAAGCGGCCTTGTATATCGCGATCGCATCAGCTTCACCGATGGTACGCGGATTGTTTTTAAGTAAACGTTGTATCGTAATGGCTTCTGCCGCCATGGCGGGAATAGCTTCTTCGGGTACGTTAACGTCTGCGAGTGTTGCCGGCAGACCGCAATCACGGATCAGTTCCCTGATGCGGGTCACGCCGGCTTTTGCCGTTTGTTCCGCCGATGATTGACGCTCACATCCCAAAGCAATGGCAACATCGGCATAGCGATCCACTGCAGCGGGAATATTGTATTCCATAACGTATGGCAACAACAGGGCATTGGATAATCCGTGCGGCAAATGAAACTTGCTGCCAAGCGGATACGACAATGCATGTACACCGGCAGTGTTCACCGGCCCAAGGCAAAAACCACCGAGCAAACTTCCCATCGCTACCTGCTCGCGCGCATACACATCGTTGCCCTGCTGAACAGCTTTGACAATATTCGCCGAAATACGGCGCATACCTTCCGCCGCAAACATGTCGATAAAAGGTTGAGCGAATTTATTGGTATAAGCTTCCAGGCAATGCGTCAGGGCATCGATGCCGGTTGCTGCAGTAATAGCCGGCGGAACGCTGATCGTGAGTAAAGGATCGACATAAACCTGATCCGGCACCAGCCAGGGGCTGATGATTCCTTTTTTCTGATTATCCGGATCAACCAGGATGGCATTGGGCGACACTTCGCTGCCGGTGCCCGCTGTTGCAGGCGCACAGATCAAAGGCACTTTACGTCCTTTCAGCAAACCAATGCCGACATATTCGGACAATGTCTGCTCATTGTGTAATTGCGCTGCCACCAGCTTCGCTACGTCCAGCACACTACCGCCGCCAGTACCGATTACCACATCCGGATCGAAGGGCGTTGCCGTTTTCATGACGGTGGCAAAATCTGCGAAGGAAGGCTCCTGTACAATGGCCGTATAGATTTCAACACCGATACCTTTTTGCTGCCAGGCCTCCAACATCTCGGTCAACGCAGCTTTCAGCGGTTCGATGGTCATCAGGAATACGCGACGATAATTTTTATCAATCACCTCTTCCTGCAATTGCTGCAAACAACCATTGCCAATAATTAATTTACCGGGAAAAAATAGCTGAAGTGTGGATTGCATGAATAGTTATTTAACCAGGGAGGGTTCGGAAACAGTTACCGGCCTGATGTCCAGCCGCTCGCACCAGGAATAGAATTTATTTGTCAGCTCATCAAGATGCTGTTGTTGTAAGGGCGTAAGCTGCACTACTTGCGTACGGCTGCTTTGTTGTAACGGCAATCCTCTTTTCTGCAAAAAATATTTCGCGCTTAGTGGATAAGCTTCATGTATTAAAGGATCGGCGGCCGTCAATTCAGCCTGCAGCCAGGCAGCTTCAGCCTGATAAGCCGGATCAGCAGCATGATCGCATAACCATACCATCAACTCGGGATAGAAATTTCCGGAGATGGACGACATGCCACGCGCGCCGCTCCGCAACGAAGTAAGTGCATTGGGAGTATGGGCATCGTAAAACTCCAGCACTTGCTGCTCACGGCAGATCGCCAGTTTTTCTTCTACCCATTCTTTTTTTATGGACGTGTCTTTATGGTAAATAAAACGGCCTGTGCCGATCAACTGCCGGAACACGTCCGGTCCTAAAATTCTTTTATACGGAGCCGGACATTCATACAGACCAAGTGGTATGTCTTCCGTCAACTGCAAGAGCTTGACAAAGTTTCCAAGCAAGGTTGTATCAGGCTCTTCGATATTCGCGAAATGTGCCGTGATCATGATCACGGCATTCACACCTGTATCATAAATCTGTCGTGTAAAACGGGCTTTTTCTTCGATCGTTTGTCCGAAGGAGCCCGTCGCCACTACCGGCACACGCCCGTCTACATACTGAACGATGCGGCGGGTGAGTTCGAAGCGTTCGTCCTCCGTCAGGCTGAACATCTCGCTGCTGAGGCAGTTAGCAAAAAGTCCTTTGACGCCGGCGTTGAGGTAGAAATCTACCAATGCAAATACTGCATCCATATCGATCCGGCCTTTGCTATCGAAAGGCGTGATCATCACCGGGACAAATTTTTTAACATCACTCATTGTCGTTGTTTTATGTATTGCTCAGGCAACAGTGTTCACCAGTTCTCCTATTCCTTCAATGGTAATTCGTATAACATCCCCGGACATTAATGTAAAATCAGCGTCGGGCACCACACAGGTTCCTGTCATCAGGTAGGCACCTGCCGGAAACCCAAGTTCCCGGTACAGGAACTCCACGAGTTCTGTATAACGGCGTTTCATTTGGCCGGTGGTCGTTGCCCCTTCAAAAGCCAATTGACCATTTCTGAGAATCCGCATGGCGATTGTCGTTTGCATCGACGGTGGCTCGGGCGTCACCAACACACAAGGGCCGATGGCCGCGCTGCCATCATATACTTTTGCCTGCGGCAGATAGAGTGGATTCTCTCCCTCAATACTGCGGCTGCTCATGTCATTGCCAATCGTATAACCAACGATAGTTCCTGAAGAAGTGACTACGAGCGTTAATTCGGGCTCGGGCACGTTCCAATTGCTGTCCTTTCTTATTCGCACATAGCCATTGGAAGGGATCACCCGTGAAGCGACGGATTTGAAAAAGATTTCCGGACGTTCGGCTTCGTAGACTTTGTCATAGAAGTCAGCCCCACCACTTTCTTTGCTTTCTTCCATGCGCGCATTTTTGCTGCGGAGATAAGTAACACCGGCGGCCCACACTTCCTGTGTACCGATAGGTGCCTGCAAGGATGACCAGTCAGGGTTGGCGGCAGGCGAAAGCCCTGGTAATTCGCGGCTTATTTGCGCATGCAGATCATCCCTGTTGATGAAAACATCCCAGTCATTTTGCGGAGAAACATACAGTTGCTCCCCGTCTTCAATTAAAATGTGACCGCCAGCGCGATAGATTTTGTATGGCATAATCGTCCGGATTTCTCAAACCTATTATCAAAATATCAATCAACAATCCTGCTCTGTGCTTGCCGGATCCGGGTCAGCAACATTCCGGTCAAAAAGATGGTAAGCGTACCCACCACGATGATCATATTCTTATGCAGCGGGCTCCGGAGGAAGGCGTAGTTTCCGGAGAGGCGGTCGGAGAAAGTCATCCATAAGATCACCGCGATACCTATGAGTACCGCCGTAAAAGCTTCACGGTTACGGGTTTGACGGCTGATTAATCCCAATAAAAACAGTCCGAGCATGCCTCCCGCAAAAATGCCGGAGAGTTCCCACCAGATATCCAGGATGCTTTTGGAGCCGATCATGGCCAGACCGGTACACAAGCCGGCAATACCGAAAACGACCGTTGCGATATGCAACACGCGCAGGTAACGTTTGTCATCCAGATCGGGACGGAAATATTTTTTAACGATATCAACGGTAAACACGGTTGCCGAGGCATTCATACCGGAACTGATCGTACTCATGGCGGCAGAGAGAATCGCCGATACGATCAGCCCAACCAATCCGGCCGGCACTTTCGTGACCATGAAATGCGGTAAAACTTTATCGCCGAAATCACCGGGTTTCAACGAGGCGGCGAGTTGTTGTATCTGTGCAGGTGTGGCTCCCGTTCCAAGCCGCTCGGCCGCAACCTGTAATCGCACCGGTTCGATCAGTTCAGGAGACACCTGGTAATAGGCATACAGCGCTGTTCCGATTACAAAAAACAACAAAGAAGCGGGAACGTACATCCAAACACAAAGCCACACCGAACGTGCCGCCTGTTTTG
Organism: uncultured Sphingobacteriales bacterium; assembly: GCA_937888905.1. Classification (GTDB taxonomy): domain Bacteria; phylum Bacteroidota; class Bacteroidia; order Chitinophagales; family Chitinophagaceae; genus Terrimonas. Next base: position 107,540 of record CALATA010000021.1, read on the forward strand.
GCGAACTCGCCGTATGATAACGTTGTACATAATTCTGATCCATCCCGAAATTATTCAGGTTGATAAAGAACCCGTACAACAGCACCATCCAGAAGGTAGAGGTGGTGAAATCAAATGATGCACCTCCCAAACTGAATTTATTATCCGCTGCTGCGATGTCCGCCACCTTTGAAATACCACCCGGTATTTCCCGGATGATGAGCACCAATATGAGAATGGCGCCGAGTGTTTTGATCACCCCTTGCACTACTTCGGTCCAGATCACCGCTTCGATGCCGCCCAATACAGTATACAGGATAATACAAATGCCCATCACCACCATGATCATGTGCATGGAAAAACCCGTCAGTGCCTGCAGACTCAATGCCATACCGAAAAAGATAGAACCGATGCGCGCAAACTGCGTCAATAAAAAACAGATGACCGCATAGGTTCGCGCCCACGGGCCAAATCGTTGTTCGAGATTGGTGTAGGCCGATACACCGCCGGTCCTGCGATAAAAAGGAACAAAATATTTGGCAGCGATCCATGCAGCCAAAGGCATGGAAAGACTAAACACAAAAGCATTCCAATTGGAGCCAAAGGCTTTGCCCGGTACGCCTAAAAAAGTATTGCTGCTGAGAAAAGTTGCATAAATGGAAAGGCCGATCGCCCAACCCGGTATTTTGCCGGAGGCAATCGTAAACTGTTCGGGATTTTTGTTGCGGCGTGAAAAATAAAACCCGATAAAAATCATAGCTGCCAGGTAAACTACAATGACAGCGATGTCGATCAATGGCAAGTCGTTCATGGCATAAGCTTAAGGTTTGCGAAACCGTTAATCGTCCTGGCTGAGCTGCGCACCGCCCACTTTGGAGCCGGGCCATTGCTCATTTTCAATCGGCATCAGTTGCAACTGCGATGGATCCACCTTCACGTACTTTATCCGCTCTCTTCTCCATGTATATACGATGTGCACCATACCATCTTTACCCTGTATAACGGAAGGGTAAGAATATTGACTCACCGGCGAATCTTCCAGCACCAGCGCGGCCATCCATTTTTTTCCATCCACTGTTACAGCTACGTTGAGCGGCGTGCGCGGACCTTTCCCATTTTTCAATTCCGGCGCGGGCTTCACATGATTGTACACGAGTAGCTGACGCCCGTCCTGCAAGGTGACGGCATCTGTGCCCGAGTTGTTGTTGGGTAAAGGCGAAGCCTGCATGGCGCTCCATGTCTTACCGCCATCTTTGCTCCACGATTCATTGAGCGAACGATTTTTGCTGCGGCAAAGAATCTGCATACTGCCGTCCCTATAAAAAAGAATGGAAGGTTGAATGGCACTGAAAATGGTGCCATCGTTAAGCGGTCCGGTTTTAGTCCAGGTACGCCCCTGGTTGGAAGTCATTTCCAGGTGCGTGCGCCATCCGCCTTTCTCCGTGCTGCTCGGGCAAACGAGCTGGTTGCCGACCATAACCGGCTTGTTTTTGATCGGGCCTAAATAACCCTCAGGTAACGCTTCACGTTTGCTCCAGGTATGACCGTTGTCTGATGACCGGATCATCCAGCCTGTCCATCCGGCTACATTGGGACCGATTTTATAAAAAAGCAACAAGTCGCCGCCAGGCACCTGGTATAATACCGGATTGTAACAGGCATAGCGGGTTGTATCGTTGAGAATACCATCCGCTACTTTCTGTGGCTCCGACCATTTATCGTTTCTCAGATGACTAACCCAGATACACACATCTTTATTTCCTTCCTTGGTGCCACCAAACCAGGAAGCAATCAATCCCTCCGGCGTCTCGGCAATGGTAGCGGCATGACTTTCCGGGAAAGAAGCGCGATCAAAAATGAACTCATCTTTGATGATTCCTTTGCGGAAAGATTTCGGTGCAACAAAGGAATAGGTCCCGGATCCGATGGCAAATACCAGGTACCGGCCATCCTTTTTTTCCAGCTTCACTTCTTTTATTTCGCTTAAAGGATTTCCATTGATGGTGATGCCTTCTGTTGATGCAGCCGGCAGCCAGATGCGTGCGGTGGTGTTGGCCGGAATCCTGATCAGCCAGGTGAACTGATCGTTCTCATTTTTCCAATGACTGTTGACCATGCCGTAAGGTGTGCGATAACTGGCATAAACAGAATCAAGACCATCTATCAACTCCGGTTTCATTTCCAGTTGACGGAATGCCGTTGATCCCGGCGCCTGCCTGATACCCGCGGCATGTTCGTAATACCACACGAGCAGGTCGCCAAGTAACATCACGTGGTTCTGCGAATTCATTTGCGGATTGGCGGTGTTGCCATTCCATAACTCCCAGATTGTAGTAGCGCCGTTCTCCGTCATGTAACCCCAGCTTGGATAAGTTTTATTGGAGGCAAGCGTAAAGGCAATATCCGAACGCTGAAACTCCGTCAAACAACGCATCAGCCACTGCGTACCGATTACGCCGGTACTGATATGCATGTGGTTGTCAATTTTTATTTTATTATAAATATTATTGAAGACGGCCTCCCTTAAAGAATCCGGCACCATGTCAAAATACAGAGGCAGCAGGTTGGCCGTGACGGTATTATTGGCGTAATAATTTTTCTGGCGATTGAGGTATTTTTTATTGAAAGCCTGGCGGATGCGGTCTGCCAGCTCCCGATAGGCGGAAACATCTTTCTGATTTCCGGATACCTCCGCGAATTCCTGCATGTAGCCCAGTAACAGGTAATAGTAAGCCGAAGCGATCAGTTGTCCGTCGGTATTGCGCATGCTGTCGCGCGAGCGGATGAGTTCGAGTGATTCGGGCGGCACGCACCAATCGCCGTATTTATCTTTTGTGATAAGATCATCTTTGAGGTAACGGCCTTTCATGTAATCCATCCATTTTTTCATGGAAGAGTAATGCCGCGTAATGCTTCTGCTGTCACCGAACTGGCGATACAACATACGCGCAGTCATGAGATACGTACCCGGCCAGGTGACGTTATCACTGTAATAATTCCAGAAAGCGGGCGCAACATCCGGAATGGCGCCTTCGGCAGTTTGCGCATCTTCGATGTCCTGCATCCATTTCGCATAGAGCGAAGCATTGTCAAACAAAAAACTTTCGCCCAATGACCCGGTGGCGCGGTCCCCAAGCCATGGTTGCCGTTCGTTGCGTTGCGGACAATCGACCGGCATTCCTTTGTAGTTAGAAGCTATTCCCCACCACGCATTGCGGAACAATTTATTCATGATCGTATCAGACGACACAAAACGTCCGGTGTTCTGCATGTCATCATAAACAAATTTTCCTTCGAAATCGGTCAGCTTTGGCTCCGAAGGGAAACCGGTGATCTCTACATAACGGAAACCATGGTAAACAAAACTGGGTTCCCAGGTTTCTTGGCCTTCGCCTTTCAGGGTATACTTGTCGGTAACGCGTGCATCGCGCAGGTTGGCGACATACAGTTCGCCTGAAGGTTGCAGGCTTTCAGCAAAACGTAATTGAACGGTCTGACCTCTTTTTCCGGACACGTGCATCTTCACCCAACCGGAGAAATTCTGGCCCATGTCCATGATGTACGTACCCGGTTTTAGTTGTTTCAGCGACATCGGTTTGATTGTCTGCATCACGCGCATTGGTGGCGTCATCTGCGCGCGGAGTTTTCCCTGGGGAGCGGGAACGGGTTCTGCATTCATCCAACCCTTGCCGGCATAAGCCGGAGTAAGCCAGCCCGTAAGCTCGCGGGTTGCATCGTATTCTTCCCCATCGTATTCGTTATTGGTACGTATCGGACCATCGGTTTGTATTTTCCAGGAGGGGTCGGTTACGATCGTTTCCTTTTTTCCGTCCGTGTATTCAATTTCGAGTTGAAGTAACAATCTCGGATAACCAAAATTGTTGATCTTTTGCGGTTTGTAATTTTGCCGCATGGTAAAGAACCGTCCATTGCCGAGTACCACGCCTACCACGTTCTGTCCCGTCTTTACTTGTGCTGTTACATCATAAGTGTTGTACAAAACTGTCTTGCGGTAATCCGTTGGAACAGGCGCCATCACCTGGTCGCCGATACGTTGATTATTAACATACAACTCGTACAACCCGAGGCCACTGATATAAGCCGTGGCACGTTTAACAGCACGGGGGCTGTTGAATGTTTTTCTGAAATACCGGGCAGACAATCTTGACCACTGGCTGATGCTGTCCCATTTGGAAGGTCTTTCATAACCGATCCAGCGGGCTTTCCAATCTGTTTTTTGTAACAAGCCCATGCTCCATTTCGCGGGCTCGCTCCAGGAAGTTTCGCCTTTGTTGGTGAACGCTTTTACTTTCCAGAAATATTCGTGACGGCTTTGCAAAGGTTTACCGGCAAAAGGTACAAGGACGGAATACGGGCTTTGTACTTTTCCTGAATTCCAGATATCGCCCTGATTCTTATCCAGCAATGTCCTGGAAGAAGCCACCAGCAACTGGTAGCCTTGCTGTACAACGCCGTTAGTGGCGGATTCAAGATTCCAGGAAAAACGCGGCTGTGTTTCATCGATGCCGGTTGGGTTCGACAACTGTTCGCATCGCAATGATTGGATACGCACCTGTGCCGAAGCAAACAGTGTCGTGAGTATCCAGCAACCAAGAATGAATAATTTCTTCATACAACAATAATATAGCTACCGGACCTGTGAAGACCGGAAATCAAAATATAGATTCAGGTGTAAAGCGCGTGACGGGTCTTTTTCATAATCATACAAAATATTCTTCCGTCCCATAGGACCTGTATTTTCTGCGCGTTGCGTTTTGGTGCCGATTGCGCCTATTCCATTCAGGAAAGAAATATCTCCCTTCGGGAAAATGATCTGGTAGTTCTGCCATTGATCATCTTTAAACGCAGGAGTGAATAAGCGAAAGAAAATATCCTCCTGGTCGGTCAGCACCGTAAAAGATGGCCCGGTGGTAAGGAACCTGCACCAATATAGGTTGGCGTGATACCCTTTGAACTCAGGATAGACCCAGCTCTCGCCGGTTTCCGTACCGTTGTAATCCTTGTGCCAAACGCCGAAACGATTTCCTTTCAACCGGTTTTTCCAGACGCGGTACGGACCGCTGCCCATGTAATCGATGCCGCGTATTTGTGATTCAGGGAAACTAAAATTAATACCCGCAAATAAGGTGAAATATTCTCCCGGGAAATAGCTGACGCTGAGACGAACCATGCCGTCCGGATAAACTTTCCATTCCAGCGTATTATAATGTTGTTTGCGGTCGTAAGATGAGCGGATGAGCAACGTATCATTGTCATACACAAAACTCATCCTACCAAAATTATTGACGCCTTGTTCAATCACCGGGCCGTTGTTGAAAGGGATTACCCCGTCCTTATTCTTCACCTCCAGCAACAGACCTTTTTGGCGATGGATGCGCAATTGCAGATCACTGGTTTTTATAACATAAACAGAATCCTGTTCCGTAATAGCCGGACGCTCAGCATTGCCTGCTTTCCATAATCTATTCAATACAGTTGCCGGTCGGACGATGGGGAAACTCCAGGTAAACAGTTCGCGACCAAACGGATCGTTGGCTGTTACGTACAAAACATCGTTATCACTCCAGCCGGCAGGAAGGTTCAGTTCTACAAATCCTTTTTCTCCCGGAGCGAGTGAGGGAGCTTTGGCCGATCCGGAATCTGCAGTTCCGTTTGCAAGCTTCACCAGCTTCCAGGAGAAAGTGCATTGAGAAATATTGGTAAAATGATAACGGTTCTCGATGCGCAGCTTTCCGTCGAATGCCGGTGTGATCTCTTTTCTTTCAAAAAATACCGGGCTCCATACTTCTTTGATCGTATAGAAACTTCCTTCTTTTTCGTGATAAGGCCCCACGATGCCATCTGCCCCTCTGTTTTTATCTGTATCGATCGAATCTTTTTTATCCTTGCGCACCACGCCCTGATCGGCGAAATCCCAAAGGAAACCACCTGCCGACAGCGGATTCTGCCACATGGCTTTCCAGTAATCTTCGAGACCGGCGCCATGACCGCCATCGTACATGCCGTGCAAAAATTCGGTAGGCATTACAATCTCGCGGCCATTGTCGTAATTACCGATACCGTAATTGTATTCGCGATAATGCTGTGTCTCTATTCCGTTGAACAACTGCCAGGGATGCACAACCGGTCGTTGTTGAATATCAAACTGGGTAAAGAACTTATCGAGTTCCGTGTTATGTCCGCCTTCATTGCCATTGGCCCAAAAGATAATGGAAGGATGATTGACATCATGACGGATCATTTGTTCGAGCAAACGCGTGCCGGTTGGCGTATCGTAATGTCCATGCCAGCCGGCCAATTCATCCATCACAAACAATCCGAGAGAATCGCAGACCTCGAGGAAATGATCGTCGGGCGGATAGTGCGCCATGCGAACGGCATTCATGTTCATCTCTTTCATCAGCAACACATCTTTGATGCTGATGTCGCGGCTGGTGGTACGCCCGCTGGTGGGCCAGAAGGAATGCCGATTTACTCCTTTCATTTTCACTTTCACACCATTTACATAAATGCCGTCCCTCTGCTTCAGCTCAACGGTACGAAAACCAAAACGGACTTTCTTTTCATGCAGCAGTTTGTTTTTATCCCACCATTGTACTACCGCATAGTAGAGGCTGGGCGTTTCCGGCGTCCACTGCAACACGTTGGCGATATGGCTTTTTAAGCCGGTAACCTGTTCGTTTACGGGAGCAGAAATAGGTTCCCCTATTTTTTGATTGGCGGATGTATACAATTGTACCTGCAGATTACCTGACCTTTTTCCCGCTACTTCCGCTATCGCCATGAAACTGCCATCGGCTTTTGCATCGATGGCAACATGATCGATAAATTGTTGCGGGTGTGCTTCGAGATAAACGGGACGGAAGATGCCCCCGAATATCCAGAAGTCGGCTTTGCGTTCGGCTTCATTTACGGATTGGTTGGCGGAATGTTTGGCAACCGTGACTTCGAGCAGGTTTTCTTTCCCTGGTTTTATCAGTGAACTGACATCATAACGAAAAGCATAGAACGCGCCCTGGTGCGTTGGTCCGGCCTGTTTACCGTTTACTTTTACCGTGGCATCGGTCATTACGCCTTCGAATACAAGGAATAGTTTTTTGTTTTTCCAGGCCGCCGGAATGGAGAACTTATAACGATAACGGCCTTCTTCTTTTCCGCGGATGCTGTCTTTGGCAAAGCCGTAATCGTATTTCCCAAAACCCTGTAATTCCCAACAAGATGGAACGGCGATCTTGCTCCATTTACCTGCATTCATTCCACTCGTTACAAAGAAGTCCCAATTAACCGTGTGATCATTTCCCGTACCTGACAAATATTGCCTTTCCGTTTGCTGCGCATTGGCAGCAACTCCCGCGAGCAAACAACTCAATCCAATTATATAACGAATCAATTTCATGCGCATTTATTTTCCACCATATACGGTCAATGGTCCGAGCTCGTCGCGGCTCTGTCGTTTTTTTCCATTTACCCATACACTCAGGCCTTTGCCTTTGTTGTAATGTTTCCCAGTCTTGTCCCAAAGTATCGTAATGATTTTTCCCTGGTATAAAACATTATCAAGACAGAACCAATCCCATTTATTAGCAGGCAGTAAGGGATTGACTGTAAAAGTATTTCCCTCCACGGGACGAAGACCGACCAGGCCCGTTATGATCAGGTCATTGAACGTTGAATGATTATAATAGCGGCTGCGTTCCTGATCACCCTTGAGCCAGTAACCTATTTTTTCATCGAGGTATTCTCCGATATAAGGGCGGCCGCGATAGTACTGCGATTCGACATAGGTTTCCAGCAAATCGAAATAAGCCGAATCAGAAACAATGTCCTTTCTGCCGCTGTTTAGCAGGTTGGCCATACCGGTCAACGTCTGCGAAGTGGCAAAAGGCCACACCGCACCGTCCCATTCGCAATTGCAGCAGCCGTGTGTACGGAACTGCGGATGGCTGCGATCGGCAGTTGTTAAGCCAAACGGCGCGCAGAAATGTTTCGGATCGAGCGCCGCTTTCCAGGCTACATTATACTTTGCATCCGGCAGGTTAAAATACCAGGGAACGAAACCAATCGCTTCGCGCACGCGGGCAAGCGTATCGCCTTTTTCCTTTCTTACTTCAAAAAAATTATCGTCACTGCTCCATAGTTTCTCCTGTACCAATTGCTTCAATGTATCTGCTTTGGCCTTGTATAATTTTGCCATTTCATCTTTCCAGGCAAGGTTCGCTATTGCATATAGCGCTTTTGCATTTCCATACATATAGCTGTTGATGGACGGGCGCGGATTTTTTTCCTTGCGGCCACCGCTGATCGTTTCCTCCATGGCATCACGCACATCGTATTGCCAGAAAAGTCCGTCTGCACCTCTGCGCTCCTGTTCCCATGCCTTGTAATCTGCTGTCAGGTCAGGCAATAAATCCAACAATATTTCCCGGTCACCATTCACTTTATAACGATTGTAAATGGCGTCGATGTTCCAGCTACTGTAAAAACGCAATTTTTTCATCGGTCCACCATTGTTGCCACGATACCAGATACGTATATAATCGTTCAGGTATCGCTGATCATGCAACCAGCGTGCTTCATATATATGATGACCAAGACCACTGCTGATCATATTGTATTTGTCGGCATAGCTGCGCTGCACAAGGAACTCGGTGAACACATATCCCTGTTCTGTTTTTTTGATGTGCTTGCGCAATGTCCACCAACGATAATAGAACATCTCTTCGAAATTCTGTTGCGGACATTCAAACAACGGAATATTCTGCTGCATCCATTCCCAGGCACTGTCGTTGGGAATAGCCTGGCGGATATTTTCATCTTCCATGCCATTGAAATAATCAACGTAATGGCGGAACGCTGCAGGTTTCAATATAGCAGGTTTTAGTTTTTGCGCTTCCGTAAACAAACCAACTACACATAAAAAACAGATGACGCAGAATCGACGCATGATTAAAATGTTTGGGTCTTCAGGTAATGAATCTGGTAAATGGCCTCTTTCAACCGGCTATCAGCACCCGGCAGATCATAGTCCTGATCGGTTGGCGTATCTGCGTCGGGAAAGCGACGCACACCGCCCGTGCGAAATACAATACGTTGCGCTTTAGCGATTGGCGCAAAACAAATATTGTTCACCGGCTTGCCGTTGTTCAGTGTCACCGTATAAAAACGGGTGGCCGCGTTCAGTTCAATCTTTACGGTCAATTTTTCCCCGGCCTTATAAGTTCCGATGGAACGATTGCGGTAGCCGGCTTTGGTATAGACGGTTCCTGTCGAATCCAACGATAACCGCAAACAAGCTGTTCCTTTTTCGTCTGTGATTTCAATATCGAGATGACCATTGTCCGCTTGTTTCGGTGTGATGGCGAACTCGGCTATCACGGTACCTGATACAGGAAACATTCTCTCGGCCTTTGCATAATCGAACGGATCGCTGTCGTGCAAACTCAATATTTTTTCATTTCCCTGCCGGGAGATTTCCGCCCTGCACCAAAGCGGGCTGTAAAGATTCCAGCGATCGAGTTCCTTTCCGGCGGGCAAATTGGTGAAAACATCGTTTACGTTACCGGTTTCTTTATCAACCACCGGCACCGGAATGCGACTGACCCAGATATCTTCTTTATTCATGCTGTAAGTAACCCACATGGCACTATCCGGGAGTATTCCATTCATTTCCATAATACCACGCACATATTGCGGGCCGTAGCTTTTGTATTCGCCGCCATAACGCATGGAAGTGATCTCGCCATTTACCAATAATAAATTATGATAACGCAAGCCGTCATTGCTCACACTCACGGCCAGCGGCCAGCGGAATTCGGATGGATTGTATACCGTAGCATAACGTCCGTCTGCCGTGCGTTGTCCCCAGATCTTGGCATTGGCATTTACAAAACCGGGAGCGCGAACAGGATTGTATTGCCAGGTTCTGCCACCATCCGCGCTGATGCTGGTCAGTGCATATTTCCAGAATCCAACCACACGCTGATCGGGCAAACGATAATAGCTGAATGCTTTAAAATCTTTCTTCAACGGAATGAGCGGATCATTGCGGTCGGACTCTTCCACCATCTGCTGCATCAGCAAAGGCGAATCGAGAATTTCCTTGCATGCAGCAACCAGTCCTTTGTCTTTCGAAGACGTATAAAAAGGATAGTTGGTATTTTTTTCGTTGAAATTATGGTTGTAACGCAGGAAGTAAATCGGTCCGAAGCTGCCGTCGGTCCTCACCTCACGGATCACGCGACCAATGCCGTTACCATCATTCGGGTCATCCTTTTTCCCTAACACAATACCATAGTAACCTAAGGCAAACAACCGGTTTTGTTTGGAGGTATAAAAACCAATCCGCTGGTGCATGACCGCATAGGTATTGCCGGCCACGTCTGCCCTTCCGGGTTTCGTAAATCCATCCGGAACTTTGTATACGGGGAAAAGCGGAACAGGGTTTGTCCAGTTGATACCATCGGGGGATTGCTGGAACCATGTTTGTCCGGGTGGTACGTGTTCGCCCACAGGATCACTCAGGTAATGCAGGTAAAATTTTCCTTTCCAATAAGCCAGCATCGGCGCGTGGTTGTACGTCCAGCTATTAGATGTATCTGCGCGATTAGCCCGCATGGTCTGGATATTGTGCACACCCACTGCGGGACTGAGTTGCCCGTGGTGATAGTCTACATTGGAAAGCGTGGCGCCCGTGTAACGCGCGGTATCCTGTGCCTGCAAGGCAAACGGCGCTGCGATCAGCATAACTGCACCAAGCCAGCACGCTATTTTTTTTGTTGTCTTCATGTCGTAAACCTCTTAGCGGCCAAGTTGCTTCAGCAGCTTTTTGACCGTTTTCTTTTTTACCGGAACAATCGTTCCATGTTTGTGTCCCGTCGGGATCTGAATCTGTTGATTGATATTTTCAAAATGGACAAAGTCGGCAGTGCTTACCGCTTCATAGGTCTTGTTGCGGTAAGAATCGAAATAGATCAGCCATTTATTTTTCACTTTTACTACATTGGGTCCTTCGGTAAAAGGTTCGGTAAAGGGTGGCGATACATTTTTATAAGGTCCGGCGGGTTTATCAGCAAAAGCCACTTTGATATTTCGTTCGGGGCGCGTATTGTCTTTCAACACCAATACATAGTTGTCTTTGACTCTCTTTACGATCTGTGCATCGATCACGCTGAATCCCGGATCGAGGAATAATTGTGTTTTGCTGAACGTTTGAAAATCGGGCGTGGACGTAATGTACATGCGATGGTTGTTGCTGTCCGCTTCCTGTCCGCGTTCAAAACGTCCGGGGATTGTGGATGCCCAGATGATGAGGTATTGTCTGGCCTCTTCATCATAAAACAATTCGGGTGCCCATACGTTCACGGTTGTGGGCTCCTGCTCCATTACGGAAATGAAACGTTGTGGTGTCCAGTGAACAAGATCTTTAGACGAAGCATAGCCAAATCCTTTGTCGCCACGCCAACTGCTGGTCCATACGAGATGAAAAGTACCGTCAGGTCCCTGCACCATCGAAGGATCACGCATTACCTTTTGCTGACCAATTTCGGGTTTTAATAAAACAGTATCGAGGTCTTTCCATTTGTAACCATCGTAGCTATATAACATCCGCAATCCCTGATCCGCCGGTTCGTGGAAAGACGTGAACAGGTAGGCTTTTGATGAGCAGGAAGTAAAACAAATCATCAAAAGAAAGCCGGACAGTATCGTGAAAAGTGTACGTTTCATATCAATCAATTTGGTTCAACTACCAATACCCAATCGTTGCCATTTTTTTCTTCCGGTACTATGGGCGTGAACAGGCTATCGGCGGCACCCGACTTTTTCCATCCGGTAAATTCACCGGTACGCGGATTGAACCAGCGGGTTTTTATTTTTTCCCATCCCAGTTTTTCGCGATCGATGCGAACAGGCAATCCGGTGTAGGTATAAGCCAGCAAAAATTTATCGCCGCGCGTAGCGAGGATGTATTGGTATTGTGTGCCGGTGTTGTCAACAACCAGGTCTTGCGCCGGCCTGCGTGTACCCGGATAAGCTTCCATCAATTTACGCAGGTGCACCATCTGCATAGCGCCGGGGGCTTTAATATCTTCCTTCCATTCTTCGCGCACGCCGAAGTTGGCATCTTTGTCACCTTTGTGATGAAACTGCATAACCGCGTTGTTACCATAAGTAAAACCGAATCCTCCGGCAAACACACTCCAGTACGCATAGCGGCGCAGATCGGCATCATTCCACCGGGGCTGCAATGAATCATGCAGACCATAGGGAATGTGCTCGTAGGAAGGTTCACCATCAATTGTTGGTTTTGCCGGTTGCAGTTTAAAATCTTCCACTACATAACGCCAGTTGTCTTCCCCGTAGTGACGCGTTTCATTGCTATTGGTATCCTGCGCGTAAGTTTTATGTCCGCTCTGGAACATGTTGAAGTCGAGCCAGGGTTCGTTGTGAAACCACTCCGAAGAAGAGGTACGGCCGCGCGGATGAAAGGTCATCAGGTGCGCGGAATCTTTTTGTTTCAATGTTGATCCCAATACTTTCCATACGTCCAGTGAATCGCTTCCTTTGATATCGCCGCCGTTGAGCCAGATGATATTTGGTTTGTTTTTGTAGCGCTCCGCAAGAAAACCTGCATAAGCACGGGCCTGCTCCTGGTTCACTTTACCGGCTTTTACATTAGAGCCCCATACCGGCACCAATGCCATGTATATTCCGTTACGGGCCGCTTCATCAATCGCATAATCCACATGATCCCAGAAATCGTATTGGGAACTGTCTTTGTAATCCACTCCTTCCGTTGTAAGTGGTTGCGCAATATTTTTATTAACCAATGCGCTATCGCCATACACGTTCACCGCATTGTTCACATCATGAATCGTCATTACCTGCACCACATTAAAGCCCTGTTCTTTCCGGATGGCCATGTATTGTGCAATTTCTTCACGGGTAAGTTTTACAAACAGCAACCAGCCCGTATCACCCAGCCAGAAAAAAGGTTTACCATCTGCGGTAACGATACTGTGCTTGTCTTCCCCGATTTTAAGCGCCTGCATGCTTTCTGCACCGGATTTCAGCGGTTCGCTGCATCCACTCATAAACATTACTACTAAAATGGCGATCAGTATTCTCATCATTAATTGACTTTTACCCAAAGCACCCAATTGCCTGAAGGCGGAGTGAGGCTTGCGGTTTTATTATTCCGGATTTGTTCTTTTTTGCGGATGGCTCCTGTGCGCGGATCGATCCAGGTGGCCGTTGCCGGCTTGCCGGAGAGGCCGGGTTTCAGTTCGGTGCCCGATTCACCATAAGCAATGAAGTTGCCTGAACCATCGGATAAAACATATTGTTTGCCGGTTACAGGAAGCGGCTGCATGCGCGCCGCATCCCTCAGCATTCCTTCCGGCAATCGTGGCAGTTGCGCCATCGAGCCGCCGGCCATGAACACGGCCCAGCCGAGGTGATCGCTATCTGCCGAGTAGATCACGGCCTTCTGCGGATATTTTTCGCGGTACTCACGCACAGCGCGATATACCTGTTCGAAGGATGATCGTTTTGGTTTCAGCAATCGTGCATGCTGACGGGGAGCGAGGTTTTGTCCTCCTGCGGGTGCGTACACGCTTCCATCGGCCTGGTAATGCCAGTAACGGATATCGATGATATCGATCACCGCAGCATGTTGCGGATCGGCAAGCAGGGAGTCCTGCACATCTTTCGTTACACTCAACGCGATCATCGGATGCTCACCTTTTTCCTTTTCCCACTCAGCGATCACACCTGTCCAGAATTTTACAAAATGTAAAGGACCGGTAAATTCTTCGCTGATGGTATGGATCACGCTACCGTTGCCGCGGAAGTTATCGAGGCATTGACGGATATAGGCAATATGCAAGGGGCGACGCACCGGATGTGTTTCATCATAAAATTGTTCCGCCATGAAGATGCGTTTATCGCCTGCATAAGGAACGGGTTCGGGGAAACCGGTATTGTTGATATTGTTGGCAGGTCGCCAGGGGAAGTCCGCGTAATGTGCGCCTGCTTCGATAATGTTGTGTTGAAAATAATTCTGGTGAACGAGAATCAGTCCTTTGCGATCGGCCAGATCGGCAAACCGGCGAAGGCGATTCCAGTACCATGTATTGTATTTCGTAAGATCGTACTTACTAAGACCGTCCCAGGCAGTGCCTAGCCCGCTGCGCGCGAACGGCAATTCATAAAAAGGTGCCCATACCTCTCCGTCCATCCTGCGGATACGTTCATGGTCGTCGCGGCGGCGCTCGTACCACAAGCCATAATTCTGTTCGATCGCCAGGATATTGCGGGACTGCATGGTGTCGGCAACGGCATCGAGGTCATCCGTTAATCCTGTGCCCGTGCGGCCCGGAACAAATCTTGTAATGGCCATTCCTGCTTTGGCCGCGCCATAAGGACGTGCGCTGCCATTCCACCAGGGAACGCTGAGGCGATTGCCGGCTACAACAGCATCCTGCCTTTGCAGCCAGCCATTTTTCACTTCCAATGCAGGCAGCACGTGATAGCGTGGTGGCGCCGGCACACCAATCTGATCAATTGTTTTAGCCCCGCGAACATCCGCGATGACCGGGTTAGAACTAATCACCGTGTAAATAAATTGCACCAATGTTTGCGCAGGATCTTTGGCCAATGAAGTAAGTTCTGCCGCGGTAGCAACAGAAGGACTGCTGCTGGCATCGGTCTGGATATTCATTACCTGCGGGCGTGAGTCGATCTTTTTGCCAAGGCGCTCGCGCAATTGCGCATAATACAAACTGCGCGGTTCGATGCTATTGTTCGATTCGCCCCAATAGCCGTCGCCTGCAAACTGGCTCCATGCACCGAACGACCAGTTCTGTGCTCCGGGTGGCTGATAACAATCGATCCTCGCGGCGCTGCAATTCCACAACACACTGTTCGCAGTACTCCATCCCGCTCCTTGTCCATCCTGCCCGCGATTGAGAAAAGAAATAGCATTACCATCGACGTTCACGATATCAAACAAAACCCCTGAGGCCCAACTGTCGATGCCGCCGCTGAAACCATAAGCATTCTTCGCTTCGCATTGCACAAAAGCATTCGGGCCCGGTGCACAAAACCCTGTTGCAAAATCATGTATGCCTTCTTCCGAAAAGCAGCGCTGGAAAAGTGTTTGCTGGCCTGCTGTAAAAAAAACATTACGGCGTTCACCCCCTATTTCGGAAACAGGTTTTTGAGCGATGCAATCTTCAACGGTAATGCGTGCAGCATTTTCATACACCGCCACAGCCGATCCCGCGAAATGATTGAACTGTACACGACGTACCCAGCAATCTTTTGCATCATCGATGGTGATGGCCATCCAGCGATGATCTTCGTCTTTTGCGTTCGCTTTATTGAAATCAGATTCGAGTGTCAACTCTTCCACGCCACAATTACTGATACGGCCTTTCCAGGTAAAAGGAACAATTTTCCCGCCACCGTAATTAATATCCAACGCTGTTGTCAACGGTGCATCGATGGTGAGTTGATTTCCTTTGATAGCCGTGATGGTGCGTGTCCAGCGGATGTCGCGTTGCCCGGGTTTCCATCCGAGTGAGGTAATGCCGCCACCGAAATGATCGGTTTTGAGTAACTGTATCCATGGCACAACGGAAGGGCGGATGATTTGCAACTCCTGCCCTTCTTTCAACCCTTTTGTATTTGCTACTTCGAAAGACGTGGCATTCACCGGCACATAATTCGTTTGTATGGAAATGGTATCGCCGCTGATGCGGTCATCTGTTCCATTTATTTCTATCAGCGTGGCGCGGCTGAGGCCCGTACCGCGAAGAATGGTTTTATCAATTCCGCTTCCGCGCAGTACCACACCGGATGTATGAAAACGAAGAGAGCCTTCCACCAGGTAGGTACCCGCCTGAAGTAACACAACACCGCGGAACCCTTTGGTATCGGAGTTTTGTTTGCTTACAAAATCAATCGCAGCCTGTATGCGTGCCGTTGCATCGCCTGCTGATGGCGGCACAATGACTTTGACCGGCAGGTCGGGAATAACCTCATCACCACCTTTATAACCACAATAAGAAAAATCGGGAATACGGTTGCCGAGTGAATCCGGCGTATAGATCAACTGACCATTTTTATACGCCAGCGGAGGCACCGGTTTTTCTTTTTTCTGTGCCTTGCTTTCCGACAACAGCAATACCGCCATCAGTATCGCAGTAGCGCAAAACCGGAAATAATTTTTCGTAAAAAAGATATGGTATGTCTGCATCTTCACCGGCTTTCCTGATTAAAGCGGAAAGGTAGAATTAATTCATAAAAACCAATTGCCACAGGCAGGAGTTAAACTTCCACCTGTGGCAACAGTTTGCTTAATTATTATTTGCTGCTGACAGCAGGCCGAACCTGTTGCACAGGTACTACACTGTTGAGATATTCTTCGATGTTGGTGTAGCCGGATTTGCTTTTGGAATATTGAGATGCATCATCCGGATTATTTGGATTCAAGCCATTTTTGCGTTCCCATTCGTCGGGAATACCGTCGTTGTCACTGTCTTTGTAAGGGGTGCCTTTGTATTCGGGATATCCGCCAACCTGGCTTACATCGGTAATGATACCAATTTTGTAAGAATCGATCGGTGCGCGACGATGTTTGAATTGTGAATCGGGCAACTGCACATTGGGTAATGCCGTGATCTTACCGGAACGCACTTCTTCGGCAATACGCGTGTCAACCGGATCTCTTTTAGGCAGGGTGGCGCCAGCATTTGCCAATACAAACTTACGCGCGTCTTCTGCTTTGAGAATGGTGAGCGGAGCCATGGGCAAAGGTTTATCCCATTTGATATCGTCTCTGTATTGACCGGCATCGGCACGGTCTTCTACCTGCACACCACCGTTCCAGTTGTCTTTGGTAATGGCAGGATAACCTTCCATGATATTACCGTTAACGTAAGCACGGCCGAATGTGAGGTATTTGAGTTTGCTGCGGCCCGACTCCGGTTTGAGGATGCGATGACCTACTGCATTTTTCGGCGTGGCAGGTCCGGGTTGAAAATAGTTGTTGATGATATTATACTGGGCGCGGTAGTCACCTCCATCGATAGAACGGTGTACCCAGTTGAACACCACATTGTTTACAAAATTGAAGATGCCATACCAGCCGATAGACGGATTACGTCCCGCGTTGTTGGCCCAGAGGTTGCGCATGAAGGTGCAGTTTTCGCCGCCGAGTGTGCTGCCGAATGCATGGTTCCAGGTATCGAGTGCTTCAGAGAAAATAGAATTCTGGATGGTGATGTTCACCGTTGGTAATTTGTCTTCTGCCGGTTTGCCGGTGCTGTCGTTATACATGTGACGATACATGCTCATGTTTTCGTCTAAACCCCAACTGGCCGATACGTGGTCGATCATGATATTGCCGATGGGATTACCTCCGATGGCGTCGTCACGACGGCCCACCCATGTTTCACCACGACGGAAACGCATGAACCGGACGATCACATCGTGAGTGTTGATCCAAACTGATTCGCCGGCCACACACACACCATCGCCGGGCGCTGTTTGTCCGGCAATCGTGATATAAGGAGCGCGGATGATCAATGGTGTTTTGAGACGTATGATACCGGCTACATTGAAGACCACCATGCGCGCACCACCTCGTTCACAAGCCCAGCGAAGACTGCCGGGGCCGTCGTCGTTCAGGTTGGTGACCACATATACTTTGCCGCCGCGTCCGCCGAAGGTGAACTTGCCACCGCCTTCCGCGCCGGGAAATGCGGGGATGTCTGCCTGCGGAAGATCATCGGGTTTGGAAGCCCAGGGAATATAAGGACGGCCATTGCGCGCCTGCTCCCGGATGATGGGATAAGCGATGGCCCAGGCCTTTTCAGAATGCTCTTCCGCCGCCCGCATCAGCGAGTCGGACGCCTTCTTTACTTCCGGCGTGATAGTCGGATACTGGCCTGCCGCGGGAATGGTAAACCCCAAACTAACTGCAACAGCAAAAAAAATGTTCCGGTTACGATTCATGAGTGATAACGATTAATTGAATGACAAATACTTTCAGGATCGCAGTTTAAGGTTTTGTTAATACATGTATGATGTAAAAAAGCAAAAGGAGTTTTTGAGGCTCCTTTTACCATATCGGTTTATTGTAATGGATCGAATGTGCCACCGGTCCATCCGTTTGTGTTTTTGATCAACGGACTTCGTGTAAGGTGCGTATTCGGGATACCATAGAAATAATATTTATCCAGATAGTTGATCGGCTGCGCATCGAGGTCTTTAACCGTTGCTGTAAAGAACTGCGTGTAGCTTGGTCCATCTACATTGATGGTGTCGCGTACACGTACGGTAGTTGAGCCGGCAATGAAGTTATTCAGGATCGTTGCCGTGTAGGGCGCTTTCACTGCTATCTCCAGACGCTGACGTTTTGTTCCGTTCAACACCGTGCTCCACATTTTTGTACGGCGAAGATCGTCATAACGTTTGTTTTCAAAAGCGAGTTCGATGCGACGCTCATTCATAATTGCCTTGAACATCTCGTCTGTTGTCATAGACGCTTTTAAACCATAAAGGTTGTCTGAGCCGGCAGTAATTCCCGCACGCTGGCGGATTTTTTTCAGCATGTCATACGCTTCAGCCTGGCGGTTGGTTGCGTTGGCACATTCAGCCAGGTTGAGCATTACTTCAGCCAGACGAATCTCCACCCAGTCGGTAGTACCGAGTGCTGCGTTAACAGCGAGCGTATTCAGGTTAATTCCTTTGCGGCTGTAGAAACCGGTTGTGGTAACAGTGGCTTCAGGGTTGGGTGTGCCAATGTATGTCCACTGCTTACGCGTAGGCTGTGCGCTCAATCCCCATACTACACCGTTGTAAGCAACCGTAGCAGCAAAACGCGGATCGCGGTCTTTCCAATAATAAGTGGCATCATAACCGGAACCTGCTTCATCGATCGCTTTACCATTTTTCATGGGGAAAGCTTTTACCAGGTCCCAGGTTGGCTGATACTGGCCGCCTGCACCTTCAGAACGGGGACGGGCTGAGTTTTCGTATGAATTTGACCAGCCATCGGTACCATTATAAGAACGGACCATGATCACTTCTTTATTGCCAGAGCTTTCGTCCGTCAATACGTTAGCAAATGTGCCAAACAATGCGTGACCATCGAGTATAAGTGAATCATAGGCCGCCTTGTTAGCTTTGTAAGCTTCTTCCCAGCGGGCCTGGATGTTGGTCGGGTTGAACTGTGCGCTTGCCCATGTGAGCAATACGCGGCCTTTCATGGCCATCGCCGCGCCGCGCGTTATACGTCCGCGGTTGCCCGTGGTTTGCGACGCGATTGTTGTCTTGGCACAACCAGCCGCAGCCATATTAAGGTCTCTTACGAGTGAATCGATACACTCAGATGTTTTGTTACGCGGTACATTGATCACGTTCTCATCCCATTCCTGTGCAGTCGTAACGTAAGGCACACCGCCGTACAACTTCACCATGTTGAAATAGTTCCATGCACGCAGGAAGTAAGCTTCTGCTTTCAGACGTGTACGGATATCCTCCGAAAGGGTTCCCTTATCGATTTCCTGGATCAGGATATTGCATCTGCGGATGTTGGCGTAAGTGCTGGTATTCGCCGTAGGGCTGTTACCAAAATCTGTAACGGCATTGTCGGCAAGGTTGCCAAGCAGCATACCGGTTGTACGTGTGGTATTCGATTCATCACTCACGTCGTGTAAGGCGTAAGGAAGCAGTGCAGTACCATTGTTGGCCGGAAAGCCGGGCATGATCACTGCATAACAGCGGTTGAGGTACAAGGTAGCGGTTGACTCATTGCTCCAGGTTTCATCACCCAGACCGGTCAGGTCGCGTTTGTCAAGTATTTTCTTCGTGCAACCGGTAAGTGTGGTTGCAGCGAGGAGAGAATATATAATTGCTTTTTTCATGGTAGTAATCGTTTGTCAGATTATAAAGAAATGTTGGCACCAAATGTCACAGTACGCAGTGTAGGATAATCGATCGCTATGTTAGCGTTCACATCCTTATACGGCTGGGGATTGATGATCGCACCCAGGTTGGTTGCCACCACGAAAAGGCGCATTTCAGGAATTTTATAACGCGTTTTCAATGCAGCAGGCAGTGAGTAAGAAAGCTGTGCATTGTTGATGCGCCATGTTGTTGCATCCGTGAGCCAGAATGTAGAGATATCGCCGATCAGCGGACTGTTGATCACGGGATATTTCGCATTGGGGTTTTCAGGAGACCAGGAATCTTTCCAGATAGAAAGGCCGTTCTGGCTTTCTGTCGGAGCACGGCGGGCAGAGTTATCATAAGAACGTTTGCCACCGATACCCAGGCTGCTGTTCACACTCAGACGCAGTCCTTTCCAGGAAAAACCGAGGTTGAGACCGATGCCGAAAATGTTGCCGGAACGTTCGGCAATACGTGTACGGTCAGCATCTGTAATCACACCATCGCCGTTCAGGTCCTGGTAGTTCATGAAGCCAACCTGTGGCACTTGTCCGTCGATTCTCCAGTTGGGATATTTTGCCAGCAGTGCATCCACATCCGCTTGTGTACGCAGAATGCCTGTTGCAATGTAACCTTCGATACCACGATCGGTACGTACACCGATCGGATTTTTATAACCTGTATCAGAGTTTACATTGTAGTAGCGACGGAGCACTTTGTTATCCGTCCAGCCAAGGTTCACCTGAACGTTGAAGCCGAAGTCTTTTGAAATTTTTCCATTATAGCCCAGTGCACCTTCCACACCCCATGACTTCATACGGGAATAGTTCCGGTCGGCAATGGTAGCACCGAATGTTGAAGGCACGGTAGAGGTCGGCGTTTCAAGCATGTCGGTATTGTAACGGCGGTATACATCGATCGACGCATTGAATTTTCCTTTCAGGAAACTACCATCGATACCGAAGTTGGTATAGAGCGCTTTTTCCCAGGTAATGTCGGGGTTAGGGATCGCGTTCGGGTTCAGACCGTTGGTCATGGTATTGCCAAACAGCATACCCGTTGTTTGTGTATAACGCTCAAGGTACTGGTAGTTTCTAACCGCATCGCTGCCGGTGAGACCAACCTGCATACGCAGTTTCAGGTCGTCCACGAACGTGATATTGCGGAAGAAATTTTCCTGTGAAATTTTCCAGCCCACAGCTACTGAAGGGAAATAACCCCAGCGTGAACCCGGAGGGAAGTTGGGAGAAGCATCCGCACGGAAAGAACCTTCGAGCAGATAGCGATCCATGAATGCATAGTTCAAACGTCCCAGGTAGCTGGCGCGGCCAATCTCTGAACGGGAGCTCGCATGATCGTAGAATGTACGGTCCTGTGTAAAGCCCCACAATTCGTCCACACCGGGAATCACCTGTCCTTCTACGCTGGAGAAGAAGCCGTCCGCAGAAGATTCACTTTGTTCTGCGAGCAGCAACACATCGATATCATGTTTACCAAAAGTACGCTGGTAGTTGATGGCCTGGTTGAATTGATAGCTCTTGGAGTTATCGTTGCTGATGCGGAGGGAATTACCGTTCTTGATCGAACGGACGGAGTTGGTTGCCGTAGGTGTATTGGTATAAATGATACGCTGTTTGCCGGGAGATGAAGGGTAAGTAGACGTACCGGTACGTTCGAAATCGTACAGGCTATACGAAACATAATATTCTTTGCCGACTGACGTACGGGAGTTTTGTCCGTAAGACACACGGAGAGAAAGTCCTTCGATGAACGGCACCTTATAGTTCATGCTCGCGGTAATGTTGTTACCTCTTGAGTTAGTGCGTGCGTAGGAATTAGTATTTTGTAATTCTTTCGGATGCCATTGAGGAGCGGTGGTATACACCGGTTTGCCATCCACATACATCGGTACCCATTTGGGGATCAGCAGCAGTGCTGCCATCGTTGCATTCATCTGATCGGTCTGGTCGGAGCTCTGACCGGCGAAGCTGGTGATACCTTTAGGAGTCGGGCGGTCCATGATCGAGTTGTCGTTACTGAAAGAGATATCAGCCGTCAGCTCATTGGTGATCTTGGCGGTTGCACCTATACGGAATCCATATTTATTGGCGTAGAGATCCTGCAGGTTACCGGTTTCTTTGAGATAGTTAGCACCACCAAAGAAAGTGATCTTATCGGAACCACCACTGATGTTAACCGTGTGACGCTGTATGCTGGAAGCCTCCCATGTATCGTCAAACCAGCTATTTTTCAAACCTTTTGCATAATCCAGTTCAGACTGGTCATACACGAAAGTATTCCAGGTAGGATTAGCGCGGTACTTGTTGTTGAGCAGGCTTACGTGCTCGTAGGCTGTAAGTGTTTGAGGTACATTTACCGCATCTGAAACACCATAAGAGCCCGAGTAGCTCACACGCGGGCGGCCGGGTTTCCCTTTTTTGGTCGTAACGAGGATTACACCATTGGCTCCACGCGCACCATAAACGGAAGCAGCGGCATCTTTCAGAAAGGAAATATTGTCCACCATTGTGGCATCGAGGTTATCGAAGAATTCTTTACCCTCGGGGTTGTTGTAAGCAATTCCATCGATCACATAAAGCGGTTCCACACTACCCGAGTTGCCGAATGTCGTTGGGTTACGGATGCGCAGGTTGGTGGTGGCACCGGGTTTGCCGGATGTTTGGTTAACACTTACACCGGGCACTTTATTCACGAGACCCGTTGAAAGGTTGGTAAAAGGTATGTCTTCAATTTCTTTCGGATTCATGGAACCTACGGAGCCAAGTACGTTTGCACGTTTCTTGGTACCATAACCCACCACAATCACATCGTCCATCTGGCTCTCAGTCGAGTTCATGGCGATGCTCAGGGAGCCGGAGCCGGCTTTGGTTTCGTAGATAGAATAACCAACGTGTGAAAACGAAAGAATAGATTCTTCGGAAGGTACATTGATCGTAAAAAGGCCCGAGCTATCGGTCCGGGTGGTTTGAGTTCCGTTCTTCACACGGACACTCACATTTCCCATCGGGTTGCCGGTTTTCAGGTCCGTTACGCGGCCGGTAACAGACTTATCCTGGGCGAATGCAAGCAGTGAGCAGCCCAGGAGCATGAAAAGCAGCAGTAACTTAGATGGTCGCAGACAATTCATATGGCTTAGTTTTAGTTGAACGTTAGGCAAATACAAAATATAGCAGTTGTAAAATTCTCTCTAGCCTTTGGGAGCTTTGGTAGCCTCCCGTTCTTTGATCCTTTTCTGCCACTCCTCTCCTTCCTTCTTCATATCATAACCGGCAGCAGATAAATAATTGTTGATTTTCCCTTTGTACTTTCCAAACACTTTATGCTTGTTGTCAGAAGTGCCTTCGTCCATGGCCAGTTCACGCGCTTCCACGAGGTAAGCGTATATCTGTTCTTTCTGTTGTTTGGTAAGATTAGGTAACATATCCTGGTAAGCTGTCCAGGTAAGCGGCAAAACGCCATAGGTCATGCCATCCTTCACTTTTTCCACTTGTGCAGCGTTGAGATCGGCACTCAGCAGCTTAATAAATGATGTATGCAGCTGACGCAAAGAAGCATTTTTATTTTCCTCTTCTTTTTTTACGGCCGTTGCCAGCTCTTCTTTGGAAAGATTTTGTTGTTTCAGCGCGATCACTGCAGCTTTGCTGCCATCGTGTACCTTATTTAAAGCAATGTATTGATCCGCAATCTTATTTACTACGCGATAATAAGCAGCAGAATCTTTGATGGAAAGGGTTTGTACAATTTTGGCCGAGCGTTCGGTGACTACTTTTCTGTAAGCAACGGTATCGGCCTGCTGAGCATTTGCTATTCCCGTAATTGCCAATAATAAAAAAGTAGACAAGACGGAGGTCCTCCGTACAAGAAGCATCATGGCAATCCGGAACAATTTCATGCAAATCCTTTTAATCGTTAGGGCGAATGATTGTCAAAACGACAATTTATATTCATCAGCCGGAATTAAAGGTACACGTGGCCCCAAGCGGCAACAATGTAAGGTTTTGCTATAATGATGGAAGATTTTACTATGTGGATAACGAAGTTTTACCAGACCGGCTCCCGTTTTTGCGCTATTTTATTGCTTTTCAGCAGCAGCCTGGCAGGCGGCAGTCCTGGTACCCGGGCCTCCACTTCTATGATACCGGTTTTCTCCGTACTGCCCACCATCGCCAGTGCCAGCCCTTTCCAGGTCTTGCGGACCGGCGATTTTAACGAAACCGTATCGGCCTGGTAACCATTATCGGTTCCAGCAATAAACCCCGGTCCTTTTACCGTAAACGTAATTTCTTTATCTGCGTCCGGAACCAGATTACCGTTTGCGTCGACGATGGATGCGCGGATAAAACTCAGATCGCGGCCATTGTTCTGCAGGCTATCGCGGTCGGCCAGCAATACCAGTTTAGCCGGAGCGCCTGCTGTATTGATCACTTTGCGCAATACTTCCTTGCCTCCTCTTTTCGATACGGCCACCAATTGCCCCGGTTCAAACGGTACGCGCCACATTACATGGAACGTTGTATCATCCGGTTTGGACTTTACGCCCAACGATTTCCCATTGACGAATAATTCTACCTCATCGGCCTGGCTGTAATAAGCCCACACATCAACGGTCTGCCCTTTTTGCCAGTTCCAATGCGGAAACAAATGCAATACCGGCCGGGTAGTCCATTCGCTCTGGTACATATAATACACATCCTTCGGAAAACCTGCGAGGTCGATGATGCCGTAATAAGAACTGCGTGCAGGCCAGGGATAAGGGATTGGCTCACCTAAAAAATCAAAGCCGCTCCATACAAACAAGCCAGACAGGTAAGGATGTTTTTTTATGATACCCCAGGTCTTTTCGTGGGTGCTTCCCCAATAGGCCGATACCTGGTCATAAGCCGACACGGTAAAATCAGGATTGCCTTTTTCTACCGTCTTTAAAGGCGAACGCGCAGGCCAGAACATGATCGTATCCGACCGTTGATCATAATGACCACGCGTAGCAAAAGCCGACATATTTTCCGCACCGATAAATATCTGTCCGGGGTAATGTTTTTGAAAATCTTCGTACACTTCGTGGTGATAATTCAATCCGATTACATCGAAGGCGCCGGATTTATACATGAAATTTTTCTCCGGGTTCCATTCACTTAATGCGGCCATCACCGGGCGTGTGGAATCGAGCTGTTTGACGATCGCCACCATTTCCCTGGAAAAACCAATGCCGCTACTGTCGAATTGTTCGCGGATCTCGTTGCCAATGCTCCACATGAAAACAGAGGGATGATTACGATCACGCAGCACCATGTCTGCCAGATCCCTTTTATACCATGCGGAAAAATCTTCGCTGTAGTCGTGCTTGTTTTTCTTTTTCTTCCACATGTCGAAGGATTCGTCCATCACAAGAAATCCCATTCTGTCACAAAGGTCGAGTAATTCGGGAGCGGGGGGATTGTGTGCCGTGCGGATGGCATTGCAGCCCATTTTTTTCAGGATTTGCAACTGGCGTTCCATGGCGCGTGTATTGACAGCGGCTCCGAGCGCGCCAAGATCATGGTGATTGCACACACCTTTTATTTTCACCCATTGCCCGTTCAGGAAAAATCCTTTGTCTTTGTCGAAGTGAAAATACCGCACACCAAGTGGCGATTCATATTCGTCTACCAGTTTTTGGTTTTCATATACACGTGTCACTATTTTATACAGGTAGGGATTTTCGATTGACCAAAGGATGGGATTGACCAGCGCCAACGTTTCGTGAAAGGCGCCGGGAATAGCCAGCAGCGGATGGGTTTTGGGTTTACCCTGCACAACAAGCTTTCCTTTTGCATTATAAATACTGCTCACCACCGAAACCATCGATCTTCTGTCATGCACAATATTCAACGAAGTAGCAATGTTGACCATCGCTTTGTTTGCTTTTACCTCGGTAGTAACAGCCACGCCCCATTGCTGAACGGCTACCGGCGATGTGACCACCAATCTTACATGACGATAAATACCCGACCCCGTGTACCAGCGCGAATTCGGTTGACGGCTGTTATCGACACGTACCGCGATCGTATTTGTTTTACCGGGATTGATATGGGATGTAAGGTCATAGCTGAATGAGCTATAGCCGTAAGGACGTTTACCGAGGTAATGGCCATTGATCCAGACTTCGCTGTTGCAATAAACACCATCGAATTCCACCGATACCTTTTTTTTATCCCATGCTGCCGGAATCAAAAAGTCTTTTCTGTACCAGCCCGTGCCCGTGGGCAATGCGCCGCCTTGCGTGGTCGCCGTATTAGTTTGGCTAAATTCTCCTTCTATACTCCAATCGTGCGGCAAATCAAGCTTTCGCCATTTTGCATCGGCATAAATCCGTTGCGAAGCCAGGCTATCATCACCCAGCTTAAACTTCCATCCTTTGTCAAAATCCCTGATAATACGCACGGCAGATTGCGCACCTGATTTAAAAGGAAGCAATGCCATTGTTATCAAAGCCAGTAGTACGATTTTCTGCTTCATGCAACTCAATTATTGTAAGGTCACTTCATAAACATGTTCACCTGAACCTGTTTTGACCGGTGTTTTGTATTTGTTGTTCGCGGGCAATTCGATCGTAGCCGTTGTGTTCGGCGGAATGACCACTCTCATCCTGAACTGTTTTCCGTTACGCTCCCAATTAACGGATACCAGGCCATAGGGCGACTCGTAACGCGCGGATGCATTGGTGATGTCGCCGGTTACCTGCGGTGCAATGCGGATCTGCTTAAAGGCCACACTTCCTTTTTCCGTTTTCAAACCACATAGCCCGGCATAAAACCATTCCATCAAATGTCCCAACATGAAATGATTATTGGACACAACGGGCAGTGCCGACCATGATTCGGTGAGTGCCGTAGCGCCTTTCGCCAACTGATAACCATAACCGGGAACGTCGGTCCGGCTATTCATTTTCACGATCACATCTGAATAGCCACCTTCTTCCAATGCTTTCAATACATAACGGTAACCGATATCACCGGCCGTTAACGCATAGTTACGGGTACGTATATCATTTACGAGATTATTCAACACTTCTTTACGGTACGCCGGTTCCACCAGGTCCATGTAAAGCGCCATCGCATTCGAAGTCTGACTTCCCGTGCCGTACTGTTTTGTTTCCTTGTTGAAGAATTTATCGTTAAACGCTTTTCTTACTTCCTGTGCATGCTTTTTATAACCCGCCGCATCACTGGTTTTGCCAAGCATCGCAGCGATCTCTCCGAGGATGCACAGATCGTAATAATAGATGGCCGTCGCGGTGATGCCCGGTGTTGTCAACTGACAAAAGCCCGGGCGCTCAGGACCGAGATCGTACCAGTCGCTCAGGCCTTGCGAGAGAATATGATTATTGGCTTTGCCACGCAGATAAGTAATATAACGCTGCATCATCGGGTAAGCCTCCGCCACGATCTGTTTGTCACCATACCATTGATACAAGTACCAGGGCAGGATAATACCGGCACTTCCCCACTCCGGCGAATCGCGGAACGGATCGACGAATTGATGGAACTCGGGAGATATCTCCGGTATCAATCCCTCAGGGGTTTGCGAATTCATCATGTCGCGCACCACTTTACGACCCAATGCAGCAATATCATAGATATAGCGGACCGAACTTCCCACGAGGTGTGTTTGTTCCAGCCAGCCCAATTTTTCACGGTGCGGACAATCGGTGAACACACTCACCATATTGCTGTTAACCGCCCAGCGGATCAGTTCATGTGTCTGGTTAAACAAGACGCTTGATGATTGAAAAGCTCCGTTTTGCGGAGCGGCATTGCGGATGTGCAGGCCTTCGACATTTAATACTGTTGGCACCTGCGTATGACCGTTTCCTGCAATAGCTTCTACCTGTAAATAGCGGAAACCATAATAAGCAAAACGTGGTTGCCAGCTTTCTTCCCCTTCGCCCTTTAATACATAGGTATAATATACCGGACTGCCAGTCGACTTCTGGTTGGCCGAACCATCTTCATTGATCAGTTCCGCGGGTATCACCCTGATGGTATCGCCTTTTTGACCGCGGACACGGATGAATGGAATGCCGGATGCATTTTGTCCGAGATCGGCTACTTGTACACCGGGCCGGAGGGTTGTCGTTTTCACAGCAGTAAACCGTTGCATCACTTTCACAGCATGCGTCAATTGTGCATCCAATTCGGGCGGGCCCTCCGTGATTTTTACCGTTTGCCAATGATTATCGCTGAATCCTGTTTTATTCCAACCGTCCTGTTCAAGCGCCGCATCATAATCTTCTCCGGCATAGATGCTGGAAAAATAAACGGGTGAAGACGCCGTTTTCCATGATTGATCGGTTACGATATTCACGGTGCTTCCGTCTGCATATTCGATTACGACGTTGGCAATCATTTTAGGATAACCATAAGCACCGGTTAGTTTGCGGTAACGTTCACCCGGAATATAGTAAAAGCCATTGCCCAGCATAGCGCCCAACACATTCTCTCCTTGTTTCAATTGACTGGTTATATCAAACGGCACATACAGTGCATGTTTGCTGTATTGTGTCCATCCTGGATCAAGGAAATGATCGCCAGCTTTTGTACCATTAACAAAAAACTCAAACTGTCCAAGGCCGGTTACGAAAGCTGTAGCGCTTTTTATTTTCTTATTGATGATGAATGACTTTCTGAATAAAGGAAGTACGTCGCGTCTGGGTCCCCATTCTTTTTTCCCGCGGCCGTGCGCCAGGGGAACGATCACGGAAGAATCGGGCAATACTTCATAAGCGATCCATGACGCGCCTTTCCAATCCGCATTGGTCAATAATCCCATGCGCCAGCTTGCAACTGCGCTCCATGCGGAACTGCGGCCTTTATTATCCCATACCATTACCTTCCAGAAATATTTCGTGGCGGCTTTCAATTGTTTGCCTTTGTATCCCACCATGAGCGATTGATCTGAAGGAATTTTTCCAGAATCCCATATGGTTCCCTGGTTGCGTAACAGCGCGAGCGAATCATCGCTGACGAGGATGCGGTAAGCGGTCTGCATCACCTGCTGAGCAGATGACCTGATCTGCCAGCTTAGCCCGGGTTTTGCCGCTTCTATGCCAAGCGGTTCGGTTAAGTATTCGCATTGCAAGGCGGCCACTGACAATTGCTGGGCTGCCAATCTTTTCGTTGCAGAAAAGAAGCACAGGGAAAATACGAACAGACTGATTTTATACTTCATCATTGTATTTCAATTCCAGAAACAGCTATGCCCGCTGCACCGGATGTATGAAAGATCACTTTATAACTTCCCGCATTGATCTGCGTACCCGTATCAAATGTAAACTGGTTCCATTTGCCGGGACGTGTAAAATCAAGCTCCACTTCCTTGTCTACCAGCAACGTGTTGCCGGCATCTCTAATCTCTATACGTCCCCTGATATCTTTTTCCTGTGGTGAATAGTATTTAAATGTTAATGCATATACATCGGCAACGCCGGTTTCAATGGTCCACGCTATTTTCACCGGATCGTTAACTTTTATGACAGCGCAGTTGCGACCGCCGAAGGATTCCATTGCGACGCCTGTGGAAAGAGTCGCTTTTTCTGCGCGATAAGGTATTGTTTTCTTCAGATCGAAAGCCGGCTGCATGGTCGATACCGGCACAAGGATTACCGGACCGGTAACGTTGCTCAGTTTGAGCATGCGCGTAGCTCCCAACCTGTGCCGGTATAAGGTGTACGACTTACCGCCGTTTTCATCCGTTTCAAGATATGTCTGCGTATTTTCAAATTCTTTCCACTCGTCCGTTACCATCTTTAACGTATCGATAGCCACGTACACGTCGGTTGGTTTTGTTACGGAAAAATGATAGCTCTGCGGATCAGGCGATACCGGTTTTATCCATTGTGCACCGAAAACAGCCGGAGGCAATGCGTTGAATGAAATGGACGTATTGGCGAAAACCTGTTGGCCGATATCCAACCAGTGCTCTGTGCTCACATTGGAAGGTGAATGTATAGTGGCCAAAGAAAGTTCTCTTGCCTTCAGTTTAGGCGGTTTCTTTGTCGCTATAGCAATAGCGGATATTACGGCCTGTCCTGCCGTCAACCGCGGAAAACTGATGATCAATTCTGAATTGGCTGATTGCGCGGTAATGATCTTCTTCAGTACTTTATTACTGCCCGCTTCTTTGTAGATATCAAGATCTTTCAACACGACTTTGCCGTTCACCGCCACATCAAACACGCGCATACCTTTTGCATCTGTACCACCGCCAATACCCAGCCAGGGTTCGGTGAAATAAAGTTCAATACTGTACTCTCCAGCGGGGGCCGGAAAATGATAGGTCAATTCGTCTCTTCCATAACGGAAGGTGCTGAACAGCTCAGGATCTTTTGTCCCCTTCAGTGGCACAAATGTTCTCCGCTGACTGGCAAAAAAATCAGGCAGACCAGGAAACTGCTTCGTCCATGATTGCGATCCCCATATGCCTTTGCCTTCCCAGACCTGGTCAGCCATCCAGCGTTGGCCCAGTTTGTCCATATATGCCGGACCACCGGCGTTCACCCGATACCAGTAATGATATCCTTTCTGCGGTGTGGTGATGTCCGGTTGTTTTTCATAAAAATTTTTCAATCCAGGTGCCTGGGGAAGATGATTTAATACAATCGTGTCTCTCGCAACAGGCCGGCCATCTCGATAGCCTACCGCATACAGTACATTGTATTGAATGTTCACATCGTCCCAGGTAAAATGAGTGCCAATGCCATTACGTTTACGACGTCCTAATGAAGCATTATCAAGATCATTGAAAAGTTCTACCTCGGTACAATTGGAATAAACAGTAATGCCATTTTTTATGCCTGGTTTTGTCCATCTGCCGGGCCATGTATGCGACACGATATACACCATCGGTTGTGTAACCGGATCGGCATAGTTGCTGCGATACATATAGTAAACGTCCAGGGGTTCTTCCCACGGTGTCAACAATCCTTTATAGTTCACCGGGCCGATGCGGTCAAGTTCCCGCCAGCCTTCGCCGCCCTGCACGCGGCCAGGGTTGTCATGTGAAGTAAGGAGCCAGAAGAAATGACCGGCGAGACTGTCTTTCGCAGATTCCGCCAGTCGGACTTTCCCTTCCATCAATTGCGTCATACGGTCTTCACTCAGCGGACCGTTTTGTACAAAAGGACCCTCCGTATGCAGATCAATTGTTCTCCACGCGCCGTATTCGCCCACCAATACCTGTCGTTTGAGATCGTTGGCATAAGTAGCCGGATCACCACCATAAGTACCGGTCCAGTTTTGAGGCACATCCCAGTCGGTGCCGCTACCACCATTGCAGGTAGTTACCAGCCTTTGCACAGAAGCGGTGGGATCGAGGGAACGAATGAGTTCGGTACATTCACGTGCAAAGTCTTCAGGCAATTTGCTCTCGTTCTGTAAACCCCACAGAATAACCGCGGGGTCGTTCCTTCTTTCAATCACCCATTCTTTCAACAAAGTTTTAAAATTCTCGCGGAAGGCGGGAGAGTCAAACCAAACGTGCGCGGACAATTGCGTCCACCAGAGCACTCCCATGCGGTTGCACCACTGACCATAGCGCAGGTTATGCGGCTGGTGTCCGTCGCGGAAGGCATTGAAGCCGGCACTTTGCAACCAGCGCATGCGGGCTTCTACCTGCAGATCGCTGAACGCATGGCTTTGCCCGATGATGTGTTCGTACTCCGCCACACCATTGATGAACAACGGCTGGTCATTTATAAAAAACCGGTGACTGCTGCTGTCCCATTTTATTTTACGGAAGCCATAATCGGTCTCTATTTTATCGAGTACGCCTTTTCCATCGCGGAGTTCGGAAATAATTTTATATAAATAAGGATCGGCCGGCGACCACAGGCTAGGCGCAGTTACCGTAACGGGCTGCTGATCTACCTCGATCGAATCCAGCGGTTTTACTGAATGTTGGGAAGAGATCGTTGTAATGATTTTTCCTTCCTGGTTGACGAGACGCGTAACGAGTGTGACCTTTCTGTTGGTTGCCGCTTTGTTTTTAAACGAAGTACGTACCCGCAAAACAGCCTTTTCTTTATTCACTTCCTCACCGCTCCAGGCATGAATACCAAACGGAGCAAAGGAAATATCGGATGTAATGACCAGGTGAACCGGACGGAAAATACCCATGGGCTGAGACCCTTCGGAAAAGCCCCGCTCTTCCGAACAACCACCACAAACCCAGGGCAGATCACGGATATTGGCAGGATGCCCGGTATATACGGTCAGTATATTTTCCTGGTTATCCTTTTTAACCACCTCCGTAATATCGATAGTAAAACTCGTGCGCCCGCCCGCATGATAACCGATTTGTTTGCCGTTGAGATAAACCGTTGCATAAGACCCGGCGCCTTCAAAAAACAACAAGGCTCTTTTGTTCTTCAGCGATTGGCCAATCCGAAGCGACCGGCGGTACCAGGCTTCACCATGCCGGTTGCCATGCAGCAATCGCCGGTAACCTTCGTAAGCATCCCAGTTATGGGGCACCGAAACTTTTTTCCAATTCTTTGTTTCAATAGAGGCTGCCGCGTATTGTGAAGCGGGAAGCGTGTGCATGTCGCCCGCAATCGTCAACCAGTTATCGTCCAGGCGCGTGGAGACGCGTTGTGCTTCTGTAGCAGCACAGCACAAACAAATAAATAAAAAGCAAAACCAGGTCTTCATTAATTTGTCCTCTTCAGATTACTGTCAAAAATATAAATACCTTCCTTGGTAGTGGGCAATTCTTTTACCTGTCCTTTATAACGCAAACGAAGTGTATCTCCTGCGGTTGATACAATCTTCACCTGAACCAGCGCACCATTTTTCCAATCAATATCTACAACAAATCCGCCGCGTGCACAAAGTCCGCGGATGGTGCCTTCCTGCAATTCAGCCGGTAGCGCGGGAAGAATGTCGATGTATTTTGTATGACTCTGGAGCAACATTTCCGCGATCCCTGCCGCGCCACCGAAATTACCATCGATCTGGAAAGGCGGATGGGCATCGAAAAGATTAGTGTAACTGCCTGCACCATTTCCGGCAGGACTCAATAGCATTTTTACCAATTTGAAAGAATGATTGCCGTCGAGAAAACGCGCCCAGAGATTGATCTTCCAGCCGAGACTCCAACCGGTGGCTTCATCACCACGGAAAAGTAACGATTGCTGCGCTGCCTTCCATAAAGCGGGCTGCTCGTCTGCATTGATCTCCGATCCCGGATACACCGCCCACAGATGAGATATGTGGCGGTGTTTATCATTTTTATCGTCTTTGTCTTCCAGCCATTCCTGCAATTGTCCGAAACGACCGATCTGATCCGGCGCAATCTGCGCCAGTTGCGTTTTCAAACTATCGCGGAAGACAACATCTTTACTCAATATTTCGGAAGCACTGATCACCTGCCGGAAAAGATTGCGGATGAGCTGGTGATCCATGGCAGGACCGGCAACCAGTCCACCGTGTTCGGGAGAATTAGAAGGAGTACTGATCAGCCAGCCCGTCTTAGGATCGCGGACAAGGAAATGCTGAAAGAAAAGCGCAGCTTCTTTCATGAGCGGATAGGCTTTCTCCGAAAGAAAATTTATGTCTTTTGTATAACGATAATGTTCCCATAAATGATCGCACAACCAGGCGCCACCCGTTACCCAAATGCCATGATTGGCGGCATTGATCGGAGCCGTACCACGCCAGAGATCCGTATTGTGATGCAAGACCCATCCAGGCATATTGTAGTGAACGCTGGCAGTATGCCTGCCGGTCTCCGCCAGATCCTTTATCATGTTGAATAACGGCTCATGCAACGGAGAAAGATTCAGTAATTCCGCCGGCCAGTAATTCATTTCGAGGTTGATATTAGTCGTGTACTTACTTCCCCACGGTGGCTGCAACAGGTCATTCCAGATGCCTTGCAGATTTGCCGGGCGCGT
The DNA here is from genome assembly GCA_937888905.1 of uncultured Sphingobacteriales bacterium. GTDB lineage: Bacteria > Bacteroidota > Bacteroidia > Chitinophagales > Chitinophagaceae > Terrimonas. Next base: position 141,447 of record CALATA010000021.1, read on the forward strand.
ACCCGGTCTTGAAGAAGCAATGAGCAGGTAACGGCCGTACTGCATGTACAACGCCGCAAAGGAAGGATCGGGCGCTTTTGCAAAATTTGCCAGCCGCTCATCAGTTGGGATATGATCATTGAGGGATTTACCAAACGCTACAAAGAAGCGATCATAGTAAGCACGATACTCCGCGAGATGCGCCGCCTCTACCTGGTCAAACGAACGCCTGCCATGTTGCTGCATGACAGCGCCGGATAGCTTAGCAGGATCCGCCGATACATCTTTATAATTGCGATAGTTGGTGGCGGCTGTGAGATAAATAACGACCTCGTCGGCTTTTTCAATAACAACACGTTTGTCTCTTACCGACAATTTCCCATTGCGGATTTTTACCTGCAGATCGGCCTGACCTTTCAATGCGCCGTTACGGACCTGCACTTTTAATGTCATGGAACCATCCGGGCGGGTACGCACTTCAGCAATTTTATGCGGACTGGCTAACGCGATCTGCACACTGACCGACTGTGCGCGATCTGCATCCAGTTTTATTGCCAGCAATTGATCCGGCTGGCTCACCATGTATTCACGGCGGAAGGTGGTATCACCGGATTTATAGGTTGTATAAGAAATGGCCTTGCTGATATCGAGGCTGCGCCGGTAACCGGTTACCGTCTTTTCATTGTGAAAAAAATGCAGCCACAGATCACCGAAAGGCTGATAATCTGCCTGGTAACGTGGCGCGGGCGGAGGATTATCATCCTGGATAAAATATTTCCAGTTACCGTTTAAGACCAGGCGATCGTTGCCATTGTTGCTCGCAGGATAGATGCCGATCTTTTTTGTCGTGTCTTTATAACCGGCAACGCCTCCCTTGTCAAAATAATTAAGCACCAACACGGCGATTGTATTATTTCCTTTCTTCAGAAGCCCCGCAGGTATGTTGTATTTGTATTGGTCGTTACGTGTTACCGGCTGACCATTGATATATACATAGTCGTCGCCACGCACACGGTTGAGATCAAGTGTTGTTTCCTGCTCCAGCCATTGATCCGGAACGGAAAAACGGGTACGCACCCATACGGCACCGTCTAATCCTTCGAAACCTGCACTCTCCCATCCTTCATAGGATGGTACCGGCATGGTCTTCCATTTTGCATCATCATAATCAGACAAAGCCGGGTTGCCTTTCAGTCCCTGGCGTGACAATATTTTCTTTTTCCATTCCGCCGTTTTGCCTTCAGTGGATTTACTGCCCATGAAATGCAGTTCTGCCAATGCCTCCGCCTCTTTTTGTTTTCCCTGCGCGATCAACTGACGAATAGTATCCAGATATCGTGCAGCACCCGGACGCGTGTAGTCACGGGGTTCACCGGTCCATAATGTTTCTTCGTTAAATTGAATGCGGTCTTCTTTTACGCCGCCGAAGACCATGGCACCGATGCGGCCATTACCCAGCGGCAGTGCGTCGGTCCAGCGCACAGCCGGTTGTTTATACCAAAGCGACAGGTTATCCTGTGCATTCGTTAGCTGCGACAGCAGGATCAGCAGTATACATATATTCCACCGGCGAAGCATACGCAATCAATTAACGGATGAAGAAATAGTAACGGCTTTTGCAGGCACATCTCCATTGATCTGAATACCGGGTGCTGCCTGCGGCAAAATATTATTATGGAAAATAATCTGCGTTGTTTTTGCTCCTTTTACTTCGGCAAAACGTGTCGTCCCCTGTTGCGGCCAACTGTTGCGGATCACCGCCTGCTTCACTTCATTCAACCGGATCAGCGGCAGGCTGTCACGCACCTGTACCGAACTCAATCCATCTATATCGATGCGCTCGGTTTCGCTTACATCGATGGCGGCTCCGCGCGTTGTGGCAATACGTACATTTTTCAACTCGATATCTTTTGCCTTGCGGATGATGATACCGGCTTCTGCTTCAAAATACGCATCCTGGATGCTGAATTCCTGCACCGGCATTTCGTCCAGCCCGTTGATAAAGATAGCTTCCTTTGTATACGCCGTGATATTGCTCAACCGGATGTTGCGGAATTTTGGCGTACGTTCGGAAACAGGTTCGGGCGTCGTTTTGGAATACGCCATATCCAGCACGATTGCCTGTTCCCGGATATTTTTCATAATGATGTTATCGACACGGATATCTTCCACTACGCCGCCCCGGCCGCGGGTGGTTTTGATACGGATACCGCGATCCGTGCCATCAAATACGCAATTGCTGATCACAATATTTTTAACGCCGCCGCTCATCTCGCTGCCGATCACCACGCCGCCATGTCCTGAAAGCATGGTACAGTTGGTGATGGTATAATTCTGTGCAGGCGCGGCTTTTGTTCTGCCGGGAATATCTTTTCCGGATTTAATAGTGATGCAATCATCGCCCACGCTGATATGACAATCGGAAATATGTACATATTTGCAAGACTCCGGATTAATACCGTCCGTATTGGGTGAAGGCGGATTGTTGATCGTTACGCCTTTCACCGTTACATTTTCACAGAACTGTGGATTGACGGTCCAGAAGGGTGAATTGCGGATGCTGATCCCTTCGATCAATACATTTTTACAAAACATTGGTTGTATGAAAGGCGGCCGTAAAAAACCGCGCTTCATTTGTTTGGGATCATCCGGCAGCAGGATATTTTTATTCAAACTATCGAACATGATCTGCCAGCGTGAACGGGGCTGGTCATTTTTATATCCTTCTACAAAATCCCACCATTTCTTTCCGTGTCCATCGATCAGGCCGCGTCCGGTGATGGTAATGTTCTCTGCTTTGTAAGCGTAGAAGAGCGGAGAAAAGCTGGTAACGTCTACCCCTTCATACCGCGTCTCTACCATTGGCAGGTAATCGTCGAAGTTATCGCTGAAATGTAATTCGGCGCCCGCATCGATGTGGATAGTGATATTGCTTTTCAGGTGTATGGGACCGGTGAGATATTTCCCTGCGGGAAAATAAACCGTACCGCCGCCTGCTTTGGAGGCAGCGGCAATGGCTTTGGCGATGGCGGCGGTTGCTTTCGCCGAGCTGTCGCGCTTCGCTCCGAATTTCGTTACATCGTACCAACCCTGCGCATGCAGGATTGTCGCGGATATCAGCAGTACTGCAACAAAGAATATTCTTTTCATTTGAGTAATAAGTAGTAAGTATTAAGTTATCAACAACTAACATATGCACAAGACCTGATTTGCACGCAAAGTCGCGAAGGAACTAAGGCGCAGAGGCTAGTAACCTTTTTGAATTTTGACTTTTGACTTTTGAATTACTCAAAAAGCCAGTCAATCTCGCGGCTGCTGCCATTTTCCGTAAGCCCTGCATCAAACACCGGCACTTCACTTGATCCTTCGGCAAAACCAACGATCATGCAAACACCTTTCGCCAGTTTCAATGTGTGCGTACCCGCCGGAAAACTATACGTGTGAATGTTCACCGGGGGCTGTCCTTTTACCACCAATGCATTGGCTATTCTGATATCCGCCTGCCCGTAGTCATTAGCGCTCGCGTTGGTTTCCAGTTCGGGGGCTTTCAGGTACACCGACGGTCCGCTGAAGGCTGCCTGTCGTTTTTTGAAATAACCGACCAGTACTTTCACCGGTTTATCGGTCGTAAAAGTGAGTTGTGTTCCCTGTTCGATCTGCTTCTGCCAATTGAGTTGTACACCTTCCATACGCGCCAGCTCGGGCGTAAACTTACCCGTAGGCGCAACTGTATCGCTGAACGCTGATTGACCCGCAGCAAGTTTGAATCTCTTCAGCCCTGCATCGGCCAGCTTCACCGTAGCGGGACGGACTTCCACTATCTTGACTCCTGTTGCAGGTTTGTTTTTTAATGAATCAACAGCATGCCGGAAATGCGTGAGTTCCGCTTCAAACGGTACCAACACTTCCGTCCATGTTTTCATCTTGCCGTCGGTTCCGCGGATGGGAATTTTTCGTTGTTGCGTTTGCATACTATTGGCGTACAGGTAAGAGCCGCTGGTCAGTTTTGCCAGCTCGCGATAGTATTCAACACTTTTCTCCAATAGGGGCAATGCTCTTTCCAGGTCCCTTACATCGTTGGAATATTTGTAACGCAATACCGACAATGCTGCTTCTGCTTTGTAAGCAAAATGAAAAGCCAATGCCTGGTAGCAGTACATATCGTTCTTCAGCCGCTCAAATTCTTCCTTATTTTGGGTGATGCCCGCAGCGGCAGCTTCTGCGGCGGACACGGCTTTGCGCGCATGTTCTTTTACTTCGGTAATGATCTGCACGGGCGTTTCACCAATATGTTTTTCTTTTTTCCATTCCTTTTCCGCATATTGAATCAGCATTTCTCCTTCCGGGCTTTCACTGTCATACAACAAAGTAAACAGTCCGTAACGGAAAGGATTGATCAGTTGCGTCATGAGCATGCCCAATGTCAATGTTTGCCTGTTGCCATCGGTAATGCCAAAGCGGCGCAGCAGTTTGGGCGCGATCTCTCCTGATTGTTCGTATGCTTCGAGAATTTGTTGTCCGTTTGCGGGTGCGCACCCGTAACGGGCAGCCAGCAAACCACTCCAATAATTAATTTCTTCTTTGCGGTCACGGCGGGCATGCCAGGCATAACGGCTCCATGCGCGGTACCAGATCCAGTCGCGCTCGATCTGCAAGAGGCGTTTGCCGCCTTTTACACTATCAGCGGAATAAGGCCAGTCCCAGTATGATGCCTGCGGATAAAGGTGAAGGCCATTGCCGCCCATGCTGTCATGCATGCCGATGACAGATCGCTGAATGAAATCTGCGGAGCCGTAACGGAATGGTTCGAGGTTGGCGAGAATGTGAATGTTCTCTATCTGCACGGATCCCAGCCCGCTGAGTTCGCGGTGCAAGGCAGCCCACTGTCCGCGCGGCTCGGGTGTCGTAAGCGCTTCGCCGTTGAACTTCGCTTCGGTGTACAGATTTTTATATAAAGGCAAAGAAGCACGCATGACGGCAGGTGCGTCGGTATCGTGCGCACGAAGCACGATCGGAGGTTCTTCCGTTTTTCCCAATGCGGCCAATCCATCTTTCACACCGGGAATAATGGTTTTAGTGAACCATTCGATATCATCATGGCCCACGCCTTCCATGGCCTCACCGAGGCAAACCATCAGTCCCACGTTGGGATATTTTTCTACGAATGCTGCGATGGATTTGCGGGTATAGTCGGCGATGATTGGAATAATCGGACGTTCACGTTCCTGCGTTTTCATGTTATGTTTTTCGGCAAATGGTTTTGATACGATGATGTTGTAAAACATTTGTATCACCCATATACCTCTTTTATCTGCTTCCGTGGTCAGGAACTTATACATTTCCTCGTTCTTACGAAAAGTGGCATCATCCACTTCCACTGCATAAGGATAATCTTTCAGCCGCACCAGCGATGCGAAGGGATGACCGTTCCAGAGATACAGCGAGTTCATGCGGTTGGTGACGAGTGTATCGAGGTAGCGCACCCAATGTTCTTTGTCGTACAACCAGGGAAATGTTTCGGGCGTGTAAGGATATTCGTATACGGTGCGCCCGGGCAGGTAATAAGGTTTTTGTAGGCCGATACAGGCACCGCGCAGGACCATTTCAGGCGCATCGGTGAAATTGATGGCATCGGGCAGTGCACCCTGACCGCGGATTCTGTCTGCGAGTTCGAGACATCCATAGAGAACACCCGAGGCGTCGGCGCCGCTTATGACTAATTTGCCTTTACCGTCCGTTTTGATCGTAAAGCTTTCTTTCTTGCCGGAAGAAGCGAGCCTTATCTGAATAATGCGGTCGCGTGTTTTTTGTCCCGCTTTTGCTTTTACAATGACGTACCCATGTTGCTGCAGCGCTTCGCTGAGTTTTTCCACACCAAATGCCACGCGGGGAGCGGCATTGTTCTCTACCACCAGCATGATCCGGATTGGATTCAAATCGGCGTGGGCAACATGGGCAACAGTAATCAGTAACAGGAAAACGAACGCGAAACGGCGGCAACTATTCATCCGGGTAATTTATGGTCAAACAATCTCTCCCGCAAAGCGATACGGGTAATAAGGACGCAATAAAAGTACGGGAAGATGCACCCGATAAAAAGGTAAAAAATGACTGCGGGCATGGAGGATTTTACTATTTATCTATCAGCTTCTCTTTTTGGCTGATTTATCAATGAAAAAAGGGGCCTGGAAAGGCCCCTCGGAAATAAACGATTGCTCTAAAAAAATGAAGATTTTACTGGTATCCTGGATTTTGACCGAACTCCGCTGCATTTTGCAATGCCTGCATTTCCGCGATTGGAATGGGACGAAGACGATGGAAGTCCTGGACTTTATTGATGTCGGGATTTTTTCTTTTGATGTAAGCTGAAAATGCTTCCGCACCATTCTGTCCGTTTTTGATACGCTTCACATCAAACCAGCGGATATTTTCTCCTGCAAGTTCCCTGGCTCTTTCTTCGAGAATGAAATCGATAGTAATGTCACCGGCAGTCACCTGCATGGCCGCTACCTGTCCGGGTTTGGCCGCACGCGTACGTAATACGTTGATGCGTGTAGCCGCTGTACCGGGACTGTTCAACTGAAATTCCGCTTCTGCTGAAATCAGGTACATTTCTGCCAGGCGCATCACGATCACGTCTTTTGTTCCGGCCTGTACGTTGGGCGCACTGCGATCCGGGTCACGGAATTTGCGCAACGATACATAGTTGTTACCGGTCTTGATTGTGCCGTCTGTATTGTATACATCATTGCGGTCATACACCACATATTTACGTGTTGCTTTATCGGCAATTACCTGCTTGGTGATCAGCATGGCGGTATCACCGGGAGCGATGGTCTTACCGATCACACTGGCATCTTTCTGATACGTAGTGGCCTGTGCAGCCGTCCAGGTGAAGGTGGTAGTGGCATTCGCCAGCCATACTTCCTGGAACGATGCTTCGTAACGCGAGTCGATGTTTTCGTTGTAATAATTCAACAGGCTCAGTGAAGGCATCAGGCGGCGGTTGTTCTCATAGCCATAAGCAAGGCTTTGGATCAATCCGGGTTTCCCCATGTAAGGCGCCTGGTACACATGGAACAAACGGTTACCGTTGTCGTCATAGTTCAGACCAGGGTTAACGGAATTACTGATCACATACAACGCTTCTCCGCCTGCTTTTCCCATGTCTTTATTACGGGCGGGGTTAAAGAGTTCGGCATAGCTGGGCCAGAGACTGATCTTGAGTTCGGCCTGACGTGCGATCACATCGTTTGCCACATCGCGGGCTTTGGTGAAAAAGCCCTGCGCTTCAGCACCGGTTGAATAATAAGCGCGGGATAAATAAGCGCGGGCCAGAAATCCTAAAGCTGATTTTTTGGTAGCGCGGCTGTATTCATTGGTGCTGGCATTCACCAGCCATTCGTTTGGCAGGTTGTCTGCTGCAAACTGCAAATCTGCAAAGATCTGATCATAGAATTGTGCCACCGTACTACGCACCGCGGTCAGTACGGGAGACTGCGTTTCTGTGGTGCGCAACATCACACCACCCCATGTTTCCACCACATGCCAGTAATAGAAGCCGCGCAGGAAGCGGAGTTCACCGAGTCTTCTGTTCTTTTCGGCGTCGCTGGTAAACCCTGCTCCATCGATGCGGTTGATGCCGGCATTGGCCTGGTTGATCGCTTTCCACAACAATACCCAGGCAGCTTTGTGCGGGTTGCCGTCGGCTGCGGTGAGACCATCATATTGCGTAAGCTGACGCGCATACGTGTTCTTGTCGCGGTTGTACCAGAGGTCGGTACCGGATTCGGACATGAAGGCGCCGTCTTCTTTTCCATACCAGGACCGTTGTTCGGAATAGGCCGCATTGACGGCTGTGATGAACCCTTCCGGTGTATTCCAGGTGGCGTCCGCTGTTGCATTGGACGGGTTGTATTCTTCCAGTTTATTGCAGGAAGGAGCTGCGAGGCAAGCCAGCGCAAAGGCTGAAACCGGCAGCAGATATTTAATGCGTTTCATTGTTGACATTTTTTTTCGTTAAAAACCTACGTTAACACCAAATACGAATTGACGGCCGATTGGATTGGCTTCTGCTCCTCCACGCTCGGGGTCATAATCTTTGATCAGGTGACTTTTGGCAAAAACGGCCAGGTTCGATGCCGTAGCATATACGCGGATACGCTCCATCTTGATGCTGTTTGTCCAGTTGGCAGGCAGTGTATATCCGAGTGTCACATTCTTGATTTTGAAGAACGATCCGTCTACGAATGTCAGTGCCTGGTAACCGGCATAGTTGATCAGGTTGGCACCGCGGCTCGGACGGGGAAAATCATTGGTTGGATTTTCCGGTGTCCAGTAATTGATCATAGCGGGACCGTTACCGGTACCTGCGGGGTTATAACGCCCGAGGAATTCCGCATCGATCGTTTGTCCCCAACGCATAAAGAGGAATACGCCCAGATCGAGGTTTTTATAACGGAAGGTATTCTGAAGCCCCACTACCCAATCAGGAACTGTTGAGCCAACATACATGCGGTCATAGGTGGCATCGATGATGCCATCGGGTACGCCGTTGGGACCAGAAATATCGCGCAGTTTGATATCACCGGGCTTGAACGTATTACCTGTTGCGCTGCCATAGCGCAATGCAGCCGCTTGTTGCGCTTCATCCGCCTGCCAGATACCGTCTTTTACAAATGTGTAGAAAGAAGTGATCGGGCGTCCGATCAGCAGCGACTCACGCTCCGAGTTCGTCGGGTGAATAATATTTCTTCCATCGATCACATCGGAAATTTCCTGCTTGATCTTGCTGAACGTAAGGGTGGATGTCCACGTGAAATCTTTGCGGCTGATGTTTTCGGTGTTGATCATTACTTCAATACCACGGTTACGGGTAGCAGCAATGTTTTCATATACATCCGTTACGCCGGAGGATTGTGGTAATACGCGTTTGTAAAGAATATCCGTTGTGCGTGCATCAAATACATCGATCGAACCGTTGATCCGGTTTTTAAACAGACCGAAGTCAAGACCGATGTTGGTCGTAGCTGTTTTTTCCCAGCCAAGATCGGGGTTACCTACCGTTGCATTGAACAGGTAAGCAGGCGCAGGTACTTCACCGAATGACATACGCGCAGAATAAGTAAGACCGCTTTGCGTACCGTACACGTCTATGTTATAGTTACCGCTAACACCATAAGTGGCGCGCAGTTTAAGATTGGAGATCACACCGATGCGTTCCATGAAAGCTTCGTCGCTTACGTTCCATGAAAGGCCGGCTGCAGGGAAGAAAGCCCATTTATTGCCGGGAGAAAGGCGCGATGCACCATCATAACGACCAGACAAATAAAGAATGTATTTACCACGGAAGCTATAATTAACACGGGCAGCATAGGCCATGTTTTCCCAACGCGCAAACGGCGAAGATATTTCTCTGACAAACGCCGTACTGCTGGAAGCCAGACCATAATAGATTTGAGAGGCAAGTATCTGTCCGCGGCCTGTAGCTGTCAGTTGATCTTCGTCACTGCGCAGATAGCTGGTGATACCGGTAACCGTAAATGCATGATCGTTGATTTTCTTGTTATACGTGATCACATTGTCCCAGTTGAGGAAACGGCTGAAACCGGTAGTCTGCGATGCGATGGAAACCTGGTTGTCTTTTTGCGCCAGCGATGTTTTATCATTGTAAGTACCGCGGCGGCTGAAGTTGAACGTGGTACCGAGATTGCTGCGGATACTCAAACCTTTGATGGGCGTAAGTTCTACATACGCTCCGGCAACAACGTTGGTACGGATCAGGTTATCGCGGGAAATGAATTCGTTCTTTTCATCGGCCAGCGGGCTGATGCGCGTATCGTTGTCCAACGGAAACTGGCGGATAGTGCCGTCGTCATTGAAAGCTTTTCCGAGCGGAGGCAGGGTCATGGCCGTGCCGAGCGGATCGCGGCGGCTGTTGAGGTTGGTGTAAGTAATCTGTGAAGTAACACCGGCCTTTGCAATTTTGGACAAGGTCTGATCGACGTTCAGGCGCATGTTGTAACGTTTGAAATCGTTGCCACGCAGCATACCTTTTTCATTAAAGTATCCGCCTGCAGCATAGAACTTGGTTTTTTCCGTGCCGCTTGTCATGGAGATATTGTGGCTCTGTTGTGCGCCGTCGCGGCTCACCAGATCGATCCAGTCTACCCAATCACCCGCCTGGTAGGCCGCATATTCGCCTGCGAGATTGGCAAAAAGAACCGGATCATCTGTGGGGCTGGCCCAGTCGCCGGTAGTGCGGAACGCCTGTCTGCGCAGGTTGATATAATCCTCACCTGTTCTGGCTTTGGGATACATGAACGTGCTGATACCATAATAAGCATCATAGTTGACTTTGATCTTACCGGCCGCACCTCTTTTGGTAGTAACGAGGATAACCCCGTTACCGCCCTGCGAACCGTAGATAGCCGTAGAAGAAGCGTCGCGCAGGATTTCGATGGACTCGATATCGTTGGCATTCAGCGTAGAGAGGTCGCCACCCTGGAAACCATCGATGATGACCAGTGGTGCATTGCGCTTGTCCATATCTTCGCGTTTGGCGGCGATGGATTTAAAGCCACGGACATTGATGTTGACACCTGCCCCGGCCGCGCCGGAAGCACGAACGAGGTCGATACCGGCGGCACGTCCCTGGATCGCTTCGAGCGGGTTGTGGGTGGGTGTTTGGGTGATCACATCACCTTTGAGTGAGGTAACGGCACCGGTCAGGTCTCGTTTACGTACCGAGCCATAACCGATCACCACCACTTCATTGAGGCTGCCGGAAGCACCGGACATGGTCACCGCCAGCAGCGTGTTGGTACCAACCGGTGTTTCTGTTGCGGAATAACCCACATAAGAAAACGCCAATACTGATTGTGTGGATGGCACAACGATGGTGAAGGCGCCATTTGGATTCGTTGTAACAGTTGTGTTTGTTCCCTTCACAGTTACGTTGACACCCTGAATGGGTTGCCCGGAGGCGCTGTCAATAACTGTACCTGAAACCGTGCGCTCCTGGGCGGAGGCGACGGAAAGCGTCATCAGCAGTACGAGGGCAAGTACAGCCGAGCGAAGCAGTGAGCATCGTTTTTTCATCTGGCATTTTTTTTTAAGAAAATAAGAACCTTCCGGATGGGATAACATCCGCTTTACCAAGCAAGCGATGAAAACATTTTCAAAAAGGATAAGGTCTACAGGTTTATTCGACACGCGGAGGAATACCTCCCGCATCACTTGACTGATAGGCCGCTTCGACGCAGGCCATCGTATGAATGCAATCTTCCACGGAATGATCCGGTCTGTCTTTTTCGCCCATCACCACTTTTATCAACTCCGCCATACTACCGGCAAATGCGTCGGGAAACCAGCTTCCGGTTGCAATATCCTTCCATTCTTTGTGCTGACCATCCCGGCCGTCTGTGACGCGCAAACGGTCCGGTTCTCCATTGGGATAATTTTTCAACGCCCCCAATTCCACCTTCGCAGCGCCGCCGGTACCCTCCCATTTTATGTAAGACTGCTGTTCTTCCGCGCCATACGTATGTTGATGATTGGTATGTATGCTCGCCCGGATCCAATCGCCATAATCCAGGATGATGTCGCTGCGCACGGCCGCGAGCGAAGGCTGCGAAGGATGCCGCGTAGTGCGGGCGTAAACGGAACGCGGGTTACCGAGAAAACTCCTGATGAGATCGATGTAATGAATGCTGTGATACAAAATTTCGACACGAGGTGCACCGGACAAAAAATTCCACAGATCCCAGGGCGTGTAGACATTGATATTGACCTCGATATCCGCCAACGTGCCGAGCTTGCCTTCCCTGATACGCTCACGCACCTCCGTAACAAATGGCGCATAGCGCAATTGAAAATTGATGGCAGCAATCAGCTGCTTGCGCCGGCACAACTCACGGATGGATAATGCCTGGGCAAATGTTTCACCCATTGGCTTTTGTATCAGTACCGCCGCGCCATCAGGCAATTGTTCCAATACTTTCAGCACGGCATTACCGGGAACCGCCACATCAAACACCACCTTCTGCTCACCGGCTGCGATCACCATTTCTCCGATACTGTTATATACATGTTGTATAGAAAAACGATTGGCCGTTGCCTGTGCTTTTTCCTTATCAATATCATAAATACCGCTTACTGTAAAGCCGGCTTTCTTATAAGCGGGCAGATGCGCATCATTGACGATGCCGCCGGCTCCTATTATAAAAACAGGGATGGAATACGTTATATCTTTGTTCAACGACATTAAAAATCAATTAGCCTGACTGGCCTCATAGTTACCATACGTAAGCAGCAATACCGCTGCTACCAATACTACCAATGCCAGCATCAGCAAACGGATGGTGCGGGTGCTGCATCCTTTCCATTCTTTCAATAACAGTCCCGCAACGGAACTGAACAATACCAGCATGATCATGTGAATTGCCCAACTGGAAAAACCATACCCTCCCGCTTCCATGCGCACATGTCCCAATCCATAAAAAAAGAACTGGCCGTACCACAACACACCGGTCAGGATAGCCATGACATAATTTTTGCCCAATCCGCTGCCTGCGGAACGGTACTCCTTCCAGGTGCGATTACGTATATGCAGGTAAACACAATACAGCAGCGTTGTTACAAATGCACCGGTATTGGAAAAAAGATATTTGACATTTTCTTTCAGTCCACCAGCGCCGTGTTGTTCTGCAATCGTGGCGATGGGCGTTGCCTGATCCAGTGAAAAACTGTAGAACGCGGACAATACGCCTGCCAGCAGACATAGCGGTAATCCTTTGGCGAGGGAGAAGTCTGATTTAACGGATTGTTTTTTTTCTATGTCCTTTTCTTTACTGCGACCGGCAATACCACAAAGCGCAATACCTAAGGCACCCATCGCGACGCCACTGAAAATACTGGTGGCACCATTGCTTTCCATCACCTGTGAAAAAGAACCATTCATGATGGGTGGTATCAGCGTACCCAATACGCAACTAATGCCAACTGAAATAGCATACGTAAGAGAAAAACCAACATAACGAATAGCGATACCGAATGCGGTGCCTCCTATGCCGTAAGCCATGCCCAGTAAAAAGGAACGATACATGGCTGATGAAGGAGCTTCAGCCAATACTGCCGAAAGATGGGGAATGGTAAGGAATGCCACTACAACAGGTAAAATCAGCCAGCATATAGCGGCCTGTGCCAGCCAGTAAGTCTGCCAGGACCACTGCCGTACTTTTTTCTGCGGTGTATAACACAGCGAAGCGCTCGAAGCTCCCACTGCGTGATACAGTATGCCATTCATTACTTCCATATAGCTAAACAAACAGTTTTACAGACCATAAAAAGCGACCGCGTTGGCACTGAAAATTTTTGTTGCTTCCTGTGCGGGCAACAATTCATTTATCAACTTGCGGTAAACCGCCCATGTATGCACATAAGAACCTGCCAGCAATGCGACAGGCCAATCTCCTCCGAGCATACAACGGCTGGTGCCAAAATGATCCAATATAAATGCTATGTAAGGACGGATATCCTCCGCCGACCAGTCTTTGCCGCGGCCGGTGGTGGTGCCCAATCCTGATATCTTTGCGTGAAACTGAGGGAGTGCTGCCGCTTCGCGCATCAGTTGTCCCCACTCGCCGAACTTTTCTCCTTTTGCGATCGGTGGTTGATTCAAATGATCAAAAATCATCCGCAGACCGGGTACGCGCCCGGATAACTCCAAGGCCGTACTGATATGTTCAGCGCGAATACCCACCAGGTCATAAGGAATATTTTCTTTTGCCAGTAGTTGAAGGCTTTCGATCACGGCAGGTTGCAGCAACCATTGCGGATCCTGCTCATCGTGTATCTGGTGGCGTACGCCTTTGAACATGGGATTCTTGCGGTACAACTCCAATTGAGCGGCGGTCTCTTCCGGTTGCTGCAAGGGCAACCAGGCCACCACACCGGTGATCCACTCGTTGGCGGCCGCCACTTCAAACATCAATCCTGTATCTTCTGCATTACCCGAAGCCTGTACCAATATCGCCTCTGTTACACCCGCTTCTTCACGTTCCTTCCCTAATTGATCTATCGCATATGAACGGTTCAATATCGATGTATCGCCGGACAGCCAGGGATACTCCGCCCGTTGCAGGTCCCATATATGCAGATGTGTATCGATAATGCGTTCGCTCATGTTATTTGACGGCTGACTGCAATTTTGGTGTCAGTCCGTATTGGTGTTCTATTTCGTCGGTGTGCTCTCCGAGCATGGGTGCTCCCTGTGTTGCCGTAAGACGCATCCCATCCACGCGGATCGGGCAACGTGTGGTGCGGATGGCCAGGCCATTGGAGGTTTGTACGGTTATTTCCATTTCCAGTAATTTGTAACCCTCCTGCTTTACCAGTTCATCATAGTTGATTACCGGTGCGCACCAGATATCTGCTTTTTCCAGGATCGTAAGCCATGCGGCCGTTGTGCCCGTTTGCAGATGATCCGCGAGTAGTTGTTTAATGGTATCCCGCTTGCTGAACCAGTCTCGCGAGTCCGTGAAGGCGGCGAGTGGCGTACATCCGAGCAATTCACCCAGCACCAATATGTTTCCCATTGCCAATGCCAGATAGCCGTCGGCCGTCCGGTAAATGCCGTAAGGGGCCGCAATATAAGCATGTCCGCTGTTAACAGCGCTGCGGACAGGCAATTCATGCCCATCGTTGTAGTGACAGGTGAGCACTTCAAATTGAAAATCAAGAATACTTTCAAACATACTTACCTGCACCAGTCCGCCTTCACCGCTAACACCGCGGCGATAAAGCGCCGTAAGAATGCCTTGCGTGAGGTGCGTACCCGCCATAATATCCACCACCGCCACACCCATTGGCGTAGGTGGACGTTGCTGATCGTTGCTCAACCATGCCAGTCCTGAAACGGCCTGCAGCAGCAGGTCCTGGCCGGGCAGGTCTTTCCACGGACCTTCTTCACCATACCCGTTCACCTCGGCATAAACTACGGAAGGATTGAGTTGGCGGACGGTTGCATAATCCAGGCCGATGCGTTCCATGACGCCGGGTCTGAAATTATGCATCACCACATCTGCCTGACGGATCAGTTCTTTTATTTTTTCCAGGTCACGGGGATTTTTGAGATCGGCCGCGAGACTTTTTTTATTGCGGTTGATGGCGTGAAAAATGGTTGATTCACCTTCGATTTTCACATCCGAAACATAGAGCTGGCGGCAGATATCGCCGCCATCGGGCCGCTCAATTTTTATTACCTCGGCTCCCATGTCGGCCAGTCGCAGACTAGCCGAAGGACCAGAAAGAAACTGGCTGAAATCAACAACTAATATTTCCTGTAGTAGCTGCATAGATTATGACGGATTAATCAGTTCTTCAATAATGCGTTCGCGGTGTTCTCCTAATTGCGGAGCGGGACGCGAAGAGGTAAAACGCTGACCGTCGATGCGTACAGGACAACGTGTAGTCACAAAATCTTTCCCCAGTGCATGCACGGTTTGTTCCATCTGCAATGCCTTGTAAGCATCGTGTTCGCGCATCTGCTGCCAGTTCAGCACTTCCATTGCCCAGAGGCCGCGTGCCTGCAACTTTTGTAACCAGTATGCCGTGGGTTTTGTTGCCAGTAGCGTGGCAATCTCCTGCTTGATACTGTCTCTTTCACTGAAAACCTGGTCGCCGTTGAAACGCAGCAACGACGGATGTTCCAGCGCCTCTCCCATTACCTGGATGTCCATCATGGCCAAAGCGAGATAACCATCTGCCGTGCGGTATAAACCATAGGGGGCGCTTAACAAGGTATGCCCGTTGTTAACAGCACTTCTTTGTGGCTGACGACCATCCGCATAATAAGTGGTGAGTAATTCAAACTGAAAATCGAGTAATGATTCCATCAGGCTTGCCTGTATCAGCGCGCCCTGGCCATTCTTCTGCCGGCGGATGAGTGCCGCAAGAATACCCTGCACGAGTTGTGCACCACACAGAATATCGGCAATGGCAATACCAAAAGGCACCGGTTGCTGATCTGCGTCGCCTGTTGTATAGGTGAGGCCTGTGAGTGACTGTAATAATAAATCCTGGCCAGGTTTATTTTTCCAGGGACCGGCGTTACCGTACCCGGAAATTTCTGCATAAATGAGCCGCGGGTTTAATGCGGACAAAGCATCAAATCCCAGTCCCGTTTTTTCCATTACACCCGGACGGAAATTATGAATAAGCACATCGGCTTTTTGTATCAGCTTTTGTACCAGGGCCAGCTCTTCGGGATCTTTGAGGTTGGCGGTAAAACTTTCTTTGTTCCGGTTGATGGTATGGAAGAGCAGGGAATTATCATCTGCCCATAAATTTTTAATGGCCAGTTTGCGGCCTGCATCACCGGTACCAGGACGTTCTATTTTTATCACCCTTGCGCCAAGATCAGCCAGGCGGAGGCCCGCGGAGGGCGCCGACAAATACTGGCTGAACTCCAGTACAACAAGTCCATCTAAGGGTCGCGCGTTCATATTAATTGTTTCTCGGCTTTTAAACTTTCGCGGTAAATATTATTGATCTTCTCCAATGCGTCTGCAGGATTGCCATTATTAAGCAAACACTGCTGCAACGGATCACCGGCGTGGTCCTGGAAATGCAGGTAACCATTGTAGCGCGGGCGGATATAACCCCGTTGCAACGCTGGCAATGTATTGGTGAAATAATCGTGTGTCAATTGATTGGCAAGCGGATCCTGCCATGCCAGCAAATGTCCGGGCTGACCGCCGTGCTGTAGATACATTGTCTGCTGGCAAAGCGGCGATACGGCCCACTGTGCAAAATCAAGCGCGGCTTCTCTATGTCTGCTGAAAGCGGAAACAGACAAGCCCGTGCCACCAACTGTTGTCAGCAAAGGCCTATCCTTAAAGCTGACGACATCAGTATAATGCAATAAATATTTTGCATAGCCCGTGCGTGAATAATTGGAATACCCGTAGGCAAACGGGCAATACCATATTTCATTGGAGGAGCTCATCCACTCGGCAACGGCAATGGGATTAAATTGGAAAAGACGGCGATCGATGACGCCGTATAATTCTTTCATTGTTTCGATGGCCTGTTTACCGATGGCGGCGCTCACCACTTCGTCTTTGCGTAGAAAAGGTTTTTCTCCCAGGGCGATGCAGAAGGTGTAAAAATTCATCAGTATATCGATGGGAATAGCAGCAACGGCTACTTTTCCCTTTCCCGCCAGCGATAATACATCTTCCCATTTTTGGGGAATATCTGTACCGATCAGGTCGGCCCGGTAACTGGCAACGGGCGTTGCCGCATCGATAGCGAGGGCCCATTGCCCCCCCCCGTATGCATAACTGAGATGAGCGTAACCGACGGAATGTTTTTCCTGTTCGGCCAGATACTCTTTGGGAAGATATTGTGAAAGATCGAGCACACAATTGGTTGCCGCCGCGCATCCCACCCAGGGGTGATCGATGATGAGCAGGTCATATTCTTCCGTCAATTTTTCTATCGGAAAATCGGCGAACTCCTGCAAGGTGCGCTTGCGCCAGGATATTTCCACATCTGGGTGCAGTTCGTTGTACCGCTGTGCCAATGCCAGCAGCGGCGTAATGCCACGGCTGTGTCCCCAGGTAATTCCTTTTAACTGAATCTTACTCATGCGGCCGGTGAATTTTGTCGGCTGACCAGCAGTAGATGTTCGCACAACATCACGAGGTCACCATGTTGATTAAAACATTCCACGAGCTCGGTGACCAGTCCGTATGCGGGTTTCTTGTGATCTTTTTTGTCCTTGATGGTAACGGTTACACGAATGGTATCGCCGATAAAAACGGGTTTAACGAAACGCAGGCGTTCGTAACCGTAGGTCATGGATACTTCGTTGATGTGATCGGCGGTGAGGCCAACGGCTACGGTGAAGATCAGTGTGCCGTGGGCAATTCTTTTGCCGAATGGCTGTGTCTTGCACCATTCTTCATCCATGTGATGCGGAAAGAAATCGCCGGATTGGCCGGCGTGCACAACAATATCTGTTTCGGTGATGGTACGGCCGGTGGTACGGCGTTGTTCACCCACTTCAAACGCTTCAAAATACTTTCGGACAAACATAGGTTAAGGTGCAGTCGTTTATCGGTTAATATGATCATGAAAAAAGGGAGGCCCTTGTATGCCTGGAAAAGACATACCGCTCTGCTGATCGAGTAAACGAATGATACGTACGGGAAGAAACGCCGGATCGGCTGCCGAATTGACCGGAAGATGTCCGGCGACGGCGGGCATTTCAAATGGCAAATTGCTGTCCCTGTGCATATTTTTTCCTTTACAATCGTTAGTAACAAAAAGACGGAAAAGAGTCTCAAAACCAAAACTTTAAATTAGTCTGGTGCGCCAGGGTGTTCAATGGCAGGTTTTACTATCTTGATGGATTATTTTCCTGAGGAGTGAATAGCGAGCGTGAATCGTCAATCGTGAATGGACGTGCAACATGATTATTGGCAACCTAACGTGAAAACAGCGCCAGGTTCACGCAAAGGCGCATAAGGAGCAAAGGCGCAAAGCCCGAAACTTCAGGCTTTCACCTATAACCTAAAACCTATAACGGCTGTTTCAACCTTATGCCTTCTACCTCACTCCCCATTCCCATTGCAGAAACACCGGCAAGGCCCGGCTCCAGGTGGGAATATCATGTTTGCCATCGGCCATTTCCAAATAAAAAATATCTCTTTCGCGGTCATAGCCTTTATTCTCCAATTCGCGGATCAGGTCCTGTGTATCGTCGATGGAATCGATGATGCCGTTGTTGTTGCGGTCCATCGTTTCATCCAATATGCCACATTGAAAGAAAAAACGCTGGCCCGGATGGTAGGTGCCGGCGCGGATCACCTGGTGCATGATGCGGTGTTTGTCATCGCTATAGTCAGGGTCTTCCTGATCGACGCTGCGCCACCAGAGCGATCCGGAGAACACACCCGCCGTGCTGAACAGCTCCGGATGGTTCCATACAATGTCGAGCGCCGTAAGTCCGCCGAGAGAAAAACCCGCAAAGGCCCGTTCGCGGAATTTGTATACTTTATAGGTATCGCTGATAAACGGCAGCAATTCCTCTATTATAAAAGAAGTATAAAGAGCGGCTTTATTACCCCGGTCGAGGTAGTCGGGGTGACCGGCCACGCCGTAATCGAATTTGCGGTCTTTGTCGGTATGAATGGCCGCGCACAGTACCGGTCTTATCGACTGCGAAGCGTAGCCTTCGTTGAAGATCGTTTCCAGTCCAAGCTCTTCCGATTGCTGCCCGTCATTGAGTAGCAGCAGGCTCATGCTCTCGGGTTCCGCCACATTACGGGGAAGAAAGAATTCAACAGTCAGGTCTTTTCCGAGATAATCCGAATGAATAATATGTTGCTCTATCAGTACGCCGGAAACTTTTTCAGGTTGCATGGCGCCAAAAATAAGGAATTGATGCCTCCGATCAGTCAAAATGAATCGAATAGCACAGAAGCTTATTTGTTTTTTTGACGCTGAAAAAATATATTTGGAAAGCCCTTGACTACGCGCCCTTCGGGAGCGAAAAATATCTTACCAACTACCTTAAAACAATCTCATGAAGAAAATTGGAATTCTGCATGGCAAAGAACGTTCTTTCCCCGAAGCCTTCGTAGCACGTGTAAACAGCAAAAATATAGCAGGCATTACCGCCGAACCGGTTCGCATCGACAAAGCGATGCAGGGTGTACATAGTGGTTACAGCGTGATCATTGACCGCATTTCCCAGGATATTCCCTTTTACCGCACCTGGCTGAAAAATGCCGCCGTTACGGGCACCGCCGTTATCAACAACCCTTTCTGGTGGAGTGCCGATGACAAATATTTCAACAACTGCCTGATGACGCAGGTAGGTGTGCCGGTTCCCAAAACCGCCATCATTCCTTCCCGCGATCTGCCGGATGATACCAGCAATGAATCTTTCAGCAACCTGGCTTACCCGCTCGACTGGGATTCCATTTTTAAATACGTCGGCTTTCCCGCTTACATGAAACCCTTTGCCGGCGGCGGCTGGAAACACGTTTACCGGCTCGACAGCGTGGATGATTTTTTCCAGAAACACAGTGAAACGGGGCAACTCGTAATGCTGCTGCAGGAAGAAATCGTTTTCGAAGAATACTACCGCTGTTATTGTATCGGCGGCAAACACGTTCGCATCATGCCTTATGAGCCGCGCAATCCGCATCATCTGCGTTATGTAGCCGACTTCTCTCCCACACCCGAGAAATTGCAGGAAATGACCGACATCGTACTGCGCATCAATCAATACCTCGGATATGATTTCAATACCGTAGAGTTAGCACTGCGGAACGGAGTGCCATATGCCATCGACTTCTGCAACCCCGCACCGGATGCCGACAAAGCCAGCGTAGGTGAAGAGAATTTCGAATGGGTAGTGGAAACCGCTGCCAATTATGCCATCGAAAAAGCACAGACAGCAGAAGAAGGCAAAGACAACCTCACCTGGGGACAATACGTAAAACGCAGCAGCAATAAACTGTCGCTCGTTTAATCACAGAAAACAACTGTTTGCAGAAAAACACAATACTTACCACCAATGGTGCTTAACTATAAAAGCTTTACCCTCGGCGTTGAAGAGGAATACATGGTCCTCGATCCGGTGACACGTGAGCTCAAAAGCCATGAACAGCGGATTGTGCATGAAGGACAAAAAGTGATCAAGGACAAAGTAAAAGCAGAAATGCACCAGGCCGTAGTGGAAGTAGGCACCGATATCTGCCAGGATGTGGACGAAGCCTACAAAGATGTGGCACTGCTCCGCAAAACCATTTCCGGTATCGCGGAGTCACTCGACCTGAAGATGGGTGCATCGGGTACGCACCCTTTCAGCCATTGGGAAAGTCAGCTCATCACCGATCACATACGCTACAGCGAAATCGTGAATGAATTGCAGGAGGCGGCACGGAGCAATCTCATTTTTGGTTTACACGTACACGTAGGAATGGAAACGCGGGAAATGGCCAATCACATTGCCAATTCCACCCGTTACTTCCTGCCACATATCTATGCGCTCAGCACCAACTCCCCTTTCTGGGAAGGACGTACCACCGGGTATAAATCTTTCCGTACAAAAGTGTTTGATAAATTTCCCCGCACCGGCATTCCCGATGCATTCGAAAGCATTGAAGCATACGACAACTATGTGAAGATGCTGATCAAAACGAATTGTATCGACAATGCGAAAAAGATCTGGTGGGACCTGCGCGTACATCCGTTCTTCAACACCGTTGAGTTTCGCATCTGCGACATACCGATGACCGTGGACGAAACTATTTCCATGGCGGCACTGTTCCAGGCCGTGTGCGCACGCATCTATATGCTGCGGCATAAGAACCTCAACTTCATCCAGTATTCGCGGCCATTGATCAATGAAAACAAATGGCGCGCAAGCCGCTATGGCATCGACGGTTACCTGATTGACTTTGGTAAAGAAGAGGAAGTAAACACGCGTGCCCTGATCTATGAACTGCTCGACTTCATCGATCCGGTGCTGGACCACCTCGGCAGCCGCCATCGCGTGGAAAATGTACATAAGATCCTCGAAAACGGTACAGGCGCCGACAGGCAACTGGCCGTATTTGAAGAAACACGCAACCTGTCGTCAGTAGTGGATTATATCACAGATAACTTCCTGGAAGGCCTCTGAAAAATGGGTAATCTGTACCTTTGCGGAACAATACCGCAATTATGTCCATTACCAATATTGAATTCAAAGCCCGGGTAAACGATACCTCAGTTCACGAAACCAAACTGCAAACACTCACTCCGCGTTTTGCCGGTGAAGACCTGCAAAAGGATACCTATTACAACGTAACATCGGGGCGACTCAAACTGCGCGAAGGCAATATTGAAAATGCCCTCATCTGGTATGACCGCCCGGATGAAGCCGGCGCCAAACAGGCGAACATCCTGTTGTACAAACATCAGCCCGACGACTCGCTGAAAGCCATCTTGGAAAAAGTACACGGCATCAAGGTGGTCGTGGAGAAACGCCGCCGTATTTATTTCGTGGAAAATGTGAAGTTTCATTTCGATACCGTAAACGGACTGGGCACCTTCATCGAGGCTGAAGCCATTGACCAGGACGGATCGATTGGCATTGACAAACTGAAAGCGCAATGCGATCATTACATCAACTTTTTCGGCATACAACCCGAAGATCATGTTCGTGTTTCTTACAGTGACCTGCTACTGCAACAAACAACCGCCTGATGTTGTCACCGCTTCCGGATATACGTACGCTCTTCCGTCCGCTGCAACCAACCACGCGCGGATCGGAAGGACAGGTATTATATCGTGAAGTGCTTCCCCTCAAAGACCTGCAAAACTGGATCTATTGTTATTGGGAATTAAAAACCCTCGCGCCACTGGACACTGCGTTTCACTATCGCGTGGTCGCCGATGGCTGCATGGATATTTTCTTTGAAACGGCGCGCCCGGACCAACCATATATCATGGGATTTTCGAGCAGCTATACCGAATTCCCCCTGCCGGATGTGTTCCATTATATCGGCGTGCGGTTTTTGCCGGGTGCGTTCCCGCTTTTATATGGTATCAAAGCGGCAGCGCTGACCAACCGTTTTGAAGCACTGGAAAATGTGGTGCCTGCATTGAGCAAAAGCATTGCTTCAATGAATGCAATAACGGACGGCCTCGATCAGGTTTCCTCCATTTTTGACAAACTGTTTCTTACAGCATTGGCCCATCCGGCCCGGCAACCCGACAACCGTTTCTATGAAGCCGTCGACCTCATATTGCGTGCGCAGGGAACGACCTCCCTCAACCACAACCTGGGCACCGGCGTCAGCCCCCGCCAACTGCGAAGATTGTTTGATGAATACATTGGCGACAGTCCAAAAACATTCAGTAAGATCGTACGCTTTCAACATATTCTACAGGCAAAACCATCCGCTGAAAGTCTTCGGAAAAACAAGATTTTCTTTACTGCCGGCTACTACGACCAGGCACACTTCATCAAGGAATTCAAAACACTTTTCGGTAATACACCAGCCGCCGCGTTCCGTTGATTTGTCCTTTTTTTACAAGGTTCCGGCCTGCACTTACCCCAACTTTGTATCGTTAAACCGCGGGATTCTTTTCAAAAAATAAACTCAGTTGTTATGAAACTCAATGCAGGCATCATCACGCCCCATCTGGCAGAAACGGAAAAATTTTACACGGAACAATTAGGTTTTGGTATACGCTTTAAAAACGAATGGTATTTATTGTTACATACGCCGGACGGCAGCCAGGACCTTGCATTCCTCCAACCGGAGCTGGACAACCAGGCGTCGATATTCAGGCCGGCATTCCGGGGGCAGGGTGTATTTCTTACTATCGAAGTGGCAGACGTGCATGACTTGTATGCAACGCTGAAAGGCCGTGGCCTGCCGATGGCAATCGACATCAGAAAAGAAGCCTGGGGCGATACGCATTTTGCGATCGTTGACCCCAACGGCATCGGCATCGATTTCGTGCATTATGAAGCCCCATCGGAAAGCTGATGCAACTTGTAACCGCGGCAGGCCGTCTGGTCCGGACAAAACCATGCTATGAACCGGATCAACTGCCTGCTGTTTTTACTTTTGGTGACGCAGCTATCAAACGCACAACCGGCTATTCCTGCCGACAGTACCATTGCAAAATATTTTACCCGCGGCGCTGAACTACACAGCATCTTTTCACCTGAATGGGGCGCCTGGATCGACAAAGGGTTAAAAGAAAATCCACGTATCGGCTATCTCTGGCAAATGCGGGCGATGCCTTATTTCAAACAAAGAAAATATGAGGCCGGCATGGCTTACCTCGACAAAGGCGTTGAATGTGATACCACGCTGCTGCCCTATCGCGCCTTTATCAAATGCATATTTGCCAAAACCTATGAAGCCGCATTATCTGACTTCGCGCTTAGCCGGAAGAAATGGGGCAACAGCAGCGTGATGGATCACGGTTTTGATTTCTACACCGGGCTTTGCTACCTGCAACTGAACCGCTTCAGGGAAGCGCTGGCATTATTCCAAAAGCAAACCGATCCCTCGGGTCCGTCGCAACATCAACTGGAACTGTTTTATCTCGGTATTGCTTATTACGAACTGCAACAATACAACGATGCCATCAAAGCATTTGACCGCAGCCTGGCGGTCTATCCGCGTTTCTCCGACGTCAAATATTTCAAAGGAAAATGTTTATTGTTATTGAATCGGGAAGAAAAAGGCCTTCTCCTTATCCGCGAGGCAAAGCAGGACTTCCTGGACGGCTATACGGTTAATGAAGATAACTCATTTTACGAGCCCTATCCTTACCAGGTAAACTGGAAGCTGGTGCATATCCGCTGATCAGTAACTTTGCCGCATGAGCGCATCTGTTATACGACCCATTGAACAAAGAGATAATCCTGTCATAGCCCGCATCGTCCGCGATACGCTGAAAGAATTCGGCGCGAATCATCCCGGTACGGTTTATTATGATGCGAGCACGGATTCGTTGTATGAATTATTCCGCCAGTCCGGTTCCTGTTATTTTATAGTGGAGGAAAATGATATGGTGTTGGGTGGTGCGGGATTATTTCCCACAGAAGGACTGCCGGACAACACTTGTGAGCTGGTAAAAATGTATTTACTGCCGGAGGGCCGCGGTAAAGGAACCGGTAAAAAACTGATTCAGCATTGCCTGGTCACCGCTAAGGAAATGGGCTATGAAAAAGTCTATCTCGAAACGATGCCCGAACTCACCAATGCCCTGGGGTTATATGAAAAAACGGGGTTCCGTTACCTGGAAGCCCCGTTGGGTAATAGTGGTCATTTTGGTTGCAGTCACTGGATGATCCGCGACTTGTAACGGGTCAGAAACGATAAGCAGCGCTGAGGCAGATCGTGTGAAACTTCAGGTTGCCGCCGCCCACTTCAACCGTGTTCAGTTTTGAAAGGCTGAAAGAATACCGGATACCAGCGCTCAAACCGTCGATGGGCAGATTATAGCCGACACCAACCGGAAAGCGTATATCTGTTTTTTTATAATATTGCTTGATATCTTCTGCGTCCTGACTGCCGTAAGATTCTTTGGCAGAAACCAGAAAACCTATCTGTGGCCCGGCCTCTGCATAAAGCCCTTTGAAGACAGCATATTGCACCAGGATGGGCAGATGCACAAAGCTCATGTTGATGTGGCCTTTTGCATCGGTGCTGATGCGCTTTTCAGAAGTACTTTCCATAGAATAGAACAATTCGGCCTGTACCGAAAGTTTCTCCATCACCTTGTAATTTACTACGCCACCTATGGCAAAGCCGGGCCGGAAGCCGGTTTTAAAATCATCGTCCGTAAAAGAAAGTTTGGAAATATTCAATCCCAGTTTGGGACCGAAACTTACTTGTGCATAAGCAGACGCCGACAATACAGTCAGCAGCAGAATAAAGACATACTTTTTCATGTCACCCGTTTTTGATTAGGAATGACGTAAAAGTAGCCGGGTGATAATGGGTGTGAAATACTGAATTTGTAGTAGGCTGGGTGAATGGTCAATAGTGAATGGTGAATCGACTTTGGGTCTTCATTAGTTTGCGCACTTTGTGTGAAAAGCGTGATCAACAGCTTTAAACTTATAGCGGCTGTTACCTCGACAGGCCGAAGCATCGGCCTCAGGCACCCACCTTACACCTTAGCCCGAAGCCTCGGGCCTTACATCTTATGTATTATGCAACACTCACCACCTCATACACCGGGCTAAACAAATATTGTTTCCCCGTGCCTACTTCTTCACACTTGAAGCGTTTGCGCAAACGCGGGCCTTTGCGGAAAATACGGCCATCCGTTGTGCGAAACAAAGTACCGTCGGCCAGTTCTTCCACCAGCTTTACTTCCGCCGGCCGCTGATCATAACGACGTAACACGCGCAGCAGTCCCTCTTCTGCACAACTCGACGCAGCAGGATTACGCAATGTCTGCTGCAACTCCGACGCAATGTCGTCCGGAAATACTTTGTGTTCGAGAAACTGATGAAGCAACTGACCGTAAATGGCTTTCCATTCTTTGCCATGCGCCATCACACGGTTGCTGAATTGTTCGAATGTCAGCAGGTGTGCGAGTTCGTGCAATAAGGTTACGAGAAATGCATACTTGTTGAGCGTACCATTTACACTGATACGGTGCGTATCCTGCCGCGTACGATGGCGGTAATCACCCAAAATGGATTTCCGGTCGCGCGTAACGGTGAGATGCACTTTGTACTGATTGAGATAAGCCAGTACGGGTGCATAGGTGTTGTCCGGAAGGAACCGTTCTAGTGTATTGATCGGAACGTCTTTCTTAGGCATTCTTTTTTTGCTTCAACAGGCGCTGCAAAGAAGTGATTTCAATAAAAGTATAGACGAAATAAAAAAGAAGACTGCCGAAGAGTCCGTATTTATTCAGTTGGTCGCCGGAGGCAATAATATATACCCCGGCCGCAATGGCGCACACAAACAGGCGAAGTACAAATCCGGCGTATACGGCACGTGTGAATGCGTGGGGATTGGTATTGCCCAGTGCTTTACGCGCCATGGCGCCGGTAGCAACCGATACCAGGAAAAGAATCAGGTTGCCGCCCAGCAATACTCTGTAGTCTACATCCGCTTTCTCCAAAGGTTGCTGCGCCAGCAGAATGCCTGCCGTGATTACAACAAATATCAATACGGGGATCTTGAAGTGGCCGAAGCCTTTGGTTTCACTCATCTTTGTTCTTTCGTTTCGATGTTTCCCTGATCACCCGGTAAAAAGTCATGATCAGGACAAGCAAAGGTAAGGTAAGCGTCAGGAACGGCGACATATTGAAACGTTTGTCCAGCTCCATTCCGCCCCAGAGGGCCAATGCAAGCAACACCAGGAGCTGCATACCCAGCCCCAGGTAATTCATCCAGTTGGGAACACGTTTATTTGGCAAGTGCAGGAAGTTCTTTATTGGCCATTTCCACTACATTATTACCCATGTGGCAATGCCCGTTGAATGTGGCGGTCGGCTCTACCTGTAATTTGCCGGCATAAAGATTACCGGTTACTACACAGTCGCCGCGCAGTTGCAGCAATTCCTTGGCGCGGATATTACCGGATACCTTGCCTACGATATCAGCCTGGTTACCTGTTATATCTCCTTCTACCTCTCCGTTGGCACCGATCACCACGCGCGCAGTGCTCTGGATATTGCCAACCACTTTACCATCGATACGGAGATCGCTGGTGCTGCTGATATCGCCTTTGAAACTGGTGCCGGCACTTACCAGCGTAGCGCCCCCGGAAATGCTTTTTTCCTGCATGTCGGTTTTTTTGGGGTTATTGAACATAGTTATCTTGGATTAAATGAAGGATCAGTCATCGCTGAATTCATCCTTTGGCAGTTCCAGCGTGGTGGTATCCCGGCTTACCGGAATATCACCGCGAAGCACCATGCGGATGTTTTCAAGGTATTTTTCCTGGTAGCCCATCTGTCGGCTCACCGAATCCACCCCGATCTTTACTTCCCGCAATTCACGACCGGAAGATTGCTGGTTGGCCGCTCCCGGTATATAATAACGCAACGGCGTAAAGATGATCAGCGCCACCGTAAGGCCAACGAGCAACACAAAAACTGTGCTCAACCCCACATAAACGCTGAATCTGGACAACTTGAACGTTACCACCTCCTCATACGTATCGTCATTCATCACCACCATCCGGTAACGGTTGCGCAGCCGCTTGAGCGTAGATCCGGGATCCAGTTTTGCCATAATCAGGAATTATTAACTCGGATAAAAATAAGCAATCCCGCTTTGTGGAAGAGTAATTCAAAATTAAAAAGTCAAAATTCAAAAAAGGCTGACCTCGCCAGCGAACCGGCTTTAGTCTTTTCCCCATCGATCCATGATTATCAAAGCCTTCGGCAAATGCCGCACTTCGGCAAAAAAAATTGCCCTACTTTTATACTAAATTGTTTGAATTTCAGTTATTAAGAACTTAGTTTGCGCCGGCCAATGCAAGTCCAAAGAAATACTGCTTCCCTGGGTTTTAGTCTTATTCTGTGCCTGTTCCTCGTACCATGTTTCGGGCAGATGGGCATTTCCTACCAGTTTGCCAAGCCTAAAGAATACGAAAACCGCGAACTCGCGTCCGAAAAGTCCACCGACAAAAAGATTCCGGGCTTCCGCCGCTTTACCCAGAACACCGTTACCCATTACAACTGGTATTTCAACGCCAATAACAAACTCAACGAGATCATCGACCGCGCCAAACAGGCTTACCGCGATGATTACTCCCAGTTACTTTCTTTTTACAACTATTCCTTAGAAACGACAGCCTCCGACAGCACGCAACTCGATTCGGTCAGTTATAAAACACAGACCGGCATCGCCATCCATGATCTCCGCAACGACTGGATCGACAATATGTATTTATTATGGGGGGCCACTTACTACCTGAAGCAACAGCACGACTCGGCCTACCTGATGTTCCAGTTCATTAACTACGCTTTTGCTCCCCGCGAAAAAGACGGTTATTATAAAACCATTGGCAGCCGCATAGACGGCAACGCCGCCAACAGCATTAGCACGAAAGAGAAAAGAAACGTACTGAAAAAAGTTTTCTCCGAACCACCCAGCCGCAACGACGCTTTCATCTGGCAGATCCGCAACCACCTGATGATGGACCAGTTTGCCGAAGCATCCAGCCTCATTGTTGTATTAAGAGACGACCCGCAGTTTCCTTCACGTCTTCGGAGTGACCTCGAAGAAGTGCAGGCATTTATGTTCTATAAACAAAAAAACTGGGATAGCGCCGCCGTACACCTGGTACAGGCGCTGGACAATGCCACCAACAGACAGGAAAGAGCCCGCTGGGAATACCTCGCCGGTCAGTTATTCGAGATGAGTAACAACTACGCTGACGCGGAAAAATATTATGGCAAAGCCATCAGCCACGCCAATGATCCCATTCTCGAAATCTATGCACGCCTGTCCAGCATCCGCGTAAACAAAGACGGCGGAGAAAATTATATCGAGAAAAATATTTCCACCCTGCTCAAAATGGCACGCCGCGATAAATACGCCGATTACCGCGACATCATTTATTATATGGCTGCGCAAATGGAACTCGAGCGCGACAATACCGATGCAGCACTTGCCCTTTTATTGAAAAGTACCCGTTATGCCTCCAACAACGCATCACAACGCAACCGGGCTTTTCTTCAATTGGCAGAACTCTCTTTCCAGAAACGCGTTTACCGCGATGCACACCGTTTTTACGACAGCCTCAACATGAGCGACCCGGCATTGAAAGATCCCGATCTCATTACCGCACGTAAAACCATTCTCGGTAAAATCGTAACCAACCTCGACATTATCGAACGCCAGGATAGCCTGCAACATATCGCCGCACTTCCCGAAGACGAACGCAAAGAACTCGTGCGCAAACTTGCCCGCCAGCTTCGCAAAGCACAAGGGCTGAAAGACGAAGGCACCATCACTACCGGCATTCCATTACCCGGCAATAACCAGGCACCGCCACTATTCGGCGGCAATACGCAGAAAGGAGATTGGTATTTCTATAATTCCACGTTACGCCAGAAAGGAGAAAATGATTTCCGTACACGCTGGGGCAAACGTCCCAACGTAGACAACTGGCGCCGGAGTGCGTCGCTCATGAACCAGATTCAGAACAACAACAATCTGCTGGCACCCGATCCTTCCAATCCAAACCAGAATCTTTCAACCGGCGGCGGCGAAAGCACCTACGATATACTTTATAACCGGCTGCCCCTGACCCCCGAAAGCCTGCAGAAGTCTAACGACTCCCTGCAAACCGCCCAATACGAACTGGGCAAAATTTATATCCAGGATCTGGAAGATTGCCCCGCCGGAACCGAAACGCTGGAAGCCGTACGCACACGCTTCCCGCAACATCCGCAGATGGAAGACATTTTGTTCAACCTCTATTATTGTTACCAGCGTAACGGAGAAATGGCCAAAGCCACCGCGGTGAAAAATCAGTTGTCACAACAATTTCCCAATAGCAACCTGACGGCGATCGTAACCACCGGAAAAAATCCGAAAGACCAGAAATCGAATACCGCTGCCACACGCACCTACGAAGAAATTTACGACCTGTTCATCGAAGGACAATTCCAGGAAGCCGTTGCCCGCAAGAAAACGGCGGACAGCATTTATGGCAACAGCTACTGGACACCTCAGCTGCTCTATATCGAAGCCGTCTATTATATCCGTCAACGCGAAGACAGTGTGGCCAAAGGCGTACTGAATAATATCATATCCCGTTTTGACCAGACTCCCATGGCCGCCAAAGCCACAAACCTGCTCAACGTGTTGAACCGCCGTGCCGAAATCGAGGAAGAACTCCGCAACCTCGTGATCGAAAGACCTGCGGAAGACAGCAACGCCGTTGTTACGCAGCCGCCTGTAGCTGTTGTACCCAAACCTCAACCTCCGGTAGTAAAAGATACGGTTGCCGCCAAACCACCGGTTGTGGTAACGCCGCCTCCTGCCAAAGACACGGTTGCGGCAAAACCACCCGTAGTAAAAGATACCGTGGCGGCGAAGCCTCCTGTAGTTGTACCACCTGTAAAAGACACGGTGGTAACCAAACCTGTCGATTCACTCATTACCAAAGCGCCGCCCGTACCCGCACCTGATACGGTAGCCGTTACACCGGTTCCCAAGGATACGATGGCGGTTAAGCCACCGGTGACCGCACCTGTAACACCGCGCCCCGATACAGTGGTAAAAGCTCCTGTGCCTAAGCCTGCGGCACCGCCGGTAGATCCGAATGCCTTTAACTACAACGCCGATGTACCACATTATGTGGTGGTGGTGCTGAATAAAGTAGACCCGGTATTCATCCGCGAAGCGCAGAATGCATTCAACCTGCACAATCAGCAGAACTACCGCAGCAAGACGCTCACGTCTGAATTGGTGACGATCGACGCGGACAACCGCCTGCTGCTGATGAGTCCGTTTAAGAACGCGGAAGAAGCGCTGGAATATGTGAGCGTGAACCAGCCCAAAACGAGCACACAGATCGTTCCGTGGCTGAAAGGTGGCAAATACAGCTTCCTGATCATCAGCCAGGCCAACCTTGAACTGCTGAAAACCAACAAAGAACTTGGAAAATACCAGCAATTCCTCCAGAACAAACTGCCTGGCAAATTCTGATGTTTTTTGGGAAAAAATTAAACCCGGTACGCTCAATCCGCGGCTGGGTTTTTGCTAATTTCGAACGGTTTGCATGAACCCACTATGTTCATGCCCCTAAAAACGGAAACGAATGAAAAAATCAGTCCGCATTTTCTGGCGCATTTTCCTTTTTGGCTTCCTCGGCTTTGTGCTCCTCGTGCTGATGGCCAACTTTGGTGTATTCGGAGAAATGCCTTCCATGAAAGAATTGGAAAATCCTTCCATCCTGCAATCGTCCGAAGTATATGCTGAGGACGGAACGCTGATGGGAAAATATTATCTGCCGGAGGGGAACCGCAGCGTGGTGAAATACCGCGATATTTCCCCGCATGTGGTCAACGCCCTCATTGCCACCGAGGACAAGCGCTTTTATGACCACTCCGGTATCGACCTGAAAGGAACCATGCGCGCTGTGCTGCTACTGGGCAGTAAAGGTGGTGGCAGTACCATCACGCAGCAATTGGCACTTGCCCTCTTCAACCGGCGTGCCACCAACAAGGCGCAACGTATGATGCAGAAGCTGAAAGAATGGATCATTTCCGTAAAACTGGAACGCAACTTTACCAAAGAAGAGATCATTGCTTTATACCTGAATGCTGTTCCTTTCTCTGATAATGTGTTCGGTATCCGCAATGCATCCCGTACTTTTTTCCAGAAAGAGCCCGATGTGCTCACTGTTGAAGAAGCCGCTTTGCTGGTAGGCATGATCAACGGTCCCGGGGTCTACAACCCGCGACGCAATCCTGTTCCTGCCCGCGATCGCCGCAACCTGGTATTGACACGCATGGAAGAGAACGGAAATATTACGGCTGCCGAAGCCACCCGCTACCGCGCCATGCCTATCAAACTGAATTACCGCAAGCTGGATGAAAACACCGGTTATGCTCCCTACTTCCGCGAAATACTGCGCGAAGAAGTAAAGAACGAATTGAAGAAACTGAAAAAGCCGGACGGCAGTTCTTATAATATTTATGAAGACGGATTGAAGATCTATACCACCATCAATCCGCGTATGCAGGAATACGCTGAAGAAGCGATGGCTTCGCAGGTGCCCAACCTGCAAAAAGCACTACTGGCACAAAGCAAAGTCAAAAATGGTTCGATCTGGAAAGACCACGAGAACGTACTCGAACGGGAAATGAAACGCAGCGATCGATGGAAAAACGGTGTGGAAGACAACCTGAGCGACAAAGAGATCAAAGCAAGTTTCTTTGTAAAGACGCCCATGAAAGTATTTGCCTGGAATAAACAGTGGGAAAAAGATACAGTGATGACGCCTTATGATTCCATCAAATACCACCGTACCATGGTGCAATCGGCCTTCATGGTAATGGACCCTGTAACAGGTGAGGTAAAAGCATGGGTGGGCGGCATCAACTTCAAAACCTACAAACTCGACCACGCCAACCTCAACACCAAACGCCAGGTTGGTTCGTCAATAAAACCGCTGCTGTATACACAGGCAATGGAAGAACGCGGTTTCACGCCGGAAACGGAGGTGGTGGATCAGCAGCAATCATTTGGCAATGGTCAACTGGTGCCGGCAACAAGCCGCTCCTGCTCCGGCCGCACGATGACGATGGCCAACGCACTGGCATGGTCGAAAAACTGCGCTACGGCTTATATCATGAAACAGGTGGGAGTAAAAGAATTTACCGATTTCATAGCACGATTGAATATCCCGACAAAAGTAGAGGCGTTCCCCTCTATCGCACTGGGTTCCTGTGAACTTTCACTTTTCGAAATGATGTGGGGTTATACCATTTTTGCGGGAAGAGGTTTTTCAACCAGGCCTTATTTCATCAGCCGCATTGAAGACCGCAATGGCAATGTGATCAAACGCTTTGATTACAGCGCCAACCGCAAGGAAGTGATCAGTGAGATCACGGCTTATAAAATGGCCCGCATGATGCAGGGAACCGTAGACAAAGGTACCGCAGCAGGATTGCGCGGACGCCTGGGCGCCGCTGAAATGGCCGGCAAAACCGGTACGACCAACGATAACTCGGATGCGTGGTTCATGGGTTATACGCCGCAGTTGCTCGGTGGCGTATGGGTTGGTTGCGACGACCGCTTCATCCGCAACGAAGGCAGTGGCGGTTTTGGTGGTGCAGCCGCAAGACCTATCTGGGAAAACTTCTTCAAAAAAGTATACGCCGACAAAAAACTCGGTATCGAACGCGACGCCAAATTTGTACAGCCTGCACAAATGGACAATGAAATGTTCAGTGCGGATGCACTGCAGATCGATTCGGATATTGAGCCGGGCGCGCAGCAGGAAGACGTGGGCGTAGGTACGGAAGAAGGATATGACCTTCCGGCCGAATCGCGTCCGTTCCAGGATCCGGATGCGCCTGTTAACACGCCTAAAAAAGACAGTACGCAGAAAAAAGATCCTAAAAAAGACCCGAACAACAAACCAATCGGTTCCGCAGCCGATGAGCCCCGGAAGAAAAAAGGGCTTTTCAAGAAACTATTCGGCAAAAAAGAGAACTAAAGCACTCCTCTTCAATAGCTTAGCCCCGGCAGTTTGCCGGGGCTTTTTGCTGACAAAACCTTACCTTTGCAACGCTTTTTTGGAAAGCATCTGCCCCGGGCATGAGCGGGGCCTCACCTAAAATCTTCATAAACATATGGCTGACATCTTTGAGCGTCTGCTTAAAAATTATGGTCCTATTGGCCAACACCGCGAAAGAGCACATGGCTATTTCGCATTTCCCAAACTGGAAGGAGACATTTCAAGCCGCATGAAATTCCGCGGAAAAGAAATGATCGTATGGAGTCTCAACAATTATCTCGGTCTCGCCAATCATCCTGAAGTACGTAAAGCTGATGCAGACGGTGCCGCACGTTTTGGCCTGGCACTGCCGATGGGTGCGCGTATGATGAGCGGCAACAGTGATTATCATGAACAACTCGAAGCCGAGCTGGCTGCTTTTGTGATGAAAGAAGATGCCGCCCTGCTCAACTTCGGCTACCAGGGAATGGTAAGCATCATCGACGTGCTTTGCAGCCGTCATGATGTGATCGTATACGACGCGGAAAGCCACGCCTGTATTATCGATGGATTGCGTTTGCATCCCGGCCACCGTTATGTATACAAACACAACGACCTCGCTGACCTGGAAAAACAACTGCAACGCGCTACTGCACTGGTGAACAAGCAGAATGCCGGCGGCGTACTCGTGATCACGGAAGGTGTATTCGGTATGGCCGGCGATCAGGGCAAACTGACCGAGATCGCAGCACTGAAAGATAAATATGATTTCCGCCTCCTTGTTGACGATGCGCATGGTTTCGGTACACTCGGTGCAACAGGCGCCGGTGCCGGTGAAGCGCAAGGCGTACAGGACAAAATCGATCTCTACTTCTCTACATTCGCTAAATCAATGGCGTCAATAGGCGCATTCGTTGCCGGTGACCGCAAGATCATCGACTATATCCGTTACAACATCCGCAGCCAGATCTTTGCCAAAAGCCTTCCGATGCCACTCGTGATCGGTAACCTTAAACGCCTCGACCTGTTGCGCACACAACCCGAACTGCGCGAGAAACTCTGGAGCAATGCCCTCAAACTGCAGGCTGGATTGAAAGAACGTGGTTTTGATATCGGCAACACCGATTCAGTGGTAACACCTGTATACATGAAAGGTGGCGTGGAAGAAGCAACAGCCATGGTAATGGACCTGCGTGAGAACTACCGCATATTCTGCTCTATCGTGGTATACCCGGTTATTCCGAAAGGACACATCATCTACCGCCTCATCCCTACGGCTACACATACCGATGCAGACATCGAAGAGACGCTGCAGGCGTTCTCCGCTACCAAAGAAAAACTGGACGCAGGAGCTTATAAGGCCGAAGCCATTCCGGATATGGCAGATTAATTTGATGATTTGAAAATTTGATGATTTGAAACGGCTTCAGATACCGGTTTTCATCTTCTGAGTTTTTAATTTCCGGCCCCTGAGTTTATCGGACAGTCATTTTTGAATTTTGACTTTTAAATTTTGAATTATAAAGACCGCCCCGGCGGTCTTTTTTTATGAACAACTCAACTAGTGAATAAATCTCATCCCAAACCTCCCACCTTATACCTTAAGCCTTATACCTTACGCCTTATACCTTAAGCCTTATACCTTACGCCTTACACCTTACAGCTTAAGCCTTCCATCACTTAATACTTAAAACTTATTACTTAAAACCTTTACATTTATAGCTTGAAAAAAATGGATAACATGCGTAAACTCATTGTAGCCCTGCTGTTCCTGCCCCTGCTTGGCCAGGCCCAGAAAAAGGCGATTACCCTGGAAGATCTTTATAAGAAAGGAACCTTCCGCGGCGAATTTGTTCCGGCCGACTTCGGCACCCGTTCTTCAGAGATCAATACCGATGGTTTGAAAGATGAAGCAGGGAAGGCACTCGGCCGCGCTTCTGAAGTAATCGTGAATGCAGCCGATACATCCCTCGCGCTTATCCGCATCGATGCGGAACCGATCTATCGCCATTCTTCCAAAGCCATCCTATACCTGTATCACCGTGGCACCGGTAACGTAACCAAACTGGAGAATGAAAAAGTTTTACATCCTACTTTCTCCCCCGATGGCAGCAAAGTGGCGTATGTAAAAGACAACAATCTTTATATCTACGACATCGCTTCGGCCAAGGCAACCGCTATTACCACCGATGGAAAATGGAATTTCATCATCAACGGTAACTGCGACTGGGTATATGAAGAAGAATTCAGTTTCACCCAGGCCTATCAGTGGAGCCCGAAAGGCAACTACCTCGCCTATTACCGATTCGATGAATCGCAGGTAAAAGAATACAACATGACCATCTACAACAATGGTTACAACCAGGATTATCGCTACAAATACCCCAAAGCCGGCGACGACAACTCAAAAGTTGAGATACATATTTATGATGTACGCAATGGCAGGAAGGTAAAAGCCGACTACGCACAGGGAGATATCTACATCCCACGTATCAAATGGACGCAGGACGACAGCCGCCTCGTTATCTTCTGGCTCAACCGCCACCAGGACAATCTCCGCCTGCTGCTGACAGAAGCAGCCAGCGGAAAATCGAGCCTGCTCTATGAAGAGAAAAACAAATATTACATCGATATCCACGACGACTGGTACTTCCTGCGCGACGGTAAACATTTTCTTTTCACCAGTGAAAAGAGTGGTTACAACCAGATCTGGCTTTACAGCTTCGACGGCAAAACGCAACTGCAATTGTCTTCCGGTAACTATGATGTAACAGAAATCAATGCCGTAGACGAGATCAACAAACGTGTATATTATCAGACAGCTTATCCGCGTCCAATGGACCGCAACTTTTTTGTAGCCGATTTTTCAGGGAAAAAAAGTACCGCACTCACGACCGGTACCGGCTGGAACCGTATCGTGCTGAACGATAAATTTACGCAGTTCTATGACTACAGATCTGATATCAATACACCCCAGGTGGTAACCCTGCATTCGATCATCGCTGATAAAAAAGGATACCGCGCACAGGTGATAAAGACCGTGAACGAAAGCAGCAAGCTCCGCGAGAAAATGGCGGAATATGACCTGGCAAAAGGCGAATTCATCCGCATTCCCAACAGCAAAGGAGATACACTGAACAGCTGGATACTGAAGCCGGCCAACTTTGACCCGTCACGTCGTTATCCCGTGTTGTTCTGCAACTACGGCGGGCCGGGATCACAGCAGGTAGCTAACCGTTTTGGCGCAATCAGCTTCTGGCATCAATTGCTGGCGCAAAAAGGTTTCATTGTAGTAAGTGTTGACAACAGCGGCACCGGTTACAGAGGCGAAGAGTTTAAAAAGAAAACATACCTGCAATTGGGCAAACTCGAAATAGAAGACCAAATCGATGCCGCTAAATGGTTCGGCAACCTGCCCTATGTAGATAAGAGCCGCATCGGACATTGGGGCTGGAGCTTTGGTGGCTTTATGAGCTCACTTGCCATCACCAAAGGAGCAGACGTATTCTCCGCAGCTATTGCCGTGGCACCTGTTACAAGCTGGAGATTCTACGATAATATCTATACGGAGCGTTACATGCGCACGCCTGCCGAGAACCAGAAAGGATACGACGATAACGCACCTATGAATTTCACCAACAGCATCAAAGGCAAATACCTGATCATTCATGGTACGGCAGATGACAACGTACACTTCCAGAATGCAACGCAAATGATCACGGCATTGGTGAAAAGCAATGTTGATTTTGAAAGCGCTTACTACCCCAATAAGAATCACGGCATTTCCGGTGGCCCCGATAATACCAGCTTCCATCTGTGGAGCAAAATGACCAACTGGATCCTGGAGAACCTGGGAACGGAGAAGAAATAACCAGTGAATAAAAGCAATAAAAAGAGTCTGCCATGCGCAGGCTCTTTTTTTATGCCAGCGCTCCGGCAACGATACCGGAAAAATGGTTTCTTCGACGGAGAGGTGCTAAAAAAAAGAACCCCCGATGGAAATCGGGGGGCCCTAATCAAAAACCATTAACCATTAAACCTTATCCTATGAAAATTCACTGCTAATATCGTTAATAATGAATTAACGCAAAATATTTAAATGATTTTTTTTCAAAAAACAGGCCCTGATTTTGAAAATCTTGATCCATCTCAATGTCGAAACATTAATTTGCAGATTATAACGATGTAGTTATCGTTCTGCAAACGTTTGCATAAAAAATCTCACCTCACTGGGGTATCTTCACGTTTGAAATATCATTTATGCGAAAAGTTGTTGTTGCCATTACCGGAGCCAGTGGTTCTATCTATGCGGCGGGTCTTTTGAATCGTC
Organism: uncultured Sphingobacteriales bacterium; assembly: GCA_937888905.1. Classification (GTDB taxonomy): domain Bacteria; phylum Bacteroidota; class Bacteroidia; order Chitinophagales; family Chitinophagaceae; genus Terrimonas. The sequence goes on from CALATA010000021.1 coordinate 179,497, forward strand.
TTTCAACCATTCCGGAGCAATGGTCAGATATTGCCATCGTGATGTCGGACAATGCGCGTCAGGTATGGGAAACGGAATTGGGCAATGACAAGTATACGCAGTATCCATTCAGGTTCTATGACAAGAACGACTTCAATGCCCCTTTTGCGTCTGGCTCCGGGCGCTATGATACCCTCATCGTCATCCCCTGCTCTATGGGTACACTCGGCCGTATCGCCACAGGCGTGTCGAACGATCTGATTACAAGAGCTGCCGATGTCATATTAAAAGAAAGAAGAAAACTGATCTGCGTAGTGCGTGATACCCCTTACAACCTGATGCATATCCGCAATATGGAAACGGTGACACTGGCCGGCGGTATCATCTGTCCCGCTACTCCTTCCTATTACAGTCTCCCTAAAACAGTCGAAGAAGTGGCAGCCACGGTCAGCGATCGCGTACTTGATCTTGCCGGCTTTACCATTGATACATTCCGCTGGGGTAAAGACAAAGCCTGATCAATTGCCGTACTCCTGCAGAATAGTTTTGACGCGACCATAATAGCTGCTGCCAAACAAAAGCAGATGCACGAGCAAGGGATAAAGCTGCGAAACAGCTAATCGTTGCTGCCATCCGGGTTGCAAAGGATAAGCAGCGTTGTATGCCTGATAAAAAACAGGATCAAACCCGCCAAACAAAGCAGTCATGGCAATATCCATTTCACGATGACCATAATAAACCGCAGGATCGATCAATGCGGGATGACCATCCGACTTTATTAAGAAATTTCCACTCCAAAGATCGCCGTGAAGTAAGGCGGCTGGCTCCACCGGGAGCAGCTCTGCTAAATGATTACACAAACGTTCTCCGCAGGTGACATCCTCTCTTGTACAAAGTCCCTGATTCAACGCATCACGCAGCAAAGGCATGATACGCTGATCGCGATAAAAGTGATGCCAGGTAGTTGCCTGTGCATTTGACTGCGGAAGCGTACCGATGTACTGATCACCGGCTGCACCAAATAACTCATTTGAATGCGCATGCAGGGAAGCCAGGCCGGTTCCGAAATCCTCCCAGAAATGTTTATCCGGATGGCCGGTATTCAGCCATTCCATAACGATGAATTGTATACCGTTTACCTTACCAGAGCCAAAAGGCTTCGGAACGGTAAGCGTATTGGTAGTTGCCAATAAGTTGAGACTGCGTAATTCACCATCGAAAAAGCGTGGAGCGGATGTATGGTTTGTTTTGATAAGAAAAGGACCGTTATTGGTCAGCACCATGAAAGCGTCATTGATATCTCCGCCGCTGATCCGGTTAACGGATCGGATAACAAGTTCTTCCTGCGGAAAAACCTGAGACAGGATAACAGGTATGGGCGAATGCATGGTGTTGAAGATAGGGTTCTTATCCAAACGTTGGAAGTAAAAAATATAACTTACCCGTTTATTATACGACTATCGCCCTAGCACCAACTTAGTTTTGAGAAAAAGTGATCTCCTGACTAATGGAAAAAATCTCGCTTATATATGTTTTGCCTCTTCTCAGTCTGGTCATTATCCTGATCAGATTGCCGGAGATCGACCGGTGGTTGCGTAATCACTATAGCAATGCGCCTTTCCTTATCACCCTGATCCTTGGAGGATCGACGATACTAACGCATGTCATAACAGTTGTCGCACCGCTGAAAAAATATGAACGGCAGGAAAACAATAAATGGACAATTATTGATAACCTGATTGCCACTTATCTCGATCATGAAATATTCAGAGGGTCCCCTTTGGTGGCCAATATCATGATTCCAAGACGTGTTTTTTACTGTACCTGGGAACCAGCAATTGGCAGCTCTGTTTTTCGAAGAATATCTGCCAGGTTTTTCGTCCGTCGCCTGGACGTCGTATGGTTATCTCCGGGGAATATGATGAACAAGCAATTCAGGATTACCGCAAGGCAGGGAATTACCGGTAAGGCTTATACGATAGGAAGAACAATAATAAGAGATATCCCGGGCTCCATAGATCAGTTGAATTTTACGGAACAACAAAGAGCAACGATCTCAGGTAATGGATTTGTTGCCAGCACACCAATATTTGCATTTGACAGGAAATATAGCCGTTCGACTCAAAAAATCGTTGGTATCGTTACGTTTTCGAGCAGTATACCAGGATCCGAAAAAATAATTGAATCTGAAAAAAACCGGGAAATTCTCAAAGAGAACATTACCGAATTTTCAGGAATATGCAGTTTAATTCTTTAACCGTAAATCATTCAATATGTCACTAAAGAAAAAAGCGTACAAAGAAACGAAAATTGATGGCATGTATGTCATAGATGTTGATCCGGCAGATTTTCAATTTAAAGGTTCGACAGAGAGAGAAATGTTATTTAATGCCATACAGGATTTTATAAAATCCGCACGCAAGTTAAAAGAGCATTTTGATTTGGAGCTGAAACATGCTTCCACCCCACAAGGTGGCAGTTGATTTGTGGCAATGGCCGGCCCCGGGAGCCTCAGCCTGCGGATCTTTTTTAATTTGGATTATTCAGTAACCAACAGCCTTGTTTCTGGTCTCTACCACAACTATTCGGAAAATTTTAAACCCTGTCAACCCGACATCACGCTACCGTTGGTCTCCAAACCAACGGTCCTGCTCATCCTTGAGTCATGTACGATGTTGACCTTAACCTACCAAAGCAACCCGACTCTTGCTTGCTTGCTTGTTGGTCGGGAGACCAACAAGGGCGCTAAAAGCGACTCTTGGGGATAAACGTTCTGAACACTTGTGGTGTCGAACAAACTCTCTCCGTCAGTCACTGGCTTCGGGAGCCTCAGCCTGCGGGACCAAACCTTAATACTTATAACTTATCACTTACTCCTCCACCTTAAACCTTCCACCCACAAGTTTGTTATATTGGCATGAACTGGACACTACTGGAATCTAATGAACAATGGGAATCTCTCCTGGCCGCTTCCTCACAACGCCCGCAAGTGGTTTTCAAACATTCAACGCGCTGCTCCGTGAGCAAAGTGGCACAGACACGCCTTGAAGGAAGCAAACTGCCGGAGAATGCAGACTACCACTTCCTCGACCTTATCCGGTTCAGAGAAATCTCCAACCGCGTTGCGGGAGACATGAACGTTGTGCACGAGTCACCGCAGATACTTATTATCCGCAATGGCATTTGCACCTTCCATGAAAGTCATTTGGGAATTACAGCCAAAGAAATCTCTTTCGAGTTACAGGACTGATCTTATCAGTCTTTTGGCAGCTCAATAGAAAAAACGGAGCCTTTATTTTCTTCGGATTCAAAGCTCACCTTGCCTTCCAGCAAATGTGTAAGACTTTTAACGATCGACAGGCCCATGCCCTTGGACTCTTCCTTGTTCAATCCATAACGCTGGGCCGGCGTATGCCGCTCAAACAAGGATTCATGCAGCCGCACAGGAATACCAATCCCATTATCACGTACGCGTACGATAAACGTCTTATCAGTTTCTTCGACCATGATATCGATCTCGCCATTCTCCGGCGTAAATTTGATCGAATTGGAAACAAGGTTGTGAACGATCTGGAAAAACTTCACGCTGTCAGTAGTGATATTCAGGTTTTCCAGGTCTGTGATGATTCTGAATTTCCGGTCTTTATTAAGCGCAATGATCTTCTCCAACGTATTATAAATCCGCTCGAGCAGGTCAAATCTTGTCTTTTTTACAAATATTCTTTCCGACTCAACATGCTCCTCCTGTAAAAAATCATTGATGATATCAAGACACTCCTGCGTATTGTTTTTTATCAGTTGCAGCTGGGCATGAATATCGGCAGGCGCGTCATGTTTGTAAGTCTGCTGCATCCAGCGAAGAATGTTCTGTGTAAGCTGCAAGGGCCCGGAAAGATTATGCGTCATCATATCGAGCAACGTATCCTTCTTTGCACCATAGTTGATGATGTAATCTTCGTGCTCTTTTTCCAGGGTCTGGTCTTTCACAAATCCAACGATCACAGAATGCTCAGCAATTAAATATGCATCAAGGGAAAGATGAAGCATCCGTCCATCTGCAAATTGTAAACGGAATTCATTATTGGTTAAACATTTGTCTAGCAAAAGTTGGGTGTAACGGTGACGCAGATAATACGCGTCTTCAGAACGGATCAGCGGGAATACGAGGCTGGGTTGTTGTACCAGCTCAGCTTTCTTTATTTCGAAAATCCTGGGAAGTACATCATTCAGGTACACAAATTTTTCGGTAGGAATATCGTACACGAAAACTCCATCCTTTGAAAGGCTTCCCAGTAAACGGATATCTTCAAACACGGCTTGTAGTTTAATGTTTTAAAAAACCTCGGGCAGATGCAAATGCAACCAGTTCGGCCGTATTTTTCACCTTTGCCTTATCTACCATGTTTTTCCGGTGAGTTTCAACTGTTTTCTCCGTGATAAAAAGGGCTTTGGCGATGTCTTTGGTCGAATAACCACGGCCTAATAACTCAAGAACTTCCTTTTCGCGTTGAGAGAAAAAGTCTTTTTCACCCCGCAGCGTGTCCACGATACCATCCAAAAATTCATTGATATTTTTCAGTTTCTTGGAGGTCTCCGTACAAATATACTTTTTTCCTCCGTGAACCAATTTAATAGCTTGTACCAACTCTTCATAACCGGCTTTTTTAGACACAAAAGCCATTGCTCCGGAATTCATGATCCGCGCCACACGGTCGGCATCATTGTACACCGAGTGGGCAACAATCTTAATATCGGGGAAGTTTTTCTGGATATACTCAGAGATCGCAAAACCATCCATGGAGCGCACGTCCTCCAGGCCATCCAGGTAAAGATCGAGCAGGAGGATGTCGACATCGAGATGCGGAAGCATTTCTATCAACTCATCTCCGTTACGAGCTTCGCCTACCACTGTGATTTGCGGGTCTTGCGATAACAAAAATTTAATGCCATCCCGCATAATCTTGTAATCTTCCAAATGAAATACTTTAATCCTTCCTGTCATGTAGTTGTTCTTTTCTGGCCTTAAAAGTAAGGACCTGAAGCAATTATTGAAAGTTCACAGTTGAAAATCAGGGATTTCCCTGATAGTTTTGGTAGACTAAAGCGGCTAACATTGACATCAGAATGAGTAAAGACGTCGGCCTCGTCAGGCTTAATACCGAAACTGATATTTTCTATGCCCATGAATTAGCGGTATGGCTGGCACGTCATGCCGGCGCCACGCTTCAGGAACAATTCCATTTCGCATCGAGAGTAACGGATCATGGAAGCAAGCTTCAATTGCCGCAAACGGAACCACTTATTTTTTCCATTCGTCAGCCCAGCGAGCAGTATTTACTGAGCGTGCGCCATGCCAATGATACGGTAGCATCACTCCCGGTTCCGCGGGATATACCAGACAGCCGCCTGAAAGACCGTCATAATCCTGCCGCAAAAAGCCGCCGGGAACTTGAGAGAGGTTACCGGGATCTCGAACGTATCACGTTCGCACTCTCACATGATCTCAAAAATTCAGTGACCAAGCTCGGCCTGTCGCTGGAGCTCATGAATCCATTCGCTTTACCGGAAGAAGAGCGCTCCCTCCTCCAGATTATCCGTCGCTCGGCCACCAATCTTGAAAACACGCTCAGGAGTATGAACCAGGTGATCCGGATCGACCATCTGTCGGCCAACATCGTTACCTCTCTCGACCCCGAACTGATCGTGCGCGAAGTATATGAAGAACTGGCAGAGTCGGTACAGCAAAAGACGATACAACTGCAGACGGAATTAAAGGCTGTGGCCGAAATTCAGTTTATTGAAACTTACCTCAGAAGTATTTTTCGTAACCTGCTTTCGAATTCCATCAAATATGCTGATCCCTCACGCGACCTGCTTATTCATTTAACAGCAAGACCGGATGAAACGGGCATTCATTTTACTTATTCCGACAACGGACAGGGATTTGATGCCGTTCGCCATTCAGACAAACTCTTCACTCCCTTTTCGAGGTTTTCATCTGATACAACAGAAGGAAGCGGTATCGGTTTATACCTGATCCGCAGTATTATCGAGCGTGACGGCGGAAAAATCAGCGTGGAAAGTGTACCGGGTAAAGGAACAACTTTTTACTTCACACTGGTCACTCCGCGTGGGGAACAGCCTTCATTTTAGGTACAGTGTTTCTATCCCTTGTCAACAGGTGAAGACAATATACTACAGCGGCGCCTAATGTCAAAGCAGTGAGCAATACAGACTTATTCATAAATGTATTTTTTATAATTAAAAGTTGCAATGCCTGTGCCAGCTATATAAATAAAAAAACCGTTCCCTCCTTGCAGGGAACGGTCGAGATTCGAATAAACTGTCCGTCAATCCATCTTGAAGTGTGTCCACCACTCCATTATGAAAAAGGTATAATAGAAATCAAAAAATCAGTCAGAACCGGTAGCAAGATAGACAGGATGAAGGGAGGGAAATACCCTAAAACGTTCAACCAATACCCCTATCCGTTCACCGGAAATGATCGGCGTCAATATGGTAAGTCCTAACTCTTATTGATATACTTTATACGTTTTTCTATATTTGATCAAACCTATTCTTATGAATGAAGCTAGTCCTGTGAAAGGTGATGATCTCGCCGTTTATACCCTATTGGAATTGGCCAACTTCGCCGGCGTTGAGTTGACGGGACATACTATTACGTTACCCTTTCAGTCTGGTGAGGGCACTTTAAAGCAGGCACAGGTAGAACCCGGATTTCATATCAGTTGCTGGGACCTGCAGTTGAAAGATTCTCTTACGGTGAACCGCCCTGCGCGCATACCGGGACAACCACGTCTTTTCCAACTATACTTTATCCTCACTCCCGACCAGTTCCATATCAACGGCCCTTCTATGGCGCGCGAACTCCGCTTCAATGCTTCCATGGAAACCCTCTTCGAATCCGGTGATGCAGACTTTACTTACACCTTCGCACCCGGCAGGGCGGCTAAGGTGCTTGTACTGCAATTGCACCCCGACTGGCTGATGAATACATTCGGTCAAGACGATACTTCGTTTGCACGTTTCCTCAATAAAATGGCGAGTGATGAAAAAGCTTTTGTGTTTCACGAACCGGTGTCACTCACCTTACAGCAATCGCTGACGGAGTTTCACAATCATTTTATTTCGGAGAACCGCGACCGTCTTTACAACAAAGCGAGAGCACTCACTTTGCTGAGTGATTTCCTCTATGGCCTGTCGCTGCGTTCCACGCTGGACAATTCCCCTGCGGCCTATTACGAGGAAAAGATCCGAGCAGTAGAAGATATCCTTCGCCAGCACCTGGAGTCGCAATTGCCTTGTATCCGCACGATTGCAGAAAAAGTATCGTTGAGTGAATCCACTTTGAAAAGATATTTTCATCAGATTTACCGCCGGAGCATTTACGATTATTACCTGCAATTGAAAATGGAACACGCAAGGCATTTGCTGGAAGAAAAACAGATAGCAGTGAAAGAAGTGGCCTATCAGTTGGGATATGAAAAGTGCAGCAGCTTTATCCTGATGTTTAAGAAGTTTTACAGCGAATCACCCGGATTCTTCCGTCAGAAAACCCTGCTCAATCCCGGAGGAGTGTAGATTTTTTTCAACACCTTTACGGCATGGATGATCAATGGATTTGTTTCGGAGAGGCGGAGGATATCGTATGTCTTTTTGTACCGGATCCGGCTACTATCCGCAGCAAACACCTGTCAGGGGATGATGGTGCTGTGCCGTACTGGGCGCAGACCTGGCCCGCTTCCCTGGGCCTGCACCGTTTCCTGGCCGCCCATCCTGGTTTGATCCGGGGAAAGACAGTCATCGAGCTCGCGGCAGGCCTTGGCCTCCCCTCCCTATATGCAGCCCGTTATGCCAAAACTATCTTGTGCAGTGATTATGCACCCGGCGCAGTGGACTATTGCCGGCGTTCGGCAGCCAAAGCCGGTCTCCTCAATTTCAACACAGCATTGCTGGATTGGAATGAATTGCCCGCAGATCTTGCTGCAGATGTGGTATTACTAAGCGATGTAAATTATGATCCTGTAGCGTTTGACCGTCTTTCAATTGTGCTGAATCGCTTTTTAAACGCAGGCACAACCATTCTGTTGAGTACACCTCAACGGCTAATGGCCAAGCCCTTTATTGCGCAGTGGCTGCCCTGTTGTGCAAAGCAGGAAGAATACTGCGTCACATTGAACGGCACCACCAGCGCTGTCAGTGTATTTGTATTGTCCGGAAGCTGATGATCAGGACGGAAGCACAGGACCATAGTGCAGTTTCGGGCCTTTATGGCCTTTGTCAGGGAACAGCACATCGTGGGCGGTTTCATATCCTTCGTCGGATACACGGCGTAATTGTCTGTTGGCACGGGTACGGCGCGCAGCAGAATAAGCTACCAGTCCGGCAGTTACAGCAGCGGCGGCAATTGCGAGTAAAAGCATATTCTTCTTTTTCATACGCTTGTATTTACTAATTCTGTGCCGAAGCCTGTAGATCAATTGACTGACCGACAGGTTGGCGGGTTAAAAAATTGTAAATTCAAATAATTCAAAAGCCTATTCTTCAATCATTTTGAATCCAGAAGCTTCGGTATCAAATTATCAAATCTTCAAATTATCAAATTACAAAGTCCCGCGCTGGCGGGACTTTGTAATAAACATCTTGTCCCGTTCTCAGGATGCAGCAGCTTCTTCTGTCTTCTTACGTGCAAACTCGGAGCGGATCACATTCAATGCACCACCAGCACGGAACCATTCGATCTGCTGGGCATTGTAAGTATGATTAACAACAATCAGATCTTTGGTGCCGTCGGCATGGTTCAACTCCACCGTCAGTGGCTGGCCAGGTGCAAAATTCGGCAGACCAAGAATATCGATGTTATCGTCTTCCTGTATTTTATCGTAGTCTTCTTTGTTCGCGAAAGTGAGCGCGAGCATACCCTGTTTTTTCAGGTTGGTTTCGTGGATACGGGCAAAGCTGCGTACCAGGATGGCGCGTACACCGAGGTGGCGTGGTTCCATCGCTGCGTGTTCACGGCTGCTACCTTCTCCATAGTTCTCGTCACCTACCACAATGCTGCCTACGTTAGCAGCTTTGTAAGCACGGGCCGTAGCAGGTACGGGACCGTATTCGCCGGTAAGCTGGTTTTTAACCGAGTCGGTTTTATCGTTGAAGTAGTTGAGGGCACCGATCAGCATGTTGTTGCTGATATTGTCCAGGTGACCACGGAACTTCAGCCAGGGACCTGCCATAGAAATGTGGTCGGTCGTACACTTGCCTTTTGCTTTGATCAGCAGTTTGAGACCCAGCAGGTCGGTCCCTTCCCAGGGTGCAAATGCCGTGAGCAGTTGCAGACGCTGGCTGTCGGGTTGTACCACTACTTTCACGCTGCTGCCGTCTTCTGCAGGTGCCTGGTAACCCGGATCATCCACGTCAAATCCTCTGGGTGGTAATTCATGTCCTGTAGGCTCTGCCAGTTTCACTTCTTCTCCTTTCTCGTTCACCAGTGTATCGGTGAGTGGGTTGAAAGAAATGCGTCCGGCAACCGCCATTGCTGTTACAATCTCAGGGCTGGCCACAAATGCGTGTGTGCTGGCCAGACCATCGTTACGCTTGGCGAAGTTGCGGTTGAAAGAAGTGATGATCGTGTTCTTGCGGTTAGGATCGTCGATATGACGTGCCCACTGACCGATACAGGGACCGCAGGCATTTGCCAGCACCACACCGCCCACACTTTCAAATGTATTGATAAAGCCATCGCGCTCGATGGTAAAACGAACCAATTCGCTACCCGGAGTGATGGTAAATTCTGAATTTGCTTTCAGTCCTTTGGACAACGCATCTTTTACGATGCTGGCGCTGCGGCTGATGTCTTCGTAAGAAGAGTTGGTACAACTGCCGATCAGGGCTACTTCCAGTTTTTCGGGCCAGCCGTTCGCTTTTACGGTCTCTGCCATCTGCGAGATCGGCGTAGCCAGATCGGGCGTAAACGGTCCGTTTACGTAGGGTTCCAATGTAGACAGATCGAGTTCCAGCAATTGATCGTAGTAGGGAGCTGGATTATTGGCTACTTCTTCGTCAGGACGCAGGTGTTCACGAACACCGTCGGCCAGGTCGGCAATCTCAGCACGGCTTGTTGCACGCAGGTAATCGCTCATTTTTTTGTCGTAGGCAAACAGTGAGCAGGTAGCGCCGATTTCAGCTCCCATGTTACACACGGTGCCTTTACCGGTTGCGCTCATGCTGTCCGCCCCTTCACCGAAATATTCTACGATAGCACCGGTACCGCCTTTTACGGTCAACTGACCTGCTACCCAGAGAATCACGTCTTTTGCGCTGGTCCAGCCATTCAGTTTGCCGGTCAGTTTCACACCGATCAGTTTGGGCATTTTCAATTCCCAGGGGAGGCCGGCCATTACGTCTACCGCATCGGCGCCGCCTACACCGATGGCGATCATTCCGAGACCACCGGCATTGGGAGTATGAGAGTCCGTTCCGATCATCATGCCACCGGGAAATGCATAGTTTTCCAACACTACCTGGTGGATGATACCGGCACCAGGTTTCCAGAAACCGATACCGTATTTATTGGAAATAGAAGCCAGGAAATCATATACTTCTTTGTTCACTTCGTTGGCAGTGGCAAGGTCAGCTACCGCGCCCTGCTTGGCCTGGATCAGGTGATCACAGTGTACCGTGGAAGGAACCGCCACTTTATCCCGACCGCAAGTGCTGAACTGCAGCAGCGCCATCTGGGCTGTTGCGTCCTGCATCGCTACCCTGTCCGGAGCAAAGTCAACATAATCCTTCCCGCGTTCATAAGCCGCAGTGCCAGGCGCATAAAGGTGGGCATAAAGGATTTTTTCTGCCATGGTCAAGGGCCGTCCTACCAGCTTCCTGGCGGCTTCGACCTTTCCGGGGAGGTCAGCATACACTTTTTTGATTAAGTCGAGATCGAAAGGCATATCAGAATTTTTGTAAATGTGGAATATAATGGAAAGGGGAGAAAAAGACCGGGTACAGACCTGGCTACCCCTCTTTCTAAGCCTTGCGAAATTACGAAAAATCAGGGGCTTTATGAAGGATTTTGGGAGAATATAACACAATAAACTACCACTTACAGGGTATTGCGGGAAATCAGCGGATATTTTTATCTTAGTGGTATGAACCGCTTCAAGAATTTTGTGGAATGGAACGCCTTCGGCGTATGCAGTGCTATCGGTAACAGACTCGGCATTTCTGCGGGCAGGATCCGGCAGTACTTCATTTACACGTCCCTGCTTACCATGGGATCACCGATTATTCTCTACATGGTTCTCGCCTTCTGGCGCAACATCCGGAATTATATCAGTTCCACACGCAGGAATCCCTGGTATTATCTCTAATGGAATTCTAATCAGATCAACTCGGTCAGTTTGCTCACCACCGCATCTACTTCTTCGCGGGTATTGTGGCGGCTGAAAGAAAATCTTACCGTTACTTTATTGGGATCGTTGTTAATGGCGCGGATCACGTGCGAACCCTGATCGGCTCCACTGCTGCACGCACTGCCGCCGGATACGCAGATCTGGTTGATGTCGAGATTGAACAGGATCATTTCCGACTTCTCGGTTTTGGGAAATGCCACACTTAACACGGTATACAAACATCGTCCCTCGCTATCACCATTGAAGCCCACATTGGGGATCGTAGCTATAAGCTTTTCACGCATGTAATTTTTCAGGGAAAGAATATAGCTATGCTCTTCTTCCACGCGGGCATAGGCCAGCTCCAGTGCTTTCGCAAAACCAACAATACCATAAAGGTTTTCCGTACCAGCCCGCATGTTACGCTCCTGGCCGCCGCCAAAGATGAACGGCTTCACGCGGATATTGTCATTCACATACAGAATGCCAACGCCCTTTGGTCCATGGAATTTATGCCCGGCACCGGAAATAAAATGAACGGGCGTTTTACGCAGGTCCAGCGGATAGTGCCCTACTGTCTGCACACAATCGGAATGGAAAATCGCGTTGTATTGTTTGCAGAGATTGCCCACCGCATCGATGTCGAGCAGGTTGCCAATCTCGTTGTTGGCATGCATGAGCGATACCAGGCAACGTTCTTTTTGTTCTTTGAGTTGCTCCTCCAGGTCGGCAAGGTCCACATGACCGTCGGGAAGCAGCTTTACAAAACTGCTGGTAACATTTTCGCCGCAGGCGTAATGCTCGATGGTATGCAGTACCGCATGATGTTCGATGGGAGAAGAAATGATATGCCGGCAACCCAGGTCACGGATCGCTGAGAGGATCGCTGTATTGTTGCTTTCGGTACCACCACTGGTAAAGAAGATTTCACCCGGGTGTGCATTCAGCAAACGCGCCACGGTCTTACGTGCCGTTTCTATTGCCAGACGTGTTTCGCGTCCATAAGAATAAATAGAAGACGGATTACCGAAATGCGTAGTCATGTAAGGAAGCATGGCTTCCAGTACTTCGGGGTCCAGCGCTGTGGTAGCGGCATTGTCAAAATAAATTCTTTCCATACAAACGATCCGTTAGAGATTGTCAGTGTTAGCTGAATTCCTTGATATCCTGCATCAGGCGCAGGGCAATATTGTTGGCAGTTGTTTCAAAACTGCTTTCAGAATAAATGCGGATGATCGGTTCGGTATTGGAGGTGCGTAAGTGTACCCAGTCATTATCGAATTCGATCTTCAGTCCATCTTCGGTGTTAACGGGATGGCTTTTATACTTGGTCCGTATTTTTTCAAAAATGGGTGTTACATCCACTCCTTTCGCCAATTCAATTTTATTCTTGGAAATAAAATAATCGGGATAACGGCTGCGCAGTGATTTGATACCGTTCTTATGTCCTGCCAGGTGTGTGAGGAATAAACCGATACCGATCAGCGCATCGCGGCCATAATGAAAATCCGGCACAATGATGCCACCGTTGCCTTCGCCACCGATCACGGCATTGTGCTGTTTCATTTTCGTCACCACATTCACCTCTCCCACTGCCGACGGGAAATATTCGCCGCCATGCTTCAGCGTTACATCTTTCAATGCACGCGTACTGCTCATATTGCTCACGGTATTGCCTTTGCGTTGCGACAATACATAATCGGCCACGGCAACAAGTGTATATTCTTCACCAAACATGCTTCCGTCTTCACAAACAAAAGCAAGCCTGTCTACGTCCGGATCCACGGCAATGCCGAGGTGCGCCTTTTGTTTTACTACCTCATTGCTCAACTGCGTGAGATGTTCGGGCAATGGCTCGGGGTTGTGGGCAAAACGTCCGTTCACGGTTTCATTCAGCACGATCACTTCTTCCACGCCCAGTGCTTTTAACAATGCAGGCACATAAATGGCACCGGTTGAGTTCACAGCATCCACCACCACGCGGAAGCCGCGCGCAGCAATCGCTTCCCGGTCTACAAGCGGATAATTGACCACCGCATCGATATGTTTCTGCAGGTAGGATTCGTCTTCTGTAACGGTGCCTAATTTATCTACCGATGCGAAAGTGATGTCACCGCTGTCGGCCAGTTGCAACACTTCAGCGCCTGTTTCGGCAGAAATAAATTCGCCCTCCCTGTTGAGCAGCTTCAGGGCGTTCCACTCTTTGGGGTTGTGGCTGGCAGTAAGGATGATACCGCCGTCGGCATTCTCCATTTTTACCGCAAGTTCCACCGTAGGGGTAGTGGAAAGTCCGAGATCGATCACATGAATGCCCAGGCCGGTCAGTGTATTCACCACCAGTTGATTCACCATGTTGCCGCTGATGCGTCCGTCACGGCCGATGACAATACGGGTTTCGCTTTTGCCATTGGCAATGATGCTGCCGAATGCTGCGGAAAATTTTACAATATCGATCGGGGTAAGATTATCTCCGGGTTGTCCCCCAATGGTACCCCGGATGCCAGATATACTCTTGATCAGCGACACGTGCAAAGTTGTTTAATGTTCAGTAGTAGGTTAGCCCACTTTAGGGACGCAAAAATACGGGAAAACGCAAATGTTTGGGGCGGAATATTGCTGAAACGGGGATAATCATCACTAATCCAACTTGTTATTCATCAGCATGTAACGGGCCGTTTCAAATAGCGCTGTGGTATAATCGGATAGCCGCCGGGTGATCGAGTCCCGCTGGGCAGGCGTGTAACTGGTGCCCGTGTATTTTACCGGAACAAGCTGCTCATCGGGAAAATCAAGGTTTTTGACGAAATAAAATTCATCGGTGACGATACCGATACGTCCGGCCGTATTCGTTACAAAAGCGAAGTTGTGTTTTTTGGCGCTGTCCAGCAGGTTGCGCCCCATGGTCGTATTCACGTAAGGTTGCTGGATCATGCCTGCGACAGTAGGCAATACATCAATCTGCGACACCACTTCTTTTCTCCACTGCGGTTGCAGGATATAGGGCGCATAAAACAGCAATGGCACATGCTCGTCGGTAAGACGGTGTGTTGTCCATGCCGCCGGATAAACGGCCTCGGCATTACCCGCCACACCATGATCGCCGACGAAAATGAAAATGGTATTATGGAAATAACTTTCTTTTTCCGCCGCTGCCAGAAATTTGCGGAAACAATAATCGGAGTAGCGGAAAGTATTGTACTCGTCGAGTGATTCAAACCCGTATTTGCGCAGCGTTTCCTCCGGCACTTCCAATTTCACAAAATCCGTATCTGCTTCCGGAATCATATAGGGCCGGTGATTATCCGAGGTTTGAATAATGGCAAAAAACGGTTTCTGTTCTTCGCGGAAAACGGTATTGGCTTCGAGAAACAGATCCTTGTCGCTGATGCCCCATACATTTACCCGTGGTGATTTGAAATCTTTCTCCGTATGCATTTGCAGCCCGTCGATATTCTGCAGCAATCCTTCAAAATTGTTGAAGCCGGGGTTTCCTCCGAGAAAATAATGTTTATTGTAGCCTTCGAAATTATCGATGATCGTACGCTGGCGGATGGCTTCGGGATTGCGCGTGGAAAATTTGAATAACTGTGCGTCGGGAATACCTGTTACCAGGGCAAACAAACCTCTGGCCGTGGAGAAATGCGGAGAGAAACAACGTTCGAAAAATATTCCCTTGCGGGCAATGGAATCGAAATAAGGTGTTGTGTTCAGCGGGTTGCCGCTCATCGTACTTTTATACATGCTGAACGATTCGCACATCACGAGCACAACGTTGGGGCGGCTTTCGAGCGCGCGGCTGCCGGGAGAAATTACCCTTCGGTAATTGAATGACTTGCCCGGCGGCAGCTGTAAAAGTTCGGCGACAAGGGGATAGGCATCGCGCGCTTTTTGTTCGTTGTAGTCAGGATTGCGCAGGCGCAGGGTGGCAAAGAAATTCTGCAGCGGGTTGAGTGCGAGATAAGAGCGGAAACTATCGCGTAATGCAAAGGAATCCTTCCAGGCCAGCGGCGGCCAGCCCACTCTTCCGTAGATCAGGAATGCCAATACCAGTGCGGAAACGATAAAATAACGCCGGCGATGCGGAATGCCCAATCCGACCGTGCGGTTGATGACGTGCCAGTGGCTTTTGAAATACATCCAGCGGAAAAGTGCCACCGCCACCACCAGTCCGAGTACCATCCAAAGCAGCGGGTAGGTTTGCCACATCATATGCAGGGAGATGCCCGGGTCTTCCACAAAATTCATGGCGCCGGCATCAAGGCGTGTCTGGTTGTAGGAAAAGCTGCCGAAGTCGGCACCGAAAAAAGTAAAGATGATAAAGGTGACGATAACGAGATAGCCGGTCCACCATTTTTTATTGCGGGCGGAATAAAACGGCGACAGGGACGGAACGGTACTGATGACGACAATGGGCAGCAGCACGATAGCGATCCAGCGAAGGTCATACTGAATGCCCATGAGGAAAGACGGAAGTGCATCGGATAGCGAAACTGCCCTGGGACGGAAAGCCCAGAACGTGGCCAGCCTGAACAAAGTGAAGATCAGGAAGAAAATGACCAGCAGGTTGGTCACCCATATCAGGGTTTTAGGTATCCGGAACCGGGACAGCATAGTTAAATGGCCCACAAAAAAATGCTTTTTCCCCGGATTCACAAAAGTAACCGCGGAGCGAAGCGGCAGAGCCGGGATAAACGGTAAAAAAAAGCCCCGTAAAAAACGGGGCAGGTGTTTTTCAAGGGCTTATATCGTCGATTAGTTGGCGGTTCTGATACGGCCGGCGGCAGTTTTACCGCGACGGCGGATATTCCAGATATCCACGGCTCCGAATGAACGACGTTGGCGTGGAACTGCTAATTGCAGGTCCGTTGCCAGGGTTTCTTTTACTTCAGCTACTAATTGTTGCAGCACTGCAGGTTCCATCTGTACCACAGATGGCAATACACTTGTTTTCATCTTACAATCTTTTTTTTGTTAAACTAATATCCCCCCGATGAGCAAGTAGTGCGAAGAAAAAACCTGAAGAATCGTTAAAAGAAGCGGTTCTGAACTATCACTGACTAAATAAGGTACCTAATGGTTGCTCAATTGCGCTGCAAAGGTAGTACTATTAAGGGTTTTAGCAAAATGAACAGGTGTTAAAGGAATGTGAATCGTCAATGGTGAATAGTGAATGGTCAATGGTGAATCGTCAATGGGCATCCCTTGGTTCGTGTCCGCATGAACTGACAGCGCGGGTCTGCTTACTTATAACTTAAAACTTACTACTTACAACCGGCTGTTCCCTTCGAGGGGCCGAAGTATCGGCCTCAGTATGCAAAGCCGCATTTGCGAACAAGGCTTTGAAAGGCCGGCCCGCGTGATGCTCCCGGCTGCTTACTTATAACTTAAAACTTATTACCTATAACCCATGGCTGAAGCTTCGGCCCGAAGTATCGGGCGGCTGTTTCACCCTACACCTTACACCCCACGCCTTAAACCTTACACCTTAAGCCTTCTACCTTACGCCTTCCCTCCTTACCTTTGCTGCCATGCTCATTTTACTGCAATCCACCATACTAAATATGCTGAAAGATTGGGACCAATGGCTTTTTATGGTCATTAATAGCAAGATGACCAATCCGTTTTTCGACAGCCTGATGCCTTTTCTCCGGAACTCACTCAACTGGGCGCCGCTTTATCTTTTCCTGATCGTGCTGGCCGCCCACAATTTTAAAGCGAAAGGCTGGTGGTGGGTACTTTTTCTGCTGGTGACCGCTTCCATGACCGATATGATCGGTGCGCGGATCATCAAGGCCGGGTTTGAACGCCTGCGCCCCTGCAGTGATCCGGATTTTTGGACCAATGTGCGGCTGCTGGTAGACCATTGCTCCGGCGGTTTCAGCTTCACTTCCAATCACGCAGCCAATCACTTCGGTGTGGCCGGCTTTTTCTACTTTACCTTCCGGCCTGTTTTCCGGCACGCGTGGATTGCCTTTTTGTGGGCCGGTGCTATCTCCTATGCGCAGATTTACGTGGGTGTCCATTATCCCGGCGACGTTCTCGGCGGCACCCTGCTGGGACTGGCTGTGGGAACATTTACAGCCCGGCTTTTCAATAAGCGCTTCGGATTCGCTATCTTCGATAAACAACCAACGTTGTCTTCTTAAATGGAAATACTCATATTGGCAGGACTGATCTTGCTGAACGGCCTTTTTTCAATGGCCGAAATTGCACTGGTGTCGGCGCGTAAATCAAGACTTGAATCACAGGCCAACCGCGGAGATAAAAAGGCGGCCGAAGCGCTCAAACTCGCTCATAAACCCGAAACATTTCTTTCCACCGTTCAAATGGGCATTACCGTTATCGGTATCATGACCGGTATTTATTCCGGCGAACAGATCACGGATGATTTTGCCGCGTTTCTGCATAAATGGCCTGCCCTGGCTCCTTACAGCAAAGGCATCGCCACTACGATGGTCGTTATCATTGTTACCTACTTCACGATCATTTTTGGCGAACTGGTACCCAAACGTCTCGGACTTTCCAAGCCCGAAGGCATTGCAAAATTTGTGGCAGGCCCCATGCGTGTTCTCAGCCAGATCACGCACCCCTTTATCTGGCTGCTGAGCAAATCCAGTAACCTGATCGTGCGCATCTTCAGCCTCAAACCCAACGACAACCAGGTAACGGAAGAAGAGATCAAAGCGATCATCAGCGAAGGAACCGAACAAGGTACTATCGAAGAAACCGAACAGGAGATCATCGAACGCGTTTTCCACCTGAGCGACCGCAACATCACCTCGCTGATGACCCACCGCAGCGATATCATCTGGTTCAACCTGAACGATTCTGAAGAAACGATCAAGGAAAAGATCACTTCCGAGCCCCACTCGATCTATCCCATCTGCGATAATAATATCGACAATATTAAAGGCGTAGTATCGATCAAAGACCTTTATGTAAGCCCGGACAATGCGTTGTTCCGCGACCTGATGCGCCCCGCGTTATTCGTACCGGAAAACAACACCGCGTTCCAGGTGATGGAGAAGTTCAAAGAATCCCAGCTTCATTCCTGCTTCATCGTGGACGAATACGGCAGCATCCTCGGCATGATCACCCTCAACGACATCCTCGAAGCCATCATTGGTGAAATGCCCCAACCGAATATTCCGGATTACGAGATCGTGGAACGTGAAGACGGCAGCTTCCTCGTGGATGCACAAATCCCCTTCTACGATTTTCTTACGCGTTTTGAAAAGACGGAATACATGAACGAGGGCGAACAGGAGTTCGATACACTCGGCGGTTTTATTCTCCATGAGCTCGAACGCATCCCGCATACCGGCGACAGGGTGGACTGGCATGGTTTCGCTATCGAGATCGTAGACATGGATGGTCACCGGATCGACAAAATCCTGGTAAAAATCAGCCCCCAAATCCGGGAAGAAATGGAAGAATAGTGCGCCTTTAGCGCGATGTGAAAATGTGTAAATGTGTAAATGAAACAGCCAGAGCCCCGGGGCGTGCCGGCATTAACCGACAGCCACAGCGAAATCTCTCCTTGCATCTCCGCTTCGCAAAATATGCCAAATGAGAGGTAACAGGACTTACGCTTATTTTCACATTTCCACACCACACATTTTCACATTCATTTGCTTTTCTCAAAAAGCAAATGCCGCAGTCTTCTCCGGATACGTCAGCTTCACACTTTTCCGATTGCCGTTTACAAAAAAATGAATCAGGTTCATCTGATCGTCGAAAAGATCAAATAAGACCGTATTGACCACCTCCGCCTTTTTAACGGACGGCACATTGTCCACTTCCATGTACACAAACACGGCCTCGCTTTCTTTTTCCCAACCCAATACCTTAATGGCAGCAGCCTTGCCGTCGATCGAGAGCTGAAGATGGGCCGGAACATATTTTTTTACCAGCTCATCCATGGCCGTTTTCATCGCGGGTGCGGAAAAATCCGCTTTGGCTTTGTAAACCTTGCGCAAAGCATCTTCAAAATCGTCAGTAAAAATGCGGCAACTGATCTCCAGGGTCTTTTCCGCCGCATTATGCTGAATCTCCGTTGTGCTTACGTGAAACGGATGAACCTCCTTTGCCTGTTCCTGCGCTGTACCCGGCAGCAGCCAGAAAAGCATTAACCATTTATAAATCAATGTTGCCATTAACACAATTATTTTTTCGTTTACAAAAGTCTGGTTTATTTTGAAGCGTAGCGCCCGTCACGCAAATCATTTTTATCATCCGTAAAAAAGACGCACCGGGAGGTCGAGCCGATGCAGGACTTTGTTTTTTATTTCGAAGAAGGCTGGAAACACATTATTAGTAGCGACGCACTGGATCATCAGCTCTTTATTGCTGCCCTGGCCGCTATTTATACGCTGCGCGACTGGAAGCAGGTACTGATATTGGTCACCGCTTTCACCATCGGGCACTCGCTTACGCTTGCGCTGAGCGTGCTGGATATCGTGCGCATCAACAGCAAGCTGGTGGAAGTATTGATCCCGGTCACCATCGTAATCACCGCTTTTTCCAATCTGTTTCAACGTAAATTCACGCCCCGTACGGTCAGGATCAATTATTTCCTGGCTTTGTTCTTTGGCTTGATACACGGACTTGGCTTTGCCAACAGCATCCGCATGATGCTGGCCAGCGATCAAAGTCTCGGCTGGGGATTGTTTGGATTCAACGTGGGACTGGAAGCCGGACAACTGGTGGTTGTATTAGTACTGCTGCTTTTTGCCAAGATTATCCTGGATTTTTTCCGGGTGGAGCGCCGCGAATATGTGATATTTGTTTCCGCCGCCGTTTTTGGCCTTTCGGCCGTGATGGTATTGGAACGTATCTAGCGCTGTCAACCATTAAACCGCCACAAATTCGGAAACACAGCCCGCCGCAGGCGCGGCTCTTAGGTATACACAAACAGCATCAAATGAAAAAATCCTTACTGGTCGCCTGTTTCAGCTTTTTCGCTGCAGCAACCATGGCCCAGAACATTCAGAACAACCCTGGCAGCAACCACGGTAACAAGTTCGAAGCGCTGGGCACTATTCTTCCCACGCCCAATGAATACCGTACCGCCAGCGGTGCTCCCGGTCCAAAGTACTGGCAGCAGCGCGCCGATTACGATATCCGTGCAGAACTGGATGAAGAAAATCTCCGCCTCACCGGAAGTGAAACCATCACTTACTTCAACAACTCACCGGACCCGCTCACCTATCTGTGGCTGCAACTGGACGAAAACCAGCACAGCAGCGTCAACAATGCGAATTACCAGAATTCAACCACGATGCCGGAGGTGTTCACCGACCGCGGCCTCGCCCGGTTGGAAGAAGGCAACACCGATAACAAACTCGGACACCAGATCACCAAAGTAACCGATGCACTGGGCAAACCACTCAAGTATACCATCAACAAAACAATGATGCGTCTTGAGCTGCCTGCTGTTCTCAAACCCGGACAACGCTTCGTGTTCAAAATAGACTGGCATTACACCATTACCGACCGCATGAGCCGCGGCGGCCGTGGCGGTTATGAACTGTTTCCCGAAGACGGCAATTACCTTTTTACCATCACACAATGGTATCCCCGTCTTTGCGTGTACAGCGATTTCCAGGGCTGGCAGCACAACCAGTTTACCGGGCGTGGCGAGTTTGCCCTCACCTTTGGCAACTTCAAAGTACAGATGACCGTTCCGGCTGACCACGTGGTTGGTTCTACCGGCGAATGCCAGAACTATGCGCAGGTACTAACGCCCGCGCAACTCGGTCGCTGGCAGAAAGCCCAAACCTCCCGCGAACCGGTGGAAGTGGTAACGCTTGAAGAAGCCAAAGCCGCGGAAAGCAAAAAAAGCAAAGCCAAAAAAACATGGATCTATAAAGCCGATAATGTACGCGACTTCGCCTGGACCAGCTCCCGCAAATTTGTGTGGGATGCCGTACCGCAAAATGTACAAGGAAAGAAAATCATGTGCATGAGCTACTACGGAAAAGAAGCATACGGCTTGTACCGCAAGTTTTCCAGCAAAGCTGTGGCCCACACAGTAAAAACATATTCCGACTTCACCATTCCTTATCCTTACCCGGTTGCTATCAGCGTTGAGGCTTCCAATGGTATGGAATACCCGATGATCTGTTTCAACTTCGGCCGTACGGAAAAAGACGGTACTTATAGTGAAGGCACCAAGAATGGTATGCTCGGGGTAATCATTCACGAAGTAGGACACAACTTCTTCCCGATGATCATCAACAGCGATGAACGCCAGTGGACATGGATGGATGAAGGCCTCAATACTTTTGTTGAATACCTCACTGAAGAACTGTGGGACAATAAATTCCCCAGCAAACGCGGTCCGGCTTACAGCATCACCGATTACATGAAGTTGCCCAAAGACGAACTGGAGCCTATCATGACCAACTCGGAAAACATTGCACGTTTTGGCCCCAACGCTTATGCAAAGCCGGCAACAGGTCTCAATATTCTGCGCGAAACCGTAGTAGGCCGTGAATTGTTTGACTACGCTTTTAAAGAATATGCACGCCGCTGGGCATTCAAACATCCGACACCAGCCGATCTGTTCCGTACCATGAACGATGCCACCGGCGAAAACCTCGACTGGTTCTGGCGCGGATGGTTCTACAGCACCGATGCCTGCGACATCTCTCTCGACTCCGTAAAATATGCACGCGCCGATACAGATGCGGCACTACCCAATGGCCGCAGCATGACACGCCGCATCGAAAAGCCACTGGTAAATGACTTTGAAGACATTTCAAAAGTGCGCAACCGCGAAGACAAGAAAATACAATTCTATACCGACCGCGATACGGCTGCGCGCGATTTCTACTGGCGTTATGCCCGTGGTCTGGCTTCCGTTGACACCAGCACTTACAGCACAACGATGCAGGTGCCCTATGAACAACTGGATGCGGCAGGTAAACAAAAATTTGCCGGCAAACATTTTTACGAACTCAGCTTCAGCAACAAAGGCGGGCTGGTGATGCCGATTATCGTTGAATGGACATTCAAAGACGGTTCCAAACAGGTTGACCGCATTCCTGCACAGATCTGGAGAGCCAACGAAAAGCAGGTAGTGAAATTTTTTATGAAAGACAAAGAAGTAACGGCTATCCGTCTTGATCCTATGCGCGAAACAGCCGACATCGACGAGAGCAATAACACCTGGGGACAAATTCCGGCTCCTTCCCGCTTCCGCGCTTACAAGCAAAAGCTTAACGCGGCCCGTGGCCAAAGCCAGGGTGTGAATCCGATGCAACGCGCGAAGTGAGGGAGAAGTAGTAAGTTATAAGTATTAAGTATTAAGTTAAAAAGCCATGGTTCGTGTATACACGAACCATGGCTTTTTAATGCACTATTGACCATTCACTATTGACTATTCCCCGTCCTTCGGCCTGGTCTTTTTCGGCGGCGTGTCTTTCAGACGGCCGGCTTCCTTCAGTTGTTGATGCAACATCCACTCTATTTGCCCATTGACACTGCGGAATTCATCCGCAGCCCATCTCTCGAGCGCTTTGAAGGTTTCGCTGTCTATGCGTAAGACAAATGATTTCTTATCTGCCATCGGTTATTACCGGGTTGGGATTATTGATACAATGTACCGGTGTTCAATACCGGGGTAGCCGCTTTTTCGCCACACAATACCACCATCAGGTTGCTGACCATGGCTGCTTTCTTTTCGTCATCCAGTTCAACGATGTGTTTGGATGCCAGTTGCGCCAAAGCCATTTCTACCATGCCCACGGCACCTTCTACGATCTTGGTGCGCGCCGCTACGATCGCTGTTGCCTGCTGACGCTGCAGCATCGCACCGGCGATCTCTGCGGCATAAGCCAGGTGACTGATGCGCGCTTCAATGATAAAGATACCAGCCGGAGCCAGACGGGCATTCAACTCTTTTTCCAGAATTTCATTTACTTTCTCTGCACCGTCGCGCAGGGTGATGTCGGCGGTTTCGTCTTCCAGGTTGTCGTAAGGAAAACTGTTGGCCAGGTGACGCACGGCCGCCTCGCTCTGCACTTTCACATATTGATCGTAGTTAGCCACTTCAAACGCGGCTTTATACGTATCTCTCACCTGCCATACGATCACCGCGCCGATCTCGATGGGGTTACCCATTTTATCGTTCACTTTCAGCTTCGAACTTTCGAGGTTCTGCGCACGAAGCGTGATCTTGGTTTTAGTATACAGCGGATTTACATACTTCAGCCCGTTGTCCTTGATCGTGCCTACATATTTGCCAAAGAATACACAAACCCGCGAGTGATTGGGGTTGATGGTGGTAATGCCTGCCATAAGAAATAGCGACAATACAACCGCGACAATACCAATCCATAACAGGGCATTCGGTTCTCCTTCGTTGGCAGGTACGCCTTTTACAATACATACGATGCCGGCAGCAAAACTGAGCAGCAGCAGTACCAGCGCCAGAAAACCAGAGGTGGGTTTAATAATTTTTTCCATAAACGTAGTTTGATATCATTTTGATATCAAATATACATCAGGTTTTGGCAATGCCCAAAAAAATTGTGAAAATGTGTCCGCTGATGGCGGAATGTGTAAATGTGAAAATGAACCGCCCAAAGAATCTGTAAATTTGATTGACTTATTCACTTATTGACTTACTCACTCAATGAAAAGACTTTTACTTATATCATTTGTTCTTATACTGGCCACCACCATCCACGCCGCCGAAGTCGACACTGTTGTCGTCTACAGCAACAGCATGCAGAAAAAAATCAACTGCGTGGTCATCCGGCCAGATGCCGCCAAAGAACCCGGCGACAAAAAATGGCCAACCGTTTATTTGTTACACGGTTACAGCGGCAGCTATAGTAACTGGATCAGGAAAGTGCCTGCTTTAAAAGCTTATGCAGATGAATGGCAGCTGATCATCGTTTGTCCCGACGGCGATTACAGCAGTTGGTATTTCGACAGCCCGGTGGATGCCTCCATGAAATATGAAACTTATATAGCGAATGAAGTACCCGCCTATATTGAAGAACATTATCCCGCCATCCGCCAGGCAAATGGCCGCGCCATCAGCGGTTTGAGCATGGGCGGACACGGCGCTTTGTTTCTCGCATTCCGCCATCCAGATATTTTCGGTGCCTGCGGCAGCATGAGCGGCGGCGTTAATCTCTATCCTTTCCGCAACAAATTCGATATTGCCAAAAGACTCGGCGATACCATTCGCAACCGCAAAAACTGGGATGAGTATTCCGTGATGAATGTGATTGAAAAAAAACGCCCGGCCGACAGCCTGGCGGTGATTATTGATTGCGGTACGGATGATTTTTTCTACGCAGACAATAAAGCCCTGCACCAGAAAATGATGAAGTTGAAAATACCGCACGATTATATCGAACGCGGCGGTACACACAATTGGGATTATTGGGGAAATGCAGTGAGCTATCAGCTACTCTTCTTCCACCGCTTTTTTAGTAAAAATGTGAAGCCTTAAAGTCCGGTGGCTCCATCCCGGTTCTTGATCTTTTTCTTGCCGGAATTTTTCTTTTCGTAGTCGAGTATGGCTTGTGGCTTCTTCGGTTTGGCGCCTACAGAGTCTTTTTTAGCGGTCTTTCCGCGCATATCGATAGGCGCAAGCGGATCATCTTCTTCCATGGTGGTGCCTTCGTCGGTTGCCAGTTTACCAAGCACATAGTTCTCGCGTGCTTCTTCAACGCCCTGAACAGGATCGTAGAAAATCCAGGTACCATGTTTAACGGAGCTGCCCTCGTTTTTTACCACCACTCTTTGCAGTTCCTTAGAAGGATCTTTAAGGTCGTATACACTTACCGTATCGAATTTGCGTGAGGGGTCTATCGCGCGCCATGATTCAACGCGTTCCAGTCCGCCATTGTAAGTGTAGTATTTGCATTTGCCGTCGAGTTTGCCCCAACGGTAATTTTCTTCCGCAATCTTTACGCCCTGCAGCGAGAATTTTTTCCAAAGCCCGTCTTTGACGTCGTTTTCATAATATCCCTGTTCTTCATAACCCCGCTCACCGCGCAAATCATCTACATGACTTACCCACGGGCCCTGCTTCTGCCCTTTCATATCCACGCGGTTAAGCGTATCGCCACGCGGGCTGAGCTGAAAGCTTTTCCACTGCCCCTGGCTCTTCAATGCCACCAGCATGACCAGCATCATTATATAAGATCTGATTTCCATAGTGCTTATTTAACGAATTTTCTTTCTTTTTATTTTTTCAACGATTGCAGATACAGGATGGCCAGTTCGTATCCCTTCAGTCCCAGACCGGTAATGGTGCCGGATACCTGCGCACTTACATGCGACAACTTGCGGAATTCTTCGCGGGCATGCACATTGGAAATATGCACTTCCACAACCGGTGCCGGCACGGCGGCCACTGCATCTCCGATGGCTACAGACGTGTGGGTATAAGAAGCAGGATTCAGTACGATGCCATCCACTTCAAATCCGGTCTTTTGAATATAGTCTACCATCTCTCCCTCTATATTACTCTGATAATAAGTAAGCTCAATTTCGGGAAAGCGTGCCTTCAGTCCGTCCAGGTAGTCTTCAAATGATTCGCGTCCATATATTTCCGGCTCGCGCACGCCCAGCAGGTTGAGGTTGGGACCGTTGATAACAGCTATTTTCATAGGCCTAAATTACGATTTTCTGTCAACGGTACAGGAATACCGTCTTCGTGGTATGTTCAGGATCCGGGCAGCGATTATTTTTATAAAAAAAAGAGATGAACATTCTCACCATTCTTTACGGTTGTCAGTACGAAGAAATCGCGGCCAAGGGCAAAGACGGTAACAAAGGCCGGGTGGCTGCAAATGTGTTACTGACTATTTTTTTCCTGCTGCTGATCGCCTTAATTTTTGTTATCCTTTATAAATATTTCCCTGCTGCTCTTCCTAAAAATCCTCTTCGGGGCTTCGGTCCGCGCACAGCAGGCAAGATCATCGCATTGGTGGGCTTTGGTGCAGTTTATGGCCTGGTATTGCTCACGGTGGGCACCGAAGCCAATTTCCATCGCCAGGTTGCGGCTTATAAAGATTACCCGGAGTCGGTAAAAAAGAAAGCGAACCGCCTCATCCTGATCCCGTTTTTCAGCATGATGGCGCTCGTTATTTTGCTGGCATTGTTATAAAAAAAGCGGGCAATGCCCGCTTTTGTATTGATTGATTTTTTTTCAGTTTTTGCGAATCAGGTCAAGGAACTGATCGAACAGATAACGGCTGTCGTGCGGCCCCGGTGTTGCTTCGGGGTGATATTGCACCGAAAATGCCGGCTTACCTTTTACACGAATCCCTTCGATTGACTGGTCATTCAGGTTCACGTGCGTGATCTCGATGTGATCTGCCTTACGCACCGCTTCCGGGTCTACGCCAAAACCGTGGTTTTGTGTAGTGATCTCCGAACGGCCGGTTACCAGGTTCTTCACTGGATGGTTGAGACCGCGGTGGCCGTGGTGCATTTTAAAAGTGGGGATACCGTTAGCCAATGCCAGCAACTGATGACCGAGACAGATACCGAACACCGGCTTTTCTTCCTGTAAGATTTGTTTCAGCGTATCGATTGCGTAATCCATGGGCGCCGGATCGCCGGGACCATTGGAAATAAAATAGCCGTGGGGTTCGAATTGTTTTACTTCTTCCAGCGGTGTACGTGCCGGAAATACTTTTACATACGCGCCACGCTCTACCATGCACCGCAGGATATTTTTTTTCACCCCGTAATCCATTACTGCGATGCGGATGTCGGAATCCGTATTCCCCAATTCGTATACTTCTTTGGTACTCACTTTGGAAGCCAGTTCCAGCCCATCCATGTCCGGCACTTCAGCGAGTTGTTTTTTCAATGCTTCCACGTCGGTGGTTTCTGAAGAGATGATGCAATTCATCGCACCTTTTGTGCGGATATGTGCCACCAGCGCGCGCGTATCGATGCCTTCGATCGATACCACATTATTGGTTTTAAGATATTCTCCCAATGAGCCGTTGGCTACTTTTCGGGAATACTGGTCTTCCAGGTTACGGCCGATGAGGCCACTGATCTTTACGGTATCGGACTCCACTTCGTCAGCCTTTACACCGTAGTTACCGATATGAGCGGTATTCATGATCAGAATCTGACCGAAATAACTCGGATCGGTAAATACTTCCTGGTAGCCGGTCATACCGGTATTAAAACAAATTTCTCCGGTGGTAGTACCGATAGCGCCGAAGGCGTTACCATAGGCTACTGTGCCGTCTTGAAGCACCAATACTGCGGGAATCTTGGAATCAGGCATTTTTGTTATTTAGACTGAAAAAACAAATTGCGCAAAGGTAGCGGTTAAATGCTTTCGGTCCGCAGGAAAAATGCACAAAAAATCCCCCTGACTTGCGGCAGGAGGATTTTTTCTCACCACTTACCTGCTATAACCTTGATACAGAACCCGAGCCTGTAATGGAAGTAGTGATCACGGGATTGCCGAGGTAGCGGACAGATCCGCTTCCGTTGATCGTGGCACGCAATGTCTGTTGCGTATGCACACGTACCGTGCCCGAGCCCTGGATATGCGTTTCCGCCTCCGGTGTCACCACGCCCGCAAAATCCACCATGCCACTTCCGTTGATCCGGGCAAACACATCATCCGCACGCCCGTTCGTTATGTTGATGCGGCCCGATCCCTGGATAAAGGCGTCCAGGTGCGTTGCCGATACGCCCGTCAGGTCTATATTGCCATTTCCATAGATACCAAGTTTCAGCGGTGCCTGCGTGGTAGACATATCGCCCCTGATATCGCCGGCTCCATAGATTTCCAGCAGCCTTACGCGCGGCGCCGTGATGCGGATACGGATAGTGATATTGCCTGCCAAACGGATATCACTTCGTCTCCAGCGAACCTCGAGTTCATTGCTGCCATTTACATAAGTATCGATTTCGTCGAGGATATTCTGATTGGATTCAATCTCCACGCGGTGGTTGTTGCCGACGGTGTAGTAGGTTTCTGCGTTGATCGCCACCCGCACCCCGCTGAAATCGCCCGTGTTGAACTCTTCGGTTACCAGAGGTCCCTCACCCTTCAGTTTCACGCAGGACGTGGCGGTCATTATTACCATCATAAGAAAAGCGCTGTAAAGAAAAATACGTTGCATGTCGATTGTAGTTTAATGGCTCCTGCGTCAATCATCGATTCGCAGAAAGTTGCCGTGTTTATCAAATTCAAGTTTAAGCCCGTTCGATAGTTTCACCTCTCTTATTTCATGATCGCGCTCCCAGCCACGGATAAAAACACCCGGGTAGTGCGTACGTACATAATCGAGTACCAGCAACGGAAATACTGAGTCCGGCAAACCGGAATGGCATTGCATTTCGATGATGTCGCCCTGACGGTTGAAGTCCAGTCTGGCGCCATTGGTCAGGTAAACTTTATAAGAGATCCGCAGGTCATCCCACACACGTGTTACCTGTGTGATGCCTTCGTTGGGGAAATGCGTATCGACAAAACCATTGGCGGAAGCCGGCAGGTCATCAGCGTCGATCGTTTTTTCTTTTTCGCAGGAAGTAAGCAAGAATAGAGGCAGCAGGAGTAACAAAAGTATCTTTTTCATTTGATTTATTTTTAGCAGAAACGTGCGTATTTTCTTAAAGACAATTCAGGGTGCCTTTACCCCTATCACACTTCGTGTTTTTTTAGAATTCGAGTTTGTAATTGAATACCAGCAGCAGACCAATCTGGTAATTCGTTTTCACTTCACCCGACCATGCATCATAACTCTGGTTGTAAACGTTTTTACGATTAGTCACATTCTGGAAATCAAGCGACATGGTATGGGTTGCCTTGCGTGCATTCCATTTGGTGCTCAGGCGCAGATCCGCGCGGAAATAAGCAGGATTCTGCTCGCTGAACGCTTCTTTTTCTTTGAAAACAGTGTAACCCGCTTCGGCGGAACGTGCCACATCGAGCGGAGTGGTGCGGTAACCACCGGCATACAGTCCGCGCACGTCGACACTGTAGCTGCGTCCTTTTTTCCCCGTCAAAAATTCTTTACCTGCCATGATGCTGGCAAGCGAGCCACCATTAAAGCGCGTATTGCGTTCGATCCCGTCAAGCGGCGTGTATTTGGATTGATAAAGCGCGGTGCTGATGGTATAATAAAAATGATTGTTCAGGTACCGCTCGAGCGACAACTCCGCGCCGTAGTTTCTTCCCTTTCCTTTATTCACCATTTCATCGGTCACAAAATTGTTATCGAGGTTAAGCGTAGACAACGTGCTGGTATCGCTGTTGCCAACCGGTACATCAAATAATTGCTGATAATATACTTCCAGTTTCAAACGCAGGTTGCGGCTGAACGAATGCGCAAACGAGGTTACATAATGATGTGAGCGTGTAAAATCGAGATTGCGGTTAGGATAAATATCTATGCCCGCCGGTGTCGACACTTTTCCAAAATAAACACCGTATGCCTGCAACTGGCTGTGTAAGCCGTAACCGAAAGAAAGCGTATTTGCATTATTGATCGTCCAGCGCAGCGAGGCGCGCGGCTCGACAGCTTGTGTCTGGTTGTAAAACAACCGCAGGTAATGCAAGCCGCCATTGAACACCAACCGGTCTGAAAACTTATGCTGCCATTGTGAAAAAGCCTGCAGTGTTTGTGTATTGGCTTGTACATTGACGCGTTCGATCAGAGGAGCCGTGATATTTTCCTTACTTAATTCATAATAATTAAAATCAACGGCGTTGACGATGATACCGGAACGCAGTGAGTTACGTGTATTAAACCGGTGGTTCAGGGTGGATGAAACAATAAACTTATTGGTCTTGAAGCGAAACCGGTTGTTGAGTTCGGTGTGCAGATCTGGCAGGGTTTCGACGTATTGCCCATCGTTGCGGTTGACTACCGAGGAATAACCAAGCACGGTGCGGAGATTTGTTTTTGCCCCCAGCCCGATGCTGTGCGTAAGGCCGTTCATGATGGTATTGGAAACAAACTTGCCACTGTAACGGTCAAAATCGGTTTCCCATTTGGAAGAATCAAATTCTGGCTTGATCGACTGGGAACTGAATCCGCTGAAACCAAACAAAGTAAAGTTTCCGGCCTTGCCTGCAGGCAGGGAAATATTATAAGAAAGGTCATGAAAATTCATTTCGCCGGGACCGACGTTCAGTCCCATCTTACTCATCAGGGAAAGCGTTGAGTAGCGGTAGTTCACGAGATAAGAACCCTTGTAGGATTTGCTGAAAGGTCCTTCCGCGGCGAGGTTCAATCCCATTACACCGGCTTGCAAAGTATACTCTCTTTTTTCATTGTTGCCTTTGCGCAGGCGCAGATCAAAAACACCGCTCAAACCATTGCCATATTCGGCCGCAAAAGCGCCGGTGATAAAATCTGAGTTGGACAGTAACTGTGTGTTAAGAATGGAAATACCGCCACCTGCGCTGCCGGTCATCGCAAAGTGATTCGGGTTCGGAATATCCACGCCTTCCATGCGCCAGATCAGCCCCGAAGGAGCATTGCCGCGAATCACAATTTCGTTGCTGCCATCGTTAGCAGACATCACACCGGGAAAGCCAACCGCCATGCGACCCGGATCGTTGACGGAGGCCGCGTATTTTTGTACTTCATCGACGGAGAAAGCGCGCGCACTCACAACGCTCATGTCATTCAAAGGCCGGTTCTTTTTTCCGGCTGAGCGGATAATCAATTCCTCTTCCGACTTTACGCGAGCTTCTATGGTAATATTGAGTACGGTTTCTTTACCCGCATTCACCTGTACATTTTCCAGTTGAAAATTATTATAGCCGACATGGAATGCGCGGATGGCATAATTGCCCGGAGCAACCTCCGTAAAACGAAACAAGCCGTTGTTATCGGTAATGGTTTGCTGATCACCCAACGAAACGGTAACACCTGCAATAGGCGTTTGCAATAAAACATCCAGTACGGTGCCGCGGAGTGTTTGTGCCTGTTGAGCGCTGAGTGAAAAAGAAAAAGTAAAAAGAAAAATCGCAGTGAAGGTTAATTGGTTTCTGACATCTTTCATGATCTTCAAATATTATTTGAAGTGTGACAACTCATGATCAGCTTACCCTTGGAGCTTTAACGTTTTTTAACAGGATGAAAGATGGAAGGCATAGAGTGTAAGGTTTAAGGAAATACAGTTCAATAACGTTATCCAACGGTTCGTTTGTTATTCACAACGATTCCATGGAAAAATATATTTATTGGGTAAGTTAAAAAAAGGCAGGACTCCGGTGATTGCTGGTTCGCGGGGAAACGAACCAGGAAAATGTACAATCACCGTTCACGGTTGTTGGTCGGGAGACCAACAACGGCGATCACCCAATCACCATTGACTTATTCACTTATTGACTCATTCACAATTACCAATAATCACCGTTCACGGTTGTTGGTCGGGAGACCAACAACGGCGATCACCCATTCACCATTGACCATTCACCATTCACCATTGACCATTCACGTTAAAAGAAATTCACGCCCACATTCCATCCTCCCCAACCCGTATACGCCGTGCGGCCAATCGTAAAAGCCTGATGACCCTCGGGCGCAAGATCAAACTTATAACCTGCTATCTGCTCCGGCTGCGCACGATGGAATACCGAATAGGAAGCGCCACCGAACACCGTCAGCCAGCGCGTGATCCGGAAGTTGAGATTGAGGTTAAGCCGTTCGAGTGAATTGAAATAATCCCAGGTACCGAGATAGACAATATTCGTTGTAAGCTCGGGATTCAGCCACAACCATTTCGTCAGTTTAAATTCCGAACCGATACCATAACCAAATATGGTGGCCTGGTTCAGCGAATCCACATGCATACCCGCCGCTATGATATTATAGAATTTATGCTGCCCCGTTTTGAAGGCCATATTGAGGTTAACAACTTCATTGCTGTACACCGATAGTTTATGATAACCTTTTACCACAATATTGATCAGTCCCAGGCCAATACCATCGATCGTATCGGCGATATTGATCAGGCCTAATTGCACACCTTTCATCCGCTTTGCATAGTTGAACACCGGCGCAATCTGTACACCTTCTATGGACCGGTTGGCAAAGTTTGCGAGACCGGCTATCTGTGTACCACTCATTTTTTTACGCGTATAGTTGGCAAATCCTGAAACCTGCAAACCACGCATGGTGTCGTTTACATGATTATAAAAACCTGCTGTCTGCACGCCGTTCAGTTTGCCCCGTGTGAAGTTGGTAACACCGGATATCTGCACGCCGTTGAGTGAATCCAGCACCGTATTACTCAGACCGCTGAACTGCACGCCGTCCACCGAGCCACCGGTCATGTTGAACAAACCGGCGATTTGCAGAAAGCGTACATTCCGGCGGTTAATATTAAAGAGGCCGCCAAATTCAACACCATTCACCCCGCCTGTATAACCGCCCAATACGTTGAAGGAAAAATTATTCACTACCTGTCCGCTCATCTTTCCCTGCGTACTCAACAAAGGCACCAATGACAACTGAAAAGGACGTGTGGCAAAAAAATTACGAAGGTTCAGGCTGCTTACTTTTTGCTTTGGCGAAAGCAACAGGTTGCCAAAACTTGTCTTTTCGATACTGGTACGTTTATCGGCAGGAGGATGTGTAACCAATAACGGTTTGATACTATCAAGCGCTCCGATTCTGTTAGCCGTATCTGCCCTTTCATACAGGTTAGGCACCGCTGTATATACAGGTTGCAGCTGCGGCACGATCGCTATCTCGAGTTTCATATCAAAACTCGGTTCGATCATCAGCGTAGTATCTTCAAAAGAATATTTGCTTACGGAGATGGCCGCCTTTGCCTGTTTGCTCCGCAGACGAAGCGAAAAATGTCCGTCCGCATCCGACAATGCCGACACCAGTTGCTTGCGTTCATAAATACTGGCATAAGGCACTTTGTCACCCGTTTCGCTGTTGACCACATAACCCGAGATGGTATACATACGCTCTTCAGCGGGCTTTACTTTGGTAACGGTTGTCAACTGCAACGACACACGGCGAAGGATGATATAATTACCACTCTCCTTGTACTCGTAGTTGCCGGCAAACAATTGGTTCAATACGACACGTACAGGTTTATTCGCAGCCGAGATCGTTACCAGGCTGTCGCGTTTGAGAATATTGCTGTTGTAGGAAAAACTGAACCCGCCTTTATTGCCGATGATCGACAGCACATCGTCGAGCCGCTGACGGGTAACATCGACCGATATACGCCTGTCGAGAATGGATTGTCCCTGTGCCGCCACCTTATGTGCACTACACAAAAACAAAAGAACGAACACGGGTATTGTATTTCGCAGACTCAACATTGGTTGCATGATCAACGTATCTCGATGCGGTTTTCTTCTTTGGTTACTTTTACCATCAACGTCTGGCTGATCACTTTGAGGATCATGTCCAGCGATTCCTCGTCGAAGGTTACATTGAGCGGAAGATGACGTAATTCTTTTCTTGTGATCACGATGTTCACTTCATACGCCTGATTGAGTTTTTCTACCAGCTTCCACAACGGCGTATTGTCGCAGACGAATGTGCGGCTTATATAATAATTATAGAGTTTATCCGAGGATTGCAGTTTCACCGGCGGCGGACCCTGTTTGCCAAACATTACACGTTCTCCGGCTTCCAATATGATGGTCACACTGTCTTTTTTAACCTGCACGCGGCCGGTTTCCACGATCACTTCAGTGCTGTCGGCTGTACTGCGAACATTGAACGAGGTACCGAGCACAGTTACTTCCACGTCGTTCACGTCGATCACAAAAGGATGTTCCTTATCGGGTTTTACCGCAAAAAAAGCTTCACCTTTCAGGTTAACTTTCCGTTGTTTTCCACGAAAGGCAGAAGGGAAACTCAGTTCTGAATGTTTGTTGAGCGTGGCGATGGTGCCGTCGGGCAAGGTGTCCGTCATTACGCGATTGGCGGAATTGACGGCCAGTTGTTGCGGTGTATCCTGGCGTTCATTTAAAAACACAGCGGACAAAATACCGGCACCGATGATGATGATAAAAAGTGCGGCTATCCGCATCCATGCCGTTTTCCGGCGGGCAGGTTCAATGCTTACGCGTTTCTGAAATTTTTTCCAGGCAAGATTTTCATCGATGGGAACCACCGGCGCAAGCCCTGCGGCCCGCTCCCAGATTGTTTTAAAATGGTGGAAGTAATGCCGGTTGGCTTCTTCTTCCTCCAGCCAGGCTTCCACACGTGCCTGTTCGGGAGGTGTGGCTTCCTCCGCCAGGTATTTCACCAGCAGTTCGTCCATTATATCGTGTGTAGAATTTTCCAATATCAGCAGTTTTGGTGGTAAGATGCAGGTGGTGTACGGTCATTGTCCGGCTTTTCGATAACCGGCAGAGCGGTCAGCAGCAGGAATCCTGCCAACAGCGGCAGATAGTCCTGCAATTTGATCCGCAGTAGTTTAAGTGCTTTACCCATTTGATTTTCAACCGTCTTTACCGAAAGCTGAAGCGTCTGTGCGATCTCGTGGTACTTCAATCCTTCGTAGCGGCTGAGTTGGAAAATCGTCCGGCATTGCTCGGGCAATTCGCTGAGCGCCTGGTGGATCTGCGCATCGAGCTGTCCTGCCTCGGCTTTGTCAGCCGCATTGTCGATACCTGTTTCCGCGTGTTTAACCACATACAGGGCATGAGCCGCCCGCACTTTCTGGTGTTTCAGGTAGTTAAGGCTGTCGTGATAAACCGTTTTATACAGATAAGCTTTGAGGGAAGTGTGAATCTCCAACTGGCTTTTTTTCTCCCAAAGCCGGCAGAACATGTTCTGAACCAATTCCTCCGCCATGATCTCGTCCTGCACAATCGTAAGTGCATAAGCGTACAAACCCCTGAAATGTGTTTTGAATAATTGTTCAAAGGTTTCTGCACCGACTGGTGCAATGGAGCGAATAATGGCAGTATGGGTTGATTCCACGTTGGCGATCCTGTAAGGAGCCTCAAATATAGCTGCTGACAATCAAATAGGCTTTTTTTATGTGACAAGCGGAAAACCGCTTACCCCCATCCGGCCACAGGCTTTTTTTTCACCAGGGTGAAAAAACCGGCAACGAACGCGTCCCGGCGCGTATATTTGCAGCAAATCAGCTTTAGAAAGCAATTTTTGTATTAATTAATAACCTACAAAGGAATTAAGATGCCTGACAAGAATAATTTTTTTGCCAAATTTTCCTTCATCAGTAAGACCGCACTGAAAGACGCCTTTGAAATGAACACCTGGACCGCAAGCAGAGCAGGCGGCGGTCATTACGATCTGAAGAATGCTTGGTCTGATCTCTATCTCGAAGGAGAAGAAAACAGCCCGATCATGACAGGCAATTTGAGCTGGGAAGCGGCCAACCTCCGTGTGCTGCACAATATTCTCGATCGCTTGCCCATGGGTTATAGCTACGAACTGTACGATGCGGAAGATAACCTGCTGCTCGAGAAAGACAGAAAATACGAACCGGTTGAACCAGCCGAAGAGGAAGAAGAAACAGCCGCAGAATAATTACTGCGATGATAAATATAAAAACCGCCTTTTACGAGGCGGTTTTTGATTTTCCGGGCTTTCTTTTTTCCCGTAAGTATTTACTGCGGATAATATCCTGCACATTGATATTATTGATCTTACTTTCCAGCCACGATATAATATCGAGATAAGCAAAGGCACGCGTCTCCAGCGGATTGCCCTCATATTTTCGCAGCTTGTTCAGCAATTTCTGAAATTCCGGTTTCAGTGCATGTGCGCCCACCTTGAACGAGCGCCGCATGAACGCAAACACTTCCTCCTCCACTTTACTGAGGTTTTCCATTTTGGCCATATACCGGTAAACGGATTTACTCAGGTATTCCAGCAAATCGAAATTACCCAATTCGTAATGCGCGATCAGGTGCAACAGGCGTGCATAACATTGCAGATCCGTGCGCAGGTCGTCCTTCTGATTAATAATACGGTTGAGGTAATCGATCGCTTTTTCATTGTGGCCACTCCCGAAATACAGACAGGCGATCTTGTAATAAAATACCATCACCCGGTGGCGGTCGAGGAACAACCCATATTCGACCAACATTTTTTCCAAAAACGGTACGTGCTGCAGCCCTTTTTCAAAGGTTCCTTCCAGGAAGTGCAGGTTAATCCGCGCCGTATACAGGTATACGTATGTCAGGATGCGGTTATTATCGTTCTCCTCCACCAGTTTGCTTTGCGCAAAATGTTTCAGTTCCCGGATACACTCTGTGAGCTTCACGTGATTGAGCAGATCGAAGTGCGCACTCATCAGGTTATGCATGCCCTTGATATAATTGGCCGTTTCCACTGCCAGCATATCCGGGTTGCGGGTAAACAGATCGACCCACTTCTGACAATAGCGGTAATACTGTAAAAAGTCGAGACGGATAAATGCATACCAGGCATAACTCTGATACAGGTACAGCCGCTCGTAAAATCCTGCAGCCCCATCTGCTTCTGCGGGCAGGCTGGTATCGAAATACAGCCGGATACTCTTCAGGTCATTTTCATTTCGCGCATGCCCATGCTGAATATACCAGCTGTATAGCTGTAGCGAGAGATTGGACAAGCGGCTGACTAAAGACAAACGTTTGTTTATTTCGTCGGATTCTGCAGACAATTCATCTGCCCGGCCGCGAATACTGCGGGTGATATAAAGCGCTTCGATCTTTTTTTCGAAGAACAGGGCCTGCTGGAGATAAGTATACTGATTATACTGCTTCGCCATGTCCTTGAATTTCTCAATGATCTTCAG
Source organism: uncultured Sphingobacteriales bacterium (assembly GCA_937888905.1). Lineage (GTDB taxonomy): Bacteria > Bacteroidota > Bacteroidia > Chitinophagales > Chitinophagaceae > Terrimonas. The sequence goes on from CALATA010000021.1 coordinate 216,636, forward strand.
GCTTTGGTGATAGAGTCCTTTATTATACAGTATCCGGGCATAATCCATCTGTTCGTGCAGGCGGATATCGACATTGTCTTCGTCGCGGATGATGCGGAGGCTGGAAAGTATCTGTTTGTACAGGGCGGCTTTGATATTGGACAACTGTTGCTTGGTAATGGATTTATTACGCAGCAACGCTTTTTCGTCGTAGTCGCTGAGCTTGTCCATTGAATCGAACAGTTGTATGGTTTTCAAACTGTCGCTGGACGAGTTCCGCCTGACATAGAGCTTGAAATTGCGTTTTTCACTCTTCTCCAGCGACTTCACAAGCTGAAATAATGCGTCGGTAGAACGGTTGGGCATTGTAATTTTATTTCTTCAAAATCCTTTACAGTAAAGGGTTTCAGCGAATTTGGATTGCGTTCAACAGTGTAAAATCAGGCCAATTTTGGTTTCTGTCCGGCAGGCTTTAACGGTAATTTTATTAACCAGCGTTGCCATTCCTCATTTGCTCCTGCAAGATAGAATAAGCAGCCCTGAATTTTTCACCTTAATATACCAATTAATTATGGCAGACGGCAAAGTGTATATTTTTGATACCACACTCCGCGACGGCGAACAGGTACCTGGTTGCAAACTCAATACCAAAGAGAAGATCGAACTCGCCCTTGCCCTCGAAAGCCTGGGTGTAGATATTATCGAAGCCGGTTTCCCGATTTCCAGTCCCGGCGATTTCGAATCCGTGAACCAGATCGCCCGCGTGATGAAGGAAACAACCGTGTGTGGTCTTACACGTGCCGTACAAAAAGATATTGAAGTAGCGGCGGAAGCGCTGAAGCCCGCCCGCAGACCGCGCATTCATACCGGCATCGGCACCTCCGATTATCATATCAAAGCAAAGTTCAATTCTACCCGCGAAGAGATCATCGAACGCGCCGTACAGGCCGTGAAGTGGGCTAAGAATTTTGTGGATGATGTAGAGTTCTATGCAGAAGATGCCGGCCGTACCGACAACGATTATCTCGCCCGCGTGATCGAAGCCGTGATCAAAGCCGGTGCTACGGTAGTAAATATCCCCGACACAACCGGTTACTGCCTCCCACATCAGTACGGCGAAAAGATCGCTTACCTGATCAACAATGTGCCTAATATCGACAAAGCCATCATCAGTTGCCATTGCCACAATGACCTGGGCCTGGCCACCGCCAATTCCATTTCCGGCGTACTGAACGGCGCACGCCAGATCGAATGCACCATCAACGGCCTCGGCGAACGCGCAGGCAATACTTCACTCGAAGAAGTAGTGATGATCCTTCGCCAACATGCCAACCTCGGTTATTATACCGATGTCAATACACGTCAACTGAATCCGCTGAGCCGCCTCGTATCCGATACCATGCGTATGCCGGTGCAGGCCAACAAAGCAATCGTGGGAAGCAATGCCTTCTCCCATTCATCCGGCATTCACCAGGACGGATTCCTGAAAGATTCACAGACCTACGAGATTATTGCACCCGAAGAAGTAGGTGCCGATGGTTCCAAAATCGTGTTGACGGCCCGCAGCGGCCGCAGCGCATTGGCACATCGTTTTCAGAAAATCGGCTATCAATATACCCGCAACGATATCGATGTGTTGTATGCCAACTTTCTGCAGATAGCAGATACCAAGAAAGAAGTGGAAGACACCGATCTGCATGCAATGGCCAAAGCCTACGAAGCGACTGCGGTGGCTAATTAATTCAAAAGTAGAAAGTAAAAATTCAAAAAATCACCTTTACTCACTTTTGAATTTTGACTTTGCCTTTTGACTTTTTTTGACTTTTGAATTTTGACTTTTGAATTATATGAAGACTTTATTTGAAAAGATTTGGGAGAAGCACGTGGTGCAGACCATCGAAGGTGGCCCTTCCATTCTTTATATAGACCGGCATTTTATCCACGAAGTAACCAGCCCCCAGGCTTTCAACGGACTCAACAAGCGAGGCATCAAAGTTTTCCGCCCCAACCAGGTGGTGGCTACCGCCGATCACAACGTGCCTACCCTCGATCAGCATCTTCCCATCAAGGAAGAACTTTCGCGTGTACAGGTAGACACATTGAAAAAGAATTGTGCCGAACATGGCATTGAGCTATACGGACTCGGACATCCCTTCCAGGGCATCGTACACGTGATCGGTCCCGAACTCGGCATCACTCAACCGGGCATGACCATCGTTTGTGGCGACAGCCACACTTCCACACACGGCGCTTTCGGTTCCATCGCCTTTGGCATCGGCACCAGTGAAGTGGAAATGGTACTGGCAACACAATGCCTGATGCAGAGCCGCCCCAAACTGATGCGCATCAACATCGACGGACAGTTGAACGATGGCGTTGTAAGCAAAGACATCGTACTTTATATTCTTGCACAGATCACCGCCAGCGGTGCCACAGGCTATGCTGTGGAGTTTGCCGGTTCCGCTATCCGCAGTCTTTCCATGGAAGCGCGCATGACCATCTGCAACATGAGCATCGAAATGGGTGCACGTTGCGGCATGATCGCACCGGACCAGACAACATTCGATTATATACAGGGACGCCGCTTTGCACCGCAAGGAGAAGATTGGGAAAAAAGCGTAGCCTACTGGCAAACACTTTTCAGCGATGAAGGAGCAACCTTCGACACGGAGATCAATATCAAAGCTGAAGACATTGAACCCATGATCACTTACGGCACCAACCCCGGAATGGGCATTGGTGTTTGCGGACATATTCCCGGCCTCGGCGAAGTGGAGGAAAAAGAAAAACCTTCTTTTGAAAAATCACTCGCCTATATGGGATTGCAACCCGGCGCCGCCATCAAAGGCACCAAAGTCGATTATGTATTCATCGGCAGTTGTACCAATTCACGCATCGAAGACTTACGTCTCGTAGCAGGTTTTGTAAACGGTAAACAAAAAGCGCCCGGCGTGGAAGTATGGATCGTACCCGGAAGCAAGCAGGTAGAAAAACAAGCCATCGAGGAAGGTATTGATAAAATCTTCGAAGCGGCCGGTTTCATTTTGCGCCAGCCCGGCTGCAGTGCCTGCCTCGGCATGAACGAAGACAAAATTCCCGCCGGCAAATATTGCATCAGCACCAGCAACCGCAACTTCGAAGGCAGGCAAGGCCCTAACGCCCGCACGTTTCTCGCGAGCCCGTTGACAGCGGCCCTCGCAGCCATCACCGGGGAAGTTGGCGATGTACGCGAATACTGGAAAAACTAATTATATGCCCGCTATCGGATGGAATACTGACCTGTACGACAACAACCACGGCTTCGTGGCGCGCTACGGCGAAGACCTGATCAACTGGCTTCGTCCGGAAGAAGGCGAACGCATTCTCGATCTGGGTTGCGGCACCGGCTCACTGACCTCGCAGATCAGTCAGTACGGCGCACGCGTTACAGGCATCGATGCATCCGAAGACATGATCACCAAAGCAAAAGCAGGTTATCCGAAAATAGATTTCTTTACACAAGACGCCCGTTTTTTTTCCTTACCCGGAAACTTTGATGCCGTTTTTTCCAATGCCACACTTCACTGGATACAGGAACAAGACCTCGTATTACAGTCGGTTTATAAAAGCCTGCGTCCCGGTGGACGTTTTGTATTGGAAATGGGCGGTCAGGGAAATATCAAACACATCGAAGATGCGGTGAAACAAGCACTCATCGAAACAGGTTCGCAGGAACAACCTGCCGAGTCCTGGTTCTTTCCCTCTCCCGCCACTTACAGTGCCTTATTGGAAAAACACGGATTCACCGTACGCAGCCTCGCCTTCTTCGACCGCAAGACGCCGCTCGAAGGTGAAGAAGGAATGCAGAACTGGATCAACATGTTCGGATCATTTTTCTTCCGCAACACGCACCAGGTAACACGTGAAGCCGTTATCCGCCGCGCTGCCGAACAATTACGGCCGGTTTATTATCAAAACGGAACATGGTATGCAGACTATGTAAGACTGCGCATCATTGCCGTTAAAAATTAACAACACAACAATGAGCAAACAGATCAATACGATACAGTCCTCCGCGGTGCCTTTACAGATGGAAAACGTCGACACCGACCAGATCATTCCCGCACGCTTTCTTAAAGCAACCAGCCGTGAAGGATTTGGAAAAAATCTCTTCCGCGACTGGCGTTATGAGCAGGACGACGAAACCCAACCCAAGCAGGATTTCGTCCTGAACAATCCCGTTTACAGCGGACGTATTCTTGTTGCCGGAAAAAATTTCGGCTGCGGTTCTTCCCGTGAGCATGCTGCCTGGGCCATCAAAGATGCCGGCTTCGATGTGGTGGTGAGCAGTTTCTTCGCTGATATTTTCAAAAACAATGCACTCAACAACTTCCTCCTGCCCGTAACGGTGAGTGAAGAATATTTAAAAGAACTGTTCGACGCCATCGAAGCAGATCCCAATACGATTATCGAAGTAAATCTTCCTGAACAATTCATCAACATTGTATCATCCGGAAAGGAAGCCTCTTTCGATATCAACAGTTATAAAAAAACCTGTTTGCTGAACGGTTACGACGATATCGATTACCTGCTCAGCATCCGCGAACAGATCGAAACATTCGAGCATAGTCATTCATGAAACCCGAAGCGATCATAGCATCCGATATACGCGTTGTGCAAGCGGGCCGCACCATTCTGGACGGGATCAATTTCCGTTTGAATGCGGGCGATCACCTGGCCATTACCGGTAAAAGCGGTAGCGGTAAAACCTCGCTGGCACGCGTAATGGCCGGAATCTTGTTCAGCCAGGGTAAGATCGAATACCAGCAGCCGGATCAATCCGCATCGATCCGCATTGCTTATATGCCACCATCGGAAACCTGGAAAAACAACTCCAACGTTTCCGATTTTTATTATCAGCAACGTTTCAACAGTTGCGATGCGGAAGACGTGGAAACAGTGGAGGCCTCTCTCGGCAAAAACCACCAGGACCAAAAGGCCATCGATCATTGGCTGGAACAATTCCAACTCACCCATCGCCGCAACGCCCCGCTGATTCAACTTTCCAACGGCGAACAGAAAAAACTGCAACTGATCCGCCACCTGCTTCAACAACCCGACGTGCTGATCATTGACCAGGCGTTTACAGGTCTCGATGCCGGTTCACGTGACACATTGCTGGAAGTATTGGAAAAGATCAGTGCCACCACAACACTCATCATTATCACCGATCACCATATTCTCCCCTCATTCATTACGCAGGTGGCCGAACTGAACGACGGACGTTTGCAACAGTGGGCAACCAGCGAAAACTATCAACCAACAACGGGAAACAAGCATGTCTTTGCCACGCAGTTTCTGCCACTCACCGTTCACGCACACAGCGAAGAAGCCGTGATCGATATGCAGGACGTAACCATCAAATATGGAGAAAAGAAACTGCTCCAACATATCAACTGGACCGTCCGCAATGGCGAAGGCTGGCTGATCCGCGGTCACAACGGCGCAGGCAAATCGACTTTACTGAGCTTGATCACGGCCGACAATCCGCAAGCCTACTCCCAAAACATCACGCTGTTCGGACGCCGCAGAGGTTCGGGTGAAAGTATCTGGGACATCAAAAAACAAGTAGGGCTCGTATCGCCTGAGCTGCATAAATTTTTTGATACCGGCATCACGGTTTACCAGGCCATTGGCTCCGGCTTTTTCGATGTAATGGGTTTGTACCGCCAACTCAGCCAAGAACAAAATGACGCCGTACTCCGCTGGATGCTGGTATTGGGATTGGAAGAAAAAGCCAATCAACCTTTATCGGCTTTACCGGCTGGCCAACAGCGTTGGGTATTGATTGCACGTGCCATGGTGAAACAACCGAAAGTACTGGCACTCGACGAACCCTGCCAGGGACTGGATGCCGCACAATCAGAAGCATTTCTTTCCCTTGTAACAAAATTGCATGCCGCTACCAACGTAACGCTGCTTTATATCAGTCATTACGCCACGGAAGTACCCGCATCGGTGAACAACCTGCTCGAACTCGAAAACGGAACAATAAAAAAAATCACTGTACAACGAAAACAAGCCATCACCCAGTAATAAAAAAAGAAATCAACTCCATGGAAAAGAATATAGCAATTATAGAAGGCGACGGAATAGGACCGGAAGTAACCAGGCAGGCTGTACGCGTATTGGATGCCATAGCCGAAACCTACAACCACCAATTCGACTACACTTACTGTCTCATGGGCGCGGATGCCATCGACAAAACGGGCAATCCACTACCTGATGAAACGATAGAAGTCTGTCTTGCCAGCGACGCTATTTTATTCGGCGCCATCGGCCATCCTAAATATGACAATGATCCTACCGCCAAAGTGCGTCCCGAACAGGGACTGCTGCGCCTGCGGAAATCATTGCAGCTCTTCGCCAACCTGCGTCCGGTAACAACTTATCCGGCATTGCATCATCTCTCTCCGCTGAAACAAAAAAATGTAGAAGGTGTAGACTTCGTGATCTATCGCGAGCTGACCGGCGGAATATATTTTGGTAAAAAAGAACTGAATGCCGAAGGCACACAAGCTTCCGATGATTGCGTTTACGCTGCGGAGGAAATCAGCCGTATTGCACATCTCGCCTTCCAGGCCGCGCAGAAAAGAAGAAAGAAACTGACACTCGTTGACAAAGCCAACGTACTGGAAACTTCACGTCTCTGGCGTAAAGTGGTGAAAGAGATCGCTGCCGGTTATGCAGATGTGGAATTGGATTTCCTGTTTGTAGATAATGCCGCAATGCAGATCATCCTCAATCCGAAACAATTTGATGTGATCCTGACGGAAAATATGTTTGGCGACATCATCAGTGATGAAGCCAGCGTAATCACCGGCTCACTCGGTCTGTTGCCCTCGGCTTCCATCGGTAATGGTTCCGCGTTGTTTGAACCGATTCACGGTTCTTACCCACAGGCCGCCGGAAAAGACATTTCCAATCCGCTTGGCTCTATCCTCTCCGCCGCCATGTTGCTCGACCATTTTGGATTGACGGATGAAGCAGCCATCGTGCGCGAAGCGGTGAACTGGACACTGACACATGGTTTCGTAACAAAAGATATCGATCCGGTTAATTTCTATTTCACTTCAACCCTCGGCGAACTGATCAGCGACTATGTAAGTGGCAGGATTCCGGGTTCGGTGAAAAGTGAAAACATCGAACTGAGAAAATCCACGATCATCTAAAACCCGCTGCCAGCAAGCATTAACGCTTGTTCGTTCGTTGGTTTTTTTTTTAGAAAAAAAACTTAGAAGTTCTTTTTTATAGCATGAAGGTTGTACATTTACCGTAGCAACAATCCTTCATGCAATCACGCGGAATTAATATTAACACTGTCATCAATGCCATTATTATTGTGGTGGTGATTATTATTCCTGCAACGCACGGAGGTGGACTCAGTATATAAAGAATTCAAAAAAATACGAAGACCCGCCTCCAAAAGGCGGGTCTTTTTTTATACCCGTTTTTAATCAACATCTATGTATTACAACGAGCAAACGATCATCTATTTCAACGGAAGCTTTGTAAAAGCGGCAGAAGCGAAGACCGACCTCTACAGCCAGTCCCTGCACTATGGCTATGCTGTTTTTGAAGGCATCCGTTCTTATCCTGTTGCGGATGGCACACGCCTCTTCAAAGGAGAAGAACATTACGACCGGCTTCGCCGGTCAGCAGAATACATGAAGATGCCGTTTGCCTACAGCACGCAGCAACTCGCAGACCTCACGTATGAAACGCTTGCCCGCAACGGCTTTACAGATGCGTATGTGCGCCCCATCGTGCTTTGCTCGCCCAACATGGCCTTATCGAAAGGCAAGGAATCGTTTCTCGCCATCGAAGCATGGGAATGGACCAATGGTTACATGAGCAACAAGATGCGTATCATGACCTCCTCCTATGCTCGTCCAAATCCGAAAGCTTTTCATGTGGAAGCCAAGGTGAGCGGACATTACGTAAACTCGATCCTTGCCTGCCAGGAAGCGCGTGACAAAGGCTATGATGAAGCACTGGTGCTCGACAGCGAAGGCTATGTGGCCGAAAGCTCCGGCGCTAATATCTTTTATGAAAACGATGGCGTATTGTATACGCCGCCATTGGGAAGTATTCTTCCGGGCATCACCCGCGCAACGGTGCTGGAGCTTTGCCAGGAGTTTAATATTCCCGTAGAAGAAAAATTATTTACACCGGAAGAAATGCGCGGCACCGATGCCGGCTTCTTCTGCGGCACGGCCGCCGAAATAGTAGCCCTCGCCTCCCTTGACGATGTGCCTTTCCGCCTCAACTGGGAAGATTCATTGAGCGCGATGCTGCAGAAAGCTTACCGTGCAAAAGTCAGGGAACTGCCTTTTGAACAATATGCCCTTCCTTCGGAAGGGGCCATGTGAAAATGTGTCCACCGAAGGCGGAATGTGGAAATAAAATACATTATTGACGATTCACTCCCGAGGCTTCGGGATGATCATTCACGATTGACGACTGACACTTTTGAATTTTGACTTTTGAATTATAAGCAATGGCTGAATTAAACAAATACTCCAAGACCTTCACCCAGGACGAAACACAACCTGCCGCGCAAGCCATGCTCTATGGTATCGGTCTCACCGATGAAGACATGCAGAAAGCGCAGGTCGGCATTTGCAGCATGGGCTATGATGGCAATACCTGCAACATGCACCTTAACGATCTCGCACGTCACGTGAAGAAAGGCGTATGGGATTCCGAACTGGTCGGACTTATTTTCAATACCATCGGCGTGAGCGATGGCATGAGCAACGGTACCGAGGGTATGCGCTATTCACTCGTAAGCCGCGATATCATTGCCGATTCCATCGAAGCAATCTGCGGAGGACAGTATTACGATGGCTTGATCGCTATTCCGGGTTGCGACAAAAATATGCCCGGTTCCATTATGGCGATGGGCCGTCTCGACCGCCCTTCCATCATGGTGTATGGCGGCACCATTGCTCCCGGTCATTACAAGGGACAGGAACTGAACATCGTTTCTTCCTTTGAGGCACTGGGACAAAAGATCGCAGGCACTTTGAGTCCCGAAGATTTTAAGAATATCGTAAAAAATACCTGTCCCGGCGCCGGCGCCTGTGGCGGTATGTACACCGCCAATACCATGGCCAGCGCCATCGAAGCACTGGGCATGAGCCTTCCCTACTCTTCTTCCAACCCTGCTGTCAGCAAAGAGAAAGAAGAAGAATGCATTGAAGCCGGTAAGTACATCCGTATCCTGCTGGAAAAAGATATCAAACCTTCCGATATCATGACACGCAAAGCATTTGAAAATGCACTCCGCGTGATCGTTGTTCTTGGGGGAAGCACGAATGCCGTTTTACATTTCATCGCTATCGGTAAAAGCGTCGGCGTTGAAATAACACAGGACGATTTCCAGCGCATGAGCGACACAACACCTGTACTCGCCGACTTCAAACCGAGCGGTAAGTACCTGATGCAGGATCTTCATCAACACGGTGGCACTCCTGCCGTAATGAAATACCTGCTCAACGAAGGTTTGCTGCACGGCGATTGTCTCACCGTTACCGGCAAAACCGTAGCGGAGAACCTGGCCGATATTGAACCGCTCAATTTTGAAACCCAGGATATCGTTCGCCCGCTTTCCAATCCTGTTAAGGAAAAAGGACACCTGCAAATCCTTTACGGCAATCTCGCCGAAGGTGGCAGCGTGGCAAAAATTTCCGGTAAAGAAGGAGAACGTTTCGTTGGCCCGGCACGCGTATTCCAGGGCGAAAAGAAATTGATCGAAGGTATTCAGTCAGGCGTGATCAAACCCGGCGATGTGGTAGTGATTCAATACGAAGGCCCTAAAGGTGCACCAGGCATGCCTGAAATGCTGAAACCTACTTCTGCCATCATCGGTGCAGGTCTGGGTAAATCAGTAGCCCTGATAACCGATGGCCGCTTCAGCGGCGGCACACACGGTTTTGTGGTAGGACATATCACACCCGAAGCACATGAAGGCGGGTTGATCGCGATGGTACAGGATGATGATATTATCGAAATCGATGCGGCCACCAACACAATCAATTTGAAAGTGCCGGATGAAGAAATAGCACGCCGGCGTGCCGAATGGAAACAACCTCCACTCAAAGTGAACAAAGGTGTTTTGTATAAATATGCTCTCTCCGTTAAAAATGCAGCAGCAGGTTGCGTAACAGACGAGTTGTAATGATCCCGTCCGAGAGGACAACAAAAAAGTCAGATTATGGAAACGTTAGCAAGTACAAAGGAAGCCCCGACAAACAGCGCCGTTCAATCCGTATCCGGATCGGTTGCCGTATTGGAAGCATTGCTGGCTGAAAAGGTGGATACCATTTTTGGTTATCCCGGCGGTGCCATCATGCCGATCTATGATGCGCTGTATGATTACAATGAAAAACTCCGTCATATATTGGTCCGTCACGAACAGGGGGCCATTCATGCCGCACAGGGTTATGCACGCGCCTCCGGCGATGTTGGCGTCGTGTTCGCCACAAGCGGACCCGGTGCTACCAACCTCGTAACAGGTCTTGCCGATGCACAGATCGATTCTACCCCGCTCGTATGTATCACGGGTCAGGTATTCGCACACCTGCTCGGCACCGATGCATTCCAGGAAACAGACGTGATCAACATCACCACACCGGTAACCAAGTGGAACTACCAGGTAACGGATGCCACTGAAATTCCCTCTGTATTGGCGAAAGCATTTTATATCGCGCGCAGCGGCCGTCCCGGCCCGGTGTTGATCGACATTACCAAGAATGCACAGATGCAGTTGTTCGATTATACCGGTTACACGCCCTGCAATCATATCCGCAGCTATCGCCCCAAACCGATCGTACGCAAAGAATACATTGAAGAAGCGGCTAAATTGATCAATGCCGCGGAACGTCCTTTCGTTGTATTTGGTCAGGGTGTGATACTGGGAAAAGCAGAAAAAGAATTCCGCCAGTTCATTGAAAAAGCCGGCATTCCTTCTGCCTGGACCATCATGGGCATGAGCGCTATCCCTACCGATCATCCGCTGGGTGTTGGTATGCTGGGCATGCACGGCAACTACGGCCCCAACCTGCTCACCAATGAATGCGATGTGCTCATTGCCATAGGCATGCGTTTCGACGACCGTGTAACCGGTCGCCTCGACAAATATGCCAAGCAGGCCAAAGTGATTCATCTCGACATTGATCCCGCAGAGATCGACAAGAACGTGAAGGCAACAGTGCCTGTATGGGGCGACTGCAAAGAAACACTACCGGCACTCACCGAACTCATCGAACAAAAAGTATATCCGCAATGGCTGCAACGCTTTCGCGATTGCCGCGAAAAAGAAGAAGAGAAAGTCATCCGCGAAGAACTCAATCCATCCGGTGATGTGCTTACCATGGGTGAAGTGATCCGCGTACTGAACGAACTCACCGGCGGCGATGCCATCATTGTAACCGATGTAGGTCAGCACCAGATGGTCGCCTGCCGTTATGCGCAATACAATAAGTCGAAAAGCAATATCACCAGTGGCGGACTGGGTACAATGGGCTATGCATTACCCGCAGCCATCGGCGCGGCGTACGGCGATCCTTCACGCACTACGGTTGCCATCATCGGCGATGGTGGTTTCCAGATGACTTTGCAGGAACTCGGTACCATCATGCAATTCAAACCCAATGTAAAAATTCTCATTCTCAATAACAGCTTCCTCGGCATGGTACGCCAATGGCAGCAGTTGTTTCATGAGAACCGTTATTCTTTCGTAAACATTACCAGCCCCGACTTTGTGCAGGTGGCGAAGGGATTTGGCATCTCCGGCAAAAGCATTTCGAAGAGAGAAGAAGTGAGAACAGCATTGAAAGAAATGCTGGATCATCCCGGCAGTTTTCTGCTGGAAGTAATGACCGGAAAAGAAAACAATGTATTTCCGATGGTACCGCAGGGTCGCGGTGTAGCGGAAATCGTATTAACCAGAGAAGAAGTTTAAGCGAGAACATTTTAATACAAACAGTATGTCTAAAGCAGAATATACGATCACGGTTTATACGGAAAATCAGATCGGTTTGCTGAACCGTATCGCGATCATTTTTTCCAGGAGAAAGATCAACATCGACAGCCTGAATACTTCCCCTTCCGAAGTAGACAGTGTTCACCGGTTTACCATCGTGATCAATGAAACGGAAGAAGTGGTACGCAAACTCTGCCGCCAGATCGAAAAGCAGGTGGAAGTATTGAAAGCGTATTACAACACAGCGGAAGAGATCGTATGGCAGGAACTGGCATTATACAAAGTGCCGACCGAAGTCATACAGGCTGAAGTAAAAGTAGAACGCCTGCTCCGCCAATACGGTGCCAATGCCGTAGTGATCCGTAAAGACTACACCGTATTTGAAGTAGCCGGCCACCGCGAAGAAACGGACCGGCTTATCAAAGTGCTCGAACCTTACGGACTGATAGAATTTGTGCGAAGCGGACGGGTAGCCATCATCAAAGACAGTGAGGGCTTCCACGAAAAACTCAAAGAGTTTGAATACCGCGAACCCGGTGAAGACACAATCGAAAATGAATTCCTTGACCAAAACGAAAAAGTGTTCACCATGTGAGCACCCGCTAATATCAACATTTATAAATCATCTAAAAAACAACAATACCCATGGCAAAGTTAAATTTCGGCGGCGTTGAAGAAAACGTGGTAACCCGTGATGAATTCCCCCTGAGCAAAGCACAGGAGGTTTTAAAAAATGAAACCGTAGCCGTTATCGGTTATGGTGTACAGGGCCCCGGACAGGCGCTGAACCAGAAAGACAATGGCATCAACGTAATCGTTGGCCAGCGTAAGAATTCCAAGACCTGGGATAAGGCTATAGCTGACGGATTTGTTCCCGGCGAAACCCTGTTTGAGATCGAAGAAGCACTGCAGAGAGGCACCATCATTTGTTACCTGCTCAGCGATGCAGCGCAGATCGCACTGTGGCCTACTGTACAGAAGCACCTCACACCCGGCAAAGCCCTTTACTTCTCTCATGGCTTTGGTATTACGTTCAACGAACAAACCGGCATCGTTCCTCCAAAAGATGTGGATGTATTCCTCGTGGCACCTAAGGGAAGCGGTACTTCACTTCGCCGTATGTTCCTGCAGGGCCGTGGCCTCAACAGTTCTTATGCAATCTTCCAGGATGCAACCGGCAAAGCAAAAGAACGCGTGGTGGCACTGGGTATCGCAGTAGGAAGCGGTTACCTGTTTGAAACAGACTTCAAAAAAGAAGTATACAGTGATCTTACCGGCGAACGTGGTACACTCATGGGCGCTATCCAGGGCATCTTTGCCGCACAATACCAGGTGCTGCGTGATAAAGGACACTCTCCTTCCGAAGCATTCAACGAAACAGTGGAAGAGCTGACACAATCACTCATGCCGCTGGTTGCTGAAAATGGTATGGACTGGATGTATGCCAACTGCTCTACTACCGCCCAGCGTGGTGCGCTCGACTGGTGGAAAAAATTCCGCGATGCAACTGCTCCGGTATTCCGCGAATTGTATGAAAGCGTGGCAACCGGTAAAGAATCACAACGCTCTATTGACAGCAACAGCAAAACCGATTACCGCGAGAAGCTGGAAGAAGAATTGAAAGAACTGCGTGAAAGCGAAATGTGGCAAGCCGGCAGAACCGTTCGCAGCCTGCGTCCGGAGAACCAGCAGTCCGAAGCACCAGCTACCGACGTTTCTACCAAAGAATTATTCCTGCAACAAACGAAGAAAACAGAATCCGTAGGATAAGCTGTCTGAAATAAACCGGGGCCGGTGTATGGCCGGCCCTTTTTTTGTCATCCACTCAAACGTTCACCATGTCAACCCTCCGGGAAGCTCCTACTTTTCAGTTCGCCGAAGCCGCAGCACGCCTGAAGGGTATTGCTACCCGCACACCGCTGCAACTCAACCTCAATCTTTCGCGCAAATATCAATGCAATGTTTACCTGAAACGTGAAGACCTGCAGGTAGTGCGCTCCTATAAATTAAGAGGCGCTTACAACATGATGAGGAGTCTGCCGGAAGATCAACTGCAAAAGGGTGTGGTGTGCGCAAGTGCCGGCAATCATGCACAGGGATTTGCCTTCAGTTGCCGCAAGCTGGGGGTGAAAGGTGTGGTATTCATGCCGGTGATCACGCCCAATCAAAAGATCCACCAGACACGCATGTTTGGTGAAAATTTTATCGAGGTAAAACTGGTCGGCGATACATTCGACGATTGTGCCGCGGCAGCCAAAGCTTTTACCGAACAGCGGCAAATGACCTTCATTCCTCCTTTTGATGACATCCGCATCATCGAAGGCCAGGCAACAGTAGCTGCTGAAATGCTGGAAGACCTTTCTTCCATCGATTATGTATTTGTCCCTGTCGGTGGCGGAGGTCTCTGCGCCGGTGTGGGTACGTACCTCAAAACTTTTTCTCCCGATACCAGGATCATTGGCCTCGAGCCCGAAGGTGCACCTTCCATGACCGCCGCGCTCGATGCAGGCCATCCGGTTGTGCTCGATAAGATCGAACGTTTCGTTGACGGCGCGGCCGTTAAACGTATCGGAGATCTCACCTTCTCCATCTGCAAAGACGTGCTCGACGACATGCGGCTGGTACCCGAAGGGAAAATCTGCACTACCATTCTCCGTCTCTATAACGAAGACGCCATTGTGGTAGAACCCGCCGGTGCCATGTCCATCGCCGCACTCGACGAATTTGCCGGTGAAATCAAAGGCAAAAACATTGTCTGCATCATCAGTGGCAGCAACAACGACATCGACCGCATGCAGGAGATCAAAGAACGCAGTCTCCAATATGAAGGATTGAAACACTACTTCCTGATCAGCTTTGCACAACGCCCCGGTGCTTTGAAAGAATTTGTCAACAAAGTCCTTGGTCCGACCGATGACATCACGCGTTTTGAATACATGCAAAAAACCAACAAGGAAAATGGTCCCGCACTGGTAGGTATTGAACTGCGTGCAAAAGCTGATTACGATACCCTGATCCGCAACCTCCACGAATCACAGATCCAGTATACTGAGCTCAACAAGGATGATACCTTGTTTGGTTACCTGGTCTAATTTGATAATTTGATGTGATTCTTTTCCCGCTGCTATGCCGTTGCCTGTATCGATGCCTTATTAGTCTTGCCGCCGCTCGTATACGCATGCTCATTGATGTTTACGCGCGCTTGTTGATGTTCACATCAACGGGAAGAAAAACGCCGTTGTTGGTGTCCACACCAACAACATCTAAACAAACGCTAATTAGTCTTTAAAATTTGTGGACAATAACAGCCATTTTATTGACTAATTTTCTTAATTTACGCTACTTGCTTGCCAGACGTATAGTCACTGCCATATTTTATTATAAATTTTCTAAAACAACTATTGCCGATGGCTAGCACTACCGGTTTATACAACCCTGCGTTTGAGCACGATGCGTGCGGTATAGGATTCGTGGCCAATATCAAAGGCAACAAGAATCACCAGACGATTGCAGACGCACTCACCATTCTGGAAAATATGGAACACCGCGGTGCCTGTGGCTGCGAAGCCAACACGGGCGACGGCGCTGGCATCATGCTGCAGATACCGCACGAATTTTTTTTCGATGAATGTCTCAAACAGGGTGTGCCGCTTCCCCGCTTTCAACGCTATGGCGTAGGCATGATCTTCTTTCCGCGCGAGATCCGTTTGCGGGAAGAATGCCGGGAGATTTTTCTCCGCGCCGCCGAGAAGTTGCGGCTCGAGGTTTTATGCTGGAGAAAAGTTCCCGTTGATACGACAGATATCGGCGCTACGGCACTCAGCGTAGAACCAGAGATCGAACAGGTGTTCATCGCCTGTCCCGATCACATTACCAATCCCGATGAGTTCGAACGCAAATTGTTTGTGCTGCGTAATTATGCTTCACATATCATTTTCAACACCGTGCGTGAAGACGAGATCGGTTTTTATATCGCTTCGCTTTCTTATAAAACAATTGTCTACAAAGGTCAGCTCACCAGCAACCAGGTACGCCGCTATTTCAGCGACCTTACCAACAAACGCGTGGTAAGCGCATTCGGTCTGGTTCACTCACGTTTTGCCACCAATACATTTCCTTCCTGGAAACTCGCACAACCGTTCCGTTACATCGCACACAACGGTGAGATCAACACCTTGCAAGGCAACCTCAATTGGTTAAAAACAAGTGAGCCCGGTTTTGAAACACCGTATTTCACCGACGAAGAAATGGACATGCTGTTGCCCATCGTCACCAATAACCAGAGTGACTCTGCCTGTCTCGACAACATGATCGAATTGCTGACGCTGACAGGCCGTTCCCTGCCGCATGTGATGATGATGCTGATACCCGAAGCATGGGATGGTAACGCGGAAATGGATGCTGCAAAAACCGCCTTCTATGAGTTTCATGCCTGCCTGATGGAACCCTGGGATGGCCCCGCTTCCATTTCTTTTACAGATGGAAAAGTAATTGGCGCCACGCTCGATCGAAATGGTTTGCGTCCTTCACGTTATTGCGTAACCACGGATGACCGCGTAATCATGGCATCAGAAACGGGAGCGTTACCGGTGGATCAACGGCTCATCAAAGAGAAAGGACGCCTGCAACCCGGAAAGATGTTTGTGGTAGACATGGAACAAGGCCGCATCATCAGCGATGAAGAAGTAAAACAACAGATCTGCAACCAGAAGCCTTATGCCGAATGGTTGAATAAATACAAGATCCGTCTCAATGAATTACCTGCACCGCGCGTGATGTTCACCCATCTCGAACACGACCAGGTTTTCAAATACCAGAAAGCATTTGGTTACTCAACCGAAGATCTTGAAACGCTGATCGCCCCGATGGCCCTCGAAGGCAAAGAACCCATCGGCTCCATGGGAAGCGATACGCCACTCGCGATCCTCAGCGATCAACCGCAACACCTTTCTTCTTATTTTAAACAACTGTTTGCCCAGGTTACCAACCCGCCGATCGATCCTATCCGTGAACGCATGGTAATGTCGCTGGCAACATTCGTAGGCAACAACGGCAGTCTGCTCGTCGAAGATGAACTGGACTGCCACGTTGTAGCCCTCAAACAACCCGTACTCAACAACCTCGAACTCGAAACATTGCGAAGCATCGACACCGGTGTTTTCCAGTCGAAGACATTGCAGTGTTATTTCCGTGCCGATGGCAAACCCGGTTCATTAAAGTCTGCATTGGATCGTCTCTGCCGTTATGCAGAAGATTCCGTACACGATGGGTTTGAAGTTCTGATCCTGCAGGATCGCGCGATCGACAGTGATCACGCGCCTATTCCTTCCCTGCTGGCAACCGCGGCTGTGCATCACCATCTTATCCGCAAAGGCATGCGCGGACAGGTAGGCATTGTAGTAGAAGCGGGCGATGTATGGGAAGTGCATCACTTCGCCTGCCTGCTCGGATTTGGCGCCACAGCCATCAACCCTTATCTCGCGCTTTCGTCTATCCGTGACATGAAAGAAACCCGCAAGATCGAAACGTCGCTTACAGAAGACGAATTGAAAAAGAACTATGTAAAAGCTGTTAACGATGGCCTGCTGAAAGTATTCTCGAAAATGGGGATCAGCACGCTGCAATCTTACCAGGGTGCGCAGATCTTTGAGATCATCGGCATCAACAGCGAAGTGGTTAAAACATATTTCACCGGAGCTACTTCACGCATTCAGGGCATGGGCCTCGATGAAATTGCGCGTGAAGCATTGGCAAAACATTATTTCGCCTTCAGCAAAAAGGAAATTCCGGTCGACCGTCTGCCTGTTGGAGGGGTGTACCAGTGGAAAAGAAAAGGAGAAGAACACCTCTTCAATCCGCAGACCATTCACCTGTTGCAACACAGCACCAGACTGAATGATTATACTGCCTTCAAAAAATATGCGAAGCTGATCAATGAGCAAAATGAAAAAGCCATTACGCTTCGCAGCCTGCTCGACTTCAAACGCGACCGGCCTTCGGTTCCGTTGGAAGAAGTGGAATCTGCAGAGAACATTTACAAACGTTTTGCAACAGGAGCAATGAGCTTCGGCTCGATCAGTTGGGAAGCACACACCACACTTGCCATTGCCATGAACCGTTTGGGCGGCAAAAGCAATACCGGTGAAGGCGGAGAGGATGAACAACGGTATGACAAAATGGAGAATGGCGATTCCATGCGCAGTGCCATCAAACAGGTAGCGAGCGCACGCTTTGGCGTAACAAGTCTTTACCTCACCGAAGCGGATGAATTGCAGATTAAAATGGCACAAGGTGCCAAGCCCGGAGAAGGCGGACAATTGCCGGGACACAAAGTAGACGACTGGATCGGCAAGACACGTCACTCAACGCCGGGCGTGGGATTGATCTCCCCTCCTCCGCACCACGATATCTATTCCATTGAAGATCTTGCCCAGCTCATCTTCGATCTGAAAAATGCCAACCGCAAAGCGCGCATAAATGTGAAACTTGTAAGTAAAGCCGGCGTGGGCACCATCGCCGCAGGCGTCACAAAAGCCAAAGCAGATGTGGTGCTTATTGCAGGTTTCGATGGCGGTACCGGCGCCTCACCTGTCAGTTCCATCAAACACGCGGGACTGCCGTGGGAACTTGGCCTGGCAGAAACACATCAGACCCTGGTAAAAAATAAATTGCGCAGTCGTGTAACAGTACAAGCCGACGGACAAATCCGCACCGGCCGTGATATTGTAATTGCCGCATTGCTGGGTGCGGAAGAATGGGGTGTGGCAACTGCCGCGCTGGTGGTGGAAGGATGCATTATGATGCGCAAATGTCATCTCAACACATGCCCTGTAGGTGTGGCCACACAAGATCCCGAATTGCGCAAACGCTTCAGCGGCGATCCGGAGCATGTGGTGAACTTCTTCCGTTTCCTTACGCAAGACCTGCGCGAACTGATGGCAGAGTTAGGTTTCCGCACCATCAATGAAATGATCGGTCAGGTAGATGCACTGAAAGTACGCGATAATATTTCGCATTGGAAATACGGTAAACTCGATCTTTCTCCGTTGTTGTATAAAGAACCCGCGAATGAATACGTAGGCCTATACAAACAGGAAGAACAAGATCACGGACTGACGAAAATCCTTGACTGGAAACTACTCGAAGCCGCGAAGCCGGCGCTCGAACGCAATGAGAAAGTGAAAGCTTCCTTCGATATCATCAATACGGATCGCGCCGCGGGAACATTACTTTCCAACGAAATCACAAAAAAATTCCGCGCAGCGGGATTGCCCGAAGACACAATTCATTTTAAACTGACGGGAACGGCTGGTCAAAGTTTTGCCGCATTTAATACGCACGGCGTGACGTTGGAACTCGAAGGCGATGCGAATGACTACTTCGGTAAAGGACTCAGCGGTGCGAAACTGATCATTTATCCCGACAAGCAAGCCAGTTTTGTACCGGAAGAAAACATCATCATTGGCAACGTAGCATTCTATGGAGCCACATCAGGCGAAGCCTATATCCGCGGCAAGGCCGGTGAACGTTTTGCCGTCCGCAACTCGGGTGCACGTGTGGTAGTGGAAGGCATCGGTGATCACGGTTGTGAATACATGACCGGAGGTATTGCCGTCATACTCGGTGATACAGGACGCAACTTCGCAGCGGGCATGAGCGGCGGTATCGCTTATGTATACGATGTGAAAGGGAAATTTGCCGGTAACTGTAACCGCGAAATGATTGACCTCGACCCGCTGGACGAAGAAGATGCCTGCACGCTTAAATACATGATCAATCGTCATCATGAATATACAGGTAGTACTGTTGCGCGTTTCCTGCTGAATGATTTTGAAAATCAGCTATCACATTTCATCAAAGTATTTCCAAAGGATTATAAAAAAGTGGTGCTGGCCGGCAAGGTTGGACAAACTATCAACATCCCGACGAAGTAATGACGGGTACTTTATTTCTCAACAACTGATGTCAACGCAATATGGGTAAAATAACAGGATTTCTGGAATTCACGCGGGAGATGCCCGGCAAGAAGCCCGTGGCTGACCGCCTGAAACATTATAACGAGTTTGTAGAAAGGTACAGTGAAAGCAAACTCAATGAGCAGTCGGCACGTTGTATGGACTGCGGCGTGCCGTTTTGCCATAGTGGCTGTCCGCTGGGCAATGTCATTCCCGAATTCAACGATGCTGTTTTCCGTAAAAATTATGAGGAGGCTTACAGCATTCTTGCTTCAACGAATAACTTTCCCGAATTCACCGGACGTATTTGTCCTGCCCCTTGTGAAAGTGCCTGCGTATTAGGTATTAACCAGCCGCCTGTAGCAATCGAGGAAATAGAAAAACACATCATTGAAATTGCCTTTGAAAAAGGCTTTGTGAAGCCGCGTCGTCCGCTGGTGCGCACCGGCAAAAAAGTAGCGGTAGTAGGTAGCGGCCCGGCAGGTCTTGCCGCCGCTGCGCAACTCAACTACGCAGGTCACCTGGTAACGGTATTCGAACGTGACGATGCACCGGGTGGTTTGTTGCGTTATGGCATTCCTGATTTCAAATTAGAAAAATGGGTGGTCGATCGCCGCATCTCTTTACTGGAAGAAGAAGGTGTAATCTTCCGTTGCCTCGCCCATGTGGGCGTGAACATCAACATCAATGATCTGCTGCGCGAATACAATGCCATCGTACTGGCGGGCGGAAGCACAGCGCCGCGTGATCTGGCTATACCCGGCCGTGAATTAAACGGCGTTCATTTTGCGATGGACTTCCTGAAGCAGAACAATAAAAGAGTAGCCGGAAAAAATCCATTGATCAATTCGGCGATCGAAAGTAATATTCTTACAGAAGAAGTACTGGCTACAGGAAAAAATGTGATCGTGATCGGTGGCGGCGATACGGGAAGTGATTGCGTAGGCACGAGTAACCGGCACGGAGCCCTGTCGGTAACACAATTTGAGCTGATGCCCAAACCGCCTGAGAACAGAACGCAACACATGCCCTGGCCGAGTTACCCGATGTTGCTAAAAACAACAACTTCACACGAAGAAGGTGCGCAACGTCATTGGGCAGTTGCTACCAAGGAGTTTATCGGCGATGAAAACGGCAACCTGAAAGCCTTGAAAGTGGTGGACCTGGAATGGACCGCTTCTGCCGATGGCCGTCCTGCACAATTCACGGAGGTGAAGGGCAGCGAAAGAGAGATGCCTTGCGAACTGGCGTTGCTGGCGATGGGCTTTGTGCATCCGCAGCACAGCGGTATGATTACCGAACTGGCCCTGGACACAGATGCACGCGGTAATGTGAAAGCGAGTGAAAAAGACTACAAAACAAGTATCTCCAAAATATTCAGCGCGGGTGATATGCGTCGCGGTCAGAGCCTGGTGGTATGGGCCATCAGCGAGGGACGCGAGTGCGCGCGGAAGGTGGATGAGTTCCTGATGGGCGCATCTATCCTGGAAGCGAAGGAAGATTCTATTTTGCAGGCCTTTGCGTGAGGGGAACAGCCGTTTTACGTAACAAGTAGCAAGTTCCAAGGTTGGTGTATACACCAACCTTGGCCTACGCGTCTATTAGCTGTTTGTAGTTTCAAACAATTCATGCAATTTCTGTTGCAGTAGTTTCTTATCCGGCAGTTGTGTTTGATATTTTGAAATTAAAGTTGGTGAGAGCGTCCGGTTCAACGCATATTCCACGACCTCGTTATCCCGGTCTTTACAAAGTAAAATGCCGATGCTGGGGTTTTCATTTTCCTTTTTAACATCCCGGTCAAGTGCTTCGAGATAAAAATTTAATTTCCCTAAATGTTCGGGTTTAAAATCATCGGCTTTCAATTCAAAGGCGACGAGGCATTGTAAATCGCGGTGATAAAACAACAGGTCGATGTAAAAATCACTCTTCCCTACTTGTATTTTATACTGATCGCCAATAAAAATAAAATCCTTTCCCAATTCCAGAATAAAATCACGCATCTGTTTGATCAGGCCTCTTTGCAAATCACTTTCGTTGTACGAATCAGGCAGATTTAAAAACTCAAAAATATAGCTGTCTTTAAAAGTCTTGCCGATATCGGGATGGCTGTTTGATTTCGGGGGAATGGGTTTTTGATTTCCGATCACCATGCGTTCAAAGAGGCTTGCGGATATCTGGCGGTCGAGTTCTCGTACGCTGTAATTTTCTTTGACCGTCATCCGGATGTAGAACTCTCTCTCTTCTTCAGATTTACATCTGGCAAAAATTGTTCGGTGATGTGTCCAGCTTATTTGACTAAGAATCGTCTTTCTGATATCCTGTTGTTCAAATTGTGGGCGCAGTGAGGCCCCAAATATATCAGGCTGATTTCCAGTCTCCTGTAATTGTCGCCGCAGTGAGGCGACAATTTGGGTATTAGCATAAACCTCATAAAATTGAATCATTCGATACAAGCTGCTTTTATTAAACCCTTTCAATTCAGGGTTGTTCTTCTGAATAAACTCAGCCAATTCCTCCACCATTTTATCACCCCATTCTGCGGTTGACAGTTTAGTTTTTATATACCCACCGACGTTCCAATAAAGGTTTATCAACTCGGTATTTACTGCGCGTATTGCATTGTTTCTCGACTGACGTATCAGCTCAACAATGTCTAAAAATTGTTTTTCCATTTCGCAATATAGCATCACAAAATGCCGAACGCATCAAATGGGAATACATTAAAAACTAAGCGTTTAAACATCGTTTACTTTTGCAATTGTGTCCGCAATGCGGACACAATTGCAAAAGACTGAATATTCTCCTTTTAAGAAAAAAATTATATTTTGGACGTAACAACAATTGCTTTATGACATGCTTAGGATACGATTGGAAGCCGCAATCTAACAAGCCACCAAATGATGTTGCTTTCGCAATAATCAATTTGATAAATCATCTTGTTAAAACACAGTCCCCCGAGTTAATAACTTTTTTTCCTTTTCAGGGACGTTTTCACTTTGAATACTTCTTTGGAGATGATAACGCGATATTCAAATTAATCAGCCTTGACGGAACCGGTATCCCATCAATAGGAGTTATAAAAGAAAATCACATTATCAGTAATGCTAGAAGTTTAAGATCTCAAACCGCTTTTCCAAGCTTCTCCGATGTAAACAGACATTTTCCGCAATATTTCTCGCCAGAAGAGTTTACATATATAGGAAGTCAAAAAGACATGACCTTTAGCTGGCAGCATTTTGAAGAATACATAACTGATTATCTGAACGCATATGTGTTACCTCATGTAATGGAATTGAATAGAAGAAGAGTATTAGGTGTGATACCTACCGCTCCTCAATATGAGACTCAGAAAATACTAAACAGTATTTATGTTATAGAAACTCCCTCAACAGCCAGTCAAGGATCTTGTTTTATGCTGAAAAATTTCGGACTAGTAAGTTGTGCACATTGTATAGCTGACGATAGTTTTATTTATAAGGCGTCGGACATTGGTACTCGTTTTTCCGTAGAAATAAGTAAAAAAAATGACACAATTGATATTGCGTTGTTCTCTGCGAAGGGATTAGATTCCAGCTCTGGGTTAGAAATTGGAGATTCTGACACCATTCAACTAAATGATCATATCGCTGTAGCAGGTTTTCCGAATCACAACTATGGTGACACCGGGATTTTTTCGCCAGGACTAATCATAGGATTTCGAACAGTATCCTCAATTAGGAGATTCCTGACTAATATTCCTTTAATAGCTGGTAACAGTGGTGGGCCGATAATTTCAAGTAAAAACAAGGTCATTGGGGTGGCGGTTACAGGAGCTGATAAAATGGAAAATGCAGGTATAACAGAAAATCACGGTATAATCCCGATTAATGCCTTGCGAGTGCTATAAAGTATGCTAGACTTTCTAAAATATCTTTTCAGTCCCCCTTACCGCAATTTCCGGTAAAACATGATCATACTCCCGTAAGCCCGCACCATCGTCAGTATCGGTTCATCACGTTGCACGGGATCCGGACCATTTTTGCTGTCCATCAATGAACGGGTAAAATCGATCCATCCATTAGGAAGTAATACCAATCTTTTTAAGATAGCCGTGTGCGGATGATCGCGGTTAGGATTAGATGTGCGCCAGGCGATGATATCTCCCGGCTGCGCCTCGAAACGATTAACGCGGCGATATTCGTCGGCGAGAACACGCGCCACATGCCTGCCCGAATAAACCGAATAACCCCAACGCTCATGCGTTCCCAACGAAAACCCGTGACACCAGGATTGATTTTGCGCCTGCGAACCACCGTATGATACCCACGCCAATACCTGGTTGCCTAAATCGGTACGGACGATATAGTCATTGCCGCTGGCTTCCACCGTTTCTCCCCAGGGCATTCTTTCTGCATCATAAATATTGCTATAGCCGGTATATAAAAGAGGCGACATGATTGCTGTTTTGTTATTGAAAATTACAAAAAAACAAGCATGCCGCCTATCACACAAAGTGGGGATAATATCAGGCTGAATTACGTCCGGCGTTGATGATGCCGAAGGAACAACGCATCACCAGTTTTTCATAAACCGGCCGCAAGGGCGATGTTACCAGTTGTTCTTCCATTTCCCGGATCCGCGTAAGTGCGTATTGCTGAATGGTTACCAGCGGCATCACAATGCGTTCCCGCATCTGGATAGACAGTTGATCGATCGGGTAATCCTGCATCAACTCGGTATGTCCGGATAACTTAAATAAATATTGGCGCGTCAGCTCAAATTCATGGTAGATCATCTGCCAGATCTCGCCAAACTGTTTGTGCCTGGATAAATAACTCGTAAGGGGGAAGAATGATTTCATCATGGCCATCTCACAGTTATCGAGCAAAGTCTTGAAGAACAATGATTCTTTATAAAGTTTCTTCAGTTCATCCAGTCGTCCATCTTTCTCCAGTTTCTGCAACGCGGATCCTACACCATAAAAGCCGGTTACATTTTGTTTCAACTGGCTCCAGGATCCTGCGAAAGGAATAGCCCGCAAATCTTTCAATGATATACCCGATGACTTACCACGTTTCGCAGGACGGCTGCCGATATTCGTCTGGTTGTAAAATCGCAGAGGACTTGCATGCACCAGGTAATCGGTCAGATAAGGATGATTTTTTAATTGTTTATATGAGTCGAATCCCGCTTCGGCAAGTTGCTGCAGCAGTTCCGTTTCTTTATCGGAAAGGATCGTATTGCGGCTTACAAACAAATCATTGCTGATGCCGGCGTTCAACAACTGACCGATGTTGAACTCAGCTGCATCGATGGTGCCGAAGTTGGAACTAACGGTCTGCCCCTGTATGGTAAGTTGTATTTCTTTATTGGAAATATTGCGGCCCATAGATGCATAAAAACGATGTGTTTTGCCGCCGCCGCGTGAAGGCGGCCCGCCGCGTCCATCGAAGAAGATAACGTCGACGCCGTACTCGCGGGAGATGCGCGTCAGCTCTTCCTTGGCTTTGTAAATACTCCAGTTGGCCATCAGGTAACCTCCGTCTTTGGTACCATCGGAGAACCCAACCATGATCGTCTGGAAGTTCTTTCTCCTCTCGAGGTGTTCGCGGTAGGCAGGGTCGCGGTATAATTTTTCCATCACCGCCGCAGCATGTTTCAGGTCTTCGATCGTTTCGAAAAGCGGAACGATGTCTATGTTCATTTCGTCTTTCTTCCAGCCCGCCAGCAGGAACAACGCGAATACTTCCATGGCATTTGCGGCGCTGTTGCATTGGCTGATGATATAGCGGTTGCAGCCATCTGCCCCGTTGTATTGCTGGATCGTTTTGATCGCGGCCACGCACTCGAGCGTATCGCGTTCCACGTCGTCTTTGAATAAAGACGGATCGGCGGTTTCGGTAATCGTGGAAAGAAAACTGATCTTTTTTTCTTCCGGCCATCTGGGATAGTCTGCAGGTACAATGTAATTGCTTTCCGCCATCGTTTCAAAGAGATGGGTATGCACACCACTCTCCTGCCGGATGTCGAGTGAAGCAAAGTGTACACCGAAAATATGCACTTTGTTCAGCAGGCTTTCGACCAGGTGCTGAAACAAACCATTGTGTTCATGAATAATGATCTTGCGTACCTGTTCCAGCGTTTCAACGATATCTTCTTTGCTAAGGTGTGAACGATAGCCGGGGATGAAAAGGTTGTCGTATAGTTTTTTCTCCAGTCCTATGAGCAGTGGTTCAATGCCCTGGAATGTGAGGCGGCGGCGCAGTTTACGTACATCGAGGTAATAGCATTTGAGGATGCTGCCGCGCAGTGAGTCGGCGACCCGCAGCGTGGTTTCGGTATTGACGAAAGGGTTGCCGTCGCGGTCGCCTCCGGGCCAGAATCCCATCTGGAATACCGGATTTTCGGTACCGACTGCATGTGGGAAAGAACCTTTCAATGCAGCAATGATGCGGCCGGCGGCCGGATAAAATACATTTTCCATGTACCATATCAGGCTGACAGCTTCGTCGTAAGGCGTAGGCTTTTCTTTTTTGAGAAAAGGTGTACGTCCGAGTTGCTGTTGCAGTGTATTAACGAGTGTCGCGTTATTATCGGCCAACGCTTTGGAAAGATCGTGAATGATGCCGAGTACAGGACCGGGATAAAACTGTGTAGGGTGTGCGGTGAGCACCAGTCTCACGGTGAAGTCTTCCAATTTTTTTGCCAGTTCATCCTGTTTTTCGGTACGTATGATTTCCGACTCAAGGTGTTTGAGTGTACCTACCCCGTTCATATCATGTACCTCGCGGAAAGCGGAATCTTCGAGTGCGTCGAACAGTACCACCTGTCTTTCGGCATACTGCACAAAGCGGAAAAGCAGATCGAGTTTCTCCTGTTCGTTTACGTAAGCGGTTTGTTTACTGAAGAACTCTTCGATGATCTGTATAGGGCTTTGATTTTTCTTATAGCCGTCTTCGCAATTGCTGGACAGCAGGGAAAGGAGAATGCCTGTTTTTTCGATCTTATGAAAAGGAAGCGAAGTAAAAAGGCTGTTGTACAACTGGAATCTGATACCAACGAGATTCCTGAATTGCTGCAATGACTGCGACGAAGTGTGATCCATGTAAACAGTGTTTTAAAAAAAGCATCGTAAAAAGAGGCAAGCAGCGGGTCGATGCCTGAAGTTAAACCATTTTGTGACAAACGCCTGTACGGTTAACGCAGAAAAATGATCAAAAAAAATGCCCCCGGAAATCCGGGGGCATTATCAAAACCTTGATATAGAGAATTACTCTGCGGTAGTTTCTTCTGCGGCCGGAGCAGCTGTTTCAGCAGCTGGTGTTTCTTCCGCTTTCTTTTTGGCTCCACCTGCACGACGTGTACGTTTGGTAGCGGTTTTCGCTTCATCAGCACCTTTACCATATACTTCGTTGAAGTCAACCAGTTCGATCAGCGCTTTCTCAGCGTTGTCACCAGGACGTGCGCCGAGTTTGAGGATACGTGTGTAACCACCGGGACGGCCACCAACTTTTTCAGCGACAGCGCCGAACAGTTCTTTGATCGCTTCTTTGTCCTGCAGGTAGCTGAACACGATACGACGCTGGTGCGTGGTATTTTCTTTACCCTTGGTGATCAGTGGCTCTACGAACTTGCGCAGTGCTTTGGCTTTAGCCAGGGTAGTAACGATACGTTTGTGCTGGATCAACTGGCAAGCCAGGTTAGACAGCAGGGCCTCGCGGTGTGCTTTGGTACGGCCGAGGTTGTTAATTTTGTCTCCGTGACGCATGACGTTTTAATTTGAGAATTTGATAATTTGAAAATTTGATGATTCTCATTTTATCAAACCGGGTTTTAAAATTTCGGTTGTACCGTGTCAAGGAATTACAACCTACTTACTATTTAATTAGACAATTTGATGATTTGATAATTTGAAAATTAATTGTCTGATCTTCAAATTATCAAATTCTCAAATTAATCAAAGTTCATCTTTATCAACGCCGAGTTTCTGCAGATCCATTCCGAATCCGAGACCTCTTTCGCTGAGTACTTGTTCGATCTCTGCAAGAGACTTCTGACCGAAGTTGCGGAACTTCATCAGGTCTTCCTGTTCGTATTGAACCAGTTCGCTCAGTGAGTTGATTTTTGCAGCTTTCAGACAGTTGAAGGCACGAACAGAGAGATCCAGATCTTCGAGCGGAGTCTTCAGCACTTTGCGGAGCTGGAGTGTTTGCTCGTCTACGAGGTCTTCTTTCTTCTCTTCTTTATTGTCGAAAGTGATGTTTTCGTCGGTGATGATCATGAGGTGCTGGATCAGGATACGGGAAGCTTGCTTCACCGCTTCTTCCGGATGGATGGTACCATCGGTAGATACTTCCATGATCAGTTTCTCATAGTCGGTGCGTTGTTCCACACGGGTATTCTCGATGCTGTATTTCACGTTTTTGATCGGCGTGAAGATAGAGTCGATCGCGATGTAACCGATAGGCGCATCTTTGGGTTTGTTTTCCTCTGCAGGAACGTAACCACGACCTTTACCGATAGTCAGTTCGATATCCATTTTAGCGGAAGAATCGAGTGTGCAGATCAGCAGTTCGGGGTTCATGATCTGGAAGGAATGTGTGCCTTCTCCGATCATGCCGGCAGTGAATTCAGTTTTATTCTTCAGCGACAGAACGATCTTCTCGTTGGCCACCTCGTGTTCTACGACTTTCTTGAAGCGAACCTGCTTCAGATTGAGGAAAATTTCCACAACGTCTTCGCTTACACCTTTCATGGTTGCAAACTCATGGTCAACACCTTCGATCTTTACACCCACGATTGCATAACCTTCCAGGGAACTCAGCAATACACGACGCAGTGCATTACCGATGGTGACGCCAAAACCAGGCTCCAGCGGACGGAACTCAAACTGAGCTTCGAAATCTGTCGCCTTTTGCAGGATGATTTTATCCGGCTTCTGGAAATTCAAAATTGCCATATTTCAGATTTAATTTTTAAATGTTGGGAATCGCAGCAAAATGACGGCACGTGGCCGTCAGATGTTATTACTTGCTGTAAAGTTCTACGATCAGTTGCTCCTTGATGTTTTCAGGAACACTTTCACGCTCTGGATAAGTGATGAAAGTTCCTTTGAGCTCTGTTTCGTTCCAATCCAGCCAGCTGAATTTAGGGTTCTTACCACGTACCACGCTGGTGATAGAAGTGCGCTCGCGGCTGCCTTCTTTGATGGTGATTACATCACCGGCTTTCAGTTGGTAGGAAGGAATGTTCACTACCTGGCCGTTTACTTCAACGTGTTTGTGGCTAACCAGCTGACGCGCAGCAGGACGGGAAGGAGCAATACCCATGCGGTAGACAGTGTTGTCCAGACGGGCTTCCAGCAACTTGATGAGGTTTTCACCAGTTACGCCTTTACGACGTGATGCCTCTTCAAAAGTTTTGCGGAATTGCTTTTCCAGAATGCCATAAGTGTACTTCGCTTTCTGCTTTTCACGCAGCTGAAGCGCGTATTCACCCAGGGTTTTACGCTTGCGTTTTTCGCCATGCTGGCCGGGAGGATTGCTGTTTTTACCCAACCATTTACCATTGCCCAAAATGGGCTCTCCGAAAATACGGGAAATCTTGGTCTTTGGACCTTTGTAACGTGCCATAGTAGTTGTTCATTTAAGCTTTTTTAGAAACCGGTGCAACGATCAGTAAAAAGCTTTTAAAAAATCAATCGTACACCCTTTGTTGGAAATGAAACCAAACCTGGCTCAAATATGTCTTGAGTAATAAGTGATAAGTAGTAAGTTTTAAGTATCGGTTCCAAGAACTTATTACTTATAACTTAAGACTTACTACTTTCTTACACTCTTCTTTTCTTGGGGGGACGGCAGCCATTGTGTGGCAGCGGAGTTACGTCCTTGATCATTACGATCTCGATGCCTGACTGAGACAGCGAGCGGATAGAGCTTTCGCGACCGGCACCGGGGCCTTTCACGTAAACGTCTACACGCTTCAGACCAGCATCAAATGCAGTTTTAGCTGCATCGTTAGCGGCCATCTGAGCGGCATAAGGAGTGTTTTTCTTGGAACCTTTGAAGCCCATTTTACCGGCGCTGCTCCAGGAAATAACCTGACCATTTTTGTTGGTCAGTGAAATAATGATGTTGTTGAAAGTAGCAGAGATATGTGCATCGCCGTAAGCGTCCACTTTCACTACTCTTTTCTTGGCAGCGGCTTTCGCGCTGTTCTGTTGTGCTTTTGCCATTTTTGTTTTTTGGAGGTAATCTTCTGTTTATTTCACTGATGATTTTCGTCATCAGCCCGGACCAATCCTGCTCCCGCACCATTGGGCATCCGAATCCAGTCCGTAAAAAGGTGCTATATCTAAACAGCAATTGGCAGTAATGCAAACGCATACTGCCAATCACTTATTTGGATTACTTCTTTGTAGCCTTCTTCTTACCGGCAACTGTCTTACGCTTGCCCTTACGTGTACGGCTGTTGGTTTTGGTACGCTGACCACGAACCGGCAGTCCTCTGCGGTGGCGCAGACCACGGTAGCAGGCGATATCCAGCAAACGCTTGATGCTCATCTGTACCTCAGAACGCAACTGACCTTCAACCTTCAGCTCTTCCGTAATGGTTGTACGGATAGCATTCAGATCATCGTCATTCCACTCATTTACTTTCTTGTCGCGACTGATATTGTGCTTGTCAAGAATGTATTTGGCAGTAGCGGGTCCGATACCGTAGATGTACGTCAGACCGATTTCGCCTCTTTTGTTTTTTGGTAAGTCAACACCGGCAATACGAGCCATAGTCTATTTGTTGTTTGTTGTTAGTTTAATTAATCCCGGAAAGTCGTCCGTCCGAAAGTCTTTTCACACAGACCTTCCGTAATTGCAGACACAACCGGTCATCTTAGCCCTGACGCTGCTTGAAGCGTGGGTTCTTCTTGTTAATAATGTACAGCTTGCCTTTACGACGTACGATCTTGCAGTCTGCACTTCTTTTTTTGATGGATGCTCTTACTTTCATGACTCAAATTATTTGTATCTGAAGTTGATTCTTCCTCTTGTCAGATCATATGGCGACAACTCGACGCCCACTTTATCACCTGGCAGGATCCGGATATAGTGCATACGCATCTTACCGGAAATCGTCGCCACGATCTCATGGCCGTTCTCCAGCTTCACCCTGAACATTGCGTTCGAAAGGGCTTCGAGGATCACACCATCTTGTTTTATAAGGGCTTGTTTAGACATATGATTTTTAGGGCTGCAAAGATATGACTATATAGATAAAAAAAGAAATAACCCGGACTCTTTTTCCGGGTTATTCCACAAATGTAAGACTTTTTGCGATAATTTAATCAAAATCAGGCGTGTACGAGATCCAGCGGAACCTTCGTCATCTGCATATGAAGGTTCTGCAGCTCGTGCACCGACAACGGACGGGAGAAATGACGCTTGTCTTCGCGGTACCACATCTCTACATTGGAAAAGTCATCCTTTACCGGGGTCACCAGCCGGAAAGGCCCTTTCAGGTACTTCATCCCCGCCCCCAAAGGCTCCTTTTCAAAACCCAGCCGCCCCAACTGCACTTCATCCAGCGGAATGGCAAATAACTTGTCCGGCGCAAACCAGAATTCCTGAATTCCATTGTCTATCAAAACCTTGTGGTCGTCGTTGCTTACGCGAACCACTATTCCCTGCCGATCTACGCCCTCATCATCCACCTTCACCAGATCACCGGCTTTCATTTCGGATAACTTTACCATGGCTTTATCGTTTTTGTTTATCCGAATTTACTGCATTTACGTCAGGTTTCCTGCCCTTTTTTCCACTTTTTTACGAACGCCCGTTCATTCTGCCCAGCTCATCACATACCCTTGGTTTTCAATATCCAATGCTGCCTTGGTCAACATCAGCGGGTGAAAAGTGTCCACCATTACCGCCAGTTCCTTCGTTTCTTTGGCCCCGATACTTTTCTCCACCGAACCCGGATGCGGCCCGTGCGGAATGCCCGCCGGATGCAAGGTGATCATCCCCCGCGTTACATTTTTGCGGCTCATGAAATCCCCGTCTACATAATATAGCACCTCGTCACTGTCGATATTGCTGTGATTGTAAGGTGCCGGGATCGCCTGCGGATGGTAGTCGAACAGGCGGGGACAAAACGAGCACACCACAAAATTGTGGGCTTCGAATGTCTGGTGCACCGGCGGCGGCTGGTGTACCCGGCCAGTGATCGGCTCAAAGTCATGGATCGAAAAAGCATAGGGATAACAGCAGCCGTCCCAACCGATCACGTCAAACGGATGCGTACCGTAATGCAGGCCATATAACACGCCCTTTTTCTTGGCGCGGATCAGGAAATCGCCTTTTTCGTCAAAACTCGGCAGATTTTGCGGCGGGCGGATATCACGCTCGCAGTACGGTGAATGCTCCAGCAACTGGCCATATTTACTTAAATAGCGCTTTGGATAGCGGATCGGGCTGAACGACTCCACAATGAATAACCGGTTGTTTGCGTCCGCAAATTCGATCTGGTAAATGGTACCCCGCGGAATAACCAGGTAATCGCCATAGCTAAAAGGCAACTCTCCGTACATGGTGCGCAATACCCCCTGCCCTTCATGCACGAAAATCATTTCGTCGGCGTCGGCATTTTTATAGAAATAATCCCGCATACTTTGCTGCGGCGCAGCCAGCACGATATGACAATCGTTGTTCACCAGCACCGGTACACGGCTTTCGAGGAAATCTGCTTTGGGTTTTACATTGAATCCTTCGAAACTGCGGTGCTGCAACATCCGCTCTTCCGCTATTTCCGGCGCCACACTGACCTGCGGTTCGGTTTTGATAATCTGCGTGGGCGGATGAATATGGTACAATAAGGAGTAGTCGTTGGAAAAACCTTCGGTAGAGAACAATTGCTCTGAATACAATCCACCGTCGGGTTTACGAAACTGGGTATGCCGCTTATGCGGAATGCTGCCCAGTGAATGATAATGAGGCATAAGGGATAATTAAAAATGTGTAAATGTGCCCGCCCAAGGCGGGGCCATGTGAAAATTAGGGAGTAATAAGTTATAAGTAAAACAGCTATTGACAATTGACTTATTGCCCCCGCCGGACGAGTTCCAGCGACACCATGAGGAAATAATATTTCCAGCGGCGCTTATCGATGTAGTAGATGAAATTGCGATGGAAAGGCATGTTCAATCGTTGTCTTTCAAAGTTACGGTTTTCCGGTAGGACTAAATCGGTATTTTGCCCCCATGAAACGCATAGGACTTATTTCCGATACACATGGTTTTTTAGATGAAAATGTATTCCGGCATTTCGAAGATTGTGATGAAATCTGGCATGGTGGCGACTTTGGCAATATCGCACTCGCCGATCAGCTCGCCGCATTCAAACCACTCAAAGGCGTATACGGCAATATCGACGGCCGCGATATCCGCGATCGTTTTCCGCTCGAAACTGTTTTTTATTGCGAAGAAGTAAAAGTATTGATGCGCCATATCGGTGGTGCACCACCACGTTACAATCCCGAAACACGCTCGTCACTCGATGAACACCAACCTTTGTTGTTCATCAGCGGCCATTCGCATATATTGAAAGTTATTTACGATCAGGACCGGTCATTCCTGCATATCAATCCCGGAGCTGCAGGCAAACAGGGCTGGCATAAAGTGCGCACACTGGTCAAACTCACCATCGACGGTTCCGATATGCGCGATTGCCAGATCGTGGAACTCGGACGCCGCGGATAATTCCGTATCTTTCTTTTATCAACTATTCGCCCATGCAAAGACGTACCATGCTCCGTCAGGCAGCCCTCACCATGGCAGCCTTCACGCTGAGCCGCGACCTGTTCGCCCGTGAAGCTTTCAACGATCCGGGTCCTTTACCTGTGGAAGAAATGATCCGTCTCGGTTCCAATGAAAATCCGCACGGCCCTTCTCCCCTTGCCCGTAAAGCCATGATGGATGCCGTTAATACCAGCAACCGCTATCCCTGGAGCACCACCTCCGCACTCATCGACAAGATCGCCGGCATGTACGGCCTGAAGGCGGAGAATGTGGTGATCGGCGCCGGCTCTTCCGAATTACTGGGATTGACCGCCGTGCTGGCCGCTTTGCAAAAAGGCAATGCCGTCATTCCCGACCCCAGCTTCCGGCTTTGGGTGCCCGCCGCACGCAACCTCGGCTTGGAAATGCGCACCGTGCCACTCAACCAGGCTAAACAGATCGACCTCGCGGCCATGAAAGGCAAAACAGATACGCAAACAAGACTGATCTATATCTGCAACCCCAATAACCCTACCGGCACCGTTATCCCTGCACCCGAACTGGAGGCGTATATTCGGCAAATTCCGGCATCCTGTATTGTATTATTGGATGAAGCGTATACCGAATTCAGCAATGAGCCTTCTCTTGCACGGCTGGTGAATGAATGTCCCAATCTTGTGGTGGCAAAAACATTTTCCAAAATGTATGCGCTGGCAGGTGGCCGCGTTGGGTTTGCGTTGGCGCATCCGCAAACCATCGAAAAATTAAAGAATCTGCAGCCATGGGCCAATGCAGGTGCGGGAGCCGTATCACTCGCAGGCGCGCTGGCTTCGCTGGGCGATGAAGAGTTTGTCCGTTTTTGTAAAAAAGAAAATACTGCAGCACGCGCAGTTTTCTGCGCGGCACTGGATAAAGCAGGAATGACCTATATTCCTTCAGTAACGAGTTTTGTGTATTTCAATACCGCCGGTTATGGACGCGATGTAAAAGCCTTACTCGAATCGCACAATATCACGGGTGTGCGTTCTTTCGAAGAAGGCTCAACATGGCGACGCCTCAGCGTCGGTACCGTTGCTGAAATGGAAAAAGTGGCGGCTGTTTTAAAAAGCTGATCAGGCGGCCATCCCCGGGAACAGCGGACGGGCAATTCCTTCGCCACGGAAAGGCCAGGGCACTGCAACGAGGATCATCAGCAAGGCAATAAAAAACAACCAAAAGGCTCTTTTGAATTTTATGTTATCGGCCACAGGCTTTTTAGCCATGCCATAACCAAGCGTAATGAAAATGGTTGCGAGCACCATGAACAACGGATGCTCTACCCAAAAGAAACGGAAGAAAGAATTTTTCATAACCGATTCACCCTCGGGTATGGTAACCTTGAGTATACCGAAACGTCCCCACAAAAGTTGCTCGATACCGATCAGCAGCGTGGTATGTGCAGCGATCAGGGTAAACAACCATACACGGCGGTCACCGCCGGTAAACGCTCTTTTCTGTTGCCAGCCTGTAAATGCCTTCACGATCGAAAGCAACAACAGGATTAAAATGACCCAACGGAGAAGATTGTGCAGATGGAGTAGTCCGGTATCCATAAATGTGGAGTTGATTTGCGGACAAAGCTAACCAAAAATTTATATCTGTTTCTTACGCTCATTTTCAACGCACAATCGATTGCGAACGCAGACGTTTTTGATATTTGTCAAAAAGTGATTGACTAACGCCATCGCCGATGCAAATACCCTAATTTCCTGTCAGACACAAGGAAGGTCAGGTACCCGACCCTGTCCACACTAACCAGAAAAAACCACTATGTCCTTTTTATTTCTCAAGCATTTCGATCCATCCGTCAGTCTCGCTAACCTTAAAGAAAAACCTGTTGAAAACGGTCTGCTCTATCTGAATGAATTTTTCCGCCATTTTGGTATCGACGATGAAGAGAAGATCCAACAGGCGCTGGCCTTGTTTGAAACGCGCATTTACCGGAAAAACTCCTGGTTCCTGCGCGAAGGTGATACCGCCGATCGCATTGGTTTTATCGTAAATGGCGCCGTAGAAGCATTCTACACGCAGGACAATAAGCATCAGGTGTTACTGCTGCTGATGGAAGAAGATTTTTTTACCGACCTGCGGAGCTTCCTGCATCGCGCACCTACCCGGCTGAACATGCGGTTCCGTGAAGACACCATCGTACTGGAAATATCACATGAAAATTTTGCCGGCTTCATTCTCCAGAATAAACCATTTGCCGATATGTTCATGAAAGTGATGGTCGACATCATGTCCAGTATCAATGAACATAATCAGTTGCTGAAACTGCCCACCCGGTCGAGGTTTGAATACCTGCTGAAAATGAAACCTGAAGTATTCAACCGCTTCCTCCTGCAGGATGTCGCATCCTTCATTGGTGTGAAACAGGAAACACTCAGCCGCGCACGGCGATATTTCAGCCGCCAGAAAAGTACGGATGTCGAAGCTCTTCGCGTTAAATAAGCTACTCTACCCAGTCTGCGATAAAGACATTCGTGTCGCGTGTGCCGCCATTGTTGCGGTTGCTGGAAAACACGATTTTTTTACCGTTGGGTGAGAACATCGGAAAGGCGTCAAACCCTTTATCACGGCTTACTTTATGCAGATTGGTACCGTCACCATTAATGGTGTAGAGATTGAAAGGAAATCCGCGTTTGTATTCGTGATTGGAGGCGAAGATGATGCGCTTGCTATCGGGCATGAATGAAGGTGCCCAGTTGGCCTGACCGAAACTGGTTACCTGACGGGCGTTTGATCCATCGGCATCAGCTACCCATACTTCCATGTTGGTAGGAGCCACAAGCCCTTCAGCCAGCAATTCTTTGTATTCCCTGATTTCGGCTTCGGTCTTCGGACGCGAAGCCCGCCAGATGATCTTTTTACCATCAGGGCTGAACCACGCCCCACCGTCATAACCCAATTGATGCGTGATGCGTTTTTCCTTACCGGATTTCAGCTCCATGATGTATAATTCAATATCACCGTCTTTATCGGAGGTGTAGATCATTTTCTTTCCGTCGGGAGAAAGCGTGGCTTCAGCATCATATCCTTTGGAATTGGTGAGTTGTTTTACGATGTTGCCATCGAGATCGGCCATGAAAATATCATAGCTGCTGTAAAGCGGCCAGATGTATTTGTTGCCGTATTTGGAACGGTCAGGAACCGGCGGACAGGAATCTCCTCCCAGATGCGTAGAGGCATAAATAATATGTTTACCGTCTTTGGTAAAGAAGGCACAGGTAGTACGGCCCTTGCCGGTGCTGACCATTTTGTATTCAAACTTTTCTCCCGGTTGCTGTGGCACTTTGCCCACAAATATCTGATCGCAGGTCAATCCCTCCTTGACGTTGGTGCGCTGAAACACCAGGTACTTACCGTCATAACTCCAATAGGCTTCTGCGTTGTCTCCGCCGAAAGTGAGCTGCTGCACATTGCGCAGGTGGGTTTCTTCCGGGTAATGCACCGTCGTATCAGAGTTGGCTCCGCCGTGCGATTGGGCCATTACAGTCTGCGATACCATTATTCCTGCCACCAGGGGTAGCATCCATTGTCCTGCAAGTTTTTTCATCTTTTGACGTTTAAATGAGCGCCGCAAAGGTATTTTGATTGATCACGCGGTTTGTCAGAGAATTGTCATAGTCCATTCTTCCCTAGTTTTGCAAAATATGAAACGTTTTATTCCAGCCCTGTTGCCCGTTTTAGCGATCGCGCTTTTTTTTAGCTGTAATAATAAGGACGCACAGACGCCCCAGGAAATACTGTTGTCCCAGCCTCCGTATGATACGTTGACGGAAAAAATCAGGCTTCGTCCCGAAGACCCTGATCTTTATGCCCGCCGCGGCACTTTGCTCAACGCAGATTATCCCGAGCTGGCGGTTGATGATTTTAAAAAAGCATGGGAACTCACCGGCAACGACCGCTATGCTGCCGCCGTGGG
Source organism: uncultured Sphingobacteriales bacterium (assembly GCA_937888905.1). Taxonomy (GTDB): domain Bacteria; phylum Bacteroidota; class Bacteroidia; order Chitinophagales; family Chitinophagaceae; genus Terrimonas. The sequence continues at coordinate 254,309 of CALATA010000021.1, forward strand.
AAATATTTTACTGGAAAGAAAACCCGATTCCGCCGTTGCCTTCCTCGAGGCTGCCCGCGCCAGGCTCAAAGACGGACCGCTGACTAAATTGACGCTGGCCTACGCCTATGATGCGGCCGGTAAAACAGACCTCGCATTGAACGAAGCCAGCGCATTGCTCGAAGCCAATCCGCAAAACATGGAGCTGCTGCTGATGAACGTAGAACTCCTGCAAAAGAAAAAAGATTCGGCTGCCGCTACTTCCCTCCTCGAAAAAATCAATCAATTGCCTGCCTGGAACCAGGAGCTCGGCCTGAAACTGGCTTACCAATTCGCTGAATACAAAAATCCACGCACGCTGGCACTGGTTGACACGTTGATACGATACGACACGCTCAAAACCGGCGATCCCTATTACGTGAAAGGCATCTATTATACCAATACGGGTAACAAATCCGCAGCGCTTGCGGCCTTCGACGAAACCATCCGCGAAAACTATAACTACCTCAATGCTTATATCGAAAAAGGTAAAATATTGCTGGAACAAAAGAACAACGCAGCAGCGCTGAAAACATTCCGCATGGCCAATACCATCAAACCTTCTTTCCCGGATGCGTATTACTGGATCGGACGGGCCCTGGAGGCCAGTGGCGATAAAGCCGGCGCCAAAGATTATTACCAGAAAGCTTACGGCCTCGATCAGAGCTTTACCGAAGCGCGCGACGCAGCGGCCGCACTCTGACATCCGTTCAGGCATTAAACCTTATCTTGCAAAGCAAAACGATCTACATGCCCCTGGTTGCACCCTCACTGCTGGCCGCTGATTTTTTGCATTTGGAAAAAGCATGTCAGTTGCTCAATGAAAGTGAAGCCGACTGGTTTCACCTCGATGTAATGGACGGCAACTTTGTTCCCAACATCAGTTTCGGTCCCATGATTATCGCGTTTATGCGACCGATGACCCAAAAACCGTTCGATGTACACCTGATGATAGAGGAACCCGGACGGTATGCAGAAGAGTTTCGCAAAGCCGGCGCTGATCATCTCACCGTACATCTGGAAGCCTGCCCGCATCTTCACCGCAACCTGCAGCAGATACGCTCACTCGGTATGAAAACCGGTGTGGCCATCAACCCGCATACACCCGTTAACGCCCTGGCCGATGTGTTGTATGAAACAGATATCGTGTGCATGATGAGTGTGAATCCCGGTTTCGGCGGACAACAATTCATTCCGCATACATTGGAAAAAATCAAGGAACTGCGTAGCATGATCGATGAGCGCGGATTATCTACACTCATCGAGATAGATGGTGGCGTAACCGAAGCAAATGCTGCTTCGATCGTGGCGGCCGGTGCCGATGTGCTCGTGGCCGGCAGCACCGTTTTCCATGCGACTGATCCGATGGCCATGATCACGAAGCTGAAAGCCAGTTGAACGCAAGCCCAAAACACGTAACTTGTACTGCTGAACCAATGCAACCAACCCTTCGATCCATACTGCTGGTCCTTCTCACCTTTTGCTTTGTGCTGCCGGCGGCCGCGCAGAAAAATCCCGCTTTTGTTTCCGGCATCGTGGTAGACGAAGAAGATAAACCGCTGGCAGGCGTTTCCATTACCATACTCGGCCGTCAGACCGGCGTCAGTACCAATGATTCCGGAAAATTTCGCATACAGGTTGTTCCTGAAAAAGCCTTTGCACTGGTATTCAGTCATACGGGTTTCAATACCGAACAAAAGAATTTTCTGCTCAACGAAGGCGAAGAAGAATCCATTACGGTTCAATTGCAGAAAGGTGCTGAAGTATTGAATGAAGTAGTGATCAGTGACCAGCGCGACCGCCGGGAAGCCGGACTCATCCGCCCCAACCCCAAAACCGTACTCAATCTTCCTTCCGTTACCACCGGTGTCGAAAGCCTGATCAAAATATTTGTCGGCTCCAATAACGAATTGACTTCGCAGTACACCGTAAGAGGTGGCAGCTACGACGAAAACCTTATTTATGTAAACGACTTTGAAGTGTTCCGCCCTTACCTCATCCGCAACGGACAACAGGAAGGACTGAGTTTCATCAACCCGGAAATGGTGCGTAACATCAGTTTTTATAACGGCGGTTTCGCTGCACGTTATGGCGACAAGATGAGCAGCGTGCTGGATATTCAATACAAGAAGCCCCGCCGCTTTGGCGGCTCTGCTTATGTCGGTATTCTCGAGCAGGGATTACAACTCGAAGGCACCAGCCGCAAGGAAAAATTTACGTACCTGGTTGGTGTGCGCAACCGCAGCAACCGCAACCTCCTGAGCCGCCAGGAAACGCAGGGCAATTACGTGCCGTCATCAACCGATCTGCAGGCACTATTTACTTACCAGGTCAGTAAAAAATGGCAGGCGGAAGTGCTTGGCAATATTTCGCGAAGCAAATTTTTTCTGCAACCGGCCTACAGCCAGCTCACCACTTCGGTATTCTCGCCTTTCTATACACAAAGCCTCGGTCTCGATGTATATTTCGAAGGACAGGAAAAAGATCAGTACACCACCAACATGATCGGTGCGTCGCTGACCAACCAGGTAAATAAAAGATTAAGGTTGAAATGGCTGGCTTCCCGCTTTGAAAACGACGAAGAGGAAAACATCGACATCGCGGGTGCTTACCTTTTTGGTGAACGCGATTTCGATCAGAGCCAGGCTACCTTCGGCACCATCGTAAATCCATTGGGCGCGGGCATCTTTCATAACTTTGCCCGCAACAAACTCACGATCCGCAACTGGAATTATTCGCACAAAGGAAATTTCGATCTCGATCGTCATGCACTGCAATGGGGAATCGGCTATGACCGTACCACCATCAACGACCGTTTACACGAATGGGAATTCCAGGACTCCGCGGGTTATTCCATTCCCTATAACCCCAATACACTCGAGCTAAGCAAACTGATTAACTCTAACGCTTCGCTGGAGGTAAATAAATTCTCCGGTTACCTGCAGGACAATATTCTGTTCGGCGATTCGGCGCGTTCGTTTACTTTATCGGCCGGTCTTCGTTTCAATTACAATTCACTCAATAAAGAATTTTTACTTGCACCGCGCATAGGTGCAAGCTGGAAGCCAGCCTGGAAACGTGATATCATTTTCCGCGCGGCAGCAGGTGCCTACCACCAACCGCCTTTTTACCGCGAAATGCGCCGCTACGACGGCACACTCAATACCGGTCTGAAAGCACAGAAAAGCTGGCAGGGCGTGCTCGGATTCGATTATAACTTTATCGGCTTTGGCCGGCCCATGCGGTGGACCGTGGAAGGTTATTATAAAAACATGACCGATGTGGTACCCTATGACATCGATAACGTCCGTGTCCGTTATTTCGGAGAGAACAGTGCAAAAGCTTATGCTTACGGATTGGAAACGCGCATCCACGGCGAACTCGTAAAAGATGCCGAAAGCTGGATCAGCATCGGACTGATGCGCACGCGCGAAAACATCAAAGGCGATACTTACAAAGAATATACACTCGACGATCAAAACCAGCCGATCGACAGCGTGACGCTGGAAAAAGGCTGGGTAAGACGCCCTACCGACCGCATGATTACTTTCGGAATGTTTTTCCAGGACTACCTGGCTACCAACAAGAACATGAAGATGTACCTCAATCTTATTTACGGTACCAATCTTCCTTATAACATTCCCAATAGCGTGAAGTACCGCAATGGTGCAGAAATACCGGCCTATATCCGTGCCGATATCGGCTTCAGTTATTTGCTGCTCGACAGTGATCGCAGCAAACGCCGCAGTCACAGTCCTTTTCTTGGTTTTGATAATATCTGGGCCAGCCTGGAAGTATTCAACATCATCGACAGGGACAATACCATTTCGTATCTGCTGATCAAAGATTTTTCCAACACCACGTACCTGATGCCCAACCGGCTTACACCACGCCTGATCAATTTTAAATTAGTAGCGCGCTGGTAAAAAATCAGCAGCGCAACGCCTAAATTTTCCCGTATTAAGAAATGGCCGTCAAAAGGCTGGCATGGATTTAGAAATGCTTTAACAGGAATTAACATCCTGTGAATAAGTAAAGAGCGGGAATTCAACGTCAAATAAATTATATTTGGAAAGGAAGGGCAAGCTTCTGCAAATGCGCAGAAGACGCACTGGTAACCCGGTTAACCCTTCGCCGGTTTTAAGAACAAACAAGCGCCGGCAACAAACCACCCGGAGCTATTAAAAACCTAAGGAATTGACAGACACTATCATTAACCTCGAGACCGTCAACCCTATCGAGTTTTTCGGAGTCAACAACGGTAAACTGGACCTGCTAAAAAAGAAATTTCCCTTACTCAAGATCCTTTCAAGAGGCACACAGATCAAACTGAGCGGCGCCCCCGAACAGGTGGACGTGGCAAGGGAAAAGATTACCCTCATTGTTTCCTACCTCGAACGCAACGGACACATGAGTGAGAATTATTTTGAACAGATCCTCGGCGGTGATGATGCCGAAACCGTTGACCACTTTGTGGAACGCAACCCTAATGAAGTACTCGTATTCGGGCCCAACGGCAAGTCGGTCCGCGCAAGGACCGCGAACCAGAAAAAGCTGGTTCAGATCAGTGAAAAGAACGACATCGTATTTGCCATCGGACCAGCCGGTACCGGTAAAACCTACACCGCAGTAGCCATGGCCGTACGTGCACTCAAAAACAAGAACGTTAAAAAGATCATTCTTACCCGTCCGGCTGTGGAAGCAGGTGAAAGCCTTGGCTTTCTTCCCGGCGACCTGAAAGAAAAGATCGACCCGTATCTGCGCCCGCTTTATGATGCGCTCGATGATATGATCCCCGCTGATAAACTGGGATACTACATGAGCACCCGCACGATCGAGATCGCCCCGCTGGCTTACATGCGCGGCCGTACACTCGACAATGCCTTCATCATCCTTGACGAAGCACAGAACGCAACCGATCTTCAGTTAAAGATGTTCCTTACACGTATCGGTGCCAATGCAAAGGCGATCATCACCGGTGATATGACGCAGGTAGACCTGCCGCGCAATCAGCGAAGCGGTCTGCAAACTGCCGTACGTATCCTGAAAAACATCGACGGCATCGGCCATGTTGAACTGGACGAAGAAGACGTAGTACGTCACCGCCTGGTGAAATCCATTCTCCGCGCCTACAACCAGGAGCACGAGAAACAGGAAGAACAACGGGAGGAACGCGAACATCGCGAACGCAGGTAATTCAATTAGTTGCTTACATTTGGCGGCAATAGTCACATGCAGCAACGTTTCTTAGAAAATATCTGTTGGAAAAGGTGGCCGGTCGGCTGCCTTTTCTTTTTACTCACAGCGTGTAAACAACACGTTGCGCCCGATTATTCAAAACAATACAATGCTATCCATGCCGCTGCGGAGCTGGTGCATGACGGCGATCTCATCTTCCGCAACGGCACCGATGAAGTGAGTGCCGCCGCACGCAGCATGAATGAAAAGGACACCAGTTATTCGCATTGCGGACTGCTCATGATCGAAAATGACAGCGTTTTTGTTTACCACGCCATCGGCGGTCACTACAATCCCAGCCAGCAGCTGAAACGCGAACCGCTCGACAGCTTCTGTAATCCGGTGGACAATGACCGCTTCGGCATATTCCGTTACGAAATCGACAGCCTCGAAGCCGGCAGGTTGAAAAAAATTGTAGAGCAGTATTATGCCTCCGGTCTTCGTTTCGATCTGTTCTTCAACTTTTTCAGCGATGATGAAATGTATTGCTCCGAATTTGTGTACAAAAGCCTCAACAAGGCGCTGAAAGGCCGATTGCAGTTCCTGATCCGCCGCGACAGATGGCCTTACGGTGTTTCACTGGACGACCTTTTTCTGCACCCCGGCGCCAGGGCCGTTCATCAAATACGCTTTTAGGGGATTTCAGCATTCGAGCCAAACGCCTACATTTGCTATTATTGAAAATTTAATAAAATGAAAAAAACAACCCAACTGTTTCTCGCCGTGGCAGCTATGGCCACTATCGTATTCGCCAGCTGTAGCGGCGGAGCCAACGAACCTAAAGCTGTAGTAAAAGCTTTCTTCGAAAAACTTTCCAAGAAAGATGTGGACGGCGCTGCCAAACATGCAACAGCCTCCAGCAAGTCAACCTTGGACATGATGAAAAAAGGTCTGGAAATGGCAGACAAAATGCCGAAAGAATCGAAGGAGAAAGATCCGGCTGAAGAATTCAAAAACATGGAATTTGGCGAAGCCCGGATCTCCGGCGACACCGCTTATGTGCCCGTTGGCAAAAAAGGCGAGAAAATGTCCGACATTCCGCTGGTAAAAGAAGACGGCAAATGGAAAGTGGATTTCAGCATGGGTACGCTCATGAAAATGGGCAACGATGAAAAAGATGCAGAAGGCGTAAACGATATGGAAAACCTCAATTCAGACAGCGTTAACCAGGAACTGAACCGCATGACAGACAGCATCACTCAGCAACTCGACTCCAAAACTCCAAAGGAATAAAGAAAAGGTCTGATAAAGACCGCATTCAAAGATTTTGTACTTTGCAGGGATGAAAAGAAAATTTATTTCCTTTTTGTCCCTGCTTTTATTTTGTGCCGCCTGTAACGAAAGTAAAAAACAGGAACCGGGTTCTATGGACAATGATGTAGTGTCCGCTACCAGCTTCATCCGCGCCGCATTGAAGGGCAACTTCGATCTTGCACGCACCTACATGCTGGAAGACTCCGTGAATAATGACTACATGGACGTTGCTGCACGCAGTCAACGAACTGCCGACGACCGTCAGGGCCTGTTCGACGCATCGATCATCATTCACAAACGCGCGGAAGCCAACGACTCTACTACCGTTATCGTATACTCCAACTCTTATCTCAAACAACGTGATACGCTGAAAATGGTAAAAAAGGGTGACAAATGGCTGGTAGACCTGAAATTTCTTTTTGACCACGACAGCGACACCTCTCTCAATAAATTCCTGGCCGCTATTCCCGATAAAGACTAATCATGCGTTACCTGTTGCTGATAGGACTCGGTGGCGGGCTTGGGAGCATGGCCCGGTATCTCTGCCAGCGATGGATGGCCATCTATTATCCGCACAGTTTTCCTTTCGGAACATTGATCGTCAACATAGCAGGTTGTTTCCTGATCGGTATACTCTGGGGATTGAGCCTCCGGCCAAATGGGATGAATGAAGGCTGGCGGTTGTTTCTCATGACCGGCATTTGCGGCGGCTTCACCACCTTTTCTGCATTCAGTATGGAAAGTCTTCAACTTTTACGGGCAGAAAAAACAGGTCTTTTCATGTTATACGTTGTTTGCAGTGTAATTTTGGGGCTCGTTGCCACCCTGGCAGCATTTCGTTTGACCCAATCATAAATATTCTGCATGCTAACAGTGAATCACCCCTGGCATGGGGTACATTACGGTGAAAAAGCGCCGAAAGTAGTAAACGCCCTGATCGAAATTCCGCAGGGCTCGCGTTCCAAATACGAAGTAGACAAGGCCACCGGCCTGTTGAAACTCGACCGCGTTATTTATTCTTCCTTCCATTATCCCGTTAACTACGGGTTCATACCACAGACACTTGGCCAGGACGGCGATCCACTCGACATCCTTGTATTCTGTTCACAATCCATTCAATCCCTCTGTCTGCTGGAAGCGAAAGTGATCGGCAATATGCAGATGATCGATAGCGGCCAGGTAGATGACAAGATCATTGCCGTAGCCTCGCAGGATCCATCCGTGAATCACTACGATCGCATGGAAGACCTGCCTGCACACTTCCTGCTGGAACTGCGCAACTTTTTTGAACAGTACAAAGTGTTGGAAAATAAAAAAGTGGAGATCGATAACTTCCAGGACAAGGACACAGCCTGCAAGATCATTTCCGAAGCGATTGATTTTTACAAAGAAGAATTTTCGAAGTAATTAATCAGCCATGGCACCTGCCCTTCGAGAGACCGAAGTATCGGCCTCAGGGACCAGGTGTCATGGCTGACTTAAAACAAACGCATGAACAAAAACCGGTTGCTGCTCCTGCTATGTTTATTCTTTTCTGTTGCCGCACAAGCGCAGGGAGGACTGGAGCGCCTTTGTGGCGCGTATTTCAGATCAAATCCGTACAAATACTCCTACAGCCAGTTTGTACCGCACCTGATCAACGACCCCACATTGAAAAACACACAACTGACCAGACGTTCAGGCGATTCACTGTTTTATTTCGGAGGAGAATACACCACGCACAAACCATTTGATTTTCCGCAGAAAAGAATTGAAATATCCCTGCGCGAAGCACCCGTAAAAGTATCGGATACCTTGTCGCTCGTAGACACGATTATCGTATACACGCTTACTTCAACCGCAGAGAACAAACCGGAAATAGTAAAAGCTGTGCAAAAGCAGGCGGAACGCATTCACCGCAAATACCGAAATCTATTTGCAGGCACGCAATACCTTACCTTTCAGCAAGCCGGACTTAGTGATGAAGGGGGAATTTATAATTACTATGCGCCTGGTTACCGGCTCGCTCCATTCGCCGTTACCTGGGAAATAACGCCTGATAAAAAAGAAGTACAGCTTTCACTGATCTTCCGTATAAAGATCTATGAAAACGAAGCGGGCATCCCTTTTCCTTATTACAATTAAAAAAATTACCAGTAACGTTTGACGGCACGCAGACGATGTGTGCGTTTGCCGGTATCGGTATTGATAATTCCTTCCTTGTCAATCTTGTCGATCCGGACCTGCCCGGACGAGTGAATGATCTGATCATTGCCAATCATCATTCCCACGTGCACGATCTCGTCGCGGTCATCAAAGAAGGCCAGGTCGCCGGTGAGCGCGTCTTTTAATTTTTTTACAGGATGGCCTTCCTGCGCCTGTTGCCATGCATCGCGCGGAAGGGAAATGCCGATCAGTTTGAATACGACCTGTACAAAACCGCTGCAATCCACGCCCAGCAAGGTACGGCCACCCCACAGATAGGGCGCATTGAGCCACCGCAGCGCGATCGCCTTCGCCATTTCCGAATCGGGTATCAACTTCGTCGTATCGATAAGTGTGCCTTGATATTGTACCGCGTTATCGCCTTCGGCGATGCGGAGAGAAGAGCCGAGGGGAATATGCATGGTCTGGTCGCCGGTCTGCAAAGGTGCCAGTAACTCACCGGCCAGTTTTACGGGTTGTTCGCGCAACAGGTTTTTGGCCACAGGCCGGATCATGTTGTACGTGAGCCATCCCTCATAACTGTCGTAAAGACTGCGTACCTTGATCCAATGCGCGTCTTTGGTCTTGAGGATTTTGACGGCTTCGCCAAACAATAACTGGTTGATCATTTCGGCGCGGTGACGTGGTTTGCGGCGCACCGGGGCAGCCGGTACGGTAACGAGTGCATACTCCATGCTAAAGCGTTAAGTTTGAACGAAATTACAAGGAACAATGTTATCCTTGTATGAAATTATCGGATTGCCGCATCTAAAGAAAAAATAGCAGCTTTACAGGGTGAATAAGGATAAGTACAACCATATCAGTGACCAGGAGCTTCTGCAGCGCTTTCATGGCGACCATGACAACGAATGGCTCGGCATCCTGCTGCAGCGCTATACACTCCTGCTGCTGGGTGTTTGTATGAAATACCTGAAAAATGAGGAAGAAGCCCGCGATGCCGTGCAGCAGGTATTCCTGAAAGTGATCCAGGAGCTGCACAAGTATAAAGTAGACTATTTCAAGTCGTGGCTCTATATGATCGCCAAGAATCACTGCCTGATGAAACTCCGCGACCGGCAGGGCAAAATTCCGGTAGAACTCACCGATGCGCCTGCTGAAGAGACCGATACGGAAGCTTTGTTGCTAAACGATATAACCCTCGACCTGCTGGAAGAAGCGCTGGAAGAATTGAATGCCGAGCAGCAGCAATGTGTAACTTTGTTTTACCTGGAGAAAAAAAGCTACCAGCAGATAAGCGAGGAGAAAGGCTTTAGCCTGATGCAGGTGAAAAGCCATATCCAGAACGGCAAACGAAACCTTAAGATCACCCTGGAGAAAAAATTAAAAGAAAAGGCAAACCGCTGAAATGGCCGACAATAAAAAAGACATATTATCCAACCTGTCTACTGACATCGATCAGGAGAAGCTGTTGCAATACCTGCAAGAACAGTTGTCGGCCGACCAGCAACACCATGTAGAAAAAGGATTGATCGACGATCCGTTTGCAGCCGACGCCGTTGAGGGCCTGCAACAGATGCGCGATAAAAAGAAAATGGAATACATGGTGGAAATGCTGAACCGCGATCTGAAAAAGAAAACGGAGAAAAAGAAAAAACGCCGTCAGCAACTCCAGTTAAAAGATCATTCCTGGCTTTACCTCTCAGTGATCATCGTGATCATCCTGATCGTGATCTGTTATTTCGTGATTCATTACATGAAGTCACGCGGTCAGTAAGACGTTTTGTCTTTCCACTTTTTCCATGCTTCAAAAACAGCGAGTGCTTCGGGATGTGCCACGTGCATAAACGGAATTTTGCGCGTTTGCATATCGGCATTGATCTCGTTGTAAATAAATGCGTCATCAAATTCGATAGCGGCCGCCTCATCACGTGTATTGGCATAAACGACGCGGCGCGGTCTTGCCCAGTAGATAGCACCCAAACACATCGGGCAGGGTTCACAACTGGTATAAATATCACATTCGCTTAATTGAAAGGTCTGCAGCCGGTTGCAGGCATCGCGGATCGCCACCACTTCTGCATGGGCGGTGGGATCATTGGAAGAAGTAACGCGGTTATTGCCCTCTCCCACTATCACATTATCTTTTACCACTACGCAGCCAAAAGGTCCGCCATGGCCGTTCTCCATTCCTTCCCGGGACAGTTCAATAGCGCGCTCCAGGAATACTTGTTCTTCTTTGGTAAGCATGTTGAGTATTAAGTAGTAAGTTTTAAGTAATAAGTTATAAGTAAAGGTGTAAGGCGTAAGGCCCGAAGCTTCGGGCCGAAGCTTCGGGCCGACACTTCGGGCTAGGGTTTAGGATTATAAGCTTTTGTGTCTTTGTGAAAACCAGCTGCATTTCACTTTTGACTTTTGAATTTTGACTTTTGACTTATTTCCGGTGCAAAAATCCTGAATTCCTGTGGATTTCCTGCCAGTTTCGCACAGTTTATTCACCAGAATACGGCCAATATGAAATTAATATTAATTCTTGTCTTTTGTCAAGCCCTGAGCCGGTTAAGAGTGCTACCTTTTGCCCGAGTATTGTTCTCCTAAAATACCCGTTGTATGCAATTGGAAAAAATAACTTCAGGTATCGGCGACAAAGCTTTTGCCTTGCTGAAAAACGGCAGACGGCTGTTAACCTTTGCCTTCCATCCCCGGTCAAATGCCGCGCGCATTGAGTTTGACAACGAAAAACGCGTGTTCCTGCTGCGACGGGAAGGATTGTTTCGCCACCGTATCGTACTCTACAATGAATACGGTATAAAGCTGGGACGCACCGGCATGGAACGTGGCCAACGTTATATCGATGTAGATAACAACCGGTACTTCATCCGCTCAATAGATAAGGATAATAATGAAGAACTGACCATCTATCAGCAATCGGCACTTCCCCTCGCCGTGTGCAGTATGGACAAAGCATCTTCAACCGAAGATCCGGGGATGCTGATGGTCCTTTGCTGGTATCTTTTCAATCCGGCGGCATTGCGGCAACCGGCTATCTGAAAAATGCTACAACTGATCCCAAACCTCACGGGCAAACGTTTCGAGAGAAGGATCGCGCGCGCCCATCAACAACAATACCGTGTCTTTTGTAAAATGCGGACGCATGGTGTCCAGCAAGTCCTTTCTATCGGCAACGAAGAATGCCTGATGTCCCGCAGCCCGCAGATCATTGATCAAGTCTTTTGCAGAAATATCTTTTACGGCGGTACCACCCGCATAAAAAATTTCACTCATCCATATTTCATCACCCGGACGCAAAGCCTTGCCGATCTCTTCCACGAAATCGTGACGAAGAAATTTTGTTGGCCCATAACCATGCGGCTGAAACCAGGCAATTACTTTTGACGCAACGGGTTGGCAGGAGCTGATGGCCGCCGCACATTTAACGGGGTTGTGTGCGAAATCATCCACTACCCAGATACCGTTTTTATTCCCCAATACCTGGTTGCGGCGATAAATGCCTTCATAGGAAGCGAGGGCAGTTGCTGCTGTTGCCAATTTAACACCCAGCCTCGCCGCTACCGTTGCCGCAGCTAACGCGTTTTCCATATTATGACGCCCCGCGAGTTGCAACACAAACGGCACACCATTGATCAGGAAACGTGATTCAAAACCCTGCTGTGTAAAATCTGTGGCTTTGAAAGCTGCATCAGTATCCAGTTCTGCGGCAGCAAAATCGTTTGAAGCGCCGGCAGACAATTCGCGGGCAATGGCATTGCCGCGGTTAACAATGAAGTGTCGGCTGTTGCTGCGGAATGTGGCAAATACATCCACCAATACATCGATCTCTTTGTGATCCTTGTCTACGTTGAGCAGCACACCTATCTCGGGTTTATATTGTACGATGGAGCCATCGCTTTCATCCGCTTCAATCACGAGCCATTCGCCGCTACCCACCGCGGCATTGCCGATCTTACCCTGCCGGATCAGATTTACCAGTCCTGCACCGCTGATGATGCCGGGTTGAAGGCCTGCGTGTTGAAGAATGGCGAAGAGCATGCCGGTAGTGGTGCTTTTACCGCTGGTGCCACCGATAGCGATGGTCTTGCGGCTTGCAGCGATCAACGCCAGGAGTTCTGCTCTTTTTAAAATCGGTATGTTGAGTTCACGCGCTTTTTTTACTTCGGGAACAGAATCTTCCACTGCTGTAGATACCACCACGAGATCGGTGTCGGCGGTGATGCCATCGCCGTTCTGCACGAAACACTGAATGCCTTCGTTCTCGAGTTTGGCTTTTGTTTCATTAAAAACGCCGGGTTGAAAAAAGCGGTCACTGCCGGACACCTGCATGCCGGAACCTTGCAGGTATTGTGCGATGGCACTCATGCCCGCACCGGCTACACCGATAAAAAAAGGACGTTTGAATTGATTCAGCTCAATCATACGATATGCGTTGATAAAATTATTTGTGTTGCTTGTAAAAGCGGATCATTTCAGGATAACCCCAGCCTTTCGCCAACGAAGATACGGCTCTGGCAATGCGGGTTGTGCGGGTGGTATCTGTTTTTGCGGAATCGATCCATTTGCTGAAATAATTACGGTGACCCAAAGGAAGGCTGTCGAAGAATCGTTTTGCATCGGGGTCATCGGCAAGGCAATCCACAAAAGCCTTGTTGAGTTCATAACCTTTGGCATCTTCCGACAACTGCACCTCGATCATGGCGCCGTGTTTTTTGCCGATGCCTTTACGCATATCGGCGTTAACGGCAATAATGAAGATGCCGCCACCCATGGGTACGGTGGCTACGCCGGCAATTTTGAAATTATCGAGTTTGCCTTTGACGCGAAACGCTTTTTTAAACCCGGGTTTCAGTTCTTCGGCGAGATCGGGAGGAATTTCGAAATAAGTCCAGCCGGTTTTTTCGCCTTTGGAATCGAACTTTTTTAATTGGGCGGTAAAACGGATCATAATCGGTTGATTAACGGAAATAAAAATAGCGGATTCTGGATTTTAATGAAATACCTGATTGGAAACGGGTATAATAATTTAACAGTATGGTGAAACAATTAAATAGCTGCTACGGATTAAAAGCCTTATCTTCGCGTCGTTAATTTGAGTTTGCAGCCCGGTTACTGAACGACGATATTCTGCTAAGCATCTTTTGTCTTATATAAATTTCGCTTCTTACTGCCTCTGTGCTCTCAAGATTTTTTATCGATTAATTTTTTCGAATGAACATTTACATTTCCAACCTGAGCTTCGCTGTAATTGACGAAGACCTGAGAAGTTATTTTGCTGAGTATGGCGAAGTAAGTTCAGCTAAAGTTATCATGGACAAATTCACAAACCGTAGCAAAGGCTTTGGTTTCGTTGAAATGGCTGATGACGCTGCTGCAGCAAAAGCTATTCAAGAACTTGACGGTGCAACCGTTGACGGACGTACCATTAAAGTAATGGAGGCTCGTCCTAAAGAAGATAAGCCGGCTCGTCCATCTTACTCTAACAACAACCGTTGGTAATACTTTTAAAAAAGCCCCGATAAATCGGGGCTTTTTTAATGTGTAAATGCGGAGATGTGCCCAGCCTTCGGCTGGGGCCATGTGAAAATTAAATACGATCGCCCTTTCACCTGCCCATGATTTACACATAACGCCCCCAGGTCTGCACATTTACAAACTCCGCTCTCTCCGGCTGTTTACTTATAACTTATTACCTAATACTTACAACGGCTGTTCCCTATACCCTACGCCTTACACCTTACGCCTTCTCCCTTACTCCTTCTTCAAAATACCACAAACCGGTAATTGACCGGTATCAAACTATCCAATACCTTTAGCCATAACCTTAAACCTTTTCTTATGGCTAACAAATTCAACGTAGTGGTGGATGCACCGCTTACGAAGGCGCAGGCTTCTGCACTTAACAAAGACATTCAGGCACTCGTACTGAAACACGTCGCCCGCATTGACAATGGAGTAATTGCACAGCGGGTAAAATTTCCCAAAGAATGGATCGGCATCTGGCTCAAACAATTTTCGACGCCTGAATTGCTGAAAAAGAATCTTAACTACCGGCAGGTACGCCGCTGATCTTTCATTGATGATCTGATCATTATCAAATCAGCATATGAAAGCCAGCCCGCTTTTATGCCCGAGTGCCGTATGCGCCGAAGGTGCGCAACTGATAGGCATCGTTAATAAAGAAGGTACAGTTGATCTGCTCGCAGATCCGCTGCCGGTAACCAGCGATTTTGTGGAAGCTGCATTCGAAGGCAGGGCACCGGAACAACGTTTCCGGTTTGCCAACACCTGCGCCAAAAACGGCTGCCAGCAATGGAATGGCAAAGGCTGCAGCATCAGCGACATGGTAGCCGACTTTATCCGTGCAGAAGAAATCGAACTGCATTTACCAGCCTGCGGTATCCGCAAAGATTGCAGATGGTATCACCAGCACGGAGCAACCGCCTGTGCAGGATGCCACCTGGTCATTACCGATAATGCTGCTCAACCGGCTTAGTCAATCAGCAAGGCCTCAATCAAAAAAGTCCCTGCCAGGGCAGGGACTTTTACTTATGATTTTTTGAAGCGTATTATAGCTTGTTTCAGGCGCGCTGGCGTGCTGCCGGAACTTTCTTCTTCGACTTCTTTAACGCCGCATCGATAGCAACGCTGAGATTAGCGAAGGTGGGCTTGCCTTTGAACATTTCTCCATTGATGAAGAATGCAGGCACTTCTTTCACACCCCGGTCGATGCCTTCTTTCAGGTCATCCTGTACCTGCCAGCCAAATGTACCATTGACCAGGTCGTCCAGGAATTTCTTGCTTTTAACACCGGCTTCTTTTGAGTGCAGCTTCAGACTGGTAGTGCCCAGGCTGTGGCGGTTCTCAAACAATACATTATGCATTTCCCAAAACTTGCCCTCCTGTGCAGCCGCCACAGCGGCTTCACCGGCCTTCAGAGCGCGCTGGTGTATACGGGTCTGAGGAAAGTGACGGAAATTAAACCGCACCTTACCATCATACTCTTCAAGTACTTGTTTAACAACTTCATTCACGCGTGCACAGGCTTCACTTTCGTAGTCGCCGAATTCCATGAGTGTGACAGGAGCATCTTTACTTCCCACAAAAATTTCCTTGGGTTCTATAATAACTTCTGCTTCCTTTCTAAGTGGCATATTATCTTACTTTTTAAATCTGTTTAATCTTAACCCGCGAAAGGTATGTCAATACAACAAAATACTAGAATTTTAGTTCGCTGCAAGCCCTCATCCGGCCAACAACGCAGCTTTCAGCGGCCAGAAAAGTTTTTTTACCTTTTTTGAAAACAGTAATCAACTGCAAGTCAATTCATTATCAATTACCTTTCCCTTTCTTCTCTTTTTATAAAAGAAAAAAACATTCATATTTTTTTCATATTCAACGCTTGGGCATCATGAAATTTGTTGATCCAACTCAATAGCTGTCAGTACGTTGCAGTTTTATACCAGGCCTTTAAGACACTAAAAACGGCAATAAGTTGGTTAACATACGCAGTTTTCCCTCACTACTTTTACATCATCAAAGGAGCATAACACCTCCGAATCTCATTCTACGCTTGTTTGCCGCCCGGCGATTGTGACCCAGAAACGAAGTTGAAAGTATAGCCTTATTAATTTATCAAATCAAGCAAAAAAGTAAAGTCATGAAAAACGTACTCCAATTCCCCCGCTTAGCAGTAGTTGCCCTCGCGGCCCTGTTTACCTTCGCCTTCAGCGCACCAGCTTTTGCCGGTAACGAGAATCCTACCGTAGAATTGAAATTCATCGGTAACCTCAACAGCCAGCCTGTTTACCAGCTCAACCTGAACAACATTGAAGATGGCGAATACACCATCGTGATCAAAGACATCGCCGGTGAAGTACTGTACTCTGAAAGAGCAAAAGGTACCAACATCAGCCGCAAGTTCCAGCTGAACACTTCTGAGGTTGACGAAAACGCCCTGCGTTTCGAGATCATCAACCGCAAGAACTTTGAATCGACTGTGTACGAATTGAGCAAAAACACCCGCACCGTTCAGGATGTAGTGGTGAACAAAGTGAAGTAATTCCTAATCGTCCATACTAAGGGTGATCCCTTCCGGCAACCGGAAGGGATTTTTTTATGCCTGCACTGGCAGCGTTGCCGGTATCGTTATCAGCCGTTTATTCTTGATAAAATTCTTATCAACCCCAATTTCTACTCGTTCATTTTCCATTTTTATTTATAAAAAAATAGAAAACTTTCAATTACACGCTTCCAACTTATCCGGGTTTTGATCGCCAATTTAAAAGAACGATTGTCTTCCGCCTATCGCGGAGGGTTTACTTTTAAAACTTGTCAAGATGAAAAATCGCAAAACCAACTTGCTGCATCTCGCATGCGGCGTACTTCTCCTCGGCAGCATCGGCTGTCAAAAGTCTACCAAAGATTTGCTCACAACATCCGTCAACGGTGATGGCAGTAACGAACCGGAGATGCTCGGCCTCGTCGTCACCTTGCAAAACCCCGGATTCGAATCCGACAAAACCGGATGGGGCGATCCCAATTCTTTCGCCATTTCAACCAGCGACAAAAAAAGCGGCGCCAAGTCCGCCAAACTCAGCGCTTCCGGCGACCGCATTCAACAAGCCGTAACGGTTACCGCCAACACGGATTACACACTCAGCGCCTGGATCCTCGGCAAAGGAACCATCGGTGCCAAAGCCGGTTCCACCGTACTCAACAGCCAGGGCGGCACCTACAGTACCTGGACACAAGTAGTAGTGAATTTCAATTCCGGTTCGGCTACTTCCATCACTTTATACGGCGCTTACAACGCCGGTGAAGGCCGCTTCGACGATTTTGTTTTGGAAACCGCAGGCAGCACACCAACTATTCCCTCTTCTCCTTCGGGCGCATCCGCCAGTGCAGGAAGCAGTTCCGCCGTGTTGATTACCTGGAACGACAACAGCAGTGACGAAACAGGTTTTCAGTTGCAACAAAAAATCGGAAGTGGCGGTACCTGGAGCACCATAGCCAGTAGCCTGGCCGCCAACACCACCAGTTATTCCCAGACAGGTCTCAGCGCCAACACCACTTATTTTTATCGCGTAAGAGCCTTCAATGCCGCCGGCAACAGCACTTACAGCAACGAGGCTTCCGCTACCACGCCTTCATCGGGCGGCACGGTGCCTGCACAGATCCTCGATCTTACCAACTGGAAAATAACAATCCCCGAAGACGGATCGGATGCCAACTCCGATGCCGACGAAATCAAACAACCTGCATTGGCTACTTATTCCATCGATCCTTATTTTAAAGTGAACAGTGCGCAGAATGGTGTCATCTTCCGCGCACACACCGGCGGTGCCACTACCAGCGGCTCCAATTACCCGCGCAGCGAATTGAGAGAGATGACTTCCAATGGCGCTACCAACGCAAGCTGGTCTTCCGGTTCCGGTACGCATACCATGGAAATCGATCAGGCCATTACCAACCTGCCCGTTGTTAAAAAACATATTGTGGCCGGACAAATACACGATGGCAGTGATGATGTGATCGTGTTCCGTCTCGAAGGCACGAAGCTGTTCATCGACATCAACGGCACCGATGGCCCCACACTCACCAGCAGTTATGTGCTCGGCACCCGTTTCAAAGTAAAGTTTGTGGTATCAAATAACCAGACCAAGTGTTATTATAACGGCACGTTGATGTATACGCATAACCAATCTTATTCCGGCGCTTATTTCAAAGCCGGCGCCTACACCCAATCATCTTGTCAGCCCGGCAAAAATCCCGGCCCCACCGAGTCGTGCAGCGCATATGGGGAAGTGGTTATTTATGGTTTGTCGGTAACGCATAATTAGTTATAAGTATTAAGTAATAAGTTTTAAGTAATAAGTTATAGGTAAAGCTCACTGTTGTTATCAACAGGCCAAACTTGAAACTTATTACTTACAACTAAAAAAGCGCCCCTTGGGGCGCTTTTTTTCTTAAACTTTCTCCGGCGTTTCATTCCGGAACACCACCGTATTATCAAATACATCGACTAATACGGGCTGTGATTTATCTATGTCACCGGCGAGTATGCGCTTGCTCAACTGATTGACAATCTCTTTTTGGATGAGACGTTTCAGCGGCCTTGCTCCAAACTGCGGATCAAAACCCTGCTCTGCCAGGAACTCCAAAGCATAGTCACTGAACTCAAGACGGATACCGCTTTCAGCCACCAGTTTTTTCAGGGACTCCAACTGAATTTTCACGATGCCCATGATCTGCTTTTTGAGCAGCGGCTGGAACATGATGATTTCGTCCACACGGTTGAGAAACTCCGGACGAATGGTCTGCCGCAGCAGGTTCATTACATCCGTTTTGGCTTTCTCCGTTACTTCTTCCAAGTTGTTTTCACTCACATTTTCATAGGCATCCATGATCAGATGGCTACCGATGTTACTGGTCATGATGATGATGGTATTCTTGAAGTTCACTACACGTCCTTTGTTATCGGTCAATCTTCCGTCGTCCAATACCTGCAGCAGGACGTTCCATACATCCGGGTGTGCTTTTTCAATTTCATCCAGTAACACCACAGAATAAGGTTTGCGGCGCACCGATTCCGTCAACTGACCTCCCTCATCATATCCTACATAACCCGGAGGTGCACCCACCAGGCGCGACACAGTATGTTTTTCCTGGTATTCACTCATATCGATCCGCGTCATCATGCTTTCATCATCGAACAGGTATTCTGCCAATGCTTTGGCCAATTCTGTTTTACCCACACCGGTAGTACCGAGGAAGATAAAAGAACCGATGGGTTTCTTCGGATCCTGCAGTCCTGCGCGGCTGCGACGGATAGCATCTGCAACGGCAGTGATGGCTTCGTCCTGACCAACTACACGTTCGTGCAGGTGTTCTTCAAGATTCAATAATTTCTCGCGATCGCTTTGCAGCATCTTCGTCACCGGAATGCCGGTGGCTTTGGCTACGCTCTCCGCAATATCATCTGCATCCACTTCTTCTTTCATGATGCGTGAATGTTCACTGATCTGGTTGAGCTGGCCGGTATATTCGTCAATGAGTTTTTCCTGCTCTTTTATTTTTCCATAACGGATTTCTGCTACTTTTCCATAGTCGCCTTCACGTTCAGCTTTTTCTGCTTCGAGTTTCAGTTGCTCAATGGAGGCTTTCCCGTTCTGCAACTTCTCCACGATCTCTTTTTCCTGTTTCCATTTGGCACGGAATGTATCGCGCTCAACCGCAAGGTTAGCGATCTCGGTATTCAGTTGTTTCAGCTTGGTTTCATCATTCTCGCGTTTGATGGCTTCGCGTTCAATTTCCAACTGGCGGATCTGGCGTTCGAGCCTGTCGAGTTCTTCGGGCATGGAATTCATTTCCAAGCGGAGCTTGGCCGCACTTTCATCGATCAGGTCGATGGCTTTGTCGGGAAGAAAACGATCGGTAATATAACGGCTGGATAATTCCACCGCAGCAATGATCGCTTCGTCTTTGATGCGCACGTGGTGGTGCGTTTCATAACGGTCTTTCAATCCGCGCAGGATAGAAATTGCATCTTCCACGCTCGGCTCATCGATCATCACTTTCTGGAAGCGGCGCTCGAGGGCTTTATCTTTTTCAAAAAATTTCTGGTATTCATTCAGTGTTGTTGCTCCCACTGCGCGCAGTTCGCCGCGGGCGAGTGCGGGCTTCAGGATGTTTGCCGCATCCATCGCTCCTTCTCCTCCACCGGCACCTACCAGTGTGTGGATCTCATCGATGAAAAGAATGATGCTGCCATCGCTGTTGCTCACTTCTTTTACTACCGACTTCAGGCGTTCTTCGAATTCACCTTTGTATTTGGCACCGGCAATCAGCAGACCCATGTCCAGTGCATAAATCACTTTGGACTTGAGATTTTCGGGTACGTCGCCGTTAACGATACGGTGAGCAATACCTTCTGCAATCGCGGTTTTACCTACACCAGGTTCACCAACAAGGATCGGGTTGTTCTTGGTACGGCGCGAAAGAATGTGCAGGGTTCGGCGGATTTCTTCATCACGGCCAATAACCGGGTCGAGTTTACCCTGACGGGCCAGCTCGTTGAGGTTTTTAGCGTATTTATTCAGCGCATTGAATTCCTGCGTCTGTGTTTGCGAGGTAACCGTTTCGCCTTTACGCAGGTCTTTAATAGCCGCTACCAGACCTTTTTCGGTAAGACCGGCATCTTTCAGCAAGCGGGCGGCGTCATCATTTCCCTGTACAATAGCGAGCAACAGGTGCTCAGGTGTTACAAATTCATCGTTGAACTGCTTCAATGCGGAGCCGGCGCGCAGTACCACGTTGTTGAGGTCCCGGCTGATCTGTTGTGCCGGATCGCCGGACGTCTTCGGCAGTTTGCCGATCAGTTCTGCCAGACGGGTATTGACCAAATTCATGGTCACGTTGTTTTTCTTCAGCAAGTATTCTACGGGAGAATCTTCCTGGTCCAGCAAAGCCTGCAGCAGGTGATCGGTTTCTATGTTGGGGCTTTTAGCGTCAAAAGCCAGTTGCTGTGCCTGCTGGAAGGCTTCGGCTGCTTTGATGGTAAAATTTCCTAAATTCATATCGTTGATGTTGGCCGGCAACTGCCGGTTTATTTTTATTTATGTTTAATATGGCACAACTATTTTGCCGGATTAGCCCGGCTTTTTATTTGCACCGCAACAGTGGTAACAAATCCCAATCCAGCCCCTCAATTCCCGTAACTATGTCATGTATTACCCGTGTAAACTGCCTGAAGTGCAGTGTTTTAGTCTGTTTTCTGCTATTCTTTCAGGTTTCCCGTTCCCAAAGCTGGGCCGCACTTGACCAGTTGGTAACAGAACGCCAGGGCAAGTTGGGCAAAAATGCCGTTGTGCTGGTATTGAAAGGCGACTCCATCGTGTATAAGAAAGAGCTGGGCGATTTCAACAGCAAGACCGTTGCGCCGATCGCCAGTTGCGGCAAATGGCTGACCGCGGCGTTGGTCATGCAGTTTGTGGAAGAGGGAAAAATCTCCCTTGATGATAAAGTAGCAAAATATCTGCCCGTATTTGAAAAGTACAATAAAAACTATATCACCATCCGCCATTGCCTTAGTCACTATACCGGTATAAAAAATGAAACGGTTGTTGGAAAAGTAATTGGCGCCCGCCGGTATAAAACACTGGAGGAGGAAGTGGATGCTTTTGCCGCCCGTGAGATCCGGGTCAACGCCGGAGAAGACTTTAGCTATGGCGGTATCGGCCTCAACATCGCCGCACGTGTACTGGAAGTGGTCAGTAAAAAAAAGTTTGAACAACTGGCCAAACAAAAGCTGTTTACGCCACTCGGTATGCGCAAGACCAGTTTTGCGGAGTCGGATATGATGCGCGCCACCAACCCGTCGGAAGGTGCTGTGTCGAATGCAGATGATTATATGCATTTCCTGCAAATGCTATTGAACAAGGGTATTTACCAGGGCAAACGCATTTTATCGGAAGCATCTATCAAACAACTGCGCACGATCCATTCCAAACCGCAGGACATGAAATTTGTACCGAAAGGCGCAGAAGGATTTGACTACGCGCTCGGTGCCTGGGTTGTTGAAAAAAATGGGACATTGGGAACGGCATTGGCCTGCCCGGGTTTGTTCGGTAGCTGGCCGATGGTAGATTGGTGTCATGGTTATGCTTACCTGGTAATCACCAAAAGCCTGCTGGGAGAAGAAAAGGCAGAGCTGCA
The DNA here is from genome assembly GCA_937888905.1 of uncultured Sphingobacteriales bacterium. Classification (GTDB taxonomy): domain Bacteria; phylum Bacteroidota; class Bacteroidia; order Chitinophagales; family Chitinophagaceae; genus Terrimonas. Next base: position 276,689 of record CALATA010000021.1, read on the forward strand.
TCTCGACATCAAAAAAATTATCGACGGCATCTATCCTTCCACCTGTAAATGATCCGTGTATGTATGAACGTCACCACGAGCCATTGGCGCCATTGCATGTGTATTACAAACGCATGGCCCGCAACGTGCTCTTTGCCGGCGGCATCCTGCTGGTTTGCCTGCTGATCGGCATTGCCGGTTATCATTATACGGCGGATATCGAATGGCTCGATTCCTTGCATAACGCGTCTATGATCCTCAGCGGTATGGGACCGGTGGTCGAGATCAAAACCGTTTCGGGAAAATGGTTCTCGTCGTTCTATGCCTTGTTCAGCGGCGTGGTATTTATCACCAACATCGGCGTGGTGCTCGCCCCCGCGCTGCATCGCATGCTGCACAGGTTTCATTTACAGGAAAAATAGATCAGAATGCCTTCAGCGGTGTTTCCGCTTTTACCAATACCACGCGCGCGCGGTCGGCGGTATAAATATCTCCGTAAAATTTCACCAGGCCTGCATAAGAGCCTGCGGGAAATGTTCCGGTGTATTGTTCCTGCAGACGATAATAATAAAGTCTATTATCCTTCAGCACCACTTTGTTGCGGTACAAACCAAAGGGTGTTTTGATCTCGGTATCTTTCGGCGCCGATTCGATGGAATAACCCACCGGGATATCTATTTCCACCGTATCGATATAACGGGAAGGCGTATTCAGTTCAACCTGGTATTTACGTGTGGGATCGGGCAAGGGCTTACGATAGAAACGGCTCATTACATTCGGAAGAATGAAAAGACGTTTGCCGGTAATCGTGGCATAGTTGCTCACCGTGATCTGGAGATTTTCCTGCACCGCAGGTATACGGCCTTTGTGTTCCTGGTAGCTGAACTGATCTACTTCGAATGTCGGGAAGTCCAGTTCCTGCTGCAATTGTTCTTTTACTTTCTGCGGAGAAAGATGATGTATCAATCCGCTGGCTTCTTCCTGCTCGATGCCGGTATAGAGAGTGGCGGCATTGATCTGCAGTGTGGCTTCCTGGTCCAGGCGTGCTTTGATGTTTCTGCTTTGGGTATTGTCTTCGATCGTATACAACGGTGTGCGTACCAGTTTACCTCCGTTTTCATCTACGACCAGGGCATAGCGGTTGCCGGTGAATGACCCCATGTAACCGGCAGGTGTCGTCTGGCTTGTGCATTCGAGCCACATGGTGTCTTTTTGCAAAGGCACGCACAAGATCGCATGATTGAATTGTGACGATGGAAATTCTTCAAACAACTCATCACGGCCGCGGCCCGCATTGATCACTGTATACAGGGAAGGAATGCCCGCTTCTTTGAGCAGGGCCGCCATGTAATTGGACAATGCCTTACAGTCACCGTATTTTTTATCTGCCACATATTTTGCTTCAAAGGGCTGCCATCCGCCGATGCCAAGTTGTATGCTGATATAGCGTGTGTGTTGCTGCATGTATTCGTACAGCAACCGCACTTTCTCCTGCGGCGTATCGATATTATCAGTCAGTTGGTGCACGCGGTCTTTCACATTGCCCGGCAGCTCATCGCGCCCGGCTTTAAGCGCATAGATAAATTTTCCCAGATCCTGCCAGCTCTGCATCGTACCACGGTAATTCTGCATTTCGAAATTGACGGGCCCGAATAATACGATCGGTGTAAGTCTTCTTGCTGCCGGCGCATAAGGTTCGCGAAGAAATGCGGGACAGTTGTTCAACTCCCATGTATAAACCTTCGTGCCTTTCTCCGCCACTACCACCGGTTCCTTTTCATATTGATAAGCTTTGTAGCGGAAGGTCTGATTGTCCGGACAGGAAAAGATAAACCGGCTTTGTTGTACCGAAACCCTTTCATCCGATTGCGGAAACCAGGGAGGATAAAACATGGTGCCATTCAGTTTGATCTCGTACTCAAACTCTACGGTATAGGGATATGAACGATGATAAAACTGGAATCGTTTCATCCGGTTGTCGTCGATCAGGTTGATGTCATTTACTGCGCTCAGGTCCTGCAGGTCTTTCTTCTTCATCCTGCGGATTACATTTCCCCGGGCATCGTAAAGTGTTCCTTCTACCGACCGTATTTCACGGAATTTATTATAGTACTCAGAGAAGGTTGCGTAATCGTCGCCATTCTCGTGCATAATGGTATAGGCACAATGTATACGGATCACCGCTTCGCCATCCTTCTGCAGGATGAACTGCTGATCGTCGAGTCGCTTGACCACATAAGCGCTCTTGAGAAGCGGCTGTGGTATGTTGGTGACGGAAAATGGCTCCTCTGCTTTTGTCTGTGTTACAAGTACAAAAGCAATTATTGTGAGCAAACAACGCATCAGCTTATTTCTTTTTCTTGAATACAATCTGTTCACTGTGTTTCTTTACTACCAGGTTAAAGAATTCGCGCAATGTTTCATATTCTTCCGGTGCGAAGAAGGTACGGCTGATCACCAGCCGGCAACGCAAGGCGATGGCATTGTCGGTTTGGGAAATGCGGTATTCAAACACACCATCGCCGTCTTCGTTCAGCTTCACCACCATCTGTTTGGGAATTTCATCCACTTCATAACCTTTGGGCACTTCAATGCGCAACAGGTAGGTCTGGTCCATGGCAAAAGGCATCTCGACAGGATACAGACGTTGTGCCGATTTGAATGGATTGTCTTTGAAGCGTTCGTCCAGCAGCGGGTTGAAGTAGATAAGGTCTTCGTCACCCGTTGGCATGGTAAACTTGTACTTTATATCAACCGGTCCTTCCATTTGTGCCAGGGAATCGATTGATTGCTCAAGGAAGGTCATTTCTGCGCCGGCAGCACGGGATATGTCGGTGAACACCGATTCCTTCCCCTTTTCTTTTACCGCTCTTCTCAACCGGGCAGATTCGAAATAGCCCGCCCGTTTCTGTACGCTGCCGAGCAGCCTGCCGGCAGAATCATTCACGATAAATACGGAAGCGAGTTGTTTTTCCGTAAGCGAATCGGCAGAAAACTCGAGCGGTGTAGCGTCAGCGTTGATCACGCGTGCGTGACCATTGTAACATTTATAAGGAAGGTGACCGAAGCCCATGGAAGGATCGGCCGCATCGAGATAATAAACACTCTCACCTATTCCTATTGCTGCGATAAGGTAATCGAAACGTTCGAGCAGCGGGTACATGGAATAAGTATATCCGTGCGAACGCGTGCTCAGGATGACCGCCTCTGCCGCTATTCCGGCTTTGCGCAACATGGCAATCAGCAGCAGGTTGATGTCTGCTACATTGCCATTCTTCTTACGCAAAACTTCTTTCATTGATTGCGTGGTGCGGTATCCATAGTTGTTGGTACAAGTAAGATTGTCGCGTACCCAGGCATAGATTTTTTTTGCCCGCTGCAGTTTGTCGGTAGTGTTGCCAACCGCTCCATCGACCGCATCGCCGAGCCAGCCGTTGTTGCCGTTGATCTGGCCGATGCCTTCGTCTTTCAGGAGTTCACCCATTACATCGGTCCAGCTGCCCATGATGCGACGATACTCCAATGGAGGACGATGTTCGGACAACTGGAATTCGATCTTGGAAATATGATTGCGTAGTGTGGAGGTAAAACTTTCTTCTTTCAACGCAGGCACATCTTTCATGGCCCAGCGTCTTTCCGCGATGCTCGCCTGGAAAGAATAACGTTCGGTAGCCATGGCGGTACGGCTTTCGGAAAGCGTGAAATTATCGTTCTTGGTGCTGGTAGTTTCTACCGCAAAAGGATGGTAACCCTGCTTCAACGTAACATAGTTGAAAAATTGCGGAATGGCAACCTGGTACTCGCTCCAGAGGCGCGGGTTCTCACCCTGAAAATACCAGGGTTGTAAATTGAAAAGAAACGGCGATTCAATCGTGTATTCGTATTCGATGATCGAACCTTCGCGGACATTGGGCAGTGTGAACTTCTGGTGAGCCCAATACTTGTTGATCTTGTCTTTGAAAACAGACGACTTTTCGAGTTTGGTGGAAACTACTTTTCCGTTTTCAATATTGTAAGTGGAGGCGCGCAGATTAATCAGTTTCTCTTCGCTTTGTGAACCGGTGTAAAGCGGAATGGTTACATCGGCTACCCCATAACCATTTTTGTTGAGAATGTGGGCGCGGCGGTATACTTTGAATTCCAATGTAAAACCTCCGGAATTGTTGCCAATAAAACGAGAAATGCCGACTTCGGAAAGTATCACGGCATTGGCACTGCTGTCTACGGAATAAGCTTTTTTCTGGAATTCTTCGGCGTCTACTTTGCCGAATTTGAACTTGGGAGCATCCTGCGAGAAGGCTGGTAAGGCACATAACAAGGTGGCCAGCAGGAGAATGGCGGAACGGTTAAAAATCATAATTAGTGGCTCGGTTGTCTTGAAAACGCAAATGTACCTCAAAAAGTATTTTCCGGCATGGCTTTTTGCCGGCACGCCGGAGGCGTTGATACATTAGACTTATCTTTACCGCATAGTGAACAGCCTATCGTATAACACCCGCCTGGTACGTGAAGCGGTCCGGGAATTGGGATTTGACTTTTGTGGTATAGCCCGCGCGCGCCGCCTCGACGACGATGCCCGCCGCCTCGAAGAATGGCTGAACCAGGGCTTTCACGGCTCCATGCAATACATGGAAAATCATTTTGACCTGCGCATCGACCCCACCAGACTTGTCCCGGGCGCCAGGTCCGTCATCACTTTATTAAAAAATTATTATCCCGAACAACAGCAGCAAAACGATACACCCGGCATTGCCAAGTATGCATACGGTAATGATTACCATGAAGTAATCAGGGCTCAACTGCGGCAGTTGCTGGAAAAGCTTTCGGCAGAGATCGGCGAAATACAGGGACGTGGCTTTGTGGATTCTGCACCCGTGCTGGAAAGAAGCTGGGCACAGCAGAGCGGATTGGGATGGATAGGACGCAATGGCAACCTGATCACGCGCAGCAGCGGTTCCTTCTTTTTTATCGCCACACTTATTACCGACCTGGAACTCGAATACGATGATCCGATAGCAAAAGATTATTGCGGCTCCTGCCGCCGCTGTATTGATGCGTGTCCGACCCAGGCAATCCTTCCCAACAAAGTGGTGGACGGCAGCAAATGCATTTCTTATTTCACCATTGAATTAAAAGCGGAACTGATCCCCGACGAACAGAAAGGACAATTCAACAACTGGATGTTTGGTTGTGATACCTGCCAGGATGTTTGTCCATGGAACCGTTTCAGCAAACCACATCACGAACCAGCCTTCTCTCCGATTCCGGAAATATTAAATCTTTCCACGCGTGATTGGGAAAACCTGACGGAGCAACAATTCCGCGAAGTATTCCGTCACTCTCCTCTCAAGCGTTCGAAGTATAGCGGTATACGGCGCAACCTGCGTTTCATCCAGGAAAAATAAGCGGTCAGGGAACTTTCACTTCGATCCTGCTCAGCAACCTGATATTGTTGCGATCGGTGTAATCATATTGATAGAGCCCATCCTGCCCGATGAGCAGCGCATGGTTTCCCGAAGCGATTACATCATAAGCATTCACATTGATGGTTTTCAGCAATACAAGATTCTGCACATCCGCCGCATTGTACACTTTCAGTCCTGCTATGCCATCACAAATAAAAAGCACGTCATTGTCTTTGGACAAACCATGCGGATTAGCCATTGGATAGGTCTTAACCAATTGCGGATCGGCACTGCTGCCGGAAGCCAACCGGAGAACTTCTAACTGATTGATGGTGGTGTTGCAGGTTGTACCGGAACGAAGAGTAACATAAGCGTAATTGTCATCCGCAATTACGGGGTCACAACTTTGCACGTGGCTGAATCGTCCTGCCGCCTGCGGCTGATCCGGATTGGAAATATTGTAAACAAACATACCCGTTGTTGATCCGATGAACAACTGATTACGGAACGGAAAAATTGTTTCAATGTTCCAGCCAAGACTAACCGTTGAGCGTACAACAGGATTCTCGAGTACGCTGATATCGATCACTTCGAGGTCGGAGCGGGAAACGGTATAAAGGCGGTCACCGGCGATGGCAAAGCGCGCCATCGAGCCGCCGGTACCGAAAGGAGAACTTTTGACACCGTTGCTGCCACTGGTTGCAATAAAAACACCGCCATCCATTTCGAAGAAAGGCTGCGTACAATATTCAACAATAGAAGTGTCCTTTTTTTCCCAGTCGACGATTATCTGATCTGATCCGTTTCCATCCGGATTAAATCCATTGCCATATAAACGATACGGAAAAAGGTTATCGATTATTTTTTTCACCGACACCTGGAGCGGATTGGTGATATCGATCGCTACCATATCGGTATAAAGGTCAGCATAGAGTACATTGCCCTTAACGGCGATATCGATATTGCCGGGCACATCAATAAATGCTTTATTGACGGGTGCGGCCGGGTTGGTATTATCGATCACATGAATGCCCTTATCTATTTCATTCAGAAAAATATAATTCCCCTTGACATAGATCTTGCCGGGGCGTTCGATGGCTCGCGCAACATTACTGTGAATATTATTGCGCACGGAATCTTTGGTCCTGAATACTGGTTTGTAAATAGTGTAGGTACGTACCTGCTGACAGTTGTCTTTGGCGCAACCGGCAAACACGAGTGCACTCATAGAAAGAAGCATGAGTCTGGCGGTAATGGCAAGTATACTTCTCATAACGCGATAGTTTAGTACAGGACTGACAACCCAAACTTCATCCGGCGTTGCACCGGTATTAAATTATCGTTGCGGTAGCAGTAAACGCAATTTCAGCCCTCCGTAATAAAGAAACTCTTTATCCTGTCCCGCTTTATCGAGGTAAAGGTTAGTGAGATCGAAGCCTGCCTGGGGACCGATTGACCATTGCCAGCGACCTCCCGCATTGAGACGCACGGAAAATCCGGTAGTAAGGTCGAAATGATTTTTATTGAAAAGGTCTTTGTCTTTATAATAAACACCACCTTGTCCCACATTGTACAGCAATGCATTTGTATGCAATAAGCGGCTGGCGGTAAAACCGACATCGAAGGTTACAGGCGGCATTTTGCGGGCCTGGTTGATCTGCCAGTGATAAGCAAGCGGTATGGATACAAAATGGAAACTATTAACGTAATCGTTGTTGGGTTCTCCTACATTGGCGCGGAAAGTTGGATTGTATTCTCCTGCTTTCTGAATGGTGCTTGCGTAGGAATAGCGAAGTCCGGCCGAGAAGGAGCTGCGCCGTGTCAGTTGTTTTTCCACCACGGCACCGAGGTTCCAGGCTACATAAGGATTAGCGGCAGTCGGCAGGTAAGTAACGGTACCGGGAACCAGCACATTGGCTTGTTGCGTAAAGCCGTTGCTCAACACATTCTGCCCGGGTTCTACGGCTTTCATCGAGAGGGGCGCTGCCAATACGCCCGATATGCCAATGCCTCCGTCGATGCCGAAGCGCCATGTTTTTTTCTTTTTCGCGCTGGCCTTCGTATCCGGAGTGGTAGTTGTTGCAAGGCTGTCTACCGGTGTTTCGGGTAAAGCTGCCAGCGCGGCAGAGGCTGCGCTTGTATCGGCAGGTGTTGCGCTCAGCCCGGGTGCTGTTTCAGCCGTGGCGGCCGGCTCTATAGCAGGCAACTTGCTGATACTATTGTCTGGCGCCGGCTGAGTAATAACAGGCTCATTGTTGTCTGCTGGTAGATCCTTGCTGTCTGTTGACGTTGTTTTCGATTGCTGTGCAGTAACCGCAGGCCGGGGATTTTTTCTTGTCCTGGTAACGGCCATTGTTACGGGCGTTGCCGCAGAAGCTTGTTGCTGATTATTGGCAGCAGGAGCAACGGCTACAGGCTGAGCGGTTGTGACGATATCTTTTTGTGCAGAGACTGCTGTATTGGAATGCTTTTCTGTTTTGTTAACAGATGGAGATTGGGTAAGGGTGCTATTGCCGGTACCATCACCGGTGCCGGAGAAAAATTGCATGCCGGCATAACCACCGGTCAGCAGCAGGAAGAAAAATAAAAAGAAGGCCAGTACACGGCGGCGTTTTTTCTTCCGGATATCGGCCGCCACCCGCTGCCATACTTCGGCAGACGGGCGGAGCTTCAACTCCTCCAGCCTGTTTTGTATGTCCCTTTCAAAATCATTTACCGGCATAGTTCACTTTTTTAGACGGTACAGAAACATTACGAATCCAACTGATCAGCAGGTTGCGCGCTCTTGCATATTGCGAGCGCGAGGTACTGTCGCTGATGCCCAGTATCTCGCCTATTTCCACATGCGAAAAACCTTCAACCGCGTGCAGGTTAAAGATCACCTGGTAACCCTGCGGCAGTTGGCGGACGAGATCAGCGATTTCTTTTGCCTGCAATTTTACGGCAGGATCTTCTTTTTCCACCGGATGCATGTATTCTTCTGTGAAAAACATTTCATCGCGGTAGCGTTTGTTGCGTTTGAGAAAATTGAGCGAGGAGGTGACCATGATTCGGCGGATCCAGGCGCCCAATTCACCTTCAAACTTGTATTGATCTAATTTGGAAAAAACCTTGACAAAACCTTCCTGGAGTACATCTTCGGCATCCCGCATGGAACGGGTATAACGGTAACAGATACCGAGCATAGTAGCGGAATACAGGTCATACAACTGTTGCTGCGCCTGCATTTTGCCTTTGAGGCATTCCCTAACCAGTTTACGCTCGTCTATCATACCGGTGATTCCCTGACACGGGAAAATGTGATTTCGTTGCTCGGGGTAAAATTAAAAAGACCGGGCGTGAATCGTGAATGAGAACAGCCATGGTTAGTACGCTTTGAGAACCTAAGGGTTCGCTACTGCGGGCCAACCATGGCTGCTTACTTATAACTTAATACTTATTACTTAATACGGATGTTCCCTCAAGAGCCTCAGGAACCTTACATCTTACGCCTCAACCTTGTACTTTAAAAGGCACCTGCAAATTGCCCCACCAGATAGTAACCGTTCCTTTTTCATCAATTGTAAAAGTCATCTTCTCAGCGAATTGTGCTGCTTTACCGGGTTTTACCTTTACACGAAGCGCGTCTTCGGCCTGCTTGTATTTGTAAGCGCCCCACTGGTTCCAGGTCTTATTGAAGATGATGGTCCATTCGTTGGTACCTGCAATGGTGAACAGGGAATATTTACCGGCGGGCAGAGTTTTGCCTTCGATTTTTACGTCTTTGGTTACTTCAAAAGTAGTGGCTTCGTTGGCACCTGTGCGCCATACTTCTCCCGCTTTCGGCTCGAGGTCTTTGCCAATAGTACGGCCTTTAACGGAAGGCTGACTGTAATTGATGGTTACTTCAGTTCCTCCTGCCAGTGCCTGCGTAACGGTAGCCGGCGGGCTGGGACGTTTTGACTTGTCCTGATCCTGTGCGGATGCCACCATGGTAGTAACGATGGCCAGTGCGGTAAATAAAAATGAGCGCATGTTATTGTGTTTTTTAGTACCGAAAAATTACAAATAACAAGCCAGAAGGTTCGTTCTATTGGGATAAACGGCTGCTATCCGTGAGATGACGGATATTTTCCAGTCCTTTTTCCATTTTGGGTCCGTACCAGCGGTCAAACAGGATGCTGGTGAACTTCTCCCAGGGATACCAACGGAGATGGAAATCCATGTACCATTGTACGGTAGTAGAGTCGCTGCCCGGATGCGAAATCACGTTCCAGCCATTGATGACCGGGCGCATGCTGCTGCGGAATTCGGTGATCACTTCCGTGCCTTTGTTTTCCTTCACTACCAGGCTAACTTTACCATCCGGACTCATGTTCACTCCTTTCACTACGCCATTTTCATAATAAAGCGCCGCTGAGTCCAGGCCGGGATACCATTCTTTCCAGCGCGCCGGATCTTGCAGCACCGGCATAATAGCCGAAGGCGGCGCGCCCACATTCGTTGCACGCGAAATACGCACATGTGAAGGAATGAATAGTGATATCCCTGTTACCAGGATAAACAGAAAAAGAAAGCTGAAGAAGGCCAGTCGGAGCAGTCGCACGGAGGGAGGTATTAAGTTGTGAGTAATAAGTTATAGGTATTAAGTATTAAGTTAAACAGCCGAAGTGTCAAGTGATAAGTAGTAAGTTATAAGCGGTCCGAAGTTTCGGACTTCCTCTGGAAGGGGCCGTGTGAAAATGTGTTTTTGAATATTCCGATCCGAAATATTCATTTTCACATTTACACATTTCGGCCACAGGCCGGACACATTTTCACATTCTCCTTACTCCCATTTCATGATCCTCGATGCCACGGCATAACCGACCACCAGCCAGATACCCATGATACCGATCTCCTTCCAACAGTCGGTGAGATGCAATCCTTCAAATGAAATCTTGCGCATCGCCGTGTTGAATTGCGTGAGCGGCAAGATCTGACAAAGGTCCTGCAACCACTTGGGAAATACTTCTATCGGGAAAAATGTGCCGGACAACAACATCTGCGGAAAACCAAACAGGTTGATCATTAACGGAATGGTCGTATCATTTTTTGCCAGACTCGCAATGATCAATCCGATGCCCATCAACAGAAACAACATATAAACCGATAACAACACCATTTCTATAAATGTCAACGCACCATTGACCAGCGTGAAGTTCAAAAAGAAATGACCAAAGAGAATCAGTACCACCACGTTGATCAGCTGAAAGAACAACCGGCTCATGCCAATGCCCAGCAATATATTGATCCGCTTCACCGGGGAGGCATAAAATCTTTTCAACACCAGTTGCTCGCGCAGGCTAAAGAACACTACCGCTATGCCAAACAGCGTAGAGAATAAGATCGAAAAGCCAAGCTGGCCGGGCAACACAAAATCGATCTGGCGATAGCGCTTACCTTCGGTCACCACGGGTTGCACCGCATAGCTGCGTTCGAGGTTGGTAACCCGCGCCAGTTCCGTTTTCAATCGCAAATGATCGAGTACCTGCAACAACACATATAAATTGGAGCCGCTTGCCGAAGAAGAATGCACCAACACGCGGTAATGCGGAGTCGTACTATCGGCTTGCGGTTGCTTACGTATATCGAGAATGGCTGTCAGTTTTCCTTTCTCCACCGCATCGTTCATCTTCGCCGTATCGGGATAGTCAACAATACGCAGCAAAGGACTGTTGCGGATACTGTCGAACAGTGCATTGGCCGTATCGGAACCGGGTGCCACTGCCAGCGATTGCCTTCCCGGACCTCCGTTGCCAAAAGCGCCGAATATCAGGATAAAGATGATGGGAAACAGCAGGCTGAAGATCACCGACATGGGCTGGCTGAAAATTGCTTTAAAGCTGGCCCTGGTGATGGCCCACAGTGCACGGGACTGGCTATAGGTTCGTGACATAGAAGGAATTGGCCACAAATGTAGCGAAAACGATTGTACAGCGTGGCTTAACGGATCAGCATTTCAAATGGCATCCGCGCCTGCACGGCTTCACTCATTCTGCGCACTTTCTGCAATTGCTCATACACCCGGAAATAGTCATCACCGAGTTGCTCGCGCATTACTGAAGTATAAGAAGCAGCGGGATCCTTACGGCCGAATAATTTTTCAAAGAAACCATAGGTTTCCGGCAATTCGCGAACGGTGTAATCGTCCAGTTTGGCCATGCGCGCCGCACATTCGACAGCCTGTTGCAGACCACCAAAACGATCCACCAATCCTATTTCCTTCGCGCGGTAGCCGGTCCATACGCGGCCTTGCGCAATTTCTTCGATAGCGGCTGTATCTTTTTTGCGGCCTTCGGCTACGCGGCTTTTGAACATGGCATAAATCCGCTCCACATCATGTTGCGTGCGTTGTTTTTCTTCTTCCGTCATCGGACGGCTTATGCTGCCCGTATTCGCGAACGGACCCGTTTTTACTCCATCGAAGGTGATACCGAGTTTGTTGCGGAAGAATTGCTCCATATCCGGATAAACGCTGAACACCCCGATCGAACCGGTGATGGTAGTAGGCAAGGCAAATATGCTGTCTGCTGCGCAGGAAATATAATAGCCACCTGAAGCGGCCACATCACCGAAACTCACCACTACAGGTTTTTTGTCTTTACGGGCAAGCGATAGTTCGCGCCAGATATCTTCACTGGCCATGGCACTGCCTCCTCCGGAGTTTACGCGCAGTACGATGGCTTTGATGTTCTGATCCAGTCTGGCTTTGCGGATGAGGTTGCGGTAGGTTTCTCCACCAATATTTCCTTCCCCGCTTTTGCCGTCGATGATATCGCCTTCGGCATAGATCAGGGCAATGTTGCCGCGGCTGCTGCTGGCCAGCGATGAAGTTGCTTCGCGGTAAGTGCCGATGGAAAGGAAATTGATTTTTTCCAGTTTATCGATGTCGAGTTTTGTTTTGATCTCGTCTTTGATCTCGTCATCATATTTTACGCCATCCACCAATTTGGCGGCCACGGCATCTTCTGCATAACGGATGGCGCCGGTTGTAGCGAGATTGCGCAGCGTAGCGGTATCGATACTACGGGCTGCCGAAACAGTTGACAGCAGATCATTGTACAGGTCATTGAGCCAGATGGTCGTTTGCAAACGGTTGGCATCGGTCATGCGATCGGAGCGGAATGGTTCCGTAGCGCTTTTGAATTTCCCCGCATAAAATATCTGCGGCTTGATCTGCAACATATCCAGTGTTCCTTTCAGGAACAGGTAATCCACGCTATAGCCCGACCATTCCAGTGATCCGTGCGGGCTCAGGTAAATTTTATCTGCGGCCGTAGCAATGGAATAAGCTTTCTGCGACATGCGGTCGCCAAAGGCGATCACAAATTTTCCGCTCGCTTTGAAATCGCGGATAGCAGTGCGGAGTTCTTCGCCTGCAGCAAATCCGTTTCCGCTACCGTTGGCTTTTATATAAAGGCCGGACACATCTTTATCGGTGCGTGCGCGGTGCAGCAATCTGACTACTTCGTATAAGCCGGGTACATCTTCGTTGCCCTCTCCGCCGAGGCCAAACATTTTATCCTGCTTTTGCTCGGCAAAATGCTCGGCAAGGTCCAGCACCAGCACCGTGCCTTTGTTCACTTTTGGTACCTGGTTGCGGGCGATCTTACCAACCGTACCGGCCAGCAGGAATACACCGATCAGGGTGAAAATGATGAGAGCAAGTAAACAGGCAAAGAATACCTTAAAAAAACTGCGCATGATAAAAAATGATTTAGGCTCCGACCGATAATCCGGTCCACTACCCGTCAACATTTTGGGTAGAGGGTCAAAAATAAAGATATTTGGGGCGTTCGTGCAGATTACTATATGAATAAGGCTTATTTACTGACCGGTGGCAACCTGGGCAACCGGGAGCAAAATCTATCGCAGGCCCGGGACCTCATATCCCGGCATTGCGGCCGGCTGGTCCGTGTTTCCGCTATTTATGAAACGGCAGCCTGGGGAAAAACCGATCAACCCGCTTTTCTGAACCAGGTGCTGGCCCTCGAAACCACGCTCGCACCGCGAGAGTTGCTGGCGGCTTTGCTGGCCATTGAGGCAGAAATCGGCCGGGTGCGATCAGAAAAATATGCGCCCCGCCTGATTGATATCGATATCCTGCTGTTCAACGACCTGCATTATCACGATGAGCAGCTCGATATCCCGCATCCGCGCCTGCCGCAGCGGCGTTTTGTACTGACACCGCTGGCAGAAATAGCCGGTGAACAACTGCACCCGGTACTTCATCGCACCATCCGGCAACTGCTCGATGCCTGTGAAGATCCGCTGCCGGTGGTGAAACTGCATTGATTTTTCCACAAACTATTCATCCCGCTTTTTCCGTAAAACGTATTTCTTTTACCTTGCGGGCTGCTTTATGCGTTACAACTTTATTACGATAGAAGGAAACATCGGAGCTGGCAAGACCACCCTGGCTCATATATTGAGCAAACATTACAATGCCCGGCTGATACTCGAAGAGTTTGCAGACAACCCTTTCCTGCCGAAATTTTACGAAAATCCCCAACAGTTCGCTTTTCCATTGGAATTGTTCTTCATGGCAGAACGGTTCAAACAACTGAAAGAACTATTGCAGCAGCAGGACATGTTCCAGGAACTGACGGTATCCGACTATTTGTTCACCAAATGCCTGCTGTTCGCAAAAGTCAACCTGCCGGAAGATGAGTACCGTCTTTATCAACGACTGTTCGAGATCATTCACCAGCAACTGGTACAACCCGAGCTGCTGATCTACCTGCATGCGCCGGTGGATAAATTGCAGGCTAATATCCGCAAACGTAACCGCTCTTACGAACAGCATATCCCGGATGATTACCTGCTCAACATCCAGGAAACGTATACCAATTATATCCGTCAGCAAAATCCGCGGACCTTATTTGTAGATGCCTCCAATGCCGATTTTCTGGGCAATGAAAAGCATACGCAGATTATCTACGATGCGCTGGAAAAGGAGTACGAACCAGGGATTCACTATATCTCGCTTCCCTGAGTTGCCGCGTTTCAGTAAATTTGCGCTAACCAATGGACGACAAAGTACCGGTAACGCAGGTTACAAATGATCCTTTTGCCGCAGTGCGGATTCCCGAATACAGATTTCTCCTCTCAGGACGCTTCTGCTTTGTTATGGGCATCCGAATGATGACCACACTCGTGGCCTGGTGGATCTATCATCTCACCAATGACCCGCTTGCGATCGGGCTGGTGGGATTATCAGAAGTCATTCCTGCTTTGTGCATGGCTTTGCCTTCGGGTCATATTATCGATCAGAGTGAAAAGCGAAAGCTGTTGCTCAAGGCCATCTCCTGTTATGTAGTGGCCGCAGCATTGCTGCTCTTTTTCTCCACTGCTTTTTTTGGTGAACATTTCTCAGGACGGCAGATCTCGTGGTGTATATATGGCGTATTTTTCTGCACGGGCATTATCCGCGCTTTTGCCGGCCCTACCTTTTCCTCGATGATCGCCAATATTGTTCCGCGCCAGTATCTGCAAAACGCCACTACATGGACGCAGGCCAGTTGGCTTTCCGCCTCCGTTACGGGCCACGCGTTGGGTGGATTTCTCATTGCATTCGTTGGCATTACGGGCACCTTCATCGTAATCGTTTGCCTGATGATCTCCTCGCTTATCTTTTTGTTCCGCCTCCACCCCAAACCTCCTTCGCCGGAGAAAAAACAGCAAAACTCTTTACGCAGCATACAGGAAGGATTGCAGTTTGTGTTCCGGACAAAAGAACTACTGGGCGCCATGGCGCTGGATATGTTTGCGGTGTTGTTTGGCGGCGCAGTGGCCATGGTACCGGTGTACGC
The DNA here is from genome assembly GCA_937888905.1 of uncultured Sphingobacteriales bacterium. Taxonomy (GTDB): domain Bacteria; phylum Bacteroidota; class Bacteroidia; order Chitinophagales; family Chitinophagaceae; genus Terrimonas. The sequence goes on from CALATA010000021.1 coordinate 291,906, forward strand.
AAAAGACATTTTACACATCGGTCCGATGGGATTCGGGTGGTTGAATGCCGCTTCTGATATCGGTTCTGCAATCATTGTGGTATTGCTCACACTGGTGCCGATGCGCAAGGCACAGGGCAAAAAACTGTTGCTGGCGGTGGGCGGTTTCGGCATCTGCATCATCATTTTCGCCTTTTCCAAATGGTTCCTGTTGTCGTTTGCCGTATTGATGGTTGCGGGTATGCTGGATGGCGTGAGCGTGGTGATACGCGGAACGGTGATGCAATTAAAAACGCCGGATCACATGCGCGGGCGCGTTGGCAGCGTAAGTTCGATGTTCGTCAACTCCAGCAATGAATTGGGACAATTTGAAAGCGGTCTCGCCGCGCGGCACCTGGGCATTATTCCTTCCGTGGCATTTGGCGGATGCATGACCTTGCTGGTCTTTATCATTACCTGGTTCAAGGCACCCAAACTCCGGAAGTTCGAATACTGATCACTTTTGCGCAGCCATCAGTTTTTCAATCACATAATAGGTAATGGGGCAAAATTCCGTGTTCTTCAATGTAAGCACCGGTCGTTTGATCAGCACGTCCTCATCGGTGTAGGGAAAACGGCGGCAATCTGAAGGGCGGTCTTCGTACACGGAGCAGTGGTTGTCCGCGCCCAGGAAAGGACAGGGCGATGACTTTACCACAAAATCCCCTTCCTCGTCCACGCGGAGATAGGTTTCAATGAACACGCTTTCGCGCATGCCCATCGCTTTAGCTATCCGTTTTACGTCGGGAGTTTTGAAGCGGGGGGAAAAGCTTTTGCAGCAGCGGGCGCAGGCCAGGCAGTCCACTTTTTCGAATGCTTCTTCGTGAAGATCAGGAAGTTGCCTTAAGGTTTTGTTTTTGTCGGCCCTGGCCAGAAACTGTTTGTACAATTTTCGCCGTTCGCCCGATTTTTTTTGCCAGTTGTGCAACAGATCTCCCGCCATCGCGCGAAGGTACGGAGGGAATGGTGAATGGTCAATCGTGAATTGTTAGTTTGTTTCGGGAGCTTTAGGCCTGAAAACCCAGAACTTAATACTTAATACTTATTACTTACAACGGCTGTTTTACCTTAAACCTTTTACCTACAACCTATTACTTACTACCGCCTTATCCACATTCCCCGCCTGTACGAACAAACGCTATTTTTTGTGCTGACAGCATCGTAACTTTGCAGCGCTTTTCGCCAGCCGTCGGTCGACGCGCTGACCTTTCCCGTAGATCTTAAAAATCGCCAATTAAATGAGCTTGTTCGAACAACAATCCAATGAATTCCGTTCCCGCCATATCGGTCCGAGGGAAGGAGACTCCCGCGCCATGCTGCGCGCCATCGGCTCCGCCAGCCTGGATGAACTCATCGACCAGACCGTTCCTGCTGCTATCCGCATGCAATCTCCGCTGGACATCCCTCCTACGCTCAGCGAACATGAATACCTGCGGCATATCAAAGAAGTTTCCCTGAAGAATAAACTATTCACCAATTATATCGGCCAGGGATATTACGATACCATCACACCCTCGGTAATCCTCCGGAATATTTTTGAAAACCCGGGATGGTATACCCAATACACCCCTTACCAGGCTGAGATTTCACAAGGCCGCCTTGAAAGCCTGCTGAACTTCCAGACCATGGTCAGCGATCTTACGGGCCTGCCTATTTCCAACGCCTCCCTGCTCGATGAAGCAACGGCCGCCGCGGAAGCCATGAGTATGTTCTTCCATACACTCAACAAACAGGAAAAACCTGAACGTCCGCGTTTCTTTATCGATAAAGAAATTTTTGCCCAGACAAAAGACGTAATCCGCACAAGAGCGCTGCCACTCGGCATCGAACTCACAGAAGGCGATTACAAAACATTTACACCCGATGCCAGCTTCTTTGGTGCCATCGTACAATATCCCAACGACAAAGGTGCCGTAGAAGATTACCGCGCATTTACCGAAGCTGTTCATGCAACCGGCGCTTATGTGGTAATGGCAACCGACCTGCTGGCACTTACGCTGCTTACGCCTCCGGGCGAGCTTGGCGCCGATGTAGCGGTAGGTTCCGCACAACGCTTCGGTGTGCCGCTGGGTTATGGCGGACCGCACGCTGCCTTCTTTGCTACCAAAGATGATTTCAAACGCAGCATTCCCGGCCGCCTGATCGGGGTGAGCGTGGATGCACAAGGCAACCGTGCACTGCGCATGGCCCTGCAGACACGCGAGCAACACATCAAACGCGAAAAAGCGACCTCCAACATTTGTACCGCACAGGCATTGCTGGCCAATATGGCGGCCATGTATGCGGTCTACCACGGCCCCGACGGACTGCGCAATATCGCCCGCCGCGTGGCATTGCTCGCGCAAACTGTTGGCGAAGCAATTGCCGAACGCGGATTTGAATTAGTGTCCAACACATTCTTCGACACCATCGTTGTACGTGTAAAAGATGTAAACATCATCCGCGAGAAAGCAGATCGTCAGCAGATCAACCTTCGCTACATCGATCATCAGCATATTGGCATTTCCCTCGATGAAACCACGCTGCCCGAAGATCTGTATGACCTGATCAATTGTTTTGAAAACGATACGGACCCCGTAACATTCGATATTGCCCAGGATGCGGAACTCGTACATTTGCCTGCCTCGCTGCAACGCAGTTCCGATTTCCTCACACATCCTGTATTCAACAGCCATCACAGCGAAAGCCAGATGATGCGCTACATCAAGTCACTTGAGAACAAAGACCTTTCGCTCAATACATCGATGATCTCCCTCGGCAGTTGCACGATGAAACTGAATGCAGCTACGGAAATGATGCCACTGAGCTGGTCGCACTGGGCGCGTATGCACCCGTTTGCGCCACTGGATCAGGCCGGAGGCTATCAGTACATCGTAGATGAGTTGTCCCGTTACCTCTGCAATATCACCGCATTCGATGCGTGCAGTTTGCAGCCCAACAGCGGTGCGCAAGGCGAATATGCAGGTTTGCTGACGATCAAAGCCTACCACGAGGCCAATGGCGATCATCACCGCAACGTCATGCTGATCCCGATCTCTGCACACGGCACCAACCCTGCTTCCGCCGTTATGTGCGGAATGAAAGTGGTAGTAGTAAAAGCATTGGAAAACGGTTACATCGATATCGAAGACCTGAAAGCGAAAGCCGCGCAATATTCCAATCAATTGTCCGGTATCATGATCACGTATCCCAGCACTTATGGTGTGTATGAGGAAACAGTGAAGGAAATCACCGACGTCATTCACCAGCATGGCGGCCAGGTATACATGGATGGTGCAAACATGAACGCACAGGTGGGCTTAACGGCTCCCGGTCTGATCGGTGCAGACGTTTGTCACCTCAACCTGCACAAGACCTTCGCCATTCCGCACGGTGGTGGCGGTCCCGGCATGGGCCCTATTTGTGTAAAATCACATCTTGCACCGCACCTGCCTGGTCACGTATCATTGGCTGGTGAAAAAGGAGTGGTGTCGATGAGTGAAGGCCGTGGCGCGGTATCTGCTGCTCCCTATGGCAGTGCCTCCATCCTGCTGATCTCTTATGGTTATATCCGCATGCTCGGCGCGCAAGGTCTTACCGATGCAACGCGCTATGCAATTCTCAATGCCAACTACATGCGTGCGCGCCTCGCTTCCAAATACGATATTCTTTATACCAATCACCAGGGACAATGTGCACACGAATTCATCGTTGACCTGCGACCGTTCAAGAAAACTGCCGAAGTGGAAGCGGAGGATGTTGCCAAACGTCTGATGGATTACGGCTTCCATGCGCCGACGATGAGTTTCCCCGTTCCCGGCACCATCATGATCGAACCTACAGAAAGTGAAGACAAAGCAGAACTTGACCGTTTCTGTAATGCACTGTTGTCTATCCGTGAAGAAATTGAAGCGATTGAAGAAGGCAAAGCCGACAAAAAAGATAATCCGCTGAAAAATGCCCCGCATACGCAGGCGGTGATTTGTTCTTCTAACTGGGAGCATGTCTATTCCCGTGAGCAGGCTGCGTTCCCGCTGCACTATGTAAGCGAGAATAAATTCTGGCCAAGTGTTGCGCGTGTGAACAATACCGTTGGTGACAGAAATCTTATCTGTACTTGCGAGCCGGTGGAGAGCTATATGGAGACTGAGGCGTAAGGAGGAAACAGCCGCCCGATACTTCGGGCCGATACTTCGGGCCGATACTTCGGGCATAAGTTTTAAGTAATAAGTTAAAAAGCCATGGTGCGTACCCTGAGGTTCTCGAAGGGTGCGCACCATTTTCGTAACTGCTGGATGTTTATTGGCGATTTGCGTTTGACAATTGACGGCTGCTCATTGCCAATTCACTCATTCACTGATTGCCTTATTGACCTGTTCATCTTCAATCTTGTGACTCGGATAAATTCCGGCGGCAACAGCAGCAGGAACCAAAACGAAGGAACAAGCTCAAGGTACAGGTAAACAAAAAGACATGCCCACATTAAAATGGGAAATACCCGGACCAGATAGCGATGGTGAAAAAAAGTCCCGGAAAACAATGACAGATACCAATGAGCGGCAAAAAGCAGGATAATAAAAACCACAGTACAGATTATGGGGTAAGTAAAAGGGAGCTTATCCAATGCGGGTTCAGTCGCATTACTCTCCGGCAGCTATAAATACGCTTCTCTGCCTTCATTATAAAATCAGAAAAGCCTCTGCTGAAAAGAACGTTCGATTCCATTGAACGATGAAGATCAGTCTATTCCCGGATAATGTTATTACATCATTCTCCGGAATTGTTACATAATTCACACATTATTCCCCATTTACCGGCCGGTCAGCCATATTTGCCTTAGTATTGTACAGCCAAGTCTCCACTGATAAAAAAGAAGATTTATTATTTCATTTTTTTTTTTGATCAGGCGCTGTTGCTTTCTCCGCAGGTATATAGCATATTGTAAAAGTTAAACGGCTGAACGTTACGCTATTACTGCTTTTAATAATTCATTGAAAGGGAATAATCTCCTTGTTAGTTGTCATCAAAATCTGCTTACAGCATCTTTCAATAGCATCACAATTGTTTGAGATCAAGGCAAACCTGTTTAAGACTGTGGCATGGCAGGATAATTGAGTCTATATATCGAATGCACTTACTGAATCTCCGGGAATATCCGGCTACCTTATTCCTACGCTGCGCCCTAATCAACCACTCCAGTGAAATTGTACATCAAAAATATGGTTTGCATCCGTTGCACAATGGTCGTGAAGGCGGAACTCGAACAATTGGGATTACATTATACGAGCGTAGCGTTAGGGGAGGCAGATATAATTGAAAATATTTCGCCGGAACAATTGGACCAGTTCAAAAGGGCGCTTTTGAAATCAGGACTCGAACTGATGGATAACAAAAAAAGTGTACTGATCCAGAAAATTAAAACCGTGATCGTAGAACTGGTACATTATTCGGAAGAGCCGTTGACCATCAAATTTTCGGAATACCTCAGCAGCAAACTGAACCACGATTACACTTACCTGGCTAATCTTTTTTCAGAAGTGCAGGGCACAACGATAGAGAAATTTTTCATAGCGCATAAGATTGAACGGGTAAAAGAGTTGCTGGTTTATAATGAGCTAACCCTTACCGAGATCGCATTCAAAATGCACTACAGTAGTGTTGCGCATTTGTCCAGCCAATTCAAGAAGGTAACAGGTCTGACTCCGACGCATTTCAGACAGCTTAAGGACAAGCGACGTTCGATGCTCGAAGACGTGTGAATTATACAATTCTTTCACAGGATACTGTAACGATTGTACGTTTAAAAAGACTCACCTTTATTACAGTTCTCCATTCAAACTAAAAAAGTGTTCGTGTTTATCATTGTTTCCGTTTCCGTACTATTAATCGCCCTGTTTTTTCTTCGCGTACTCCTCTATTCAAAAAAGAATATTTCTGAAAAATCTTTCTCGCTCGCTTTGCAGAGTGAAAATAACGGAGAGTATGAAGAAGCCCTACTCAATTATGAAATCGCGCTCGTTCAGGTTAAAAAAATGAAGCACCACAAAGATCTGAAGAGTAAAATACTCGAAAAGATCAAAGTGCTGCATACCGTCATTCAATACCAGAAGAACCTGTTCAATGTGAATAAGAACGCATATTAACAATCATGTATAATATTTAAAAAATGACTAAAAGCAATCTCTTACTATCCGCCCTTTTTATAAGTGCTGCAGTACATTCCCAGACTTATGTTACTACGGTACAATATAAAACAATGATGCAGCCTGCCCTTACACTTGAACTGGCCAACAACCAGGAAGATGTAAAAGCTACCATCCTGCAAAAGTTAAAAGATGCGGGATACAAACCGCAGACAGAAGGACACCTGTTCTGGAAGAACAACACAACAGACGGGTTTTATGTATTCAACAATACCCAACTTCCTTCCCTGGGCAGTCAGAAGCTGGACATGTATTTCAAGATAACGCAGAAAAACAAAGAAGAAAAAAACAACAGTTTGATCTACTTATTGATCAGCACAGGTAATGAAAACTTTACGTCACCCGAACAAGACACCGTGCTATGGGACAATGCCCGTATTTTTCTGAGCAGCCTTATCGAAAACACCACAGCTTACAGTCTTGAAGAAGACATCAGGAAGCAGGAAGACGTCTTAGCGGCTTCACAAAAAAAGTTGTCGAATTTTCAGAAAGATGAGAAAGACATGGACGGCAAAATGAAAAAAATGCAGGAGGATCTCCGGACTAACAAAGACAACCAGACCAACCAGCAGCTTGAGGTGGAAAACCAACGACAGGCACTGGAGGCCTTGAAGCTAAAAAGAAAGGCATAGTGATCCAGAGAGTCTGAGCAACAAGTTCCGTCCTGCAGATGTGGGAATTATATAACAAATCTGTTAAATCGTGTAATAACCGCAGAAAGCCCGATGCTACCTTTACACTGGTTTTTCATAGGATATTGGACTTAATACAGGGCTGGATTTTTATCCTGGCCCTTTTTATTTTCCAGACATCCCTGCACGCAACCTATCAGTAACAAATCACTTACTATAAAATACAGTTTATGACCGACAAGCATACAGAAGAACAGGAAAACACCGAACTGGAAAAATCAAAAGCGCATATCATCGTTGAGATAATTGAATACATGGCCAATTCCGTAGTAATAAAAACGATCATCAAAAAATCGACCGGTAATATCAGCGTTATGTCATTCGACAGCGGAGAAGGATTAACAGAAAAGATCTCCCCTTTTGACACCTTTGCCCAGATCATTGAAGGGAGGGCCGAGATCGTTATTGATAAAGTATCCCATATGGTAGAATCAGGTCAGGGTATTATTATTCCGGCCCATTCAACCAATCATATCGAGCCCAACGGCCGTTTCAAAATGATCTCAACTATTATCAAAAGCGGATATGAATAACTTCCTTCCGGTTAGTTTCCACGCACCCTTTGAAACTCGCACGGTTAAATTTATCAATGGAAAAATTCAGTTTCGTCATCTTCATATTAACAGTGCTCATTACACTATCTGCACTGATAGAAAAGATAAGACTGCCGCATCCCGTCTTTTTTGTAACAGCGGGGCTGGCCATCGGTTTTATTCCCATACTCCCCGACCTTGTGCTGGACCCGGAAGTGGTGTTCGTCATTTTTCTACCGCCACTGCTCTACGACGCTGCTTTTCATACCTCGTGGCATGATTTCAAAACCAACATCAGACCCATTTCTGCGTTAGCGGTCAGTCTTGTTTTCTTTACAACGGTCACAGTGGCTGTTACTGCTTATTATTTTGTTCCTGGTTTCACCTGGCCGCTGGCTTTCCTGTTGGGTGCTATTGTATCGCCTCCGGATGCCGTAGCAGCAGGCGGGATCATCAAAGGCCTGGGTTTAAATAAACGCATTATTACCATCCTGGAAGGAGAAAGCCTGGTAAACGATGCGTCGGCACTGATTGCCTACCGTTATGCGCTGGCCGCAGTAACCACCGGCAGTTTTATATTATGGGACGCCAGCCTTCAGTTTTTGCTGGTAACCGGCGGAGGCATTGCCATCGGTATCATCATTGGCTATCTATTGATAGTAGCGCATAAAAAAATAAAGAATAATGCCACCGTGGAGACATGCCTCACGCTGCTGACACCTTTTTTATCCTATTTAGCAGCGGAAAAGGTTCACACTTCTGGAATTTTATCCGTCGTAAGCACAGGCCTTTTTATCTCCTGGCATTCGCATGAAATATTTTCTTACCAGACCAGGATGCGGGCCAGGTCCGTGTGGGATACATTAATGTTTTTATTGAACGGATTTGTTTTTATCCTTATCGGCATGCAATTACCCGGCATCTTAAAACAACTGGGAAACTATACATTGCCGCAACTGATAGGCTATGGCCTCATCGTAAGCCTGGCAACTATCCTGGTCCGTATTATATGGGTATTTGCCGGTGCCTATGCGGCCAGATTGTTCAGAAAAAAAAGAACAGAGCCCGATCCTGAATCTTCACAACCGGACGACGAAACCACCTGGAAAAGTGTATTGATCATTTCGTGGACCGGCACCAGGGGCATTATCTCCCTGGCCGCTGCGCTCGCCATACCCCTAACCTTCTACAACGGTACTGCCTTCCCCCAGAGAGCCATGATCCTGTTTCTGTGTTTCGTAGTGATATTTATTACTCTTGTGATACAGGGACTTTCATTGCAGCCGCTGGTTCGCCTGCTTGGTGTAAAACCGGCAAACAACAAAGACCGGGAAACGAGGGAGCTTCAATTATATATCGTCAACAGCACCCTGCATTTTATAGATGAAGAATGTTCTGCAGCCCCAGCCACACTGTTTAAGGACGCATTAAAAAAAAGATACGAACACCTTGCCCGGCAATTGACCGAAGAAATACAAACCCAGACAGAAAAGGAAAGCAGGCAAAAGGATTTTCCTTCGACAGCACTCACTTCCGTAGAACAGACCCGGATAGAAATTGGCAAATTTCAGCGTCAGCTGCTGCTTAAATTGCACAAGGAAGGACATTTCACCAGTGCCGCAATAAAGCAGGTGGAGAGAAACATGGATATTGATGAACTGCAGTCGGCGACTAAGTTATAAGTTAAACAGCCGTTGTAAGTATTAAGTCACCTTATTGATGTTGCCACCATAACTGTTCGGATTATTTATGCCCGAGAGTCGCTTTTCATTTTTAAACGTAATGACGGCGTGAGGTATAAGTTAGCGCCCTTGTTGGTCTCCCGACCAACAAGCAAGCGTCAGGTAGCTTTGATGGGTTAAGGTCAACTTCGCACATAACTCAACGATGACCAGGCCCGTTGGTCTGGAGACCAACGGTGGCGTGATGTCGGAACGACAAGTTTAAAATCTTCCGAACAGTTGTGGTGTTGACACCAACAACGGCAGAGAGCTCATCCACGATTCACGATTGACGAATTGCTTCATTTTTCACATTTCGCTAGGCGGTAAAGGCATATTATTTGCCCTCTTACCACTAAATTTTCGCCGGATGAATTGGATCGATTTGCTGTTGGTGGCTGTATTTCTTGTCGCTGTATGGGCAGGCTGGCACCGGGGATTTATTCTCGGCACCCTGGACCTGGTTGTGTGGGTGGGAAGTTTTCTGGTTGCCTACCTCGGATATCCGCACACTTCATCCTGGTTTGAGGATTGGTTTCCCCGTTTGGGGGCATGGCTGTTGCCGGCTGCATTTCTTTCCACGCTGGTAATCGTGCGTGTATTGCTGGGCGTCATTGCTCATAGAGTAGTACGCCTGATCCCGCATTCTACCATGAATACCGGCGTTAATAAATTACTGGGTATTCTGCCTGGCGCGGTCAACGGATGGATCTGCACGGTGGTGCTTTCCGCCCTCCTGCTCGCCTTACCACTGAAAGACGGCGTTACGCAGGAAACACGCGACAGCAAACTGGCGGTTACACTAGGCATGCAATCCGAATGGGCCAACAAAAAACTGGCCCCCGTATTCGACCAGGCTGTGCGTCAGACAATGAACGGATTAACGGTGCAACCTTCTTCCCACAAAACCATCGAGCTTCATTTCACCTACAATACCCCGAAAACACGTCCCTTCCTGGAAGCCAAAATGCTGGAGATGATGAATGAAGAACGGGCGAAAGAAGGACTCAAACCGCTGCAGGCCGATCCGGAAATGGCTGCCGTGGCCCGGGCCCATTCAAAAGATATGTTTGCCAGGGGCTATTTTGCCCATAATAATCCCGATGGCCAGGATCCTTTCGACAGGATGGAGGCGGCGAAGGTAAAATTCCGCACAGCCGGGGAAAATCTTGCACTTGCACAAACACTCGAAATTGCCCACACTAACCTCATGAATTCTCCCGGCCACCGCGCCAATATCATGAATCCGGCCTTTGGCCGCGTAGGCATAGGCGTGCTCGACGGCGGATTTTATGGCCTGATGATCAGCCAGGAATTCCGCGACTAACGGGAACGGCATAGTTTTTCTCCTCATTCCTGTAAAAAAGGCTTTATGAAATGGGATTGGGAAAAATTTTATGACCGCGCTTACAACTGGGTATTGACCACCGGACCGCGGCTGATCATGGCCGTAGCACTTTTACTCATAGGACTCTGGCTGATCCGTGTATTTATCGGATGGATGCGCAAGGGTCTGGAACGCAGAAATTTCAACCCCTCGCTGAGGTATTTCCTCCTCAACCTTACGGCCATTTCATTACAGATTCTCCTCATCCTGATGGCTACACAGATCGTCGGGATTCAACTTACCTTCCTCACCGCTATTATAGCCGGCTTCAGTGTTGCCGCTGGTCTTGCCTTGTCCGGCACACTGCAGAATTTCGTAAGCGGCATTTTAATCCTCATGTTGAAACCTTACCGCGTGGGCGACAACATCAGTACACAGGGACAGGAAGGTAAAGTAACGGCCATACAAATGTTTTATACAACCGTACTCACCTACGACAACAAAACCATCACTATACCCAACGGACAACTGTCCAACAACGTAGTCGTAAATCTTAGCAAAGAAGGCAACCGGCGTATTGACATCGATCTCAAATTCAGTTATGGCATTGATGAAAATGAAATAAAAAAAGTAATAGAGAAAACCCTGCAGGATTCAAAGGACATTCTCTCCCAACCTAAAGTCCGTATTGGCATTACACTTCTTGAGGCAGATAAATACACACTCAGCGTAAATGCATGGACATCAGCACATGGTTTCATCGATTCAAAAATAGCCTTGCAGGAAAAAATATTGAAAGACCTGCGGGAAGCTGGCATTAAGTTGCCCGGCATGTGATTTTTATGGTACAATAGTTGGTTTTTTTAATTTAAACACCAAACGTTATGAAAGTACAATCCATACTCTTTCTCTTTTTATTTACACTCGTATTCCTGAGTAGCTGCGGCGTAGTAGAAACTGTTTTCAAAGCAGGCATGTGGTGGGCATTTTTCCTTGTAGCGCTTGCCATCGTGCTTATACTCTGGATTGTCGGGCGCGCAAAAAAATAAAAGATGAAAAAAATGAAACTAGCCGGAATTTCGGGCAGTCTCCGCCGCGATTCATTCAATACACATTTATTGAAAAATGTTGCGGACCTGCTGCCGGAAAATGTATCGATGGATATTTTATCTATTGATCTTCCACTCTACAATGCAGACCTCGATATTCCCGAGGCAAAAGAACGTCCCGCCGCCGTGCAACAATTCAGAGACGGGCTTGCAGCAGCGGACGGACTGATCATCGTTTCACCCGAATACAATTTTTCTATCCCGGGGCTCCTCAAGAATGCGATCGACTGGGCTTCACGTGGCAAAGATTCTCCCATGCTCAGAAAGCCTGTTGCACTAATGGGTGCTACGCAGGGATTGTGGGGCACCGCCAAAATGCAAGTGGCATTTTTTCCCGTATTCCAGTTCATGGATATGAAGGTTGTTCAACAGCCGGAAGTGCTGGTGGCAAAGGCCCAGGAAAAATTTGATAAAAATGGTAAATTGACCGATGAAACGTCGGTCAAGCTAATCAGGCAGAAGATTGAGGCTTTGCTGAACTTAGTTGCAACCCGATAAATGTCCCCCTGGAGGGCCTCAGAGACCTCATTATATTGACCATTCACGATTCACGTTTGACCATTCACTTAAAAAAACCGATATGAAAAAGAACCAGAATCCCGATAAAAACTCAACCGTCACCAAAGAAGAAAAAGAATTACTGGATGATGCTGCCAACTCCACCGGTTCTGAAGACGATCAGCAACTGAGAAAAGCCCGCCTCGACGAAACGGACGAAGACGGCGAGCAACTGAACGAAGACTCCGAAGATCTTACGGGCGACGACCTCGATGTACCTGAAGATGACGACGATCAGGAAAGAGGAACGGAGGACGATAGTGATGAGGAAAACAGTTCCTACAGCCTGAGCGACGACAAAGAAGACGACATCAATACCCGGCAGTAAACCGCTCCAAAAAATTAACCGGCCCCCGAACTATCGGGGGCTAATTTTGTTGTACCTTTTTTATCAGATAAATCAACTGAGAAATGACTCCCACTAACGCCTATGCAGCACCAGCCGCCGGAGCGGCTCTTGCTCCCTTCCAGTTCAACCGCCGCAATACCGGCCCGAATGACGTTAAAATCGAAATCCTTTACTGTGGCGTTTGCCACTCAGATATCCACCAGGTAAAAGACGAATGGGGCGGCTCCATTTTCCCCATGGTGCCCGGCCACGAGATCGTAGGCCGCATCATCGAAACCGGCAGCAATGTTACCAATTTCAAAGTCGGCGACCTCGCAGGCATCGGCTGCTTCGTAGACTCCTGCCGTACTTGTCCCAGTTGCGCCGCAGGGGAAGAACAATATTGCGACGAAGGCATGACCGGCACTTATAACAGCTACGAACGTGACGGCCGCACCCCCACTTACGGCGGTTATTCCACGCACATCGTAGTGGATGAAAAATATACGCTCCATATTTCCGATAAATTACCACTCGAAGCGGTAGCTCCTTTGCTCTGTGCAGGCATCACCACCTACTCACCGCTGCGCCACTGGAAAGTGGGCAAAGGTTCTAAAGTAGCCATCGTGGGTCTTGGTGGCCTTGGACACATGGGCGTAAAATTCGCCGCCTCCTTCGGCGCAGAAGTAACAGTAATCAGTACGTCTGCCGGTAAAGAAGATGACGCACGCAAACTCGGCGCTCACCACTTCGCCGTAAGTAAAGACAGCGCACAAATGCGCAAACTCCGCGGCGAGTTTGACTTCATCCTCGATACTGTTTCTGCAGAACACAATTACAACGATTACCTGCAATTACTGAAACTGAACGGAACAATGGTAGTAGTCGGTATTCCGGAGCATCCTTCTACCGTAAATGCCTTCAACGTTATCGGCAAACGCCGGTCACTCGCAGGCTCCATGATCGGCGGCATCCGCGAGACACAGGAGATGCTGATTTATTGCGCAGAACACGGCATTACCTCCGATATCGAGCTCATTAACATTGACCAGATTAACGAAGCGTACGAACGCATGCTGAAAAACGACGTGCGCTACCGTTTCGTAATAGATATTGCTTCACTCAACAAAGCCTGAGGGCATTGAGCTTCTGACGATTGCCGGCCTTTTTAAAATAATCAATTATGGAAAAAAGAAAACTTGGCCAGTCTTCGCTGGAGTTGTTTCCCCTTGCTTTGGGCACCAATGTGTTCGGATGGACCATTGACGAACCTTCTTCGTTTGAATTGCTGGACGCATTCACCGGAGAAGGTTTTAGTTTTATTGACACTGCCGATGTTTACTCCCGATGGGGTGAAGGAAATAAAGGCGGCGAATCGGAAACCATCATTGGCAACTGGCTGCGAAAAAGCGGCAAACGCAAGGATGTAATCATTGCCACGAAAGTTGGCAGCGACATGGGACAGGGCAAAATCGATTTGACGAAAGAGTATATTATCCGCGCCGCTGAAGATTCCCTGCGTCGTTTGCAGACAGATACCATCGATCTGTATCAAACCCATTTCGACGATAACACCACGCCCGTAGAAGAAACACTGGCCGCTTACGACCAACTGATCCGTGAAGGCAAAGTGCGTTACATCGGTGCGTCCAACCTCACACCCGGCCGCTTGAAGGATTCACTGAAAGCCACTAAGGAAAAGGGGTTGCCGCGTTATGAATCCTTCCAACCCGAATACAACCTTTACAGCCGCGACAGCTTCGAAGGGGAATTGCAGCAACTGTGTATCCGTGAAAATCTTGGCGTGATCACTTACTTCTCGTTAGCCGCAGGATTTCTTACCGGTAAATACCGCGGCGAAGCCGATCTGCATAAAAGTAAAAGAGGTCATGGCATGGATAAATATTTTACGCCACGCGGCTTCCGTATTCTCGATGCATTGGATCAGGTAGCAGCCCGTCATTCCGTTACGCCCGCTACCGTTGCATTGGCGTGGCTGATTGCACAACCGGGCGTTACCGCGCCTATTTCAAGCGCTACCAGCCTGAAACAATTGAACACATTGACCGAAGCGGCGAAATTGCAACTCGATAAAGAAAGTTTGCAACAACTGACGGATGCAAGTGCATACTAAATAAATTGTCTTTGCGCCTTAATTACTTTGCGCCTTCGCGTGAAAAGTAACGCCAGGTTCACGCAGAGACGCATAAGGAGCAGCGACGCAAAGAATTACCTACAACCCACACCTCTATGCCCGCAAATAAAAACGAAAACCTGGCCTTCCTGCTTACACGCGTGGCTGTGGGCATAAGCCTGTTTGGGCATGGCGTTGTGCGCTTGCCGAAAGCCGGCGCTTTCAGCGAATGGATGCGCGACCGTTTCGAGAAGAGTTGGCTGCCCGCTCCTGTTGTGGGCACCTTCGGTTACGTGTTGCCCTGGATCGAATTCGGTATCGGGCTGTTATTGATCATCGGTTTGTTCACACGATCGGCATTGATCGGCGGCGCCGTGCTCATGATTGCATTGATCGGCGGATGTTGCCTGATCGAAGACTGGTCCGCCATTCCATCACAATTGATGCACGCCGGTTTTTGTGCGCTGTTGCTGGTTTTTCTTGAACGATATAATTATTATTCCTTTGACCGTCGATTTCTGTCGGACAATCCTTAAACTGATTTGTAAAAATGAGTCTGCTCTTTTCACCTTATAAGCTACGTTCGCTGACATTGCGCAACCGCATTGTCGTTTCGCCCATGTGCCAATATTCCGGCGAAGATGGATTTGCCAATGACTGGCACCTTGTACACCTCGGAACACGCGCTACCGGCGGTGCCGCACTGGTGATCCAGGAAGCAACCGCTGTAACGCCGGAAGGAAGAATCTCTCCGCAGGACTTGGGTGTCTGGAAAGATGAACATATTGACAAATTGAAATCGATCACCGGCTTCATCCATAGCCAAGGAGCGGTGGCAGGCATCCAACTCGCCCATGCCGGTCGCAAAGCCAGCACGGCGTGTCCCTGGGAAG
Source organism: uncultured Sphingobacteriales bacterium (assembly GCA_937888905.1). Taxonomy (GTDB): domain Bacteria; phylum Bacteroidota; class Bacteroidia; order Chitinophagales; family Chitinophagaceae; genus Terrimonas. Next base: position 307,401 of record CALATA010000021.1, read on the forward strand.
GGGGCAAACAATTGAACACAGCAACGGGTGGCTGGACAAGCGTTGCACCTTCTGCCATTCCTTTTTATGAAAATGATATTGCCCCGGAGGCGCTGAGTGAAACCGCCATTGAGGAATTAATACAGGCTTTTGCCGATGCGGCTTCCCGCGCATTGAAGGCCGGTTATAAATTGGTGGAAATTCATGCGGCCCATGGCTACCTGATTCACGAGTTTCTTTCGCCGCTGAGTAATCAACGCACCGACCAATGGGGTGGCTCATTTGAAAACCGCACGCGCTTTTTACTGCGCATCGTTGATGCCGTGCGTAAAGTGTGGCCGGATGAACTGCCGTTGTTTGTCCGCATTTCCGCTACCGATTGGGTAGAAGGCGGATGGGATTTGGAAAGTTCTGTTAAACTGGCCGCTCTCCTGAAAGAAAAAGAAGTTGACCTGGTAGATTGCTCTTCGGGCGGATTGGCACCGAATGCCATTATTCCCGCTGGTCCGGGCTATCAGGTGGGTTTTGCGGAAAGTATTCGTAAAGAAGCCGGTATGGCTACCGGTGCCGTTGGCATTATCGTAACGGCGGCCCAGGCTGAAGCTATTTTGGAGGAAGGGAAAGCCGACCTCATCTTCATGGCGAGGGAACTCCTGCGTAATCCTTATTTCCCGCTGGAAGCGGCACAACAATTTGGGGATGAGATTGAATGGCCCGCCCAGTACGCAAGGGCACGCCGTCCGCTCAAATAGCAGGATTTCGTATCTTCGCCACTCATTTCACCTCACTAAGTTGCTCGCCATATTTACCGTAAAGGCAACTTTTTAATATGAAAACCGCTACCGGATTTGTTTCCCGTGTTTATCAACGCTTACTCGCACCCGTGGTCGCCTCGGTGACGCAGCCGGCAACGGATGAAAAAAACATTCCGCAAAAACATACACGCCTGCAGATACGCATTGCCGTATCCGCTTTTTTCTTTTGCCAGGGAATCAGTTTCGCTTCCTGGGCCAGCCGCATTCCCGATATCAAATACAATCTGCAACTGACCGATGCCGCATTGGGCAGCCTGTTGTTATTGCTACCTGCCGGCCAACTTTCGGCCATGCCTTTTTCGGGTAAATTGGTCACCCATTTCGGCAGCAAAAAGATCATGCGCATATTCCTCGTATTGTATGTACTTGCATTGACCAATATCGGCTACGCCTCTTCTGCCTGGCAACTGGGTCTCGGACTTTATTTGTTTGGCGTGTTTGGCAACATGGCCAATATTTCTGTCAACACACAGGCGATCGGTGCGGAAAAAATGTATGGCCGCACGATCATGACCTCGTTTCACGGCACCTGGAGCGCTGCGGGACTTACCGGCGCATTGATCGGTATGCTGATGATGTCGCTCGGTGTTACACCGCATGTTCACTTCTGGATCGTAGCAGGTTTTGTGATCTGCACAGTGATGATCGCACAGAATTACCTCGCCCCCGGCCGCAGCGCCAGTGCCACTGCGGAAAAAAGACGTTTCTTTTCTTTACCCAATAAAGCATTGGCACAACTCGGCCTTATCGGTTTTTGCAGCATGGCCAGCGAAGGTGCCATGTTTGACTGGAGTGGTGTTTACTTCAAGCAGGTGGTGCATGCCCCCAACGCCTTTGTATTGCTGGGTTATCTGGGCTTCATGGCTACCATGGCAACAGGCCGCTTCCTCGGTGGCAACCTGCTTACGCGTTACGGACGGAAAAAAGTATTGCGCGTCAGCGGCATCATGGTATCGACCGGTTTACTTATTTCGGTCATCTTTCCCTACCTCCTCACTGCATCACTTGGTTTCATCATTGTCGGATTGGGTGTATCATCCATCGTCCCCATGGTGTATAGCAGCGCAGGAAAAGTGTCCAATGTCTCTCCCGGCATAGCACTTGCATCTGTATCCAGTATCAGTTATCTCGGTTTCCTGATGGGACCGCCGCTGATCGGGTATATCGCCGAACTGGCCAGTCTCCGCTGGTCGTTTGCCGTTATTGCTCTCGCAGGATTTACCATTGCTTTGCTCGTATCAAAACTGAAAGTGTTGAACGACTGACGACCGGGATAGCCTGTATTTATTCACTTTATTAAAATGATTGCTATGCGTTATGCTATCGTATTATGGTTGTTGCTGACAACGGGGATATTTACCCATGCACAACAATCATCGACGCCGGTTAACGGCACCAATCTTGAAAACGTATCCTACCCTTTCGACGTGCACTACCTGTCGCTGGATGTGCAGGGCGAACCTCTTCGCATGGCCTATATGGACATAAAACCCACCAGCCCGAATGGTCGTACGATTGTGCTTTTACATGGAAAAAATTTCAACGGCGCATACTGGGAGCAGACGGCGCACGATCTGCAGCAAGAAGGCTACCGCGTCATCATTCCCGACCAGATCGGCTTTGGTAAATCATCCAAACCTACCCGTATCCAATATAGTTTTCCCTTACTGGCTTCGCAAACAAAAACATTACTTGATACATTGAATGTGACGAAGACCATTGTGCTGGGCCATTCAATGGGCGGCATGCTGGCAACGAGGTTTGCCCTGATGTATCCGTCCGTTACCGAAAAACTTGTGCTGGAAAACCCGATCGGGTTGGAAGACTGGCGCCAATACGTGCCTTATATGCCAGTGGAAGAATGGTACCAGGAAGAATTGAAGCAGACATACGAAAGCATCCGCCAATATCAACTTACATTTTATTATGATAATAAATGGAAACCTGCTTACGACCGTTGGGTGAATATGCTTGCCGGCTGGACCACCAACATCGATTATCCGCGCATTGCCTGGAACTCCGCGTTGTTGTATGACATGATCTTTACACAACCCGTATGTTATGAATTTGATCAACTGCGCATGCCGGTGTTGCTGATCATCGGTCAACGCGACCGCACAGCCCTGGGCAAGAACAAGGCGCCTGCCGGTGTACGCGGACAGTTAGGTAATTATCCTGTACTGGGTAAAAAAACAGCGGCCCTTATCAAGGGCTCCACACTGGTGGAAATCGAAGGCATCGGCCATCTCCCGCATATAGAAGCGTATGAAAAATTTATCGCACCTTTGAAGGCATTCCTGAAAAAATAAAAGCGTATTGAAGAGCAGACTCGCAAGATGGGGCATTGATGGTTTTCTGCTGGCGATCATTGCCATGATCATGCTGGCTTACCTGGTGCCCGGGCCCGGCCTCGCCAAAGAACCTTTTTCACTCGAAGAAGCGGCCAACTATGGCGTATCAATCATTTTCTTTTTTTATGGCTTGCGGCTTAGTCCCAGGGCCATGCGCGAAGGACTGGCCAACTGGAAAATGCATGTGCTGATCCAGGCAACCACTTTTATCTTTTTTCCTTTACTAGCATTGGCCGTAAAACCATTTTTCCATTCGCAAGAGGGCATACTGCTATGGCAGGCTATTTTCTTTTTAGCAGCACTGCCTTCCACCGTATCTTCTTCCGTGGTAATGGTATCGATCGCACGGGGCAATATTCCTGCTGCCATTTTCAATGCAGGCATTTCCTCGTTGCTGGGTCTTGTGTTTACGCCTTTATGGACCGGATTGTTCATTACCTCCAATAGCGAAGTGCATGCGGACACAAGCCAGATCGTTGGCAAACTTCTGTTACAGGTTTTGCTCCCGGTAGTATTGGGATTGTTATTGCATCGTTACTGGGGTGCATTCGCAGAAACGCATAAAAAGAAATTGAAACTGTTTGATCAGACCGTAATCCTGCTCATCATTTATACTTCCTTCTGTCATTCTTTTTACCTTCATTTGTTTGATAATTTTACCGCAGGCGGATTGCTCTTGCTGGGTGCCGGCATGCTCACCCTTTTCCTGGCGGTAATGGGCATTGTGTATGGTATTTCGCAATTGCTTGGTTTTTCAGCAGCGGATCGTATTACCGTTATTTTCTGCGGTTCAAAAAAATCACTGGTACACGGAACGGTAATGGCGAATGTATTATTTGCAGGAAGCGCGGCAACCGGTATCTTGTTATTGCCACTTATGTTTTATCATGCCTTGCAGTTGATAGCGGCCAGTATACTGGCGCAGGCTGCGGCAAAAAGACAGATCAACTGATATGGCTGCTTTTATCCTGATCGGCATATGTATTTTAGCGGGATTCCTGTTCCGCCGCTCGGGCCTGTTGCCGGAGGGGTCACACAAGAGCATTAATGTCTGGATTATTTATCTCGCGCTGCCCGCCGTTTCTTTTAAATATTTACCGCATATCCGCTGGAGCCCTGAATTGATCTTTCCTGCAGTAAGCCCGTTGATCATCTGGCTGGCAGGCTGGTTATGGGTAAAAGTATATGCATCGCAACGCCGTTTACCCAAACCCGCCGAAGGCGGATTGAAACTGACCGCCGGATTGGCCAATACCTCTTTTGTTGGCTTTCCCCTGGTAACGGCCTGGTTTGGCGAACACGAATTAGGAACGGCCATCATTTGCGACCAGGTAACCTTTATTCTCTTATCTACTGCCGGTATCATCGTTGCGATGAACTCGTCCGAATCGCATACGTTGCAACCGAAAGTGCTGGTGCAAAAGCTTATCAGGTTTCCACCGTTGATCGGTTGCATAGCAGCATTGATACTGCCGCATTTTTTTAATCTGCAACCGCTGGATCCGCTGTTCAATACATTGGCCGCTACGGTGGGACCACTCGCTCTTTTCTCCATCGGATTACAATTGAATTTTCAGGGTTGGCGGGAGGAGGTACACCCTATCGCGTTTACTTTATTATACAAACTGATTGCTGCACCGCTCATCCTGCTGCTGATCGCTTTCTTTTTACAAATGAAAGGAGTGATTGCGCAGGTAACCGTGTTTGAAGCGGCCATGCCTACCCTGCTATCTTCCGGCATCATTGCCGATCAATACAATCTGCATCCAAGACTGGCGAGCCTGGTGATCGGCATAGGTATTTTATTGGCGTTTATCACTACAGCGGGATGGTTCTGGATTATCCGGCAGGTACTCATTTGATCATTGTGTATTGAAACGCACCAGGTATTCTCCGGTTGTTTGTCCTTCGGCCATTAAATTGGGCGCCAATACCAGCCGGTAGGTTCCGGTTTTTCCCAATTGATAGGTAAGTGTGTTGCCGAACGGACCGTCGGCCGTACTGTCGGGTATAAACAATTGACTGAAGCGCAGGTTGAGGCCGGGTGTAAGGGCGACCAGTTCAGCTTCGAGATGAACGGGCTTGTCTACCCGCAGATAGCAGCTTACCGTCTTGCCGCTGTCGAGATATCCGTAAATGGGACCGACCGCGGTGTCGGGAGTCAATACTACTGTAAAACTTGTATCATGAACAGGTTTCATGGCAATAACGCCCTCTGGATCGGGAATCGTGGCCTTGGATTCTCCTTTATCGCGGCAGGCGAAAAGACCAAACAACAGGAGGAATGGCAAGAAGTTTTTCATAACTTTTTTACCACAAATAACTTGCCGTTATCCCGCTACTACTTCGTCACGGCGCTCACCGATCTGCTGTCGCCACATGGCATAATACAGGCCTTTTTGTTCTACCAGCTCTGCATGGGTGCCTTGCTCCGCCACCTTTCCTTTTTCCAGTACAATGATCTTATCGGCATGCAGGATGGTCGATAAGCGATGGGCAATGAGTATGGTCATTGGATCGCGCTGGCTGGAAATAGTTCTGACGGTTTCGGTGATGGCCTGTTCTGTAAGGGAATCCAATGCCGATGTAGCTTCGTCAAATATCAATAAGCGCGGGTGACGCAGCAATGCCCTGGCGATAGCGATGCGTTGTTTTTCTCCGCCGCTCAACTTCATTCCTCCTTCCCCCAGCAATGTATCCAGCCCGCGCCCGGAGCGGCTTAACAAGCCGTCACAGGATGCGCGATGAAGCGCCTCAATCATCTCTTCTTCCGTCGCCGATGGTTTTACAAAAAGCAGGTTGTCTCTTATCGTTCCAAAGAAGAGTTGTGTTTCCTGCGTTACAAATCCGATCTGCCGGCGCATATCATTATAACGGATACCATCAGATGGCAGGTCATTGAAATAAATATGTCCCTCAACAGGAAGATACAAACCCACCAGCAACTTCACCAGCGTCGATTTACCCGAGCCTGAAGGACCGACAAATGCGATGGTCTCCCCTTTTTTTATTTTGAATGACAACCCGTCGATGGCATTCTGATGTGAGCTCTGGTGGCGGAACACCACTTCTTTAAATTCCAGTGTTTCCAATTCTCCCAGTTGCAGTGGTTCCGCCGGGCGCGCCTCAACAGGTTTGTTCATCAGTTTATCAAAATTCATCACCGATGCTTCTGCTTCGCGATAAGTAAGAATGATCGTTCCCAGGTCTTGCAAAGGCCCGAAGATGGTGGTGGAAATAAACTGCATACTGATCAGTTCACCGGTGGTCAATACATGACGGAAAATGAGCCACAATAGAATAAACAAGATAGATTGCCGGAGTAAGGTAAGCGCAGAACTTTGCAGGAAACTCAGCGTGCGCACCTTTCTTACTTTCGTCATTTCAAGATCAAAGATCTTCTGTGTTTGCAGCCGCAATCTTTTTACTTCGGGATACGTAAGTCCCAGGCTTTTTACCAGTTCGATATTGCGCAGTGATTCCGTAATGGCACCGGACATCTGGTTTGTTTCGCGGTTGATGGAGCGCTGGATCGTTTTTATTTTTTTACTGAGCAATCCGGTCAGTCCGCCAAGCACCAGTACGCCGATGACGAATACGGGAATCAGCAGCCAATGTTTGGTAACGGCATACCAGATCAGGAAACCTATTCCGATCACGGATGAAAACAGCACGTTGATGAAAGCGCTGATGAAACGTTCGGTGTCTGTGCGCACCTTCTGCAACATCGACAGGGTTTCGCCGCTGCGCTGGTTCTCAAATTCCTGGAAGGAAAGCCGGAGTGTTTGTTTCAGTCCATCATTAAAAATCTGCAACCCGAAACGTTGCACGGCCAGCCGCATCACGTATTCCTGGAATGTTTTTGCCAATCGTGCAAGCAAGGCAATACCTACTGCTACGATCAGCCAGAATAGTACGCCTTTCACGAGTTCATTTTCCGGTCTGTCGCCGGGATGCAGGGCGTATTCATCGATGATTTTTCCGAAGATGAGCGGATCAACCAGCGTGAGCAATTGCGCCAATCCGGCCAGCAACAGCGACCATATGATGAGAGCCCTTTGCGGGCGGAGATAATGCCAGAGTGTTTTCAAAATTCAAAAAGTGAATGGTGAATCGTGAATCGTCAATAGCTGTTTACTATTACTTAATACTTACTACTTATTACTTACAACTTACAACTCAACTAAGGTACAAAAAAAGCCGCCCTTAACAGGACGGCTTACTAAAGCTTAAAAACTACTAGCCTCTTCCGAAGCGGCGTGCGCCACCTCCGTCATTACCTCTGCGTTCGCCACCACCACTGCGGTTCTCCATCCGTGGTTGCTCACGACGTTCAAACTGCGGGCGCGATTGCTGCTGCGGCTGACGCGGCTGTTCTGTTCTGATCTCGCGGCGCGGCGGCTGTTGCTGCTGCGGGCGATCAAATGTATTGTTACGTTGCGGTGTTGCATTCTCCTGGCGATTGCCGCGGTTTGGCCGGTCAAATACATTGGGCCTGTCTGCGGGACGGTTGTTATCCGTTTGTTCACGACGCGGAGGAGTTGTACGTTCCGGTCTGTTGTTATTGTTGTTATTTCCCCGGTCAAATACACTCCGTCCCGGCGTGTTGCCGCGATCGGGTGTAGCCGGTGTGTTGTTGTTATCGTTTCTGTTACCACGATCGAAACGGTTGGGACGATCGTTGTTGTTGTTACCGCGATCGTTGTTATTATTTACGTCACGGTTAGGGCGATCAAATACATTGCTGCGGCCCGGACGATCATTGCCATTCGCTCTTTCGTTTCTGTCGTTGTTATTACGATTAGGTCTGTCAAATGTGTTACCACGATTGTTACCGGCTGTGCGATCATTGCGGTCATAGCGATCGAAACGTTGCGGCGCAAAATTGCGGTTGTTGTCGCGGTTCACCGAAGGTCTGTAGACAGACACCTGGTTGTTGCGGAATCCTGCGCGGCCGGGACGGTCTGCATCACGGAACCGTGCGGGGCGGATGGTACCTGCATAACGCTCGGCATCTCTCCTGCCCGGACCACCGGAGATAAACACATTCGAACGGCGATTGTAATTATTGATGATGGTTGTGTTATTAATGATCGTTACGTTGCGGCTGCGCGGTACGCAGTAATCATAAATGCGTGGAGAAGAAATATAACGGCGTGGCGCAAAACACCAGTAAGAGGAAGGAGGGTTATATCCACCAAATCCTATGCTGATGCTGATACCCGGACGAAGCGGAGCCCATCCGTAGTAATCGCCACCATCGCGCCAGGCAACCCAGGCGGGCGACCACTCATAACCCGGCATCCACATCCAGCCACCATAACCGGCATCATAAAACCAGCGGCCGTAGTGGAAAGGCGCCCATCCCCAATCATAATCAGACACCCACATCCATTCATATTCATCTGTCCATACCCAGTGCCCGCCGGTGCTGTAAGGCTGGAACTCGGGTCCCATATTGGGCATCCACACATATCCGTAATCCGGATAATCTATCCAGCGCCCGTGAGGACTCAGCTCATCGTAGAACGTCTGGTAAGTTACGCTGACACCTACCTGGGCATTCGCCTGCTGTCTGACAGATCCTGCCAGCAAAAAGGCCAAAGCGAGCGTGAGTGTTGCAAGTACGCGTTTCATGGTTAAAAATTTATTTGTTTAAAATCACCGGGGTCGCCGGCAGGCATCGTTGCATTAAAAAGAGCTATTATTATGCCATGCGGTTGCACGTAAAACGTCCAGTAACAAGTGTTAGCAAAACTTTTGGCTAATTTTTTTAACAGCGCGGATGTGGTAACTTTAAGTCAAAGGATTTGTTAACACTTTTCACTAAAAGGTTAAAATAAATAGCATGGATCAGCGCATTATCGACCTCTATGACGAATATACTCACCGTCCGCTGACGCGGCCGGAATTTCTCCGCCGCCTGGCCCTGCTGGCCGGTGGCATGACAGCCGCACTTGCCCTGTTACCGCGCATTGAAGTAAATGCCGCCAATGCCAGCGTAACCACGGAAGCCGATCTCTTTACCGAACGCGTCAAATACAAAGGTGTAAACGGGGAAATGGAAGCCTACGTGGCAAGACCCAAAGAAGAAAAACCTTATCCCGCAGTTATTATTATTCATGAAAATCGCGGACTCAATGCACACATCGAAGATGTAGCACGCAGGGCCGCACAGGCCGGTTACCTGGCCGTTGCGCCCAACGCCCTGGCAGTACTTGGTGGTACACCTGCGAACGACGATGATGCAAGACAGCTTTTCCAGGAGCTAAAGCAGCAAGACAGCATTGAAAATTTCGTGCTCGCATTTCCCTATTTAAAAACCAGAAAAGACTACAACGGTAAAGCTGGTTGTGTAGGTTTTTGCTGGGGAGGTGCCATGGCCAATACATTGGCGGTAAGACAGGCGGAAGGTCTGCTCGCAGCAGTGGTATTCTACGGCCGCCAGCCCGCATCAGCCGATGTGGGGAAAATAAAAGCCGCTGTTCAGTTGCATTATGCCGGCCTAGATACCCGCATCAACGAAGGAATAGACGCCTATGAAAAAGCATTGAAAGAACACAAAATCAACTACGAACAATATGTGTACCCCGGTGTGAACCACGCTTTTCACAACGACACGGCTCCCACACGCTATGATGCAGCGGCTGCCAAACTCGCCTGGTCGCGCACACTGGCCTTTTTTGAGCGTTATCTCGCCTGAGAAAAAGGGGCGGGTTATATTTGCGTATGCAACCGCTGATGGATCATTATAAAATCCTCGAGCTGCAACCACCTGTGACGCTGGACGATGTCAAAAAGGCTTACAGGAAAATGGCGCAGAAATATCATCCCGATAAAAACGGCGACGACCCTTATGCACGCGCTTATTTTTATGCGGTAAAAGAAGCCTACGAAACACTGACCGATCCGCATAAAAAGCAGGAATACCTGCAGCAACGCTGGTACGAAAAAAGTACCGGCCGCAAACCGGAAGCAGTCATCATCACACCTGAATATATTCTTCAGCAATTCATCAAACTGGAAAAAAATGCAGGAGGTATGGAAATGGCTCCGCATCAGGCAAAAGAAATAAGCAGCCGCATACAGCAACTGCTTACTTCTGATATTATCGAAAGATTGAATGATTTTAATGAAAGGCAGATCAACGATACGATCGGCGATCTCATTCTCCGCATCACGGTGCGTATGCCCTGGCCTGTGATCAATGAAGCCACTGCCCCTCTCTCCAAATTGCAGGTTTCTTCCCGGATACGCTCATCAGTTGACAAGCAAACTTCGGGCGCTTTGCAGGATTATCGCTGGTCGAAGTTCCGCGTGGCAGTCATCCTTCTGGTCACCGCACTGGTCAGCCTGTTGATCTGGCTGGTGGCTTCCGTATAATTATTCGTCACTTCCCGACAAGGTGTTACCGATCTTGTGCATGATGTTGGAAACCGGACCTTCCATCTTGTTGGTACGATCGTCCAGTGTTTCGTCTTTTAATACGGTGCCAAGCTGTAATGCCGCGGGCAAATGCGCCAATATATCGTGACGTTCGCCGTTCAGCAAATCTTTCACGTTATCCGGTGTCGCGTTTTCTCCCAACCTTTTCTTGATCTCGCTGATGGCTTCGTCGGCAATATTTTCCATATGGCGTTCTGTTTCATCGGCGCTCGCGCCGGCGTAATTCGCCACTTTTTCGACGGCTTGTTTTTCGCGGCCATCATAAAGAATATGCAGCCAGTCTTCATTTGTACCGCTTTGAAGCAGGCTTTGGCAATTTTCATGATTACGTGTAAACTTGAATATGCCGGTAAGAACAGCGGGTAACGCAGCCTGTGCAAGATTTTCGCCAACGGTCTGGTGCCATTTTTCCTTGGTCTCCTGGCTGTTGGGACTGATCTTATGCAGTGGAGCATATCCCAGCGTTTCCTGTATCGTTTGAATAAGATGTGTTGCCATAACAAATGGTTTAGAATATATATAATAAAAAAACTGTGCCACAAACCCGGCATGCCGGAAACCGTAAGTCCTTCGTTATCTTTGCGCCATGCATTATGTATCGGTTGAGAATCTCTCCAAATCTTATGGCATACAGCCTTTGTTCAGCGATATTTCCTTTCACATTGAAGAAGGTGATAAAATTGCCCTGGTGGCCCGTAATGGTTCAGGCAAATCCACCTTGCTTAAAATACTGGCCGGCAAAGAAACAGCCGACAGTGGTAAAGTGTGGATACACAAAGACGTAGACGTGGTTCTCTTTGAACAGGAGCCCCAATTCGACGAAGGAAAAACAGCACTCGACAATATTTTCTTCCATAATCACCCGGTGATCAACGCCATCCGCGAGTTTGAACGGCTGAGCGAAGCCAATGAGGAGGAAAAGCTGACCGCTGCTATTTTAAAAATGGACGAACTGGGTGCCTGGGACTTTGATGCCAAAGTGAAACAGATTCTCGGCCGGTTAAACATTCAGCCACATCTGAATCAAAAGGTATCTACGCTCAGTGGCGGACAGCGCAAACGCATAGCATTGGCTAAAACACTGATCGATATCGGCTTCGAGCATAAACACGTGCTGCTGATCATGGACGAACCCACCAACCACCTTGATGTGGAAATGGTGGAATGGCTCGAACATTACTTCGACAAAGAAGGCGTGACACTGCTGCTGGTGACGCACGACCGCTATTTCCTGGATGCGGTATGTGATGAAATATGGGAAATGGAAGGCAGCAACCTGTACGAACACAAAGGCGATTATGCCAATTACCTCGAAAAAAAAGCCGCCCGCCAGGAAAGTGAAGTGGCCAGCATCGATAAAGCGCGCAACACTTATCGCAAAGAACTGGAATGGATGCGCAAGCAACCACGCGCCCGTACCACCAAATCAAAAAGCCGCCAGGACAATTTCTACGAAATAGAAAAGAAAGCCAAACAACAACTGGAAGACCAGCGGCTGGAATTACAAATGAAGATGAGCCGCCTCGGCGGGAAGGTGGCTGAGATGAAAAAAGTATACAAAAGCTTTGGTGATAAAACCATCCTCAAAGGCTTCGACTATACATTTTCCAAAGGAGAACGCATCGGTATCGTGGGTAAAAACGGCGCGGGCAAATCTACTTTTATCAATCTGCTGCAGCACCTGGAAGAACCCGACAGCGGCAAGATCAACATCGGTGATACCGTGATATTCGGCAACTATTCGCAGCAGGGACTGGTAATAAAAGAAGACGTGCGGGTGATCGAGTATGTAAAAAACATAGCCGAACATTTTCCGCTGGCCGACGGCTCCACGATGAGTGCCGCACAATTCCTTCAACTCTTTCTTTTTGAACCGGACAAACAATACACGTTTATCAGCAAACTGAGTGGTGGCGAAAAAAGACGCCTGCACTTACTGACTATCCTGTTCAGAAACCCCAACTTCCTGGTACTCGACGAACCGACAAATGATCTGGATCTTCCCACACTGAGTGTATTGGAAAATTTCCTGTCAGACTTTCCGGGTTGTTTATTAATTGTATCGCACGACCGTTACTTTATGGACAGACTGGTGGATCACCTGTTTGTGTTCGAAGGTGATGGCGTTATCAGGGATTTCCCGGGTAACTACTCTCAATACAGGGCGGAAGAGCTGAAACCTGCCGCCGCAAAAGCAGCAGTGCAGCAAACACCGGCACCGGTTGCCGAAACAAAACCCACCTCTGCGCCCGCACAGCAACGCCGTCTTTCCTTCAAGGAAAAACATGAACTGGAAAATCTCGATAAAGACATTGCGCGGCTAACTGCGGAGAAAGCGCGTATAACTGCCCTTCTAAATGATAGCAATACGCCATTTGAAGAAATGCACCGGTTATCCACAGAAATCGGGGCAATAAGCAGTCAACTCGATGAAAAGGAAATGCGTTGGCTGGAACTCAGCGAATTGGATGGAAGATGACAATCTAAATACAACAAGTGGGAAAAAAATCACCACAATTGCTACAGCCTGATCGCACAATAAGATCAGGCTTTTTTTTGTGCTAACGTTCTCATAATGTTCCAACTGCACTTTCTGAATGCCCGTATCCGGTCTCCCGGCATTCCATTTGCCTTTGCATGAGTGATGACGAAAACAACTGTTTTCGCTAATCCGTAAAATTCCAATATCCCTGGTTTATTGTTTTAAATAAATGTACGTGTATGAACAGGGATTATTCAACAGACAACCAACTGATCGATAGAATGCAGACCAATGATACGGCTGCGTTCGAAGAAATCTATCATCGTTATTGGTTTTCGCTTTACAATTATTGCTGCGGCAAACTTCACAGTCAGGAGGAAGCCCGCCAGATCGTAAAGAAAATATTTGTTGACCTCTGGGAAAACAGATTTACGATTCCGGTTGACTTCTCAGTGAACCGTCATTTATATAGCTGTGTACGCAGCGCGGTTATTGCAGCCTTGCATCATCAACTCGATGAAGGCACGGCTGTTGAAGAAGAAATTCTGCCCACGTTTGCCACACAGGCATTGCAGCAAGCGCGCAAACCTGTTACGGCTCCTGTAAAAACACGGGAACGTGAAGATACCGTAGTACGCCCCATTCTCTTTTCCCTTCGACCTGAAGAATCCTCTTTTGGATTCCGTCAATTGCGGAAAGCGTTACAAATGATGATGAACTTTTAAATCCGTACTTATGAAAAAAGAAATCTTACATAAAAAATTATCCCGTTATCTCGAAGGTGAAGCGAAGCCTGCAGAGACACGCCAGATTCAAAACTGGCTGGCATTAGTGGATAAAACAACGACCGTTGCGTCCGAACAAGAAAAACACCAAATCGGAGAAGAAATCCTGAATGAGATCAAAGCCGAAACAGCGTATCCTTTATTATACCCACAACAGAAATCGTGGTGGGATCAGCTAACCGATCGTTTCAAATAATAGAGTAAACGCGTTCTGCGATCAAAGCGGGAGTAATGCCTTCCATGCATCCTTCACAGGGCTTGTTACCGAATACGGAACTGGGCCTGGAAGGATGTTCTATTTGTATAGCCAATGAAGGATCCTGTCCCCAGCCATAAAAGCCAAGATATGGATGTGTACCACCCCAGATGGAAACAACCGGTACACCGTACAAAGAAGCCAAATGCATATTGGCGGAGTCCATGCTTACCATCGCCTTCAATCGGGCAATGATGGTGAGTTCTTCGGCAAAACTTATTTTACCCGCCAACGATTTTACACCCGGAATTTCAGTTGCCCAATCCTCCAACAATGCAGCTTCCTGTTTGCTTCCGAACAACAACACTTTTGTATCAGGGAATCCTGCAATTCTTTTCACCACTTCTTTCATATCATCCAGCGGATACATCTTCGCCGCATGTTTGGCAAAAGGTGCAATACCAACTGTTTTTACTAAATCCGTTTTGGTAACCGGGTTTATTCCCTCCTGGATGATTAACTGAACCGGACGTTGTAATGTTGCAAAAACCTTCGCGTGCCGTTCAAACATCGTCGGCAACTGGCGGAGCAATTTGTTGTGTGCTCTTGTCAACTCTTTCTTCTCTGCGCGGCCTTTATCAACTACGGCCAAGGGTCCCCGGCGGCAGAACTGGCGAAGTATCTTTGTACGCAGCACATCGTGCAGATCAGCTATGGCATCATAAGCCACTTCTTTTTTCAGCCGGCGTGAAAGGCGCCACAATCCGCTGACTCCTTTGTATTCACCGCGGATATCCGCACCAATAAAATGCAAACGTGGAATATGATCAAACAAGGGTTTAACGAAAGGAACCGAGACCATCGTAATGGTGAGGTCTTCGTGTTGCTGCAACAGGCAGCGAAGCACGGGAACGGTCATGGCGATGTCACCCAATGCGGAAAAGCGGAATACCAGGATATGATGAGGTGCCGCCATCAATTATTCTTCTGCTGATACAATACCGGGTTCAGACTTTCATCATTGTACATCTTCATCTGCTTATACACTTTCATGTATTTGCGTCCGGCGGCAATGTCTTCGATAAGCTCATCGATGGCTTGTGTAAGATCCTGCCGTTGCGTGAGCAGCACATTGAGTTTGGTCTGGCAATTCTGCCGGTGTTCGGCGGAAGCGTCGGTGCGTTCTGCTTCCACCTGCATATGATAGATCTTGAGTTCGAGGATAGAGAGACGGTCGATGGCCCATGCGGGACTTTCGGTATTGAAACGTGCATCGGCTGCGGGAACAACGGTGTTGTATTTTTCCAGGAACCAGCTATCGATATATTCGACCAGATCGGTACGGTGTTGATTAGAGGCGTCGATGCGGCGTTTGAGAAGCAGCGCTTCTGCGGGATCGATGGCCGGATTGCGGATAATATCTTCGAGATGCCACTGCACGGTATCCACCCAGTTTTTGAGGTAGAGAAGATGCTCCAGCGTACTGGCGGCAAAAGGGTTGTTTACCGGTGTGTCCACCGAATCGGTGACGTGATAGTCACGTATACTTTGCTGGAAAATAGTAACGGCTTCGTTGATCTGCATGCAGCAAAAGTAGCATAATAAGTGAATTGGTGAATAAGTCAATCGTGAATCGTGAATCGTCAATAAGGTGATCGCTGAGGTTCCCGAAAGGACACGGCATGAATTAAAAAGCGTGTATTAAACGCTTACCCTTTTCTGATGAGGTGTTGCTCTTTTATAGGGAAAACTGTTACAACTTTGCATCGAAACAAAAACGTGGCATATGGAAAAAGAGAAGAATTATAGAACAGAATTGTTTTTACCCAAAGCCGATTTCTGGACCGGCGTGGGGTCCGTATTTAATCTCGGTGGGAACTATTTCAGGCGTGATAATAGTCCAACCGGCTGGGAACGGGATGCCCTCGCACTCGAAAACGACTGGAGAGCGATCGGACAAGACCTTGCAGGGTTAATAGGTATGTATCCGCTGCCGGATCCGGATTTTAAAATGAACCTGAGCAACTATCTTCATGAACTAAACAGCGATACCGCTAAAAGCAAGGACTCCGGGCAGGGTTCGCAGGATACAAAGCAATCTGTTACCGGCGATGATTATCACGAGAAGATAGACAAGGTCATCAGCAAGCTGGATTATGATGACAAATCAATGATGATCCAGGCTTTCATGTCCGTGCAAAAATCCTGGAAGGGACCACTGCCTCATCCGCAAACCCTGAAAGAATACAATGACTGCTTTGAAGCAGGCGCGAAAACAGTATTTGATCTCGCAAAATGGCAATCCGATCACCGGATGCAAATAGAAGACCGTGAGCTGGATCAAAGTAATCAGGGGCAGCACTATGCTTTTATTATTGCTATGGCCTTTTTACTTGTCTCAGGCTTTCTGATATGGAATGGTAATGAAGTGGCCGGAACTATTCTCGGAACGGTTGATCTTATTGGATTGGTCTCGGTTTTTATCATCGGCAAAAGGCGAGCGAATCGGCAATCGTGAATTAAACATCCCGCAACTGCGGGACTGATTCGTGTATAAACGGACCATGGCTGTTTTACTTATAACTTATTGCTTAAAACTTATGCCCGAAGTATCGGGCGGCTGTTTTAACCTTACACCTTACGCCTTAAATCTTACTCCTCCACATAATTCAGCTCCTTATGAAACGTCTCCTCCGTAAAATATGCCGCCACCAATGTTATGCTCATTACCAGCACTCCCGTGGTAATGGCACTGTTGATCACCGACCAGCCCCAACTCTTCTGCAGCACATCGAGATAAAGCATATTGATCAGCGGTAATGCACCACGTACCATATTGGGAATAGTAGTAGCCGCTGTTGCGCGGAGATTGGTACCGAATTGTTCCGCTCCCATCGTAACAAAAATTGCCCAGAAGCCCGTACTGAAACCAAGCATCGCGCAGGCCAGGTACATCGTGGAGTCTGATCGTACAGCCCCGCTGAAAAAGAAGATGCCGGAGAGAATCGTGAACAAATAAAACAGGTACAAGGCTTTTTTCCTGCTTTTAAAATATTGACTTACCAACCCTACCAGGATATCGCCCACCGCAATAGCTGCATAGGCATACATGATAGCGCGACCTGAGTCGACCTTGTTATCACCATAAAAAGCTTTCGCAAAAATATTACTGAAGTTGACCAATACGCCGATCACAAACCACGTAGGCAACCCGATCAGTATCGCGAGAATGTATTTCCGGAAACGATGCTTATTCTGAAAAAACATGAGCAGGTTACCACGCTTCACATTCGTTTGTTTTACCTGGTGGAACATACCGCTTTCCGCAACACTGATACGCAGCAATAACAAACCAACACCCAGACCTCCGCCTATCTTGTAACACAAACGCCAGTCCTGTGTATATTGAAAGGTGAAATACGCAAACACGGCTCCGAACAAGCCGATGCCCGCCACCAGCGACGTGCCAATGCCTCTTTTATTTTTGGGTAATAATTCACTGACCAGTGTAATACCCGCGCCGAGTTCGCCAGCCAGACCAATACCGGCCGCAAAACGCGCCCACGCATATTGATCGGTGTTCTGTACAAAGCCGGTCAGAAAGTTAGCTATCGAGTACAATACGATGGAACCGAATAAAACCGAGAGCCGTCCTCTTTTATCACCCATGATGCCCCAGCAAATCCCTCCTATTAACAATCCCACCATCTGCCAGTTGATGATCTTGGCACTTGCGGCCTGCACCGCTTTTAAATCATCCATCGGTACACCCAGGTCGCGGAGACTCGGGCCCCGTACGATGGTGAACAAAAGCAGGTCGTAGATATCTACGAGATAGCCCAGTGCCGCCACCACAACGGCAATGTTGAAGACAGAAGTTTTGTTAGAAGGAGCAAGCGGTTGCATAGTTGTCAGGAGGCTTTGTCGGTATCCGGCGTCTCAGGTGCCGGAGGAACTGGCGGATCAATCTTCTTCTTTCCACCAAACAGCTTGATCAGTACAGGTGCCGTTGTGATCAGCACTATACCAATGATGATGATCTCCAGGTGTTCTTTCAGATCAAATCCAAAGGAAGAAAGTATCCATTTTTGCAGGAAGTGTCCCGCAAAGACCATACTGAATACCCAGGCCAGACAACCAACGATATTATAAAACATGAACTTCTTACGTTCCATTTTTACAATACCTGCAATGATCGGTGCAAAGGTTCTGATGAAGGGAAGGAAACGCGCAACGATAATCGCTCCGCCTCCGTTCTTTTCATAAAAGTCGTGCGCCTGGTGCAGATACCTGCGTTTGAAAAAGAAGTTTTCCCGCCAGGTATACATGGAAGGACCGACTTTGCGTCCCGTCCAGTAACCCACGGCATTTCCTACAATGCCGCACAAAGAGATCAATCCCCACAATACAAAGAGGTCAACCCATTCATTGTGCACGTTGCCCATGCCCACATGCTTGAGGAACTGGTGCGTCAATCCGGGTTCTCCGTTGTCCAGTTTATGTGCATAGATACCGGCAACAAAAAGCAGCGTATCGCCGGGAAGAAAGAAGCCGGCAAATAATCCGGTTTCGGCAAACACCACAAAAAGCAGGAGCCACAACCCTCCGTTCTCAACATACCATTGAGGCTGCAACAATTGTGTCCAGTGAAATCCTGCATCGAGCAATAAATGAAACATTCTTTAAACTTTTAATTCGGAAGTTTTAGGGATAGTAGTTTGATTTAGCCAACAATCGCATCGGCTTTTTGTTCATCGAAGGCGAGGGCTTTTTCATCATCGAACTCTCCTTCCCAGCGTGCGATCACGCAACTGGCAAGTGTATTTCCGATCACATTCACAGATGTACGGGCCATGTCCATCAGCTCGTCGATACCGTAGATCGCCATGATGGGCCAAATAGGAAATTTGAATGAATCGGCTGTAGCAATCAGGATCACGAGCGATGCCCGCGGTACAGCCGCCACCCCTTTACTGGTAAGCATGAGGGTCAGGCCGATCAATAATTGTTCGCCAATCGAAAGATCGATACCTGCCGCCTGCGCCACAAAGATGGATGCCAGGGAAAGATATAAAGTAGTACCGTCGAGGTTAAACGTATAGCCTGTAGGGATAACAAATGAAACGATCTTACGCGGCACACCAAATTTTTCCATATTCTCCAGCGCCTTGGGCAATGCTGAATCGGAACTGGTGGTGGCAAAGGCTATCGACACCGGCTCGCGGATGGCTTTGATAAATTGTTTGATCGGAATGCGGGCAATGAACAAAGCAACCGGTAAAAGCACGAGTAATATAAAAGCAAACAAGGCCAGGTAAAGCGTAACCAACAGCAAAGCCAGGTTCTTCAGCACATCAATACCAAGGTGACCGACCGTAACGGCAATAGCGGCTCCAACCCCAAACGGAGCGAAATACATGATGATGTTTGTAAACTTGAACATCGTTTCCGCCAGGCTTTCGGTAAAATCCAGCATTGGCTGCTTCCGTTTTTCCGACAGCAGGGCCAGTGCAATCCCAAAGATGACACTGAATACCACAATCGGCAGCACGTTGCCTTCGTAAATAGACTTGATAATATTTTCAGGGAAAATATCAATGATATGATCCTGCCATCCTTTGCCCGGAGCATCGGGCAACCGGTCGATCAGGCGCGGCGGCACATCAATGCCCGCACTGTCGAGGATCGAGATCATTTTCTGCTGCAACTGTTTCTCCGAAGATTTTGGCAACTCTAGTTTTTCAGGCACCACGATGCCATCACCGGCACGCGTTACGTTGATAAACACCAGGCCTATCACCAACGCGAGTGTGGTAACGATTTCAAAGTACACGAGCGATTTCCAACCCATGCGCCCCACCTGCTTGAGATTGGAGTGGCTGGCTATGCCCACCACCAGGGTGGCAAATAATAACGGCGCTACGATGGTCTTTACCAGTCGCAGAAATATTTTACTGAGGAATTGCAGGTTTTGAGAAAAATCGCGGAAGTCCAACCCTATTTCAATACCGATGGCCATGGCCACCAGGATCCAGGTAGTAAGCGATTTTTTATATAAGGCAAAAACGACGAGGCTGGCAACAACCACCCACCGCGAAGCCATCGCAACAGTTGGTGAAATGGCAGCCCACTTATAGAGGTATACCAAATGCAGCAGGGCCACAAGCGTAAAAAGCGCGAGAGAAAGCAGGCCGGCGATGCGTTTGTTCATAATATCAAACTAAGTAGGGTTTCAAAACTAGGGGATTCGGGTGAAATAAAGCCAAAAAACGAACTTAATCACAAGACAAGCAAAAGTTTGTAAAACTTTTATCTGCCATTTGACAGAAATCACTATTTTTCAGGCTGTTTTTGATAAAACTGCATATTCTCAAATACAATCAAAGCACTTATGAGTTTATTTGTCCGAAAGCCTATCGGCTCACTGCTTAATGAAGCTGGGGAAACGGGAAGTCACACACTTAAACGTACCCTGGGAGCCTGGGGGCTGGTTGCGCTTGGTATCGGAGCCATTATCGGCGCAGGCCTTTTCTCGATTACCGGTATGGCGGCAGCGAATCATGCTGGTCCTGCCATTACCATTTCCTTTATTGTTGCGGCCCTGGGATGTCTTTTCGCAGGGCTTTGTTATGCCGAGTTTGCGTCCATGATCCCCGTTGCGGGTAGTGCGTATACTTATTCGTATGCCACCATGGGTGAGTTCATCGCCTGGATCATCGGATGGGACCTTGTACTGGAATACGCCGTAGGTGCCGCCACGGTTGGCATCAGCTGGAGCCGTTACCTCGTTAAATTCCTCGAAGGATTCGACGTGCATCTTCCCCACGACCTTACCGTTGGTCCCTGGGACGGAGGTATTGTAAACCTGCCTGCCGTATTTATCATTGTACTGATGAGCCTGCTGCTGATCAAAGGCACCAAGGAAAGCGCCTTTGTCAATGCCATCATCGTGGCACTAAAGATTGCGGTAGTACTGATCTTCATCATTCTCGGCTGGAAATACATCAACACCGCCAACTACAACCCTTACATCCCCGACAATACCGGTAAATTCGGCGACTTTGGTTTCAGCGGCATCATCCGTGCTGCGGCCATTGTGTTCTTTGCTTATATCGGCTTCGATGCGGTAAGTACAGCCGCGCAGGAAGCCAAGAACCCCAAGCGGGATATGCCAATCGGCATTCTCGGTTCGCTGGCGATTTGTACACTGCTGTACATCCTCTTTGCCCACGTAATGACGGGTGTGACCAACTACACCACCTTCGCCGGTAAAGATGGCATCGCTCCTGTAGCGCTTGCTATCGAACAAATGGGTACCCCTGATGCAACAGGCATGGTACAACCCGATTATCCCTGGCTGAACCGCGCCATCGTGGTGGCCATCCTGGCGGGTTATGCATCGGTAATCCTCGTAATGCTGATGGGCCAGAGCCGCGTATTCTTCAGCATGAGTAAAGACGGACTGATCCCCAGAATATTCTCTACAGTAAACCCCGTTACACAAACACCAGCCAAGAGCAACCTGCTGTTCATGCTGTTCGTAAGCCTGTTCGCGGCATTCGTACCGGCACGTGTGGTAGGGGAAATGACCAGTATCGGTACTTTGTTCGCATTCATCCTGGTATGTATCGGCGTATGGGTCATGCGCCGCAAAATGCCGGAAATCCCCCGCTCATTCCGTACACCGCTGGTACCGCTGGTTCCCATCCTCGGCATCTTTGTATGCCTTTTCATGATGGTGTTCCTGCCAATGGATACCTGGATCCGCCTGCTCGTATGGATGCTGATCGGCATGGACATTTACCTCGCTTATGGCGCCAAGAACAGCCACCTCGGCAATGGCACCACGCAGCGTAAGGGCATGAAAATGGCACACATTGTCGGCATTGGCCTCAGCCTGTTGCTGGTAGTAGCAGGTTTCCTGCACCAATACACGGTAGGATTTGAAACCGACCAGACACTGTTGTACATCTCTATCATCTTTGCGGCCGTGCACCTCGTGCTGTTCGGCGCCAGAATAGGCAAAGTGACAAAATAACCACCGTTCAACAACGGAAAAAAGCGTCCATCACGGACGCTTTTTTTATTCTCCCGATTGACCAGTAATTTTAACTTACAATCAAAAAAACATGATCCAGACAACAACCGGCAACATTGAAGGCAGAACTATCGAACAATATATGGGCGTGATCTCTGCCGAAGTGATCATCGGTGCCAACGTAATCAAAGATTTCATGGGCGGCCTGCGCGACTTTTTTGGCGGACGCAGCAATACCTATGAAAGAGTATTCGAGGAAGCACGCAATACCGCACTCAGCGAGCTGTCGCAGAAAGCCCAGCAAATGGGTGCCAATGCGGTAGTAGGCGTAAAACTCGATTTTGAAACCGTAGGCCACGGCGGCAGCATGATGATGGTAATAGCCAGCGGCACAGCAGTTCGTTATAGCTGATGCGCGAAAAAGCACTTGTTTTAGTACATTTGCGCCCGTGAAGATGCCTGAAAAGGCGTAAGGTGTAAGGTGTGGGGCGTAAGGTTATAGGTAGAGCTCGTTATTGACGATTGACGATTGACCATTCACCTATTGACTTATTGACCATTCACCATTGACCATTGACTATTCACACTTTTGAATTTTGAATTTTTACTTTTGAATTACTATGGGACGCATATTTGAAGTACGTAAAGCCACCATGTTTGCCCGCTGGGACCGGATGGCCAAACAATTTACCCGGATCGGTAAAGAAATCGTGATCGCCGTAAAAGCCGGCGGCACTGACCCCAACAGCAACGCAGCTCTCCGCCGTTGCATCCAGAACGCACGCAGCGTCGGCATGCCGAAAGACCGCGTGGAAGCCGCTATCAAACGTGCACAGGGTAAAGAACTCATCAACTACGACGAAATCCTCTACGAAGGATATGCACCACACGGTGTAGCCATCCTCGTGGAAACCGCTACCGACAACCACGTGCGTACCGTTGCCAACGTTAAAAGCCATTTCACCAAAGGCCACGGCGCCATGGGCAACAGCGGCAGCGTATCTTTTCAGTTTAAAAAAATGGGAGTATTCAAACTGAAACCCGAAGGATTGAACACAGACGATCTCGAACTGGAACTCATCGACTTCGGCTTGGAAGAACTGGGCGAAGGCACCGGCGAAAACGGCGAAGACATCCTGATCATCCGCGTGGGCTTTACCGACTTCGGTAATATGCAGAAAGCGCTGGAAGAAAAAGGCCTCACGCCTATCAGCGCAGAAGTGGAATGGATTCCCTCCACAACAGTCCCCGTTTCCGACGAACAGGCTGAAGATGTGAGTAAGCTAATCGAACGCCTCGAACAAGACGACGACGTACAAAAGGTATTTCACAATATGGGGTAATCGCCTTGTTATTACATACAGAAAGCACCCTAAGGGTGCTTTTTTTTGCCCTAACTTTGCCGCATGAAACCCGTTATACTATTCGACGGCGTTTGCAACTATTGCAATTTCATGGTCAACTTCGCCATCCGCCATGATAAAAAAGGGCGTTTGCAATTTGCACCGCTTCAATCTGACACCGGCAAAGCCCTCCTTCAACAATACCAGCTTCCGCCAGATACCGACAGCGTAGTTTTTATTGATCAGGGAAAAGTAATGCTGCACTCAGACGCAGCGCTGGGCATAGCGCGTTACCTCGACTGGCCCGCTAAAATCCTTTACGGCTTCATCATCATTCCGCGTTTCATCCGCAATCCTTTTTATAAATGGATCGCGAAAAACCGCTATCGTTTTTTTGGAAAAAAAGAAACATGCATGATTCCTACGCCCGACGTCAAAAGCAGGTTTCTTGACTGATCAGAGCGTGATCTCTCCTTTCATATAAAAAACACAATGTCCTCCAAGCGATACACGACCGGCTAATTGCTCAACCACCAATTCGCCACCGCGATGGGAAAGCTGCGCCGCCTTCATTTTTTTCTTTCCAAGTTTATCGCTCCAGAACGGGATCAATTGCGCATGCGCGGAACCTGTAACCGGATCTTCATTCACCCCAACATTGGGCGCAAAGAAACGTGACACGAAATCATGCTCCCTGCCCGGTGCCGTAATGATTATTTTCAGACCTGTTGCTTTGATGCGCGTGAAATCAGGATCCGCCGTGCGCACATCATTTTCGGTTGGCAATTCAACCAACAAATCCCTGTATTGATAAACGCCCACTATTTCCTTTACGCGCAACATCTCCGCCAGGCCCTCCGGCATTTCGTCCAGGCGCTCGGGCTTCCAGGAAGGAAAATCCATTTTGATCAGCCCGTCTTGTTCGCGCGTAACCGTAAGCGGACCGCTCTGCGAATGAAAGATGATCTGCGGCCTGTTGTAACCCAACAGTTCATACAACACATAAGCGCTCGCCAGCGTGGCATGTCCGCATAAGTTGATTTCCGCTTCAGGAGTGAACCAGCGTATCTCGTAATCATTTCCCGAAGGGACAAAAAAAACAGTCTCGGAAAGATTATTCTCCAAAGCAAGCTGCTGCATCAATGCCTCATCGATCCATTCATTCAATGGAATAACGGCTGCAGGATTGCCTTTGAATACTTTTTGGGCAAAAGCATCTACCTGGTAAAGAGTAAGCTTCATACGTTTTGTTTATCGGGGTAAAAGCGGGGAAGTGATAATTTAAACCGGAATGCCACTACCCGCACCGCAAAAATAAACAATATGCAAAGTATCCTGCTGATAAGCGGATCAAGTACGGTAAGATGAAGGATGAAGTATAAAATACCGCCCGCAATACAGGCCATTGCATAGATTTCACGACGAAAAAGTAAAGGCACATTGTTCAGTAACACATCCCTGATCACCCCACCGAAACATGCCGTGATCGTACCTAATGCGATACAGGCACCCACACCTAATTCTTTGGTGAGTCCCATTTCAATACCGATCACGGTAAACAGGCCAAGCCCCAATGCATCGAAGAGGAATAAGGTGGTGGTGAGTTGACGCAGGTAACGTCCAAACAGCATGGCGGCGATGGCGGCAACGAAAATCACCAGCGCTGCCGTTTCATTTTGCAACCAGCTCACCGGCATCTGTCCGATCATGATATCGCGGATGGTGCCGCCACCAATAGCTGTTACGAAAGCGAGCACCAGCACACCGAACGGATCCAGCTTTTTTTGCATAGCCAGAAATGCCCCCGACACGGCAAAAGCAAAAGTGCCCAGGATATCGATCAGGGTTAGAAAATTGGTTGGCATGATATAGACAGCTATCCTTTTATTCGGCCATCATCTGCCGGATCACATCTTCAATCTCTTCCGCATTTGGTTTGCTGAAGTAATCGCCATCACTTCCGTATGCAGGACGATGCGCTTTTCCGGTAATCGTACGCGGCGACACATCGAGGTAGCGATAACCTCCCTGCTCTTCCATCACCTTGTTAAACATGTAAGCCGCTGCACCGCCCGGTACGTCTTCGTCAACAAAAACGATACGGTTGGTTTTCTTCAGCGATTCCAGGATCACATGATTGATGTCGAAAGGCAATAAGGTCTGCACATCCACAATCTCGCAACTGATGCCTTGCTGTTCAAGACTGACAACAGCTTCTTGCACGATGCGTAAGGTAGAACCATAACCAACAATGGTTATGTCGGTTCCTTCTTTGAGTATTTCGGGAATACCGAGCGGCACGGTATATTCGGTCAGATTGGCCGGCACTTTTTCCTTGAGACGATAGCCATTGAGACATTCGATCACAATCGCCGGATCATTTGCTTTCAGCAATGTGTTGTACATACCTGCAGCCTGCGCCATGTTGCGCGGCACACATACATGCATTCCGCGAAGTGAGTTAATGATCATACCCATAGGTGAACCGCTGTGCCAGATTCCTTCAAGACGGTGACCACGTGTACGTACGATCAGCGGGCAGCTTTGCTGACCAGCCGTGCGGTAATGCAGCGTAGCCACATCATCACTCAGCGGTTGCAGACCATATAAAAGATAATCGAGGTACTGAATTTCGGCGATCGGGCGCAGGCCGCGCAAGGCAAGACCGATACCTTGTCCCATGATCGTGAGTTCGCGAATGCCCGTATCAAAAATGCGATCTTTGCCGTGTTTTTCCTGCAGACCTGCAAAGCCCTGGTTTACGTCGCCGATCTGTCCAAGGTCTTCACCGAATGCGAGTACCTTACTGTTTTCCGCAAACAGTTGATCGAAATAACGGTTGAGCAACTCGTATCCATTCAGCAACGGCATTTCATTATCGAAACGCGCTTTCACTTCTTTCACTTTGAGTGCGCTCTTTTCACCCTCGTTGTAAAGTTGGGAATTATAATAACGCGCATTCTCTTTGCGTAATTCTTCGTAATAATCGCGGGTCCAGAAAGCACTGTCGTGTGTGCCGGCGATCTGCAAAGCATTGTGCAGGGCTTTCATTACGGAGCGGCGCAACGGTTCGCGGTTGGCCTGCAAACCGGCAACGATTTTTTTAAGCCCCGTTGCCTGATCGGGTAATGCATTGGCCATTGCCGTGATCAGTTCAGTGGCGCGGTTCACCTGTGCTTTAACAGGTGTCAGGAAATTTTCCCATGCGCTGTTCTTGCTATCTTTTACAAAATTCTTGGCTTCGGCTTCTATGCGCTCCAGTTCCTCGTTATCGGCGAGCGCATTAGCCACCACCCACTCTTTCATTTTGCGCAAGCCGTCCCACTCGCGCTCCCAATCGAGACGTTCGGGTGTTTTATAACGTTCATGGCTTCCGGAAGTGGAGTGACCTTGCGGTTGCGTGATCTCTTCAACGTGGAAAAGAACAGGTACGTGTGTTTCGC
Organism: uncultured Sphingobacteriales bacterium; assembly: GCA_937888905.1. Lineage (GTDB taxonomy): Bacteria > Bacteroidota > Bacteroidia > Chitinophagales > Chitinophagaceae > Terrimonas. Next base: position 334,279 of record CALATA010000021.1, read on the forward strand.
GGGTCAGGCGGATACCCTGCTCAAATGCTTCGCACATACCGGCATAATCCCATCCTTTCACTTTCACGATGCGGATGCCGTTGGTATCTTCTTCTTTCTCCATACCGCTGATGGCGGTGGAAATAGAACCTTTGGTTGTCTGGTATTTTTTAGGAACGGAAATGCCGTATCCATCGTCCCACACAAAAACAGCGAGTGGCACCTGCAGCACGCCTGCCGCATTGATGGTTTCCCAGAAATGTCCCTCGCTGGTGGAAGCATCGCCGATGGTGCAGAAGCAAACTTCATTGCCATTATCGGAAAGATGTTTCAGCGATTGCAGGGAAGGTATATGGCGAAAAGCACGGGATGCATAAGCAAGGCCGAGCGAGCGCGGCATTTGTGCGGCGGTTGGCGCCATATCCGACGCAATGTTCTTACGTTCGGCCAGCGGCAGCCACTCTCCCGCTTCATCGGTCAGCGGTGTAGCAAAATGACAGTTCATCTGGCGTCCGGCGCTGAAAGGTTCATTCTCCGGATTGGGGTCGGCATATAATTGGGCAAAAAACTGTTCAACGGTAGCGAGTCCGGTTGCGAACATGAAGGTCTGATCGCGGTAATAGCCACTGCGGAAATCGCCGGGCTGGAAAAACTTGGCCATGGCGATCTGTGCGATTTCTTTACCGTCGCCGAAAATGCCAAACTTGGCTTTACCGGTCAGTACTTCCTTACGGGCAAGTAAACTTGCTTCGCGGCTAATACAAGCTACGCGATAGTCGTTGAGCACTTCTTCTCTAAACCGTTCAAACGATAGTTCGGAAGTGGCAGGCATCGTTGCTGGATTTGTATTTTCCATGCGGCAAAAATAGGGATAAAAAATAAGTGACCCCGAATACCGCAAAATCCTGCAAAACAGGGCATTCGGGTGATGTAAAGAACAACAGAAATGTTAAAAAAAAACCGAAATGCCTGCAACCCTGATTGGCCGGGTCTCATCTTTTAACTAAATTTGACGGCTTCAAACCCCACGGTATGCAAAGAATATTTACCCTATTGCTTGTAATGCTGGCTTTCGGCGCTGTCCGGGCCCAGCAAATACCGGCCGCTCCTCCTGCAACACCCGAAGTACTGACCCTCAAAGAGGCCGAGCATGATTTCGGCAAAATCCCGCAGGGCAAGCCTGTTTACTACAACTTTGAAGTGATCAACGCCGGCACTACGCCGCTTGTGTTGGACGATATTCATGCGAGCTGCGGATGCACAACGCCTGAATGGAGCCGCGACCCCATTGCTCCCGGCGCAACTGCTACCATCAGGGTTGGGTACAATGCGATGGCGGAAGGCTATTTTGAAAAGCCCATTACCATTAATGTGGCTGGACAAATGAAACAATTGAAAATTAAAGGCACGGTATGGCGGGCGCCTGAAGGACCTGCTCCGGCCAACTCCTCTGTACAATTCTTAAAAAAACAAACGCTCTAAAAATTTCATCATGAAAAAACTGGCATTATTAACTGCAGCCTTTGTATTCAGCGTAGCCGCAATGGCGCAAAGCAAGGCTGACGACGTAGCAAAATTCAACACCGAGAAGCATGACTTCGGTAAAGTAAAGCAGAACAATCCCGCTACTTATTATTTCGAGATCAAGAACGTAGGCAACAAGCCGTTGGTAGTGGAGAATGCGTCTGCGAGCTGTGGCTGTACCGTGCCTGAGAAGCCAAAAGAGCCAATCATGCCTGGTAAGTCAGACAAAGTAAAAGTTGTATACAATGCCGCTGCACTGGGACCTATCAATAAAGAAATCACTATCAAATTTGCCGGTATCGACCAACCTAAAGTTGTCCGTATCACAGGTGAGGTAGTAACTGCTGAAGCATTTGATGCTGCGAACAGCAAAGGTGCCAAAAAGCAATAAAAGAACGACTGATTTTAACCGAAGAAAGTCCCTGCAGCGATGCGGGGATTTTTTTTAATTCAAAAGCGTGAATGGGCAGTGGTGAATAATGCTGCGCATCCCGAAGACGTCGTGGTTTCTGAAGGCTCAATGAATGAAGAAGCGGCGGCCGCCTACTTAATACTTATAACTTAATACTTAAAACTGCTGTTTTCACCTTACTTCATACTCCTTATGCCTTCTACCTTCCGCCTTTTCTCCCTTTTCCCGAAATGGGGAAAAAACGCGCATGCATTATGCTTTTGTGAAATCAGGTGATTGATGATCAATGCCTAAAAAATGGCCTGTAATTTTCAATAATAATTACAATAAAACGATTGACCATGCATGCCATATTTCAGCCGGTAACAGGACCGGTTAACATAAAAAAAGAAGATCTCTTCAAAACACTTCGCGAGATCGATCATGAATTTTCATTTGCTGATTTGCGGATAACAGCGATTTACCCCGAAGCAACGGAAGTCTATGCGCGCCTGGAAATGGAGGCACTCATTATGGGAAAAGCCGGGCCGGAGATGGAGGAGAATTATTGAGTGAAGAGAGAAATAACTTATTTATCAGCTTTTTATCCGGCTGACGTAAAATAAATAAACGTTCCTTAGCAGGGAGCCTTTTCTCTTGTACAGGAGAGCATCCCGTCCCGAATAGTCGGGATCGGGATTGACCTGCCGATCCTTCGGGATAATTTCCAAAAACAAAAATCCCCTCCAAAAAGGAAGGGACTTTTATCTTGTACCGGAGAGCAGACTTGAACTGCCGACCTTCGGGTTATGAATCCGATGCTCTAACCAGCTGAGCTACCCCGGCATCCATCGCCAACCTCGGTTGGCGGGGTGCAAAAATAGCTATATGAAGCTGAATTCTGAAAAGATTTTTAGATTATTCCTGCTTTTTTAACCTGCCACACGCTCGGCCGCAACCACCGCCTTCTCCACACGACCAGGATACACTTCCAACGCTTTTTCCAGGCAATCCATCGCCGCATCGATCGCTTCAAGGTTCAATACATACGCCAGGCGCACCTCGTCTTTGCCCAATCCCGGAGTGCCGTAAAAGCCTGTCGCCGGCGCCAGCATCACTGTCTGGTTATTGTATACAAATTCCTCGAGCAACCACTGACAGAATTTATCACTGTCGTCAATCGGCAAACGGGCAATCGCATAAAATGCCCCGCCCGGATTGGGACAGAAAACACCGGGCATCGCATTCAGCCTGCTCACCAGCTTGTCGCGGCGGCGCTGGTATTCTGCCTTCGGTTCGTCAAAATAACTATCCGGAAGATCTACCGCCGCTTCACCCATGATCTGCGCCAGACCGGGAGGGCTCAGCCTCGCCTGCGCAAATTTCATGGCAGCATCATACACCTTTTTATTTTTGGTAACCAACGCCCCAATACGCGCACCACAGGCACTGTATCGTTTGCTGATCGTATCCATCAGCACCACATTTTCTTCCAGCCCGTTCAGTTGCATGGCACTGATATACTCGCCATCATAACAAAACTCACGATAAGCTTCATCACTGAAAAGGTAAAGATTGTGCTTCAGGCATATTTCGCGCAGCGCCTCCATTTCTTCACGGCTATATAAATAACCGGTTGGGTTGTTAGGATTGCATACCACGATCGCACGGGTGCGCGGTGTGATCACTTTTTCAAATTCAGCGATCGGGGGAAGGGCAAACCCGGTTTCGATCCGTGATGTGATCGGTACTACCGTTACACCTGCGGTGCAGGCAAAACCATTATAATTCGCATAAAACGGCTCGGGGATGATCACTTCGTCACCCGGGTTGAGGCAGGTGAAGAATCCGAAAAGGATCGCTTCCGATCCGCCGGTCGTGATCATGATCTGATCATGCGTAACCTCGATTCCTACCCTTTTATAATATTCCACCAGCTTGCGGCGATAGCTCTCATTACCCGCACTATGGCTGTATTCCAATACTTTAATGTCTGCACGTTTTACCGCATCCAGGATCGGAGCCGGTGTTTCAATGTCGGGCTGACCGATATTCAGGTGATACACACGGGTACCTTTCTTTTTGGCGGCTTCGGCAAATGGCACCAGTTTCCGGATGGGCGAAGCGGGCATCTGCTGCCCGCGGTCTGAAATTGTAAGCATGCGCCAAAGGTACGCAAGCGCAGCAAGTTGTCAATAATCCGCAGGGGCAGATTTTCCTTTAAAACAAAACGTGAAAAAAAAATAGATTAAGTGTTTTTCTGTATTGTTTACTTGCCAAACTTCTACAAGGGTATAAGAGCTGTTTTGACAAATGAATCACATCGCGGTCTATTTCCAGCGGCTTGCCACCGCCGTTACTTTGCTGTACAAATTCAACCTTATGCGACAGCTGAAAATCTCTACCTCCATTACCAACCGCGAATCTCCCAGCCTGACCAAATACCTGCTGGAGATCGGAAAGGAAAAAATGCTCAGTACAGAAGAAGAAGTGTACCTCTCTGAACGCGTGAAAAAAGGTGACCGCCGCGCCATCGACCAATTGGTTAAGGCCAACCTCCGCTTTGTAGTGTCGGTTGCCAAACAATACCAGGGTCACGGCCTGCCCCTGCCCGACCTGATCAATGAAGGCAATATCGGCCTGCTGACAGCCGCCAGCCGCTTCGATCATACCCGCGGTTTTAAATTCATCTCTTTCGCTGTATGGTGGATCCGTCAAAATATCCTGCAGGCTATCGGTCAGCAATCCCGCATGATCCGCCTGCCACAGAATAAAATTGTCCTGAAAAACCAACTCTCGAAGGCCATGGCCAGCCTCGAGCAGCAACTTGACCGTCAACCCACCGAAGACGAACTGGCCGAAGCACTCAACGCTGATACCGATGATATCAAAGAAATCCTCGGGCACAGCGAATACCACATGAGCCTCGATGCACCGTTCAGCGATGAAGAAGACGGCAGCCTCCTGGATACCCTTGAAAATACCGGATCCGAAAGCACCGACGGTGATCTCGACCACCGCGAATCACTGAAACTTGAATTGAGCCGTTCGCTAGCCTCCCTGAATGAACGCCACCAGCAAATGCTCTGTTCCTATTTTGGAATTGGAGTAGACCACCCGATGAGTCTGGAAGACCTGGGTAAGAAGTATGAAATCTCAACCGAACGTGTACGCCAGATCCGCGACAAAGCCCTGAGCCAGCTTCGCGCGAGCAAAAATCTGAATGTACTCCGCACCTTTCTGGCCGCCTGATCAATAAGCCACCAACTCTTCCAGTATTTTCTGCACCTGAACGGGACCGGGAAGCATTGCTTTCTCGAGTCCCATGTTCATGGGCACCGCCGGCAAATTAAGCGCACCCAATACACGTACGGGTGCATCCAGGTATCGGAAGCAGCTTGATGCTATCCTTCCGGCCAGCGCCTCCGCAAATGAATTATTTTGTTGCTCTTCCGTCAGTACCAGGCATCGTCCATGACGTTTAACAGTTTCGAAGACCAGCTCTTCATCCAGCGGATAAAGCGTCCGCAGATCTATTATCTCTACTTTTCCTCCCATTTTTTCCGCGGCTTCCAATGCCCAGTATACACCCATCCCGTAAGTGATCACCGCACAGGATTCCCCTGCTTCCAGTGCCGAAGCATCCGCTTCTTTGACAACCCGTCCTTTTCCAAAGGGTAAAATATAGTCGGCATCCGGCTCCGGCGTTTTCGCGCCCTCGGTACCTGGCACTTTGCTCCAGTAAAGCCCTTTGTGCTCCAGCATGATCACAGGATTGGGATCATAATAGGCGGCTTTCATCAGCCCCTTCATATCTGCTGCGGTAGAAGGATAAGCGATCTTAATACCTTTGATGGAAAGTAATGTAGACTCTACCGATCCGCTGTGATAAGGCCCACCGCCGCCATACGCGCCTGTAGGCACCCGCAGGATCATCGATACAGGAAATTTGCCGCAACTCAGGTACGATGATTTGGCTACTTCCGTTACCAGTTGATTGAGTGCGGGATAAATATAATCGGCAAACTGCACTTCCACGATCGGCTTCAGTCCGGCGGCACTCATGCCTGCAGTTGATCCTACAATGTAAGCTTCCTGTATAGCTGTGTTGAATACGCGGTGATCTCCGAATTGTTCGGCCAGGGTGGCCGCTTCGCGGAAAACGCCGCCCAGTCTGCGCCCCACATCCTGCCCATATACCAGGGCCTCCGGATGTTGCGCCATGATTTCACGGATGGCAAATAAAGCCGCATCCACCATCACTATTTTTTCACGCCCGGCAGGTGTACGCTCCCCTTTTTCTTCGGTTACCGGCGTTGGTGCAAAAACATGCGTAGCAACGGTAGCAGGATCAGGTTCTGCAGCAGCCATTGCCTGGGCAAAATCTTTTTCCACGATAATGCGGGCTTCTTCTTCGATAGCTTGCAATGCATCCTCTGTTATGCCATTTTCCAATAAATATTTTCGCAGCAACGGACCGGGATCCTGCCTGCGGTGGTTGGTGAGGTCTTCCGCTGAACGATAAAATTCGCGGCGCACGCCGGATGTATGATGTCCCAGCAAAGGAACATTGGCCTGGATGAGGAAAGGGCCTTGCCCGTTACGTACTTGTTCGCATACCTCCCCCATCACACGATAAGATTCTTTGAAATCAGTACCATCTACACGCACACGTCCGAGACCGGGAAATCCTCCTGCAAACGTGTAGGCATCCATTACGCGCGCTTCCTGCGCCGTTACGCTGATGCCCCAGTTATTGTCCTGCACCAGGTAAATGATGGGCAGCTTTTTCAATACAGCAAACTGTAATGCTTCGCTCACTTCTCCCTCCGTCATGCTGGCATCACCGAGCGAACATACCACCAGCCCGTCCGTTTTCGCTTCGTGCAAAGCCGGCATTTTATTCTGACGGCGGTACAACAAACCCTGCGCAATACCTGTAGCGGGTATCACCTGCATGCCGGTAGCACTGCTCTGATGAATGATAACAGGTTTATCAGCTGAGCGGAAATTAGGGTGTGAATAATAGGCCCTGCCCCCGGTAAAGGGGTCATCGGCTTTTGCGAGCAACTGCAGCATCAGCTCGTATGGACGGAAGCCCAAACCCAACATAATGCTCTCATCGCGGTAATAGGGGCTGACAAAATCCTGCGGTTGCAAGTGAAAAGCGGTAGCGAGCTGTATGGCTTCGTGACCACGGGAAGTGGAATGCACATATTTGCAAACCTGCCGGTTGGCTTCATATGTATCGGCCATAAAGCGGGCCTGCATCATCAGGTGATAGGCCTTGCGGAAAAGGGAATGATCATTCATTGGAAGAGCAAGCTGGAAAACTGCAAATTTAAGGTAAAGCCTGCCGCAAAAACCAACGTTAGTTCATGCTTATTTTACTTCGAGTTTGAATACGCTTTCTTTCTCCACAAAACCTTCGAGTTCATCACCTACCACTACTTCGCCCACGCCGGCCGGGGTACCTGTGAAGATGACGTCACCAATGTTGAGGGAAAAATAATTGGAGATATAAGAAACCAGGCTATCGAAATCGTATAGCATATCGGCGGAATTGCCTTTTTGGACAGTTTCCTGGTTTTTATTGAGGCTGAAATCAATTTCTCTTTTGTTTTTTAACCCGGTAACGGGCAGCCATTTACCGATCACGGCAGAGTTGTCCCATGCTTTGGCTTTTTCCCAGGGAAGGCCTTTTGCTTTGAGTTCGTTCTGGATATCACGCGCGGTAAAGTCGATGCCGGCAGAAATGGCGTCGTAATATTTGCTGGCAAATTTATCCTGAATGTATTTTCCGTTCTTACATATACGAAGCACCAACTCGCACTCGTAATGCAGCTCATTGGTAAACTCCGGGTAATAAAACGGTGTATGAGCCTGGAGCAAGGCGCTCTTCGGCTTCATAAAGATGACCGGCTCATCCGGGATAGCATTATTCAGCTCTTTAGCATGATCTGAATAATTTCGGCCTACACAAAAAATCTTCATAATAAAAGGTGCTTATTGGTAAAAATACTCGCATACCACTGCAAAGGCGCTTTCACCTCTTCTCTTGCTAGTTCATCATTATTGCTACTGGATTTCCGGAAACAGACGGGGGCGCTAAATTAAGTAATCGCCGGGACATCTCATAATGAAAAATCCTTATGGTTTATTTCATTCATGGCGGCCGTTATGCCCCTGGTGGCAAAAGTTTCAATCGTTTCAACCGACTTCCCTATTTTATGCAGGACGAGCGGCTCCTCTTCTTTCTTCCATTTCCCCAATACAAAGTCGGCCTGCATGCCTTTTGGATAGTCGTTGCCTATCCCGAAACGCAGCCGTGGATAGGCTGTCGTGCCCAGCATTTCCTGCATACTGCGAAGGCCATTATGACCGGCATCGCTGCCATCTGCCCTCAGCCGCATACGGGAGAGCGGAAGCGCCAGATCATCCACAATGGTCAGTGTGTTTTCCAACGCTATCTTTTCTTTATCCACCCAATATTTAACGGCTTTGCCGCTGAGATTCATATAAGTAGTGGGGCAAATGCAGATAAATATTTTGCCTTTCCATTTTACATCGGCTACATATGCGAGCCGGTCTGACCGGAAGCTTCCGCCATGTTTCTGGACAAAAGCATTGACTACATCAAAACCTATATTGTGCCGGGTGTGGGCATATTCATTTCCGATATTACCCAACCCGATCAGAAGAAACTTCATGGGTTAATTTTAAAAACTGAAACCGCTTGCAAGTTAATCTGGAAATCCGGCATAAAAAAACCCCGCCGGGCGGGCGGGGCTTCTTTTGCTATTACAGCTTATTTTTTGCCTTTCTCTGCAGCGGCTTCTTCCTGCTTCAACTGGCGGGTCATCACCACAGAAGCGATAGGAATACGGGGAGAGTTCAGCACTTCGTAGTTATCAGCTTTCACATCCTCTACACGGATGTTACCGTTCAGTTCCAGGTCGTCAATGGGAACTTCGATCTGCTCCTGCAGGAACTTGGGATAGGTTTTCACTTTCAGTGACTTGAATTTAGCCACGAAACGACCACCTTCTTTCACACCCTTGGAAGTACCCACGAACTTCAGCGGAATAGTAGCGACAACTTTTTTGTCTTCTACCAGTTCCAGCAGATCGATGTGGATCAAACGGTCAGATACTTTGTCGAACTGAAGATCTTTCAGGATCGTGCGGTAAGTTTTACCGTCAACGGTAACCTCTGCAATCTGGAAGCTGGGCGTGTATACCAGGTTTTTGAACGCAGCAGCCGGAGCAGTGAAATTCACTTCAGCCGCACCCCCATAAATTACACCAGGCACCAGATCCTGAGAGCGCAGTTGGCGGGTGGCTCCTTTGCCAAAGGCGGTCCTCAGTTGTCCTTCGATAGTAATTGTTTTCATTGTTGTTTGTTTTGCCCTGCCGTAAAAAATTACCGCAGGTTATTATAAATAAAAAAATTGCGCTGTTACAGGCTCTGACGGCGTTGCGAATGCACAAACAGGCTGGTGATACTTTTATTTTCAAAAGCGTTCCGGATAGCTACTGCAAAAAGTTCTGCTACGGAAATCACTTTTATCTTGCTGCCTTTTTCGGGCTGAACCGGAATGGTATCACACACTACCAGTTCTTCCAGGACACTGTTCTCGATATTCTCGTATGCCTTGCCACTCAATACGGGGTGAGTGATCAGGGCTCTTACGCTGCGTGCGCCTTTTTCTTTGAGCAGTGCCGCGCTTTTCGCCAGTGTGCCGCCTGTATCGCAGATATCGTCGATAATAACGATGTCTTTGCCGGTTACATCACCGATTACCACCATGCTGGCGATCTCGTTGGCACGTTTACGGTGCTTGTCGCAGATCACCATTTCCGCTCCGAAGTAGCTTGCTATCTCCCGGATACGGTTGGTAGCGCCCACGTCGGGGGCCGCAAAGGTAAGGTTTTCCAGCTTTAAATTCTCTACGTAGGGGATAAAAACTGCATGGCTGTCCAGGTGATCCACGGGGATATCGAAGTAGCCCTGGATCTGGGGAGCATGGAGGTCCATGGTAATGACCCGATCTGCTCCGGCAGCAGTTAACATATTGGCTACCAGCTTACTACCGATGGCCACCCGGGGGCGATCTTTCCGGTCCTGACGGGCATAACCATAATACGGGATGACAGCGATAACCTTGTAAGCAGATGCGCGGCGGGCCGCATCGATCATCAGCAGCAATTCCATAAAGTTCTCGGCCGGCGAATAGGTACTCTGTACCAGGAAAACATAGTCACCGCGGACACTTTCGAGAAAACTCGGAGAAATCTCTCCGTCGCTGAAGCGCTGTACATGGACTTTTCCAGGCTGGGTTCCGTAACGTTTACAGATTTCCGCGGCCAGATGTTGAGAGCCGGTTCCGGCAAAAATTTTGGCTGATTCCATGGGAAAACAATGTATGCGGGGTTTGCCCCTTTGGGGGGCGAAGATATTACTATCAGCCCAATCCGCCTTCCCGGATGTCCGGAAAATCAAGAAAAAAGATTACCGGAGGGCAACAGCCGCAGTGCTGACCTGTAAAGGCAGATCTTTCTTGATCGTCATTGAAGGTGTTGAATGAGAAGAAGTCTGAGCCTCGCCATTTTCATCCTGAAGACTGTAGAAGATGGAGGAACAGATAAAAATAGACAGAAACAAGGCTACCACATAAACGGTAACGAAAAAAAACAGCGGGTGGAAGGCACCCATAGCGGGGAAAGCGCGATTTTTCATGATCTGGATATTTGGTTTTTCAAAAAAGGAAAATCGTGAACAATGGTGGTGTAAACACCATTGAAAGAGTAAAAGTAGACCCTAATTTAGTTTCATGCAAGAGCAGAAATACGCAATAAAGGATTGGGCAAAAGACGACCAACCAAGAGAAAAATTACTAATGTTAGGGGCGCCGAGGCTGAGTAATGCCGAGTTGCTGGCTATTCTCATCCGTAAAGGAAACAGGCAGAAAAATGCCCTGGAACTGGCTCAGGACGTCATGCGACTGGCAAAAGACAATGTTGCCGGTCTGGGCAAGCTGACCATCAGTGACATTACCCACGCCACCGGATTAGGCCAGGTAGGGGCCATCAGCCTGATAGCCGCCCTCGAACTCGGGCGAAGGCGCCAGGTGGCAGAACTGGAACCGGGTGAAGAAAAGCCGGTAAAGAGCAGCAGGGATGCGGCGGAGTGGCTGCAGATCAAGCTGAAAGACCTGACACACGAGGTGTTCGGACTGCTGCTGCTCAACCGCGCCAACAAGATCATCCGCTTCGAAATAGTCAGCGAAGGAGGTATCACCGCTACCATTGCCGACCCAAGGGTCATTTTTAAAAAAGCCCTGGCAGGCAACGCCACGAGTATGATCCTTTGTCATAATCATCCGTCCGGTAACCTTAAGCCCAGCCGGGCAGATGAAGAACTGACACAAAAGCTGGTGCAGGCCGCAGGACTGTTGGATATCCGCGTACTCGATCATCTCATCGTCAGCGATTCCGGTTATTACAGCTTTGCAGATAAAGGATTGATCTGACGCGAAAAACCAATCACCTGACTGCATCTAAAAAAACACAACCCCGTCGTTTTTTGACGGGGTTGTGTTTTTATAAGTGTAATGCTATCCGTAAAATTTGTCAGGCTTGTGCAGTAGGACCGCCGAAGTTCAATGGCACCTGGATTTCTTCCAGGTCTTTGATAGTGCCATTCACCGATTCATATTTGTTGATGTTCTCAATCATCGCTTTCATGAACCGCTTTGCATGCTGAGGAGTAAAAATGATACGGGACTTCACTTTACTTTTAGGAGTTCCGGGCATCACGTTCACAAAGTCGATTACAAACTCCGCATGCGAGTGCGTAATAATTGCCAGGTTGGCATAAGTACCTTCCGCCGTTTCTTCCGAGATCTCTATATTGAGCTGATTAGGCTGTTGCTGATCTGTCATAACATTTTTTTTCAAAGTTAGGCCAACCAGCGCGTGTTACCTAGTTTTAAACCCAACGATACGACGTTACTTTCCGTTGATGGCCGCAACAAGACTGCGCACACCCGCTTCTTTTTTAAAGTTTGTTTTTTGTTCCTCAGCAGTTTTAGCTGCTTCGGGAACACCTGACAATGCTTCTTCAATTTCCTTTTTACTCAGCTTTACTTTTTTGATTGAACCTGTTGCAGGGATATAAATATAGTAGTCTGCATCTTTCACAAATTCTTTCTTATCTGGCACACCCATTCTTTTCTGTTCTGTGATGTAACATCTGTGGAACTTCAGTAAATGGACTTTTGGACCGGAAGCCAATATTTCATACAATGAGTTTGTTGTATGACCGTCGATAGCCGGATAACCACTTTTCAATACGGTTGAAATTTTTGCACCTCCCTCAGCTATGGCCAGGTAGGCAGCAGAATCCACATCGGGCATCACCATTTCTTTTCCATCCTGCATAAACTGCAATTCGTTATTCATGACTTCAAAACGCAACTTCACCGATTGATAGGTCTGACCACCGCGAACTTTTACAAATCCTTCGGAATAGTCGTTGAACAGATAGGGACTTCCGTCAATATCGGTTCTATCCAATATAGTGGCAGGACGGCCATTGATCATCCGGTTGAGTTCAGATACAGTAGTTGCATTATTACTACCGCCGGTACCCGTGGGGGTCTGTCCCTGCGCACACTGTACCAGGAACACGCCTGCTAATAAAAAGCCTAAACGCATGATTTCATATTTTGCTATAAATATACAAAAAAAGGACGGCCACTGCCCGCCGAGCGCGTTAATGCTTTCTATAAGTTTCCGCACCGTTATTTACTGTTAAGAGGCCAGTTCAGCTATTCCCCGATGCGTTAAACGCATCAGGCACTGCGTTTAACGCATTCATAGCTTCTTTTTTACTCATCTTTATCTCACCTATTTGCGCGTAACATACCGATCACAGATATCCGAAAACCGGCACTATATTAAAATCTTCCACGGATCTGCAAAGCCATCGTCACCGGAAGCGGCCCGTTCGTGGTCAAGGCAACTGTTGCTGCCCGCAAATGCCCGGCGCACCTTACCGCCACTGACAACTGTTTCGTCAGGTCATAATCCGTCACTACATTCCAGCGATACCCACTTCCATATACCGCAGGGATTCCATAGTTGTAGGGAAGATCTTGTTCGTAAGCGTAGATGCGGGAGTTATATCCTTCGGTCTGATAATATTGTATGCGAACGCTCAGCGACCAGGGTTTCATTTTGGGACGAAGCAACGCTTCAACAAAAACAGCATAACCCGCTTCTGCAGCCGTTCCGCCCGGATCATACCACAACATTTCCGAACGCTGGCGAAGCAGTAACAGTTTATTTACCGTTAACGCAAGGTGACAACGCAGTGTATACCGCGTCAACACTGTTCGCACTTCGGAGAATGATGAAAAATTTCTCTCAATTGCTTGTGCCCTGAACCGCAGATAATGCTCTATCCCTTTAGCAGGCGTATGTGTAAACTGAATGAAAAAATCTTTGCCGGCAGAAGGTGCATGAACGTTGTACTTCAACCATGGAAACCGGAAGACATCAGCATAACATTCCATCTTCCAACCCGGCGAGGGTTTCACTACCACACCGCCAAATAACCCGGTTTCATTACTCGCGCTGCTGCTCTCTGTAAAAGCCTGCCCGTCCGGTGCCTGGTATGCCGGGGCAATCCGTCTGTATACAAACGAAAAATCCATTTCTCTTCCTACACTGATAAGCACGCCTTGCAACACCGCAAGATCACCCTGCGGATCCACGGCCAGCTCTCCGTAATAGTGTATGTTTTTTACCGTCCCTGCATGATCAATGCTCAGATTATACCAGTGGTCTCCTGTCTGCGCGTAAAGATTGTAGGGCACATCACGTTTTTGCAATGAACGATTATACCGATGGCTGATCGCGTTGACGCCTATCTGTAACGAAGGCAATTGATAGCGCATTGCCACACCTGCAGAAAGTTGACGGAGATTTCCCTTATTCATCAATTCCCTTGCCGTACGATGATAGCCTGAAGTGATAAAGGAAGAAAATCCCATTGTATCACCGGCAATACTTGCATCCAAAGATCGCATCGATGCGAACATCGCAGCTTCGCAATTTCCCTTTCTCAACACGGCTGCTGCGCCCCGCATAAACCTGCTTTCTCCTGTACCGGTATATGCACGGACCAGCGCATTGCGTTTCGCCACTGGCGCTGCCGATGCCCCTTTGCCCCAACCGATACCTTGCCAGTGGACCAGCCCCTGCCCCATGCTGACGGAATAGTCACCAAGTGCCAGGCCGGACAGCAGTCCATTACCTTTTTTGAATACATGAAAAGAACAAAAGTCAAATCCACTTTTTTGTTTTCCACGGAAAAATTGTTCGCCGCTATCCTTCTCCCCTGTCAGACCCCATTGCCAACCCGCATCGGTGTATTTGTATCTTACGACCAATCGTAACGGACTTCCCAGGTAGGTTGATTGATCTTTCCGTTGCGCCTCCGTCATGGACAACGCTCCTGCCGCCTGCAACACTATCAAATGTTGTCCGGCTGTAAAAGACGGTCGCTCCAATACCGGACGCACACAGATCAACGGAAGTAGCTGCCTGATTTTTTCGCGTTCCAAACCAGGAACTGCCAGCATCTCATATACGCTGATAAAATCTCCCATCAAGTGCCGGTAACGCAACACCTGCTGAATCTCTTTTTCATCCAACACCTGCAATTCGCGCCACTCCGCAGCCCCCGATGCGTTGATGTTTAACGGATGCCGCTGGTAATATTGCCACTGCAACAACAATCCGTCCGCATCTGCTAACAAACTTTCATCTGCTTCGGCCATTTGTTCTAATTGATTTGACATGGTAGCCGGCAGTTCCTGCCCGTAACCGATCAGATATCCCCCCATCAAACATCCAGTAATCAACAACTTTTTCATTCTCCAATAGTTGGTTTTCCCTGATAAATAATTCCAACTCCCGGCGATAAACCAAGACGCATATGATGCGATGTAAATGCATCCACCCTGCAGGCACCTTTATTCCAGACCATACTCAATCCCCAGCTTCCACGCAAGGCAGAAAAGGAAAAACGTAACCGCAGATGCTTTTTTATGCAATAGTCAACTGCCGTCAGCAGATCTGGCCTCATACCATTTACCGCCTGCATCACACAGCCGAATGCCGCTTCTTCCGTTACCTTATATGACATCCCCAACCTATAGGCGGATCGTATCAAGGCAACATTATCTGAACCAGCGGGCACGTAGGATACATAGATATCGCTGTTCACTTTCCCGGAGAGTCTGAAGAGCAACCCCAGCATGGCATCCGCCACACCTGCACGACCATATTCCCATATACGTATACGGCTGTAACGAAATCCAACACCGATATCTACCTCTTTACCCAGAGACCGGCCGTACGCAAGACATGTTTGCTGCCAGTTGAACAACACCTGGCCCTGCACCCGCCACTGCAGTGCGAAACTGCCGTATCCTGCGGGCACAATTACACCGCCGAGATAATCGGTCAATGCTGCCAAACCGAAACGCTGCTCGCCTAAAACACCTGCCTGCCATCTGTTATGCCCGGCCAATCCGGCGGGCTGCGATAAGGATGCCCATATATCCGGCCCGTCGTTGGCCATCACCACAGGTAACGAATGCAACATCGCCGGTGGCAGCACCAATGATTGACAACGGCTTACCCAACTTGTCAGAAAAAATCCTGCGAAAAGAAATGCCCTTTTTATCATACTTATGATTTCTCCCAAAATACAGTTGGCAGGTACCGTATTCAAAATATTTGGGCTTAGAAAACCACGCAGGTAAAGACGTTAAAAAAACTTTGTGTAGGTTTGCGCATGGAAATTTTAGACGGTAAGAAAGCCGCCCAGGCCATTCGCGATGTTTTGAAAATCGATGTGGCCCAACGCGTGAACGAAGGCAAGAAAATCCCGCACCTCGCCGCCATTTTAGTAGGCAATAACGGAGCCAGCGAAACCTATGTGGCCGCAAAAGTCAAGGCCTGTGAAGAAACTGGTTTCAAGTCCACCCTTATCCGCTTTGAAGGAGACACCTCTGAATCCGCACTGCTGGAAAAAATAGACGAACTCAACCTCGACCCTGATATCGACGGCATCCTGGTACAACTGCCTTTGCCAAAACATATCGACGATAAAAAAGTGATCAACGCCATTGCTCCTTCGAAAGATGTGGACGGTTTCCATCCGGTTAGCGTGGGGAAAATGGTTGAAGGGCTGCCAACATTTGTGCCGGCAACACCTTACGGCATCATGCTGCTGCTGCAACATTATAAGATCGATACCAAAGGCAAACACGCAGTAGTGATCGGTCGCAGCAACATCGTCGGCCGCCCGATCAGTATTCTCCTGAGCGGCAACAGCAACCCCGGTAACTGTACCGTAACCATCTGTCACTCGCATACCGTTAACCTGAAAGACATCTGTCTCCAGGCGGATATCATCGTAGCCGCCATCGGCATACCGGAATTTGTAAAAGCCGACATGGTAAAAGAAGGGGCAGTAGTGATCGACGTGGGAATCACGCGTGTGGAAGATGCAACCCGCAAAAGCGGATTTCGTCTTAAAGGCGACGTCGATTTCACCGGAGTATCGCTGAAAAGTTCCTTTATTACGCCCGTTCCCGGCGGCGTAGGACCAATGACCATTGCCGCCCTGATGAAAAACACGTTCCTGGCTTGTGCGACAAAGAATTAATGAAATGACAACAACACCTGATTTAAACGTTTCCGCAATTACTTATCCAGTGATGGAGCAGTTTTATACGCTCCAGGGAGAAGGTTATTACCAGGGAGCAGCCGCCTATTTCATACGGCTGGGAGGTTGCGATGTCGGATGCGTATGGTGTGATGTTAAAGAAAGCTGGGACGCAGCCGCTCACCCGCATCAATCGGTGGAAGAACTGGTTGCACTAACCAAAAACTCCGGTACCCCACGTGCAGTGATCACCGGCGGAGAGCCGCTCATGCATAACCTGGATGAACTGACTTCCGCCCTTCAGGCCGCCGGCATTCAAACAAATATTGAAACCTCCGGTTCGTCACCACTCAGCGGACATTGGAACTGGATCTGTTTGTCTCCCAAAAAGTTCAAAGCCCCATTACCCGAAGTGGTAGCTGCAGCTGACGAATTAAAAGTTATCATTTATAACAAAACCGATTTTGCATGGGGAGAAAAGTTCGCCGCCGGTGTAAAACCATCCTGCCGGCTTTATCTTCAACCGGAATGGAGCCGCGCCGGCGAAATGACGCCTCAGATCGTTGAGTATATAAAAGCGAACCCCCAATGGGAACTCAGTCTCCAGATTCATAAATATATCAACGTTCCGTAGCTGCATGAACACGGGCCCTGGATGCTGACTAAAATAAATAATGGTTAGATTCGTTACCCGATAATACCATGTTCATGAAAAAACACCGTCTGTTCATCGCTTGCCTGTTCTTATCTCTTATTGTGTCTGCACAGGGATATGATCCCAGCCGCGTTAATAAAAAAGTAAAAGCGTTATATGACCAGGCAATTGAACGGGCCAACGACGGTGCCTATCCCAATGCCATCGCATTATTGCAGCAATGCATTGCGCTCGATAAAAATTATGTCGATGCCTATCTTTCCATTGCAGGCGTGTATGCTGAATTGAAAGATCATGGACAAAGCGTGCGGTATTACGAGGAAGCCTTTGCAAAAGATAGTTCTTATACGCTCGATTATAAACTTCCCTACTCCATTAATGTTGCAGCACTTGGTCAGTTTGAAAAAGCGTTGAATGCCATCAATGATCTGCTCACCAAACGCCCGCCGCGTAATCCAAACTCACTTAAAGCTGCGCAATACCGGCAACGTTGTTTTGCTTTTGCAGTTGACTACGCACAGAAACATCCGATGGGGCAATACAATTTTGCACCGGTAAATGCAGGACCGGCCATCAATACAAAAGAATCTGAATACTTTCCTTCACTAACCATTGATCAGCAGGAATTGATTTTTACAAGACGGCTTAATGGCCGCAATGAAGATTTTTTTTCCTCACAGAAAAAAGAGGGTGAATGGACCAACGCGCAACCTGCGCGTGGCAATGTGAACACACCTGATAACGAGGGCGCACAGAATATATCACAGGATGGTGAATGGCTGGTATTCACCGCTTGCAATCGTACCGATGGATTCGGCAATTGCGACCTCTACATATCCTATCGCACAGCCGGAGGTTGGAGTGAAGCAATCAATCTGGGGGGCTTCATCAATTCCGATCAGTGGGAGTCGCAACCATGCCTTTCCCCTGACAAAAAAGACCTGTATTTCGCAAGCCGCCGTCCGGGTGGATACGGGGGCATCGATATATATGTATCACATCTGCGGGAAAATGGCAAATGGAGCGAGCCGGAAAATCTCGGTCCCGAAATCAATACAACCGGCGACGAGCAATGTCCGTTTATGCATGCGGATAACCAGACCTTATATTTCACCTCGAACTATTGGCCCGGATATGGCGAAGACGATATCTTTCTTACACGCAAAAAAAACGGTGGCGGCTGGACCAAAGCACTCAACCTTGGTTATCCGATCAATACGATCAAACACGAAGGAACCCTGTTTGTAACGGCCGATGGAAAAACAGCCTACTATGCGAGTGACCGCTCCGACAGCCGTGGCGGCCTGGACATCTACAGCTTTGAGTTGAGAGAAGATATCCGGCCCGTAAGCACCCTGTGGGTGAAGGGCAAGGTATCGGATAAAAAAACGGGTAAAGGATTACCCTCGTCAATCGAACTGACGGATTTGTCAACGCGTGAAACCTTGTCGCATGTACAAACGGATGAGCAGGGCAATTACCTGGTAACCTTGCCGCTGGGCCGTGACTACTCGTTTACCGTTAACCGCCGTGGATATTTATTCTATTCCGATCAATTTTTGCTGCGCGAATTAGCACCAGATTCAACGTATCGAAAAGACATCCCGTTGCAGCCCCTGGAAGTGAATGCCAACATCGTGTTGAAGAACATTTTCTTCGATGTAAATAAAACGGAGCTCCGGCCTGAATCGCAATTGGAACTGGATAAGGTGGTGCAATTACTGAAAGAAAATCCGGGACTTAAAATTCAGATCGAAGGACATACGGACAATGCGGGTAAGCCGGCAGACAATCTCCAATTGAGTAATAACCGGGCAGCGGCAGTAGTCACTTATATCAAAGGAAAAGGTATTGCGGCTGCGAGACTGGTGGCAAAAGGATTTGGTGAAACCAAACCGGTGTCGGACAACGGAACGGAAGAAGGTCGCGCACGCAACCGCCGGACTGAATTAAAAATTACTTCCCTTTAAAATAAAATTACCCGGTTTTCATCCGGCTATCGCTTCCCTTCGATGTTATCATTGCATTCATCCTGTTTGCAATGTATCCAGATATTGTTTACCAGATAGCACTTACACGTATACCGCAGATTGGTCCGGTGCAGGCCCGTCTTTTATTGGCGAGATTATCCCTGCGGGAAATATTTACGGTAAGTGAGCGTGTATTGGAAAAGATTGAAGGCGTCGGCCGGGTCAGAGCAGCAAGTATCCGGCAGTTTCGTCAGTTTTCGGAAGTGGAAGCCGAGTTGCGTTTTATGGAACGGCATCGCATCCGTGCCTTATTTTTTACCGATGAGGACTATCCGCAACGGCTTCTTCATTGTTATGATGCGCCGCTGCTGCTGTATTACAAAGGCAGTGCTGATCTTAACAGCAACAGATCCCTGTCGATTGTGGGATCGCGGAGAGTAACGGATTATGGTCAGCAGGTTACCAAAGACCTTATCCGCAATCTGGCCGGGGAGCCAACGCTGATCGTTAGCGGATTGGCCTATGGCATCGATGCGCTTGCACATCGCGAAGCCCTTGTTCACGGATTGCCGACAGTAGCCGTATTGGCGCACGGTCTTGACAGGATATATCCAGGTGTCCACGCCGGGCTGGCGCGCGATATGCTGGCCAATGGCGGTGGACTGCTCACCGAATTTCCCGGTAACACCCTGCCCGACCGCTATCACTTTCCGCAGCGCAACCGGGTCGTTGCCGGATTAACGGATGCTACAGTTGTTATAGAAACAGCCTTGCGCGGAGGCAGCATGATCACTGCCGACCTTGCCTGGGATTATCACCGGGAGATATTTGCCGTGCCCGGACGCATCACCGATAAACGAAGCGCCGGTTGCAACGAACTTATCCGTTCCAACAAAGCGCATTTATATACAGACACGGACACCTTGTGCAACGTCATCGGCTGGCGTGCGGCTGCCGGCCCTGCACCGACAACACCCTGTCTTTTCCCTGACCCCGGCCCCGACGAACTGGCGGTAATAAACCTGTTGCGCGAAAAACCTTTGCTGCAGGTCGATGAAATTAGTTTCATGACCGGACTGGATTTTTCACGGGTTGCGGGCGCCATTTTAACATTGGAACTGCAAAACAGGGTATTATCTTTACCCGGCAAGCGTTACCGTCTGTCCTGAAGGCAACGAAACGACCATTGTGATTGTCAGACAGAGTTATACCAGATAAAAATGAAACTGTTCCGAACTACTGCTTTATTCTTTATACTCATTGCTATTAGCCAACAGGCAAACGCACAGGCCTGTACCACACTCGGCCAGAACCCGTCAACAGCTTTTCCGGTTTGCGGCACCACCACATTTCATCAGAACAATGTCCCCATCTGCAGTTCCAACGACCTGTTTGTTCCGGGTTGTTCAGGTTCCGGCAATGCCGATTATGAAAACAAAAATCCCTTCTGGTATAAATTTACCTGCTACCAGGCAGGCACGCTGAATTTCATTATCTCTCCTGCCAATCCTAATGACGATTATGACTGGCAGCTTTATGACATAACCGGTCTCAATCCCGATGAGGTATACACCAACCGCAATATCATTGTAGCGGGCAACTGGTCTGCCACTCCGGGCAATACGGGTGCATCGCCATCGGGTTTTAACGGCATTCAATGCGCCTCCGATCCAAGCGAAGGCAAACCCACCTTTTCCCGTTCCCCCAACCTGATCGTCGGACATGAATACATTCTGCTGGTCAGCCACTACACCAATTCTCAAAGCGGATACGATCTTTCTTTCGGAGGAGGCAGTGCCGTCATCACCGATCCCAAAGACCCACACCTGGACAAAGCATCCGCGAGTTGTGATGGCACCAAAATCACCCTTAAGCTGAATAAAAAAATGAAATGCGCTTCCCTGACAGGCTCTGGGTCGGAGTTCAGCCTGGTACCCGCCAATGCCACCATCATAAGCGCCACCACCCGCACCTGTGCCACCGGCTTCGACATGGATGAAATAGAACTTACACTCAGTAATCCATTGCCCGGCGCGGCCTATCAGTTAGTGATCGGTGCCGGTACAGACGGCACAACACTCGCCGATGCCTGCGACAGACAAATCCCTGTGGGCGAACAGGTTTCCTTCACTTATACCACGCCGCAACCCATTCCCATCCAAAGAGTCGAAGCACCTGCCTGCAAAGCCACGCGCATACTTTTCTATTTTGATAAAAAGATAAACTGTGCAACCATCGCAGCGGATGGAAGCAATTTTACCATCACCGGTCCCACTACCGTTAATGTGATCAGTGCCGCAGGGACACTCTGTCAGAACGGGCTCTCCGATGGCATCGTCGTTACAGTCAGCTCCCCGTTTTATACAAAAGGTACTTACACACTTACTCCGCGGTTAAGTCCGGGTGGCGGTGCCGTACAGGACGAATGCGGGCAGATCATACAGCCGAATCCCATTACATTCAATACGGCCGACACCGTTAATGCCAATTATACATTTACCAACCGGATGGGTTGCCGCTTTGATACGCTTGCCTTTTCCCACAACGGTGCGCATGATGTAAACAGTTGGCGCTGGTTATTCGGCAATGTTGAAAAAAGCAATACACAAAACTATACGGTGGTCCTGCCCGCAACCAGTTCGCAGGATGTCAAGCTTGTGGTGCATAATGGTGTTTGCTCCGATTCAGTTACCAAAACAATCGTGCTCAACAACGAAGTGAAGGCCGACTTCCAGATGCCCGCTGATATCTGCCCGGAAGACAAACTCGCACTTGTCAATACCAGCGAGGGCCTGATCGATAGTTATAACTGGGACTTTGGTGCCTTAGGCAGCAGCAGCGCCCAAACACCTCTGCCGCTCTCCTTTATTCAGGATAACCGCGAACGTTCTTACACTATCCGGTTGAGCGTGAACAATATCGCCCTCGGTTGCAACGACGAAATGCGGAAGAACCTGCGCGTATTGAATAACTGTTATATCGCGGTACCTACAGGCTTTACACCCAACGGCGACGGCCTCAATGACTACCTGTTTCCCAATAATGCCCTCAAGGCCGAGAATATGCGCTTCAGCATTTTCAACCGCTGGGGACAGATGGTCTTCTCCACCGCTAATTGGCAGGAAAAATGGGATGGCCGCGTCAACGGACAGCCTCAGCCCGCTGGTGTATATGTATGGTTTCTCAACTATACGCACCGGGACACTGGTGAAAAAGTCCTGCAAAAGGGTACATCGACCCTCATCAGATAAAATGCAATACCAGCAACAGTTTTGCCCGGTATTTGCTAAAGACAAAACCTGTTCTTTGCGCTATCCTCATTTTTACCGAAATTGAGCGGCGCGAACCGGACACCAGCCAAATAAAACTGTATGCGTCTAAAAAACTGCTTTCTTGTTATTTTGCTCCTTCTCTCATTTGCATCTATAGGAGAGGCTCAAACCTGCTCGGCGCTTGGTCAGACCCCGGCAACAGCATTTCCCGTATGTGGCACTACTTCGTTTACACAAACAAGAGTACCGATCTGCAGCGGGCGGACATTGCAGGTGAACTGTACCAACAACGTTTACGAAGACGTCAATCCGTTTTATTATCGCTTTACATGTTACACAGCCGGTACGCTTGGGTTTACCATAGCGCCTGTCAACGCCAACGATGACTACGATTGGGTACTTTATGATATTACCAATCGCAATCCAAGTAATATTTATACGAACCGCACCTGGGTAATTTCCGAAAACTGGTCCGGCGAGTTGGGCAGTACCGGCGCTTCGGCAGCAGGCACCAGAAATACCAATTGCGCGGGCGGAGGCATTCCACGCTTCAACTCAATGCCCAACCTTGTCGTGGGACATGAATACTTGTTGATGGTGAGTTATTTCACCGCCTCCACTTTTGGCTATTCACTCAACTTCACCGGCGGCACCGCGGTAATCACAGATCCATTGGATCCGCACCTTACCACCGCCAGCATTAATTGCGATGGCACACAGGCTACCGTCCGTTTCAATAAAAAAATGCGTTGTAGTTCACTTGCAGCAAATGGTTCCGATTTCACCGTTGCCGGAGCAACGATCGTTAGCGCCACGGGATTTGGTTGCACTACCGCATTTGACATGGACTCCGTACTCCTTACATTTTCTGCACCACTTGCGCCCGGCACCTACAACGTAGTGATGGCCACTGGTTCAGATGGCAATACCATACAGGATAACTGTGCCCGTGAAATCCCCTTGGGTGAAAGCGCGGCGTTTACGGTAACAGCCAATGCACCTTTGCCAATGGGCACGTCCAATGCACCTGCCAGTTGTGTTCCCTCATCGATCACGTTGCAGTTTGCAGAACCT
The DNA here is from genome assembly GCA_937888905.1 of uncultured Sphingobacteriales bacterium. GTDB lineage: Bacteria > Bacteroidota > Bacteroidia > Chitinophagales > Chitinophagaceae > Terrimonas. Next base: position 357,889 of record CALATA010000021.1, read on the forward strand.
GTCCGCTGCAATACCTTAGCGGCAAATGGTTCTGACTTTACGATTAGCGGTCCGCAGGCAATAAGTATTACGGGGGCTACTGCTACCTGCAATTCGTCAGGCGAAACGCAAAGCGTAACCTTGCAATTCAATACACCTGCCGCAGCGGCGGGCACCTACCAGATCACGATGGCTACCGGCTCGGATGGCAATACCTTACTCGGTGCCTGCAGCAGAAGTATAAATGCTGGAGAATCTACTTCCTTTACAGTGGCTGCGCAAACGCCGTTGCCTATGGGCACGGCCAATGCACCTGGCAATTGTACTCCTTCTTCGATCACCATACAATTCCCCGAAGCATTTCTTTGCAACACGCTCGCAGCCAACGGCTCCGATTTTGTAATAACAGGTCCCTCTGCCATAACCATTGCCGGCGCCACTGCCACTTGCAACGGAGCCGGTGAATCGCAAACAGTGACATTGACATTCAGCGGGCCAGTGCTGGCTTCAGGCACTTACCAAATTGCTATCGCCAATGGTTCCGATGCCAATACATTGACAGGCGCGTGCAACAGATCCGTGACCGCCGGACAAACTACTTCATTTACAGTGGCTCCGCAAACGCCACTGCCAATGGGAGCCGCCGATGCGCCTACCGATTGTATACCATCAACGATTACCCTGCAATTTTCCGAAGCATTCCTTTGCAGCACACTTGCCGCAAACGGATCTGATTTTGTGGTAACAGGTCCCGAAGCAGTGACCGTTACCGGCGCCACTGCAACCTGCAACGGTGCCGGTGAATCACAAAGCGTGGTGCTTACGTTCAGCGGTCCCGTTCTTACTCCCGGCAATTACCAAATCGCCATGGCTGTTGGTGCCGATGGCAATACGCTTACAGGTGCCTGCAACAGATCGGTGACCGCGGGGCAGACAACTTCATTTACTGTTGCGCCGCAACCGCCGCTTCCGATGGGAACTATAGCTGATCCTGGCTGTGCCCCGAATTTCATCACCATCGATTTTACAGATCGTTTACGTTGCGCATCCATAGCTACCGATGGTTCGGACTTCCAGATCACCGGTCCTTCTGCAGTTACCATTGTCGGCGCCACCGGCAATTGCAATGCAACCACTACATCGATCACCATTCAATTATCAGGAAATATTCTCACAAGCGGAACATATAATCTTATTGTTGCTAGCGGAACGGATGGTAACACGTTGATCGGAGATTGTAACCGTCGCATCCCGGCAGGGAGCTCGGTTTCCTTCACCATTGCACCACAGCCACCGCTTCCTGCAGGAACGCTGGCACCCGTGTCCTGTGCGCCTACAACATTGACGATCGACCTGCCTGAACCTGTTAACTGCGGTTCCATTAACGTCAGTGATTTCCAGATAACAGGCCCTGCACCCGTAACGGTCACCGATGTAACGAATGTCTGCACGGGTGTCGCCACTACACAAACCATCACACTGACACTCGACGGCCCGGTATCGACGCCCGGCACCTACCAGCTTGAATTTGTAACAGGCACAGATGGCAACACACTGGTTGGGCCGTGCATGCGTACGGTACCAGCCGGCAGCACACTTAACTTCACTGTGCCTGTTGTTCCACCAGTTCAGATGAATAGCATTGCTCCCATCACCTGCTCGCCCACCTCATTGCGATTGATCTTCGATGATAATATCCGCTGTGCATCGGTTGCCGCAAACGGATCAGACTTTATACTCAACGGTCCTCCGGGCATCACCATTACCGGAGCGAGTGCTACCTGTGATGCAGCAGGTCTGACCAAAGAAGTAAACCTTCAGCTCTCGGCACCAGTCGTACTTGGTGGCAACTACAGCGTACAGCTTGCTGCCGGCTCCGATGGTAATACAATTTTGAGTGAATGTTATCGCCCGACACCTGCAGGTGCTTCTGTAAACTTCCAGGCATGGGATACTGTATCGGCACGGTTTACTTATACGATCGCGTATGACTGCGAACAGGATCAACTAACCTTCACGCATGATGGTGCACATCAGGTAAATAATTGGTCATGGCAATTGAATGGAGCCACTGCGTCAACAGCTGCATCCTTTGCCGCTACGCTTCCAGCTTCCAGCACGAATACCGTAGTACTGACCGTATCAAATCCCGGATGTACGGCCACGCATACCGAACAAATCGTACTCGACAATAAAGTGACGGCCGGTTTCACGATCGATCCAACAGCTTGTCCTGACGACAGCGTAAGAGTTGTCAACACGAGTACAGGACCGATCGATAACTGGGAATGGAATTTTGGCAACGGCATGAACAGTACGCAGCAACAGCCACGTCCGGTAACCTATCCGCTCACCGGAACGGAAATCAATTACACGGTAACATTAACCGTTTCCAATGCAGCAGGTTGCCGCGCGAGTGTATCCAGGCCCGTGCAGGTGCTCAGCAGTTGCCTGATTGCGGTGCCGACCGGATTCACGCCAAACGGAGACGGACTGAACGATTACTTCTATCCGTTGAACGCATTCAAAGCCGACAACCTTCACTTCCGTGTATACAATCGTTGGGGACAAGTAGTATTTGAATCGCGCGACTGGACAAAGAAATGGGATGGCCGCATCAATGGTTTACTGCAACCGACCGGTGTATATGTATGGATGCTGGAATATATTCACCGCGATACGCGACAGAAAGTATCGCAGAAGGGAACGACCACATTGATCAGGTGATAAAAAAAGTCACCTCAGCTAGTGAGGTGACCCAAGGGCGTGGATTAAGGAGCCGTCCGTCCATCGTTATTACCAAAACAGTGATGAAGCGATGGTAAAATTGCGGTAATTTGCAACCGGAGACAAGGCGTATTTTCTGGCAAATGCACCCGTTTTTTCACCCCCCTTTGCCTTTGGCAAAAATGTGAAGATGCGCCCGCCTGCGGCGGGGGCATGTGGAAATGTGAAAATTTCAATGAGTGAGAAAACACACTTCCTATACATTGCCAACCATTTTCATATTTCCACATTTTCGTATTTGCACATTTCGCCGCAGGCGAGCGCTCTCTATCAAAAAATTTGGCGCATAACGGGGTGTCGTACTATCTTTGCACATGGCAACAAGAATTTCTTCCGCTTCCTCAAGCAAATCCCCCAAAGTATTAGGCGAAGGTTTAACATTTGACGATGTATTGCTGGTTCCCGGCTACAGCCAGGTGCTGCCCCGCGACGTCAATATCCATAGTAAACTGACACGCGATATTACCCTGAAAGTTCCTATTCTGTCTGCGGCAATGGACACCGTTACCGAAGCAGGACTGGCCATGGCACTGGCCCGCGAAGGTGGCCTCGGCATCCTGCACAAAAACATGACCATTGAAAAACAGGCTGAGCAGGTACGCAGAGTAAAACGTAGCGAAAGCGGAATGATCCTCGATCCGATAACGCTCGACGAAAACGCCACCATCGGAGATGCCCTGCGGTTAATGAAAGAAAACAGGATCGGCGGCATTCCCATTGTTGACAAAGCCGGACGACTGGCGGGTATCCTCACCAACCGCGATCTGCGCTTTGAAGAAAACAAAAGCCGGAAAATCCGCGAAGTGATGACCACCGAAAACCTGATCACCGCGCCCGAAGGCACCGACCTCAAGAAAGCCGAGAACATTTTACGTAATTATAAAATCGAAAAACTTCCTGTAGTCAACCGCTCGCGCAAACTGATCGGACTGATCACCTACCGCGATATTCTGCAATTACAAAGTTTTCCCAACGCATTGAAAGATTCGTTCGGGCGTCTCCTCGTCGGTGCCGGTGTTGGTATCACCAGCGATCTGATGGACCGTGTTGCGGCCTTGCAGCATACCGGCGTAGATGTAATTGCGCTCGACAGTGCACACGGCCACAGCAGGGGTGTGATCGACGCACTGAAAAAGGTCAAGAAAACGTTTAAAAATATTAATGTCATTGCCGGCAACGTAGGTACGGCCGCAGGCGCCAAAGCCCTGGCCGATGCAGGAGCCGACGCCGTGAAAGTGGGCATCGGCCCGGGCTCCATCTGTACGACACGTATTGTGGCCGGTGCAGGTGTGCCACAACTCACTGCCGTCATGGAAGCCTATTCCGTCCTCAAAGCGAAAAATATCCCGATCATCGCCGACGGTGGTATCCGCTATACCGGCGACATGGTGAAAGCTCTCGCTGCAGGTGCAAACTGCGTAATGATGGGCAGCATTTTCGCCGGCACCGAGGAAAGTCCCGGTGAAACTATTATATATGAAGGAAGAAAATTCAAGGAATACCGCGGAATGGGATCGCTCGGAGCCATGGCTACCGGCAGCAGCGACCGTTACTTCCAGGATCCGGAAGATGATGTGAAGAAATTCGTTCCCGAAGGCATCGAAGGCCGGGTAGCGTACAAAGGCACTTTGAAGGAAATCATTTACCAATACGTTGGTGGCCTGCGTGCCGGTATGGGATATTGCGGAGCAGCCAGCATTACAGATCTGAAAAACGCCCAGTTTATCAAGATCACCAACGCCGGTATGCGCGAAAGCCACGCGCACGACGTGGAAATCACCAAAGAATCTCCGAACTACAGCCGTCGCTGATCCTGTTGATACCGACCCGGTTGCTTATCACGCTTTGCTGGTAACCGGGTTGGTATTCGTTTACATATCTAAGCTCACGCATATTTGTCCCTCCTTTTTTCGAATTAGTCTCTTATCTTCGCTACATTGCCTGTTCGTCAGGGACAAGCATCTGCGTTAGAATGAATTGCAGAATAAACCCTATTCATTTTGGAACAAATTAAACAACAGATTCATGGACCCAATCGTCATATCCCTCATCATTGGAGCAATCGCCCTGGTGGTGGGCGTTGTTGCGGGTAAATTCATTTTTGCCAAAAACACCCAACAAAAAATAGAAGAAGCCGAATTACACGCACAAAATATTACCAAAGAAGCGCAGCTCAAAGCTGAAAACATCCGGAAAGAGAAAGAATTAGAAGCGAAAGAGAAGTTTGTTCAACTGAAAGCCGCCCACGAAAAAGAAGTAACCGAGCGTAACCGGAAAATAAACGATTCTGAAAACCGGATCCGCCAGAAAGAGCAGACGCTCAGTCAGAAAGAGGCCAGCCTTGAAAAACAACTCAAGGAAAACGATACCATCAAGGAAAACCTGAACCGCCAGATCGAGGTAGTCAATAACAAACGTACCGAACTCGAGAAGCACCAGGAAGAGCATATCCGCCGGCTTGAAAAGATCGCTGGTCTTACAGCTGAAGAAGCCAAGAACCAGATCGTTGAAAGCCTGCGCAACGAGGCGCATACACAAGCTATTGGCATTCAACAGGAAATAATCGACGACGCCAAGCAGAAAGCCAATAAAGAAGCCCGCAAGATCATTATCCAAACGATCCAGCGTACCGCTGCGGAGCAAGCTATCGAAAACTCCATTACCGTTTTCAACCTGGAAAGCGATGAGGTAAAAGGTCAGATCATCGGCCGCGAAGGACGTAATATCCGCGCGCTCGAAGCCGCTACCGGCGTAGACCTGATCGTGGACGATACCCCTGAAGCGATCCTGCTGTCCTGCTTCGACCCGCTGCGCCGCGAGATTGCACGTCTCAGCCTCCAGCGCCTGGTAACCGATGGCCGTATCCACCCTGCACGTATCGAAGAAGTGGTGGAAAAAACCCGCAAGCAGATCGAAGAACAGGTAATGGAAATCGGTGAGAGAACCGTAATCGAACTCGGCATCCATGGCATGCACAAAGAACTGGTGCGCATGGTGGGACGGATGCGTTTCCGCTCCTCATACGGACAAAACCTGCTGATGCACAGCCGCGAAACTGCGAATCTCTGTGCGATCATGGCATCTGAACTCGGATTGAATGTGAAACTGGCGAAAAGAGCCGGTCTCCTGCACGATATTGGTAAAGTACCGGATGAAGAAAGTGAACTGAGCCACGCACTCCTCGGAGCCAAGCTGGCAGAGAAATACGGTGAAAACCCTGCCGTAGTAAACGCCATTGGCGCCCACCACGATGAAATGGAAATGCAATATGTGATTTCCCCCATCGTACAGGCCTGTGACGCCATCAGCGGTGCCCGTCCCGGCGCCCGCCGCGAGATCATGCAGCAATACCTGCAGCGGATCAAGGACCTGGAAAACCTGGCCATGAGCTACAATGGTGTGGAGAAAGCGTACGCCATCCAGGCCGGCCGCGAACTGCGGGTAATCGTGGAATCAGAAAAAGTAAGCGATCAGGACTCCGACCGCCTGTCTTTTGAAATAGCCCAGAAGATCCAGACCGAAATGACATTCCCCGGTCAGATCAAAGTAACGGTGATCCGCGAAAAAAGAGCAGTAAACGTTGCCAGATAAGTAACTGGCAGTCAAATAACATCAAACAAAAAAGAGAAAGGACGGTAAAATGATTTTAGTTTTTTAAATCTTTTCCCCTACCTTTGCCATCCTTAAAAATAAGCATCATGAGCGCTGTAGCATACGTACACGAGCAGTTAACCGGAAAGAAAGAATTCCCCCGCTTTAAAGCAGGTGACAACGTAACTGTAAACTATAAAATCATCGAAGGAAGCAAGGAACGTATCCAGTCTTTCAAAGGTGACGTTATCAAAAAACAGGGAACTGGCGCTACAGCGAGCTTCACCGTTCGTAAGATTTCTGATGGAATCGGTGTTGAGCGTGTATTCCCTTTCTACTCTCCGAATGTTGAATCAGTTGTACTGAATAAAACAGGTCACGTTCGCCGCGCCAAGCTGTTCTACCAGCGTAAGAGAAGCGGTAAAAGCGCACGTATCCGTGAAAAGCGCATGGCTGTTGCTACTGTTGCGAAATAATTCAGCTACACACCCAACGAATACAAGGTCCCCGCATTTACTGCGGGGATTTTTTTTGTGTAAAACTTAAACCGGAAAGCTGACGTATATGTTAGAAGAATTCAAAAGTCAAAATTAAAAAGTCAAAATCGGCGTGAATGGTGAATAGTCAATCGTGAATAGAATATTGAATTTAAAACCGATAACGGCTGTTCACCTTACACCTTAGCCCGAAGTGTCGGGCCTTATACCTACAACCTATTACTTAAAACGTATAACTATCCTTTAAAACAATCCCAAAAGCCAGGAGCAAAATATATCCCCCGATAATTAAACCTCTTAGTATCTTTGGGCTCTAATTTGGAAATTATGGCACAGTTTAATCTCCTCGGTGTATTAGGCACCAATGAAATCATCATCATCCTCATCATCGTGCTGCTGTTGTTCGGAGGTCGTAAAATTCCCGAACTGATGCGCGGCCTGGGTAAGGGTGTGCGTGAATTCAATGACGCCAAGACCAATGTGAAGAAAGAAATTGAGGAAAGCTCTAACGACATCCGTAACAGCACAGAAGTTAAATAACCCTCTTCGGCGTAAACGCTTAGGTTTTTGTTCGTCTATTCTTCCATTTCCCACTACCAATCCCAACTGACACAGGGTCACACGACCTGTGTCGAAGCGGTCGAGCATTACCTCCGCCAGATAGCTGCTACCCGGCACTTAAATGCCTACATAGCAGTGTACGAAGCGGAGGCCCTTGCACGAGCGAAAGAACTCGACGCACTCCGTCAGCAGGGAAAAACTACCGGACGCCTCCACGGCGTAGTAATCGGGGTAAAAGACGTTATCTCCCACGAAGGTCATCCGCTTACCGCAGCCTCGGGCATTCTCCAGGGCTTCGAAGCCATTTATTCCGCTACCGCTATTAAAAAATTACTCGAAGAAGATGCCATTATCATCGGCAGCCTCAACTGCGATGAGTTTGCGATGGGTTCTACCAACGAACACACCATTTACGGGCCTGTGCTCAATGCCGACGATGAATCCCGCGTACCTGGCGGATCTTCCGGCGGAAGCGCCGTTGCCGTTCAGGCGGGCCTCTGCATGGTTTCCCTGGGCAGTGATACCGGAGGCTCAGTACGCCAGCCGGCAGATTTTTGTGGCATAGTGGGCTTTAAACCGGGCTACGGACGCATTTCCCGCTATGGGTTGATCGCTTATGCCTCCTCCTTCGATCAGATCGGTATTTTTTCTACCAATATTCCGGACACCGCTCTGCTCCTGGAGATCATGGCCGGTCCGGATCCAGCCGACAGTACCGCCAGCCGCCAACAACCCGACGCTTATTCCAAAGAGCTCGACACGCCCAAAACACCCTACCGCATCGCTTATTTCCCCGAAGCGCTTGATCATCCGAGCCTCGATCCCGAAATAAGAGACGCGATTTATAAACGTCTCGAATCCCTGAAAAACGAAGGACACCAGGTACAACCGGTGAACTTTGATCTCATGGATTATATCGTCCCCTCCTATTACGTGCTCACCACTGCCGAGGCGTCCTCTAATTTGTCGCGTTACGATGGAGTTCGTTATGGTCACCGGACGGAAAAACCGGTAACCGATCTCGTGGATTTTTACAAGAAAACACGATCCGAAGGCTTCGGCAAAGAGGTGAAACGCCGCATCATGTTGGGCACCTTCGTCCTCAGCGCCGGTTACTACGACGCTTACTTCACACGTGCACAAAAAGTAAGGAAACTTTTAACATCTAAGATAGAGCTGATTTTCAACGACTTCGACTTTATTATCCTGCCAACGGCCCCAACTACCGCTTTTCGCCGCGGTGAGAAAACCGAAGACCCGATAGCTATGTACCTGGCTGATATTTATACAGTTATGGCTAATCTTGCGGGCATTCCGGCCATTTCACTCCCTCTTTTCCGGCATAATAATGGCATGCGGTTCGGCCTGCAGGCTATGGCAAGCCGGCAGAATGAGTTATCTTTGCTGCGCTTTTCCCATGAGTTGCTGACGAACCGGGAAAACTGACCAGAGCATCTGCGACATCGCATTTAAGAGATTAATTTCAAAAAATTAAATTTTCGAAGGCATGTTCAAAAGAATGGCAGTTTCGGCTGTTTTTACCGTTTTGTTCGCTTCCTTTTCAGAGGCTAAAGGACTTGAGATAAGAGATATTACTGTTCCGCAAGACAGTATCCATCTTTCCGATACAGCGGGCACAAACGATTCCCTCCCTGCCGTGCATGCACTGCAGGATCCCAAAAAAGGTTTTTCCGATCTTTTTATCAATAGCACTGCTGCCGTTGGTGTCAATACCATGCAGTTGAATCCCCTTGCCGTAAACTTCGTGGAAGATTACGTAGACCGTTTCGGTGAAAGCCTGGAAGAAATGAAAGGCTGGGGCAAACCTTATTTCGACATGATGGATGGCATCCTCACGCAATACGGCCTTCCTATCGAACTGAAATACCTCGCCGTTATCGAATCCCAACTCAAGGCCAACGCCCGCTCCTGGGCCGGTGCGGTGGGTCCCTGGCAGTTTATGCCGGCAACCGCCCGCAACATGGGATTACACGTTTCCAAAAAATACGACGAGCGCCGCGATTACCAGAAAAGCACACATGCCGCGTCTAAATACCTTACCAAACTCTATGACATGTATGGTGACTGGCTGCTGGTTATCGCCGCCTACAACGGAGGTCCGGGTAAAGTAAATTCAGCGATTGCCAAAAGCGGCAGCCGCGACTTCTGGATGCTGCAGCAATACCTGCCCGCAGAGTCGCGCAATCATGTAAAGAAATTCATCGCCACACATTATATCATGGAAGGTCAGGGCGGCATTACCACGCTTACCAAAGCGGAAGCAGGTGAATGGCTCGCTGGCGGAGGAAACACCGATATGGAAGCAACGCAGGCCGTATTCAAAACCTCTGAAAACAACGGCACCAACCTGAAAACGCACAACATCAGTGGCCGTTACAATTCCCGCGCAATTGCCAAGTATGTGGAAATGGATGAGCAGGCTTTCAACCGCCTGAATCCCACGCTCGACAGAACACTGGGCTCTTCTACCAATTACCAGATGCGCCTGCCCGAAGAAAAAATGGAATTGTTCCTTGCCCGCAAGAACGATATTCTGCAGGCTTCTGTACAAATGCTGTTGAATCCCGACTTCAAGCTTTAAGACAAAACGGCATTCAGCCCTTTGACCTTAAGCAGGCATTCTTCCCATTCATTATCCGCATCACTGTAAAAAGTAATGGCAGAGCCGGCCGGTGCCGAAAGGTAGCCTGTATGTGCATTGTAAAGTAAACTGCGGATCACCACATTGAAATCGAAATCGCCGCCCGGCGCCATATAGCCAACAGCTCCCGAAAATATTCCGCGGCGCATCGTCTCATACTGATCGATCAGTTCCATCACGCGTTGTTTGGGAGCACCGGTCATTGAGCCCATCGGGAAACAGGCGCGGATGATATCGGTGAAACTCTTCGTGCGATCGACCTTTCCACTAATCGTTGAGATCATCTGATGCACCTGGGGATAAGAATAAATACCGAATAATTCATCCACTCCTACCGAGCCCTGTTCGCACACACGCGAAAGATCGTTGCGCATCAGGTCCACGATCATCACATTTTCCGCTTTGTCTTTTTCACTGTTGCGCAATGCCTCGCGGCTTTGTTCATCGGCCATTGCATCACCGGCAACACGCGGTGACGTCCCTTTTATGGGCTGCGCGATGAGCCGGTTGCCCTGCCGGAGTAAAAACCGTTCCGGACTGGCACTCATGAGCCATGCATTCCGGTGGCGGTAAAAAGCAGAAAAGGGACTCGGTGATATTTCTCCCAGGCGTTTATAAAGATGTAATGGATCAAGACCTTTTTTCTCCGCATAAAATTCCTGGCAGAAATTGATCTCGTAGCAATCGCCTCTGCGAATATGCTCTTGCAATTGCCGCACGGTACGTACATACTCTTCGCGGCTCAATCGCTGCGAAAGCCTGAGCGGCTCGTGTGTGGACAAAAGTTCCCCGGGTTGTGATTCTATCGCCTTATGTATGTCATCCGGGTCATCGGCATATATCCGGATTTCTTCGTCGGTGAGTTTTACAACAACGGCCGGTTCAAAAAAATACAGATCGGGGAAACCGCTTTTGCCTGCATAAACGCTGCGAAGCGGCGCCAGCTCATTTTTTATATCGTAGGAAAGATGTCCGAATAGCCATGCATCGTTTTCTTTTCCTTTTAAAAAACGTGCAAGCGCTTCCAATGCATGTCCGACCGGTGCCGATAATTCGCGGCGTATGCCTGCACCTGCAAGACATTCCTGCGCATGCGGTGTTATTTTATAATGATGACTATCCAGAAAGCAGAAGGTGCCGAACTGTTGAAGCCAGTTCAGCACCTTTTGTTTCGTTTGCCGGAAGTCACCGGCGGGAAATTGTTTGACTGAATACATTTATAGAAATGATGCTCGCGCAACGGTTAACGTCGTCGGTTAAAAGTCATCATCTTCGTTGTCGTCAAAATCGTCGGAGTCGTTGAAGAGATCTTTGAATTCGTCATCAATTTTGAAATCATCTTCCTCTTCTTCTTTACGACTACCGCCGCCACCGGCTGCTTTCTTGCCTTTTGATTTCGGAATATCGAATTCATCAAAGTCAGGATCCCAGCTATCTTCTTCTTCTACTTTTTCCCAATCGTCTTTGTCGTCATCGAGGTCTTCATCGTCCTCGTCTTCATCGTCACCCGACTTTTTCGAAGAAGCTTTTGCACCTTTCTTTGGCACTTCTACATCGTCTTCATCATCCAGCAATTCATCGTCTTCCAATTCTTCCTCACGCTCTTTCTTGGGTTTGGAAGATGCTTTCTTTACCGACTCTTTACCGGTCTCTGATTGTTCTGTTGCTTTTTTTGCCTTTGCCATGGCCAAATATAGTTTGATGTAAAATTTCAGCGAAGTTTTTAATCCGCCAAATTTTTAAAACAGATTTTTTCTATTTTCTGCCTCAGGGAAATCTGCTTTTTCTGCAATCGCATTTCTGCCGTTTCCCTGCAATTTATTTCGTCATTTTCAGGAGTTTATCTCCTTTTCAGGTCAGATAGCGATCAATTGATCCCGTCCGGGACCATTAGAGATAAAATGCACGTCTACACCCAGGTATTGGTTGATGAACGCTACATATTCTTTCATGGTCTGCGGCAACGATCCGAAATCTCTTACTTCGCTGGTAGGTGTGTTCCAGCCTTTGAATTGCTCGTATACAGGTGTCAGCTTTTGTTTTTCGAGACGGAAAGGAATCTGTTTCGACTGTTTTCCATTCAGATCGTAAGAGGTACACACCTGTAATTCTTCAAATGCGTCGAGTACATCCGCTTTGGTCATCACAATTTTCGTAACGCCGTTGATCATGCAGGCGAAATTCAGCGCCACCAGGTCGATCCAGCCGCAACGGCGCGGACGTCCTGTAGTTGCTCCAAATTCATTGCCAATCTTGCGCAGCCGCTCACCTGTTTCGTCTTCCAGTTCTGTAGGGAACGGTCCGCTGCCTACGCGGGTGCAATAAGCTTTGGTTACACCAAATACGTCGCGGATCTTTTGCGGAGCCACACCAAGGCCGCTGCATACGCCTGCAGACACCGTGTTGGAAGAAGTAACGAAGGGGAATGTGCCGAAGTCGATATCCAGCATACTGCCCTGTGCACCTTCTGCCAATACTCTTTTGCCATTGGCAAGTTGCTCGTTGATAAAATATTCTCCGTTTACAATGTTCAGTTCGCGCAGAAACTCGAGTGCTTCGAAAAATTCCTCTTCCCAGCTCGAAATATCCTCATTAAACTGGAAGTTGTCCAGCAACTTCTGGTGTTTCAGGCGCAGCTTGATGTATTGCGTGGTAAAATTTTTATCCAGCAGATCACCCACACGCAGACCGTTGCGGCCTGTTTTATCCATATAGGTCGGTCCGATACCTTTCAGCGTGGAACCGATTTTGTCGTTTCCTTTTGCCAGTTCCGCTGCTTTGTCGAGTGCGCGGTGTGTAGGCAGGATCAGGTGCGTGCGTTCGGAAATAAACAGGTTTTTCTTCAGATCGATACCAAAAGAAGACACAGTGGCGCATTCTTTACGCAGGGTAACCGGGTCCAACACTACGCCGTTGCCGATAAGGTTCAGCTTGTTGGCGTGAAAAACACCTGAAGGAATCTGATGCAAGACCACTTTTTTGTCCTGCACATACAGGGTGTGGCCGGCATTCGGGCCTCCCTGAAAACGAGCGACCACGTCATAGTCTTTCGCGAAATAATCTACGATCTTTCCTTTTCCTTCATCGCCCCACTGGAGGCCGAGAATTACGTCTACCATGTTGATGTATTTATGAGCCGTACGACATTGAACGGCCGGTACAGTTCGGAGTTTGGAATACATTGCTGTTCCGGCGCAAAAATAGGCGATCAGCAAAAAGCCACCGAATAAAAATCCGGTGGCTTGCAAAATATTCAGTAAAAATTTTTCTCTTACTAACGAATGAGGGTTACGGAGCCCTTTCTCGTGATTTTCTGCCCGTCGAGGGTCACACCTTCTGCCATCCAGACATATACGCCGGTGGGCTGGTCAACTCCCCCGAATTTACCGTCCCAGCCTTTATTGAGCGTGGTAGTGGAGAACATCACTTGTCCCCAGCGGTTGTACACCCTGAAGTAGTTAAGTGTTTTCACTCCAACCGGGAATGGGAAGAATGTATCGTTGCGTCCATCATTGTTCGGTGTAAAGCCTGTGGGCGTATAGAGTTCCGGTCCTTTGTACACTTTGATCGTGACAAAACCTTTGCCCTGACAACCCGCCGGTGTGGAAGCCGACACGGTGTAGGTGATCTCGTCGCCAATAGCCGAACTGGTAGCCTCCGGATCAGCAATACCCGGATTGTTCAGGCCCGTTGCCGGCGACCAGTTATAACTCACGGTTGATGCATCAAATGTGGGTGAAGGATCGTAAGCCACTGCCAGCAATGGCACGCGCACGTTGTCATATACCACTGTATCGCGCGGATAAGTGAGTACCTGGAACGGAGGCGTTACCGTCAGTTTGACCTGATCACTGGTCAGCGACGGACAGCCGTTCGCATCTGTTACATTCAATGTATAGGTGATCGTTTTGTCAGGATGCACCACGCGCGGATTAGGATCGGTTGCAGAACTCAGGTAATCTGATGGCGTCCAGGTATAGGTAGCTCCACCGGAACCATTCAACTGGAAATCCTGACCAAAGCAGATCTCGCCATCTGCGCCTGCATTCGGAACCGGTGCGGGCCATACCGTAACCACCACATCATCTGTGCGCGTACAAACGCCCAGGGTCATCGTCACCGAATAAGTGGTGGTAGTAGTTGGGTTGGCAACAGGATCAGAAACATTTGCACTGCTCAGTTTATTCGTCGGCGTCCACGCAAATTGTGTGGCATTAGATGTAATCGAAAGCTGCACCTGCTGGCCTTCGCAGATCGGCGCCGGATCAACCATCGGTGTGTATGTAAGGTTGTCATTCAATCCAACCGTTACCCCCGTGATCTGGAAAGTACAGCCATTGGCATCACGCACATTGATGGTGTAAGTACCTTGCGCTGCATTCAATGTGTTGGAGCTTTGGAGCGTTCCGCTTCCTATCGCATATTGATAAGGCGCTGTACCGCCGGTAGCCGCTACCTGGATAGTGCCGTCTGCACCGCCCGCACAGGTTGCAGGAGTAACGGCCGATACAGTTGCATTGAGTACGTTCGGCTGGGTTACGGTTACGTTTGCAACAGAAAAAATACATCCTTTTGCGTCGCGCACATAAACAGTATATCCTCCGGCAGCAACAGTGAATGTATTACCCGGTTGCCATGTTGTGCTGTTGAGAGAATATTCATACGGTGTGGTGCCACCTGTTGCGGTAAAGGTGATCTGACCGTCAGCAGCACCATTACATTTCACCGCCTGCGTGGCTGCTGTTGCCGCAAGTACCGGTGGTTGCGTAATATTGATATTGTCGATACGGAATGTACATCCCGCATTATCAGTGATCACCACATAATTGTTAGTACTTGCTGCCAGTCCGCTGAAGGTAGCGCTCGTTGCCGTGGTACCACCAGGTGCCACAGTGCCATTCAGCAGATAAGTATATGGCGCTGTGCCAGCGGTACCGATTGTTACGGTAATGCTTCCGTCGTTACCACCCGAACAAGACACATTGCTTACAGTCGATGTAGCAGTGAAACCTGTACCCGTTGCTATCGTGGCATTCACGGGCGTAGTGGTGATACATCCGCTTCCATCCGTGATGGAAATAGTATGTGCGCCGGCAGCAAGACCGGTAAATGTATAAGGTGAATTACCGGTCACCGGTGCGCCGCCATCCAGCACAAAACTAAACGGAGCTGTACCATTTGTGGTAACCGTGATCTGGCCGTTGTTGATACCCGAACAGGAAGTAGCCTGCGTGGTAGCAGAAGCAATCAGTCCTGTACCGGAAGTAACGGTAACGGCAGATGAAGTATAGGTACATCCATTGGCATCCCTGACAGTCACCACATAGTTAGTGGCCGGTGCCAGACCGGTAAAGGTTGCGGTATTGCCCGTTTGTATTATCGCGCCCGGGTTTAATTCAAACGTAAATGGTGCCGTGCCCGGTGCCTGTGGTTGCACGGTAATCTGACCATTGTTAACGCCGGCACATCCCGTAGGACTTGGCGTAACGGTAGCCGTATAACCCGTACCGGTTGCCACGGTAGTAGTGATAGCCGCTGCTGTGGCACAACCATTCGCGTCGGTGATGGTTACCGAATGGCTGCCCGCTGCCACGTTAGTAAATGTATAGTTGGCAGGCTGACCCGTAACAGGTGTACCGCCGTCCAGGGTATAAGAATAAGGTGCTGTGCCATTGGTGCCAGTTACGGCCACTGCAATCTGACCATTGGTAACACCCGGACAGGTTGTGCCTGTTGGTGTAAGTGTAGCGGTAAGACCGGCGCCTGACGCCACGTTGGTAGTGAGTGCTGCAGACGTAGAACAGCCATTGGCATCTCTTACTACAACTGTATGGCTGCCGGATGATACGTTCGTAAATGTGTAGTTGGCAGGCTGACCTGTAACAGGTGTGCCGCCATCCAATGTATAGGAATAAGGTGCCGTGCCATTGGTCCCGGTTACGGCCACCGCGATCTGTCCATTGTTAACACCCGCGCAGGTTGTACCGGTTGGAGTGATGGTGGCTGTTAACCCCGCACCCGCTGCCACGGTGGTCGTTACTGCCGCGGTGGTAGTACAACCATTGGCATCACGTACTGTTACCGAATGACTGCCGGAAGCTACGCCGGTAAAGGTATAAGGTGAAGGCTGACCCGTAACGGGTGTACCGCCGTCCAATGTATAGGAAAAAGGAGCGGTGCCATTGGCACTCGTCACATTCACCACGATCTGCCCGTTGCTCACGCCAGCGCAGGTAGTACCTGTAGGTGTGAGTGTAGCGGTTAGTCCCGCACCTGCAGCCACGTTGGTGGTTACTGCTGCGGTGGTAGTGCAACCATTGGCATCACGCACCGTTACCGAATGACTGCCGGAAGCTACGCCGGTAAAGGTATAAGGTGAAGGCTGAC
>CALATA010000022.1:0-358014 GCA_937888905.1 uncultured Sphingobacteriales bacterium
CCCTTTTGAAAATTAAAAAATGCCCTGACTGTAAGATCAAGTGTTAGCTATTACATTTAATCCAAACAACTCAGTTTTAGGCTGAACGAATATTCCTCTAAGGTCCGTGTCTGATTGAGGCCCATCCAGGTTATACGCCTTGCTACCGCTGATACATTTCAAGAGCAAATGTTCAGGTTCGTTCATCAGTCTTTCATATGTCATATCCCAATTGCTTTCTGAAAAAAACATCAAGTATTTCTCTATTCACCTGCTTTGCAACTATATGCGCAACTTTGTCGCGACAATAATCAAATGAATGCAGAATCCATTCGTCAAGTATTGCAGACCGTTTAATCCTTTCTTTCTCGGTCACGTCTTTTTTTACCGCAAGAAACCGGTCGATTTCATCCTGCCATTTTTTTTCTCCTATCTCCGCCCGTAAAAAGGATAGTTCCATAGGAGGACAGGTATGCTTATCCACTATCCAGCGCGCAGCCAGCAGCGGACGTAACACATAAAAATATTTTTTCAGCCGCATCGTGTCCCCTCCTGACTCTGCATTCCATACATTTTTGGCCATAGAGATGTAATGGTGCGCCGCAGCCCGGGGAGAAAAATAGTATTCCTCCAAACCTAATAAAGATGCTGCAAAATCATGTTCCTGGTGATAAACAATCGGGGATTGCAGCCACTCATATAAAGGCGCATTCGACTTCATGAATAGCTGAAGACTCTTTCTTAATTCCCAACCTCCGATATCCAGCAGTTCATTTACCGGTACGTCGATCGTGTCAGCGGGCATTGAAATACTCAAATAATCTTCCGGTTTGTGCCGGTAAAGGAAACGCACATCGTAATCGCTGTCCGTTGAAGGAAATCCCCACGCACGTGATCCGGATTCACAGGCATAAAGGATTTTGATTGAATGCTTTTCCGCCAGTTCTTTAAGTTTCCCCGTTATCAAATCCTGCATTTCGCCTTGTTTATTTTTTATACCGCGAATATCCGACGTTTCCAATTATCATTGGAAATCCCCCTCCCCCAGCAGTAGCAAAAGTCCCGGCAGTGATCCGATGTGTATGATGAGCGCCACATGCAGGATTTACACCCGCCCTCTGCCGGGACGTTTTGCTATATATCCCTTCTTCGGATGTAAAACTAGCATGCACCACAACCACAACAATGAGAAAATCACGCACGAATCGGCGTTTTTTTCAGCCACACGTATCTTTATGTCATGACCCCACTTCCCTGCGCCGGACTTATCGCTATCAACGATCGCAAACTCCTGCTCGCTTTCAGCAACAATAAACAAGCCTGGTACCTACCGGGTGGCAAAATCAATATCGGCGAAACTGCTCTCAACGCACTTCAACGCGAAATAGCCGAAGAACTTAACCTCCGGCTTGCCCCTCATGAACTCGAATGGTATACGCATATCATAGCGCCGGCCTTCGGCGAAAAAAATCTCGAAATGCACCAGGACTGTTTCCGTTGCCTCGTTCCCATTCGACCCCAGGCCTCCGCCGAAATCGGTGACCTCCACTATTTCAGCCGCACCGACTATGCCCTGCAACCACAACAGGTGCCCGGCGTACTCATGGCTTTTGAACAATTAGAGAAAGACGGAATCCTATAAATTCAAAAGTCAAAAAAGATTCCGCGGCCGAGACTTTTCAAGCAAAGCTGCACAAGGAGCAAAGACGCAAAGGAAAACCAGCACCTAAAACTTATTACCTATATCGGCTGTTTCACTCACAACTTATTACCTAACTTTAACACACTTTAAGGCTCACCTACAACTCACGCCAATGCGTCGCCTACTTGCCATCCTGCTATCGCTTGCCCTGGCCGGCACACGTATCAGTGCTATGCCCGGTGATACCGAACCTTTTTCCCTTCAACAGTACGATAACCGCAGCGGCCTCTCCAACAGTTCCATCAATTTCCTTTTCTCCGACCGCTCCAATCTCCTTTGGGTCGGTACCTGGGACGGATTGAACCTCTACAATGGCTCCGGTTTTCACGTCTTCAATTACAGCCGCGAAAACGATAACCGCAGCATCGGCAGCAACGTAATCCAAAAACTCAGCGAAGACCGCGAGGGTAATATCTGGATCACCACCATCGAAGGCATTTCACGTTATACCAAATCGACAGGCCGCTTTTCCCATTATTTTTATAACCAGTACCGCCGCTCGCGTGTCAGTGAAAACGAATTCGCCCTCGCCATCGATACCGCCGGCAACGTTTTTTGCCTCAGCCAAAAGACCGGCCTCAGTCGCTATTATGCAGCCACCGATCAGTTCATTCCGGTACAATTACCCCTGAAAAATGCACAACCGCTTGTCAACCTGGCCATCGACGCGGCCAATCGCTTGTGGATGCTTGATGCAGGCGGGCAGTTGTTTGGTTTTTCTGCCGCCACTTTACATCCCGTAGCCGGTTTTCATGCCATTACCAATGTGAGCCAACTCTTTCCCGTCGATGGCCGCATTTTTTTTACCAATCAGCAAAACCAGTTGATGCAGGTCGATCCTGTTTCGCCCGGCACCAATTTTTTACTGCAACTTCCCGCTCCGCTGGCTACTATCGGTTTTTATAAAAATCATTTTTTTCTCGCCTGGACCACACGCGGTTGCGGTATCTATAATCAAAATTTTCAACCCGATAATTTTCTGGGTGACCAGTCACGACAGTTTGATCAGCTCCGCCTTACTTCTTTTGCTTCCGGCACAGAAGATATTCTCTGGTGTGGTACCGACGGCAGCGGTCTCGTAAAGTTGTGGCCCAAAACCAAACCTTTCGGTACCATCACTACTTCCGATAACGGCACACCTTATAACCGATCTGTTCGTTCCTTCACTGAAGTAAACGGCAACCTCTGGGTCGGCACCAAAGGCAACGGCATCCTTGTACTGGATAATTTCCGGCAACTTCGTGACCAGGCTCCGCGACATTTTCTTACCGCTCCCGCTTCTCTCGATAACAATGCCGTTTATGCGTTGTTGAAAGGCGCCGATGACCTTGTGTACATCGGCACCGACGGGCGCGGTATCGGGGTTTATGATGAACGTAAACAACGTTTTTATAAATGGAACGAGATCAAAAAGTCATCCGCTGCCGAGTTCGGTTCCGTTTACAGCATCCGCCAGGACAATGACCGTTCACTCTGGATCGGCACCAGCGGCTTTGGCCTTATCCATTTGCTGATCGATCGCGACAATGATGGTTTGCGCCTGCGCTTTTTGGAACGCTTTGCTTACAACGGAGGCGATACCGGCCCCGCCAATGATATCATTTATGCACTGGCCGACGGCGGTCAGGATAAGTTATGGATCGGTTGCCGCTATGGTGGTTTGAGCCTGCTTGATAAGAAGACGAAAAAGTTTCGCACGTTCAAGGCCTTTGCTTACGAGGGCAGCCTTTCCAACAACGATGTACTTTCTTTATTCCGCGATCAGCAACAACGTTTGTGGATCGGCACCAGCTACGGATTGAACTGGCTGGACGAATCAGCACTGAACACGCCCTATCCCGTTTTTCAAAAACTGACAACAGCTGAAGGTTTGCCCAACAATACCATTCACGCAATCGAACAGGACAGTCTTGGCCATATCTGGATCAGCAGCAATAAAGGTCTCGCCTGTATCAACCGCGATGGTAAAATCTCTTTTTACCAGCAGATCGACGGCTTACAAAGCAATGAATTCAGCGATGGCGCCGTGTGGAAAGACAACAACGGATATCTCTATTTTGGTGGCATCTATGGTTTCAATCATTTTCTGCCACGCCAGATTGCGCGCTCTTCCTGGCAGCCGCGCTTATTGGTATCCGGGTTGGTTATCGGTGACCGGCGTCCGGCCGGCGACGGTTACCAGGTGATCGATCAAAACGCCCGTTACGAAACCCCTTACACGGTTGAACGCAATGCCAATTATTTTGAAGTAGATATCAAAGCACTGAGTTTTTTGAACGCGGAGAAATGCGAATACGCTTACTTCCTCAGTGGATACGATAAAGCCTGGAAATACACCGGCACCAACGGCCGCATCAATTACAGCAACCTGCTGCCCGGCACTTACAAGTTATGGATAAAATGGAGTAACGGCGACGGTGCCTGGTCGTCGGAAAAAATGTTGCTCAGCATAGAAGTGAAACAGTATTTCTGGCTTCGCTGGTATGCATTGTTGTTCTACGCCCTGTTACTCGGTTCCGTTATATATATTATATATCGTTACCGCAAAAACAGACAGGAGATCCGTCACCAACTGGAAGTGGAACATTTGCTGCGCGAAAAAGATGAAACCGCCCACCGCAGCCGTATTGGCTTTTTTACCAATATTGCCCACGAATTGCAAACGCCGCTCACGTTGATCATGGGTTCTGCAGAAAGATTCCGCGACAAAAAATCAAGCGGGCAAAACCGCGACGGCAATTATTTCCTTTCAATTATCCATCAACAGGCTTCCAAACTCACCTATCTCGTACATCAGTTGCTGGATTTCCGCAAGGCGGAAGAAGGGTTTGCCTCGAATCATTATGCTTTTATTTCTCTTTCAGAATTGTTGCAAAATCTCGCGGAGCCTTTTGCTCCGCTCGGCGAGCGCAATAAAATGGAGTTTGATATACAGATCGAAGAACGCATCAGCGGCTGGACCGATAAAGACAAATTAGAAAAGGTTATTTATAATCTTTTATCCAATGCATTTAAATATACCGGCAACGGTGAACAGATCAGTTTTCGCGCTTTGCGCAACAGTGAAGATGATAAATTGGAAATTGAAGTTACCAATCCCTGCAACCCGGTTTCGCACAGCGAACTCACGCATTTGTTTGACCAGTTTTATACCGGCACACAATCCGTTAAAGGTGATAAGTTCGGCACAGGTATCGGGCTTGCTTTTACCCGGCAGCTTGTAGATCTGTTGTATGGAAAAATTGACTGCCGCTATGAGCAAGGCCGTATTATTTTCTCCGTCAGCCTGCCGCTGCAACCACCAGCCATGGCGGCCGTGCCTGCCGCCGAACAAACCGGCACCGATCAGCCGTCTTCGCTCTATAAAGCCATTACGACGACCGACCCCGGGCCCTCATTATCTGTGTCGCCGGAAGAAACCAACAAAACCGCGCTCATCGAACAATTGGAGAACAAAGACAAACAAAGCATTTTGTTAGTCGAAGATGACGAAGACATCCGCTTCCTGTTGAAAGATCTTTTGCGCGAAGACTATATCATTCACGAAGCGGCCGACGGGCTCGAAGCCATCGGGCTGATTGAAAAACTGATCCCCGATCTCGTGATCTGCGATGTGATGATGCCGAACATGAACGGACTGGAATTGTGCAACCGCGTTAAGAACACATCGGCCACCTGCCATATCCCTTTTCTCATTCTTTCTGCGCGCGGCAGCGAAGACCATCGCCTCGAAGGTTATGAAGTGGGAGCCGACGCCTATATCGCCAAGCCATTTCAGGCCAGCCATCTGAAAACCCGTGTCCGGAAACTGATCGAATACCGACGCAAACTGCTGCATATTTTCAGTCAGAACGAAACCGGCGACAACCTCGCCAATCCCGAACTGGCAGCGGAAGACCGGAAGTTCCTTATCCAACTTGCGCAACTCATCCATACGCATATCGCGGAGCCAGAACTGAATGCCGTGTTCCTGGAAAAACATTTCAGTTTGAGTAAAATGCAGCTTTACCGGCGGTTGAAAACCCTCACCGGCATGACGCCTGGCGAGTTCATCAAACATCTTCGCTTGCAGGAAGCCGCGCGGATGCTGAAGACCACCCAGCTCACCGTCACCGAAATTTTCTACCAGACCGGTTTCAACAACCAATCCTACTTCTTCCGGGAGTTCCGGAAAAAATATCAATGCGCTCCCAACGAATACCGAACACAACACTCGGCATCTGCTTTGCGATCGGATGAAGGTGAAAGGTAGAAGGCGCAGGGCATAAAATGTTTTAGCTCCCGCCACGGTTGGTTCATTGCCGCCATTTTAAACCGGACCCGACCTGTTGGTCCGGAGACCAACAGGGGCGTTATTAAAAGCGAGGTCTCGCTCGGTGTTACTCTCTGTATCAACAGAAGCATCATGAGAAGAGCAAAGACGAAACATCTCGCCGTTCTTGGTCTCCAGACCAATAACAAACAAGCAGCATCTTCCCTGCACAAATGAATAAAAAATAAAATATGTTTCCTAAGCAGCTAACCCTTGGTTCGTGTATATATGAAACAAGGGTTGAGTGGCCCATTCGCCCTATAAACATCTAACGCGGAGATTTTATCAGGCCTGTCCGAAAAACACCCGTTTTGTAATTATAGTACAGTGAAATGCAACAATAGTGTAGTGATTCTCTTATATAAGAGACTAATTTTCAACCTCAAATTTTGCTGTATGCCATTTCCAAAACGATGCTTGTTACCTCCGGGTGCCTTTTCCGGCATTCCTTATTCTTACCAATCCGATTCGTCATCCATCTTACAAAACAATTTTCATCCTCCGGTGAAGAGATCGATTCGCTGATCTTCTTCAGGTCATTCACTGCTAAAACGGTTGTATTATGAAAAAACTAACTATGATTGCTTCGGGCCTGCGTGCGCATTTTGGCGGCACCAGACCACTGGCCTTTTTACTCCTCTTTTTATGTTGCAGCACATTCGCCTTTGCGCAAACAACACGCATCTCTGGTAAAGTCACCAACATCCAGGGCGAACCCATGAGTGGCGTTACCGTAAAAGCCGGTAGCCAGACCGCCGTTACCGACAACGATGGTTATTATGCGCTGGAGGCCACTCCCGGCGATTCCTTACAGATCTCCTATGTCGGTTTCAGATCAGTCAGCCGCGTGATTACGGCCGGCGGCACTCAATTAAATCTTACACTTGAACCACAGGAAAACACGCTCGGCGATGTGGTAGTGGTTGGTTATAGCAGCCAGCGCAGAAACTCCATCACCGGCGCGGTGAGTTCGGTAGACATGAACAGCCTCTCCAAAACACGTATCCCCGAAGTGGGTCAGGCATTGCAGGGCCAGGTAGCCGGTGTATTCGTGGCCGCCAATACCGGCGCCCCCGGCGACGGTTTTAAATTGCGGATCCGCGGCGAATCCACTCTCGGCAACAATGATGTATTATATGTAGTGGATGGTGTGCCTACACGTGATATCCGCTTTTTAAATGCAAATGATATCGCTTCCATGACTGTATTGAAAGATGCGGCTTCTGCTGCCATCTACGGTTCACGCGCCTCTGCGGGCGTTGTGGTGATCACCACCAAAAGCGGTCAAAAGGGAAAGACCAGCATCGACGTTGATTACTTCACTGGTTTTTACAACGCCGTGAACCTGCCGAAAATGCTGAACGCCAGTCAATACATGACCGTGAAAGACAAAGCATGGCGCAACACATTGGGTAATGATCCCAACGGCACCAGCCCTTACCAGGCTGATCTCGGCCGCCCGGGTATGGCCAATACAGATTGGCTGAATGAATTGTTTGAAACCGGCATCACCAACAGCGTACAGGTTTCCGCAAGCGGCGGTACCGATAAAGTACAGTTCTTGCTTTCTGCCGGTTATTTCGGTCAAAATGGTATTGTGGTAGAAGATAACGACCAGTTCATGCGTTATAATTTCCGTATCAATGTCAATGCACAGTTGACCGAACGCCTCAGAATAGGCACCAACCTCAACTTGAGTTACGCAAAGCAGGATAAAATGTCTTCTGCCGGCGACGCACCCGGAGTGATCCGCCATGCTTTGATCCGCCCCCCGGTTCTTCCTGTGTATAAAGACCCTTCCGATCCTACTTACAAACCCAACGACCCCTATACCGATCTGCCTTTTTACACGGGCAACAACGGTGGATGGAGCCGCAATTACGAATATTCCTCCAATCCGATCGCGATCGTGCATTTCACCGATGATAAACGCAAGACTTACCAGACTTTCGGAAATGCGTATGCTGAGTATGCTTTCCTGCGTGATAAGTCGCTGCGCTTCCGCACCAATCTCGGTGCCGATATCAGCTTTGCACATAACAAAAACTTTGCACAGAATTTCGGCGACGACAACGACAATGATCCGGCTGAATTATACCCCGGCCAGGGACGTAATAACCGCCCGAATAACCTCGACGAAAATTTCGGCGAAGCCTTCACTTTCACGTTTACCAATACATTGAATTATGCCAAAACATTGGCCGGCCGTCATAATATCAACGTATTATTAGGTACAGAAAGCATCAGCCTCCGCACCTCCGGCATTGGTGGCAGCCGTCAGAATTTTGACAACAGCACGCCTCCCTTCCGCTACCTCGATTATGGAAGTGATGTAAACAAAAACAGCGCAGGCTCCGCAACAGAATGGAATCTTGTTTCCTTCTTCGGATCGGCCGGTTATAGTTTTGAAAACAAATACTTCGTAAACGGAACTCTCCGCGCGGATGGTTCTTCCCGCTTCGGACCGAATAACCGCTGGGGTTACTTCCCTTCCGTTTCAGGTGCATGGCGCATTTCACAGGAGTCTTTCATGCAGAATGTGTCCTGGCTTGACGACCTGAAATTGCGCGCAAGCTGGGGCCAGGCCGGCAACCAGGAAATTCCTGACAAGGCCTACGAAACCCTGGTTTCGCAAGTGGGCGGTGTCGTTAACATCGTTCGCTACGGCAACCCCGATATCCGTTGGGAAACGACCAGCCAGACCGATATCGGATTTGAGTTGTCTGCATTGCGCAACAAACTCAGTTTTACCGCTGATTATTTTAACAAGAGAACTTCCGATATCCTGCTCGCTGTAGGGCTGCCCGCCGTGTCAGTTGGTGTTATTGCGCCTACGTATGTAAATGCCGGCGAAGTAACCAATAAAGGTCTTGAGTTCTCCCTCGGTTACCAGAATCGCGACCGCGCCTTTAAATATGGTGTGAACGCAAACCTGTCGACCGTTACCAATCGCGTAGACAAACTCCAGACATTCGTAAAAAATATCATCGACGATGCCACGCATACCCGCACGGTAGTAGGTCAGCCGATCAGTTCTTATTATGGACTGGTATTCGACGGCATCTACCAAAACGCCGGCGAGATCACCCGTCATCTGTTTACCAATGCCAATGGTGCATTGCCCGGCGATATCCGTTTCAAAGACATCAACAACGATGGCCAGATTAATGCGGACGACCGCGCCTTCATCGGTAATCCTATTCCGAAATACACTTACGGTTTGTTCTTCAATGCCGAATACAAAAACTTCGACATCAGCTTCCTGGTACAGGGCGTGCAGGATGTAGACCGCTACAATGACCTGAAACAAATCCTGAATTACGACAGCCGTCCTTTCAATTCTACCACTGACGTGCTCAATTCATGGGATGGAGAAGGAAGCAGCAACACAACGCCCCGCCTTACTTTCAATAACAACGGCGGTGCCAACGTGTCGAGTGTGTTTGTAGAAGATGCTTCTTATGTACGTCTTAAAAATATCGAGATAGGTTATAACCTCTCGATGAAGAAAGGCAACCTGAAAGCATTACGTTTTTATGTTGCTGCGCAAAACCTGATCACCATTACCGATTATTCCGGTCTCGATCCTGAATCCACTTCGCTGATCGACAAGGGTACTTATCCTCAGTCACGCGGATTCCTGATTGGTGCAAGACTCAAACTCTAAGCAAACCGGTTATTTAATCAACTAAAAAAGAAACTGATGAAAGCTATAATCACTTCTGCTTGCATAGCCGGGTTACTTGCCTTTACCGGTTGCAAGAAAACGCTGGATACGGATGCCATCGGTCTTACAACGATCGACCAGGTAAATGCCGTACCTACGCTCAATACTGTTGAATCTTCTGTACGTTCATCTTATCAGCTCATGTCTAACCGCCTGAATATACTCGGTCAGTGGGATTGGGGAGGCGGACTTGTTTTTCACAATGATTTTGTATTACAAGACATTGCTTCCGATGATGTAGAAAAGAAATGGAGTCCCGATGGCGACCAGCCCTGGATGGATGAAGTGAACAACTTTACCTTCACATCTACCAACGGCGGTCCTAATGGCCTTTGGAAATACAACTATGAAGGCATCAAACGTATTAACCTGGCCATTCAGCTTCTGACCAAACCAGACATCGAAGCGATCACCGGTATTACTCCCGCGCGAAAAAATCAATTACTCGGCGAAGCCTATTTTATCCGCTCGCATTATTATTTCTCCCTGATCACCAACTTCGGGGATGTGCCGCTGATCCTGAAACCCGTGCAGACATACCAGGAGGCATTTGAAGTGGCTGTGCGCGCCCCGGCAGCACAAATCTGGGACACCATCAAGGCTAATCTGGCAACAGCAAAAACATTGCTGCCGAATACAAAATACAGTTCCACTACGGAGAAATGGCGCGTATCAAAAGGTGCCGTCATTGCCATGCAGGCCAAAGCAGCCCTGTATACAAAAAAATGGGCGGATGTGTTAACCTTCGTAACAGAACTGGAAACCCTGGGCTTCTATCATCTTAATGCGAATTATTTCAGCTCTTTCAATACCGAGTTTACCGACGACGAAGTGATCTTTGCCTATGATCACCGTTCGCAGGAGCAGCCCGCAAATGGTAACGGCATCTGCGCACCACTCGGCTGGGGATTCCTGGCACCGAGTACCGATTTCCTGAATGCATTCGAAGCAAACGATCCGCGTAAACTTTATACGGTGAACACGGCTTTGCAAAACGTCAACAAATTACTCGGCAGTATAGACGGCACCAACAAAGGCAATGACGACGCGCCTAACAACCGCATCTATATCCGTTATGCCGATGTGCTGTTGTGGAAGGCCGAAGCTTATCTTGAAACACAGCAATATCCGCAGGCCATTGCGGCGATCAACCTGGTGCGTGCACGTGCCCGCACATCGGTCAGCGCCACCGGCACCGTGCCTCCCGCCGGTACATTGCCCGATCGTCCGGCATCAACAGATCCGGCTACCATTAAAAACTGGCTGATTGCTGAACGCCGCGTGGAGCTTGGCTTTGAAGAGCAGCGCATGGCCGACCTCAAACGCTGGGGCATCGCCAAGCAGGTAATGACAGCACAAGGAAAGAATTTCCAGGACCGTCACTATCTGTATCCTATTCCACAAAGTGAGATCGATGCTTCTGCCGGTACACTGACGCAGAATTCCGGTTACTGATTTCTCGTTTACGATTCATACACTTCCTGCCTTCTGTCCCGCTTGCGGGACGGAGGGACAGGAAACTTTTTCCCGCACCTTTCAATTGACACATCCATGAGCACCGCTACCGATCTGGCAAAACGTTTTTCACAAAACCCGTTGCTCTCTCCCGGCGATCTTCATCCAAGTATGGAAGGATTGGAAATCGCCTGCCTGTTGAATCCCGGGGTATTTCAGTTTGAGGGGAAAACATGGCTGATCGTTCGCGTGGCGGAACGACCGAAGCAACAGGACGGCATCATCTCTTTCCCGGTGCTGGATGGCAAAGGCGGCATGCAGATCATGGAAATACCATCGGACTCACCCGAACTCGACGCATCCGACGCCCGCGTGATCAATTATAAAGGACAGGACTTTCTCACCACACTTTCTCATCTGCGCTTACTCTGCAGCGACGATGGCATCAACTTCCGCGAGCCCGAAGGTTATCCTAAACTCATGGGTGAGGGTAAATTGCAAACCTTCGGTATTGAAGACTGCCGCGTCAGCCAGGTAGGTGATCAATATTACCTGACCTATACTTCCGTTTCTGAAAACGGAGTAGGCGTTGGCATGAAAACGACACGCGACTGGAAAACATTTACCGACCACGGTATGATCATTCCGCCGCACAATAAAGACTGCGCCATTTTCGAAGAAACTGTCAACGGTAAATATTATGCGCTGCACAGACCCAGCAGCGTTGACCTCGGCGGCAACTATATCTGGCTTGCTTCTTCTCCCGACAGCATCCACTGGGGAGATCACCGTTGTTTGCTGCGTACGCGTCCGGGACATTGGGATAGCAAACGTGTTGGCGCCGGTGCTGCTCCCGTAAAAACAGAAAAAGGCTGGCTGGAAATCTATCACGGCGCAAACGAAGCACATCAATATTGCCTTGGAGCCGTTTTATTGGACCTCAATGATCCTTCCATCGTGATTGCAAGAAGCGAAGAGCCGCTGATGCAACCGCTGGCGGAATATGAACGCACCGGATTTTTTGGTCACGTGGTATTTACCAATGGGCATATTGTTCATCCCGATGGCGACCGGCTTACCATCTACTACGGGGCGGCTGACGAACACGTATGTGCCGCCGACTTTTCAATTAAAGAAATTTTATCACACTTAATCTGAAAATATGCTGGGTAAATTAAACAAAGAGATCAGACATTTTCAGCAGCAACCGCACGACTTCAAGATATTGGTGTTGACCAACCTGGTGTATGCTTTTGTGTTGCCGGTTATCGACATCTTCGTGGCTGCATACGTGATGCGTCATTCCAATGATCCCTCCAAAGTAGTAATCTATCAGTTGACCATCTATACGGGCATTCCGCTGACATTTTTACTGAATGGCATCCTGCTTAAACATTTCAATATTCGCAAACTGTATTCCGCGGGCATGATGCTGAGCGGCATTTCCATGATCATCATGATGTCGCTCAAAACCCTTGACCTCGTGGGAATTGGTGTAGCGGGCATTACGATGGGCTTGTCTTTTGGCTTCTATTGGGCCAACCGAGATTACCTGGCTTTGGCCATCACCAACGATCACAACCGGAATTACTATTATGGACTGGAAACTTTTTTCTATACCATTATTGCCGTTATTATTCCCGTTACGATCGGCTGGTTCATCGAGTTCAGAGGCGGTGGCACCGACGACAAAGTAAACGGCTCTTACCAGATCATTACAGGTGCCGTATTGGTCATTACGATCCTCGCATCGATCGTCTGCTTCAGAGGCAACTTTAAAAATCCTGCCCAGAAAAAATATATCTTCTTCAAATTTCATCCGCTCTGGTACCGCTTGTTATCGCTGGCGATGCTGAAAGGACTGGCACAGGGATTCCTGGTAACGGCACCGGCCATGCTGATCATGCAATTATTGGGAAAAGAAGGCGCATTGGGTTCTGCACAATCCGTTGGCGCCATCATTGCCGCCGTAGTGATGTATGTACTCGGACGTCTATCCAAGCCTTCGGATCGTATTAAAATATTCGCAGCCGGACTCGGCCTTTTTTTCCTGGGAGCCTTGTTCAATGGCATCCTGTTCAACGGCACCGGCGTGGTGATTTTTATTTTGCTCTTGCTGATTGCCAAGCCGCTGATGGACCTCGCTTATTTTCCCATACAATTCAAAGTGATCGATATTGTGTCAAAAATTGAGAACCGTGGTGAGTTTGCCTACATCATGAACCACGAATGGGGATTGTATGTCGGTCGCTTTCTCGGCGCGGGCACATTCCTGGCGCTGGCTTATCTTGTATCGGGAGAGGCGGCTTTGCGCTACGCTATCGTGATTATTGCCGCACTACAGCTTTGCTCCATTTTTGTAGCAAAGAAGATTATCGCCGAAGGAGAAAAACTACAGCCGGCAGGTGAACCGGAAGAAGAGAAAGTAACGAGCGCCGTTGCGGAATCTATTGTATAATGGCATGGCCATTATACAAAATGTGTAAATGTGCCCGCCGGCGGCGGGGCCATGTATCCCGAAGCCTCGGGAATGTGAAAATGATATTTTAAAAAAGTAATGATCATGAAGAAAGTTATAACCCTTGGACTGGCATTATCGACCGTGTTTATAGCTCATGCCCAGGTGGTTCAACGAAAACTGCAACGCGTGGAAAAAATGGCGCAGTTGCCACAGCCTTACCACATCATCGACTACCGTGAGCTGGCACATAAATTCGATGAAACGGTATACGACTTCAATGCCAAAGACAAACACTGGCCGCTGATCTGGATGGACAGCTCACGCAAAAATGTGGACCAGGTAGTGGCCGGTATTTATACCGCTATCGGCGACGTGCGCCAGGGACCGGCGCACAACAAAGGAATGTTCCATGAATCCCTCGCCACCATGGGGGCTGTGTTAGGCGCAACCCTCGTTGGCATCGATAAATCAGCACAGCAACACAACTATGTGTCCATGCTGAAAAATTATTTCAACAGCGGTACGGGCTGGAACATCATGATGAACAACACCTGCCCTGAGGTGGCGTTGCTCGGTGGCGGTTATGGCCGCGACTGGTGGTATGATGTTTATCCGAATGTATTGTTTTATGCCATCTATGATCTTTATCCCAACGAACCGGGCTTCACCGATATCGCGCGTACGATCGCAGAAAGATTTTATGCCGCCGACTCCATACTGAACGGTAATTATAACTGGTCGTTTTTTGATTACGGGAAAATGAAACCCATGAAAAACGACATCTGCATCCAGCCCGATGCGGCCGCCGGTCATGCGTGGGTGCTTTACAGCGCCTGGAAAAAATTTGGTGATAAACGTTACCTGCAGGGAGCTCAACGCGCCATGAAAGCTTTGCAGGCACAGCCCGCCAATCCCACTTACGAAGTGCTGATGCCTTTTGGCGCTTATCTCGCTGCGCGTATGTATGCAGAAACGGGACAGCATTTTGATACGGATAAAATGTTGCGCTGGAGTTTTGACGGCACGCCCAAATGCCGCGAAGGCTGGGGCGTATTGGTAGGAAAATGGAATGGCTTCGATATTTCCGGTATTGTCGGCAGCACTGTTGACCGCGGTGGTTATGGATTTTTAATGAACACTTATGATGCCGCCTGGCCATTGGTACCGATGGTTCGTTATGATGCTTCTTCGGCCAATGCAATCGGCCGCTGGATGCTCAA
This sequence comes from uncultured Sphingobacteriales bacterium, assembly GCA_937888905.1. Classification (GTDB taxonomy): domain Bacteria; phylum Bacteroidota; class Bacteroidia; order Chitinophagales; family Chitinophagaceae; genus Terrimonas. The sequence continues at coordinate 14,857 of CALATA010000022.1, forward strand.
TGCCGCCAATGCCGCGCGTTTCTTTTATCCGCAATACATTCCTGCCGAACACCAGACTTTGCCCGATCTCGCCGAAGTAACCAAAGGCGTGATCGCTTACGAAGGCATCATCAAAAATCCTTCGTACGAAGCGTATCGCCATCTCAAAGCTCCCGTTGCCCAGGGCGACGGTCCGTTGTGGGTGCAGGACCAGAATCCTCCGGAATCGCAATTCAGCGTATACGGCAGCGGGCATGTAGGCATTTTCGGCAGCATCATCGACACCACGGATGTGCAGGGCATTTTGCGGCTCAATCTGCTGGCTACCGATTTCTTCCGCGACAACGCTTTCCCTTCTTACCTCTATTACAATCCGCATACGGCAGCACGAAAGGTGTCGGTGATAATTCCCGAAGGACAAAAAGCCGATTTGTACAATACGGTTACGCGCCGTTTCATCGCGCGCAATGTAAGTGGCAAAAGCAAAATTTCCATTCCGGCCCGGAGCTCGGCGGTTATTGTTATTTGTCCCGCCGGCGGCAAACAAGTGATCCGCAAGGGACAGTTGCTGGTGAATGATACGGTGGTTGATTATGGTGTAAGTTCAAACAGCCGTAATAAGTAATAAGTATTAAGTATTTTGCCTCCCTGGTTCGTATATACACGAACCAGGGAATTTGGATATTGCAATTGACCTATTCACGATTCACTCCCGGTACCCGAGACCACCATTTCCCTTTTTGACTTTTGAATTGACGAAAAGGTATTTATTATCTTTAGCGCATGAATTGCCTTATTGTAGACGACAATAAAATAGCAAGAACCACGCTCAGGCAGATGGCCGGCAAGGTCCGTGATCTTACCGTAACCGGGGAGTGTGAAACCGCTATGGACGCCTACAATCTCATGCAGGAACAACCTGTGGACCTGCTGCTCCTCGATATCGAAATGCCCGGCATGACCGGCCTCGAGCTTACCAAACACTTGGGAGATAACCGGCCGGTGATCATTTTCACTACGTCAAAAAAAGAATATGCTTCCGAAGCATTTGACCTGAACGTGGCCGACTACGTGATCAAACCCGTTAATCCCGCACGTTTTCTCCAGGCAATAGACAAAGCCCGCGACATCATCGACAGCCGCCGTGAAGAGGTAAAACTCGAAGAAGACAATTTCCTTTTCATCCGCGATTCCGCCATTGTCAGACGGCTCAACCTCGACGAGATCCTGTATGCCGAGGCCATGGGTGATTACGTCAAGCTGCACACCCTTCACAGATTTTTTGCCATTCATACCACCCTCAAGGCCGTGGAAGAACGATTGCCCGTCTCCCGGTTTATCCGCGTACACCGCTCTTATGTAGTGGCAGTCAATAAGATCGACACCATCCAGGACGGCGCCATTGTGATCCAGGGCAAGCCGGTTCCCGTAGCGGACGCCTACCGCGCAGCCCTCAACCGCCGGATGAATATCCTGTAAGCCCGCCTTTTCCCCATTTCAACGACTCATTTTGCCTTTTTACCGATTGGACCGCCGCAACCCTTCCGGACGGTTATAGATTTGTTCTCAGAAGCGATCGAAACAAATAATACAAACGAATCGACATAAAAATATTTTCAACCTTTCTTCTCATAAGCAGTTGGTTTTGGTTTACCCGGGCTGTATGTCTATACGGCCCTCTTTTTTATCATGAAAAAATTCCTTTACACCATATTATTTTTTGCAGACACGCTGATCCTCATCCTGCTCGCGTTCTTCCTGCTGCGGGGACTCGATGAAGGTATGCGCCCGCTGAACTGCACGCTCACCGTGGCCGGTATCGGTGGCAGCATCGTACTGCTGGTATGGTTACTCCGCCGTTATCTCAACATCAGAACTCCCGATCACCATCATCCCTGATTTTTAGTACATTCGAGGTATAGCGTATGACGGCAAAAAAACTGGTCTATTATATCCTGGCCGCTTTTATAGCGGGAACGCTGACCCTCGTTTATATTCAATACAATTCTTCTAAAAACATCAACGAACTGATCCGCGGCAATGAATTGTTGCTCGGGGAAATGAATGTCAGCAATCAACTCAAAGACCTGGAAAAAGGTGTGCTGACCGTGGAAAGCAAAGTACGTGGTGCCGTCACCACACGCGACACATCGCTCGTGGAAGGACTGGCACAGCAGATGGCCCGCATCGACAGCGAATTGTTATTATTGCAGAAATTATCCGACAACGACAGTTCCATTCTTTTTATCGACCAGCTCGACGATCTCGTACACGAGAAACTTTTATTCAACAGGATCATACTCGACTCCCTTCGCGAACATGGCAAGGCCTCCGCTGAAACATTGATCTCAACCAAAAAAGGACATGACCTGACCATCGCCATTACTTCCACTATTGAAAAAGTAGACAGCGCCCGCCGGAAAATCTTAGCCGATACAACCGCCGCCATCGACCGGAGCGGCAAACGTGCGTTACAACTAAGCACCATTTTAATAGTGATTGTACTCATCAGTGCCGCGGGACTATTCTGGTACATTATCAATATCATTCGCAAGCAGCTACGCCTGATAGACGCATTGAATATTTCTGAAAAACAAGTACTCGAGTCCGCACGGATCAAGGAAAACTTCCTGGCCAACATGAGCCATGAGATACGCACGCCCATGCACGCGATCCTCGGTTTTACCAACCTGCTTCAACGCCGTCAGCTCGATAACACCTCCAAAGAATATGTACAAACCATTCAGAAGTCGAGTGAAAACCTGCTCAGCCTGATCAATGACATCCTTGATCTTTCCAAGATAGAAGCCGGCATGATGCGTATCGAGTCTGCGCCATTCAGCATAAGAGGTTTGTTGCATTCGGTTGCGGTAATGCTGCGTTCGCGCGCTGCCGAAAAAGGCATCGGATTGGAAGCCGTGGTCGCACCAGGTGTCCCCGACACACTCGAAGGCGACGCTTCACGTCTCACGCAAATACTGGTGAACCTGATTGGCAACGCTATCAAATTCACACAACAGGGAACCGTGACCGTACATATCGAAGAAGGTCTGCGCAAAGGCGATCTATTGCAAACACGCATTTTGATAAAAGATACCGGCATTGGTATTGCCGCCGCCAAACAAGCCGCGATCTTCGATCGCTTCAGACAAGCGGAAGATAATGTTACACGACAGTATGGCGGTACCGGTCTCGGGCTTTCCATTGTACAGGAACTGGTGAGCCTGCAAAACGGACAACTGTTACTGGAAAGTGAACCCGGAAAGGGAAGCCTTTTCACCGTCATCCTTCCCTATCATATTGCCAAAGAACAACCGGCTGGCGCAACGGAGGAAAGCAACACGCTAATCGATCTTGGCCATATCAAATTACTGGTGGCAGAAGACAATCCTGTCAACCAGCAATTAATCCGCCACTTGTTTCATGAATGGAATATCTCTTTTGACCTGGTAGGAAACGGCCTGCTGGCTATTGAAAAATTGAAACAACAAGCATACGATCTCGTATTAATGGATATTCAGATGCCGGAAATGGATGGCTACACTGCAGCGCGCCACATCCGTGATGTATTGCATCTTTCAACACCGGTGATTGCTATGACCGCACATGCTTTCGCAGGCGAAAGAGAGAAATGCCTTAGCTTCGGTATGAACGAATACATCGCCAAACCTATCCGCGAAGAGCAATTAAAAGATTTACTCATTAAATTCACCGGCACGCCGGTTGCCGATCGCCGGTCAACTTCCCTCAATGAGCCGCGGCCTTCCTATCAACACATCGACCTTACTTATATGAAAGAGGTCAGCAGCGGCGATAAGGAATATGAACAAACCGTAACAGCGCAATTCATTGAAGCTATACCCGAAGACCTCGCCAATCTGCAGCAATCCTGGCAGCAGGGCGATCATGCCAGCGTTAAACGCATTGCCCACAATATGAAAACGACCGTTTCCATTATGGGGCTGGATATCACGTTGCAACCCTTCCTCGACCGGCTTGAACACGATCAATTGGACAATACTTCCTTTACCACCACCTTCGCAGGCTTACAGGAAAAATGCATGGCCGCATTGGATGAAGCCGGTCATTTCCTGACCACGCTTAAATAATTCACCGAGCTTTTTTGCCCGTTCGGCTAAACCTGACCAGGTAACACTTACCGCATAAGTAGTTTTGAGCTGTTATTATCAAACGGCAAAAACCACTTCTTATGTCAGGCAGCAAACAGGTTTTCCAAACATCATCACGGCTCCGCTGGAGGGCTTTTCAATGGACTGCCCGCGTGGTACTGCTTTGCCTGATACTCATGGTACCCGTAGTATTGATCACGCTTGCCCGTGGCCTGCGACCCGGATTGCCAGCCCTCACTGGTGAAGACAGTTTACTGCGGGCTAACGCACATCCCGTTATTCCTTCCGGTCTCAACAACAAGGAGCTTAAAAAATACAAAGGTTTTAACGATTACCTCAAAGCCCGTCAGCATCTGCGCCAGCTCACGGATTCCTGCCGGGTAAAAACTAACACTCAACGCATGAGAGCAGCGTTCTATGTAGATTGGGATCCGCAGTCTTTTTATTCCTTACAGGAAAATGCCAACCGCCTGAATACCGTTATTCCCGAATGGTTCTTCATCGATCCGGTAAAAGATACATTGGTTACCCGTATCGATACGGCCGCACTGGCGAGTATGAGAAAAGCGGGGATGAAAATTCTGCCACTACTCAACAACGTGAACATCCATGATGAAAACGGCAACTTCGACGGCAACCTGCTTCACCGCATCCTGCATGATCCGGCTAAAAAAGCAAGACTGCTCAACCAGCTTGTGCAAGCACTAAAAGCCAACAATTTCCAGGGCATTAATATCGATTTTGAAGATTTTCAGGAAAAAGGCGACGAACCAATCATCGCTTTTCAACAGGAGCTGTATGACCGGCTGCATGCAGCAGGCTTATTGGTTACGCAGGACATCATGGCCAACAATAGCGATTTCAACATCACTGAGTTATCCAAGTACAATGATTATATGTTCCTGATGGCTTACGATGAACATTACAGCGAAAGTGTTCCCGGCCCCGTGAGCAGCCAGCGGTGGATTGAAAAAATGCTCGATGAAACCGCGGCAAACATTCCGTCTGACAAGATCATCCTGTGTATAGCCGGTTACGGTTACGATTGGCCCGAAGGCCGCGAAGCCACTACCATCACCTATCAGCAGGCACTGGCAAAAGCCAAGCAATACAACGCCACTATTGATTTCAATAACGACACCTATAGCAGTCATTACCAATATACAGACGCCGATGGTTTAAAACATGAAGTATATTTTACCGATGCCGCCGGCAATTTCAATACCATCCGTTTTGCCGATGAATACGGAACGGCAGGCACCGCCCTCTGGCGGCTGGGAAGTGAAGACGCGCGCCTGTGGAGTTTTTACAACAAACCGCTCGACAATGAAAGCCTCGCGGCGCATCCGTTCAACTATCAATTACTGGAACAGGTAAAAGCTGTTGTCGAACGACCCGACTATATCGGTGATGGTGAAATACTCAACGTGATCAGCGCACCCGAGCAAGGCCAGATAAAAATCGACATCGACAGCACGGAGAATATGATCGCTGAGCAACGGTATGTGTCCATGCCTTCACGTTATGTGATTCAGAAATATGGAAAAGTAAACAAACAGGTTGTGCTCACCTTCGACGACGGACCGAATCCCGTCTATACACCGCAGGTTCTTGACATCTTAAAAAAAGAAAAAGTCCCCGCCGCTTTTTTTGTTGTGGGAATAGAAGCGGAAACAAACCTCCCTATATTACGAAGGATTTATCGTGAAGGTCATGAGATCGGCAATCATACTTTTACCCACCCCAACATTGCGGCCGTAAGTGAAGATCGTGCAGCAACCGAAATGGAAACCACCCGATTGCTGATCGAAGCAGTAACCGGACACAGCACGGTCTTGTTCCGCGCACCTTACAATGCCGATGCGGAACCAAGCACCGATGTTGAATTACGACCTGTAGCACTCAGCAAACAACAACATTATTACACAGTCGGAGAAAGCATCGATCCGGAAGACTGGGAAACACCGATCAATGCCGACACCATTTACAATCGCGTGGTCAGGCAATACGAAGCCAATCCGGACAAAGGCATTATTCTTTTGCACGATGCCGGTGGCGACCGCTCCGCAACAGTGGAAGCATTGCCACGCATCATCCATTATTTCAAAAACAAACACATTCAGTTTACCACCGTTGCCGGTTTGCTTCATACCAACAAAGAAACCATCATGCCCGCCGTACACAGTGGATGGATCGGCCTGAACGGAAGCATCTTTGAAGCAGGATACTGGTTGCAATACCTCCTGACCACAGCATTCTGGCTCGCCATACTGTTGGGCCTCGGCCGGATCAGCTTACTCGGCATCATGGCGATTACGCAGAAGATCAGGAAAAGGAAAGCAGTGAACCCGGCGTTCAATGAACAATCATTGCCCGAAGTAACGATTCTCGTTCCCGCTTACAATGAAGAGATAACTGCCGTAAAAACGATCAGCAACCTACTGATGCAGGACTACCCGGCGTATTCCATTCTCTTTATCGACGACGGTTCAAAAGACCAGACATTTGAAAAAGTAAAAATGGCCTTCGGCAGCGAACCACGCGTGCGGCTGCTATCGAAAGCCAACGGCGGAAAAGCTTCAGCGCTCAATGCCGGTGTGCAGGAAGCCGTCAGCGAGTTGGTCGTTTGCATAGATGCCGACACTCAACTGCGGCCCGATGCCGTCAGACGATTGGTAGAAGCCATGCTGCGCAAGCCTTTCACGGGAGCGGCCGCCGGCAATGTAAAAGTTGGCAACGCGCGCACCTTACTCACTCGCTGGCAAAGTATTGAATACACCACGTCGCAGAACTTCGATCGCCGTGCGTTGGAGCTGGTCAATGCTATTACGGTAGTGCCCGGTGCCATCGGCATATTCAGAAAAGAAGCGATAGAAAAGGCCGGTGGCTTTACGTCCGATACATTGGCAGAAGACTGCGATCTTACTATACGCATGCTGCGCCAAGGTTACACCGTGGTGAACTGCCCTGATGCCGTCGCGGTTACCGAAGCTCCGGAGACACTCCGGCAATTCATGAAACAACGGTTTCGCTGGAGCTATGGTGTGATGCAGGCATTCTGGAAAAACAGACAGGCCTTGTTCAATACAAAACAAAAAGGATTAGGATTTGTGGCCATGCCCAACATCCTGTTCTTTCAGATCCTGTTGCCCCTGCTGGCGCCGCTTGCCGACCTGGTGCTGATCAGCAGCCTGATCTGGAACCGCCATCATCCCGAAAGCCTTGAGAAGATCGGGCTGTATTACCTGGTATTCCTGGCAGTGGACCTGCTCGTGGGAGCGATTGCTTTCGCTTTTGAAAATGAAAAGCCCTGGAAGCTGATCTGGTTGTTGCCACAGCGGTTTATCTATCGGCAACTGATGTACATCATATTATTCAAATCAATACGCAAAGCCATAAAAGGTGAAAACCAGGGATGGGGCGTATTGCAACGCACCGGTTCTGTGCAGGTAATCACGCAATAGGATTTCACCGACTGATTTTGCCCAACGGCCGATTGCCCCAATAAAAACGATAAAGGTGAATGTAGGTTTACATCAACGGAGCAAACGATCAATAACTGCTCTTCTAATAAAACAAACATCATGAAAAAAATTATTCTTGCCGCCTTTGCCATCATCGGATTCAGCGCAGCCAGTTTTGCGCAAACAACACGAAAAGTTGCCGAGCCTGTACAAAAGAAAGAGCATAAAATGGTGCAGCCTGCAAAAACTGTTACAAGTAAAAACCAGGCAAACATGACAAGCGCCACCGCACCCGGCGTAACCCAAAAAAAACAAACAACACCTGTAACGGCAACCGGTCCCGCTAAAAAAGACGGCACACCGGACATGCGTTACAAAGCCAATAAAACAGCCGTTGCAGCCACACCACCTAAACACCTGAAGAAGGATGGAACACCAGACAAACGTTACACAGAAAATAAGAAGAAAAGCTGATCCTGTTCATTCCATCCGACCCTCGCCCCCGGCGATGACCGGGGGCTCTTTCCTCAATCAGTCAATCAGTGAATAGGTCAATAATATTCACTGATTCATTTATTGCTGACTTTTAATTTTGAATTATGAAAAAGTTCCTGATGCTCTCAGCAGGCGCCATGCTGATCAGCGGCATTACGCTGGCGCAAAACGAAGTGGCCATTAAAAAAAACGAGAAAGTCCTGAAGCAGGAAGAGAAACAGCTCCGGGAAGAAAAAAAAGAAACACGAAAGGAACTGAAGAAACTGGAAGGTAAGGAGGTCAGCTATATGACCAAACAACAATTTTATCACGATTTCGATGGCTTAACAGGTGAAAACTGGCGCCGCACCGAAAACTATGATATCGCCGCCTTTACGCAGGATGGCATCAAAAAATCCGCGTATTACGACAACAATTCCAAACTGGTCGGCACCGTTGAACCTAAAACGGTGAAAGACCTTCCCGAGAAAGCGCGGCAATACATTAAAAAGAAATGGGCTGGCTACGACGTGATGCACGTTATTTACTTCGACGATAACGAATGGAACGACACCGACATGCTGCTGTACGGTCAGCAATTCGACGATGAAGACAATTATTTTATTGAAGTGGTCAAAGGCACGGATAAAGTGATACTCCGGTCAGACCTCAATGGCGAAACAGACTTTTTTGCACAGGTTAAATAAACGGTCCTACCCTACTCCTACGTTGCTTCCCGCCCACGGCGGGAAGTTTTTTTTAACCTGCTTTTTATTGTACCTTGATTGCAGTACTGCATTATGATGAATAACGAAAAACATTACATGACCCGCGTGGGTTGGCTGCGGGCGGCCGTGTTGGGCGCCAATGACGGCATTCTTTCCACCGCCAGTATCGCTATTGGTGTGGCCGCCGCCAGCACGGGGCGTTACCCTGTTATTATCGCAGCTCTCTCGGCATTGGTAGCCGGCGCCTTATCGATGGCTGCAGGAGAATATGTATCCGTCAGTTCACAAGCCGACCTGGAAAATGCGGATCTCAAAAGAGAAAAGCAGGAGCTTGCAGACATGCCGGAAGCAGAACTGAAAGAACTGGCCGCCATTTATGAAGGCCGCGGCCTTTCTCCCGAACTATCATTACAGGTGGCACAACAACTGACGCAGCATAATGCACTGGAAGCACACGCGAGGGATGAGTTAGGGATTAATGATCTTACCAAAGCCAGACCACTGGAGGCTGCACTGGCTTCGGCGGCATCTTTCATTGCAGGCGGTGCCTGTCCGCTGCTGCTGGCTTTTGTAGCGCCATTGAAGGAAATGGTATGGATTCAATACGTTGCTTCTATCTTATTCCTCGCAGGATCCGGATGGCTCGCTGCCTATTCAGGCGGCGCCCCCGTGTTTAAGTCTGTGCTGCGCATTGTAATCTGGGGCACCATTGCCATGTGCGTTACCGCACTCGTAGGATACCTTTTTGGAACACAGGTCGCTTAAATCAAACTGTTTTTATGGAATGGGAAATTCTCCTGCGTTTTTTACTGGCAGCCCTCTGGGGCGGCATTGTAGGTGCGGAAAGAGAATACCGAAGCAAATCGGCCGGATTCCGCACAATGATAATGATCTCTATCGGTGCGTGTTTTTTTACCATCATTTCTAAGGAGCTGGGAGGCATCAGTAATCCCGACCGGCTTGCTGCGGGCGTGGTAACGGGTATCGGCTTCCTGGGTGCCGGCGTTATCTTCCGCGGCGAATCACGTGTATTGGGCATCACAACCGCTGCCAGTATCTGGACGGTGGCTGCAGTAGGCATGGCCATCGGCGCGGGGTTATATTCCGCTTCCGCCTATGCCAGCATCCTGGTGGTAATCGTACTGGCCGTACTTCCGTCGCTCGAAAATATCATCGACCAATTGCATCAGTCAAGAGTTTATACGATTACGTATGCAGTCGACAGCCAAACGCATGAACAGGTCGTGCGTTTCATTAAGGAAATAAAATTACATGGATATGTAAGCAGTGAACAAAAGGATCATGAATGGCTTATCACATCCTGGCAGATCAGAGGCAGTCGTGCACGGCATGAAGCATTCATCTCGCAATTGAAAAAAGAAAAAGGAGTTGTACGGTTCTCATACTAAACATCAATTGCGCGCCGCCATCCTTTCAATCTTCTCCAACCATCTCTCCCGCTGCTTTTCCGATAAATACCGGAGGCGGCCTATGCGTGTAAAACGAACAGGTTTGATACCGCAGAATTTCAGCGTTGCCGTCACAAGCGCACGTTTATCGCTACTGCGGTTTACCAGCCATACCCATATCGAAGGACTATCGCAGGTGTTGATCACTTCAGCTTTTCTACCGAAAAGAAATTTATCCCAAAAAGGATCTTTCTCATGATATTTAAAAGCAAAGCCCGGCAATAATATTCTGTCTAAAAACCCTTTCAGCAATGCCGGTAATGAGCCCCACCATAGCGGATAAATAATCACCCATTTGTCGCACCACAATAAATGTTGCTGACTGATGAGCAGATCGGGCTCAAGCGGTTGAATCGTTTTATAACCCTGGTGAAGAATGGGATCAAACCGCAGCTCTCCCAACTTTTGCACCCTTACTTCATGGCCGGCTTTTACAGCAGCTTCCACATACCGGTCAGCAATACGACCGTTGAAGCTACCGGCATCCGGATGACCAAGCAGAACGAAAATTTTCATACGCAAAAATGAGACTTCTGTTTGTAGAAATAGCTGATTAATGTCAGCTTTCCGGCCTGTCTTTCTGTGTTTCCGCAGATGCCATACTATAAACTATGTATTTCCCCGGTGCTGTCATAAAAGAAGCTTTGCATACAATCTCAAAACATTTATATGCAAGGCAAAAAAAAATCTTACCGGCTGCTGACCTTTGTGCTTTTATTGACCATGACAAGCTTCTTTTCCTGTTCAAAGGATGGAGACAGTGATGGCGAAGCAGATGATGCATTTATCGAGTTTACCATCAGCGGCACCACTTACCGTTACAATAATTGCGCGATCGTAAAAGGTATCGCCTCCGGAGGCTACAACCGATACGTCATTTCGGGTCAGCAAGGCAATACGCTGAACCAAAACGCCATACAGATCGAAGTGACACCCAACGTTCCCGGTGCAGAACTTCAACCCGGCGAACTTTCCACTTCGAACACATTTATCCGTTTCTATTACACCGATGGAACGGGCAGAAGTTTCTCCAGTGCAGGCACCAGCCCTTTACCTTCAATGCAGGTGTCCGCCATCACCAGCAGAAAAGTGAATGTATCAACCTTTAATGCGCGGCTGACCGACGGCACTATCACACAGACCATGACCGGCTCCCTCAGCGCCAGATGGACGCAGTGAGGGCAATAAGTGAATGATGAATAGGCAATAGTGAATAAACAGCCCGTATCACTCTTTTGACTTTTAAATTTAAAAGCCCGCTTTTCAGGAAGCGGGCTTTTGCCTGTTTACTTAATACTTATTACTTAAAAACTTACAACTTCTTTATACAAGCTTTCACGCGCCTCCCTGAACGGAACATTCAGCAGCTTCGCTATCAGCGGTGCAATATCAACCAGCTTCATCTCCTTTATCACCACACCATTCTTTATTCCCGCGCCAAATGCTACAAACCCTGTTTGTATTTCGCGGAAGTCGGGATAGTATCCATGTGCGCCACCTTTTCCCTTAGCTACTAATGTACCTGTTGCACGGGCATTGATGGATACACCCTGTACGGCGGCCAATGCCAGCGCGGCACGCGGATCAGCGCCTATTTTTATTAATTCCGGTTTTCCCACCAGGCGATACATACGGCGGATGGAATCGGGTTGCTGGTCCATCAGCGTGCGTACTTTATTCAATGTCGTTTTATCCGTGCTGTCTTTCAATTGCAGAAATACAGAACCGCCTCCGGAATGAAATTGCGCTTTCCATTGACGGCCGGGACCATCTTTCGCGTCCATCAGACCGGCTTGCACCAGCAAAATATTTGGCGAAAAACTTTTGCGTACATCTACAAATCCGTGATCGCCGGTGATGATGATCACGGTGCTGTCCTGCATCCCGCTCAGTCTTACCGTTTCCATCAGGCTGCCGATTACGCGGTCTGCATTGGCTATTGCCGCTTTTACTAATTGGCCCTGACGGCCTTCCGCATGTTCGGCATGATCCACACCGGGCAGGTGTAAGGTGAGTAAAGCAGGCTTGTACGTGCGGAACAAGTAAGCCGCCACACGCCCGAGGTTCTCATCCATCTTTGAGTAATTGATGTTGAGATCGATGGCTTCCATTTCGCCGGTGGCCTTGCGCTGTACTTCTTCAAATAATCCTTTTGGTGTTGCATGAAGACTTGTCGGCTCGCGGCGATCCAGCGGATTCTTTATCGTGAAGGCTTCCGGAATATTGTAATCTACCGGTGCGCCTACCGATACGGGCCACGAAACGGAGGCACTGATGCGTCCCGCTTTTTTCATCGCCGCCCATAAGGTTTCGGTTTTGATCAATTCCGTTTCGCTGTTCCAGATACCTGTAGCGCCCTCCGGCTGAAACGGTGTATTGTAATATATACCGTGTTCAGCCGGGTAAGCGCCTGTGATAAGGGTGGTGTGCGAGGGATAGGTTACGGATGGAAAAATACCGTCAACGCCTTTGGCCATCACACCCTGGCGCGCCAGCAATTGAATATTAGGTGCCGGCCACATCGTGTCCTGGTAAAAGTCGGGACGGAATCCATCCACACTCACCATGATCACATGGGCAGGGCGTTGTTGTGCCTGCATTGCCACGCTTTGCAGGCAAACAAACACGAGAAGTATAACAACCCGCATAGTTATTTATTTTATTGTGCGTTACGGAAGTGTACTGATTTCCCAGTTCACATTGGCACGCGCACGCTCTTCGTAGAGCTGATGAAAAAAATCTGTTTTGAAAATACGTGGCATCTTCAGAAAATATTGCAGCACACGTTTACGACCTGCATCAAAGTTGGGTGAGCTGGCATATTCCTTCCGCACATTGATAACATATTGCTGATAGTACGGCAGGTCGAGCCCGAGTATAGACATGTCCGCATCGTTGAACAGGTTTATATCCATATCCGGCGACAGCGCATGTGTTTTGGTAGCGCGGATCAGGCTGTCCACTTTCACGATCTTTTCTTTCGCCAATCCTGTTTTAGTGAGTTGTGTTACTGCCAGCTCGGCGCTGCGCTCTTCATCACGGTGATCGGCCGATCCGTAAATGATATCGTGATACACCATCGCCAGGATCAGCGCATCCCAATCCTGCACCAGCTTCCGGCATTTAGAGAGTTGGTTATAAAAATTGGAGATGTGCTCGAGATTATGATAAAAGCGGGTAGGGCCTGTATACAATTGTACCGCCTCCGCCCACAGTGAGTCGGCTGTGGCTTTGCTGCCGGTATAACCGGTGATGATGCGCCGGAATTCTATTCCCGCTTCTTTTGCCGTGGAATCAATTTTCATCTGCGCAATTACGGTATTTGTAAACAATACCAGCAGCAAAACAAAAGGAATTCTTTTTATAAAATGCATCTCCGTTTATTTAAGAAGTGGTAGTACCCCGGCAGCAGTTTGCTGTTGTACCAATACTTTGTTCATGTCGTGCTTCATGGTAACGATACCTGCTGTACGGTCATAGGTAAAATCATCCATGCCCAGTTGCCCGGGAATATAGGCCGGAATGGTTGCGATCGTTTGTGCATCGGTTACATTCGGGTTGTTTTGTTTTTCTACCTGGGAAATGGGAAAACGGATTCCGAGATCGGTCATGCGGCGTCCTTCGGATAGAAAGATTTCCTGGCGCATCAGGCACAACAGGTAAACGAGTTCATCTTTGGTGCCGGCGGCATCGATATCTGTGGTTTTTACCGATGTACCGGAAACTCTTTTCACCGTAATGTTGCCGGCCTGCCGGTCGAGAATAAATCCTGAGCGCGCAGGAGAAGCTGCATCAAATTTTACCTGCACAGTAGCGAGGAGCGGATAGTCGCTGCGGTTGCCTTTGCGTTGTTGTGTAGCGGCATTAACCGATGCAGTCGGGCGGGCATTGACCACATTCGTGATCAATTGTTTCAACGTCGTGCGTGCATCATTCAGCAGGTTGCTGCCCAGTTGCGCTTCCGCAACGATCAGGAATGCTTCTTCCCCTTTCAGAATAGCAACCGGCTTCTGGTCGGCAGACGCATTGCCTACGTGATAGTATTTCGGATCGAGAAAGTCGAGACGTGGAAGTGGCGCAAACGTATTGGTAGAACTACTGAACGTATTTGATTGCATGGTGTTGGACACGCCGTTGATGCCATCGTATACAGCATTCAATACCAGCGTCGGCGCAGTAGTAATGATGGTCTGCGCAGTGGCCTGCGCGTTGGTCCGATCACCCAGATTATAATATGCGCGGGCCTTTGCCAATGTGTAATTATTTTTCTTGTTAGGGTCCAATTGCAGGCTGATGGCTTTGTCAAAATAAGCAATCGCTTTGCGCAGGATATCGCCGGAGCTGACAACAGGACCGTTCGCTTCCAGCGGCAACCCTTTATATAGTTCGGATGCCAGTATGCAGGCATACCCACCGAGAAAGTTCATTTCGGCTTTGATGTCGTTCGTAGCAGTAACGTCGGCAGGCGCCACCTGGTTGATGCCATATTCCGCCATTTGATAAAGACGGCCGACAGCACGCTGCATGTTATCAACGTCGAGATCAGAAAAAAGAATGGTCGGAATGTCGAACACTTTATTGGAAAGGGAGCTGTTGTTATAGTAGTTATCAGACGTGATTTCGGTGAAAGAAACCACTTCGTTCAACGTAAGTGCCAACTGGCGATACATCCCGTTGAGCCAGATGGAAGAAGATTGCGTAGTGCCGACAAAAGATTTGTCGGTGATGTTGGGGTTCTCAACATCTTTGAGCTGGCAGGAAGCCATTAGAGCCACAGCAGCTACACAAAAGATTGCGGATATATTTTTCATAAATAAAATACTGTTAGGTTTTTAAAAATTCACACGGATCGTACCAATAAACTGACGGGGCATTGAATATGCCGCATAGTTGAGACCACCTGTTGTTGCAGAGCCTTGTCCTTGTGCCCCACCCGCCATTACGGCTTCAGGGTCGGAAGAAGAAGCGGTAAAGTTGAAGGGGTTTACTGCGGTTGCTCCGATTGTGAGTTGCTTGATGTACTTACCGGTCACGTTTTTACCAAATTCGTATACCAACCCGATCGTACGGATTTTGATGAAATCACTTTTCTCCACAAACAATTGCGAATAGTTCAGCCAGTTGGTAGCGCCATGTGCAGCGATTTCTGCAGCGGGCACTCCTTCTGTTGAAGCGCCGTAGTTGATACGGAATTGTTTGTCCCAATTGTGTAAGTAACCGCCTTGCTGATAGTCGGCATTGGCAAAAAGAGAAAGTGATTTATAACGCACATTCAGTCCTGCGCTGCCGGTAAGTGTAGGAATGGTGGAACCCAGGAAAGATTGCGGAACATAACTTTCGAGCACACCGTTTTTAAATGTGCCGAAGTTGCCGCTGATATAACCAACAGGATAACCTTCTTTGACGACGGTTTGTACCGTACGTGAAGTCATTCCGTTCAGGTTGAAAGAGGGAGCTCCACCAGTGCTTACCACGAGGTTGTCAACCGTATTGGCAGAAGCCCTTACGCGAACATCCCAGTCTTTTGTTTCCATAACAGATACCACTGCTGCAAACTCCCAGCCTTTGTTGGTGATAAGGCCGATGTTGCGCAAGGTATTGGTCTGGCCGGTTGAAGCGGCAGGAGGCACCACGAACAGCGCGTCGCGTGTTTCATTGTTGAAATAGCTGATGGTGAGTGATACTTTATTTTTCCAGAGACCAAGATCAACACCCACTTCTTTTGAATAAGACTTCTCAGGCTTGAGCTGATCGTTGCCCGGCTGACCGAAGGTGGCTGATTGTCCGCCATTGAAACCGGTGAAAGCGATTGTGCGCTCATGAGCGAAAGGTGTAGGGAAAATACCCGCAACACCATAGTTGGCGCGGATCTTAACAGTTTTGACAAAGTCCTGGTTCCAGTTGGTGAAGAAGGGTTCTGCACTCAGGATATAAGAAAGACCGACCTTGGGATAATATTGTGTGCCGATAGAAGAACCGAAAGCTGAGTTGTTGTCGCCACGGACACCGAGGTCGAGATAATAACGGTTTTTATAACCAACGTTTTCCTGCACAAATACACCGGAGTTCACCACAACAGAAAGATATTCGTTGCTTGTACGTGTAGCAGCCTGACCCACGGTCAATGCTCCATCGCGAATATCCTGACCGATATAGGAAATCTGGTGATCCTGGTTGCGGAACAACTGTGTACCGGCGGTTGTAAGGAAAGAGAAGTCACCGACCTTTGCATCATACTGACCAGTAAGTTCGAAGGTAAGACCAAGGAAATTACGGTCATACTTGCTCAATGAACCGGTTGTATTGGAACGGATATGACGGTTGAATGCGTTGGAAACAACAGACTGTTCTGTCTGCGTGCGATAATCAACACCAAATGTTCCTTTGAAAACAAGGTTCTTCAGCGGTTGCAGTTTCAGTACCTGTGACGTCTGGAAGCGGTTCACTTTAGAGGTATTGTTCATGAGCATCTCTGCGGAGTCCACAAAAGATTTCACGCGCGCAAATTCTGCTTCGGAAAGCGAATCTAATTTGGGATTGAAGCCGGGACCGATGATCTTGGAAGCACCGTCTTCAGCAAACCAGAGTGCAGAGTAACCGCCGGAATTACCGTTACGTGTACGGCGCAGGTTCTGGTTGTTATAACTAAAAGAAGATTCGTAAGTCAGGGAGTTGATCAGACGGGCATGAAAGCCTGTGCGGAAATCAATCTTCTTTATCTGGTTCTGGTTGTGGATCAGCACACCTTGTGATTCGCTGTAAGCTGCAGCCATGCTGAATCCGAAGTCGCTGTTACCGCCGTCCATGCCTATGCTGTATTTCTGATAGGCACCGTTCTGGAACAGCAGGTCTTTTGTGCGGTTAAAATACAGGTAATCGTTGGTGGGTGTTTCTAAGCCGAGATCGATAGAAGCACGGAAGTTGGCTTTGCCGGATCCTCTTTTTTTGGTGAAGATCTGCAGCACACCGTTAGCAGCATCGGAGCCGTATAACGTAGTAGCGGCACCACCGTTGATAAATTCAATCTTTTCGATATTCTCTACGGGAATGTCGGCAAGCGAACTGGTAGAAGCGCCTTGCGAAATACCGCCGGACAAGGTCATGCCGAGCATAGGCGCCGTGTTGAGGTTGTCAACGCGCACACCATCTATATATACAATAGGTGTAGAGTTGGCGAAGGCGGAATTGAAACCTCTTGTCTGAATGATGGAAGTAGCGCCGGCCTGGCCTGCGGACATTTTGAACTGTGCGTTGGGTACCTGCGATTGTAGCAACTGATCGATACGGTTTTGCGGAAGGTTGCGCAATTGTGCTTCTGAAATAGAAGTAACGTTTGTTGACAAACGGCGCTTGTTTACGTTCAGCCCCTGACCGGTAACAACTACTTCGTTGAGTTTAACCAGGTCTTCTGACATGCGCACTTCCAATGGAGAAGTGGCGGCGGACGGATCGATTTTTCTCTCTACCGGTTGAAAGCCCACTGCGGTGAACGACAATGTGTAGTTGGTTTGCGCAGTTTTCAATGCGGGCAGATCAAATGAAAAACGGCCGTTGACATCTGTAACGGCACCGGCAGTGGCACCGCTTACGGTGATGTTAACGCCGGAGATTCCTGTATTACGTGTGGCATCCAACACAACGCCTTGCAGTTTTTGCTGCGCTGCGGCTTGTTGCACCCACAATAATAGAAGGAAAAGTGAAGTTAGTTTTGCTACTCTCATGATAACCTTAAGTTTGTTTGGAAAGTCGCAAAGCTCTTCGATGGTTGTTACCTTAACATAAAGTGTTGATTAAGGAATGGTGAATTGTCAATCGTGAATCGTCAATCGTGAATAAACAGCCGCAGTTGTTTGTGTCCGAAGTTTCCGCATGAAACTTCAATAGGGTTTGCGGATCAGGATGGCAATTTCAATTCCTAACTCATCCGATTTCTGAAAATGGCGAGAATTGCTAACTAGTAAAATTGCTTGTCTTTATCATTTTGTGTGCTTCTCACCATAAGTTTAAGGATACAAATTCGAAACATTAAAATGTTGAACCCTGCCGATTTAGCGCTTCTTTTCCAATAAAAACCTCAATAAACCTTTAACTTAAATACTTCATGTTAATTTAAATGGCATAGTATGGAACCAGAAAAATTCGGATACAATTGGGCCAAACATCAATCAATTATGTACATATCTTTCATTAACCAAATCTTAAGTCTATGAGAGAAATTGCGAGTTTTTTTTCGGATCCTAAGACAATCATTGCACTTATTGCATTAGTGCTCACCGTTGTCAATATGATACTCTCATTCCGAAATCAAAAAACCCAAAACAAAAAATGGGAACTTTTGAACGACGCTGATGTTGTGGTAAAAGATGTCATAATAGAGGTTCGGAAGAAGCTGCCGATGGAGGATGCGAAAAAAATAGCATGGGGATACGATCCGCTTGTTCATACGGACAAAGAAAATCTTGACTTTTGCACTATATCCTATTACCTCGCAGTTTTAGATGAAACGGGAAACGAGCTTGACAAAATAAACCCGGTTTTAACGCTGCAAGATCTTCAAAACGAGCTCCAACGAATAGGGTACCCAACCACATCCCCTGTTACTGTGGTAAAAATGTTTAATGCGAGGTTTACTATCGAGAATATTGGTAAAACAACAGCCCAAGAATCCACAATTGTCGTTGAAATGCAATATAGTAATAGAGGATGGAAAATGTTGTCATCATCAGAACGATCAAAAATATCGCTTAGCCCTGGTTTGCCATCGACATACTATGCTCATTTCTTCTTTGACATAAGATTAGAAATCCCTAAAGAAGTTTTTTTCCAAGTCACCTTGAATTATAAATCTGTCGAAGGAAAAATAGTCAGCAAATTAGTCCCGCTTTCTTGGTCTTCTAGTAAAAACGCGTGGTTCCGGAAATGAAAAATCGTTTGTTCTACTGACATAGGGCTGTCACAGGCCCATATTACCTTAGCATAATGGAAATTAAAGACGGCAAACAAGCAGTATATATGCGCACGCGACAGGAGTGGCGCAACTGGCTGCGCGAAAATGGAAAAATCGAACGTTCGGTGTGGTTGATTCTTTTTCATAAAAACAACGACACGCCATCCGTCGATCGTATCGAGGCTACAGAAGAAGCTTTGTGTTTTGGCTGGATCGATAGTCTTTGTAAAAAACGGGAAGACGGCAGTTACTATCTCACATTTTCTCCGCGGAATATCAAACGCAGCAATTGGAGCATGCCAAATGTAGAACGTGCGGAACGAATGATCCGCCAGAAGAAAATGACAAAGACCGGATTGGAGGCGATTATTTATGCGAAGGAAAATGGCAGATGGCCGGGGAAAAAATAAAAAAAATTTCCGAAGAAAGCTCTTTCTATTTTAATCGCTCCAATTTCCCCTTTCGCTTTACCAGGTTTTTGTAATCCCATTGTATATCCCGCGCTTTCGCCAACCACACGCGCAATAACTCAACATCCACTTGTTTCTTCTCCGTATAACGTGCTTCGGCCGCTTTGAAAGTGCCTTCCGGCTGAAGACCCGGCTCATCAAATGATTGCCCGCTCCAGAACAACAGTCGCACACTATCTTTCAGCTTGCTGTAACCCGCCACAGGATTGCCATCCAGAAACCATACAGGATGCCGGTGCCAGATCTTGTTCTCCGCTTCCGGCAGGGCTGCTGTGATCTCTTTGGCCAGCAATGCACAAATGGCTTTATCCGCAGCCGCCTGCTCGTCGTTGTAGGCTTTGATATCTTTGTTGATGGGCATAATCGCTATTTGTCTTCAAGATACACCCTTCATTTCTTTAATTACAATAAGCGAGGCGCGGATTGTTGACCGAACTGCAACTGAAGAGGTAACGCGCCTGCGGATATTCCGCAACAGGATTATCGGTCACTTCCAGTGGTGGCAAGGTCTGCCCGTTATAACCAGGCATCGTCACCTGCGCAGCGGACCCATTTCCCAAAGCCGTATTTTTTGCAGCGGCATTGCCATTAAAACTGTAATCGACCATGGCATCGAGCAACCGGTACACGCCATAATAATCGTACGCATCATAAGCCGATTGCGTATTCGGCAGGGCGTGATCGGCCTTATATGTATACCCGTCGATTGTTGCAGATCTGATCAACACATAATCCTTTTCCGAAGCCGGGATATTGATGCGTTTGAACAGATCGATGGCCATGCGGTGGTCGTTGGTTTCATCGTCTGCATACACTTCGGTGATCAATTTCGTATTGGAGGGAAAGTTTGCCAGCATGGCATCGGTCAGCTGGTACGCATACCATTGTGCCATTGCGAAAATAAACCGGCCGTCTGCACCCCAGCCCTCTTCCGTAAAGCCTTTATAAGCCAGTGCAAAACTGGCCCCTCCGCCAAACGAATGTCCCATAAAAGCCGCTTTACGCGTATCGATGATCTGCGGATAATCTGTCACCGCTTTTTTAAAACTCTGCCAGAGCGTATTGTACCGTTCATCGATGCTTACACCGGTGGTAGGATAGGGTGCAAATACAACTGCATATCCTTTTTTCGCAATAAAATCATACAACCCGATATTATACGCGCTTTCTTCACCGCCATACGGATGAGAATAAAAAATGACCGGCACCGGCGATGTATTTCCTTTAGGATAAAATATGGTCACGTTCTTACCGGTATAAACCGGGCTCGGAAAACTCACATTGGCTACCTGGTAAGTCCCATCAGCACCGTAACCACTGGCCGGCCTTGAGATCGGACCTTCCAGATCATCATCCACATAAGTATCGGGCGGGTTATTCTTTTTACAAGAGAGCAGGACCACCAGGCCTGCCAGCAAGAAGCCATCCCTGAGAAAATGGTAGCGCATATGCATTTAATTTTCGACAGTTGTTGGACAATAGTCTTCTCCAAACGTTTAATCCCTCAACTTGTTTTTTACGACACCCTGATCTTCGGAAATCCTCCATCCACAAATACTTCTGAACCATGCATAAATGATGATTCGTCCGATGCCAGGAACGACACTACCTTCGCTACTTCCTCCGGTTGACCAAATCGCGCCAGCGGTACTTGCGGCGCAAAAGATGCTTTAAACTGCTCATATTGCTCCAATGTCAGATTGGATCGCTGAAAATAATTGGTTTCGATCGGGCCGGGACTGACCGCGTTGATACGGATACCTTTCGGTGCCAGTTCTGCTGCAAATGTTTTAAGAAAAGATTGCACGGCCGCCTTGGCTGCGGAATAAATGGCAGAGTTGGGCATTCCTATTTCCGTAACGATTGATGTATTTAAAATGATCGCACTTCCTCTTTTCATCAATGGCAACAACTGTTGTACGGTAAACAAAGTGCCTTTGACGATGATGTTGAATAGTTCATCAAAATGTTTTTCATCAATCAGTTCTATGGGTGCATATTTTCCGATGCCTGCGTTGACATATAAAATATCCAGCGATGGATAAATAGCTTCTGTCTGTTCACGCAACTGCTTTAGGTCACTCATCTTTCCCGCATCGGAAACAATACCGCTTGCACTTTCTCCAAGTTCTTTTACGGTTTCTTCAACGGTTTCCTTGTGTCGTCCGGTGATGATGACCTTTGCTCCGTTGGTTATAAAATCTGCTGCCGTGGCTTTTCCGATTCCGCTCGTAGCACCGGTGACCAGTGCTGTTTTGTTTTCCAGTTTACGCATAAAAATTGTTGTTTGTATTTTATGCGAAACTGGTTGATTATTTGGTGAAGAAAAATCCGGTTCCTGCTGTTTTTACTCCGCAGTTTCTATCATGGCATTTTCCCAACCGATGATGGCTGTCTTGCGCGTGGTGCCCCACATGTATTGTCCGATAACACCTGATGACCGGATCACGCGGTGACAGGGAATTAAAAACGCCACGGGATTGTCGCCCACTGCCGTGCCTACCGCGCGCGATGCACCGGCATTACCAATGCGTTCCGCTACCGTACCATAAGTAGATAACCGACCCATCGGTATTTTCAACAAACTCTCCCATACTTTCAATTGAAAGTCCGTACCGCGCAGGTGCAACCGGATTTCCGTGAGCTTTGTCCAGTCACGTTGAAAAAGTTGCAGCGCAATTTCCTGATGCGGACTTGCTCCCTCCACATAGCTGGCATTCGGAAATTTTTGTTGCAGATCGTAGAATGCTTTTTGCCGGTCGGCTTCGAAGGCCATATAACAAATACCTTTTTCCGTTGAAGCGATAATTAGTTGCCCGAACGGACTTTGTGCAAATGAATAACGGATGGAAAGTTGCGCGCCACCATGCCGGTACTCCGCCGGCGTCATGCCTTCCATTTTTATAAATAATTCATGCAGGCGGCTGGTGCTGGACAATCCTGTTTCAAAAGTGGCATCGAAGACCGTTGCCTGTTTATCTTTTTCCAATATGGATTTCGCGTGTTCAACGCTGATGTATTGCAGAAATTTTTTCGGGCTTGTACCGGCCCACTCGGTGAACAGCCGTTGGAAATGTGCAGGACTTAAATGCACTTGCTCTGCAATTTCCTCCAAACCGGGCTGATCGCGAAAATTATCGCGGATAAAGTCGATTGCTTTGGCAATCCGTTCGTAATTCAATGTTGCCTGCGAGATCATGCTACTCATTTAACTGCAAAAATGAGTTTTTCATACAGCATAAAAAATCCGGATCGTGCGGGATTGCTACTACTTTACTTGCTCAAACCACCACTCACCACTACAGATCAATTGATAAGGACCTTCGTCATCCACAAAAGATTGTACAATCTCCCAATGGCCACGAAACGAATGTCTGCGGGAAAAAAAGCCTTTTGTATATAGGCCATGATGAACAATCTCATAAGGAGGTTTATCGCGATCTACACTATAATGCCCATGTTCGTCTGTCAACAACAGCGCAGGGTAGCGTTTAATAAAACGAATCTGTCCCGTGGTCACATCTCCCTCCACCGTAGCAGGCTCATTGAATAACTCACGGGTAAAGCAGTCCTCGCAGGTACCTTTGAAAAGATGTCCCTCGAATTGAAGGTGCAACGAAAATTCTTCCCGCCTTCCCTGTACTTCGTCCGGATAGCCATCACCGTAAATGTATTCGCCTTTCCAGATGCCATTGAACTTTTCCCTGTTCATATTGGTTAAAGATAAGGCTCGCGCCGATTACGATAAAAACAAAGCATTTATGAAATACAGGAAACTGGGAACCACCAACGAACAATTATCCGCCATAGGACTCGGGTGTATGGGAATGAGCTTCGCCTACGGTCCCACCGATGATAAAGAAAGCATTGCCACGCTCGAAAAAGCCCTCGACCTCGGCATCAACTTCTGGGATACCGCCGACATGTATGCCAATGGCGCCAACGAAGAACTCATTTCCAAAGTTCTCGTGCCCAACCGCGACAAAGTATTCATTGCTACCAAATTCGGCTTCCGGTTTAAAGACGGTGTTGCCGGACCAAGCAATGCATCCGGCACTTACTTCGACGGTTCGCCCGCCTGGATCAGACAAGCCGTGGAGAAAAGTCTGCAACGGCTAAAGATAGACACCATCGATCTCTACTATGCGCACCGTATTGATCCAAATATTCCTGTTGAAGATACTGTTGGCGCTATGGCCGAACTGGTAAAAGAAGGAAAGGTTCGCTATCTCGGCCTGAGCGAAGCCTCAGCCGCTTCCATAAGAAAAGCGCATGCCGTTCACCCGATCGCCGCATTACAAAGCGAATACTCCCTGCTCACACGGGATGTGGAAGCAGAAATCTTACCAACCATCCGCGAACTCGGTATCAGCCTTGTTCCTTATTCGCCACTCGCAAGAGGACTCGTGACCAACACATTGAATATGGATACACTGGCAGAAACGGATTTCAGAAGAACATTGCCGCGCTACCAGCAGGAACATTTACAAAACAACCAGTCCCTGGTCAATGAGTTTGCCGCGCTGGCCAAAGACAAAAATGCCACACCTGCACAACTTGCATTGGCCTGGGTACTCGCGCAGGGAGATGATATCATTCCCATTCCCGGTACCAAAAAAAGAAAATACCTCGAAGATAACGCCGGCTCGATTGATGTGGAATTGTCTGCAGCCGATCTTGCCACCATCGATGCTTTACTAAAAAAATATCCCGATACGGGAGCCCGTTATAGCGAAGGCTCTATGAAACTCGTGAATAATTAAATCAAAAAAGACCGCTATTTCTTCTCCGGCGCAGGCGCGAATGCCAGCAAAGTAGCTGCTAGCCCAATCAGGAGAAAGGCGACGATGAGTGCAATTAGCCCGTGCTTCAGTTGTCCGCTGACCACAGCCCCCGCTGCAGCGCCTACGGCAAAAAACAAGGTGCCGTATACCGATGATGCTACGCCTGCTTTATCACCCATCGGCTCCAATGCGAGGGCACTGCTGTTGGGCTCCACAGCCAGGTTGATACCGAGCAGGGCAGCCACGGCGATAAAAAACAATACCATCGGAGGAGGATCGCCAAGCCAGCATGTGCTGATCAATAACAATAACGCTACCGCTGTATAGACAATAAGCAAAATGCGTATCACTTTTTGCGCACCGAGGCAGACTGATAAACGTGAATTCATCAATGCGCAGCCGGCCATGAACAACCCGATGCCCCCAAACACCCAGGGAAAAAGATCCGGCCGCTGATAAAACTCTCCCACAATTCTTTCCGAACTGCCCACCCATGAACTCAATCCCGTAAACAACAAAGTAGTCACCGCGGTATAGCGCAGGAAGGTGCGGTTGGTCAATACTGCCTGTAACGAAGCCTTAACGGTACTCCATTTCAGCGCCGTCCGGTTTTGTTTGGACAACGATTCTTCCAGGCGAAAGGACCAGCAGAAAACAATGACTGCAAAAACGGGTGCGGACAGAAAGACGGCTTGCCAGGAAGCGATCTTCAATAGAAACATACCGAGAAAAGGTGCCAGTACCGGTGTAAAGAGAAAGATCGTAAAGACCAGCGAGAGAATCCGCGCCATTTCATCACCGGCATAACGGTCGCGGATGCCCGCGATAGTTGTCATGAAAACGGCTGAAGCACCCACACCCGCTACAAACCGCGCGATCAGCATGATCTCGAACGTTGGCGCAAAGGCTGCCACCACACCTCCCGCAATATATAATGGAAAGCCAGTGCGCAGGATAACCAGGCGTCCCAGCCTGTCAGACAAGACGCCAAACAACAATTGCGCTATCTGCCCAAGGAAAAAAAACGAAACGATCTGTGCGGTAGCACCCGGATTATCCTGCAATCCAAAATGGACCCGAAGCCCGGCGAATGCCGGTAGCATTACATCGATGCCCAGTGCTGTCAGCATCATCGTACTCGCCGACAACGAGATAAATTCCCCCGATCTCATCTTCATTTTGTAAAGCTATCGCCTGCCGTCGACTTTGACGGGGTGTAAACGAGACATCCTCGCAGGTATGGTTGGACATTTTATTTTTTGCCAAAAGAACAGAACACAAAATTCTGAGTAGTGCCGAAGGGTGTATGGTGATCTTCCCGTTTACAGAATATCTTCTTCATTCCAGTTGCACTGAATACCGCCGGCAGTGTCTGTTCATCGTATTGGCTGATTTCAAGTCCGCTGCATTTTTTGGGACCCTCAACGGAGAAGGTGCCAACAATGGCATAGTTGGTTACGGCCTGAGCTACCAGTTGCCGGTAGCGCCCGATCGCATTTTTATTCGTAAGAAAATGAAATGCCGCACGGTCGTGCCACAGTTCATATTGTTCTGACGGTTTAAAGTCAAGAATGTCCGTTACGATCCATTTAACCAGCGATGCTTTTAGCCCAAGCCGTTTTTTTGCGCGTTCAATGGCGGCAGCTGATATATCGAGGACGGTGATGTTGGTATACCCCTCTTCCAATAAATGGTCAACCAGGTTGCTGTCACCTCCACCTATGTCGATAATAGCTGCGTGCCTGGCAATACCTGTTTGCCGGATCATCTCCAGCGATATGGCAGGACGGCTCTGCGTCCAGCTTACCTCATGAGGCTGTTTTGTTTCGTATATTTTTTCCCAATGATCCTTGCGTTCGTTCATGCTACAATTTAATTAAAAAAAAGCGGCCGTTGCCGGCCGCTTCGTTGTAACGATTCTATGCTCAGGGTTAATTCTGCTTGAGGACTTTGATTTCTCCCTTGTGGCCGCCACCGCGACCCAGGGAGATGATATACATACCAGCCACTTTTCCGGTAAGGTCAACCTGGAACTGGTTCCAGCCTTTGCGCAACGGAATCTGCTGACGCTGTACCAGTCTGCCGGTGATGTCTGTTACATCGATCGTCCAGTTGGATGCGATAGTCACCAACGCTTTCACCGTCACCTGTCCTTGTGTCGGAT
Source organism: uncultured Sphingobacteriales bacterium (assembly GCA_937888905.1). GTDB lineage: Bacteria > Bacteroidota > Bacteroidia > Chitinophagales > Chitinophagaceae > Terrimonas. The sequence continues at coordinate 41,466 of CALATA010000022.1, forward strand.
TAGGATATGCCTGGATTTCCAGCAAGCTGCTTCTGCCATTGCAGGTTTGAAGGTCAAACACTTTAGAAGTAGCAACCGTACAACCATTACCATCGGTATAGCTATACTGGATGGTGTTGGCACCGGCGGCAGGAATTTCAAGATTCCAGGTAGTGCCGGTTACACCGGTTCCGGTAAATGTGCCACCTGAAGGCGTAGCTGTTAATTGCACCGTACGGTCTTGCAAACAAATTTCTGCCGGCGTAGTGATCACCGGTTGAGGAAGTGCGTATACGGTGAGCGTTACTTCGTTGGAGAAAATAGTGGTACAGGTTCCGGCTATTCTTACACGATAGCGTGTGCCACTTTGTGTTGTTGTTGTATTGGACACTGTATATGATGCTGCTGTTGCGCCACTCACATTTACCCATGATCCGCTTTCAAAACGCTGCCACTGATAGCTCACCACATTGCTGGAGGCAACGGTGAAGGTGGCATTCAGTCCTGCGCATACGGCACGGTTAACAGGTTGCGTGGCGATCACCGGCAACTGGCCATCGTTAACGGTTACAGTGAATGAACAGGTTGAGCTGTTACCGCAGGCATCAGTCGCTGTTGCCGTTACGGTTGTTGTGCCCAGGGCAAATACAGATCCTGATGCAGGAAGGGTTGTAATGGTCACCGCACCACCGCAGTTGTCGGTAGCATTCACGGTAAAGTTCACCACTGCATTACAAGAACCGATTGGCGAGCTGACAGTAATGTTGGCAGGACAGGTGATTACCGGAGCTGTCTGATCATTAACAGTGATGATCTGTGTACAGTTTGCGGTATTCCCTGCCGCATCTGTTGCACGATATGTTCTGGTGATCGTGTATCTGTTGGCACAGGTCTGGTTGCTGATCACATCACTCACATGGGTTACCACTACACCAGAACAATTATCTATTGCCGTTACGCTTGCGGGAGCAGGAGTCGGCACGTTACCCGCGCAGCTTACTGTTACAGGAGCAAGGCAGGTGATAACAGGGCTCTGTGTATCGTTTACTGTAACAGTGAATGAACAATTTGTCGTACCACAGCTATTGGTAGCCGTCAACGTTACGGTTGTTACACCCACGTTGAATGTGGATCCGCTACCGGTACCACTGCCGCTTCCGGTGGTAGCACCGGTGAAGGCATAAGTGATCGACGGAGCCGGGATACCTGTTGCAGTTGCCGTATAGGTTGCAGGCGCGCCGCAGGTATTGGTGACGTTGTTCAACGTGATGTTGGCAGGACAAACAATTGTCGGAGCCGCACCAACAGTTACCGTTGCGGTGACCGGCGTACCGGAACAACCATTTGCCACAGGCGTAATGATAAACGTTACGGTTACCGGGTTGGTAGTTGTATTGGTCAATGTACCGGAAATATTTCCTGTGCCGCTGGCAGCGATGCCGGTGGCAGCAGTGGTATTATCTCTTGTCCAGTTGAAGGTAGTACCCGTTACGTTACCAGTGATAACGATAGGAGTAATGGCACCGGAACAAACAGTTTGTGCCGCCGGAGTTACCACAGCGGTAGCCTGCGGATATACAGTAACAGTGGTAGTGACTGGTGCACCCGGGCAGCCATTCGCTGTTGGTGTAACGGTAAAGGTTACAGTTGCAGTTGAGTTGGTCGTATTCACCAAAGAACCGCTGATGTTGCCTGAACCGCTGGCTGCAATCCCTGTTACGGAAGACGTGTTGTCTCTTGTCCAGTTATAGGTGGTGCCGGAAACTGGTCCGGACAGTGTGATAGTGGAAATGTTTGCACCGGAACAAATCGTCTGCGGTGTCAATGCATTTACAGCCGGAGTAGGGTTAACAAGCACTGTTGCTGTTGCGGCAGTGCCCGGGCAGCCATTGGCTGTTGGCGTAACAGTAAAGGTCACCGTTACAGGCGCGTTGGTGGTGTTCACGAGTGATCCGCTGATGTTTCCAGAACCGCTCGCAGCAATACCCGTTACAGAAGAAGTATTATCTCTTGTCCAGTTATAAACGGTACCGGTTGCATTACCGCTGAATGCAATAGCCGTGATCGCGCTGCCGGAACAAATGGTCTGACTGGTTGGAGTGGCCACCACGTTCACAGCAGGATTAACAACAACAGTAACCGTTACCGCCGTACCGGGGCAACCATTGGCTGTTGGCGTAACAGTAAAGGTCACCGTTACAGGCGCGCTCGTAGCATTCACCAGCGTTCCGCTGATGTTTCCAGAACCGCTCGCAGCTATGCCCGTTACAGAAGAAGTATTGTCTCTGGTCCAGTTATAAATAGTACCGGTTGCGTTACCGCTGAATGTGATAGCCGTGATCGCACCGCCGGAACAAATGGTCTGGCTGGTTGGGGTGGCTACTACATTTACAGAAGGGTTGACGGTAACCGTAGCAGTTACCGGCGTACCGGGGCAGCTATTTATAACAGGTGTGGCGGTAAACGTTACCGTTACAGGTGCGCTGGTATTGTTAACGAGCGAACCGCTGATATCACCTGAACCACTTGCAGCAATACCGGTTACGGAGCCTGCATTATCTCTTGTCCAGTTGTAAACGGCTCCGGACACATTGCCTGTAAAGGCTATGGAAGTAATGGCATTACCCGAACAAACCGACTGGCTGCTAACAGATGCCGAGACAGTTGGGATCGGATTAACGGTTATATCAAAACTAAGCGGTGTGCCGGTGCAGCCATTTGCCGAAGGCGTAACAGTGAAGGTTACGATTACAGGAGCACTCGTAGTGTTGATTAATGTACCGCTGATCGTTCCTGAGCCGCTTGCGGCTATGCCGGTCACCGAAGCAGAGTTGGTTCTCGTCCAGTTATAAACGGTTCCTGACACCGGACCAGCCGGAGTGACATTCACCGAAACAGGGGAGCAGGCCGATGTGGAAGATATAGCGTTTACGGAAGGTCTTGGATTAACCAGAACAGTGGAGGTTTGCGGTGTAACGCAACTTCCTACTGACGCTGTAGTGTTAAACGTAACGGTTACAGGAGCGCTGGTAGTATTGGTTAATGTGCCGGAGATCGTAGCACCACTGCCGCTTGCCGCAATACCGGTAACAGCAGATGTATTATCTCTCGTCCAGTTGAAGGTAGCCGCACCATTGGTATTAGTCGTAACAATATTGCTGATGGCATCGCCGCTGCAGATAGTCTGTGACGAGGGAGAAATACCGGTAACGCCACCATCAAACACCGTGAATGTTGCATTTGTACTAAAAGCACATCCGTAAGCATCGGTATAATCATATGTAAGCGTCTGCGTGCCTGCAGCCGGGTCAAATACATTTCCGGTGACGCCTGTACCGGAGAAGGTGCCGCCTGCGGGGCTTGCCGTTAATGTAACGGGTGCGGTTGAACACACCAATGCAGATGCAAAGGTGATGGGGTTAGCACCGCATATAACTGTGATTGAATAAGATTGAGAACCGGAACAACCGCTTGCGTCACTAGCGGTTACCGTAAAATTAAATGTACCCGTAGCCGTAGGAGTACCGGAAATCGTTCCCCCTACAGAAAGCGTAAGGCCCGGAGGTAATGCACCTGCAGTAATGGCGAAATTTGGAGCACCTAATGCGCCGGTCTGCGTCAATACGCGACTATATGCAGCTCCTGCCGTACCTGTTGTTAACGCTCCGCCCGGGGTCAGCGTAAAGGCAGGACATACATACGGCGTATAATCAACCTGATCGATACCGATATAATCACTGTTAGTTCCTAAAGGACCAGCATTGGTAACGAAGTAGCGGAATGCGATACGGCCTGATGTAGGTGCAGGAAGTCCGGAGATGATAATCGTATACTGCGTCCATACCTGTGGATACACATTAGTGGTCAACGTCGGATTTATAGAAAGCAGCAAAGTGGAGAAATCACCGAAGCCGGAGCCGGCCGCGCCTACATTGGTGCTCGCACCATTCGTACTCATACGAACTTCCAACCTGTCGGGATAATCGGTCATGCCGGGTCCGATCGTTGGCTTACGCGTATAAAATGTAAACACGTCACCATTACGTAACGTTCTGTTTGGCGTTATCAGCCAGTTACTGATAACACCCGTGCCGCCTGTTGTGTTGTTAAAGTTCGCCGCAATATAGGCGTTGTTCGCACCATTGAAGGCATTGAAAGGTCCCGGATCGGGTGAGGCAGTGGTTGGTGTTCCCTGGAACCACGTGGTTGCGCCAACCGGGTTACTGTTGTTTTGAATAACCCACCCGCTGCCGGGCAATGTGGAAATGTTATTAAAACTTTCCGAGTAAGCCTGGGCATTACTCCGGTTGAATTGCAGCAGGGAAATAAAAAACAGCAGGAAAAGACAAAATCTTTGGGTAAAGGTTTTGATCATAAGGTGGTAGTTTGGTTTAAAGAGGGTGAAGATTCTGATAATACAGTTGCAATACTGTGACGGGGGAGCAGTAGCAGGCAGGGTACAGTCAGAATTTCAGGGTGCAAAGAAGATAAATAAAAACCATTATTCAAAGCGATGGCACCATAAAAAACTGTAGACAACGGAAAAAATGTATGTGCACGTTAAAGTTTTTTATGTGGCTGAGGAGAAATCACCTGTTTTCAAACAGCATAATCACCCTTGCTATTCTAATGGTTTTCTAATAGAATCAAACAAAATATTTTAAAAAAGTAACCCCGGAACTTTTCCGGGGCTATAATTAAGCGCCTATTCCATCGTGCAGAATCGCCACCAGTAGTCCGCCCCAACTTCAGTGGTAAGATAAATCATTGACCACTTCACCGCATACACCGGTTTGAGGTACTGCCCGGTATAAGCTACGTTTTCCAGATAGAACGCATCGCCTACATTGATACCGGCATTACCCTGCTCCTTTTTCCTAATCACCCACAGTGAATTATTGTTCACTGCCGAAGCATAGTACAACCAGGGCGTCGCTCCCGCGGTCAGGTATTGATCATTTTGCGTTGTCCTGATACTGATAATGTCTCCGGATATGAGCGGGGTGCCATCCGGGGCAGGACTGCCATTTACATATTTGGTAATAGTGTGCGGCCTCGCATAGTCTACCATCCCTGGCGCAGCAACAGGATAGTTATAGCCAAACGAACCGGCATAGAAATTCTGTACGTCCATACCGTCCATATTAGATAACATATGATTGCCGCCAGAGTGGACCTGATCACCGTACTCAAAGGGTTGTGGTTTGCTGAACAGCTCCTGGCAGAGCAATGTTGAAACAGGATTCGGCGGCGGCGTGCTGCCCCAGGCAGGAAACTGGTAATAACCGACCTGCACAGGATCTGTCGGATTTTTCCTGCCAGACAAGTCGATGATCGCGTATCCGTGGTTGTAGTACTGAACGCCGTTACTGTCCTGGTTGATGCCGAGTTTATATTGATCGTACTGCGGCTCCGGCATTACGTAAGGTATCTGCGGATAGTTGACCTGGTAAGGATTGGCACTGGTCAGTTCTTCATAAGCACTGTTGCCAACCAGTCTGCCGATCGCGAGTTGCGCAAGATAATCCCGGTACATCACAAAATTATGCTCATGTCCCCAGATCCATCCCGCCACTTTTGTTGGCACATATTCACCCACCGCACGATACAGGTAAGGATTGTAGTAAGGCACCGCATTCATTACCGAAAACGAACCGTTGATCTTACTGTTGGAAGAATACAGTTGGTGATGCGAAAGAAGAATCGTCAATCCGGGAAAGTTGGCCAACTTATCCTGGTGCCAGGTTATTTCATTGGGCTGCAACCATGGACCGGCATATGTCGTATTCAATTGGTTGGCCGGATTAGAATCGTTGTATCCCGTGTCCATGCCGAGAAATTGCCAGCCATTATCCTGCGTGCGCAGGCAAAAATAGCTTGCCTGCTGCGTAGCACCGGGAATATTATTGTTGAGGTTGGTTACCACATTATAATATTCCGCGCCCCATGCATAGTAGTCATGGTTGCCGGGAATAGAAAATACGGGAATCCGTTTACCCGGTCCTAATACTTCATTGAACACGGTGGTGAAGACATCACGGAAATAGGTATCACATTCCTGCGGCGTGCCGGAATAGTAAATATCACCAAGATGGATGATCACATCAGGGTTGTGTTGTACCATCATGTCTTTGAGCAAAGCAATAGCATCAGGCATGCCTGTGCCCCAGTCGCCCAGTATACCTACTTTGGCATTGTTGGGCAGCTTCCAGTTGATCACGCCATAGTTAATGTTATTGCCGCCGGCTGTTGTCCAGTCGTTGTATGTCATTCTTCCTCCTGAGGAAAGAGCATACTGCGCATAGGTAATGGGGCAACTGGCAAATCCTGTTGGTGGCGGACCGATTGAATAATCTTCGTCGCAGAATTTGCGGTAAGCAATGGACAATGCTTTGTACCGTTCCATGTCGTTGGTAGCAAGTGCTTCACCAATCTGATGACCGAGGTGTGATCTGAATACCAGCGCCTCATGACTGGTATCGCCTTTGAATGAGGCCGGTGGTTGATAAGTGCGGTCATTAAACTTCCGTGTTACATAATCGGCTGTTGCGATCGATAATGGATGGTTAAGAAGGTCCCGCATAGCAGCAGGCTGGTTATTTTTTTTTAATTCGCCGCGGATATACTCTGCTACAGCCGATTGCCATAGCGAAAGCTCACGGTCGCGCACACGCGCAAAGTTTAGAGCGTTCATGTTGTGGACAGGTTTAAGGGTGAAAAAAGTGGACTTGACGTCAAGGCAGGATACTACCAAAGTAGTGCAGCAGGGTGGAGATCGTCAAGCGTTTTAAAACAAAAAATCGGGAGTGATTACACGCTTTTAACATACCGGTGAAAAACCCTTCCGTTTTCTTTTAAGTATATTTACAGTCTATGCCGACACGTACAAATAGCAAGATCAAAATGGTTATGCTGCTTCCATTGGTACTGTTCTCCACGACGCTTGTTGCACAGGACGTACTGGTCCCGTTCCGCGTCAAAGACAAATGGGGCTACTCCGATCTGAATGGAAAAATCAAGATCAAACCGCGCTATGATTATGCGACATTCTTCGACGGGGATTATGCGAAGGCCTATGAGGGTACCCGCACAGGTCTCATTAATAAATCCGGCAAAACGATCATTCCCTTCCATTACCGCGATTTGCAAACCGGTCCGGAAGGCGTCATCGCCGAAACAGCCGATCAGCGTACCGGTTTTTATGATCTGCGTACACGCAAGCTGGTAATAGATACACAATACAGCATGATCACGCCTGTGGTGGAAGGTTTGTTATTGGTCGTAAATGATCTGGGCAAGCAAGGCATCTTCGATTCACGTTCTAAAAAATGGATTGCTCCGGCTGAATATGATTACGCGTCGCCGATGGCCGATCCGTCAAAAGTAATCGTGGGTATCAACGGCAAAGTTTTTACCATTGATGTACTGGCCAATGGCCCGGGGCCGGTTACTCCCTACAAAGAAGATCAGGAGATTGAATTGGAAGATTTAAAAACGGTCACTATCACCAGTAAATCAGATGCGGATAAAAAAGAAAACACTTCCTCTCCCACCTATACCGAGCGCTTGTTCAGGGAAAAAAATAAATATGGTTTCGTCTTCGAGGGGCAGTTTGCCGGTGACAGCATTCCCGCGATGTATGATTCCATCGATCGTTCAAGGGAATACAGCGGATACCTGGGTGTAAAGAATATGGCTCGCTGGGGAATCATCAATTCCAAAAACGAAATCGTCCTGCGCATCGAATATCCTCCGCTCGACATGGTCAACAGCGATCCGGTAAACGGTTTCTATGTAGTACTGGTAAATGGTAAAAAAACAGTCATCAGTCAAAACGGATCGGTACTGGCACGCGATTATGATCAGGTAACTTTATTTCAGCGGAGTTATATCCTCGAGAAAGATAAAAAGCAAGGGTTGCTCATACTTACTGATAAAAATGCGCCGGTATTGATCGAACCGGCATTCCTGCGCGTAAGCAAAGACATTAAAACCATTTATCCCGCCGGTGGTGTGCAACTGAAATTCTGGTATGGGTACACTGAAGCTTATCCGAATGCGGGTGGTTATATCTCGGAGAAAGGAGTGCGTTTTTTTCAGGATTAAAGTTTAGGAACCGTCTAAGATTTAGTAAAAGAAAATTCCAGCATATGTTATTAAGAATGAAAAGCCTACTGGTGGTTTTGTTCGTCTCGGCGTGCTTTACGCTAAATGCACAATCAATACTGGTGCCTTATAGAATAAAAGATAAATGGGGTTACTCCGATCTTAAAGGAAAAATAAAGATTAAACCACAATTTGATAACACTTATTTTTTTCATGGTGATTATGCAACGGTCATTAGCGGGGGTCGGGCAGGACTTATTAACCGTTCGGGTAAAATAGTTATCCCATTTAACTATAGTGAATTAACGGTCGAAAAAAACGGCATTCGCGCAACTACAAAAAGCGGATTTACTGGCTATTATGATTTGAACACCAAAAAACTCCTTGTCGATACACTATACCTGGGTATTAGCGTCGACGGGTCGCTGCTGCTGGTTATGGACAAAAATTATAAACGCGGCATTTTTGACATGCATTCGAAAAAATGGATAGCCCCTGTTGAATATAATATGGCCGAGCCGATATACAACTCATCGACTGTGCTTGTTGCCAGGAACAATCAGAAATACCTCATTCCCGTACTACCCGATGGTCCCGGTAAAATTACACCTTACATCGAGGACTATAGTGACATGGAAGAATTGATTCCAGTTAAAATCGGTCAGGGGCGCGACTCGAGCAGGCCAATAGAGGCAACACCCAGTACAATACCTCCGCCAGCCTTTTACGAAAGCCGCCTATTCAGAGAAGAAAACAAGTATGGCTTTATTTTCAGCCCTGTTCTGGGCAGCGATAGTATTCCGGCGATGTATGATTCGATTGACCGGATAAAAGAAAGAGAAAGATTTCTGGGTGTACAAAATGGGGGGCGTTGGGGAATTGTCAACTCGAAAAATCAAATAATATTGCCGCTGGAATATCCCACACTTGACCTTGCTAACAGTGATATCCCCAACAACTTGTTTGTTGTATCAATTAATAACAAAAAAACGGTTATTACACAAACCGGCGCCATACTGGCCAAAGATTACGATGCAGTATTTCCTTTAACGCAGAGTTATATCCTGGAGAAGAATGGAAAGAAAGGGCTGCTAATCGCCGTCGACAGAGATGCGCCGGTTATTATTGAGCCTGCGTTCGATTATATAATTAATTATGTCCATTCCGTACCTCTTCCAAACAATGACCATATTAAATTCTGGATGGTAACAATCAGGACAGGAGAATACAGTGATCACAGAGGCTTTATTTCTGAAAAAGGCGTACAATATTTTAAAGACTAAAAAAGAGACCCCGGCAAACGCCGGGGATCTCTCACCCTCCACTGGCTGCGAAACCAGCGACCATTTTTAAACTGCTCTGAGAAACACTATATATATTAACGCCAGACATGAAAAAGCGTCTTAATTTTTAAAAGGGGAAGGCCTGGAAAGGCCCTCCCGCCAATGTACACATACTGCTTGTGAGAAAAATTAGTAGTGCATCGTAAAGAAAAAACTTATCGCTCCCAGCTAACCCAACTGGTTGCGTTTACCGGATCGACCAGGTCATAAGTATCATAAATCTGTACGGCTATGTAACCCTGCGCATCTGCCAGCTTTGTGACAGCAGGAAAGAATGTATTAATGGCTGCCTGTCCGGGATTGGTACCGAAGAATGAAAAAGTAGCGGGATCTCCTGATGCTCCCAACACTCTCGTGAACATAACCCTTCCATCATTGCCAAAGCTGGGAGGCGATACTACTGCCGGTGCAAAAAGTTGTGTGCGGTTCCGGATATAACCAAAACAGTCGGTTGTTGTCCCGCGTACGGTTCCCCATTCAGCACCATACATCAACGCCGTATACCCTGCCAGCCTGCTGACACCATAAGCGTCATCCACACCATTTACCCGGAAGCCGGTTGCAGATACCCAGTAGGTATCCTCGTCTTTGCTCGTTTGCCACCAACGGCGTGGCGCCGTCAGATCAACCTGCAGCGGGCGGGTAAAGCCAACCGGCGTAACACGTTCACCATTTATTGCAAAACTCAGCGATACGGCCGCATTATCCCATCGCATGTCCGTGAATACAGAAATTTTAATCCCATTTGCATCAACGGGTGAAATCAGTTGAACGTTGCCGGAGGGCGTGGTCATATAGTAACTCATTGCTTCTTTATAAACAGCTCCTTCCATCCAGGCAACCTTTAAACTTTTCTTGCGGCGGTTAACCACCAACTCATAGGTATTGCCTCCCAGCGTAAAGCGTTTGAAATAATTCAAATAACGTTTTGGCAAACTATCGAATACCTGTGCGTTACTCAGGCCACCCGCGTCGAATGCTTCGCCGTCCGTCCGTGTGCCGGGACGAAGAACCAGTCTGCTGTTATGCATCCTTCCGGTTAATACAATGGAATCCCGGTTATTCGCCGAAGGATCATATGCAAACTCAAAATCGGATTGCAGCCCTGCGCCATCTGTGCCGCCATTGACATCACCATTCGGATCGGCGAGTATGTGCAGATAAGAATAGGTATCGAAGATCAGGCAAGGCTGCTGCAGCGCCTTCAAACGATAACTGCTTTCTTTTACCGTTTCTCCTCCCGTCACCACATCAGACACCATGGATACACGGTTGTTCTGCGTGAATTTAAAATAAAAACCCGCCCGCAAACCGGTACCGGTTGTAAGAAAACCTGTCCAGCCTCCCGGCTCACCGGCCAGCCGGTTCTGCAGGCTGTCGAGTGTTTTGGTTAACCGTGCATCGGGCGTTTCTCCGAAAATAGTTTCGTCAAAATCGCGGCGGCAGGCAGTGAGCGAAAGCAATAAGATCAGTACAGTGATATAATTTTTCATTTAATCCTTTTTAGCAGTTAGATAAATCGTTCCAGTGCAGTACGGCAACGTGCCTGAAGTGTATAGAAATCGATATTCCATGCCTGGCGGAAATAGCTTACTACCAGGGCTTCTTTCTGCCGCAAATAAGTTTGCGCCTGGGCCTGGGTGGTACCGTTGCCACTGGTACCCGCAGGAATGCGGTTGATCAGCGCATCGAAACCCGCCCGGCCTTCAATAAGCATGATGGCAATCGTTTCTACAAAATCATCGTCATAACCCGAGGAAGCATAGGCCGTCACAAAACCATCCCGGCGTGCATTGGCATCCGTAATGTTGATCCAGTTATTACCACTGAACAACCCCGGGTTCACCCGTTTGAATTCGATCGGATACATGATGGTCTGGTGCAGGATATGTCCGAATTCGTGGTGAATGGTTTGCAGGAAAAATTGCTTCACGAAAGAAGAATCTCTTGATGCGGTATAACCGGCCATTCCTCTTACCAGGAAATGATTGGCGCCATACAAAACGATCTTACGTCCGCCCTCAGCTGTACCCAGCGTAATGGAACCATTGGCGTTGTACGAGAAGTCGCCGGACAAAGCAAACAGTTTTGGAGAATATTTATTAAAGAACGGAAGCCCCAGCACATCTACATAAGGCTGTATCCAGGCCTGGCGCAACATGGACCAGATGGGTATGATCTTCGATTCATCCGGAGGCACCAGGGTTTTATCTACGTCAAATTCAGATTGATCCCACTTGTATTTCACCTGGATATTGTGCGGTCGCACAAGGCTGTCATAAAGCCAGTTGTCGATAGGAGTTCTTTCCCATGTATCACCACCCAGACCGAGCAGATCATCGGCGGCATTGAGATCATCTTTATCCTTTTCGCAGGAACTAATCGCTGTGATGACAGACACCCCGATTATTATATTGGCAATTATTTTTCTCATATATAAAAAGGATTAAAAGATTAGCGGGGATTTAATGGGAGGCCGGATAAGGCGGCCGATGCCGGGAGTTGCAGCACCCTTCGCGGGTCGCCATCGCGCACCTCGATTGTCCGCTCCACAGTACCCGCCGTATTGCGGATCGCATGTTTTACGGTAATGCCATAACGTTGTACGTCGAACCAGCGCATACCCTGGCTGATATACTCGAGGCGGCGAAGACCAAGAATTCCTCTTACCAATGCCGTATCGGTATTTTGAGTGCCTGCATAGGTTTTAAGATTTGCATCATCCACATTATGCCTGGCGGCATTATAGTTCAACGCACGCTTACTGATATAGGTATTCATGTCGGCGATGGCACCGGCTGCATCACCCAGGTACACTTTTGCTTCTGCCCTGTTGAATAACACTTCTTCGGCATCGAACAACGGAAGCATGATATAACCCGTACCAAAATTCGCATTGATGGAAGCCCGTTTGAAATATTCACCCAGCTTGGGAATATAAATATGCGGCTGCGACCCGTAGATATATTCTTTCTGCTCAAACTGCCAGGTAGGATTGGTAGCGCAAATCGCCTTCACATTGTAACAGACGTTGAATATGGAATCGCTGTAACCATACCTGGAGCCATTGGACCGGAAAAACCAGGAGGGCGCTTCACAAAGAAGGATGTTGGAAGACAACGAAGATTTCGAATATTCGTTCCGTAGATCCGCTGCGCCAAATGCAGTCCATTGCACACCGTTCCACGGACGCAATTGATCGGACAGATTATTCGCCGGAAAAACAGCATTGGCATGCAAAAGCACATTTGCATATTCCCTTTTCACCAGGTAAAAACGTGCAGCAAATGCATTCGCGGCTGCTTTGGTGAAATGATATTTAGGAATATCATAAGCCCTGTCATCAATTAGCGGGAGTCCGGCAAGCAGGTCTTCTTCAATACGATCAAATACATAAGCCACTGTTTTGCGTTCGTATTTTTTTGTGACGACCTCTTCCGGCTCGTCTACATAGGGAATGCCCATGTCCTGATCCGCAGTGGCAGCATTATAAAACCTCGAAAAGAATGATACCAGCATAAAGTGATTGTATGCCCTGGCTACCAGGGCCTCTCCTTTCTGCGATCTGAATTTATCCGGGTCAGGCGATTTGGCAATAATGCTCAATGCCTGGTTCGTTGCCGCAATGGCATTGTAACATTCACTCCAATACATTTGCGGAGAATCCTGCTCATTCGGTGTTGCATTTGTTTCTTCATACATATAGCAACTGCTGTTTGTTTCATAAGCATTCAGTTGCGTGGACTTATCATCTGCATTGTCCGACAGGGCTTCACTGAACATCATATAGTTGGCCTTTGGGTAGGCAGAGATGAGTAGTTGCGACATTTGTTCCGGCGTCTGTATAGATGCGCGGTTGCTGTCGGGATCTTTTTCCAGGAACTTGCGGCAGCCCGTTGTTGCCAGCAACAGCATTGACAATACCGGAAAGGTGAACTTTGGGTTGCAATATTTCATTATAAGCCAAGTTTGATAGATAAAACGATTTGTTTCTGAATTGGCTGGGCCACACCTCCCGTATTGAAAAACTCAGGATCCTGACCTTTGAGTTTTTTGTCTGAATAGATCAGCCAGGGATTGATAGCAGATACACCGATGTTGGCATTGGTAAAGCCTGCTCGCGCGATCCAGGCAGAAGGAAGGCGATAGTTCAGGGAAACGGATTTCAACCGGATAAAATCACCTTTGGCCACACGCACATCAGAAAAATTATAACTGCTGTAAGGATAAATGCCACTCAGGTTGTTGCCATAAAGCCTGTCGAGCATGGCTGGTACGGCGGTGGTATTCTCTTCACCACTCTGCACCCAGCGATCGATAAAGTCAACCGGCAGGGCCGTCCAGTCGGAATACCTCGTGGAAAATACAGGAGACAACCTGATCTTGTTTCCAGCCTGAGAAGTGATCAGAAAATTGAACGTAAAATTTTTGTACGTCACCGTGGAACCGAAGCTGCTGTTATAGGGCGGATCAACCGGACCTTCATATTTCAGGTACGCAGTATTATTATCCTGGTAGTAAACATCGGACGACACTTCACCTTTTTCATTGATGAATACCGGCACACCCGATGCGTGATCGAGGCCGCTGTACCGGATAGAGAAGAGTGAGCGTACGGGGTAACCCAATACATTGTATCCGTCTGGCTGAACCAGGTCAAAAAGAATAGGCAGGTTAGAAAGGTTAGTGATTTTTGTTTTGGCGTAGCCAAACGTGAGCTTGCTGTTCACCGACCAGTTTCTTGTCTTCACCAGGTTGGCGTCGACCGCAATATCCCAACCATTTGATTTCAGATCGGCATAATTGGCAAACTTCCAGTATTGACCACCTATACCCGATGTGGCAATCTGATCGATGAGGTCGTAGCTTCTGCGCAGAAACCGGTCGATGGTAAAAGAGAGCTTGCCTTTCAACACGCCGAACTCGAGACCGATGTTGGTACTGTACTGCTTTTCCCAGGTAAGTTCTTTATTGGCCAAGGACACAAGCTGGATAGCCGATTCACGGTCAGCGGTCCATTGCCTGTCGGTGATGTAATTGCGTAACAAAACGTCTGCATTGATGGCCGGGCCCATATCTCCTGAAAGACCATAGCTTCCGCGAAGACGGGCAAAATCAAGCCAGTTAATATTCTGAGCGAATTTTTCCTTGTCGATATTCCAGGCGCCCGACACACTCCAGGTAGGCAGCCAGCGATTGAGCGCAGCTTTACCAAACCGGTTGGAACCATCGTAGCGGCCGTAAAGGCTTATGTTATATCTTTTATCATAACTATAACCGGCTGTGGCATAAAACGCGGCAAAGCGATCATACACCTGCTCCATTCCGTAATAAGGAAAATTTCCTTCGATGGCCTGTTTAATGATCCGGTAGTCTACGAACGGAATTCCGCCCTGGTCGTACTGGTAACCATAACCCGTGTTGTTGGATGTTTTGCGGTTGGTAAATTTCACCTCTTGTCCGGCAAGTACATCCACGGTGTGCCTGCCATTAATGACTTTATTATAATTGATACTGTTGCGCACATTATAAAAGATCATTTCATCTTCCGTACGATTATAAAATCCTCCTCTTGGCAATACGATCTCCTTTTCTGCTTCAGGATTATCCGGATCCTGGTAAAGAAAGTTGTTCAGTGAGCGGATGGTGGAGTTGGCAGCAGAGCGATAAGCATTGGCCATGTTGGCGCTTTCTTTGATCTGGTGCTCGCGGCCCGTTTTCACCATGCGGATGGCCCCCAGGAAATCATAGCGGAAATTTTTGGCAAATTTGTAAGAGAAGTCTCCCTGCAACCGCAGATCGATCATGTTGATGTCGATATAATTATTGGCCAGCTCATCAATAATGTTGAAAGGAGTAAAATTCCGGTTGAAGTATTCGAGATTTCCCTTTTCATCATAGGCTGTAACGGCACGGCTGGTGTTCAGGGAGTAGCTAAAGGGGTTAATATCAAAATCTCTGTCGTAACGTCCTTCAACCGGATTGCTTCTGCGTGCAAGCGCTCCGGGGGCGCGTTGCTGACGTACGGATCCCAACGTAGAGAATCCCCCGGAAACTTTGTCTGAGAATTTATAGTTGTTGCGGAAGTTGAGCGTATAACGTTTTACCTTATCACCAATAGTCCATCCATTGTCGCCCAGGAAGCTGGTGGAAAAATAGGATTGTGATTTGTCGGAACCATACTGAATGCTCAGCGAATGTTCCTGTATAAAACTGTTGCGGAACAAGATATCGAACCAATCGGTGTTGGCTTTTGCGTAGCGCAGCAGAAATGCGCGGCGCGCTTCCGGTGTATTTTCCAATGCAAAGTTTCCGTTGTCATCCCCTACCAGGCTTTGATAAAGTTTGCCATACATCGCATTATTTGATTGCGACAGGATATCTGAATTGAGGTAGCCTTTGCGTTCAAGTTCTGCAAGTACAGACATCTGCTGCGCCGAGTTCATGATATTGAAATCATTGTAAGATGGTTTCAATTGTGTGCTGAAGTTGCCGGCATAACTGATCTGCGCTTTTCCACTGCGTCCTTTCTTGGTGGTGATGACGATTACGCCGTTCATGGCACGCGCACCATAGAGCGCTGCAGCAGAGGCATCTTTGAGGATGTCGAAACTTTCAATGTCATTCGGGTTCAGGCCGGCAACCGGTGAGCCAAGCAATGTAGTGGGGTCACCACTGGTCAATTGATCATTGGAGATATTCACGATGTCTTCCAGCACTACACCGTCGATTACCCAGAGCGGTTTATTGGCACCATTGAGTGAGGTGGCGCCACGTATGCGCACTTTGGGCGCAGCTCCGAATGCGCCGGATGGGTTCTGAATGGAAACACCGGCAGCACGTCCTTCCAGCATACGGCTGATATCGGTCATCCCATCCACACGTACCTGGTCGGCTTTCAGCGTTACCGCCGAACCGCCGAATTTCGTTTTATCGATGCGTTGAAACCCGGTTACCACCACATCATCCATTGCGCGCACTTCCTGCTGCAGAACGATTTCAATGTTGGGGTTGCCGGTCAGCCGGTATTCCTGCGTTTTATAGCCGGTAATGGATATTTCCAGGACCGCATTGGCTGGTACATCTTTGAGGGTAAATACGCCGCTTTCGTTGGTGGTAGTCCCGAGCGTCTGTCCCTTTACCTTTACGCTTACACTGCTGAGCGGTTCGCCGTTTTCATTTTTGACGATGCCGCGTATATCGATGGCCTGTAGTCCTGTATGCAGGGAGGCTGCGGGGGCCGGTACGTTTTTCTTTCTGATCACGATCGTTTTTTCGACCATCTGGTAAGCGAGAGGCTGATCGGTAAAGCAGATATCCAATACGGTTTTGATCGATGCATTTTTAACCTGGATGTTTATCTTTTTAGCGGCTCGCAAAATTTTACTTTCATACCAGAAACGGTAATCACTTTGCGATTCGATCTTCCTGATCACCGTTTCGATCTGTGCATCCTTTTCAGCAAGCGTTATTCCCTGTTCTGCTTTTGTTTGCTGTGGCAGTAAAGCGAAGGTCAGCAAACAAACACACAGGTTCCTCAGCCATAGTCTGCGGCTATGGAGAATTGTAAGAACTCTTCCCATTTTTACAGTTTGTTATTTAGATTAAAAGAAGCCGGTTTGGTGTTTTTATAATTGTTGATTATGGTAAAACGATTAGCTTTTTGTCTTCGAGGCGGAAGTTGACATCACTTAGCCGAAGAATCTCCAGCACCTGGCTCAGGTTGATGTTGCGGCTGATACGTCCGTTGAAAAAGCGTTCGCCGCCGGTTATTCTCATTTCCACATCCACATCATACCAGCGGGCGAGTTGTGCCATTACTTTTGAAAGTCCGGTTTCGTTGAACTGGAAGGCACCATCTTTCCAGGCCATTACTTCATCCATGTCGACCGATTTCACTACATCGATCTTTCCGGTGTTATTATTGATACGCGCCTGCTGGCCGGGCGTGAGAAATGTTGCGTCAGCAGCATTGCCCTTACTCACTTTTACCGATCCGTGCAATAGTGTAATACTTCTTGCATCATCATCGTCATTATAGGTATTGACATTGAAAGCCGTGCCCAGCACTTCGATTTCCATGTCATTGTTCTGTACAATAAAAGGTTTTGTTTTATCGGGCGTTACGTCAAAATATACCTGGCCCGTTACTTTTACTTTACGCTCATTGCCAATGAATGCGGTGGGAAAGTAAACCGATGAGGCAGCATCGAGTACTGCCGATGTTCCGTCCGGCAATACCACTTTGAACTGTCGCCCGCGCGGAGTACTTACGGTATTGTATTGCACTTCCCTGGCTGCGCCGGTGCTATTGAATGCATAGGTTATTTCATTCCCGTTTTTCACGATCCGCACATCGCCGTCCGGTGCGAGATTGCCATTGTCCGCATCGTCGAGTACAATCTTGCGGTTGTCAGACAATGTAAGAATGGCACCATCGCGACCAGGGGCAACGTCTCCGGACGGAGTATTGTGTACGATCTCTGATCTCTCTTTTTTGCCAGCCTGGTTGTTGGTCAAAAGAAAAGCCATTAATCCTCCCGCCACCAACAATAGTATGGCGGCGGCTCTCCACCAGTTGATCTTTACGACTTTCCTGCCTTTCTCTTTCGTGATCATCTCCTGCAACTCGCCCAGCATTTGTTCACCAAACTGATCTGGCGTTTGTGGGGAGCTCGTGAAGATGAATTCGATCCCGGTTTCGTCCACCTTGTCATACCACTGATGCAATGCCCGGGCCTCCGCATCGGTAGCGGAATGGTCGAGGTACTTGCGCGCAAGCAAAGCAAGTTCAGCATCGGTCAGGCCTGTGGTTTCTTTATGCGACATATGAATATTTTAGACTCATCACAGCAACAATGAAAAAGCTACTTTTTTGTGATGATTGCGCATCAGCGCCATTACTTTTGACACGTAACCTTCCGCCGTTCTGGGGGATACACCCAACTGATCAGCCACCTCTTCAATCGGTTTGTCCAATAGTTTATGATGGAGAAAAACGATCCGGTACTTTTCCGGAAGTTTGCTGGTAAACCTGTTGAGCAGTTCCAGCAGTTGTTTACTCTCTACATCAAAAGCAGCGGTTGGTTTTATGTTCTTTTCAATTTTTTTTAACTGGTCCTTTCTTTTTTTCTCCTTTGAAATATGCCTGTATACTGCATAACGTGTCATGGCAGCGAGATACAGGGAAAGATCATTGATCAGGAGATTTTCCCGTTTTTGCCAAAGCGTAAAAAAAACACCCTGCACGATTTCCTTGGCATCTTCCACAACCTGCAGTTTTTTATGCGCGATGAAGAACATGGGCTTCCAGTAACGGTTATAGATAACCGTAAACGCCTGCTCCTCTCCGGAAGCAAGATGGCGTAGTAGTTCGTGTTCCTCGCAGTGTGTATAGTTAATCATGCAGTTTAACGGGTGGCATGTCCGGGCTCTTATATATAGAGTCCCGGAAAAAAGGTTTGTACGCAGATTTTGGAAAAAAACTTTGAAGAATTTTTCCGGAAGCTGATTATCAATAATTAATAAGCCATTCAGGCCACAAGGGATATAGCCAGAGCAATTGAAGGAACCGGTCGTAATGCAGTTTTTTGCGCAATGCTTTAAGTGTACGGGCTATGTAACCTTCTGCCGTACGCCGGGAAATGCCGAGCGCGGCGGAAACATCCTTTACAGATTGATCGCGGAGTTTGCATTCTACAAATACAATCCGTTGATTGGATGGAAGGCTCTCCGCAAACTTTTCGAGCCAGCGAACAAGATGCCGGTATTCGGCATCAGGATTGTCGGCCGCTTGCAGTTCATCTTGCGGCAATGTGGAACTGGTCCTTCCGGTTGTGGCGAGGTGGCGGTATACAGCATGACGCACCATCGCTGACAGGTAACCGGGAAGATGAAGGATGCGGAGTTGTGTCCGGTATTTCCATAAAATAAAAAATACCTGCTGCACGATCTCGCGTGCGTCTTCGGTATTGTGCAAACGGTTATAGGCTGCACTGAAAAGTTTCTTCCAGTAACGCTGGTAGATTTCGGTGAAGGCCGCTTCATTACCCCCTTGAAGCAGACACAACAACTCCTGGTCGGTATGTGCCGTGTATACAGACATAGGTCAGCTATTCTTAGTAGAAAAGAGGACTGAATTTTCCGGGAAAAGGGAGAAAATAACGCAGGAGCCTTGCTGCCAGCGGGTTTGAGGGGGTATCGTAATTTACCAAATGAAGTAATGCTAACGATCACCGTTCCTATTTTATTGATATCCATCAAGTCAGAACGGAGGTAACAATAAATGCAAACGATTGATATTGGTTAAAGCTGTTAACCTTTTAACCCAATCATCACAACACAAACTGGCATCATGAAAACAAAATTGACACTTGCCCTGCTGGCCATCGCCCATCTCGCTTCAGCACAAACCATCTCCCTGAGTTCCGGTATTGCCAATACTTCGGCTAAAGAAAAAGACAACCTTATCGGCAATGGTTATAATATCCAGGCCGATGCTTTTCTGCTTTTTTATAAAAAAAACCGTTTCTCGCTGGGCATAGCACTTGGCGCCGGTTATACAAGATTAAAAAATCTGTCGCCGGACAATGAAGCCGTTGCTAACCGTTATAAAGTACATAACACCAATGTCGCCATAGGTGCCAATACGGATCATGCAATGTCGAATAGTATCTCCGGTCTGCTGGGACTGCAGGCGCAGTTTCAATTTGGCAACTTTTCCGTATCGCCTGGTATCAGTTCAGGTTACCTGCATTTCAAACCGGGCGGTTCCGTTCAGACCGGCAGCGCCGATATCAACGGTGAGCAAAGACAGATCGAGCTGGTAAAAGAAGAGCAGGAAAATGTAAAAGGCATTTTATTTAAGCCTGTTTTAAAAATCGGCTACCAGTTTACGCAGCGCATTACGGTGTTTGCACAAACATCACTGGTAAGCGGACCGGAGGTCCGTCGCACTACTTCTTATCTCGTGCCGCAGGGAGGGTTCAGAGACGATAACATTTATGAGCCAACGCAGGTGGCGAATGGCACTTGGGCTTCCGTAACGAATGTGGCTACCTATACTATTAAAGAGATCAACATTGGTGTATCGGTAAACCTGGGTGCGCGGAAAAATAAAACCTCCGGCCCCCGCGGCGGAGCGGCATCGGCGTCTTATGCAGCCGGGAAAGCGATTGTTAATGATCCCTCTGGAAAAAGCATCAATGAAAAAGGTGTAAAGCGCAGCGAAGCAATGGCCGCACCCGGAAATCCCATCGGTGGCATCATCGTAAAAGGTGGTAAAAATCCCGGTGGCAATATGCTGCAATTTGTAAGCAATGACAATGGTGAAGTCATCATGAATGGTCTTGAAGCGGGCAGCTATACATTCAGGCTTGCAACGGGAGAACAACCCGCCGGCAAAAGTATCAGTGAGCAAGGTGTTAAGCGCGGTGAAATGGCGAAGCCCGGAAATCCTATCGGAGGCATCATCGTGAAAGGAGGCAAGAATCCCGGCGGTGGCATGAATATCCAGGCCGTGAGTAATGAAAATGGTGACGTTGAATTAACGATCCCTGAGGCCGGAGACTATCTTTTCAAACTGGAAGCACCCAAAAGAAACAGTGGTTTAAAGGATACGCTGAAAACACAGGTTTGAGCGTTAGTAAGTCCATTAAAAAAGCCCCGGTATTACCGGGGCTTTGAAAAAGTATGTCCTCCAGCTTTATTTAAATGCAGCAGAAGAAGAAATGATGCTATAGATCTTTTTCGTATTCTCTTCATTCGCCATTTTATCGTCATATACGCCGGCGTGTGCGTCTTCAATGCGGATCAACTGATCTCCTTTCAAAATAAAGTAAGTAAAGTGTACAATTGGTTTTTTATCAATAAGGCTGCCGTCCTCGGCTTTTACCTGTGACGAATAGATGTAGCCGTTAGCATCTTCCGCAATCAGCTTGGTGTCGTTCGTGGCTGATCTGGCGCTGTCTACTTCGAGTAGCCGCTGGTTGGTCACGTACTCCTTCAGTGGTCTCAATGCCTCTTGCCCCCTGATCTCCAGTACATATTCATGTGCATTGGGGAACAGTACTTTTAAATCAAGAAAGTCTTTTTCGATGATTGCACCTTTGGGAAGTTTCACCGAAAACCCGGAAATCTGTTTCAGCGAATCCAGGCCGGTAAGGTCTCTCAGCTCCCATTCAGCTTCATTAACGGTAAAAACAGAGTCAACTGTCTTTGTAGAGTCTGCCGCATTCGTAACGGTTTCTGATTTTACGTTGGTTTCGCCGCAGGAAACAAGTGCAAGGGAAGCCGCAATGGCGGCAGAAAAAACGATCTTTTTCATCATAAACAATAATTGGTTGGTATTAAAAAGAGTTGGTAGCTTTTGAATGGCCGGCAATCCGCAAGGGAAAAGCCCCGCCAGTGAAGGATTTTGTTTTGTACTGAACTTTTTTGCGCATAAACCACTGCAGCATCAACGCTGAGGCATTGGGTATTTTTTTCATCTTATTTTTTTAATAGATAAAAACAGCAGGATGGTGCGGGAGAATGACGCCCAAATTTCAAAGGAAAGCAAATGTAAAAAAATTTACAATCTAACCGGTAGTGGAAATTATTATTTAATACTAAAGGCAATGTGCCGTCAATTGCGTGACCAAAAGAAAAATTATTATCTTTCAAAATGCGCTTCTTTTTACCAATATACCTTGCCTGTTTATTGCTATTGACGGAAAAAACGTCCGCGCAAATAACGGATTGTCTGCGTGAACAGCTTAAAACCGGTCAGTCAGACGATCTTGATAAACTATCCGCTGACCTGATAGCGCTCCTTCCTGAAAAAGATTTTTATATGGTGGGAGAAGCACATACATTTCTTGCCAACAACGACCTCCAATGGTCACTTGCCAAAGTATTGCATAGCCGCGGTGTTTATAATATTGTAAATGAATTGCCGCATGGCACCTGTTTTCTTTTTAATCAGTACCTGATCACCGGTGATGAATCGCTGCTGGACAATTTATTGCCCAAAGCTTCTTACGATGTACTGAAGAAAATAAGAACCTGGAACCAGTCGCATCCGGAAGACAGGCAGATCCGGTATTATGGAATTGACTACCTCAATCCCAAAAGTGATTTCAGAAACTATCAGTTGTCACTGAAAATAATTCTCGGGGAAACGACGCCAGATGACTTTTATGCCGATGCACTCATCAGGGATTTTATCGCGAAAGATAGCTTGTCTAAAAAAGAGGTCGCAGCTTTTAATGAAAACTTATCCGCGGCACTCGAACGCGATAAACCAGCTGCCGCTGCCCATTATGGCCGTTACTACACCGACCTGAAACTAATGGCCTCCAACATGATTGGTTACCGTCCCAAACGGGACGAACTGATCTATAAAAGCTTCCTGGTATTATATGAAAATCTGCGCGGTCAATCGGCGACCCGGCCGAAATTCTTCGCGTTCTACGGCCTGGGGCACCTGAATAATCTTGCCAACAAATTGGAAGAGAGAAAATCTTCACCGGTATATGGAAACCTTTCGCGTATCGGCATTAAATATTTCAATTGCATCGGTGCTGGACCAACCCTTACCGCCGCGACGAAGGGATCAGCAATTTTAAAAAGAAAACACTGCAGCAATTAAAAGCTTTCTCCGGTACGAATTCATGGAATGTGGCCATCGCCCCAGCAACGGATTGTTTTGAGTACAGAAATGGTACGCGCTATGATGCCGTCATTCTCTTCAACAACTACGGAGATCGGAGTATGCATTCCTGGAAATTCGATTAACAAGTATTATTGTCTGCTGATCGTTTCGAGAGCGTGAGTCATAACATCGCAGCATTCCGCGGGCAGGCTTCGAGAGCCTCAGCCAGCTTGGTGGATTTCACGGATTGCTTCGAGAGCCTCAGCCAGCTCAGAGAGTTTCACCGATCATTTCCGAGAGCCTCAGCCAGCTTGGTGGATTTCATGGATTGCTTCGAGAGCCTCAGCCAGCTCAGAGAGTTTCACCGATCATTTCCGAGAGCCTCAGCCAGCTCAGAGAATTTCATCGAGCATTTCCGAAAACCCAGCCAGCTTGGTGGATTTCACGGATTGCTTCGAGAGCCTCAGCCAGCTCAGAGAGTTTCACCGATCATTTCCGAGAGCCTCAGCCAGCTCAGAGAATTTCATCGAGCATTTCCGAAAACCCAGCCAGCTTGGTGGATTTCACGGATTGCTTCGAGAGCCTCAGCCAGCTTGTTGGCTCGCATGGATTTCTTTGAAAAGCTCAGCCAGCTCAGAGAATTTCATCGAGCATTTCCGAAAACCAGCCAGCTCAGATGTTATCACAAGAGTCCGGCGAGCCTTTACGAATTATTGCCGCTATCCTCTGTCTTGCTGCCTCCCTGCAGCTGGCTGAGGCTCCCGAAGCCAACTGCAGGGTCTTCGCGAGCCGGAGAGTTCATTTCAGAAAGCGCTGCCAACTGCTTAACATCCCTATACGCTGTCGCCAATATTGGAAGCAACTCTTCTGCTCCATTGATCAAAGCTTCCTTCTTCCGCCGACTCCAACCCTGAACCTGCTTCTCCCGCCTGAATGCATTATCTACATGCATATACTCTTCCACATATACCAATTCAACCGGCAACCGCTTTTTTGTATGATTGGCCCCTTCCCCAAGTTCATGTTGTAATAATCTCAAAGTGAGATTATTGGTGCTCCCGGTATAATAACTACCATCATTGCATTTTAATATATACATCCACCCTTTACCCATATTTTCGAAAATAAATTTCGATACGCCAAAAGCAATGAGCAATTACACATCATTTACAAGGAATATTCACACTAGCCCGTTTTTTGCGGCCCTTCCCCTAAAAAAACCTATGCGTTTACTCCTGAGCATACTTCTATTCATCACCGCCACGGAAGCCTCTGCCCAAACCCGCTACACCAAAACGCCTACCGGCTACCTTATGGTACTCCGCCAGGGAGACAGCATCATCCAACACCTGGAAAAATTTGCCCTGGCCGAAAATATACCCTCCGCCAATTTCACCGGCATGGGTTTCGTGAATGTGACATTCGGATTTTTTGATGCAAAAACAAAACAGTACAACCCCAGAGAATTCCGCGATGTGGAAATGTCCGGCATGCTCGGCAGCATCGCCTGGCAAAAAGGCAAACCGTCCATTCATACACATGGCATAGTTACCGGCCGCGACTTCGTCGCTTACGGCGGACATATTCTTTCCGGAACCGTTGGTACAGGTTCTTTGGAGATCGCTATTACGGTACACGACAAAAGACTGGAACGTGAACACAACGAGGAACTCGGCGCCAATGTGCTTTCGGTGGAATAAGACATCTACCTCCCTGCTAATCGCGCTAACCGCGACTGGTATTTCTCACCGACAGGAATAAGATTTTTCTCAATGCCGATTTTATTTCCTTCGATAAAACTTACTTTGTCAGCATTGATGATATACGACCGGTGAACACGGATGAACCGCTCCGGCAGTTGCTCCTCGAAGCTGGTCAGGCTTTGCAGTGTCATCACTTTTTCGTTGGGTAAATGAATGCTGATATAGTCGCGCATCGCCTCGAGGTATAACACATCATCATAAAAGACCTTCATCAACCGGGAGCCCGTTTTCACAAAAAAATATCCCGCTTCGTGTGAATCACTTGCCTGGGCCGGCGTACTCTTCGATTGTGCGGCTATTCTCTTACGGCATTTATTGATCGCGCCGAGGAAACGCTCAAAGCTGAATGGCTTCAGCAGGTAATCCACCACATCGTATTCATATCCTTTCAGCGCATATTGCGGAAACGCCGTGGTCAACACGATCTCGCATTTTCCCCGTAACAAATTTGCCACCTGGAAGCCATCCAGTTCAGGCATCTGTATGTCCAGAAATAAGATGTCTACCGGCTGTTGTTCCAGCAAGGCAATCAGCTCCACGGGATTGCGGGAGGCCGTTACCAGTTTCAATCCGGGCGTACGGCTGATATAATCGCGCAGCAACTCGATGGGCAACGGCTCATCGTCTGCAATGGCGCAGTTCAATATGTGTTCTGAGTCAATCAAAGTGTGATTGTCAAAGTAATGGAAAATTGCTGATCCGATTCGCTGATCTGGCAGCTATGCCTGTTTTCATATAACAACTCCAGCCTTCGCTTTATATTCTGCAGCCCGATGCCGCCCTGCATTACCGGTTTGCTTGCTTTTTTGTTGGCAATATGATAGATAAGCGTATTGCCATTCGTCATAGCCCTGACGATCAGCGGTGCAGCCGGATCGGTGAAATCTCCGTGTTTGAAAGCATTCTCCGCCAGGCTGATCAGCAAATGCGGACTGATCAACAGACTGCCGTCAATATTTTCCACATCCATATTCAACGCCACCTCCTCGCCAACACGCAACCTTTGCAGTTCAATAAAATCTTTAAGGTGATTGATCTCCGTTTCCAGGTCTACTTCCATCCGCTCCTCATACAATGCATAACGCAACAAAGACGACAGTTTTTCCGTAGCAAAAAGCGCATTGTCCTTTTTCTGGTAAATAAGTGTATAGATGCTGTTCAGGGTATTGAATAAAAAATGCGGATTGATCTGCGATTTCAGGAAAGCCAGTTCCGATTCTTTAGCGGCAATAGCCAAGGCTGCCTGCCTTCGCTCCGATACTCTTATATAACCAACAAAAAAATACGCCAGCCCGAAACAGGAAAATAATACTGCGAAATACAGGTTGTCCTGAAAGTAATATTTCGCAGAAACCGGTCGGAAGTAGTTACCAAAACCAAACACGGCGGGACAGACAATTTCCTGCAAAAAATAACGGAAAAAAATGATAAAGGGGATACAGAGCAGACACAACAAAAGCGCGCGCACCACCCTTCCCGGCAGAAACTTTCCAAACCAGATACAGATCGATAACGGATAGAGGAAAAAAGAGGTAAAGGTGGTTATCGTCAGCACAATTATTTTGAACGTAAAACTGTCGTCGTTAAAAAAAGGCCTGTTGGCGAAGTAATCAATGGCGCCATCCCAGAATATATAGAAGACGAAAAAACACATCAGCAGATGCCAAAAACGAAGACGCATGCTCAAAAGTATTACAGCGCAGAGCATAAACCGTCTCCGATCTGCGAAAATCCTGTTTCAATCTGCGAATCTTTATCCGGCACTTTATGAAGAGCCATTGAGCTTATTGGCAGATCGGCCGGATAATGAATAGCAAGCAATAATAGCTTTGACGCATGAAACATTTACCAAACATCCTCCTCTGCTTTACAACCCTATTTTGCTGCGCACACCTTTCAGCACAGAAACCAGTCGACCCGGACAACTTTCTTGTCGGAAACAGAAAACAACCTTCCGTTTTCCTGGTAGGTTCTTTCCATTTTGCCTATTATAATCTCGATGCGCATAAGACCTCCAAAGACAAACAGGTAGATATCAAGAGCAAAGAAAAACAGAAGGAACTTGCCGCTTTACTGGATTACATCGCCAGGTTTAAACCAACGAAAATTGCGGTGGAAGGCGGACGGAACACAGGTTACCTGATGCAGCGCTATCGTGAATACAAGGCTGGCAAAAGAGAATTGGGTGCCGACGAAAGGGAACAAATCGGTTTCCGTTTACTGGACCGGTTCAATCTCGATACTATTTACGGAACAGACGATATGCCTTTTGTTTCAAGCCTGCGCAACTCAAAAGATTCCACTTTATACCGCCCGCTGATCGACAGCATCTACAAGGACTGGGATTTCCAGAACGACGACTCGCTTTCCAAGCTCTATAAAAAATTCTACGAGTATAAAGATGCGCTGGCGGCAAAACTTCCATTGCTGGATTTTTTCAAATACATGAATTCCGAGAAAGTATTGAACCGCGGTTTTGGCGCTTACCTGATTGGTGATTTCAAATTGGGAAACACCCGCGGGGCCGACGCACTTGCCATGCATTGGTACAGCCGCAACCTCCGTATTTTCCGGCATATTCAGCAGATCACTACCTCACCTGATGACCGCATATTGGTTTTGTATGGATCAGGGCATATTCAATTGTTGAACCAGCTTTTTGAATGTTCCCCTGAGTATAATTATATTAAGTTTAATGAGCTGAAGAAGTAGTAGGTTATAAGTATTAAGAAACAGCCATGGTTCAGCCTTCCAAAGCCTCAGGCTGCCATGGCTGTTTTATTCACGGCCGCTCATTTACAATTGCCGATATTATTCGTTTATGGAAATCTGTTTACCTTGAATCTCATTGCTGCCTGATTCAGCCCGGAATTATACGGACTGTGCACCAAAATCAATGTTATGAGACTTTCATTGCTCCTTTCTTTTACTTTACTGGGTCTCTCCTCTTTTTCGCAATCCATTACCCTGCTTTCCAGCGATCCGAAGGTCAAAAACCTTTGGCTCAATGTATGGCGGGATGAAAACCAGGTAGACCCCAACCTCTGCCGTTTCGGAACAGATTATAAGGTACAGTCACAGGACATTCCCGGGCAGGCTGTCCGCATTTCTGTTAACGCACCCATTAAGATTGTAAAAAATGAGATAAGTCTCGGCTGGTCTTTCAGTTATATGTTTCAGGCCGGCGACAGTATTGATATTACCATGGGTAAAAATGATATGCCCGTGTTTACCATCCGTAACCGTCCCGGTAAACTGTATGAAACGAATCTTGACTACTTTCTGACTGTGGATGGCAGTAAAAAAGGTATCATTTCCGAACCCAAAACACTAACCGCATATCTGCAAAAGCGCGAATATTATTACCGTTTCTTCGATAGTCTGCATACCGTAAAATTGATCTCCGACAGTTTCTATTCTGCCGCGATGGGCAACCGCATTTTCCTTGACGAGATTTCGCTTATCGGATTTAAACGCTCTGCCAGGCTGCCATTGAATGATGAAGAGTTTAAAGTCATTCCTTTATTTGAAGATTCATTACTTAAATACAGCGCCTATTCCGCTTATGTAAGTACATACATTCAAACATTTCGTATGCCGGCGGGTCCCGTAAACAGGAATACACAAAACCTGCGCGATCTTCAATTTTTCCATTATTGTTTGAATGAGGGAAAAGGACTGACGCGCGAGAAATTGTTGTTTAAATCGCTGCTGCGCATCAACGAATTTGCCCGCCCCTCCTTCGATTCCTGTTTCAAAAAATACCAGCAGGTATCCCTGAACAGGGATAATGAACAATTCCTGTTATCCTTAAAAAGCAAAGCAGAAAAAGATAATCAGTTCACCGCCACCAGCAATATGCTGAAGGATCCGTTATTCACGAATAATTCCGATACACCTGTCTCTTTCCAGGATTTACTGAAAAAACACAAGGGTAAGGTGATCTACATAGATTTCTGGGCAAGCTGGTGTACTCCCTGCATTGCAGAAATGAAACCGGCTGATGAACTAAAGGAAAAATTAGCCGGAAAGCCTTTTGTGCTTGTCTCAATATCCCTGGATGAAAAGCTTTCGGCCTGGAAAGCTGCTGCAGCTAAATACCTGGATGGCAATCCGGAAAGTTATATCCTCGGTAATCCTAAAAAATCGTCGCTGGTTGCACAGTTGAAACTGGTGTCCATTCCGCGTTATCTATTGATAGATAAAACCGGAAAGATCGTTAACAAAGATGCGCCGCGGCCCAGCGAGGAAAAACTGCTGGATGACATAAGGGCGCTGCTGCGGTAACATCTCTTTTTTTACAAAAAGGATATTCCTTGTTGTTCAAAAAACTTCCAACATCGGAAAAAATGATTCTATGAAAACGGTATCCTGTTTGGATGCATCCGCATGTATAATACCCTCTCCCGGGTATTTTCCATAAAGCAGGTATAGTTATTTTGCATATAGCTATTAAACCTCATTATATGAAACTGCTTATCGCCTTACTGCTGACATTTGCACTATCAGCCAATGCCCAAAAGACCGCCTGGAATGAACTTGGATTGAAGGGAAAGGTAAAGTCACTGCAGATAAAACAGACGCACCGTTATAAAAAAAATGGCGTCTTCACGCCCTGGGAAAATTCATACGGATATCTCACTAAATTCAATAGTACCGGTTATCGCACGGAGTATAACGAATTTCTCGGTAACGACAGCCTTTCTTACCGCATCACCTATACCTATACGCCTAAAGAGAAAAAAGCAGATTTGACCTATTTCAGTAAAGAACTGAAACCTACTATTAAGAAAAAATACCTCTACGACGACAAAGGCCGCCACATCGATCAACTCGAATACACGATGGAAGGCGAGCTCGATCGTCGTTATACCTACAAATACGATGATCGCGGTAACCTGATTGAAATCAGCGGCTACAAAAAAGACGGAACCCTTTCCAGCAAAACCACTTACACATACGATAGCAAAAACAACAAGACGGATTACCTCATGGAAACGCCAGGCTATGCAAACAGCTACAGAAAATTTGTTTACGATGAAAAAGGAAACCCGGTAGAAGAGACCTGGTTAAATGGCCGAAAAGAGGTGGATTTTAAGTTTGTCAGATTGTTCGACGCCAAAGGCAACAAAATCCAGGAAACCAATTATAAACAAGGCACAAAGCTGATCGGCACGACCAGGTGGATTTATGAATACGACGCTAAAGGAAACTGGACGAAGAAAACGGATGTTACCGAAGACGGCGTGGATTTTCATACAGAAACCCGCACCATCATTTATTATTAAGCTATTTCCCTTTCAACTCAATCCATACCGGCGCGTGATCACTCGTCTTTTCCCAACCACGCACCTGCTTGTCCACTTCGGCCCGCTTCAGCAGTTTTACGCAATGCGGGCTTAACAAAAAGTGATCGATCCTTAATCCCGCATTACGCGCATAAGCATTGCGGAAGTAATCCCAGAACGTGTAGATCGTTTCATCCGGATGCAGGTGACGTATGGCGTCGGTCCAACCCTGGTCCACCAATTTTTTAAATGCCGCACGCACTTCTTTCCGGAACAAGGCATCATTGATCCAACGCTCGGGTTTGTACACATCCAGTTCGGTAGGCATCACATTGTAATCGCCGATCAATATCACCGGTTCATCCAATTTCAATAAACTCTTTGCGTGACGGCTCAGTCGCTTGAACCATTTCAATTTATAATCAAACTTCGGCCCCGGATAAGGATTGCCATTCGGCAGATAAAGACAGCCAATGATCAATCCGTTGATCAATGCCTCGATGTAGCGGCTTTGGATGTCGTCTTTGTCACCGGCCAGCCCGCGGCGTCGTTCTTCTATTTTATATTTTGAAAGAATGGCCACGCCGTTCCAGCTTTTCTGCCCGTGCCAGATAGCATGATAGCCGGCTTTGTTGATGGATTCCAATGGAAATTTTTCATCCGGCGCTTTTAACTCCTGCAGACACACGATGTCCGGCGAAGCAGTTTTCAGCCATTTCAACAGGACCGGCAATCTCCCGTTCACTCCGTTTACATTGTAAGTGGCAATTTTCATATAATAAAATGCATTAAATACTGTACCGCTTTTAAAAAATGGTGGCATATCCTTTGACCCTTATACAATATAGTTATGGCAAAAGGAAAAATATGGCTTGGGATCAGCAATGGACAGATGCCGGGAAACAAATCCACCTTCCCACCGGATTATCAATCGAAAAGCCGGTTGCATTATTATGCGAGCCTCTTCAACACCATAGAGGTCAACAGTTCCTTTTATAAAATTCCGCTTCGTAAAACCTGTGAGAAATGGGCGGCTGATGTGCCCGATGATTTCCGTTTCACCCTGAAACTGAATCGCGATGTTACCCACGCCAAAGAATTGAAATATGATGAATCCATTATAGAAAAGTTCATGGAAGCCGCCGATGGCATCGGGAAAAAGAAAGGCTGCCTGCTGATACAGTTTCCCGGAAAGATTACAGTGGAATATTTTAGCCAGGTGGAGCAAATTCTCACACAAGTAAAAACCCTTGACCCATCGGAAGAATGGAAGATAGCCGTCGAGTTCCGGCACCAAAGCTGGTATATCCGCGAATCGACCGAACTGGTGGACGAGTTTAATGCGGCAATGGTGCTGCACGATCTGCCCAGGGGAAATATCGAAACCATTGCCGATCACGCAGCTTTTGCCTTTATCCGCTTTCATGGTCCGGAGCAGGGATACCGCGGTTCTTACAACAAAAATTTATTGGAGCAAAAAGCAATCTTCATGCTGCAGCAATCACAGGAAGGAAAAGAAGTATACGCTTATTTCAATAACACAGCGGGTGGCGCTTTTGAAAATGCCAGCTATCTGCTACAAAAGATTGGCGGCCGGGAGGATTGATGGCATACTTTTTTCGGCAGTGAAAGCATGCAAAAACTTACATCCCGGACCCTCGCCTTCCTTGCCGGTTGTTTATTTGTTTCCTTACTGGCATTCAGGGACGACAAGAGCGTTACCACTCCGCCAAAAGACAACGCTGCAACAACCTCCGTGCAGCCCGAGATACCCGAAAGAATGGATTTTGCCGGGGAACCCGTACCGCTCGAACGGTGGGATGTGAGGGAGCGTCTTGACCGGGAGCTGCTGTTTAATTTTTATAACAAGCCACACATTCTCTATATCATTAAACTTTCGAACCGTTATTTCCCTCTCATAGAGGAAAGGCTGAAGGCGAACGGTGTGCCCGACGATTTCAAATATCTCTGCGTGGCGGAAAGCGCGCTGATCGACAATGCTATTTCAAAAGCAGGCGCAGTAGGCTTCTGGCAGTTCATGCCTGCCACGGCTCCGTCTTACAATTTATCCGTTAATCAACAGGTCGATCATCGCTATGACCTCCGGAGATCCACCGACGCCGCGTGTGTTTATTTCAAACAAGCCTACGCCAAATTCGGCAGTTGGACCGCGGCCGCCGCCTCTTACAATTGTGGTATGGGCGGCTACAATGGCAATGCGACTTTTCAGCAAACCAAACATTATTATGACCTGCAACTGCCGGAACAAACTAGCCGTTACATGTTCCGCATTTTAACGTTCAAGCATTTGCTCTCCAATGCTGAAGCATTGGGCTTCAACTTATCAAAGGAAGACCTTTACGAACCCGTTCCTTCGCGCGAAGTAACGGTGACGAAGTCCGTTCCCGATCTGGCCGCTTTTGCCATCTCGGAAGGCACCACCTATAAAACCTTACGCCTGATGAATCCCTGGATCCGCGGCCGTTCGCTGCCAGTAGCAGCGGGAAGCACCATAACGTTGAAGCTGCCCGTGAAGTAGCTATATAGAAAGCGTTTTACCGTCTACGGAAAACGTTGCCAGCACTGGTTATTATCTTATTTTCCCGGACAAAATATAATCATATGAAAATAACTGGTCTGCTAATCATGCTGTTGACTTTTTCAACGTCGAATGCACACGACAGGGCTTCCCTGACTCCGGCCATTCTTGCCAGTGAGGCAAAATTTATTTATGCCGAACTTGTCTTTCAACGAAACTATGGCGAAAACAAACTCTGGGTCAGCAGTAATAATGTATCCGAGCAAACGAAGCAGTTGATCGCGAAGAAAAAATATGCCGACGAAGGACTGGAGATACTGGGCCAGGAAGATTGGGAGCTCACCACGGCCGTTACCCGCGAGTTCAACGGGGGATTCGAGATCTATTATTATCTGAAGAAAAAGGTGGGATAATGTCTCACTCACATACCACTCCGGCAAAAGCTTTCGTTTCATAAGCTTTCAGGTAGCCATATGCATGTTTTAGTGCTTCGGAAATTTTACTGCTGTTTTCAGTATTGATTTTTTTACCTTCCATAAAGCGAAGCGATTGGTCGTCCTTGAAATAATAACGGTACTCGCTTCTGGTTGCGGCACCTTCTGCCGGACCGCCCACCAGTGACTCCAGGACAAAAACAGGTTTTCCTCCCTGGTAATAATATTCCGTTTTCCAACTACCATCGCCGATGCTGCCCGACTCCACGATCTTTACGATCTCATTTTTATTACGGTAGTAAGTCACCACACCTTCTTCCACGCAGCCGTCTGCTTCATAAGTAAATTTTTCCGGTTGCAGCTTCAGCGAGTTTATCTGCGCATACGCTTGCCGGATGGACGCGATGTTTTTTTCAGTAGTTGATTGGGCGTTGGATTGAAAACAGAATAACGTAAAGGCAATAGACAAAAGCAGGGAATGGGGTTTCATGATTTCGTTTTTAAGAGCATTTGCTTAAAGCCAAACAAAAACAATTCCAGTTTTATTCATTTGGTAAGATCAGGCACAGCAATTGCAAAGGGGACACAAACTAAATCAACTACCTGAAATTTTCGTTTATGAAAAAGAATTTTATTTTTCTTTCGTTTGCCGCACTGTTGCTGTCATCCGCTGCTTCTGCTCAAATCAAACTCAACTCCAAAGGTGTAGGTGCCGTAGGTAAAGGTGTACAGGCCGCTACGTTCTCCGATGCCGATGCCGCCAGGCTCGCCGGAGAAGCGATCGCTTACATGGACTCACATAATCCGGTTGCTGCCGCTGACGATCCTTATGCGATCAGGCTCGAAAAAATATTCGGTAAACACAAAGAAGAAGGTGGTCTGAAACTCAATTATAAAGTATACAAGGTAAAAGACATCAATGCTTTTGCCTGCGCAGATGGCAGCGTTCGCGTATTTTCTTCACTGATGGACATCCTTACCGACGATGAATTACTCGCGGTGATTGGTCATGAGATTGGTCACGTTGCCAACAAAGACACGCGCGATGCCGTAAGAGATGCTTATAAAAGAGCCGCCATTGCCGATGCGGCCGCTTCTCAATCAGGTACCGCCGCCACGCTGACAGAAAGCCAGCTCGGCGATTTCGCCAATGCCCTGCTAGCCAGTAAATACAGCCGCAAACAGGAAACGGAAGCCGATGATTATGCTTACAATTTCATGAAGAAATATAATTATGATGTGAACGCACTCGCGAGTGTATTCAAAAAATTTGCGGAGATGGAAAAAGCCGCCGGCGCAGAAAGAAGCAAATCTGAAAAAAGGATGAGCTCGCATCCCGACAGCGAAGCCCGTGCTGAAAGAGCATCAGAAAAAGCTAAAAAAGATGGTCTGGCTAAATAAAAGTTGACCCGATATAAATAACAAAAGCGGCTACCGGTTGGTAGCCGCTTTTGTTTAAAGGATATTCCTTAAATATTC
The DNA here is from genome assembly GCA_937888905.1 of uncultured Sphingobacteriales bacterium. GTDB lineage: Bacteria > Bacteroidota > Bacteroidia > Chitinophagales > Chitinophagaceae > Terrimonas. Next base: position 76,030 of record CALATA010000022.1, read on the forward strand.
GTAGCCGCAGCCCACTCTTTCAATGCTTCCATGTCCTTCTGCACCAGGTCGATCTTCGCGGCAGAAAACTGGTAGGCATCCGCGCCGAGGAACAAATGAATTGGTGGTTGTTGCATCTCTGCTGTGCGGATCAACACATCGGCCGCTTTGTCCGGATCACCAGCCTGCTGACCATTGTACTGATCAGTATGCGTGCTCTGCACCGCTCTTACTGCCGTATACTCGGGCATTTCATTTTTTGGTGTGCTCAATGACGAAGACGTCAGAAAGTTGGTGCGGAAATAACCGGGAAATACAACCGTGGCAAACAGACCAAATTCTTTGATCTCATGTGCCAGCGACTCCGTGAAACCATGCACCGCAAATTTTGTTGCGCAATAAATACCAAACCCGGGGAAGCCACCGGTAAAACCACCAACAGATGCTATATTGAAAATATGCCCGGACCGTTGTTTACGCAGATAAGGCAGCGCCTTACGGATTACATTCAGCGATCCAAACACGTTCACATCAAAATTGGCTCTTGCCTCGGCATCGGTCAGCTCTTCCAATGCGCCCGCCATTCCATAGCCAGCATTGTTTACCACCACATCAATGCTGCCGAAATGAGCAACCGTATCGGCAATGCTTTGCTGCACACTGCTTTCATCGAGGAGGTTCACCGGCAAGGCAAGAAATGAATCTTTATCGGCGTCTACCGCTTTTTCCATTTCCGCTGCTTTGCGGGAAGTGGCCGCTACACGATATCCTTTTGCCAGTAATTTTTTTACCAATGCCAGTCCCAATCCCTGTGACGCACCGGTTACATACCATACTTTACTTTTCATAATTGACATTTTCTTCTTGATTAATGATAAAGCAAAGCTATAACGGGGAGGCAGGCTCCTGTTAGTACAAAACAAACGGATACTTGTAAAATTCAAACAATCAGGCAGATTCCATCGCGCGGAATGCAGAAGGTGTAGTGCGGACGGTCTTTTTAAAGAAATGATTGAAATGGGCAGGCTCTTCAAAGCCCAGGCTGTAACTGATTTCGGAGATATTCCAGTCGGTGTGTTTCAATAATGCACGGGCTTCGGCGGCCAGGCGCTCCATGATATGTTCGGTTGTCGTTTTGCCCGTGGTGGTTTTGATGGCGCGGTTCAGGTGGTTGACATGCACGGCCAGTTGATTCGCAAAATCTTTTGCGCTGCGCAATTTGAATTGTTGCGCCGGTGAGTCTAAAGGGAATTGACGCTCCAGCAATTCGGTGAATACGGCCGTAAGACGCGAGTTGGCATCGGTATGCTCATACAAACTATTGGACGGTTCCATTTTGAGCGCGTAATGGAGCAACTCGAGCGTGTAATTGCGGATCAGATCATACTTAAAACGGTAGTCAGAACCGATTTCGTCCAGCATTTTATTGAAAATAGCACTTACATGGCCGTCTTGCTGTTCATTTAATACAAATGCAGGCTTACCTCCCGGCTGGTACATCGGCAGGTCATTGAGGTGGCCGCGTATATGTGTGGCAAAAAAATCTTCTTTGAAAATGCAGAAATAACCGGTTGCGGTTTCGCTGATCTGTTCAAAAGTATAAGGCACTCGCGGATTAAAGAATAAAAGGGAAGATCCGTTTACCTCCAGGCTTTTGTCGGCGTAATGATACAAATGTCTTCCGCGCATCAGCGTGATTTTGTAAAAATCCCTCCGGCTGTATTGCACGGGTTGCTTGCCGTGACCCACACAATCTTCTGTGCGGAACACATTGAAATGCCCCGGCTCCTGGTGTCCCTCAGGCACCTGGTTGAGCTTGATTTCATAAAAATCGGTGAGGGTTTCCGTTTTTATCATGTTGTGAAATTAAAACAATTCAGGGAATACAAACTAATGACAACCTTCTCTCTTTTTTGTTCACCTAGTGCAACAACGTTGCATTATATAAACATTGCGTAGCTTTACTAAAACAAGATCAGTCATGGAATTCTGGGAATCAGCGTTCAGGGATAAGCAGGAAATGTGGGGCCCGGAGCCGGCACAAGCCGCGCTCATCGCCAAAGAATATTTTATGGAGCATGGCGTAAAGGACGTGTTGATCCCGGGAATCGGGTACGGACGGAATGCGCAGGTTTTTATAAACGCCGGAATGAGTGTAACGGGCATCGAGATCTCCGCAACGGCGATAGCGCTGGCAAAAAAACATCTCGGAGAAGATAGCAGGATCCATCACGGATCGGTAACCGATATGCCGTTCGACAACAAGGAATATGATGGAATATTTTGTTACGCTTTAATTCATCTCTTAGATGAACAGGAAAGAAAAAAATTAGTACGCGATTGTTTCAACCAGCTGAAAGAAGGTGGTTGTATGGTATTCACCGCGATTACGAAAGAGGCGGCGACCTATGGACAGGGAAAATTGATCGGCAAAGACCGTTACGAACAATTCGGCGGCGTGCGTGTATTCTTTTATGATGACGAATCCATTCAAGAAGAATTCAAAGAAGCCGGATTGATAGAAGTAAACAAGATCACCGAAAATTTTCCTTTCTACCTGGTTAAGGGAAAGAAGCAACCAGGATAATGCGTTTGAACGCATACACCATCGGCGCTGACGGGAATTGCCTGGCAATCCTTTGTTTAAACTCTTTTACGAGCGCAGACTTGATTGGCTCGTTTAGTTTCTCCATATAAGGCACCAGCGCCGAACCGGAAATGAAATCGTATAAAGTATCGGCAGACTGCGCGATAATCGGATACACTTTCTGATAAACCAACACTTCACTGGCACCATTACTGTACAGCAAGGTTGTGTATTCATCGAGCGAAAGAACGGGCGAATGCCGGATATCGTTTTTCAGTACCTCATAATAAGGACTTTCATGCACCAGTTTATAGAGTAGCTGGTTCAATACATTTTCCTGCTGTGAGGGCATTTGTACGGCTAACTGTCCGCCAGGCCGGAGTTTCGAAATAATCTTGGGAAAAAGGGAAGGATGATCTTCCACCCACTGAAGTGAAGCGTTGGCGGCAATAACATCCCATTGATCATCGATCATCAATTGCTCTTCCACGGCGCGTTGAACGAAAGAAATATTTTCCTGTGCCGGCGCTTTCGCCAGCATTTCTGCGGAGCTATCGATGCCCAGCACCTTACTTCCTGCAAATTTATTTGCCAGTATGGCTGTCAGCTCGCCCGTGCCACAACCCAGATCGACTATGCGCATATGGGGCTTTGCCTTTATATGGCTGATGAGATCGTAGAAAGGCTCATAACGTTTTTCTTTGAACTGGTTGTATACTTCGGGGTTCCAGGGCATGTGTAAAGATACAAAAACCCGTGCCTATGTTGGTCTCCAGACCAACATAGGGAATGTTCTTGAATTTGGAATTGCACATACCTTTGAAGAAAACTACATGCCTTCTCCATACGAACAATTAATCCGCAAGGCTTACGCCGCCTTCAACGCAAGAGACATCGATACGGCCTTGTCAACGATGCATGAAAATATTCAATGGCCCAAAGCTTTCGAAGGAGGTTATGTCACCGGCAAGGAAGCAATACGGGAATACTGGACACGGCAATGGAACGAAATAAATCCAAATGTCGAACCCGCTGGATTTAAGGCAAGAAAAGATGGCTCATTAGAAATTTTGGTGCATCAAAAAGTAAAGGACCTGGAAGGGCATATTCTTTTCGATGGCGTGGTGAAGCATATTTATTCGCTGGAAGACGGACTGTTGAGAAGAATGGATATAGAGCCGGAATGAGTTAGAGATTTAACTGATAACGGGTACTTCTTCCTCCTTCAGGTCCGGCGAAAACAAACGCGCCCATATCCAACAGTTGTTGCATATCTCTTGTGGCCGTGGCTTTGGACGCCTGGGTGATATGCATATACATGCTGGCATTCATTTCAATTTTATTACCATTGGCCTGCTCTTTCAACAAAAAACGAATGGCCGCAAGCTGACGTTCTCCAAACTGTTGCCCATATTTTTCAAAAAACATTTTTCTTTTTAACACCAGGTCAATCAGCTTTTCCGTTTGCTGCTGACCTTCAAGCGACATTTTTATAAAATATTCTATCCACGGAGTTATTTCGTTTGATCGTTGTGCTTTGTCGAGCGCAGTGAAATAATCATTTTGCGTAGCTTCAATAGCACTTAAAAATCCAAGTACTACGGGTCTGCCCAGTGTCTGATACATTGCTTTTTCGGATATGAACCATGCGATGCTTTTATTATTTCCTTTGATGGGGCTTATCGTTTTAAAATAGAGATAAGCAATAGCTGCCCGAACCGGCGCTTTCCTGATTTCATTTGTCCCTCCGGGCGCAGTACTGTTGAACCATCCGATAAATGCTTTCATCTCCTCCTGCACGGCTGGTGGCGTCAGGAAAGAACTTGTTTTTTCCTTTCTTCCTGATGTCAAAATGCCGCTTACTATCTCCAGTTGTTCATCATCTTTTCTCCATATATCACTTGTCTTCTTTCCGCCGTCACCCGCCAACATGGTATGCCATGTTGAAATTTGCTGCCTGGTCAACGGCTCCGTGAAAGTCTGGCGCACATCATTGAGCAATTTAGTTACCCCTGCTACTGTCTTATCTTTTGAACTTCCGTCTTCTTTGCCGGCGTAGGCAATACTTGACAGACTATCTGCCTCTGCCAAAATAATATCTGAAAAAATCTCTTTCCTCGTTTCTTCAGTTAATGCTTCAAGCACTCCTGAATTCCTGCCCAATTTTTCGTAGAAAAGAAATAATTCGTCTTCTACTTTATCAAGTGAAAACCTGAAATCGGGCCAACCTTTTTGTTGCCAGTTGTAAATAGCCATACCTCAATTTACCATTTATTCGGCTCAAAATAGACAAAAATTTGAGCCGATTAGTTAACTGACTGACCTGGTTTGCCTTATGATTCTGCCATTCATCTGCCAACTTTCCGTCTCTGTAGGTTTGCCTTCGCAGATACCGCTCCTGAATCGATAATTTAGGCAACTATGTCAACCGATCCGTTTTTTAAGAAGATAAAAACTTACACAAATCTTTCCGTCGAAGCCAAAGAAGCCTGGCTGCTATTGCTCAAAGAAAAAACATACCCCAAAGGCGATAACTTCATCCGCACCGGGCAGGTACCCAGGCGTGTGGCTTTCGTGGTAAAAGGACTTTTCTCGCAATACTATGTCAACGACAATGGTGACACCATTATCAAATACTTTTTCCCGGAAGGAAGAATTGCGGGTTCCATTCCCGCAACGTTGACCCAGTCAGTCAGTATGTTTGACGTTACCGCCCTTGAAGAAACAACCGTTCTCGAATACGACTTTAGTGAGTTCAAAAAACTGGTGGCCACATTCAGTGATGTAGCAACATTCTACATAAATTATCTCGAACAGCATTGGGTGATCGACAAGGAGCCTTACGAAATCTCACTCCGCAGCGATTCTGCAAAAGTCCGCTATGCCGACTTCCTGCGTAAATACCCAGAGCTTGTAAACCGCCTGAAGAAGCACCAGATTGCCTCCTACCTTGGTATTACGCCTACGCAGTTAAGCCGGATTTTTGGTTATGGAAAATGAGTTTGATTTCTCAACATTTGTAAAGCGTTTTCCATTTTCAGCGTATGATCTTTGTTCCTGTAATCAAAAAACAATTAAACATGAAACAGGTATTTATCAATCTCGCAGTGAAAGACGTTCAAAAGTCCATGGACTTTTACACCAGCCTCGGCTTCACCAACAATCCGCAATTTTCAGATGAGCAGGGAAAATGCATGGTGTGGAGCGATTCGATTTTCGTGATGCTGCTAAGCCATGAAAAGTTTAACGGCTTTATCAAAAAACCGCTTGCCGATACGAAAAACAATATTGCAGCCCTGTTTGCTTTATCAGCAGAAAGCCTCGATAAAGTAAATGAAATAGTCGATAACGGATTAAAGGCCGGTGGCTCAGAGCCAACGCCGATGACGGATTATGGCTTCATGCAATTACGCAGAATAGAAGATTTCGACGGGCATACCTGGGAAATTTTCTTTATGGACATGACCAAAATGCCCGGCCAGGAGTAAGAAGATGCGTCCTTGTAAAAAATAGAACCCCACGAAAGCAAGCTTTCGTGGGGTTGCTTTATCAATATTATTCAAACTCTTTACTCTGATAAAAATGTTTGCCACTCCTTTCCTTCCTTATTACGAAAGTGTACAATTTTATTCCCCGGTTCGTAAACCATATAATTTCCTTCACCATCCGTCTCGTCTTCAAAATAATAACGGTTCTCCCCATTGACAACGCTGAGCTTTAACCATTGCAATAAATACTTGCCCGGCTCAAAAATGCGTACGTGCAATAAACGTTTAGCGCTACCATTGATCTCATAGATCTCCGTTTTACATTGACTGATATCCTCAATATAAGTGGCCACTAATTTCTTATTGGGAATACTGTCAAACGCTAGTTGACGCAAGCTATCGGCCTTTGCTTTCGTAACGCCGATCAACTGGTATTGAACAGGATTATCATCTTTGTCCTTATCCGTAGCACAATCATCACATTTCGGCAGATACGCGGTAGAGGCCCACGCGCCGCTCTCGGAAATCATCTTTATATAAAACCAGGCAACGAGCTCACCATCCCATTTGTATTGTTCCTTACTTTTGCGCAGGATCTCTATCAGATCAGTTTTTTCATACCGATCGTTGAGCGTGATGCGCAGGTACAGGCTACTTCCTGTTTTTTCTTCCTTAACTACTTTGTAAACAATTTCCGGGGTAGCCGATTTTGCGTCAGCGGTTTTTTCGTCGGGATTTTTTTTGTCGTCAGTAACGATGGCGATGATGCCGAGAATGGTTATTACAAGGAAGGCTATTCCTGACCACTTTAATACTTTTTTCATTTGGCTATTGGTTTGGCGCAAACATAACATGTTTTTTTAATACTTTCAAGCGGGTCGTAAATAGCCAACTTTTTCGAGGTCCTGTTAGAAAAACAGCTGCATTAATTATCAAGATGACATATACTAATATCCTCCATCTTTTTAAGAAAATCTGACATTTTAAAAGTCTGTCTGCTTGCTAGCTTTATTGTCGATTGTAGTGCCTTCTTCGTCCCTTGCTAGCGGGAACCAAACCAACTACATTCCTTTTATTTTATCTCTCGTTTGATTTTGCTGCCATCACTGCCGCCCGGGAGGGATTTGCCATCCCTTACTGTTTATTTAAAATCTAACGTATGCCTTGCCGTCTACACATCCTTTTTTGCTGGCTTGCCATAGCCAGTTTTTTCCATCTGTCCGCTTCGGCCCAACATCCCGTTTATAAAGTCGACTTCGACATGACGGGTCGGCCATCCGCCGCCGTAACTGAACCTGGCTTTATCGCCTGGGCTCTTCCCACAAATGTGGTGGACACCGCTACGCTCGTATTAGATCCCTCAACCGGCCTTACCCTTCGTATGATCCGCAAAGGACCTTATGGCGACAAACTAAATACCAACTGGTACAAGGCCGGCACCGAAACGCCTTATTTCGCCCGGTTGGGAAGCGATGGTATCCGTGTTAACAATGCCAGCAACGGCGCGCAGATCGAAATGAGAATAAGCGGTCTGCCAACCGGACGACACAGCATTCTCACCTATCATAATAATGTAGATAACCCCGCGACCAACAGTTTTTCTCCTGTTGATGTTTACCTCAATGGCGTAAAGGAAATTGAAGACCTTGCTCCCAGCGTGCGGGCCCTGACTACACCCGAAATTCCAACGGCCTACCTTTACGTTGATGCCGTAGCCGGGGAAGATGTGGTGTTATTATATGCGGCCGATACGGCGTTTACTGCCAGTAACAAAAATCTGCTGATCAATGCCTTTGAGCTGAACACTTCCAATCCTTTGTACAAATCCCAGGGGCCCTTTCCTTCAAATGGCGATGAACATGTGGATGCCGATAATGGTTCATTGCAATTAAGATGGATGAAAGCGCAAAACGCCGTGGCCGCACACGTATATGTCGGTGGCGATTCAACAGCAGTCTCCAATGCCGTATCGGGTGGCGCTTTGTATAAAGGACGCGTCGTGGATACCTTCTTCCACTCCACTGATCAATACAGCATGTATAAATATTTCTGGCGGATAGATCTGGAAGACGAGGAGGGCAATATTACGAAAGGCGATGTATGGTATTACCAGCCGCGGCAACCCGCCTTCCGCGACGCTGAGGGTTACGGCCGCTTCGCCCGAGGCGGACGAGGCGGCAAGGTGGTGTATGTAACGAACCTGAACGACAGCGGTCCCGGCAGTTTACGCGAAGCGGTAACCAATGACACCGGTCCCCGCACGATCATGTTTGACGTATCGGGCATCATCACCCTCAATTCAAGGCTCGTGATCTCCAGCAACTATGTAACCGTTGCCGGACAAACAGCTCCGGGTAAAGGCATCTGCATAAAAGGCGCGCCGTTTGGCGCAGGAGGCCGCGACATCATTATCCGGCACCTGCGTGTGCGTGTTGGCGGAGGTCAGACTTATGATGGTATGGGAATGGTCGGCGATCATTGCATCATGGATAATTGTTCCATCAGTTGGACCATCGACGAATCTTTCAGTTCACGCGGCGCGAGAAACATCTCCTTTCAGCGCAACATGATTTCCGAAGCGTTGAACGTGGCGGGCCATCAGAACTATCCTGCGGGCACGGCGCATGGCTATGCCGCTACCATCAGCGGCAACAAAGGGAGTTTCCATCATAACCTGCTGGCACATAACTCCGGGCGCAACTGGAGTTTGGGTGGCGCGTTGGATGGTAATGCTTATTACTCGGGATACCTGGATATCCGCAACAACGTGGTATACAACTGGGGCACGCGTACAACGGACGGCGGCGCCCACCAAGTGAACTTTGTCAACAATTACTACAAACCCGGCGCGGCCTCTACTATCTTCTACGCATTAACAGCGCAGCACGAAGGTGTAGGATTGGGAACACAACAATATTACTTCAGTGGCAACGTAATGCCGGGACGATTTGATGAAAGTAACCAGGATGCCGGCAGAAGAATCCAGATCTCCAATGGCGCGGTGGTGAACTGGCAGACCTGGATCGACACAGCTTTCTTTCCGTCTTATGTCAACACGCAATCGGCCACCGATGCCTATAAGCGCGTATTATCAAATGTCGGAGCCAATCAACCGGTATTTGATGACCATGATATAAGAATAGTGAATGAAACATTGAACGGCACCTATACCTACTCCGGAAGTGTGAGTGGCAAACCCGGATTGATCGACAACCAGAATGACGCGGGCGGATGGGAAGACTATGGCTCGGCGCAAAGACCTGCAGCCTGGGATACGGATCGCGATGGCTTGCCAGACTGGTGGGAAAGACTGACAGGATCCAGCACTACCTCTGCAGCCGGCGACTTCAGTGATGCCAATGCCGATCCCGACAGGAATGGCGCAACGCAACTGGATGCCTATCTCGAATGGATGGGTGGTCCGCATTACTTTACAAGGCCAACCGATCCGATCCAGATAAACCTGAGTAACCTGAGCCGTGGATATACGAGTAACCCTTCGTTCATGGTTGCGAATGTGACCAACGGATCGGTGGTGTTGACGGTAGTTGGCGGAGCAACGATCGCCACCTTTACACCGGCTGCTGCGGGATTCGGGTCTTTTGAATTTACGGTAACCGATGCGCAGGGCGCAACGATGACCACGTTGGTGAACTTAGTAGCGGATGATAACCCGGTCACCTTGCCGGTGAGGCTGACGAAATTTACCGCGGCAAGAAAAGACAGGCAGCAGGTAAACCTGGAATGGGAAACGGAACAGGAGATCAATAACAGTCATTTCGAAATAGAGCGCAGCTTTACGGGCAATGGATTTGTAAAAATTGCGCGGGTGGTGAGTGCGGCACCGGATGGAAACAGCAATACGCTTTCGCAATATCAATTAACAGATAACAACGATCACGCCGGCAAAAGCTATTACCGTATCGCGCAGGTGGATATTGACGGCAAGGTGAAATACAGTGATGTCCGTATGGTGAACGGCGTTGGGGATAAGGCTTCGCTGCGTTTGTGGCCGGTGCCATCTAAAGGCAATGTGAATTTATTGCTGGATGGCGGTACGGCTGGCCATGTAAGCATCATCACCATCGATGGGAAAACATTGGTACAGGAATTTAATCTGCTGCCGGGCGTTACCCGCACTGTTCATCTTTCAAAGCCCGGGACTTATTTGGTTAAAGTGGTGGATCGTGTGAGTGGGGAAGTACGGTTTACGGAGAAGGTGGTGGTGCGGTGAAAACGTTTTTGAAATTTATCAAAGCCGCTCAGCATGGGGCGGTTTTTTAATTAAATCATTGATGGGGCATTACCACATTCGCTTCAGTTTCTTTCCTCGATCCGGCGAGCCTGCTCTGCAAACGCAGCTTTTGACATTTATCAAATAGTTATTCTGAATTAGCACAATTTATTCTACAGAAGAGGTAACGGTTTATGCCTATTGATGCTTGTATAGAATCATCGTAAATTGAACTATAAAACTTTATCTAACAGAAAATTTCAGATTATGATGAAAAGAAAATTAATGTATGTGGCATTGGCCGCTATTCTGGTCTCTTGTTCAAAAGCCAAAACGGAACCAGTACCGGAAGAACAACTAAAAGACGCCGCGATCTCAGCTACAGACATGGCGCGGCTACCTCCTCAAACGGGTCACTCGGTCTATGTTACCTTAAATGCCAGTACGGGAGAATATGTATCGTCATACGGGGGCGGAATAAATTTTGGAACCATGTTTATACATCCGCTCAGTGTTCCTTCTGGTCAGAATGGGCAACCCTACTCCCCTTCTTTTGGTGGCTTTAATGCCAACAACCTGATCGGATTTCATATCAATGGCGCGCATTTCACCATGCAGCAAGGCACTGTTGTAGGAGGAATGTCGACCAACGATTGGGAAGCTGTAAATAATTATTATAGCGATTTTGACAAATTCATCAGTGGCGATACCTCGGTCATGTTTCTCCCGGATCCCGGTACCTATTTCAGCGGCATTAATACATCTTCGAATGGCATATTAACCACTACCGGCACGTTTATTTATAATAACAACTCTCCTACTAAAGTTTCCATTACACACTTAACGGTAGGCCCGCCACTCGTACCGGAATTGGAATTAGAGTAAGGAAGGGAGATAAATTTTTTATCAGGACCAATACCATTGCTGGTGTTAGTCCTTTTTTTTATAATAAACCTGGCATAACGAACGAGTTTTGTGTAAAAAAAATGAAACTGGCATCAGGCGTTACATAAAGAATCTGGTTATGAAAATGTATATATTGGTTAAACGGGACCTTCCGGACAAATTCGTTCCTGTCATTACAGCGCATGCATCACTGGCCTGTTTCCGAAAATTTGAACACAATCCCGACATGCAGACCTGGATCAACGGGATATTTAAAAAAGTGGTTTGCGTGGTGAATGATCATGAATTTGAAAATGCAAAAAAGGAAGCCGACCACCTCATACTGACGGAATCGGCATTGGATAACCGGGAAGTCTGTATTGCCTTCTCGCCACGTGAAGAATATGCAAAAATGTTTCGCTTTCTTAAAATGTGGGCACCGCAGGGTGCGTAAGGTGGAAGCGGTGACGGCGGACCGACAGGGGGGAAAATATGCTATAAAACTGGCAGCTTAAAAAATCCCCGACGATCCCTGTCAGAAAGAAATTTATTATCTGAAAAATAAACCGGGTTACTATATCACCTGCAACGGAACGACGGCGCTTATATCAGGCTATTCCTTCCCGGAAAACATCCCCGTCGCCTCAATTGCCGGCGCACCACGGAGTTCCGCTTCGCCCTTCATTATTTGTAACAACTGTCGCGGACAGGGATATTTTATGGAATATGATTGGTACGGGATGAACAGCTACACCGGTCACTACGCCCGGAGCAATAAGCTACGTCAGATTTCCTGTGGGGTTTGCTCGGGAAGTGGACACATAAAGGTCCGGTGATAAGGGGCAAATGCATCAGGTAAAAAATCGTCACACTCTTATAACACTTGCTCTCACTTATTTTTAGCAAAAAAAATCTTCTTAATTTTGCCGGCATGAGGATGTCCCCAACACTTTAATACTTCTTTCCCGTTTTTATCCGTGACCGCCAACAGTCACGCGGATGGTCGTTTCTATTATTCACCCTCATATCGATTTATGAAAGAAGTATTGAATTCAATTCAGATAAAACAATTTATTGAAGAAGGTTTTGTACGTATAGACAATGCCTTTTCTGCTGAACTTGCCGCGGAGATCCGGCATATATTGTGGAATGACATGGATGCAGATCCCGGCGATCCGGCAACGTGGACAAAACCCGTTATCCGTTTGGGCATGTATTCGCAGCCGCCTTTTATTCAATCGGCCAATACGCCTGTCTTACATGCGGCTTTCGATCAACTGGTAGGAAAAGACAAATGGCTGCCCTGCCGAAGCATGGGTACGTTCCCCGTTCGATTTCCCTCGACAGAAGAGCCGGGAGATACCGGCTGGCACGTAGACGTCAGTTTCGGCGACAATACGACAAACTTCCTCGAATGGCGCGCCAACTGGCACTCGAAGAACCGGGGCTTACTGATGTTATTTCTCTACTCCGATATCGGAGAAGAAGACGCGCCGACCAGGATCAGGACGGGGTCGCATCTGGATATTGCCCGGTTATTAAAACCTCATGGTGAACAGGGACTGTCGCTATTGGAAATGGCCGCACAATTCCCGTCATTACCCGAAAGGGAAGAAAAAACAGCAACAGGTAAAGCTGGTACTGTATATCTATGTCATCCATTTCTGATACATGCGGCACAGCCCCACAGAGGCAAAGAGCCGCGTTTCCTGGCCCAGCCACCGCTATTATTAAGGAAGGAGTTGATGCGGGATCCGGAGGATCTGTCTCCTGTTGAGCAGGCGATACAGTTAGGGATAAGCAGTTAAAAAGTAGCTGAAGGAAGGGGCAAGCTGCCCCTTCCTTTTATTCGTCAGAATTACAAATGGCAGCAGCGGGAGGCCCGGAAAATTAATCATAACACGCAAAACCGGGCTTTGAAACTAGATTACAAAGGATGAACCGGAACCAGAATTTCTATCTAAATTTATTGCAAGCCAACTCTCCTGAATGAAAATCTTGTTATCCATCCTTTTTTGTTTTACAGGCATTATCAGCGGCTATGCGCAACAGGATACTTCGATACGCGTCTGCGTAGACATAGAACTAACCAAAGAGAAAAAATCACAATCGGTTCATAGCGAGATAAAATTCCTGTCGACTTCGTCGTATATCGACACTTCATGGGTACCAGGTTTGCAGCAGCGGCTTACAGATTCTGTGCGGGTTGTACAAGATGCGGAAGCGGGAACGTATATCATCACCATACTATTCAAAGTATATAAGGACGGCTACTTTGAAGACATACATGCGTACGGTTATACTGGTTGGGGACTTAGTTCCAGCGCTTATGATCAGATCAGGAAAACAGGCAGAAGGGGCTGGAGACCCGCTCCACAATCGGGAAGAGAAGTAAAACCATACCGGACATCGCTGGTAACAAGTGGAGTAAGTGATCTGAAAAAGACAACTCTACCTGTCTCTGCACGTATTGATGTAGACGTTACCAAGACGAGAAAATCACAAACCGTTTATAGTAAAGTGCACTTCCTGTCGGGTATTCCAGATGATGACACCTCCTGGGTGCCGAAGCTGGAGCAACAGCTCAACGAAACAGTGCGGGTTGACAAACGAGCGAAAAAAGGCAAATACTTTGTGGCTGCACAATTTATAGTAGGGAAAGGAGGTACTTTCTCCGATATCCGTTGCCTGAGCGATCCGGGAAACGAACTATGTCAGCAGGTTGTGAGAGTGCTCAAAAAACAGTCAAACTGGTTCCCCGCCGAGCAAAAAGAGGGAATGCATGTCATAGTTTACGAACAACTAGACATCGAAATCATTAAAGAGAAAAAGCCGGAAAAGGTGTATGCCAACGTAAAAATCAGGTATCCGTTTCCGGGTTGGGACTATTCCTGGACGCAAACGCTGGAGGAAAAACTCAACCAATCCATGAACATTGATAAGCGGGTTAAAAAGGGGAAGCATCTGCTGACAGTCAGTTATCGTGCGATGAGAGATAGTACATTCGGTGAAATCCGTTGTTTAAATAATCCTGCTTATAACATATACGATGAGGTATTGAAGGTGCTCAGTACCTATAAAAAAACATGGCCTGCTACTACGCAGCCGGTGGTAGCGGTTAAGGAAGAGCAATGATTATTATGCGTGTTTTCCTCAATAAGCTGTACCATGTTTTTATTGAAGGAAGAAAGCCGGGAACCTGGTGTAGCAAAAAAATCCAGGTCAGCGTTCTCCACCTCAACAATCGCTTTTTGCAGCACCGGGACATTTATTTATAATAACAACTCTCCTACCAAGGTTTCTATCACATACCTCACGGTAGGCCCGCCACTCGCGTACCAGAATTGGAATTGGAGTAAGGAAGTAAGATAACTTTTTTATCAGGACCAATACCATTGCTGGTATTGGTCCTTTTTTTATAATAAACCTGGCATAACGAACGAGTTTTGTGTAAAAAAAATGAATCGGGCATCAGGAGTTACATAAAGAATTTCGTTTATGAAAATGTATATCTTGGTTAAGCGGGACGTTCCGGACAAATTTGTTCCTGTCATTACCGCGCATGCATCACTGGCCTGTTTCCGAAAATTTGAACACCATCCAAACATGCAGACCTGGATCAACGGGATATTTAAAAAAGTGGTTTGTGCGGTGAATGATAAAGAATTTGAAAATGCAAAAAAGGAAGCCGATCACATTGTGCTGACCGAATCGGCATTGGATAACCAGGAGGTCTGTATTGCCTTCTCGCCGCGTGAAGAATATGCAAAAATGTTCCGCTTTCTTAAAATGTGGACACCACAAAACATGGCGCCAGAATAGGGCGGTTTAAAAAATTCATTCAAAATATAAATGGCTGAAATCAGCCATTTATATTTTATCCGGTAACTTTCAGCGACTGTATCAATCCATCAGCTATTTGTAAATGATAACTCAATACAATAGGACTGCCATCAAACTTCCCTGACACTTCTGTCTTTAAAAGGCTTTCCGGTCCTTTTTCTTCGAAGCTTATGGGCTGCATAGTGGCCTCGTATCGTTCGTTGGCGTCCGCAATCCAAAGTTCAATCTCTTTTCGTCCTTTGTGTGTTTTGCCTTCATCATGCACTATGGCTGTTTCGGAAAAACAATTTGCGTAAGCAATGCTATCAAAATTGTTTTGTGTCTTTACCAGATCTGACACTACTTTCGGTAAGTTCATTGTTTTTAAATTTTGAGGTTATTAAATAGTGGGTACGGTGCCGCCGTCGATTACAAAATTTGTCCCTGTTAAATAATTGGCTCGTGGGGAAACAAGAAAACCGACCAATTCTGCAACTTCTTCTGGTTGCGCTGGTCTGCCATAAGGTATGCCGCCCAGTGCATCCATGACACTTTGCTGGGCTTCTTCTACGGTACTATTGGCATTTCTCGCGATCTCGCCCAACCAGGCTTTCGATGCTGTTGTATTAATCCATCCTGGGGAAACAGTCAGTACACGTACGCCTTTGGGCGTAACTTCATTCGATAAACTCTTGCTGTAATTGATTAGTCCGGCTTTTGCGGCTGCATAGGGCAAGGTAGATTCGAACAATGGTAGCTTGCCCTGGATGGAGGCGATGTGAATAATAACACCGCTTCTCCGGTCGATCATCTGTGGCAAAAATCCTCTGTCCAGGCGGACAGGGGCGAGCAGATTAGCCTGTAATGTAGACTCCCAGTCATCATCGGACAGTACGGCGAAGCCGCCGGCGGGTGTTACCGAAGAGCCAAGGTTGTTTACGAGAATATCCAGTCTTCCGTAAGTGGATAACACTTCGTTGACTACTTTTTGTGTGCCTTCAGTCTTACTCAGGTCGGCAGGAATGAAATGCAACTGGTCATTTTCCTTTTCCGGTGCGTTCCTGGCGGTAATGATCACTGTTGCGCCCGCTTGTAAAAGCCTTTCCGCAATGGCTCTCCCGGCTCCTTTTGTACCTCCCGTTACCAGTGCGATCTTTCCCGATAACTCGTTGTTGAAATTAAACTGTTCCATTATTTTGTTTTTTCTTTAGGGCAAAATTGGCTGGTAAAAACAGTTTGGACAAGTACGGCATTACGATTCATATAGGGATAAATTATTCCCCTATTGCACTAATTGGTACATAGCTATAGCTTTGCAATATGTATGAAAGAAAGACAATTCCGAATCTGAATTGCGGGCTTGACCTGATAGGTGAAGTACTGTATGGCAAATGGAAAGTGCGTTTATTGTGGTTTATCAATGAAAATCATAAACGCCCAAGTGAACTGCAACGCAAAATTCCCGATGCTTCACGCAGGGTTTTGAATATCCAATTGAATGAATTGGAAAAGCACGGACTGATCACGAAAAAGATTTATCCCGTGGTACCACCAAAAGTGGAGTACAGTCTTACCGAATTTGGAAAGACTTTAATCCCCGTGATTGCCGCACTGGGCCAGTGGGCCGATGAACATGAGGAGCGGTTAAGGAGTGTGATATTGGAATAGGTTGAAACTATAGTTTCGGAAGCTACTGTCATCTCGGATAAACAAAAATTTAATCTAAAACTGATTTCATAAATGCCAGATGCATTTGCCATAAAGACAGAAAGACATCTTCCAACAATTGAAGACCTGCAACGGCTTCTGCAGTCGCATCAAGTGGTGACGTTTAGCTATAGCTTGTTACCCGAAGGGTATATATCAGATCTCGTCTATTCACTTCCATTTCACTCCGTTTATAACAGAGCATGGAATAAAACCGTCATTATTTCCGCCTCCGTGGCAAACGAAAAGATACTTCATAAAAAACTGGAATTATTCGAATGTGCCAGATCCTTCAGGGAGGACGCCAATCATCTGATGAGGCTTATGGCAAAAACCTTTGACATCGATTTACAAACTTTAGATGGATTACATGACTTAAAATATCATAAAAGTCACAAGCAGCGAGGGCTGCTAAACGAAGAATGGAGTTATTTTCTACATGGAGCCGAATGCCGGTTTGAAAGCAAAGCAACAGGGCAGGTGGTAGAAATAATAGTCGTTACCAGGCCGGAGTTCGGATATCTTGACTGTCACTTCTTTTACAACTTTATGGCGACCACAGAGCGATTTAAAGATTTGGCGGCCTATTTTGATAACAACTACCTCCATGTTTGCAAGGCAATCGATCTACTGGCACATGAAGGAGTGCTGACACGGGTTTCTGATTTGTCAATAGAGCGAAATGTTATTGCTCTATAGGTGATGTACTTGGCTGAGCAGGTTGCGACCTTGAATGTAAAGATTTTTTTGAATAAGAGAGGATGTTCTTCTAGCGGGTTTACAGCGACTTTACCTATACTCCCCATCGTTTAAATAATTGCGGAAGCGCCGCTGTACACAAACCGTTGAATACACCTTAGCGGCAAAAGGAGAAAAGTTAGAGCCGATTATTAACGAACTGTATAAATGGTGCGTTAAATATGTGGGGTGATGTGTGTTCGTGGATTCTAATAATTGTGTTCTGTATGACGTGGGTGATGAGATAAAAAATCAACAAAGGCAAACGGGGTAACCTGTTTGCCTTTGTCTTATTGATTCAATAGTACTGCAGTCAGGCTGCTAAATTCCTATCACAAAATCTGCGCAGGCTTGCTGAAATCCCCAATAGTAGCCATTCCAGCCATCGTTGACATCTTTCATTGAAAGAACGTATCCGCCATAATCGGTATTAACCGAGCTGGCGGCCAGCATGCATTTTTGGTAATCATCATTGGCGTCTTTGAAGGTAATGATCGATCCGCCGAAATAATCCCTGGAAACCTGGACCATTATCAGTCCCCATTCAGGATGTGCATCGGCTGCCATCTTAAGCTTTTCCGTTGCAAACTCATAGCCCGCGATAAAACCCTGTTCGAAAGTCTGAGCGGAAGCATTGGTACTCTTTAATGTAATGATGGCCGTTAATAAGAAAACGGTTAAAAGTTTTTTCATAAAATCAGGTTTGGTTTATTAATATCCTGAAGATAGAAACTTGCATTGGCAATTGCAATAGCAGGGCGTCGTAAAAACATTTTATGACTATACTAAACTTAGCATGTGGTATTGAAATGACAAGTCGCGGAATTCACTGGCAGCCAGCCATGAAAAAAGCTGCAAACATTAATGCAGCTTTGCCCCGATGAAGAGTTATTGAACTAATTCCGTTAACGCAATACCAGGTAATATATCATGCTCTTAATCATAATAACGCTGAATGCCAATGCTGTTAAAGGGTGGTCATCGGCCACCTGCTTGTTCCAACTGTTCCTGGATAAACCTGATCTTATCCTTTCTTTGTGGATCGATCTTTACAGTTGGTGTAATACCGATATTATCGATAGGATGGTCCGGCAATCTTGTAGAGCGGGCAATGGGTATGACGAGGTTAAAGTTATCATCAGGAATATCGAAAAAATGGGCATTATCATAATCGAGAATACCCGCAGAATTTTCTCCGTAAACGGTTACTTTTTTGCTCTGCATGGCGGTCAATAAAAAAGATTCTGCCGAGCTTGCACTATTACGATCTATTAATATGGCAATATGATTGGGATATGCGTAGACAGAATCAAGCTTGCTTTCGAAATACTTCTTGCCATAAGGATTTACATATCCGGAAGGGTTGGCCTTCATCAGACCGATCAGGCGCAGGGTAAATTCTTTTGCAGTAGCTGAAAGGTCTTCATCTTTTAAACTTTCTTCGAGAATTTCAATATTGCTTTTTGAAGATCTGAATTCATCCGGGTATGTTTTAACCGGTGTTGTATAAATAAAAGGCAGGAGATTGCTGAAAGCGTAGTCAGTACCTCCGCTATTCCCCCTGATATCGATGATCCAGTTCGATGTTTCACTCAACCATGTTTCGTTTCCTTTGAGCAAGCTGTCAATTATGCCTTTTTGGTTCCATTCAAATGAAGGTAGGCGTATCAGCAAAGTAGAGGGACCCAACTTTGTGATGCTGCTGGTAGTGGACAATACTTCATCTGGTGGCGGAGAAACGGCGGGCTTACTAAGCAGGGCATTTAATCTTTTTACAGCGTCAGGATTTTTCTCCCGGTATCGCCAATCCAGTTGAACGCGTAAATGGCGATCCTTAAAATAATTTGTCCAGGTCCGTAATAGCAGATAGCAGGAATCTGTGATATTTGAGGTCTGTGCTTTCTGGCGTAATCGTTTGGTAAATGCATTGAAATCTTTCCGGGTCTCCTTTTTTACTTTATCGGGAAAGCCAGCATAACTCGCTGTCACCCGGTTGACCATCGTATCAAAATTTGCCAGGCAGTCGCAATCCTGAGCCTTTAAATGCTGGCTGCATAATATAAACACGCAAAAAAGGCTGGCTTTCAGGGCAGTAATCATACAATACATACGGTTGAGAAGGGTGTTTTGTTACAGGAACGACGGCCAGGCAGCAAAAGAAGACGCAGGTTCACAGATTTACAACAATGCAGCGCGCGCAAGAGGCTTTGTGCTATGGCAGCGGAAGAATAAGTGCTAATCACTATTAATTCTATCTGACTTTATTTCCCGAACCCGGCTAAGGAAAAAGAAATCCGCAGGCCACAAAACCCGTACGTTAGCTGTTACTCGTACGGGCCAGTACCCCATTTCATCGTTTCTTTTTGCCTACAACAACCTGAACTTTGGCTACAACTGTTTTTTCAATGATGCGGAACTTCGTTCCAACAAAAACACATTAAAATGAAAATATTTGTAACAGGAGCTTCGGGCTTCATCGGTTCTGCGGTAACCAGGGAGTTGGTCGGTGCAGGACACCAGGTAGTTGGTTTAGCCCGCTCAGACGAATCGGCAAAAAAAATCCGCGAGAGCGGAGCAGATGTTTTGATCGGCGACCTTACTGATCTGGAAGTGTTAAAACAAGGCGCGTTAAACGCTGATGGTGTTATACACACAGGTTTTATTCACGACTTTTCCCGGTATGAAAATGCGGCGGCAATAGATAAGACTGCTATTGATACTATGGGCGAGGCTTTAGTCGGTACAGATAAGCCCATAGTGGTATCGGCCGGTATTTTAGGTTTGCCCCTTCACGATGGATTTGTAACGGAAGAAAGCGTAGCAAAATATTCCATTCGTTTTTCGGAGGCAGCAGCTTTAGCATTAGCGGAAAAAGGCGTACATGCCTCGGCAGTTCGTTTATCACCATCTGTACACGACAAAGGAGATCATGGGTTTGTGCCGTTTATCATTTCACAGGCTCGTAGACATGGTGTTTCGGCCTATCCCGGAAATGGGACGAATCGTTGGTCTGCCGTACACCGCTTAGATGCTGCAACATTATTTCGTTTGGCCGCAGAAAAGGCAGCAAAAGGTGCTTTATATAATGCCGTGGGTGATACGGACATTGAAATTAAAAGAGTGGCCGAATTGATCGGTGAAAATCTCAACCTACCTACAGCATCTTTATCAGAAGAGGAAACCGCCGCACATTTTGAATGGATGAGTCGCTTTATCGTGTTTGACAATCCGGCAACCAGCTTAAAAACACAAGAGCTGCTGGGCTGGCGGCCGAAACACATAGGATTGTTGGAAGACATGCAACAAAACTATTTTTAGCGTAAACGCATTGCATAAAATATATTTACATAACAGGAATTTGCAGCGGATGGCCTGATAATTAAACATTAGATGGTATCGCTAAGAACCTGTATACGTGAATGAGCAAATTCGACTGCTATAAAGTGGTTATATGGAGCAAAATCGAACGGTACGAATAAAAACCATCAGCGAATTTCACCAATTGAGAGGGTTGCCCAAGCCCGATCATCCGCTGATCAGCATTGTAGACTATGCTTCCATAAAACGCCCTCCAGACACCAACGAAGTAAACTGGATCTTTGACTTCTACCAGGTTTCGGTTAAACGGGGCATTGAAGGAATAATGAAGTATGGGCAACAGGAGTATGCTTTTGATTTTAATGAAGGAGTTATGTTTTTCATTGCGCCTAACCAGGTTTTTAAAATCCAGTTAGGCAATCATACTACCAAAGAACGTTCCGGGTGGATGTTGCTTATCCACCCGGATTTCTTTTGGAATACCTCATTGGCCAGGAACATTAAGGGATACGAGTTTTTTGATTACTCGGTAAATGAAGCACTGTTTCTTTCAAATAAGGAAGAAAAAACATTGAATGGGATTATTGATAACATCCGGCAGGAGTATCATTCCAATATTGATCAATTTAGCAAGCAGATCATTGTCTCGCATATTGAAGCCTTACTCAATTATTCTGAAAGGTTCTATCACCGCCAATTTATTGTAAGAGAAAAAGCCAATCACCAGATTTTGGAAAGACTGGAGGATTTGCTTGCCCGCTATTTTGACAATGAAGAACTGATTTCAAAAGGTGTGCCTACGGTACAATATATTGCAGAAACCTTAAACGTATCGCCCAAGTATTTAAGTGGTCTATTGAAAGTGCTTACCGGGCAAAGCACACAGCAACATATACATGAAAAACTGATAGAAAAAGCCAAAGAAAAATTATCTACCACTCATTTATCGGTCAGTGAAATTGCTTACGAGTTGGGCTTCGAGCACTCGCAATCATTTAGTAAGCTGTTCAAAACGAAAACCAAATTATCCCCTTTGGAGTTCAGGCAATCGTTTAATTGATGCGAGATGTATATCTATCGTTTTCGAAAATTAGAACGCCAATTGGCCTTAAATAAAACCGTCTCGCACACTCTTCACTTTATATTCAGCTATGGCAAAAATATTGCATCGACAAGCTGTTGAAGCTATATTCTCCATTATACTTTAGTATCTGTAAACTGGATGTGGCAGATAATAGTTCGTAACAGAGCTTGTTTGACCAAGAGTTAAATTAATACGCGGCTTTGATTTCCGGGCGAACAGGACTTTCCGGATTTCAACTTTACCGGAGCCTAGATCAATGAATGTCCGGACGCTTAAGGTAGCAGAGGTCCCACCCCGAATTGTTTAATAGCAATTTTAGTATCTTACGTACAGCATTAGAATATGTTGGAAAAAACCAAGACATGGGCGGGAATGTTAGCTGTATCAAGAAGGAGCAAGAACAAAAAGTCAGTGATAGACATGTGAAGGTGCAGGGAAAGACTAAAGAGTTGGAAAAGAAAGAGACGAAATTATTAACGGCAGGTTGATAGTAAGGCAGCAAAAGCTGTCTTTTTAAAGCCCGGAAAACTGCTGACAAGGGGAAGGGTCAGCAGCGTGGGGGTTGGGAAAATTGGGGCAACTTATTATTATTATAATACTAAATTGTTTAGCGGTATTGGCTCAATCAATGATCCGTGCTTAACCCGCTATGACTGGTGAGAAAGTATTATTAAATTTGGCTAATATGACAGCCAAATCTAATTTATAATGTACGTAACCACCTATAGCTCTTTTAATGGTAATAGTTGGGAAACCATGATGCAAGTGGTTTTTAAGAACCGTTACAAAGACGTCGATTATCACAGGATCAAACCATCACCAGGAGATTTTGGAATAGAAGGTTTTACAAGAGATGGATTAGTTTTT
The DNA here is from genome assembly GCA_937888905.1 of uncultured Sphingobacteriales bacterium. Taxonomy (GTDB): domain Bacteria; phylum Bacteroidota; class Bacteroidia; order Chitinophagales; family Chitinophagaceae; genus Terrimonas. Next base: position 98,739 of record CALATA010000022.1, read on the forward strand.
CAATGCTATTGTCCGGATACACACATAAATGATGATCGTTTATATGAAAAGCAACGCGACAAGATTACAGAAGATCTAAAAAAAATATCTATTTACGAACAGGAACTCATAAAAATATTAGGAGGGATTAAAATAAAGAAGTGGATTTTCGTAACCCCTAAAATGGGGCATAATAAGTTAATTACGCATTGTAATTCGAAGCGTGATGAGATTCGAGCATTGAATTTATCTACCCTAGACTCTGACTTTGATGTTATTATTCATGAAGGAGATCATTACAATAAAGAAATTGGAGCATATTTAAATGATGGAAATCAAAAATTTTCTCTCACACCAGAAAAAGGCACGGATGAACAGAGTAATGTTGTTGCGTGGAAGGATACCAAAATTGATCTGGTTAACAATGCCATTACAAAAAATGAGATTAGATTATCCACTAGACTGCCTAATCCAGATCCTCAAAAAGTAAATGAATTGACAAATGAAACTGTAAAAAAATTCTTAAATGGTGAGTCCATGTTACGTACATGGCAGGACATGCATCCTGAAAATCATCAGAGATTTACTGAATTGTTGTCAAGTCTGGAAGAGGAATTGAAAGAAAAGTGCTTGTTAAATAACGATGCTCCTCAAGATTTTGTTGATAGGATTACAATTGATATAGAGGGCAAAATTATAGATGCATTCCGTTTTCTTGAAATGTCAAGTGTGACCAGACTTAAGAATTACGCTGTTTCTTATTGGTTGTTGAACTGTTCATTATATTTCGAATCAACAAATGTAAATAATGGTCAATAATATATCTATGCGAGGCATGTTTCGGCGCCGAAAAATGCCTCTCAGTCCTGACTACCGACCACTTTACAAAATTTCAACTGTATGCATAATATTAGATTTGGCAAGTACGGGAGCAAAATCTTCGTTAAACAGATTACATTTTTTAATATGGGCTGTGCGCTCAGAGAAAAGCAGACAATTTATTCGATCTACTTTAGCTAATCTGGAAGAAGTTCCTGTTTTTACTTGGGGTGTGGAACCTGCTCTTAACAAGGCGCTTGCTCTAGGTGTGGCCGAAGGATTGTGGAATGTTGATGGCAGAATGTATGTTTTAACAGAATTGGGTAAAAAATTAAGTAAATCTATTTTATCGACATCAGGTCTTTTCGAAGATGAAATTTTATTGCTTAAAGAGATAGGGAAAAGAGGAGTGACAGAAGCTTTAATTAACACGCTTACAAAAAAAGCAAATGAATAGCATGCTCCATATAAATGCAATAAAAGCAATTATAAATTCCGAATCTGGAATTTTTGAAGGACAAATAGCTTTCCAAAGAGGATTAAATATTGTTAGAGCTAACAATACATCGGGAAAGAGTTCAATTTTCGGAGCGTTGTTGTTTGGTTTAGGTTTTGAAGAACTACTAGGAGGAAGAAATGATAAGGCACTTCAATCAGTTTTTAAATCGACTGTTAAAGAAATTGTCGGCCCGGATAAAGAGGAAATTGAATATACTGTTTTGCAATCAGACATTTTTTTAGAATTTTCAAATGGAGAATCAACAATTACGACTCGAAGGTTTGGTCGAAACGATAAAGTAAAGACTCAAGCAGTTGAGGTTATTTTAGGGCCTGCTATCTCTAACCCTAATGGTGATTACGAAAGAAAAGGGATGTATGTTCATGATGCTGGAGCAGCTTCAAACGAAGAACTAGGTTTTCATGCTTTTTTAGAAGAGTTCTTACAGGTCAAACTTCCAGAAGTAATAAATCAGGATGGGAAAAGAGTGAAGTTATATTTCCCGTTAATTGCTGCTGCACATTTTATCGAGCAAAAAGCAGGTTGGTCTGATTATTTCAATAATATGCCATTTTACGGAATTAGAGATTCTGCTGGAAAGGTTTTTGAGTATATTCTTGGATTCGAGGTCTTCGGTATAGCAGCAAATCGTCAAGAGATTTTAAATAATTTAAGAGAGGTAACCGAGGAGTGGAAACTTCAGGTTGACAAAATTAAAGCGATTGCTAATAAAGGTGGCGGTGATGTCGTAGGAATTCCAGATCAACCGGAAATATTGTCAAAAGCAGTTAAGCCGTATTTTAGACTTTTTCGTGGAGATCGACACTTTTTGCTGGAGGAGTTAATTAAGGAGCGATCACAGGAGTTATCTGAACTACAAAACGATATCAATACTCCCCTAAACATTAATTTGAACAAGCTGCAAAATAGCCTGAACTCTAGCAAAGAGTTGGTGGAAAAGTATGAGGTATTATATGAAAGTGTAAATTCAGATGCTGCTCAAGATCGTGAGACATATCGACAATATTCTGCTCAGCTGAAAAGCGTTGACGAGGACATTAAGAAAAACAAGAATGCAGAGAAGTTAGAGAAATTAGGGTTAGATGCCAACCTAAAAATAAGTAAAGGATATTGTCCAGCATGTAATCAGGTGATTGAGGACTCCTTGCTCTCTGAACATGTTCACGCGATTCCAATGAGAATTGATGAAAACCTCGAATATCTTGAAGCACAACGGAAGATGATTTTGGCCTTTCTGAATAATTTACAAGAGGAATACAATGAAAAAGTATCTAAGATAAATTCAATTGAAGATGCTATAGCTGAGGGACGAAGAAAAATTAGATCATTGAGGCGTGATTTGATTGCCGATGATCGCTTACCCTCACAGGAACTTATTGAGAGAAAAGTTATCTTAGAGAGGGAGGTTAGCTTCTTATATAAAACTAGAATTGAGTTTGAGGAAGCAATTCAGCAATTATATTTAATTAGTAATAAATTTGAAGTAGTTAAAGGCAGGCAGTCTAAACTTCCAAAAGAATATTTATCACAATCTGATAGTAATAAACTCCTTTCATTTGAAAACATATATAAGAAATTACTTTTCAATTTTGGTTACTCGACTCGGCCAGTCCAGCTAATTAGAATTTCGCCTGACAATTATTTACCTGGATATGAGGTTAAGTTAGAAAATAGCGCCTCTAAATATGTAGATATACGCTTTGAGTCATCTGCGAGCGATTTTATTAGGTCCCAGTGGGCATATTATACTGCTTTGTGTCAATCCTCCCTCGAAAATGGGGGAAACCATTTCGGAGTACTTGTATTTGATGAGCCTCAACAACAATCAGCATCTACGGTTAACTTTCGCTCATTTTTGAATGAGCTTGAAGGAATGTCGAAGAATCAGATAATCATTTTTGCATCATTTCAGAACTCAGATAAGGACTTCCAAGATGCGACAAGAGATCTTAAAAGGACTAAGGTTTTTGATTTTGCTAAGACAAATAATATGGTTATAAGAAGGAAGTTAGAATAAATAATCATTTATATAAATAATTGAATCGGTAGTTTGTAAAACTCAACTTTCAACAATACTTGTTTTCATTTGTAATAGCTACTAGTTGATCTGACAGATTAGGATTATTTATTTTTAATTTTCAAAAGGGTTGGATTAAAATTTAGGCAGCTGTTGAGGTTTGATCAAGCTGCTTTTGTTTTGCCAAGTTAAGTGATTCGACAAAAGTTTCCATTGGTGTTTTACCAAAACAATACCGTCCGCTGTGAGGACGTTCGTGATTCTAATGCTGCAGCCAGTCATCGAGGTCAGCTTGAAGGGCTTCGAGGTCTTGATAAAGCTTTTTGCGGAAAGTAACAGCGTAAAACTCATCTTGCATCGTGCGGTGTAATCGCTCGCAGATCCCATTGCTTTGCGGATGACGCACTTTGGTCGATATTTTCAAGTTGCAGATATAGCTCATACTCATGGTTTTCCGGCCTGCCATTGAACTCGGTTCCCGATCGGTCAGCATTCTTAAAACAGGTATTTCCTGCTGTTCAAAGAATGGAAGTACCCGGTCATTGAGTACATCGGCCGAAGTGATAGCATGCTTGCTGGTATAGAGTTTTGCAAAGGCAACGCGGCTGTAGGTATCGATAACTGTTTGCTGGTAAATACGCCCCACGCCTTTAATAGTGCCTACGCAATAGGTGTCCTGGGCAACCAGGTAACCGAGATGTACTGTTTCAATTTCGCCATGGGCTTCCTGTTTTTCCCGCTTCCGTTCCATCGCGATAACCTGAGCTTCGGTCAGGATCAGGCCATCCTTTGCCACCCGCTCTTCCAGCGCTTTCAAGCTCTTCTCAAAGATTTCCAGATCGTGGCGCTGCCAAACACAGCGAACACCAGCAGCAGAAATGAAGATGCCTTTCTTTCGCAGCTCATTACAAGCGCGGGATTGGCCATAGGCCGGGTAGTCAAAAGCCATCTTCACAACAGCTTCTTCTACCTCTGGTTCCACCCTGTTTTTTGGAATAGGTTTACGACGGCTGATCTCCCGTAACGCTTCTTCACCGCCTGTGTGATAGAGCTCTTTGATTCGATAGAAGCTATCCCGGCTTGTTCCCATCAGCTTGCAGGCACGCGTTACATTGTTCAATTGTTCGGCTAAATTGAGCAGCCCAACTCGAGATTTGATTAACTCAGTTTCAGAGTTCATGATCTGACATTTTGGGGTTGTTATATTAAGTGTGGTTACTTAAATTTAATCCCAATTCTCAGATCAACTCTTAACTTCTACATTTCATTCCTCCCTATTAGTTCTTAATAAAGGATATATATAGTTTCACCACTAACTGTCAGTTCGATAAAAAAAGTAAAAGCAACATTTGTAACGTTTTCATTGTAACATATTGGCATTTATAATGAGCGGTTAATCTTCTTGATGACTAATTCTCTTTTCAACTGGGATTACTTCAAAGAAATTTATTGGCACACCATTTTCTTTATTTTCAGTCAATAAATGATAGAATCTAAGAAACTCATCTTTGTATTTCGATTCTTCATCGTAACCTATGAGGATATTAATAAAAGATTCAATTGAACCAAATACTGTTGGAATAGTATTTTCAAGTGTAAAGCTTTTGTCGAATGGCGTCTGGCGTATTGAGAATAGTAGAAATCCATCTAGGTCGTGTTCTAGTATAAATGCTCTGATCAAAGCAATGGCTTCATTGTTCTTGGAATAACCTATACTATGCACATTACCTTGTAACGGGGTTGTTTTTCTAATTTCACATCGCATAAAATGCCACCACAATTCCTTATTAAAGTCTGTAGAATGCGCAAGAGCATTTTTAAAGTTTTCAAGCAATAAATTCTCGAGTTCACTATCTTCAATAATATCGACCATTAAATAGTGATTGTCATGCAGTATTGAGCTAACAAAATCGTTTGTATAAGTATAAGTCTTGTTGTTTGTCTTCAAAATTTGTAACAAAAAGTTTCTATACTTAGTTAAACTGCCGTCGTATAATTGTATGCGACTTTGCTTCCCTAATACTGTCGCTAGAGCTTTTCCGTTGTAACGAATTTGTTCAAATCTGCTGTTTTCGTCTTTGTTTGGATGTGGAAGATTTGCAAAATGGAATATACCCTTTATAATTTTTTCAAAATCTTCTGTGTTGTCAAATTCTTTTATCGCTTCAAATCTTTCCAAGATATCTACTAAAATGTCTTCATTTTTGCCTAAGCTGGTCAATTTTGAAAGAAACTCTTCTGTTGATGAATTCCTCATTTTGCTAAATTCAATATTTGACAATCTTCCAGTAATTCCCAAGATAAAGTACCTATCTATCATGGAAGGGCGCAAGACAGATAGGTGGCCATCGATACCCTTGACTCTTGTACTAAGAAATGTATTGCCCGGAGGGAATATACTCCAAAATGCCTGGTAAATTGTACGAGTTTCAGAAGGATTTAGTTTGTATTCGTCCTGTCGTTTTTCTATAAAATCTGCTAAGACCGGATCTCCGGTTCTTTTGTTGTTTTTATCTAATTTGCATTTAAGAGAATAGTAAGGTCTATATTCAGTTACGTTTCTGTCTTCATCGTCGGTTGTTAATAATACATCTCTGTTCCTATAAATTGTTAAAAAGAGCTCGGGGTGCTTAAATCTAATTAATTCAAGATTATAAAAGTCCGGGAAATATATTTCGTCTTTCACAAATTCGTAATTCAACATAAACGAATTTACAAAGCGAACCACATCTCGCATATTGCGTACAAATAGAGTAGTTAAATCGGAGTCACCGTATTCGATAAACTGAAAACCCTTTTCCGATAGATATTGGTAACCTTCTTTTCCATTTTTTGTAAGCAACGGCATAATTCGCTTACTAACTTCCGATTGAATAATCTTTTCTGAAATAGGAGGAAGCGTAAACTCAAGTTGAAATATTTTTTCCAGGAAAGAATGAGTGTTATATGGATTGATTTCCTGTATAGCATTGAGTACATAATTGCGATCATATGCTACTATAAAGAAAGTGTTGGAGAAGTTGGCAGTGTTTCTAATTAACCGAATTACCTCATAAATTTCTCTTTTGTCAAGTCTGTCTAAATCGTCAATAAAAATAATTATTTTCTTATCAATATTTAATATTTCTTTATTTATGTTATCGTACTGACTTACAATGCTTCTCTCTTTAATTAATAGTTCAGTGAAATTTCGTACACTATTGACCTGATCGCCACTTACTCCCTTAAGAAGATTGCCGGCATATTCCGCTAAATTGTTATTAATGGTAAAACTGAATTGTTTTAATTGCTCCTTCAATAAACTAAATAAAGTTTCAATTATTTGACTTGTTCCACCGCATTTCCAGACATTGAAATCCAGCAAGATATAGTCTGGGGCGTTAAATTTTAGTTTTAGTGAATTTAAAGCAGTGGTTTTGCCAGCCCCCCAACTAGCTACTAAGGCTATCGGAAATGATCCATTCTTTGACGTTGTAGATTTTATTGTTTCTGCGATTTTTTGGATAAACCTGGAACGATCTAGTAGATCATTTTTTTCTATTATGGTAGGCTCGTCAACAATAAAACCAATCTGAGAAGCCTTTATTGATGGCTTTACTTTTTGTCGGAATAAATATCCTAATATTAAAGTCAGTATGGGAGAATATGAAAATAGGTCCATCAGTTTAATCTCATGAATGAAACTTACTGGCGTAAAGTAAAAAGCAGTACTAAGAATCCTATAGCTGGTATAAATAATTGTCCAAGTTAAGGTGAGACATATCCATTTGCTTGGTAGCTTAACCCTATTGGCATTTTTAATTGCGAATGGAATAGTGAATACTAAAGTAATTGTAAGTATTGCGATATCATAATAAATACTTGGTGTCGAAATATAGGAGAGTACTGGTTGAACAAGTAGGGTGTTTATTAACTTATCAATTGCACCTTTGAGAAGTACAAAGATGCAAATCGGGAGTATTACACACCATAGGATATTCTTCCAAACTTTACTTTTCTGGTTCATTGTATTTTGAATTCAGGGTACTTGGTCCCTTTACTGAAAATATGAAAAATCCTACTTTTAAAAGTATTAGTCGCAGACTCTTTGACTGTGCCATGCAGGCATTAATTGATTTTCTGGGGTAAACCCAATCCTCGTCCTTTCTTCCCATTTCTTTGGAGCAGATTTTTCATCGAGTAAATTTTCCAGTGCATCATATGTCCGGTTAAGTTAAACATCATGTTCTCCTATTCGATGAATAATTGCTTTATTTTTTCTTTTAGATCATTTTCTGAAGTAAAATTTTTCTGATTTCAACAAAAACACGCATGATGGCAATGTTCATGTTAACGGCTTTGTCGCTATTGAGACCCCGCTTAACATAGTAACACCCTGCTCGGTAAAAGCGTAAGGTAAGGTGCTGAGCCTTCGTTTCGTTTGCGATGAGGTCACAATTTGTGACCTCATCGAACTCCATTCTAACTCAGTCAATTGAAACATAAAGTATACAGGAAAGCGCTTTATGTGACGTTTTACAGCCTGGTTAAGAACCTTGATACCGACTTCGTAGAGTTCTGCTAAATCAAAGTCTAACATTACTCTTTCACCTCTGATATTGTAAACTTTGTTCTGGACACTTTGAATGATTTGCATATTGATATATTCTAGATGGATAATTTTCAAAATCAATTCCTCTAGTTCCCTCAATAACTTCACGCAACCCCACTCGATAGTAGTGCTCTGTTGTTTGCTCTTTTTCATGACTTAGCATTTTTGACAATACGGGTCGATCAGCACCATACTGAACCCACATTTGAGCATTGGTATGCCTGCCGGTTTTGTTACTTGGTTTGCGGATAATTCCAGCGCTTTTGGCGATTTTAGGTTTCGATTAAAGTTTTGGATTTCTACAAATGTGGGCACCGTAAACATGTGCGGATTGTCAGGATTGTTATCCCTGTACTTTTCAATAAGTAGACGCTTGTGGAAACTTAAATATCGGAATGATTGTGGCATTATCGTTTTTTATCCCGTTCGCTGATGATATAGTGCCCCTGTTCAGTATCATTGAATAATTGGTCTTTCTTTAGTTTCTGTAACTCATTATAGCAAACGCCGGTGTAAACCCGAAAGAGAAACAAATCCCTGTCGCATTCAAAGGATTTTTCATTTTCAGTGAATGCGAGCATTTTTAGTTTCAGAATCTCTTCAACTTCCAGATGTTGGCCTTCCTTTTTCTTAGCAGTACCGACTTTGACTTCTTCAAAATACCGCACCGGTTCTGTTAGGTCCAGGAAATGGTCCTTTTTGGCTGCATGAAAAAGTACCCTTTTCAATTTGTCCCAGTAGTATTTAATAGTGACCGGGTCCATTTTGCCATTTCGACCTTTGAGATTTGATAGGTAGTTTTTGAAACGGGCTATTAAGGTCTCATCAACCTCCGAAAAGGCAATTCTTTTCTGGAAGTTGTTCAGGTGTAGCAGGCAGGCCCGGTACAGGTTGGTGCTTAATGTAGTTACGGAAATAGTCATTGAATATATTCCGTTCGCCCCCGGAGCATTAGTTCCTTTTCGATCCTGTAAAAGGTAACCGGTTTATTCTGGGTGTAATGGCGCTTAACTAGGTCATTGAGTTTATTGACCGTTTCGGCGATTTTGCAATTAATTTCAAAAAAGAAGGGATGGGTATTTTTGACCCAGTGATTATCCTTTCCCAGCCACTCCTGGACTGAGATTTTGGAGGAAATTTCAATGGGGTAATGACGCGCCTGTTCACCGGATAAATAGACCCGCAGATGGACCCCGTAGCGGTCCAATCGGTTTGTGGCGTTACGCCAATTGTGCTTGACGGAGATCGTCGGAACTCGTATCATAAAACCTCGTTTTTCTTACTACACGTTCAAGTTCATCCTCAAAATAAGTAAAGTTTGAACCTGGAAAAATTGAAATAAAAATGCCGGGAATTAACGAGTATCAGATGAGCAGAAAAACCCACGAAAGCGGCTGCTGACGTGGGTTTGACTCTTTTTACACTTTTTAAGACTTGCTGAAAAGTCCTGTTTCGCTCCCCCTGCCCGACTTGAACGGGCGACCCTCTGATTAACAGTCAGATGCTCTAACCAACTGAGCTAAGGAGGAATTTCCCCTTTCGGGGCAGCAAAAATAGGGATTTTCAAACATTTAGCACAGCGAAACGCATTTTTTTTAAGACTTTTTCCACCATTCCTATTTAAAATTCCGCGCCTCCGGTATCCGCACATCCGGACTACCCTTCTCCGCTTTCAACCGCCGCACATCTTTCCGGTAGTCCGGCAATTCACCATCATTCTCGTCTGCGCGGCTCAGGGTCAGCACCGGCAAGTCCTCCCGCCCGCCACCGACCAGACCGGCCATCAACCTGGTAATATTATGACACCGCTCCGCTATGATGTGCACCACCTCACCCTCCCTTTGCAAACGCCCCTCGATCATCAGCAATTTCGCCTGCAGAATTTCCTTCCGGTCCCGTTCAAACAGGTTGGCAAAGACCACCGCATTCACCACTCCCGTTTCGTCCTCCAGGGTCACAAAACATACTCCGCTGGCCGTACCCGGCCGCTGCCGCACCAATACCAGTCCCGCCACCTTTACCTTTTCTTTGTCCTTCACCTGCTCCAGATCAGCCGCCGGCCGGATTCGCAACAATTCCAGCTTTTCCCGCACAAAACTTACCGGATGCGCCTTGATCGATAAGCCCATACTGCCATAGTCCCGCACTACCTGCTCCGATTCACTGATCTGCGGCAGCGCGATTGCCGGCTCCTGCTCCGTTTCCGATGCCTGGCCGGCAAATAGTTTTTCCGGGTGATCCGTTAACGCAGCCACCTGCCACATCGCGGCCCGCCGGTCCATGCCCATCGACCGGAAAGCATCGGCTTCGGCCAACCGCTCCAACGCATTCACCGGCACACCCGCATCACATAATGCCCCTACCGTACGATATCCCTCTCCGCGCCGCGTTGTAAGCATTTCCATATCGTCTTCCCGCAATCCCTTTACCTGCCGGAAGCCTAATCGCAATACTTTATATGCCCCCACCTGCTCTTCGAGTGTGTTGTTCCAGTACGAGTGGTTCACATCTACTTCCCTTACCGTTACGCCATGTTTTCTTGCATCGATCACCAGTTGCGCCGGCTGATAAAATCCCATCGGCATACTGTTGAGAATGGCCGCCGCAAATACATCGGGATAGTAACATTTGATCCAGGAAGAGATGTATACCAGCAGCGCAAAACTCACAGCATGACTTTCCGGAAATCCATAACTTCCAAATCCTTCCAGTTGCCGGAATACACGTTTAGCATAGTCCTCTTTATAACCCTTTTTCATCATGCCGCTGATCAGCTTCTGCTCAAACGCACTCACTTTACCATGCGCTTTGAACGTAGCCATACTCCTGCGCAGTTCATCGGCTTCTGCCGGCGTAAATCCTGCGGCCACAATAGCAATCTTCATCGCCTGCTCCTGGAACAGCGGAACACCCAAAGTATCTTTCAATATTTTTCTAAGATCTTCAGAAGGATATTCGACTTTTTCCAAACCATCCCGTCTCCGCAGATATGGATGCACCATGTCTCCTTGTATCGGTCCCGGTCTTACAATGGCCACTTCTATTACCAGGTCATAAAAACATTTCGGCCTTAACCGCGGCAACATCGATTGTTGCGCGCGGCTTTCGATCTGGAACACCCCGATTGTATCGGCGTGGCTGATCATTTCATATACTTTCGGATCATCCTGCGGAATACTTGCCAGCGTATGATCGATTCCATAATGCTGTTTCAGGAGGTCGAATGTTTTCCGGATACAGGTGAGCATGCCCAGTGCCAGCACATCCACTTTCATAAAACCCAATGCATCGATATCATCTTTGTTCCATTCTATATTGATGCGGTTTTCCATACGCGCATTTAACAATGGACACAATTCCGTCAGTTTTCCCTGCGTGATTACAAATCCTCCGGTGTGTTGCCCCAGTTGCCGCGGAAAGCCCATCATCTGACGCGTCAGTTGCAGTACTTTTTTCAGATGCTGATCTTTCGAACTTAATCCTGTTGCTTTCAGGCGCTCTTCGTCGTACCATTCATCCGAATAGGATTTCACCAGCCCTGAAAGTTTTGCCAGCAGATCAGGCGATAGTCCCATGGCCTTCCCAACATCACGCAGTGCACCCTTCTGGTGTTGCTGCGTGACGGTAGCCACAATTGCTGCGCGGTCGCGACCATATTTATCATATACATATTGAATCATTTCTTCGCGGCGTTCGTGCTCAAAGTCTACGTCGATGTCAGGCGGTTCATTGCGAGCAGAGGAAATAAACCGCTCAAACAACAGATCGAATTTTGTCGGGTCTACGGAGGTAATGCCGAGGCAATAACAGATCGTTGAGTTAGCAGCAGAACCGCGTCCCTGGCAAAGAATGCCACGACTTCGCGCTTCACGAACGATATCGGCCACCGTAAGAAAATAGGGCGCATAGTTCATCTCCCGCACAAACGTCATTTCATGCTGTATGTTTTTTACGATCTTACCCGGTACTTTTGCTCCGAATAAACGTCTCGCTCCTTCCCAGGTCAATTGTATCAAACGCTCCAATGCCGGCTGTCCATCGGTGATCTCTGCCGGGTATTCGTATTTTAATTCATTCAATGAGAATGTGCAGGCCTCTGCAATTTCATTCGCACGTTCGATCGCATCCGGGTATTGCCGGTACAAGCGCTGCATCTCCTCCACCGGTTTTAAATAGCGTTCTGCATTTGCATGCAGCCGGAACCCGGCATCATAGATCGTACATTTCTCACGAACACAGGTGAGAATATCCTGCAATTCTCTTCGATCCGCTTCATGATAGTGCACATCATTCACCGCTACCAGTGGCAGATCGTATTGCTGCGACAATTGCCATAGCCTGTGCATTTTCTTCAGGTCATCTCCCTGGTAATATCTTGCCGCCGCGAGATATAGTTGCCTGCCCAATATTGATCGATATTCTTCGAGTGCAGCAACGAAAGAGGTGTCATAGTTGAACGTGTGATCGAGTTGATCTGGAGGCACCACGATCAGTTTCATGCCTTCCGCATGTTCATACACATCTTTTTTATACAATTCGCATTGCCCTTTTTCTGTACGCAGATTGCCTTTGCTGAGCAAGGCACAGAGTCTTGCATAAGCGTATTTGTTCGTAGGATAGGCAAGTAAAGAAGGGCCGTCACGCAAATCCAGTCTTGCGGCGGGAATAAATTTTATGCCTTTCTTTTTTGCTTCCACATGTGCGCGTACAATGCCCGCCAGCGTATTGCGGTCTGTTATGGCAATAGCTGTGTATCCTAACGCCGCGGCCTGCGCGATCATTTCTTCGGGGTGCGATGCTCCGCGGAGAAAGGAGAAGTTAGACGTTGTTTGTAGTTCGCTGTAACAATTCAAAATTAAAAAGTCAAAAGTTCAAAAAAGCATGCAAACCGCGAATCGTGAATTTTTTCACGCATAGGCGTTAAGAGGCAAAGGCACTAAGATTTATGCGACCGCTCCTACGTTTATTACCTGGTTCGTGAATACACGAACCAAGGCTTAGAACGGCTGTTTACTTATAACTTATTACTTAAAACTTATAACCGTCTTCACGCGAAGATTCCATGCAAATACCAATGCCTTTGTCTCTTCGCGTCATAATGCCCGTCACGGAAGATCCAGAATCTTACTCCTTCTTCATCTTCCACTGTATAATAATCACGGTGATCGCCGGATTGCAGCCACCACTCCTGTTCGATGCGCTCAGGACCATCAGCTCTTTTTACCTTATGCAGCTTTCCTTTATACCTGAACAACATCGGCGGATAATCGGGTACAGGCGCCGTTACTTCAATAGAGACTGGCCTGGGAAAAAGACAAACCGGTCGCGGACGCTGAACAGGCACCGGCCATTCATTGTTTTTATTTTCGGCAAACGGTTCAATGCGCCTGTATGCTCTTTCCGGCCAGTAATGCGCAGCCGGTTGATAACGATGTATCATGCCTTTTCCCAGCTTTCCTTCTATCCGGTCCAGTAATTCTGCGAGTACCGTTTTATCCGAACTGCCACCATCCCATATCCGCTGTTGTTCAGGTTCAGCATCATCCACACGCGTGGCCTCAAGTATAAATAATTCAAATCCAAGATCAGGCTGCAGCGTATTTATTTTTAACGCCAACAGCTTTTGCAGATGCACCGATTGTATTGAAGGACGTGTGGTATTGATTTGTATTTGTTGCACGTGACCATCTACTCTGAAACATTTCAACAACGCTTCACGTACGCCTTTTCCCTCCTTTGCCAAACGCTTGCATAAGCTGTCCAATAGTTGCTCTATCGCTATCTCGATACCAGTTGCGCTGACGATCGGATCAAGACAGGGCAATCTTTCTGCATAAGGCACCGGCGGCACCAAGGGTTCCAGGTGTTCTATTGCAAAGCCCATAGCCTGATCGAGCCGCTCCAGTAAGGTGGGACCAAAGCGACGTTGCAACGCTCTCCGCGGCATACCCATGAACCGGCCGATCGGTTGAAGTCCGAGCTGCAACAGTTTTGCTATAACCGTTTCTTCCAGTCGCAGCGCCTGCGGCGGCAACGCCTGCATTGCTTTGAGTTGTTCGCCTGGCGCTATCCATTTTTCATCGGCATATCTGGCCGCGGCCCATGCCGCACCAATCGTATCCGCCATAGCCGCACGCGCAGCATAACCCCAGCGTTGTAGACATTTTTCTATCGCTTCCAGGTAAGGTTGTTCGCCGCCCCAGAGATGTGCACAGCCACTGGCATCAAATGATAACCCATCTGGTTTGTCCATAGCTACAACCGGTGTGAACCGGATGCAGGCAAATCCCAATGCCTGAATTATTTTTTCCAGTAATCCATTTTCTTCTTCGATGATCTCCAGGTCCGGCACCAACGCACGCGCATCCGTTATGGTCATGCCTTTTTGCAGACCCGCTGTCTCTCCTTTATAGTTTGCTTCACCGATGATGCGACGGTTACGTTCCACGCATTGAATGACCACCGGCCTGTTCGCCCGTTCGGCATTCCGCCGCGTATACCAATCTGTTTGCGGGTAACACAACCATACCGCCACATATCGTGTACTCATGGTTATCCTGTTTTTCGCATCGGTATAATTTTTTTCGCAGGAACAGCTTCTTCCTTAAACGCAAACTGTCCGTCCCGCCACGTTATTTCCCAACTTCCCGGCTTACCATTACGCACGCGCAGCAATTCCACTTTCCAGCGCGGAAATCCTACGCCCGGCAGATCATCGTCTATTAATCCGGGCAACGATCGTATCTGCCAGCGCGCAATAGAAGTACTGTCAAGCACACGCGGTTGCGGGCGTATGATCAATGCCGTAACGCCACTCGTCTCAACCGCTAATTGTAAGCGCCGCGACGCCGTAAAATCGAGTTGACGTACTTCTGCCACCACTGCATTCAGCAGGGTACATTTCAACGCTTCCTCCAATGTCCATAAAACATCTTTTTCCCGTCGCAGATCTGCGAACAGCATCTGATGAACCGGTATACCAAATGCTGCCAATGCAGGAGGATATATATTTCTGGAAACACTTATCCATAAAGACGGATTGTCCTTTTTCAATAGTGTATGCAACAGACCAGTAATAAATCCCGATGTGGCAGCCATGTCTTCTGCACGTGCCGCAATGAATTCATGCACCGCTCCTGTAGCAAATATGCCATTGGGAAATGCGCTGTTCAACGGACCCAACGCCGGTTCTGCACATGCGCCCGTGAGCGGCCGGTAACCCTGCCAGCGCAATAACTCCTGCCGGAGTGCAGCAATATGTTCGGCATTAAAGGCGGACATCTCATCAATATTTCCAAACAAAGCTAAACTATTTAGCTTTTAATTACTAAGTAAATTAGCGACACAATGATGCGTTTTTCCTGCCGTGTCAATTGGGAATTGTCAATTGTCAATAAGGCGCAACCGTATAAGAGCCTCACGCAGAGGCGTTAAGGCCCAACGCAATCGGCTACTCACTTTTTGACTTTTGAATTCTGAGTTTTGACTTATATTTGTAACCGATCGGTTACAAATATATTCTATATGCGTCGAGATGTTTTCCAGGCAATAGCAGACCCTACCCGCCGCGCCATCATTGGCCTGCTGGCCAGCCAGTCGTTGAACCTTAACGCCGTGGCAGACCATTTCCCTGTCAGCAGACCAGCTATTTCCAAACACATAAAGATCCTTACCGAATGCGGGCTCATTCATGTACGCAAGGAAGGGCGCGAAAGATATTGTCAGGCCAACCTGCACCAGCTTCAGCAGGTATCCGCCTGGATAGAACAGTACAGAAAGTTCTGGGAAACCAAACTCGATGCACTCGAATCTTTTCTCAAGGAACAAAACCTCAAACCTTCATCTTAATTTTTTCAAATGGCACATCTTGGTCAACTCAGCCGGCAGCCCGATGGATACAAAGTTGTATTCGAACGATTATTGTCCCATCCTATCCAACAGGTATGGAAAGCGATCACCGATCCTGCACAACTTCATTTCTGGTTTACCGACATTGAAATGGATTTTCGCCCGGGCGGCAAGATCAGTTTTCATTTTGCCGATAAAGACCATTCCGTTTCGTACGGTGAGATCGTACAGATCGATGAACCACATCTATTCTCCTGGACATGGGAACAGGAACTCGCCGAATGGAAACTTTCTGAAGCATCTGCTAATAGCACCCGCCTCGTGTTAACGTATAGCAAACTCACGGATGATTTTGCAGTGAAAGCTCCTGCCGGTTTCCATGATCTGCTCGATCAACTGGAAAAACGATTGAGTGGCAGCGAGACTGTTCATACATTGGGTGAAGAAGATCACCACTCAGCTACAGCATTGAGTTATGCCGCTGTTGCTTATGAAAAATTCCCAGCCCTTATAAAAAATCAACCCGTTGTCACCGAACGCACTATTCCCGTAACGGTTGAGCGCCTGTGGCAGGCATTGACAGACAAAGAGCAATTGCGTCAATGGTTTTTTAACCTCGATGATTTTAAACCCGAAATCGGGTTCCGCTTTCGCTTTCCGGGCACGGGCCACAAGGGCGAACAATACATGCATATTTGCGAGATTACGGATGTCGTTCCGCTGCACAGATTACAATTCAGTTGGCGCTATGATGCACATCCGGGTTACTCCATTGTAAACATTGAGTTGGGAGAAAAGGATAATCAGAGCTGGATAAGACTCAGCCATCACGGGATTGAAACATTTCCCAAAGGACCGGATTTTGCTACGGAAAGTTTTCAGGGTGGCTGGAACGAAATCATTGGTAAGATGCTGCCGGATTTCCTGGCAAAAGAAACCACGGCATAAATCACTGTTTCAGTGGATTGACAGACCGGGCAGGTATCGCATTTTTACGGATCATTAAATCTATAAATATGCGCTTCTGCCTGGTTTTTTTATTGCTGGCCTGTTTTGTCGCCTGCCGGAAAAGTAACAGCGATCAGAATTCATCTCCCTATCGCGTGGTTTCTGCTATTCATCACCTCAATGGCGAAACAGATACCACCCGTTATACCTACAAGGGTAGAAATGTTGAAATACGGCAGGTATACAGCCGCACGCCGTCAGATGTGTATCTCTCGCGCTATACGTTTTAATGGCTGTCCATTCCCAAATTTTCAAATCATCAAATTGTCAAATTGTTTAAGCCTGGATTAAACCTCTCTCTCCCGTAATTCTTTCAGCAATTGCCTGATCGCTCCGAGGTGATAGGCCATGTGCGGGACAAAGGCCAGCACGCCGGTCTCGAGCTGGACGTCAGACCAATCTTCACGTTCTTTCACTTTATCGCGGAAGGCTTCGGCGCGGTCCTCGATCTGCTCCAGTAGTTTCAGCCAGTCCTCTTCGTCGAGGTCTTTGGTTTTCCAGCTATCGGGCCATTTACCAGTGGGCGTTTCACCATTCATAAATGTCAACGCAAAATCCAGCGCCCAATTAACATGACCGGCATGCGAGGCAATGCTGATACCGTCTTTGCGCAGCGGCGTAGAAGCTTCCTTACCTGAAAGTTCCTGGAGTGAACGCAAAATTCCCTGACCAGGATCGCGATCGATGATCCAGGTATAGTCGCCGGTTCTGCCGATCATTATTTCTTCGAAAAGCGTGAGGTAGGCTTTTAATGAAAAGGGATGCATAGGAGTAATAATGGTTTTAGGGATGAACAATTTAATTCATTTCAGACAAATTATATTCCCGCATTTGCGCAGGCGCCTGCGATCATGTATTTTGTCCCAAACTTTTCTATGATCATTCAGTTCACCGGATTGTCCGGCGCCGGTAAATCTTCTCTGGCTCAACAACTGCGCCAGATCGCGCAGCCCGGTCACGAAATAGTGATCGTCGATGGTGATGCCTACCGGCAGACCCTTTGCCGGGACCTCGGATTTTCAAAAGAAGACCGGATGGAAAATATCCGTCGCCTTGGCGCAGAAGCGGCCAGGCTCGACGCAGCCGGTAAGATTATCATCATCGCCGCCATCAATCCGTTTGACAGTGTAAGAAAAGAGTTGGAAGAAAAGTACAACGCACTCACCGTCTGGATCCGCTGCGATATTCCTACTTTAGTGGAACGCGATACAAAAGGCTTATATCGCAGAGCGCTGTTGCCGGAAGATCATCCGGATAAATTACACAATCTCACCGGCATCAATGATCCGTACGAATCGCCGGAATCCGCACACCTGGTTCTCGACACCCATTTACAATCATTGGAAGAGTCGGCGCAGGCACTCTATCAGTTTTTGTTGGATAAACGCCAGGCCTCCAGCGCTTCGTAAGCCTTTACAGCAGCAGAAAATTTTTCCGGATCAATAGCCATTTCGCTGTCGCCCTTAAAAGATTCGTCCGGATATTTTGCATGGTATTGTGAGCGTTCCTGCCAGATGGCACGCTGTTCTTCAGTGGGCGCTATTCCCGCAGCCACGCTGATCTTTTCCATCATCGAGAGCACGCCCTCGCCATAGTTAACGAGTACCGCATGCTTATCCTGCTGCGCAATCGCCAAAAAACGCTGATAATATTGTTCGAGTACTGCGCCCATATATTCTTCACGGGTTGCCGATTCATCGTTGATGTCAAATAACCGTGCAGGTGACAATCCCTGCACGGCGTGCATGCCCGGATTTTTTTTCTGTGAACGGATAACGGCCGCCGGTTCGCGGTACAATAGTATCAGTGGCAAGGCAGGAAAAAGCTCGCGGTATTCTTTGTAGTAGAACATATGCCAACTGTCCGTCTTAATGAAAAAACGTTGTTGTTCCGGATGACGTTGGTGCGTATGAAATGCGATAGCCGCGGACAACAAAGCCGTGTCCGGTACATTGATATCAATGCCATTTTTCCCCATCAACAACTCATCGAAGAACGGAACTTCCGATAGCACAATATTCTCTTTTGACGACGCCAGTAATTGCGATACCAATGTAGAGCCGCAGCGCGACACATGAAAGATCAAAGCGCCCGGCTTTACCGGGTTCGTATAGTCTTTCCATTGTTTCAGCGCATTAGCATCACTGACTGATCGTTTCAATTGCGAATTCTGTGACGCCTGCTGACACATACCGATGGTGCTATCGAAAAACGGTTCAGTAAATTCTTTTTCACCAACATACAACCAACGGCACAAGGCCTGGCCATTGTCCTGCATGAGACGATAAGGAATCCAGTCGAGGAGCGCGAACTTGCTTTGCTGATCCATGATTATAAGTCCGCCCACATGCGGAACAGGTTGCTGTGTGTTTGAAGAAGTAATTGTGTTTCGGGTGCCTGCGGTGCGCGTTGATGCAGCATGGCATGTACCTGGTTGAGTTGAAACAATATCTGCCGTTGCTCCGGTGATTTTACATTGCTTTGGATCCAGGTAACGGCGGCCACACGTTCGCCGCTGGTTACTTCATTCACGCAATGCAGGAACTGACAGGGATAAAGAACGGCGTCGCCTTTGGCGGGTTTGAAATTAAATACGCCACCTCCGGTTTGTAATACGAGTTCACCACCTTCATAAGTTGAAGGATCGCTGAGAAAGATCGTCATGGCAAGATCGGTGCGTATTGCCGGGTTGCCCATAACAGGACTATCTACATGCCAGCCATAATAGCGGCCCGGGCCATATTTGCTGATCAACGGAGGAAAGATTTCTCCGGGCAATGCGGCGATCTGGAATAACGGACTTTGCTGAAGCGCCTGGTGAATAAGGCTGCGGATTTGTTCGAGTATCGTCGTTTCTCCGGCATCGAGCTGCAGGTTGTTCTTTACCTCTTTTGCGGCCATGCTGGCAGTGAGCTTGCCATCAACAAAATTTGCGCGGGAAATAAGATTCTCGATTAATTCGAGTTCACCCGAACGAAGCAGTGTAGGGATATGAATGAATTGACTCAAGGGAAAAGGTTTTGGTTCAAAAGAGCGTAATCGTTTTACGCCTAAAAGATACATCATCCCCACCAACTCGCTTGTTCCATTTCCACAAAAACACCATCTTCTCTCCATTCCACTTTCCAGCGTTTGAGAAAATATCCTTCGCCGCTGGTGTTGCGTCCGGTGCGCATATCGAATTTGTACCGGTGCAGCGGGCAAACAATCTGTCCCATGGCATCGATATAACCATCGGCCATGATGCCGCCGGCATGCGGGCATTTATAAGCAAAGGCAAAAAGCTCCTCGCCATGGCGGCCCACGCAAAAAGTTTTGCCTTTCACTTTAACCACGGCAATGCGGTTGGTAGCGAAATCAAGTTCGTTGGGATGTTCGGCGATTTTGTGCCACATGTGAGGAAAATTCAAAAAAGTCAAAAATGGAGTGTGCACGGAGACGCGTCAATCGTGAATCGTCAATCGTGAATAAACAGCCGTTGTTTAGCGTGAAAAAGAAATTCACGATTGACGATTCCCCATTCACGTTTTGAATTTTGAATTAATAAAAGAAGTCGGTCTTATAAGGATAACGAATCCTGTACAGCTCTCTCACTTTTGTCAAAATAGTATTGCGTAGTTCGTCGAGATTGCGGCGTTCAATAGCGGAAATGAAAACGGCATTGCCGTTGGTTTCGCTGTTCCAGCGTTCGCGGAGGTCTTCGAGAATTTCGCGGCGCGTGTCGTCGCTCAGCCATTCGTCGAAAGTGCGCGCCTCGTAGAGATCCATTTTATTGAAAATGGTCAGCACCGGTTTGTCGTGCACTTTCAGCTCCTGCAGGGTTTTATTCACTACGCCCAACTGATCTTCATAAGCGGCGTGACTGATATCTACCACATGCAATAAAATATCGGCTTCCCGCACCTCATCGAGTGTGCTTTTGAAACTCTCCACCAGGTGGTGAGGAAGTTTGCGGATAAAACCAACGGTATCACTCAGCAGGAATGGTGTGGTATCCAGCACGATCTTGCTGGTAGTTGTATCGAGTGTGGCGAATAATTTGTTTTCGGCAAACACATCACGTTTGGACAAAAGGTTCATGATGGTAGACTTACCGACGTTGGTATAACCGACCAGCGCCACGCGGATAAACTCGCCGCGCTCTTTGCGTTGGGTCTGTGCCTGCTTATCTATTTCTGCTAAACGTTTGCGAAGCAATGAAATCTTATCGCGGACGATACGGCGGTCCGTTTCGATCTCGGTTTCACCCGGACCTCTGGTACCGATACCGCCACCGAGGCGTTCAAGGTGTTTCCACATACCGCGGAGGCGCGGCAGGATGTACTGGTATTGGGCAAGTTCCACCTGGGCGCGGGCCTGGGCGGTTTTTGCCCTTCGGGCGAAAATATCCAGGATCAGGTCGCTGCGATCGATGGTCTTGGCGTTGAGCTCCTTTTCAATATTGTTAATCTGCGCACCGGTAAGCTCATCGTCAAAGATCACCAGGTTGATGTCTTTTCCGGTGATGTACTCACGGATCTCTTCCAGTTTACCTTTACCAACGAAAGTGCGGCTGTCGGGGTGTGACAACTTCTGCGTGAAACGCTTAACGGCTTTGGCTCCGGCGGTTTCGGCCAGGAAAGCCAATTCATCCAGGTATTCCTGCAATTGCGGCTCTGTCTGGTCCTTTTGCACCATGCCTACAAGCACGGCCTTCTCTTCTTTCTCGATGACGTTCTTTTTCTCGATCATATGCTGTGTCAAAGATAGTTACTAAAACGGTGCCGCCGGAAATGAGCCGGTTTTGTATATTTGCGTAACTAATTACGTAATTAACTATGGAATTTTATAGCCGCGTAGGAAAAATGGCCATTGGCAGCCGGCTCCGGCGTCTCAGCGAAAGATTAACTGATCAGGCTGCCGCTGTTTATCGCCTTTATGAAATTGATTTTCAGCCCAAATGGTTCCCCGTTTTTTATATGCTTTCGCAACGTGATGGCATGACGATTACAGAAATTGCCGCGGAGATTGGCCACAGCCATCCGTCGGTGAGTAAAATCGTGAGTGAAATGCGCAAGGCCGGGCTGATCGAAGGGCGTAAAGATGACAGCGATGGCCGCCGCAACCGTGTGGCGCTTTCAGCCAAAGGGGAAGAAATGCGGGAAAAGGTGAAAGAACAGTACCAGGATGTGGAACAGGCGAGCCTGAAATTATTGAGCGAAGCCAATCATAATCTCTGGAAAGCGATGGAAGAATGGGAGTACCTGCTGGACCAGAAAAGCCTGTTGCGCCGCGTGGAAGAAGCACGCAAGGAGCGCGAAAGCCGCGACGTACGGGTGATTGATTACACGCCTGCTTACCGCGACGCCTTCCGCGAATTGAACGAAGAATGGATCCGCACTTATTTCAAACTGGAGCCGAGCGACCTGAAGGCCCTGCATCATCCGGAGGAGTATATTTTAAATCCGGGCGGGCATATATTGGTGGCCATCGATAAAACAGGTGAAGCCCTGGGTGTATGCGCATTGATCCCGATGAAAGAAGGTCCGTATAAATATGAGCTGGCGAAGATGGCGGTATCGCCGGACACGCGTGGCCGCGGAGTGGGTCATTTATTGGGCAAAGCAGCGCTGGGCTGGGCACGTCAGCATGGTGCGGAGAAGGTTTACCTGGAAAGTAATACGGTTTTAGCACCGGCGATCCGGTTATATGAGAAACTTGGTTTTCAGAAAATAACCGGTTATCCCTCGCCTTACGAACGATGCAACATCCAGATGGAATGTATCTTATAAAAAAAGCCCCGCCATCTGGCGGGGCAAATTATTTAAAGGAAGGCAGGTCGGTTAAAGTCCGCTGAGTGTAATCCCGATGGAATACGGGCGGATTTCAGCTGCAACACCGTCTTTGAACAGGTTGGTGAGCTGATAAGAACCATAAAGCGTGAAGTGTCCCCAACCGATGCGCGCCGTGGCGGCAATGCGGGTAGTATTGAAATAACGCTTGCTGGCTTCTTTGAGTGTGTAATCGTTGAGCGTGGTGCCGCTGCGGGATTTGAGCGTACGGTTGCGGGTGTGTGCGTTGAGCATGGTACCCACTTTTACGCCGAGAGCCGCTTTGAAGCTACGGTCGCTGTTGTTCGGATCGGATACAAAACGCAGTTCGAGGGGAGCCTCGAGATAGGTTGTAGCGAGTTTTGTCTTTTTGAAATAGTTGGTATCGTTCAGATCCTTGAAATCAAGGGTGGGCGAAGAGCCTTTGATATCAACATATGTTTTACGGAAAATGATATTGTCGGAGCCGATGCCTGCGCCGATACCCACACTCAGTTTAGGGTTGGACTTGAAGGGCAGGTCGAGCATGAAATAAATGTTCAGGCTTTTGGAAAAGCCGCCGGTATTGATGGTGTCGGGTTGGCCGGCCCATCCGGTATAGCCGAGTTGCACCATCAGGTGATCGTTGGCGCGACCGGCCCTTTTGAATGGATTGCTCTTAACGGTAACGGTAGAGTCTTGAGCCGAGGCGGCCAGCGTCATGGCGAAACCTGCGACCAGCAGAAATACTTTCTTCATAATGAATGCGGTAATGGGCAAATGTATTTTCATCCGTGGTTAATAAAAGGTTAAAGAAGACGGACAAAGAACAAATACCGTGAATTAGGCCGCAAATATAGTTTTTTGGGGTAGAAATACAGAAAAACCGCGGATCATAGGCGTTTTTCACTTATTCGGAACTTACCCGTTTATTCTCCGGCTTCCGGTCCTCCGGCATACGATTATTGCAATAAATGTGTGACTATTGAAACAAGGCAGTGTATAAGCACAATTGGAAATAGTTTCCATTGACTGAATAAATCCAGTCTTTAGTTTTACTCCGGAGGCTTAAAGAAGTTTTGATCTAATCTTCAGCTTTGCCATATCTTATTACTGTGCCAGCTGAAGGAGACCTGATCAGTTCGTCAGCGGACGTTGATAGAGATTTATGATCACAATTTTTTAAATATGAACTGGAAAACAATACTTGGAGTAATACTTATTTTCGGTGCTGCAAGAGAACTGATGAGCGTAAGCGTTGATTATCGTTCTGGCAAACTTCAGTCATGGCCCCTCGGTGTTGAAATTAGTGGTGCTGCGGTTGTTGCCTTAGGAATTTATCTTATTTGGAAGGGTCAGAAGCAGAGAAAGTCACTTTGATCTTATTTGAAAAATAGATAAACTTTTCCATGTTTGGCAAACAAGTCTAGAGGTACTAATCATTGAAGTAAGTATAAGTTCATCGCGTTTTGAATGATGTAGGTCTAGGTTTGGAGGAGTTCGATTCTCCCGTGCTTAAAAATGCATTTGCCCCAACAGACAGACACTCCCACCTACAAGGGCTTTCGAACAAACTGGCGAATCTATTTCAAACTTGATAACGGGAACCGTTGCTGTGCCCAAATATGGAATGAAGCCTATACAAGCTGGTCAAATCTTCAAGCAATTTTACTTTGATCCGTTGGGAATAAGCCAGGCCGAAGCAGCGGACAACCTGGTATCACAAGAAAAACGTTTTCCATGTTGTTGAACGGCCGCTAGGGAATCAGTGCGGAAAAGGCACCGCGATAGGGAAATGCCTTCGGTACTACGCCCGATTTGTGGCTTAACATGCAACGCAGCTATGATCGTTAGAAAGCCGAAAAACGTAACGCTTTCGCAAATCAAAGTTTTTCGTAAGCCGCGATCTGTTGCTCGCAGAGCGTAACATTCCACAAAAAAAGCACCTACAAAAACGTAAGTGCTTAATATTCAGTGGACCCTGCCGGGCTCGAACCAGCGACCCTCTGATTATGAGTCAGATGCTCTAACCGACTGAGCTAAGGGTCCGGTGCCATAAAGGCAGGCGCAAAAATAGCTATTTTGATGGCATTTACAGGAACCCCGTCTACTTTATTTCTTCAAATTCAATGTAATCGCCCTGGGATTTGGGAGCCGGCTGCGAAGAGGCCTGCTGATGCGGGCCAGCCTGGGCCGACTGATGCTGCTGGCGCGCAGCCTGCTGAAATTGCTCCTGCACCTCACGGAATTGCTTCCGCATCTGGCGCGAAGCACGGTAAACCGGTATGATAAACCGGAATATGAGGTTGTACAGAAACCAGGCAAGCAGTATATAGAGAATGATCTTAAACATTATGCAACAAAACTACCATTGTTTGTCTTTTTATAACCCCGCCACACATAAATAGTTCGTTAAAGGTTTCCGCCTTCCCGGCAAAAAAGATATCCACGGTTTTTTGACATTTCTATCGTATTTCTCCTTACCTTCGCATCGGAATTAGACAATAGAAGGGAACGAAGATCGTTCCCTTCTTCTTTTGCCCGATATGAACAATGAAACTATAATTTCCACAGTGACCGAAAAAATCGGCCCGCTGCTGGAACAGAACCCATCACATTTCCTGGTTGAGATCAAAATCAAGCCTACCAATAATATTAAGGTATTTATCGACGGCGACCAGGGAGTAGGTATCGACCAGTTGGTACGGTATAACCGGCAACTCTACAAGGCTATCGAAGAACTGGGAACATTTCCCGAAGGCGATTTTTCGCTCGAGGTTTCCTCCCCCGGACTCGATGAGCCCCTCAAGCTGCAACGCCAGTACCTCAAAAATGTAGGCCGGTATGTTGACATCTTACTCCTCGACGGCACCAAACTCGAGGGTAAACTTACCGGCGCCGATGACACCAGCCTGACGGTAGAAGAAGAAAAGGGAAAAGGAAAGAAGAAAGAACTGGTTTCACATACGATCCTATTGTCAACGATTAAAACCACAAAAATTCAAATCAAATTTTAACCGGTAACCCGAAACAGTCAACTGTTCCGGAGCCAGATTTCAAATTTTGTTCTTATGGCAATCAATCTTATCGAAGCATTCCAGGAGTTCAAGGATGCGGAAAATATTGACCGTCCCACGATGATGAAAGTGGTAGAGGATGTGTTCAAGACCCTGCTGCGCAAAAAATTTGGTAGCGATGATAACTTCGACGTGATCGTGAACGCAGAGAAAGGTGACCTCGAGATCATCCGCCACCGCCTGATCGTGGAAGACGGACAAGTAGAAGATCCCCTGGCCCAGGTTGGTTACCAGGACGCCATCAAAGTTGAACCCGACTTTGAAGTAGGCGAAGATCTGTACGAAGAGATTGACCTGTACGATTTCGGACGCCGCGCCATCCTGGCCGCCAAACAAACACTGGCCAGCCGTATCGGTGACCTGAAAAAGAACGTTCTTGCCAAGAAATATGAAGGACGCATCGGAGAAATCATCAGCGCCGAAGTTTACCAGGTATGGAAAAAAGAAATCCTCCTGCTCGACGAAGAAGGCAACGAACTGATCCTCCCCAAAAGCGAACAAATCCCACAGGATTACTTCAAAAAAGGTGAAAATATCCGCGCCGTTGTGAAGAAAGTGGACATGAAGAATAATAACCCCGTTATTATCCTCTCCCGCACTTCACCCGACTTTTTGGCCAAGTTGTTGGAGATAGAAGTTCCCGAAATCTTCGACGGCCTGATCGTTATCAAACGTATCGTCCGCGATCCGGGAGAACGCGCCAAAGTAGCCGTAGAATCTTACGACGACCGCATCGATCCCGTAGGCGCCTGCGTGGGTATGAAAGGTAGCCGTATCCACGGTATCGTCCGCGAACTGAAAAACGAAAATATCGACGTGATCAACTGGACCAGCAACACACAGTTGCTTATCCAGCGCTCCCTGACACCAGCCAAGATCACTAATATGGAACTCGATGCAGAGAAAAAACACGCCAACGTGTACCTCCGCCCCGATCAGGTGTCACTGGCCATCGGCCGCCGCGGTGTAAACATCAAACTCGCGAGCGAACTGACCGGCTATGAACTGGACGTATTCCGCGACAACGAAGGCGAAGAAGAAGAATTTGACGTTGACCTGGAAGAATTCAGCGACGAAATTGAAACATGGGTGCTCGATGAACTGAAACGCGTGGGTTGTGACACGGCCCGCAGCGTACTCAACCTGACACCGGAAGAACTGGAACGCCGTACCGATCTGGAAAAAGAAACTATTTCCGAAGTACGCCGTATTCTGCAGGCCGAACTCGAAAGCGAATAAAAACGCTTCCCGACCACTGCCTGTAAGCGCAGCGATGCAGCTTTCCGGTGCAGCCCGGTGCCTTATTGAACCCGTGTGAGAGCATTTGACTTTATAGACTATAAATAAACTGAATGTCAGAAACAACCACATTACGATTAATGGCTGCGGCCAAAGAGTTCAACATCGGTAAAGAAACCCTTGTGAACTTTTTGGTGGGGAAAGGCTTCAATCAGGATGACCTTAAACCGACCTCGAAGCTGACCGAGGAGATGTACCGTGCCCTGCAAACGGAGTTTCAGAGCGACAAGGCCGCGAAAGAAAAAAGCGACCGGGTAGATCTTCCCAAAGGCAACATCGCTGAGCCGCGCAAGAAGAAAGAAGAAGCAGAAGTCCTTTTCAAAAAAGAAGACAAGCCTTCCAAAACAACCGAGCCCGCAAAGCCCGCCGTGGTGGAAGAAAAAGCGCCAGAGCCCGCTCAACCCGAAGCTCCGGCTACTCCCGAAGTAAAGGCAGAAGAACAACCAAAACAGGAAGAGGCCAAACCTGAAACCCCGATTACAGGTATCAGCCCCAAAATCATCGATAAGATCGACCTCTCCGCTATCGATTCTTCTACACGCCCCAAAAAGGTGATCAAGAAGAAAACCGAAGAGAAAAAAGAGGAAGTTCAACAGGAACAACCCGCTAAACCCGAAGCTCCGGTCAGGGAAAAAGAAGAGGTTGCAACGCCTGCCGTAACAGCAGAAACTCCCGCAACACCGGCTGTTGAAGAAACACCCGGCGTTAAAGAGGCTTCCGAAGAAGAACAGGCTCCCGTTATCGAAAATATCAAGGCGGAAAAACTCGAAGGTCCCAAAATCCTCGGCAAGATCAACCTGCCCGTGGACAACGACACCCGCCCGAAAAAAGACGAAAAACGCAAACGCAAACGCATCCCGATCGAGAAAAAAGATACCAAAGCTCCTGACACAGGACGCAGCGGTCATCAGGGTCAGGGTGGCCAGCGCCCCCATCAGGGCGGTAACGCCGGTCGCGGTGGCCATCAGCGTGGCGGCACTCAAGGCGGCGGTAACCGTCGCGGTGCTCCCGTTCGCAGAGAAGATAAACAGATCGACGAGAAAGAGATCCAGGAAAAGATCCGGGAAACGCAGGCCAAATTGTCCGGCGGCGCCAGAGGCGGCAAAAATTTCAAGGCGAAACTCCGCCGCGAAAAACGCCAGGAAATGGCAGAAGCCATGGGCAACCAGACCGAAGACGGCAAATTACAGGTGACCGAATTCATCAGCGTTAGCGAACTCGCCAACCTGATGGACGTAGGTTTCACCGAAGTGATCAGCAAGTGTATGGGCCTCGGTATCATGGTTTCCATCAACCAACGCCTCGACGCTGAAGTAATCGAACTGGTAGCCAGCGAATTTGGTTTCGATGTTGAGTTCATCGATATGGATAAACAAGCCGAACTGGAAGAAGAGGAAGAAGATGACAGCCCTGAAGACCTTGTGCCACGGTCCCCAATCGTTACCATCATGGGTCACGTTGACCACGGTAAAACTTCATTGCTCGACTATATCCGCAATGCCAACGTGGTTTCCGGTGAAGCCGGCGGTATCACCCAGCACATCGGCGCCTACGAAGTAACAGCGCCGAGTGGTAAGAAGATCACCTTCCTGGATACACCAGGTCACGAAGCGTTTACCGCGATGCGTGCCCGTGGTGCCAAGATCACCGACATCGCCGTAATCGTGGTAGCTGCCGACGACGCCGTGATGCCCCAGACAAAAGAAGCCATCAGCCACGCACAGGCTGCCGGTGTTCCGATGATCTTCGCAGTGAACAAAATCGATAAAGACGGAGCTAATCCGCAAAAGATATACGAGCAATTGTCTGGCATGAACATCCTGGTAGAAGAGTGGGGCGGTAAGTTCCAGAGCCAGGAGATCAGCGCCAAAAAAGGCCTCAACATCGACCTGCTGCTGGAAAAGATCCTCCTCGAAGCCGAATTGCTGGAACTGAAAGCCAACCCCAACAAGTTGTCTAACGGTACCATCATTGAAGCAACACTCGACAAAGGCCGCGGTTATGTAGCTACCGTACTTGTACAAAATGGTACACTGCGCCAGGGCGACCTCGTAGTGAGCGGTCAGTACTTCGGTCGCGTGAAGGCAATGTTCAACGAACGCAACGAACGCAGCGAAGGCGCCGGCCCTTCAGCTCCCGCAGTAGTGCTGGGCCTGAACGGCGCTCCGCAGGCAGGTGAGAAGTTCCGTGTATATGAGGACGAAGCCGAAGCCAAAGAGATCGCCTACAAACGTGGTCAGATCCTCCGCGAACAGGGTATGCGTACCAAGAAACACATCACCCTCGATGAGATCGGTCGCCGTCTGGCACTGGGTAACTTTAAAGAACTGAACGTGATCATCAAAGGTGACGTGGACGGTTCCGTAGAAGCCCTCAGCGACAGCTTGCAGAAACTGAGCACCGAGGAGATCGTGGTAAATGTGATCCTGAAAGGTGTAGGTGCGATCAGCGAAAACGACGTTTCACTGGCCAACGCTTCCGACGCCATCATTATCGCGTTCAACGTACGCGCCAACCTGCAGGCAGCACGCCTGGCCGAACAGGAAGGTATCGAGATCAAACAGTACTCAATCATCTATAACGCCATCAACGACGTGAAGGCAGCCATGGAAGGCCTGCTGGAACCAAAGATCGAAGAGAAAGAAGTGGCCACTGTCGAAATCCGCGAGGTGTACAAATTCGACAAAGCTACCGTTGCAGGTTGTTATGTACAGGAAGGTAAGATCAAGCGCGACGCGAAGATCCGCCTGTACCGCGATGGTGTACTGATCTACCCACGAACAGAAGGCGGCTTCGCCGAACTGGCGAGCCTGAAACGCTTCAAAGACGACGTGAAAGAAGTAGCCAGCAATACGGAGTGCGGTCTTACTATCCGCAACTTCGCCGACATACAAGTGGGTGACACCGTAGTAGCTATTGAAGAAGAAGAAGTTAAGCGAACACTTTAATAAAGCAAGGGGCTGGCCGCAAGCCGGCCCCTTTTTCATTTCAGACCAGAAAATATTTGTTAAATAGACCGCCCTCCGCACCACCAGTGTGCCGGCGGGTTTATTTTTGATACTATGCGTTTTATCCAAACTCTCCTGCTGGCTGCATGCCTGCTCACCGGAGCAACCGTATTTGCACAGGGTCAGTCTTTCAAAGCCGTGGCTGACAAGATCGTTGCCGTTGTTGGTGACAAGATCATCCTGCGCTCCGATATTTATAACTCTATCGCTGACGCACGCCGCCAGGGTGCCAACGTTCCCGAGAAAGCCGAGTGCATGCTGCTGGAACAGGCCATCATTTCCAAAGTACTCATGCTGCAGGCACAGAAGGATTCCCTGCCCGTTACCGACGAAGAAGTAGAAGCTGAACTCGATCAGCGTATCCGCTACTACGTTAACCAACTCGGCAGCGAAGACGAACTCGTGCGCATGGCCGGCAAGTCCGTTTACCAGATCAAGGACGACGCGCGCGAATCGGTGAAAGAGCGTAAATGGGCCGAAGCTATGCAGCGCAAGATCGTAGAGAACGTACGCATCACCCCGCAGGAAGCCAAAGCTTTCTTCGATAAAATTCCTTCAGACAGCCTGCCGTTTTTCGAATCGGAATTGGAAGTTGGTCAGATCATTTTTTATCCGAAAGCTACCCGTGACCTGGAAGAATACATCGTTACGGAAATGAATAACTACAAACGCCAGATCGAATCGGGCTCCATTTCTTTTGAGGCGCTTGCAAAACGAGTGTCTGAAGACCCGGGCAGCCGCGACCGTGGTGGCATGTACGAGATCAACCGCAACGATAAAGGCATGTGGGATCCCGTTTTCCTGTCTACTTCCTTCCGCCTGAAAAAAGACGAGATCTCTGTTCCCGTAAAGTCCGACCGCTTCGGTTACTTCCTCATCCAGATGATCGAACGTAAAGGTGACAAGGCAACCATCCGCATGATCCTGCGCGTGCCGCCAGTGACCAAGAATGAAATCCTTGCCTCCACTGTCAAACTCGATTCAATCCGCACACTGATCACTACCGGTAAAATGAACTTCAACGAAGCCGCGACCAAGTTCAGCGAAGACCCTTCCGTTAAGTTCTCCGGTCCCTTCATGACGAACCGCGAAGGCAATCCTTATGTGACCATCGATCAGTTGGATAAAGAAACAGTGGCCCTTATCAGCAAAATGAATGTGGGCGATATTTCTCCCGCAACAGCTTATACTTCCGAAGAGAAAAAAGCCGCAGTGCGTATTGTTTTCCTGAAGTCCCGCACAGAGCCGCATATCCTGAACCTCCGCGACGACTACAACCGCATTGCCTCCGAAGCACTGGAGCAGAAAAAAGCGGAAGTGATCGACAAATGGATGGCTACAAAAATTCCGACCTATTATATCATGGTGGATAAAACATCTTCTGAATCCTGCGAGAGTCTGCAGAAGTACAACAGCACCGATTCACGCGGATTTTAATATGGAAAAAACTGGCAGTGAGGAAACTATGACTTAATCTTTCCCATTGTTGCACCAGCGGACAGGTCTCACGGCTTGTCCGCTTTTTTGTTTTGTTAAGGTCCCGGAAAGTTTCTGCGAATGGACTAACTTTGCGCTTTCCTTCAACAATGAGCGATCCAATAAAACACGAATGCGGCCTTGCTTTTATGCGGCTGCGGAAACCGTTCTCCTACTATCAGCAACAATACGGCTCCGTCATGTGGGGACTCAACAAGATGTACCTCCTGATGGAAAAACAGCACAACCGTGGCCAGGATGGCGCCGGTGTAGCCGCTGTAAAGCTGAATGTTGAAGCCGGTTACCCGTTTCTTCACCGTATCCGCAGCGCCGCTCCCCAGGCAATTGCCGATGTGTTCCGCCAGATCGGTGCCGAAGTAGACGAACTGGCCCGCTTTAATCCGGAAGTGCACAAACACCCCGGCCTCATGAAAGGACACATCTCTTTTCTCGGTGAATTGCTCCTGGGTCATCTTCGCTACGGCACACAAGGAAAAAACAATGCTGAATTCTGTCACCCGTTTATTAAACGTGACACTATTCCCAGTCGCAACCTCGCGCTGGCCGGCAACTTCAACCTCGTTAATACAGAAGAACTTTTTTCTCTCATCAATATCAATCCGGGCGAGTTTCAACGTCAGAGCGATCTCGCGGCCATGATGGAAGTAATCCATCATTTCATCGTTAAAGCCGACGAAGAGCAACCCGGTAACCCCGATGTAAAATCTGCCCTGCGCAAAGCGCTGCCATTGTTCGATGGCGGTTTTCATGTTGGGGGATTACTCGGCAACGGCACCTCATTCGTTTTCCGTGATGCACATGGCATCCGCCCTTCTTATTATTATATCAATGAAGAAGTGATCGTGGCCGCTTCCGAAAGAGCCGCTATCCGCACCGCATTTAATGTGGGGGAAAATGAAGTGAAAGAACTTCTGCCCGGACAGGCACTCATCGTGCAGGAAGATGGCAAGTGGGAAATAGAACAGATCATCGACGCACAGGAACGCAAAGCCTGCAGCTTCGAACGCATTTATTTCTCCCGCGGCAGTGACGAAAAAATTTACAAAGAAAGAAGCGCATTGGGACACAACCTCAGCGAGCAGGTTCTCAATTCCGTTAATCACGATTTGAAGAATACCATTTTCTCTTTTATTCCCAATACCGCCGAAGTAGCTTTCTACGGATTGCAGAAAGGATTGGAAGATTACCTCAACAAAGTAAAACTGGAGCGGATTCTCAGTTGGGATAAAGATTTCGATGAAGAGAAGTTGTCTGAGATGATCAACCGCCGCATCCGTATAGAGAAGATCGCGATCAAAGACGTCAAAATGCGCACCTTCATTACCGGCGACGATGCCCGCAATGAAATGGTGCAACACGTTTACGATATCACTTACGGAACTGTTCGCCCCGGCGAAGATACCCTGGTGGTAATCGACGATTCCATCGTTCGCGGCACCACTTTAAAGGAAAGTATCATCCGCATGCTGGCACGCCTGAAGCCCAAAAAGATCATCGTGGTTTCTTCCTGTCCGCAAATCCGCTATCCCGATTGTTACGGAATCGACATGAGCAAAATGGGCGACTTCATCGCATTCGGCGCCACCGTGGAATTATTGAAAGAAAAGGGCAAAGGAGATTATCTCAACGAATTGCTGGAAAGATGCCGCGAACTGCAGCAGAATAATCAACTGCACACAGAGAACGTGGTTAAACAGTTGTATAAAACCTCTACAACCGAAGAGATCAGCGAGCGCATCGCCAAAATGATCACGCCACCCGATATCGATATCCCTGTTGAAGTAATTTTCCAGAATATAGAAAATCTTCACAAGTCCTGCCCCAGCAACCTGGGCGACTGGTATTTTACCGGCAACTATCCTACGCCCGGCGGAAATAAAGTGGTGAACAAGGCATTCATCAACTACATGGAAGGGAAAAATGTAAGGGGTTACTGATCACCCTCATGATTCTGATCATTAAAATTCATACTTAAGCGGTACACGCATTGCTTGTGCTCCGCATTCCTTATTTTAGCAAAAGGCGATCCTCCCAACCAAGGGTCGCCTTGTATGTTTGCTTTGCCCGTCTGTCACTGGTCTTGTTATTATTTTAAACGGTGAGAAATGAAAACGCTCATATTGGTCCGTCATGCGAAAAGTGACTGGCAGGATGTTACACTCGAAGATTTCGACCGGCCGCTGAACGCACGGGGAAAAACAGACGCGCCCGTAATGGCAGAACGTTTACGTAAACGCGGCATTGTGCCGGATTTATTTATAAGCAGCCCCGCAAAACGCGCCCGCAAAACCGCAGATATTTTTGCCGAAATCTATGACATAGATAAAAAAGATATCCTGTTTGAAAAGGATCTTTATCTCGCCCCTCCTTATGTTTTCACGGAAGTGATCGGACGCTTTAAGGATGAAGTAAACATCGCTGTCATTTTCTCCCACAATCCCGGCATCACCGATTTTGCCAATATATTGACGAATGCGCGCATCGACGACATGCCTACCTGTGCCATATTCGCGGTAGAAGCGGATATAGATTCATGGGCTGCTTTTGATACAGCAGCCAAACGTTTTCTTTTCTGTGATTATCCGAAAAAACCGCAGGATTAATAATCGAAAAGCGCATCGATTCTTTTGGCTAACGTATGGTCTTTTTCTGTGACCACATCTCCGGCATCATGCGTGCTGAGCCAGATCTCCACTACATTATAGGCATTCTTCCACTCGGGATGATGATCCATTTTTTCTGCCTCCTGTGCCACACGGGTCATAAACGAAAAGGCTTCCGTAAAATCGCGGAAACGAAACAAACGATACAGCTTGTTGCTTTTTTCTTGCCAGTTACTCATACCAGTATTATTTGCTGTAAAGGGCAGGAAAACCGTGCCACTAAAACACGAGGTGTTCTTTGTTTTTGATCTTTTCGTTGGTAAGCTCCATTACCAGTTGTACCCCGTTGAGGCTGCGCAGGGAAGACATGATTCCCTGGAAATAATCGTCGCTGACCGTATCACCTTTCATGAGCCACAGAAAGTCCAGGTGGCGGAATTCAGGCAACAGGTATTCACCATCAAACAGATTGTTGTAGAGATAATGGCACAGTGAGCCGGTCGGCTCCGGATATTCGTATACGGAAAAAAAATATTCGCGTTTTTTGCGGATCAGCTTGATCTCGATCTCATGATTGATCCGGAAATCAATCGCCATCAGGCTGTTGAGATGCCAGCAAAACTGGTAATCTTTTACCGGCGCCATGATACCCAGCAACTTCGTTTCTTCGAAGAACTCATCCGTAAGATCCTGGGTATTCAGTGTCAGCTTGAAGGGACGTTCGGCCATGACATCGGTTGTTAGTGAAAGATACGCTATTTAAATGGGCTTATCCTTTTATCAGAATTCTATGTCTGCCGTCTTCTCTTCGTTGCCCCGTTTAAATTTCACCATTGTTTTTTGCCCTTTGCTGAATCCATTCAGCGCTTTCATATAAGTCTCCATGTCCGAGATCACGCGATCACCAAGCTGTGTTACCACATCACCCGCTTTGATACCCGCTTTTGCCGCAGGCCGGCCATCCGTTACGCCATCCACTCTTACTCCTGCGCCGGTGAATGAATAATCCGGCATGATGCCTAATGTTACTTTAAAAGGCGTTACCGATACCTGCTGCTCACGTGTTTTGAGGAAAGATAATTTCCCTTGTTTATCGAGAGCCTCTATCAGTTGACGGATATGCTGAATGATCATTACTTCACCAACATAGTTGATTTTGTCAAAGTCATCACTTGGTTTGTGATAGTCGGAATGTGTGCCGGTGAAATAGAATAACACCGGAATATCTTTTCGGTAGAAAGACGTATGATCGCTCGGACCGGCGCCGCTTGAATCGATGTTGATATTGAAGAATCCTTTCTTCGCGGGTTGAATAACAGATGCCCATTGTGGCGAAGTGCCATAACCGCCAATCGTCAGCGCTTTAGTGCTGTCTTTCAATCGTCCTACCATATCCATATTGATCATGTAGTTGGCCGCGGCCAGATCGATCGTTGGATTTTGGGTAAAATATTTTGACCCAAACAGTCCCAGCTCTTCTCCGGAAAAGGCAATGAAGAGATAGTTGTTCTTTTTCGCTTTGCTTGTTTTCAGTATTCGCCCAAGTTCTATAAGGGCCGCGGTTCCGCTTGCATTATCATCAGCACCGTTATGAATTTGTTTTTCTCCGGTGCGCATCATGGAGTTTCCGTCTTCACCATAACCCAGGTGATCGAAGTGTGCGCCCAGTATCACGGTTGTCGGTGCGCCGTTGTCGATATAACCGACTACATTATGGCCGGTACGTTTGCGTGCAACGATCGATACATTCAGATTGATCTCGAATGAGCTGGTTGGATCGGAGAAAAAACGTTTGGCCACATCGCGGCTCACATAGATCACGGGAATAGGCGTGGCTTCCGAACGGTCCTTCGGATCGAAGGCCAGTTTATCTTCCACATCGGATGTATTGTATAATACGATGGCTGTTGCCTGTTTGTCTGCCGCCTTCTTTGCATTGGTGCGGATATAATCGGCCAGATCGAAGTGCGGGTTATGGCTGTTTGCTTTAATGATTTCGCTGAGATCAACAAACCAGGGCATGTCATCTTCTACCAACGCAATCGCAGGCATGGCGTTGATACGGCCATCAGGAGAAAATGATAAAGGGAAAAAGTCGGTCCCCGGTTTCAGTTGATGATCATTGATGGAAAGAAATGTTTCAGGACCGATCTGTTTGCCATCGTTGATATCAAATGCCTGAAAATATTCCTGTGTACCCTTGGGCGCCAATCCTGCAGCACGGAATTGCTCCGCAATGTATTGCATGGCCAGTTCTTCCCCCTTGCTGCCGGCGCGGCGGCCTTCCAGCTTATCGTCCGCCAGGTGGGCAACATGTTGCTGAATGTTGGTCAGCACTTCCTTCTCCGCCTTTTTCAGTTTCTGGGCTGAAGCGGCCGTGGAAATGCAAAGCAGGATTAAAACCAGTTTGGTACGCATACGCATCATAATAAAACAACATTAATTGGTGCAAAGGTATTCAAGACTACCCGGTTTTCCGGTTACAAAACGTTTGTTTTTCGTCAGTAATTCCGTGGTGGCCGGTAATGACCGCTGCCCGAAATGCAGTATTTTTGGCACCGCGGAAAGCAGAGCCGCCCTTATCAAAATATGACCAGCCAAAACAACAAGCGCTGTGCCGTAATCGGCGCGGGTGTGTCGGGAATAGCGGCGTCCATCCGCATGCGCAACAAAGGTTATGACGTAACCGTGTACGAAGCAAACAGTTTTCCCGGCGGCAAACTTTCTTCCGAAAGCAATAACGGTTACCGTTTCGACATGGGTCCCTCTGTTTTTACCATGCCTTCGTATGTCGATGAATTATTCGAACTATCCGGAAAAAATCCCCGCGACTATTTCAATTACACACAATTAGATCCTGTTTACCATTATTTCTTCGAAGATGGGAGCAGGTTGGACGCTTTTCATAACAAAGAAGGCTTTGCCGAAGCAATGGCCAAAACCACCGGCGATAGTAAAGAGGCCATCGTCAACTACCTCAATCGCACCGAAACGATCTACCGTTTGACGGATGAGGTTTTTCTGCAAAATTCTTTGCATAAGTTCCGCAACTTCCTCACCTGGCCTGTATTACGCGGCATTCTCAACTTCGGAAAGATTGGTGCATTTGATACCATGAACGGCGCCAATGAAAAATCGTTTAAGGACCCAAGGCTGATACAGTTGTTCAACCGTTATTCTACTTATAATGGCTCCAGCCCTTATCTCGCTCCTGCCACGCTCAATGTCATTGCCCACCTCGAGATTGCCAAAGGCGCTTATTATCCCGAAGGCGGCATGTACAGCATCACCCGGTCATTGGTAAAACTGGCGAAGGATATCGGCGTGCAGTTTCGCTTTTCCACACCAGTAAAAGAGGTACTTACGGAAAACAAAAAAGTCAGCGGCATCCGCACCGAAGAAGGAACCGAACAGTACGACGTAGTGATCAGCAACATGGATGTGTACAACAGCTATCGCCTGCTGCTGCCCAATTTGAAAAAACCGCGTAAAACGCTCGATCAACCCAAGTCAAGCTCGGGCATTATTTTCTATTGGGGTATCAAAAAAGAATTTAGTGAACTAAGTCTACACAATATTCTTTTCAGCGCGGACTACCGCAAAGAGTTTGAAGCCATTTTCAAACACAAGACCATCGACAACGATCCCACTATTTATATCAACATTACCAGTAAACATTCTCCCGGGGATGCGCCTGCCGGTGGCGAAAACTGGTTTACGTTCATCAATGTGCCTAACAACAATGGTCAGGATTGGGACCAGCTCATCGCGCAGGCAAGAAAAAATATCATCAGCAAGGTAAACCGGATGCTGAAGACAGATATCGAGCCGCTGATCGAAGCGGAGATGGTGTTTGATCCGCGTGTGATAGAGAACCGTACCTCGAGTGCATTCGGCGCTATTTACGGAAACAGCTCCAATAATAAGTTCGCGGCCTTCCTGCGGCATGCTAATTTTTCCAAAGAAATCAAAAACCTTTATTTCTGCGGCGGCAGCGTACATCCGGGGCCAAGCATTCCGCTTTGCCTGCTTTCCGCCAAGATCACAACCAATCTGGTAAAAGAACCTTAATGCCTTGATATACGGGCATTCCATTGCCCGGCATTCCGTATTTTCGCGGCGACGCAAATCTCCCTTATGAGCCATTCTGCCATTATAGAAATCAGCGAGCTCACGAAAAAGTTCCGGAATGCGACCGAGCCTTCGGTCAAGGGAATTTCGTTTTCCATCGAACGCAACGAAGTGTTTGGTTTGCTCGGGCCCAACGGCGCAGGCAAAACCACCACGATCTCTATTCTCTGCGGATTGTTTCCGCCAACAAGCGGCACTGTGAAGATCGATGGAAAATATTTACACGAAGATTTAGCCTCCATCCGTAAGATTATCGGCATCGTGCCGCAGGACATTGCTTTGTATCCTACGCTCACGGCCCGCGAGAACCTCGATTTTTACGGCCACATGTATGGATTAAAAGGAAAAGAATTGCGCAGCCGCATCGATGAATGGCTGGAAAAACTGGGATTGACCACAGCCGCCAACCGCCCCGTTGCCGGCTATTCCGGCGGTATGAAAAGACGGGTGAACCTGATCGCCGGTGTTCTTCATCGCCCACGCATTTTATTCCTCGACGAACCAACGGTAGGCGTGGATGTGCAAAGCCGCAATGTGATCATTGAACATCTCCAGGAATTAAACAAAGAAGGAACGACTATTATTTATACTTCGCATCACATGGAAGAAGCGGAGAACTTCTGTACACATGTTTCGATCATCGATCATGGAAGAATTCTGACGGAAGGTTCTCCTGCCAGCCTCATAGCGGCACACCCCGGATGCAACAACCTGGAAACCGTATTTCTCCACCTGACCAATCGTAAACTCCGGGATTAACATGATAAGCAAGCTACTCGCCACCATCCGAAAAGAAATCTGGCTGCTGCTGCGCGACCGCGTTGGCTTATCCATCCTTTTCCTCATGCCCATGATCCTCATCTTCGTAATGACGATGATCCAGGATGCGGCTTTCAAAACATTGAATGAAAAAGGTATTCCCGTTGTGTTCGTTAACCAGGACCGCGATTCCCTCGGCAGCATGATCGAATACGGTTTGCGCAATAATGATCTTTGTACGTTTTACGATTCCATCGATGGGCAACCCGCAACATTGGAGTCTGCACGCGAGGCCATTGCCGACGGTAAGTTTCTTATTGGCATCGTTGTTCCCGCCGGCGCTACGGCCGCCATCCGCGAAAATGTAACGGCGCTGATCGCCGAAACAATCGACAACAGCGGCGACACCACACATACAGACCCGTCCAAAGTTGCCGTCATCGATTCGGTGGAGATCTCCATACTCATCGATCCGGTAACCAAAAAATCGTTCATTACCTCCATTACCAGCAATCTGCGTGAATTTATTTCGGAGGTAAAGACAAAGATCATGTTCGAGACCTTCTCTAAAGAAATAGCGGAGATCATTCCCGATAACAATGGCAAAGGTCCGAGCAATGCTTTTCAGCGTACGCAAATCATCCGTTACAACGAAGAATATGCTTCGCGCACATCCGACACAGTGGTGCCTAATGCCGTGCAGCACAACGTTCCGGCCTGGACCATCTTCGCCATGTTCTTTATCGCCATTCCGCTTTGCGGAAGCATTATGAAGGAAAAAAGCGAGGGCAGCGCATTCCGTTTACATACCATGCCTACCTCTTACCTGTTGCTGACACAAGGCAAGCTGATCGTATATGTAATGGTTTGCCTGATCCAGTTTATGCTGATGTTATCGGTTGGTTTATATTTCCTTCCGATGCTGGGCCTTCCCAAATTAGTGTTGGGCCATAGCATGGCGGGCATTGCAGTATTAACGATCGCCACTTCGCTGGCAGCAACAGGATATGGTGTGCTGGTTGGAACACTGGCTTCCACCGAACAACAGGGCGCTATTATGGGCTCGTTGTCTATTCTTTTGCTCTCTGCGTTGGGCGGCATTTGGGTGCCGACTTATGTAATGCCGGAAGCCATGCGTCAGATCAGTGTCTTCTCGCCGTTGAACTGGTCGCTGGATGGTTATTATCAATTGTTCCTGCGGCAGGGCGGACTAAGTGATATTTTGATTTATTCGTTGAAGCTGTTCCTGTTCTTCGTGATCACACTCGGATGTGCCACAGCAATTAATAAATGGAAACGGCGCGTCTGACAACGCATCTTCAATTTCCCCTATCTTAGCAATTACACTATGGAAGAATCTGTGATCATAGCCGATATAAGGCAATTTATTGAAACAAACATCCTGGCGGGCGGCGTGGAACTGACACCGGATACCAATCTGCAACAGGCAGGCATCGACTCGTTCTCTACCGTTGAGATCATCCTTTTCCTGGAGCGCAATTTCAATACACCTGTACCGGACGACAAATTGCTTCCGGAAAATTTTCAAACCCTTCGCAGCCTGGCCCGCCTGGTCCGCGAATTGTCGGCCACTAACTGACCTTATGCCTGCGCTTCCCCGTAAAGTAATATTGAGCGGTTCGGATTGTTTTCATCTCGTACTGGACAAACACGCACATAAATACGGCACCGGAAGCAACGTCATGCGGATCGTTTTTCAATCGCAGGAAAAAGTAGCGGCACAACAGTTATCCGCACAACTTAACGCGTCTCCGCTTATCCAATGGCTTTGCAACATACGCCTTCACAGTGGCGGATTATTCGGACGGCCTTATTGGGAATACACCGGCGGCAACCAACCTATCCCGTTTTACGAACATCAATACGGACAAGCAGGAGAATTACCGGCTACACTTTTGCAGCGCGACCTTCCTTTACGTCAGCAGCATTTTATAGAATGCGACCTGGTGCATTATCCCGATGACACAACGGCGATTGTTATTTCCTGGAATCATATTTTACTCGACGGCCGCGGTATCGGCATGCTGATACAACACCTGAATGAATTGCATGAAGGACAGCCCGCCAGATCGGCCGATGTTTTATTTCCTCCTCCGGAGAAAAAAGCAAACTGGCCTGCGTATATCCGCAACATGTATCGCGTAAAAAGTTTTATCGAAAAATCGTCGCGCGCACCGATTGCTTCTGTTGCTTCGGGTTATGGTAAAGAACCTTCGCTGTTTCACACGCATTTAGTTCAATTTTCTGTTGAAGAAACGGCGCGCATTCAGCAACAGGCCGCGGCCGCAGGCGCAAGATTTGGTCCCAACCTATTTTATTTATCCTGTTGCGCGCAGGCAGTGCGCGCAAGGTTGGATGAAAAAAATATTTCCGGCCCGTTGTGGATCCCTATTCCGTATGACGGACGCCTGCGTGGAGCATTCGGACCTGTGATCACCAACACCGTTGCTTTTCTTTTTTACCGGCTGGAACGCGACCAGTTACATCAGCTTCCCACCACCGTAGCAGCACTGCAACAGCAAATGACCGATCAGATGCGCGACAAAATGCCGCAGCGTTACAGTATGCTGCTCAGCATGATGCGGCACGTTCCCCTGAACCTTTACTATTTCCTCGTCAACCGGCGCGGAAAGGGCGCTTTTGCCAGTTTTCTTTATTCGTCCACAGGCGACAGTTTCAACAAAACCGACCGTTTTATGGGTTTTCCGGTGGAACATGTCACCATTTACCCCTCGCCCACCTTCCCGCCCGGCCTCACTTTTTCCTTCCTCAAACACCGGGAAGCGTTGAATATCAACATTGCGTACTCACCAGATATTGTTCCGCAGGCAGACCTGCAACTACTTATAGCGCGGCTTCGTCAAATGCTGCTGGGCAGCGGTTCCGAATGATACAATACGGTTTTTCACGGATATAGGAAATACGTATTTCGTGGGATTGGTCAAATGCCCGGAGAGTCGTAACTATGCCCTTTCGGGTCCATCGCCCTTCGTTCCCAGAGGTCCCTGAGGCTCTCGAAGGGCTCAAGGGCTCGGGGAATTTCGGGTAACCATTAACCATGAAGCTTCAACGCACAGATATTCTTG
Source organism: uncultured Sphingobacteriales bacterium (assembly GCA_937888905.1). Taxonomy (GTDB): domain Bacteria; phylum Bacteroidota; class Bacteroidia; order Chitinophagales; family Chitinophagaceae; genus Terrimonas. Next base: position 140,791 of record CALATA010000022.1, read on the forward strand.
TATTGGGAGGAGGCGCAGCGGGAATCGCTGCCGCCTCGGCCGCCGCCGACACGGGACTCGATGTGACCGTGGTGGAAAAAAATGGTTATGCCGGCGGCAAAGCCACCGCTGCTGAAGTGGGCACCATCTGCGGACTCTACCGCTTCAGCTTTGATAGTGCAGATTATATCGTCAAAGGTTTTGCACGCGAATTTGCAGAAGAACTGCGCACCCGCTCCGGCACAACCCCGCTCAGCAACGCATCCGGCCTTCACTATCTCCCTTATCACATCGACGTTTTCAAACAATACAGTTACGAATTACTGAATACAAAAGGCGTTCGCGTATTCTTTCATAGCCATGTTACGGCGGTAACGGTAAAAGAAAAACAAGTCAATGCCGTTTTCATTCATACGCAGGATGAAGGTGAAATAGAAATTCATCCACGTATCGTTATTGATTGCACGGGCGAAAGCACCGTTGCACGCCTTGCCGACCTGACGGTGATCAGAAGTGAGCACTACCAGGCCGCAGCGCAGGTATTTACCCTGCAGGGAATCAAAGAAACGCATGAAGGAAAACTGGGCCTGATCCTGATGAAAGAACTTCGTATGGCGATCCAACAGGGCAAACTCGATCATTACTTCGATCGCGTATATGTGGTGCAGGGCTCGTTGCATGATGGCACCGTGAGTCTGAAGATCGGCATTCCGGTGCCGGTTACTTATTGCCCCGGCAATCTTGATGCGCTTCGGGCATCGGCCTTTGATTTTATTTATCGCCTTACCACCTATCTCAAGGAAAATGTAGCCGCTTTCAAAGAAGTGACCATCGAACATATTGCTCCCGAGGTAGGCATCCGTGTAGGTCAGCGCACGCACGGACGTTATGTATTGACAGAGGAAGATGTGTTGGGTTGCAAAAAATTTCCCGACGCTATTGCGGATTGCGGCTGGCCCATTGAAGAATGGGAACAGGACCGCCGTGTACATATGCGTTACTTCGAACCGGAAGAATTTTACCAGGTGCCGGCCCGTTGCCTCCGCGCCAACGGCATCGACAATCTTTATATGGGCGGACGAAATATATCTGCCACAGACGGCGCCATTGCCAGTGCGCGCGTGATCGGTATTTGTTTACAAACCGGCTATGCCGCCGGGCGACTGGCCGCCGGGCAATTACAAGGCATCTCTGCCGACAGCATCATTGAAGAAATTCAGCTCGGTGCGGTTTACTCTTCCTGAAAACTCCATTCCCTTTTTGAATATCTTCACGAGATGAATGACCTGCCCGTATATGAGGTGTTGCGCCAGGCCGCGATCAACTGGCCGCAACGACCAGCCGTGATCGACGAATACGGCACCATGACCTTTGATATGTTGTGGAATGAAACGGAGCTGCTGAAAGCGCAGCTACAACAACAAGGCGTAACCACCGGGCATGCAGTTGGCATGAAAGCGCATAACGGCCGGTATTTCATCATCGGGCTATTTGCCGTAGCCGGATGTGGTGCTGCCGTGATGCCGCTCTATCATTTATTAAAAAAAGAAGAAACAGCGCAATGCATCGCCGATGCCGGGCTTCATTTTTTACTGGAAGAATACATTGGTATAACCAATGAAAATGATCAGCGCGAACCGCTGGCCCTTTCCGGAGGAGGCTTTTATTTTTCCCCTACAACTATTAACGCAGACTATCCCTTTGCTCCGCTTGTAGATCATCCGGTGTTTGTCCGTTTTACTTCGGGCACAACGGGCACGTCGAAGGGCGTAGTACTATCACAAAAAACGGTAATAGATCGCATTGAAGCCGCGAACCGTGGCCTGGAGCTGGGGCCGGAAGATGTGGTAGTGTGGGTTTTGCCAATGGCCTATCACTTTGTGGTGTCGATTGTATTGTATGTGCGTTTCGGCGCCGCCATAGCAGTGGTCAGTGATTTTCTCGCGCGCAATATCATTCGCATGACCAACGACCACAATGGCACGATGATCTATGCATCGCCCTTGCAGATACGATTGATGGCGCATGATAAAAGTGAAGAGCAATTGCCGTCACTGAAAAAAATTATCTCCACTTCTGCAGGCATTGGCGTGGATGTATGCAACGACTTCCGCGCAAGATTCGGTAAAGACGTGAGCCAGGCTTATGGCATTATTGAAATTGGCTTGCCCATGATGAACCTGCGCAAATCAGCGGAGCATCCTGATGCGGTGGGCTATGCATTGCCGGGATATGATATTGGTATTCTGGATGACAACTACCAACCGCTTCCGCCGGGGCATACGGGCTACCTGGGTATTCGCGGTCCGGGTATGTTTGATGCTTACCTGAAACCCGCCAAACGCAGTGCAGCGGTATTGGTCAATGGTTATTTTCTGACCGCAGACTACGCCAGCAAAACGGAAGATGGCCTGGTAAAAATAGAAGGGCGTGCGAAGTCGGTGATCAATGTGTCGGGAATAAAAGTTTTTCCGGAAGAAGTGGAAGCGGTGATCGAAACTTATCCCGGTATTCTTCAGGCAAAAGTGAGCAGCGTTCCGCATCCATTGATGGGGCAGTTGATAGAAGCAGAAATTGTGGTGGAGAAAAATGCGGACATCAATATTGAAAAAGTAATGACCTATTGCCGGCAAAAACTCTCCAATTTCAAGGCACCGCAGCGAATGCGTGTGGTCGAATCGCTGGAGATGACAAGCACGGGTAAGTTGAAACGATAACGGCGATCTCCCTTTGCGCCTTAATTTCTTGGCGTCTCTGCGTGAACCGAAACCGCGTATCACGCAAAGCAACATAAGGAGCAAAGTCGCTAAGAAAGTTTTAACTCGCTTCTATCGTGGTAACCAAACACTTCTACTTCCGGATGCTCCTTTATTAATTTCCTGATTTTATCAAGACTTGCCAGTCGTTGATCATTATCATCGGCTCTTGCTGTAGCCAGTGCAGTTACGGGATGTTCGGGATCTTCCAATTCTCCCCGTAAATAATAAGCATCGCCAACATACAACACCCAGCGGTCACCTTGTTCGATGGCGACACCGCAATGTCCGCGCGTATGGCCAAACAACGGCACAAGATAAACGCGTGAGCTAAAGCCCAGCTTCACCTCGCGGGCTTCGAGGCCCATCCATTTTTCGTCGCCAGCCTTATACGCAATGATCTCTGGGTTGTGTGATAACTGATGCGGCAGGTAACGCTGATTGCCGCTGTTGAAATTGGCGAGTTCTTCCGCGCCCACGTGTATCGTCATTCCGGAAAAATCTGCGAGGCCACCGATATGATCCGGATCGAGATGGGAAATAACGGCTTGCTTCACGAGCAGGGGATCGAATCCGAGCAGACCGATTTGTTTATAGGCGGCCAGGTCTTCATCCAATCTGAAACCCACAAGGTCGATGAGTGTCTGACCCACTCGTGTCTGTGGTTGTTGTGCATCGAGCATGCCCATACCTGCATCCACCAAAGCAAGACCCGCGGGATCTTCGAGCAGCAGGCAATGTCCGATCACATCGTCGTTAACCGGTGTTACGATCTTGAGACAATTGAGATGATGAATTTTCATAAGTCAAATTAAAAATTCAAAAATGTTGAGAGGGCATTCATTGACCTTTGCGACTTAATTTCTTAGCGACTTTGCGTGAAAGCGGCGCCGGTTCACGAAAAGGTGCATAAGGAGCAAAGACGCGAAGGATTACTTACAACTTATTACGGCTGTTTACCATTTTGAATTGTTCTCTTTTGAGAACACGCTCATAAAGCGCTACGTTCATCATGATTAATAACATGCCATAAAAAGTATCTTCAAAAGGAATGGTATACATGCGGATACCGAGGTTTTCCGCATCGTTGTATAACACCACCGGAATAGCCGTAAGGAAACCGTTTACTATCAAAAACGGCACCAGGATAATGATATACGATACCACAAACGATACGGCATCAAATCCTTTGAACCATGACTTCCATACATACACCATACCGATAAAAATTCCCAGGAAGAAAAAAGTCCAGGACGTGTAATATTTATCGTAGAAAACTGCACCGGCGATAATGGATAATACTGCTATCAATTGCAACACCCGGTCGCCCCATACCTTCTTTTTAAGATTGGGGAAATAACAACGGATGCATTCATATACAAACACGCAACAGTACGGCACTACGAAAAAGAAAAGTATTTCCTCGATAGGTAATCCGAAAAGGTGATGTCCTGTAATATATTTTTCATTGAACCACCACACGCCTTCCTTCGTGAAAAAGGAATCCCAGGCGACATAAAGTGCGGCAGGAATGAACATGGGAATAACCAGGTATTTCCACCTTTTGTAAAACGCTACTTTTTTATCAAAGCTAAGCGCCAGCGGACCGGCGAGCGATGCTGCCAGTATGATATAGTACGTGTAATGACTGTTCACGGAAAATCAGGATTCAGACTTTTCAATGGTAGGATAGGCGACTCCGCGGCCGGAAGCTTTGCGTTTTTTGTCCGCCTGCACTTTCTCCCAATATTTTTTTGCCACCCAAAGCATACCAAAGCTTTCGCCGTCATGTTTGTCCAGATGTTTATGATGCATCTTGTGCGCCCAGCGAAGCGTACGGATATAGGTATTGTTGCTGCGGGAAAACCATTTGAACCGCTGGTGGATGATCACATCGTGTACCATGAAATAGGCGAAGCCATAAAGACTCAGTCCCGCCCCGATGGCAATGGACCAATAGGCCTGGTTCATTACCCCCAGCATGATCAGCAACCAGCTTGGAATAGCGAAAATGAGAAAGAAGGCATCGTTCTTTTCAAAAAAGCCCGGCTCCGGCTGGTGATGGTCTTTGTGCAGGTACCATAAAAATCCATGCATCACATAACGATGCAGGCACCAGGTAAAACCCTCCATCAGCACAAACGTGGCTAATGCAATGCCTATGTACAATAATATGCTCATGGCGCCGGATGAACGTTTAGGTTAAAAAGATGCGAAGTACCAAAAAGAACAGAAGTTGTATGAGCAACAAATTTACACCGAATTTATTATCCTTTGAGACTTTACACCAGTGAAAAATCGCGGCTAGCAGCATACTCACCAAAAACCAGGTGATATAGTTATATACCGGCACAGATCCGTCACCGCCCCATTGCCAGTATCCCAATCTGATCGCAACTGGTTCCATCAGCCAGTCATAACCCACAGCTAACAATGCCGTGACAATTATCTTTATCAAGGGTGCCGTGCCAGACAGCAACCGCCAGGAGGCAATAGCACTGATGTATACGACCATGAACCAGTTGACGCCCAGCATCAGCGGCACACCCAATACTTTGATGCCCATGATCCAGCCATAATTATAATGACCAAACAAGGCCGAGGTCTGCACACCCACTATTTCCACGGTCATGCCCGCCACAAAACAGCAAAGCACAAATATCCAGAAGCCCGTGTTGCGCGGCTTTTGCGTCCAGAACAAAAGACCCATCATCAATAGCAGATTGAAGGGCGTCGCCGTCAAAAAAAACTCATGCGGAAAAAACAACATGCCCACCGCTCCGATTACATGGAACAACGCTGCAACGGCTGTTGCCTTTTGATAAATGGATAAATTTTTAAGCACCGCTATTTTTTTCCTGTAAAAAAGCCACCAGTCTTGGAAGCGCGATCTTGAACCACTCGGTATATTTCTGCGGATGCGTTTGCATGGACTGCACAATTTCCTCAACAGGTTTGTAGCAATAATCGGCTACTTCGTCCGGATCGGGTGACACGGGTCCTTCATAGGTGCCGGTAAATACATGGTCGTATTCATGTTCGGTAAGGCCGTTGTCGAAAGGTGCTTTGTATACAAACGAAAAGGCATGCTGAAGTGGAGTATTGAATCCCATTTCTTCCTGCAATCGCCGCGAAGCGGCATCCGCTGTTTTTTCTCCGGGAAAAGGATGACTGCAGCAGGTGTTGGTCCACAAGCCACCGCTGTGATATTTGCTCAACGCACGCTGGTGCAGGAGCAATTCTTTTTTGTCATTGAAAATAAAAATGCTGAAGGCCCGGTGCAGTACCGCCCGCCTGTGCGCTTCCATCTTTTCCATCGTTCCCAACTCCACATCATGTTCGTCCACCAGGATCACATCCATAGCTATAATATATTAAACTGGCTTCGCACGCCGGCTTTTGCTACAATGTATGCTTTGCCGTAATTGGGAATGCGGATTCGCTGCTCAAGAATGCAGGAAGGCGCCGTTCGTTTTATTTTTTTGAAAAGAGACAGATAATATTTGTAAGCAACGTACACCCCGAAGCGTGCTTTCACCGGTAATTCCAGTATGCCTTTATACGCGTCTTCAAAATCTTTCGCAATATCATCTTCAATCTCGCGCTTCATGTCGAGGGTGAAGTTGCGGAAGTCTACGTCGGGAAAATAAGTCCGGTTGAGGTGTTCGTAGTCAGCTTTTACATCACGCAGGAAGTTTACCTTCTGAAAGGCCGCACCCAATGATTGCGCTGAAGGTTTCAGCTTTGCATACATGTCGCGGTTGCCTTCGCAGAATACGAACAGACACATCAGTCCTACCACTTCCGCACTGCCATAGATGTATTCTTTGTATCCGCAGCTATTGTATTTTGTTTTGCTCAGGTCCATTTCCATGCTTTGAAAAAAAGCCTCGATCAGTTCATGATCGATGTTGTATTCACGCACGGTTTTTTGAAAGCTGTGCAAAATCGGGTTGAGGCTGATGCCTCTTTCGATTGACGCATAGGTTTCTTTCTTGAATTCGAACAGGAGCGTTTCCTTATCGTATTCATGGAAAGTATCTACAATCTCATCGGCCAGGCGCACGAAGCCGTAAATATTGAAGATCGGTTTGCGGAGATCTGCATGAAGCAGCCGGATAGCACTGCTGAAGGATGTGCTGTACTTTTCCGTCGTGGCCTTACTGCACTGTTCACATAGATCATGAAATAGCTGCATCATCGCATTCAATCGGTTTAAGGACTGGTTATTCGTTTTGGTTATAGATATGTCTGTCTGTTCGGCTATTAATTTACGCTTTTTTAGGAAACTGACCCTGCGAAGGTGGTTTTTTCCTCCATTTGGCCGCTTCCTGATCAATGACTAAAAACACGGGCCACTTCTCCCGCTACCACTTCACCGCTGATCAGGCTGGGCGGCACTCCCGGTCCCGGAACCGTCAGTTGACCTGCATAAAACAGGTTCCTGATTTTCGAACTACGGCAGGAAGGTTTCAATACTGCGGTCTGGCTCAGCGTATTAGCCAGCCCGTAGGCATTTCCTTTAAAAGAATGGTAGTCCGTCATGAAATCGCTGACGGAATAACTTTTCTTATATATAATGGCATCTTCCACGGAAGTGCCTGTCTGTTCTTCATAACGACGGAGGACCTGCCTGAAATATTTTTCCCGCAATTCTTCCGTGTCTCCTTCCAGTCCTGTGGCTACAGGAATCAGGAAAAAGAGGTTTTCGCAACCGGCCGGCGCAACCGTTTCATCGGTTACCGACGGTGCACATACATAAAACAATGGGTCGGAGGGCCATTCGCGCGAGCGATAGATCTCTTTTCCATGCACACCAAAATCCGTATCAAAGAACAAAGAGTGATGCAATATGCCGGGAAGTCTTTTGTTCAATCCCACATAATACAACAGGCAACTCGGCGCCATCACGCGTTTGTTCCAATATGATTCACTATATGAACGGTCTTCGGGTGCCAGCAGTTTTGTTTCGATGAAATGATAATCTGCAGCTCCGACTACCACATCTGCTTCGAGACTTCCCTCTTTTCCGGAGGCATCCGTATAACGCACACCCGTCGCACGACCGTGGCCCGTCTGAATGCCTGTGGCCGGCGTATTGAAACGGAATTTCACTCCCTCTTCCTGTGCCAGTTGATACATCGCATCCACCACCTGGTACATACCCCCCTGCGGATACCAGGTACCCAGACACATATCAGCATAGTTCATCAGGCTGTATAGTGCTGGTGTGTTTTCGGGAAGCGCTCCTAAAAACAAAACCGGGAACTCCATCAGTTGCTGCAGTTTGGGGTCGCGGAAATATTTGCGGATATGCTTTTTCATATTGGTCAGCACATCCAGTTTGAATACTCCTTTTGCCACATCCCAATCCAGGAACTCGGCCCATGAGCGACCGGGTTTGTGCACAAGCTTATTGATACCAACCTCGTATTTGTAAGCCGCTCCCCGCATAAACTGGTCGAGCCTGGCACCACTGCCGGATTCTATCGATTCAAATAATTGTTTCAGTTCTTCGTAAGAAGCGGGAAGATCCATTGGCCCGTCCTGCCAGTATACACGATAGGACGGATCTAACCGGTCAAGGTGATAATAATCGCTCACTTTTTTACCAAAACATGCAAAAAAGCGTTCGAAAACGTCCGGCATCCAATACCAGCTTGGTCCCATGTCGAAAGTAAAACCTTCGGCTTTCAGAATACGGGCACGTCCCCCGGGGGCGGCATTTTTCTCCAAAACGGTCACCTCCCAACCCGCGCGGGCGAGAAACGACGCAGCAGAAAGACCCGCAAATCCGCTTCCTATAACGATGGCTTTTTTCACGAAGGACGAAAATAGAACTATTCAGCATAATTCTGCATACCGCAAACTGGGTAAAATATTGAATTATACATTAATAGATAAGACAACCAACCCTGCCCCCTACCCTTAAATCTTTGTATAAAATCGTAATTCGTAAACGGTTATAACCCGCGCGGGGTTATTTTTGCAATCGTTTTGTTGAAAAAAGAAAAGCTACATATCGCGCTCGTCGGAAACCCCAATAGTGGGAAAAGTTCCTTGTTTAATTGCCTGACCGGCCTGAATCAGAAGGTCGGCAATTTTCCGGGCGTAACAGTCGACAAAAAAACCGGGTTCATGCAACTGGGTACGGGCGAGGCTGAAATAACGGACCTTCCCGGATCTTATAGCTTGTATCCGCGCCGGCTGGATGAATGGGTAAGCTATAAAGTGTTGCTCGGCCAGGACAAAACGGTGAAGGCAGATGTTTTTCTTGCCGTTGTTGACGCCAGCAATCTCCAGCGTAACCTTCTTTTCTGTACGCAGCTCATCGATCTCAAACTCCCGATCGTAGTGGTATTGACCATGACCGATCTTGCCGCACGCAAGGGAATCAAAATCGATACCCCGGAACTTGAACGAGAATTGGGTGTACCCGTTGTTGCTGTTAATCCGAGAAAGCAAAAAGGCATTCCGGCTTTGAAAAAAGCAATCGAGCAAACAGCACAGGGGCTTTACAAACCACCGGTCAATAATTTCATCGATCTGCAGGCTCTTGCCGGGGCACCGGTCAGTGATCTGAAAAAAGAAATTCCCGGCATCGGTGACTACACGGCCATTCATTACCTGATCAATCACGAATCATTTGATCTGCCTGTGGATATGCAGGATCGCATCGAATCCATCGAGCAGAAAAATGCATTCAATCCAACGAAGACGCAAGCCGAAGAAATATTACAACGATACGGTCGTATCAAACATATCATGCAAGTGGCGGTATCCGTACCCGATCCATTGCAAAAATCACGGGTCACCGAAAAGATCGACAACCTTTTGCTGCATCGCCGTTGGGGCTACCTGATTTTGCTGGCCGTACTCTTTTTACTTTTCCAGAGTGTATTCTGGCTGGCCAGTTATCCGATGGACTGGATCGACGCGGGCACGGCCTCATTCAGTGGATGGTTATCTTCCGTGCTTCCCGAAAACGGCTGGACCGACCTGCTCATCAACGGCATCATCGCAGGTCTTGGCGGCATCGTCATCTTCGTACCACAGATCGCCATTCTGTTCGGACTCATTACCATATTGGAAGATACCGGTTACATGGCGCGGATCAGTTTTCTGACCGACCGGCTTATGCGCAGCGTTGGTTTGAACGGGAAAAGTGTAATGCCCATGATCAGCGGATTTGCCTGTGCCATTCCCGCCGTGATGAGTGCACGCAATATCGAAAACAGGAAAGAAAGATTACTGACGATTCTCATTACTCCGTTGATGAGTTGTTCGGCACGTTTGCCGGTATACACCATTCTCATCGGACTGGTGATTCCCAATAATTATTTGCTTGGATTCATTGGCCTGCAGGGCCTGGTGATGCTCGGACTTTACCTGCTCGGATTTGTAATGGCACTGATCGTTTCTTATGTAGCAAAATGGTTTATCAACATCAACGAAAAAAGTTTCTTCATTCTTGAATTACCGGTATATCACTCACCTCGCTGGAAGAATGTGTTGAACACGATGGTAGAGAAAGCCAAGATTTTTGTGTTGCAGGCCGGTAAAGTGATCATGATCATCAGCCTTGTACTTTGGGTATTGCAATCATTTGGTCCCGGCGACCGGATGCACCGCGTTACAGAAAAATACGAAGCCGCACTTGCGCAACCGGGCGCCGACTCAACCCAACTCAAGTTTGACTACGACAACGAGCATCTGGAAAACTCCTATGTCGGCATTGCCGGTAAAGCGATCGAACCGGTAGTGAGTCCGTTGGGATATGACTGGAAAATTGGTATTGCCCTGATCACTTCTTTTGCAGCGCGCGAAGTATTTGTCGGCACAATGGCCACTCTTTATAGTGTGGAAGATGACGGCGAAGAAAATGCGACACTCAAAGAAAAAATGCATGCGGCCGTTCGCGCGGATGGCACACCCGTATATACACTCGCCACCGGAGTATCACTCATGGTCTTTTATGTATTTGCCATGCAATGTATGAGTACGCTCGCGATCGTCCGCAGAGAAACGCGCTCCTGGAAATGGCCTGCGATACAACTGGTATACATGACGGCATTGGCTTATGCCATGAGCTGGCTGGTTTACCAACTATTCAGGTAGTGGCGTCCATTTATCTTTCGGCTCAAAGTACTCCCACAACATCGTTGAGATTTTTCGGGTAAGCGTCCAGGCCTCGTTACTCTTCCTCCAGCTACGGTCCTTATTATTTTTGGTAAAAATGCAGAAGATATACGGATTGTTAGGAGCATTCACCAGCAAGGCTTCATTCCGGGATTGATCCACGCAACCGTTTTTGCTGAATACTTCGATGTAAGGTGGAATAACGGAAATCGCTTCTTCCTGATCCCAGAAATTGCGGCCCATGCAGCGCATCATACGGTCGCAGGCAGCAGGTGAAAAAATCTCGTTACGGTAAATCCGTTCGAAGATCTCTCCCATTTCTCTCGGAGTTGTTTGTCCCCAACCATATAGCTTGCGGATGTCTTCGCGGCCGGGTGTTCTGGAATTGACGCGTGTGTCTTTGAAACCAAGACTGTCTAAAATCTGGTTGATGCTTGTGCCGCCACCAGCCAGGCCTTGCAACCAAAGGCTTGCAGTATTGTCACTGGTAGTCATCATCAGCATCATCACTTTTTTCAATCTTATTTTTTCGCCGTCCTTAAAAGAACCGAGAATATCTTCTCCGGCATAGAGCAATGAGTCGCGATAAATAATTGTTGAATCGTAGACCAATTCACCGCGCTCGAGTTTCTGCATAATGCCCAGCAGGATCGGTACTTTCACAATACTGGCGGTTGGGAAAATAGTATCCGCATTGAAAACGGCAATTTTTCCGGTCTTTAGATTTTTTACATAAATACCGATATCACCGTTGAAGCCGGACACGGCTTCGCGCAAACGGGTTTCCAGTTTTTTATCTGTCTGCTGTGCAAACGATGCAGCGGAGAAAAAAAGGCCGAGGAAAAGAATAGAAAAATTTCGTCTCATTTCAAAAAGTCTATTACGATTTGACAGAATGCGCGGATGCCGGGTTTCATGCCGCTGTCATCCACAAAAAAGTCGGGTGTATGATGAGGCGGGGCCTTGGCCGGATCGTTTCCGGCCGGCATGCCGCCGAGGTAAAAAAAGAAAGCGGGCGCCTTCGTGCCGTAATAAGAAAAATCTTCCGCGCCGGTTACCCATTCTCTTTCTTTTACGCGGTCGGCACCCAACGCGGCACGCAGCGACGGCAATGTGCGATTGACCAATGCAGGATCATTGAACGTGACCAATGTTTTTGTATCGATCACGGCTTCGGTCTGCACGCCGGCGGCCTCGCCGATCAGGCGGATGGTTTTGTAAAAATGTTCGTGCACCTGGAGTTGCATGGCACTGTCGAGTGTGCGGATCGTTCCGAGCATGGTACACTCTTCCGGAATAATGTTATTGCGGACTCCTGACTGAATTTTTCCGACCGTGATAACCACCGGCGCTTTGGTCAATTCTGAATAACGGCTTACGATATACTGCAGGCCGTTGATGATCTGCGCAGCAGCGGCAATCGGATCGGCGCCTTTCCAGGGTTGAGATCCGTGGCTTGCGCGGCCTTTTATTTTAATGGAAAAAAAATCGGCAGCGGCCATGAAAGCGCCGGGTTTGTATTCGATCGTGCCCGCTTCAATATTTGATTCGATATGCAAACCAAAAACCGCGTCGACACGGGGATTTTCCATCACGCCTTCCTTTACCATCAATGCAGCTCCTCCTTCTTCCCCGTCGGGCGCTCCTTCTTCGGCGGGTTGAAAAATAAACTTTACGGTACCTTTCAGTTCCGAACGATAGGCCGTCAGTACTTCAGCCACGCTCATCAGCATAGCCACATGTGTATCATGTCCGCAGGCATGCATCACACCTACTTCTTCATTATTATATTGTGTTTTTACTTTTGAGGCGTAAGGCAACGGCACGCGCTCAGTCACAGGTAAGGCATCCATGTCTGCACGCAGTGCAATGCAGGGACCGGGTTTGCCTCCTTTGAGAATGGCTACGACGCCGGTTTTTGCTACTTGTTCTTTTACCTCCAAGCCCAATTGCCGCAAATGATCGGCGACCAGTTTGGCTGTTTTGAATTCGCGGTTGCCTAGTTCGGGATGCTGGTGAAGCTGATGTCGCCAGGCGATACATTTCGGTTCAACTTTATCGATGGCATCCGAAACTTTTTTCGGCAATTGCGCATGGGCAAATGCGGAAATAAAAAGAAGGAGCAGCAGCAGGCGCATGGGCTGGAATTTGTATGAATTTAGTTTAAATGTCGCAAAGCGAAGCATCATATAAACGGTCAAAAGTTTTTATAAAAAACGACGTCCAAAAAGTTATACCTTGTACGCCAAGAACCCTGCTATGTTACTGCGCCATTTTTCATTTCTGAAATCGGTACTGTTGCACGCCGTCACTGCATACGGCGGTCCGCAAGCGCATATGGGTATGATGATGAAAACATTTGTGCGGCAGACGCCTTACATTACGGAGCAGGAATTACTCGAGTACAATGCATTTTGTCAGTTGCTGCCCGGTGCATCTTCCACACAAACAATTACGCTCATCGGTTATAAACGCGGCGGTGTTCCGCTGGCCATTCTTACACTGGCTATCTGGATCTTGCCTGCGTGTTTTTTAATGGGCATGCTGTCGTTTCTGCTCCGGTACATCGACCAGCGGGCGCTGCATACAGATATATTCAAATTCATTGCGCCGATGGCGGTGGGGTTTCTGCTGTATTCCTGTTTCACTGCATTTCCCCATGCCGTAAAAAATACGATCACCACGGTGATCATGCTGGTGGGTAGTCTTGTCACCTTTTTCTTTTTCCGTTCACCGTTTGTTTTTCCTGCGCTGATCCTCATTGGTGGTGTTACTACCAATCTCAGTCACAAGCGGATTCCGCAGGTGCATGAGAAACCGAGGAAAATAAGGTGGTGGAACTTCTGGTTGTTTGGTATCATCTTTCTTGCGGCTGGTGTACTCAGTGAAACAGCGAGAAAAAATGAATGGGCCCATCGCAAGCCGTTGAACCTTTTCGAGAACACCTACCGGATGGGCAGCCTGGTGTTTGGCGGCGGGCAGGTGTTGATGCCAATGATGATCGAACAGTTCAGCGTGCGCCCGGAGGTGGTGAAAGAAAAAAACCCAAACGTAATTCAGATCGACAAAAACGACATGTACACCGGGATGGGAATCGTGCGGGCGGTACCGGGACCAGTATTTTCGATCGCATCTTTTACCGGTGGAATGGCGTTGAAAGACATGGGACCAGAAATGCAAACTGTTGGCTGTATCATTGGGTCGGTAGCTATTTTTCTGCCGAGTGCATTATTGGTGTTGTTCTTTTTTCCGATCTGGAATAACCTGAAAAAATATGCGGTCATCTATCGTTCGCTGGAAGGTATCAATGCGGTGGTGGTGGGAATCATGATCGGTTCCACCTTTTACCTGATGAAAGATATATCGCTCATCGATGTGAAGACGGTAAGCCTGATGAATATCGGTGTGATTACCGGTACGAGTTTGTTGCTGGCCTATTCGAAACTTCCGGCACCGGTGATCGTGATCGTGTGCCTCATCCTTGGTTACTTTTGGTAACAAACATTACTTTTTATAGTAGCCTCCCTTTTCGATCTCTTCTCTCACATTTTCGGGTACGAGATAGCGGACTGATTTACCGTCGCGGATAAGCTGGCGGATCTGCGTGGCGGAAATCTCAAGCAATGGAGCATTGGCCTGATGCAAATCTGCATTCAGTTCGTTGTTAATCGGAAAACCCGGACGATCGTAAACGTAGATTGGGTAATTGTTGATAATGAAGGAGGCGTTGTGCCACTTGCCGAGATTCTGAAAACTGTCACCACCCATGATAATACTGAATTCGTAGCCGGGGTATTTTTCTGCAAGGTGCGTCAATGTGGTGGCGGTATAGGACGGTTTGGGCAAAGAGAACTCTATATCGGAAGCGCGGAGACGATCATCACCATCAATGGCTACGCGTACCAGGTGCAGGCGGTCGTACTCGTTGAGTAGGGTCTTGCTTTCTTTGAATGGATTTTGCGGAGAGATTACAAACCAAACCTTCTGCAAACCGGTTTGATTGAGCAGGTGGTTTGCGATGATCAGGTGACCGGTATGAATAGGATTGAAGGAACCGAAAAATAAACCAACTTTCATCTAAAAAATTGAATATCAATCAATTGTGTTAACAACAATATGGCCTGCTTCATTTTTTCTGAGGCTGAGTGTATAACCGGCAACTGCTACAGACACCGGATCTCCGAGTGGTGCCACATTTTCTACCACGATTTTCTCACCTGGCAGACAACCCATTTCCATGAGTTTCAGAAAAATTTCTTCCGACGTGAATTCCTTGATAATCGCTTCTTGTCCGGGCTTGAGTTCTGACAGTAATGTTTCCATGGTGTTGTATTCCTGCAAAGCTAACGTTGTATTCTGGGGTTTGTTTACGAATTTTGAAAAATGAACATAGTAACGTCTTCAGTTTCATTTTTCTCCGAATATCCGGTCACGCTTCGGCATCGTCGCTTATTAAAGCAATTTATAATTTCGTTGTTCCGCAGCGAGGGAAAAAAGCTTCAACACCTGAATTACATTTTTTGCAGTGATGAGAAGGTTTTGGAGATCAACAAGACCTATCTCAGGCATGATTACTATACCGATATTATTACGTTCGAACTTCAGCCGAAAGGCGAACCTGTGGAGGGTGATATCTTTATCAGTGTAGAGCGGGTGAAGGACAATGCCCAACAACTGGAGCAGACACAGACGCGCGAGCTTCACCGGGTAATCTTCCATGGCGCCCTTCATTTGTGTGGATACAGGGATAAAACAGCAAAAGAGGAAAAGCTGATGAGGTCGAAAGAAGATCATTACCTGGACAAGTATGAGAAATTTCTCCGGAAGAAATCTAAATAAGCCTTCTTGATAAATGATTGCGAAAAACCTCTGACTTATAATCAGAGGTTTGTTTATTCTTACCTCTCCGCCTTGTTAATGTTTCACGTGGAACAAGCCTTTGTTCTTGAATCGATAGCGATTTTCTGAGACGGGCTATATGAGTTAAGAACCTTTGCACTTCGTTTCACGTGAAACAGATAGTTATGGAGGAATAAGCGACCTCCCCAGAGCAGCAATTCGCTCACCTGGAATAAAGCGGAAACTTCTATAATACTCACAAATACGCCGCTTACCTGCTGAATTACCTCTGCCCTCTGCTCAAAGACTTTCCGTTTCACGTGAAACAAAAGACCAAAGGAGCGACTTCCGATAAACTTCTTCTGCGCAGTCCGGGCCAGGAACTAAGCACTCAAACGATCCGTTTTATGAAATAACCTGCTCCTATTAATCCCTGTCCTACCACCAGCAGGTTTCACGTGAAACGACACTCACCGCGTCCAGAACAACTGCACCAGTCCAAGGCGAGCCGTAACCTTTCTTTCCCACGCCTCTCCACGCCCAATTATCTTAACCACCTATTGACGCTTGCTATCATGTTCCACGTGAAACGGAATATGCGCAACTTCGAACAAGGTAGCTGTGGCTTAGATTCTATCTGAAACCGCAAGCCTCCTGCTGATTCGGCTTATAACGAAGGTCCTTTCTGGGGATGGTATTGTTCTAGTTGATCAACCTCGCGACCCGTTCATTCGTTCCACGTGGAACAAGATCGCGAACGTGTGTTTTGGAACACCATGGTATATTCAAAAAATAAGAGCGCCAGCCTCCTCTAACGAATAGCGGCGTTTCACGTGAAACACGCTTGTGCTTCAGTCAATGCCTAAACTTCGTCGCGTTCCACGTGGAACAAGGAGGCTCCTGCTTTTATCCTACCTTTGCTCCCATGTTTCCAGAATATGATGTTATAGTGGTAGGTGCCGGTCATGCCGGTTGTGAGGCGGCAGCGGCTGCAGCCAATCTTGGTTCCAAGGTTTTATTGGTGACTATGAATATGCAGACCATTGCCCAAATGAGTTGTAATCCGGCCATGGGAGGAATTGCAAAAGGACAAATCGTCCGTGAGATCGATGCCCTCGGAGGTTACTCGGGTATTGTTACGGACAAAAGCATGATCCAGTTCCGCATGCTCAATCGTTCAAAGGGGCCCGCCATGTGGAGTCCCCGTACGCAAAACGACCGGATGCTTTTCGCTGCTACCTGGAGAGAGATGCTCGAACAAACGCCGAACGTAGACTTTTACCAGGACATGGTAAAAGGCCTCGTCATCAAAGACGGCAAAGCGCAGGGAGTAATTACGGGGTTAGGCCATGAGATCAAATCAAAAGCAGTAGTACTTACCAACGGAACTTTTCTTAACGGCATTATCCATATCGGAGAAAAGAACTTCGGAGGTGGTCGCGCCGCGGAAAAAGCAGCCACTGGTATAACAGAACAACTGGTTTCCTTAGGCTTCGAAAGCGACCGGCTTAAAACAGGAACGCCCCCCCGGGTGGATGGACGAAGCCTCGATTATTCAAAAATGGAAGAACAACCTGGTGATGACGACATCAGCGGGTTCTCCTATCTGCCTGTTCCAAAACCAGCTAAACAGGTTTCGTGCTGGATCACTTATACCAATAATAAAGTACATGATATTCTGAAAACCGGCTTCGACAGAAGTCCCATGTTCGCCGGGCGGATCGACGGTGTTGGTCCCCGGTATTGCCCGAGTATTGAAGACAAGATCAACCGTTTCGCAGAGCGTGAACGCCACCAGATTTTTGTAGAACCGGAAGGATGGAATACAGTTGAAATCTATGTAAATGGATTTTCAACTTC
The DNA here is from genome assembly GCA_937888905.1 of uncultured Sphingobacteriales bacterium. Lineage (GTDB taxonomy): Bacteria > Bacteroidota > Bacteroidia > Chitinophagales > Chitinophagaceae > Terrimonas. The sequence goes on from CALATA010000022.1 coordinate 158,364, forward strand.
ACTACCCGAGGATGTACAATACGAAGCGCTTCGTATAATCCCTGGGTTTGAGAATGTCCGTATTTTCCGGCCAGGGTATGCTATCGAGTACGATTACTTCCCACCAACGCAGCTTAAACACACATTAGAAACCAAATTAATATCTAATCTGTTTTTTGCAGGACAAATAAACGGTACTACCGGCTATGAAGAAGCAGCTTGCCAGGGCTTGATGGCAGGGATCAATGCGCACCAAAAAACAAAGGAACTCGATCCACTGATTCTTCAAAGAAGTCAGGCTTATATCGGGGTGCTCATCGACGACCTGATCAGCAAAGGAACTGAAGAACCTTACCGCATGTTTACTTCGCGTGCGGAGTTCCGTACATTGCTTCGCCAAGATAATGCAGACATAAGACTAACCGGACTGAGTCACGCGATCGGTCTCGCGTCGGATGAAAGAATGGAAAGGCTGACCCAAAAAGAAACTGCCGTACAGCAAATAAAAAAACTACTTCACGATATTCAGCTAGAGCCGGAAGAAATCAACGGCTATCTTCTCTCTCTCGACTCTTCTCCGATTTCCGAAAAACAACGCGCAGAGAAAATTCTTCTCCGGCCAAATGTTGGCCTGGCCGAATTAATCGATAACGTTCCCAAACTTGCAGAACACCTCAATTCATTCAACAACGAAGCGCTGGAACAATCGGCCATCCAAATCAAGTACGATACCTATATCCAGAAGGAGCGTGATCTTGTAAACAGGATGAGTCAATTGGAAAACCTGGAAATACCTGATAGTTTCGACTATTTCAAAATACCGGCTCTCGGTAATGAAGCCCGTGAAAAACTGCTCCGCGTAAAGCCGCGTACTTTAGGGCAGGCGAGTCGCATCTCCGGTATCAATCCCAGTGATGTGCAGATACTGATGGTATACATGGGAAGATAAGAATACCCTAACAAATCAAGCTTCTTTACCTGCGGCATTAATATTAGTTTTGCCGTTTGCACCGAACGTCATGTTTAAGCCATTCCGGACATCGAGGTTATTGCTGCTTGGCCTGATCTTTCTTACAGGATTGATCGTTCCGACATATATATATGGACAATGTCCGACGCGGATCAGTTCATTTCCTTATACGGAAAGTTTTGAAACAAGTGACGGTAACTGGGTTACAGGCGGTACGGCATCGGACTGGGCCTGGGGTACGCCGGTCAAATCAATTATTAATCGCGCCGGTTCGGGCTCCAGATGTTGGATTACTGGTGGGCTCTTCGATAACTTCTACAATAACGGCGAGGCCTCCTGGCTCCGAAGCCCTTGTTTTGATTTTACAAACGTGACGCATCCCTTTATAGCATTCAAAGTTTTCTGGGAAATCGAGCGGATCTGGGATGGTGCCGGTTTTCAATATTCATTGGATAATGGCGTCACCTGGACCACTGCCGGATCCGCAGGAGATCCAACAAATTGTCTAAATGAAAACTGGTTCAATTATCCAACCATCAGAGGGCTTAGTCCGCTGGGTTCAACCACGGCGGGATGGAGCGGCAACAGTCGCCCTACACAGGGAAGCTGCCAGGGCGGTTTCGGTAGCAACGGCTGGGTTACAGCAAAACATACTTTCCCGAATCTCGCCGGTCAGGCTTCTGTTGTTTTCCGTTTTACGTTTGGTGCCGGTACAACCTGTAACAACTTCAATGGTTTTGCAATAGATGATATCTTCATAGGTGAAGCACCTGTTAACCAGGCATCCTTTACCTACACGTGTACAGGTAATCAGCAAGTATCTTTCACGAATACGTCCACTCCCTGCCCCACTAACATTCAGTGGAACTTTGGTGATCCTTCAACGGGAGCCGCCAACACATCTTCGGACGCAAATCCATCACATCTTTTTTCCGGCGGCGGTACATATACGGTAACCCTTACAGTCGGTGGTCCGGATAATGCCTCTTCAACAACCACGCAAAACATTACTGTTCTTGAAGCAGACGGTGTTGAAGTAACGCCTGTTTCTTGTAATGGCGCCAGTGACGCAACAGCATCAGTAACCGTGATCGGCGCCAACGCTCCGCTTAGCTACAATTGGTCGACAACACCTGCGCAGAATACGCTCAATGCAACAAATCTTTCAGCCGGAAATTATACCGTAACGGTATCAAGTAACAATGCTTGTCCCGCCAGCTCCACCATTACATTTTTCGATCCTCCGGCAATTACACATACGGCCACAACCGTAGCTCCGGCTTGCAACACGGCAAACGGGTCCATCGATCTTGCCGTGACCGGTGGCACTCCCGGTTATACCTACTCCTGGTCTCCCAATGTAAGTACAGGTTCGCGTGCAGACAATATTCGTTCAGGCACCTATACCATTACTATTACCGACTCCCGCAACTGTACACACACGGCTACGGTAATATTGAATGACCAAAATGCTCCGGTGATTACCGGGCAATCTTCCACAAATGTTTCGTGTTTCAACGGAACAAATGGAAGTATCACAACCACCATCAGTGGTGGTACTCCTGGCTATACCTATAGCTGGTCTCCGTCTGGTGGAGTACAGGCAAATGCAACAAATCTTTCCGCCGGCACTTATACATTAACCGCGCGTGACCAATCAGGGTGCATCGCCCAATACACACAAACCATCACACAACCTGCGGCTGCGTTATCCGTAACCACCTCAGTTGTTGATGCTACTTGTGGTAATAGCAATGGAAGTATACAAACAAATGCAACGGGTGGAACTACTCCTTATCAATATACCTGGACTCCATCAACCATAACCGGAGCATCTCCTTCGAATTTATCTCCGGGTAATTATACAGTTACCATCACAGATGCTAATAACTGTACAACCAGTACACCGGTACTTACCGTACAAAATAGAGGGTCGATTGCTCCACTCGATTTAGGGCGGGACACAACGCTTTGCTTTGGTGAAACTTTGTTGTTATCCCCGTCAGGAAACTATCAATCTTATCTTTGGCAAGATGGTTCAACGGGTTCAACATTTCTTGTCTCTGAACCAGGAAACTATTCGCTCCTCGTCGAATCAACTGATGGATGTCAAACATCTGACGCCATAATAGTACAGGTCAATCCTGCCTGCAACGCTATCTATTTTCCAACGGCTTTTACACCTAACAATGATGGCCGCAATGATTTGTTCGGACCTATTGGTAATCTTGCCGGCTTATCGCACTATCAATTTTCCATTTACAATCGTTGGGGACAAAGGATCTTCCTTACCAATGACCCTTATAAAAAATGGGATGGGCGGGTACAGGGAACAACATCTTCGTCTACTGTTTATACCTGGTTTGCGCGCTTCTCATTAAATGGTGCTGCTCCAGAAATCCGAAAAGGAACAATACTGCTGATACGATAAAAGCAAAACTAACTTACCGGGAACGTGAAAGCCGTATAATAAACGGGTAATAAAATCAAAAAACATAAGTATTTATAACACGGCTATCGTTATGGCCTCTCCGATATTTGTCCTGCCAATCAATAGCTATGGACTATACCGGAATCTGTTTATATTGTAATGAGCCGCTACGTGGACGGGCAGATAAAAAATTCTGCGACGATCAATGCCGTAATAATCACAACAACCAACGTAAGATCGCCGCCAATCCTTTCGTTCGTCACATCAATCAGATCCTTCACCGCAACCGACGCATACTTGAAAAATTTTTGCGCGGCCGGGTAAGTCATGTAAGAATTGAAAAGGCTTTGCTCGATAGCACGGGTTTCAACTTTCAATACCACACCCATCTTCTATCGCCCGTTGCGGATCAACCCGCTATCCGATTCTGCTATGAGTTTGGTTTCTGTGTTATGGGGAATGAAGTAATTCTCGTGAAACAGGAACACATTCTGCCGGGGTCGGTCGATGAAGTAAATGTCTTCGATCCGGTCAAAAAACGGAAAACACAGTAGATCAGGTAGCACATCCAAAAAATATCATTGGGTCTGTTCGAAGCATTATAATGAACTAGATATCTGAAAAGCAATTTTTATGTTTGAGAAGTCACTACTACAAGCCAATCAATGTTGGCTCTTTCGCTCTTTGTCATTTCCTACAAGCCAGACTTCTCAAGTCTAATTTGAACATCATGAGTCACCAAGAAGAATCAGCAGAACAAGATGCGAAGGAATTTCCTAAAAAAAGAAAAAGGATACAACCCCGTCCGCGGTTGAATAACTCTATAGAAGACCCTTTTGAACTGAAAGAAAATAAGAGTTCGCACAAAGCAAGAAGAATTTTCAGCGAAGAAGAAAATATTCGCGTAGAACTATGGTTTGACAAGCATTATATAGATAGGGATCAGCATGGAGATGATTTTGGAATGCGTGATGGAATCGATAATAATACTGTAGAAAACCTTGTTAGACGAGCATTAAAACACATGATATTGTATAGCAATTTAGTAAAGGGATTTAGCTTTCTAAACCGAAATTTACAACATCATGAAAGACCATTGCGAATTGTGTTACAAGAGCAAACCGGCCCTGGACTTCTTAATGTAGTTATTGAAGCCCATTATTTAGATATTGGAAAATATGAGATAACAGTTAAAACCGCAATGTGTAAAGACGACTATTACCTTTCCGATAACCAATATGCTATTGAATTGGATGGTGACGGTTCAATTTTGAAAAAAAAAGACCTAAGAGTTATAAGAGAAGTGAGCCGCATTTAGCTTGTTTGTTTCAAGCCAACTTTGTAACTTCGTACTCAAGATATTTAATAAGACAGGGTAAGCATCTGGGAAGCCAAAGGCAGGATTCTTAACTGGGAAGTCTTATTAACTTATAAGGGCCGCAAATTTTGCGGCCCTTAGTTTTGGAATAAATGCAAGTCATTTTCACACAACGTATTTCAGTTCTCTATTGCCGAATTGGAGATTCTTAAATGGCTTAAAAAAGACATTATCTCTTTGCTTATCACCGGCTTTCCGTGGTGGAGGGCGGGTTCGAACCGCCGGCGCGCCAAAGGCGGATACGGCCCCATCCACTCCTCCTGACATAGAAACTTTTCACTCACTTTCTACCATAAAAAAACCCGGCATTTCTGCCGGGCCTTTCCGTGGTGTGGGGCGGGATCGAACCGCCGACACAAGGATTTTCAGTCCTTTGCTCTACCAACTGAGCTACCGCACCATCCTTCCGCAAGAGCGGAGCGCAAAAATAGCCGTTTTTTCGGAAAAAAGACATTTCCACACCCTTTTTTCCAATAGTTTTTTACATTCCGTATTCACTTAAGAACTTGATCCGCATGATCTTCAACTGCTCCCAGTTGAAATCAAATTCTGCCAGTTCCTCCAAAGCCACCTGCAGCGAAGAAGTCTCACATCCCTTGAAATATTCGATGATCTCTTCCTGCTCATGCTCATCCAACATCTCGTCAATCGCATAATCCAATTTCAACCTGGTCCCGCTCGCCGCGATCGTTTCCATTTCCTCCAGCATCTCATCCATCCGCCAACCCTTGTTCCTGGCAATCGTTTCAAGAGAAACCTTCTTATCCGTATTCTGAATGATATATACTTTATTCCCACTTTTATTCACCACACTCTTCATCACAAAATCATCGGGGCGTGTGATCTGGTTTTCCTCCACATATCGCGCTACCATTTCCACAAAAGGCTTTCCGTAACGGATCGCTTTACCCTTGCTTACACCCTGGCATTTTTCCAGATCGGTTACACTCATCGGGAACATGGTCGCCATGTCTTGCAAGGACGATTCAAGGAATATCACAAACGGAGGAAGGTTCTTTTTCTTCGCCTCCTTCTGCCGCAATTCCTTCAACATTTCAAACAGTTTCTCATCAGTAGCGGCACCGGTACTTGTTTCAACTACTTCCTCGTCATCTTCATCGGCGTCCTTGTACAGGTTGTTCAGTACGACGGAGAAACTCTTCGGCTTCTTCAGGAATGCTTCACCCTTCTTCGTCAGTTTCAACACACCGTATTCCTCTATATCCTTCGTCAACAATCCGCCCAACAACATCTGACGGATCAGTGAGTTCCAGTAAAAACCATCTTTATCATTTCCACTCGCAAATACTTCTATTCCTTCGTGGCGGAACATCTGGATCTGCGGTGTCAGTTTTCCACTTATAATCTGCACTACATATTCAGTGGCAAATCTTTCATCCAGCGCTTTAACGGCTTTCAACACCAATTGTGCTTCTGTTTTTGCTTCCAGCTTTTCTTTCGGTTGCTTACAGTTATCACATTGTCCGCAATTCTCCTGCTCATATTCCTCACCGAAATAACTCATCAATACTTTACGGCGGCAGACTCCGGTTTCGGCAAATCCAACCGTCTCATTGATCAGTTGCGCGCCAACTTCGCGTTCACTTAATGGCTTATCACGCATCAAATGTTCGAGTTTACTCACATCCTTGTGTGAATAATACAGCACACATTTTCCTTCCAGTCCATCACGACCTGCACGGCCGGTTTCCTGGTAGTAGTTTTCTATTGATTTGGGAATATTATAGTGGATAACGAATCGAATATCCGGTTTGTCGATACCCATGCCGAATGCAATCGTAGCACAGATCACCTGCACATCTTCACTGAGAAACTGATCCTGTCTCTCTGCACGCAGTTTAGCATCCAGACCTGCATGATAGGCAACCGCTTTTATACCGTTTGCTTCAAGCAATGCCGCCATTTCTTCGGTGGTCTTGCGGTTCAATGTATAAATAATACCGCTCTTCTTCTTCATGCTTTTGATAAAGCGGACAATACTTTCGTTGGTCTGATTCTTCTTGATCTTCGGCAGTACTTCGTAATAAAGATTGGGTCTGTTGAAGGAAGAGATAAAGATGTTGGGTTCACGCAGATCGAGGTTCTTTGTGATATCGCTTTGCACTTTGGGTGTGGCTGTTGCGGTCAGGGCAATTACCGGTGCATCGGGATTGATCTGAATCATCATCTCACGAAGGCGGCGGTATTCGGGCCGGAAATCGTGTCCCCATTCCGAAATACAGTGTGCTTCGTCAACCGCGAAAAATGATATTTTAAGATCGGAGAAAAATTCAAGGTTCTCTTGTTTGGTGAGTGTTTCCGGTGCCACGTACAACATTTTCGTACGTCCGGTAAGCAGGTCGTCATGAACTTCCTTGATCTCTTTTTTTGAAAGTGTAGAGTTAAGAAAATGCGCTACTTCGTCATTGCTTGAATAGCCTCTTACCAGGTCAACCTGGTTTTTCATCAGCGCAATAAGTGGGGACACAATAATTGCCACGCCTTCACTAACCATAGCGGGCAGTTGATAACAAAGGCTTTTACCGCCGCCGGTGGGCATGATCACGAAAGTATCGTGCCCGGCCAACAGTGATTCAATCGCTTTCTCCTGCGTGCCTTTAAATTTATCGAATCCAAAATTCTCCTGTAATGCTTTGTGAAGATCGAATCGTTCTTTGGGTGCAGCAGCGTCCTTGCTCTTCAGTTTTTTGGAACCTGTGGTTCGCTTTTCGGTTGATATTGCCATTGCTCAGTTTTTCAATCGCACTTCTTCAGTGCCGACATAAGTAAGGTACTTAATTTTACCCGTTCATGCCATCCTTGCGGGTGGTGAGATTCATGAGGAAGGTTTAATACGTGACATTTGGCTGATTAGCCAGTGTGACGGGGCCCGTAACTAAGTGGGCAGCGAATTTACGAATCAAACACGGTTTATTCAAGTGCTGAATCGTTAAAATTAAGTACATCGATTGCGAAATTCTTTTCATGATAAATACGGTTAATTTTGTACTCTTCATGAAACCGACAATTAAGCAAATTGCCTTACGAACGATTGAATTGGAATCACTTGCCATAGCAGGTCTTGCCAACTACATCAACGAAGATTTTGAGAAAGCCGTCGATACCATCAGCCGCTGCAAAGGCCGCGTGGTGTTCAGTGGTATCGGCAAGAGCGCCGTTATTGCCCAAAAGATCGTGGCCACTTTCAATTCAACAGGAACTCCTTCGATTTTTATGCATGCCGCAGATGCCATTCACGGTGATCTGGGCATCGTTCAACAGGATGATATTGTTGTTATTATCAGTAAAAGCGGGGAAAGTCCCGAGATCAAAGTACTTGTGCCGCTGATCCGTAATTTTGGTAATACCCTGATCGCCATTGCGGGCAATGATCAGTCGTATCTGGCCCGCAGGTCCGATATTCTGCTCAACACAACCGTTGACCAGGAAGCGTGTCCGAATAACCTCGCCCCTACATCAAGCACTACTGCTCAGCTCGTAATGGGCGATGCGCTGGCTGTTTGCCTGATGGAAGAAAAAGGCTTCCGCAGCGATGATTTTGCACGTTTCCATCCCGGTGGAGCGCTGGGCAAAAAGCTTTACCTGCGCGTTTCTGATCTTTATATCAATAATGAAAAGCCTGAGGTCACTGCCAATCAATCACTTAAAGAAGTGATAATGGAAATGACCCGGAAACGGCTCGGCGTTACGGCCGTTACAGGCGACAACAAAGAATTGCTCGGTATCATCACCGACGGTGATCTTCGCCGGATGTTAAAAAATGATCTCACCATCAACGACAGCATCAAGGCCTCCGATATTATGACCAAAAATCCCAAAACCATTCAAGCTGATCAATTGGCGGTTGAAGCGTTGGATCTTCTGCGCAAAAACGAAATCACTCAACTCGCTGTGGTCGACAAGGGAGTGTACCTGGGCATCATTCACCTTCACGATCTTGTTAAAGAAGGTATTATCTGACGTCGGCCAAACATTTACTACGTAAAAAATAGATAGTTTTGCCGGTCTTAATCAAGCGTTAATCAACGTACATGAACAAACATCATTATGTAGCCATCATGGCGGGTGGTATCGGCAGCCGTTTCTGGCCGATGAGCCGTGCCAATCATCCTAAGCAATTTCTCGATATTCTTGGAATAGGACGTACGCTGATACAGCAGACCTTTGACCGCTATAGCCAACTCGTTCCCGCAGAAAATATCTTCATCATCACCTCCAAAGAATATGTTGAGAAGGTAAAAGAACAATTGCCCGGTATTTCCGCAGATAATATTCTTGCGGAACCTTCACGCAAGAATACAGCGCCCTGCATTGCGTACATCGCTTTCAAATTATTTCAGAAAGATCCCAATGCCTTAATGATCGCAGCGCCCGCAGATAACCTCATTCTCGATACGCAGGCGTTTATTGAAACGGCTAACAATGCTTTCAGATTTGTAGATCATATCAATGCATTGGTAACGATCGGTATCAAACCCACTTCACCCAATACCGGTTACGGTTATATTCAGCATGAAGCACCGGAAGCCGCACCAGGTGTGCATAAGGTGAAAACGTTTACCGAAAAGCCTAACCTCGAACTCGCTAAAACCTTTGTGTCCAGCGGAGACTTTCTCTGGAATGCGGGCATCTTCACTTGGAAAGTGAAAAATGTTATCGCTGCTTTTGAAAAATATCTTCCGGAGATGTATGAAGTATTTGCTCCTGAAAAAGATAAATTCAATACACCCGAAGAAGCAGCAGCCATTGAATCCATCTATCCGCAATGCACCAACATATCTATTGATTTTGGTATAATGGAAAAAGCGGAAAACGTATATGTGATCCCTGCTTCTTTTGCGTGGAGCGATCTGGGTACATGGGCCAGCGCCTGGGATAATATGGAAAAAGACTATTTCCAGAATGCCGTGGTTGGTGATCAGGTGATGGTAGTAGACGCCGGCAATTGCATGGTGCACGTACCCGACGGTAAACTCGTTGTTCTGCAAGGCGTACAGGACTACATCATTGTAGATACCAAAGATGTGTTGCTTATTTGTAAAAAAGACAAAGAACAGGAGATCAAAGAATACGTTGCCGAGATCAAACGAAACAAAGGAGATAAATTCCTTTAATTATAAACTATGCCTTACCCTGTCAACCAGGTTCTCTTTATCGACATAGAAACCGTACCGCAATATGCGGAATTTGAAGAGGTACCGGATGCATGGAAAGACCTCTGGCAAAAGAAAGCAGCTTCTTTACTGCGCTCGCGGGAAGATGAAACAATTGAAAGCATTTATCCGAGAGCCGGCATCTATGCAGAATTTGGAAAAATAGTCTGTATCAGTTGTGGCTTTCTGCAAGGATCAGGTGATCAACGCAAGCTTGTTATCAAATCATTATCCGGCGATAACGAACCACAACTCCTGGCCGCCTTTTCCTCCATTCTCGATAAATGGAGCCACAACAATGAAGCGCGTTATCTCTGCGCCCACAATGGAAAAGAATTTGATTTTCCTTATCTGTGCCGCCGCATGATCATCAACAATATTCCCCTTCCTTCGTTGCTGAACATTGCCGGCAAAAAGCCCTGGGAGATTACCCATCTGGATACATTGGAGCTGTGGAAATTCGGTGATTTTAAAAATTATACCTCCCTCAATCTGCTCGCCACTGCCCTGTCCATACCTACGCCCAAAGACGATATCGATGGCAGCATGGTTTGGGAAGTATATTGGAAAGAACGCAACCTCGACCGTATCGTCACCTATTGTCAGAAAGACGTGATCACCCTGGCACGTATCTTCCTGCGCCTGCAGGGCGAACCAGGCATCGACGATCAGCATGTTGAATTTAAAAACTAATAAAAATGGATATCGAAGTGATCAGAGATTATTGTCTCTCCAAACCGGATGCGGTAGAAACACTACCCTTCGGACCAGATACACTTGTATTCAAAGTAAACGATAAGATTTTCCTCCTGCTGCCGCTCGACTCGGATCAACCCCAATTCAATGTAAAATGTGATCCCGATCTCGCGCTCGAACTACGCGAAACCTATCATGCAGTGCAGCCGGGTTTTCACATGAATAAAAAACATTGGAACACGGTCATACTCGATGGAAGTATTCCAGCCAAACTGATCAAAGAATGGATCGACCACTCTTATGAACTCGTAGCCAAACCAAAAAAGAAAAAATAAGCCACCATTTTTTAACAAGCCATCACCAACATGAAGAAGTTATTTTTTGCAGCAGTTATGCTGTTGTTATCACTATGTAGTTTCTCCCAGAATTATCAACTCATCAGCGGGGATCAAATAAAAGTAAGTAAATACTCATCCGACCTCGACATTGTAGCCAGCGACAAAACCGGTAATTATTTTGCCGAACAAAGATGGTCCTGGAACCTGAGAGCAAAACTTTACAAATTCGATAAAAACTATAACGATATTTATGAAAAAGATTACCGGAAAGAATTGCGTGGCTCCATCTTTCGTGGCTTCTACCCGATCGACGAAGAGCTGGTCATGTTTTCCACAGAGTATACCAGGAAAGAAAAAACGTTCACTTTATATGCCCGCAAAATCAACAAGACCACTGGCGAAATAAAACAAGACGCCAAAGAGATCGGAACCTTTCCTCTGGAAGATAAACGTGATGATTTCGAAGTAAAATTTGCACCTGTTTCCAATGGAAAAAAATTACTTTTTGCTGCCAATGCTTCCAATAAAGACAGGGTGTCTTTAGTTACCGCGGTACTGGATCCGCAACTTAAAAGAGAAGCCACGGCTACCATTGATTTTAGATTTACCCCTAAGCAATTCAGTATCCAGGATGTATTTTATACAGCCAATGAAAAGATCGTTGTACTGGGTAAAGAATCTGAAGAAACGCAGGTTGGAAAACGTAAAAGGAAACGCTGGGTATTCAAACAATATATACTGCACATTTACACAAAAGCAGGAAAAAAAGAGAAAGAAATTCCTATTACCGCCGATCAGCGTTTCGCTATTAGTGGAAAACTTATCGAGCATACAGATGGCACATTAGCTCTTGCCGGCTTTTATGCCACCGATCCCAAGAAAAAAGATTTAAGCGGATTTTTCCTGAGTAAAATAGACACAGATAAAAACGAATTACTCCTCACCTCTTACAAAGAGATCAATGCTTCCATGATCGGCCAGAACTATACAGAAGATGCAGATGACGACGACGAGGATAGCAAGAAGTCCAAAAAAGAAGAAAAGAAAAAGGATGATGACGACGAGGAAGAGGAAATACCAAATGATTATGTTCTCAAATCTGTACTGATCAATCCGGCAGACAACTCGATGGTTATTACTGCAGAAATATCACAGCTACATGTTTATCAAACACAGAATAGAAGCGGTAATATGACCACATATACTACCGTTTTTAGTTATACAACAAAAGACATTTTACTTATAGGACTTAACGCCGAGGGAAAGGTTAAATGGGTCAACAGTATTCCAAAGAAACAACAGGAAAAATACGAGAATCCCAATATCACCCGCTCAGAAGAAGATTATTTCTCCGGAAAAACTGCCCACCCTTATTTTTCCTCCTTTGCTGCCCTTATCAATAAGGATAAACTCATCATTCTGATGAATGATCACCAAAGCAATAATGTTAATCCCGAATATGGACACAAAGTAAAACGTGTGTATAATTTCAAAAAGAAAAGTAATTTTTACGGCATCAGCGTTGACCTGGTAACAGGCACCATGAAACGTAAAATGATCTACGATAATTCATCCGATGGTATCATGATGCCAAGAAGCGCTTATATTAATGGTAGTACCATTTTAATACCAGCAACCCGGGTCAAAATGTTTGGTAAGAATGAATTGAAAATGTCCCAACTAACAATAAAATAAAACACAGGCCTCCTCCGGGAGGCTTTTTTATTTCATCCCATTCATCCTGTAAATTGCATATCATGACAACAGGTATACAATCTAAACTCCCCGAAGTAGGCACTACTATCTTCACGACCATGAGCGCTCTGGCCAATGAACACAAAGCCATCAACCTCGGTCAGGGTTTCCCAGACTATGATATGCCGGAAGAACTTATGTCATTGGTTAATAAAGCCATGCATGACGGCTTCAACCAGTATGTGCCCATGCAGGGATATCTTCCCTTGCGGGAAGCCATTTCCCAAAAAGTATCGGGTCTGTACAATGCATCCGTAAATCCGGATACGGATATCACCATCACACCCGGCGGTACCTATGCTATTTATACCGCGCTTACAACCGTATTAAAGCCCGGTGATGAAGTAATCGTATTTCAACCTTGTTACGACAGCTATATACCCAATATCGTACTCAATGGCGCCACACCGGTATTCGTCGATCTCAGCTATCCCGATTACCGCATCGACTGGAAGCAGGTGAAAAACAAGATCACACCCCATACGAGAATGATCATGTTGAACAGTCCGCATAATCCAACCGGCACAGTTCTATATCCGGAAGACCTGCAACAACTGGCTGCGATTGTACAAGACACTTCCATACTTATTCTCAGCGATGAAGTTTACGAACATCTCATTTTTGATGAAATACCACACCAAAGCGTATTGCGTATTCCCGAGTTGAGAGAGAGGAGCTTTGTTTGTTTTTCCTTCGGAAAATTATACCACTGCACCGGATGGAAATTGGGTTATTGCATAGCACCTGCTGAATTGATGACCGAGTTCAGAAAAGTTCATCAATTCAATTGTTTCAGTTGTCATTCGCCTTCACAGATTGCGTTGGCTGCTTACCTGCAGGATCCTTCTACTTATAATTCGTTGGGAAAAATGATGCAGGGTAAACGGGATCATTTTGCGGGTCTGATGCATTCATCCAGGTTCGATCCACTGCCTTCACACGGGAGTTATTTCCAGTTGTATCGCTACAACCGTATTTCAGAAGAAAATGATGTAGAGTTTTGTAAACGTATTACCAGGGAATATGGTGTTGCAGCCATTCCTGTTTCCGTATTTTATCAACAGTCAACCGATCACGGCGTGATCAGGTTTTGCTTCGCAAAAAAAGAAACGACATTGGAAGAAGCTGCTTCAAGACTGCAGCGCATCTGATTACAACCCCGCCTTTGCACTGATCTCCAGCATACGTTCAATCGGCTTGCGTGCAGCGAGACGGAGTTCTTCTTCCATTTCAATAGCCGGTTGCTCGTATTTCATGCAGAGATAGATTTTCTCCAGGGTATTGCGCTTCATGTGCGGACAATCATTGCAGGCACAGCCATTGTCGGGAGGAGCTGGTATAAACGTTTTTCCGGGGCTTGCCTTCATCATCTGGTGCAAAATGCCTGTCTCTGTAGCTACTATATATTCCTGCGCATCATCGGTCTGAGAATACTTCAGAATGCCTGTTGTGGATCCTACATAGTCCGCAATGCGCAGAATGGGTTCTTCACATTCGGGGTGTGCCAGCAATTTGGCCTTCGGATATTGCACTTTCAGCTTCGTTATTCTTTCCAGGCTAAAAATTTCGTGCACCATGCAGGCGCCATTCCACAGGACCATGTTGCGTCCGGTGACTTTGTTGATGTAAGCGCCCAGGTTTTTGTCGGGTGCGAAAATGATTGGCTGGTCTTGGGGGAAACTATCCACGATGATCTTGGCATTACTGCTGGTAACGATCACATCGCTGAGGGCTTTGATGCCGGCACTGCAGTTGATGTAACTCACCACCACGTGGTCCGGATGTTGCTCTTTGAAACGTTTGAAAAGCGGCGGCGGACAACTGTCGCTCAGGGAACATCCCGCTTTCAGGTCGGGGATCACCACTTTTTTTGTCGGGTTGAGGATCTTGGCAGTTTCAGCCATGAAGTGTACGCCGGCAAACACGATCATGTCGGCTTCTGTTTTTTCTGCCTGCTGTGCCAGACCGAGGCTGTCGCCGATGTAGTCGGCGATATCCTGGATATCCGCATCCTGGTAGTAGTGCGCGAGAACAATTGCATTTTTTTCCTTCTTCAACCGCTCTATCTCGGCAAACAGATCCAGTGTCGGATCCACTTCGAGATCCAGGAAACCTTTTTGTTCAATTTCAGCGGAAGCAGAGGCGAGCGTTTCTGTGTTCATCGTCACAATTTTTTTTCGACAGTGCAATGTTACGAACCCGGCAACCCAAAAAACAAATTTAAAATTCGCAGGCCCGTAGTATTAGAACTAATAATAAGTAATAAATTATTTATATAAAAACCCTATTATTATTATGGCTGTGAATTAGTGGGTAACTATTTTTTAAAAACGGTTTTCACGTTTGGAATTGTCGTTATTCACAATTTGATTTCCCTTATTAACATCCATTTATCACGACTGGTTTGAATTTGAGCCCGATTTCCACAATCGTGTGGATTAGTGGTGATGAAAACTTTCTGATCCGTTTTTGCGATGTTGAATGTGGATTGTTGTGGAATAACTGTGCGTCTTTGCACCGCGTTATAAAAAATTAACTTTCGAAACTGTTTACATCCCACTAATCCCGTTCCATATCAACGTTTCACACAGGGTTATTCACACTTTTCCAGCTCTATTCACAGGTCCGTGGGGAGAAATAGTTGTTATTCACCGCGCTGGCTCAAACCAAAATCTACAACTGCTAAAAACTAACAAGTGCTATTTTTACGCAAAATCTATCGCTATATGAAGGTACTAAAACTGTTTTTGCTCGCTTTTGTCCTCTTTTTCTCCTCGCTGGCGCGCGCGGACGAAGGAATGTGGCTGCCCTTGTTGCTGGAGAAACTGAATGAACAGCAAATGAAGAGCCTCGGCATGAAGATCAGCGCCAAGGATATATATAGTGTGAACAACGGAAGCCTCAAAGACGCAATCGTGAGTTTTGGTGGCTTTTGTACCGGCGAAGTCATCTCTTCCAAAGGTCTTGTACTTACCAACCACCATTGCGGATTCGATGCCATTCAGAACCATTCAACGCTTGATAATAATTATATAAGAGATGGCTTCTGGGCACGGAATTATGCCGAAGAAATCCCCAATCAGGGCTTATTTGTCACTTTTATCGCCAGAATTGAAGATGTCAGCAAACTCGTATTAAATGGTGTTACCAGCGGCATGGCGGAAAAAGATCGCCAGGCCCTGATTGAAAAAAATATGGGTCTTGTAAAAAATGCAGCCAAAAGAGAAACCTACCAGGATGCTTTTATCCGCGGATTTTTTGAAGGCAATCAATATTATATGTTCGTTACCGAGACTTACAATGATGTCAGACTGGTAGGCGCACCGCCTTCTTCAATCGGAAATTTTGGAAAAGACACCGACAACTGGATGTGGCCACGCCATACCGGCGATTTTTCACTTTTTCGCATTTATGCCGGAAAAGACAACAAACCGGCCGCATATTCGACAGAAAACGTCCCTTTTGTGCCAAAAAAGTCACTTTCTATTTCACTCGATGGAACGGCTAAAGGAGATTTCACTATGATTTTCGGCTTCCCTGGCCGCACAACGGAATACTTGCCCGCCGCTGCCGTAAAACAAATAGTAGAAGTAAACGATCCGACAAAAATCGCTATCCGCGACAAGGCACTGGCCGTGATTGATGGATTTATGCGCAACGATGAGCAGATAAAGATCCAATATGCCGCCAAATATGCCAGCATCGCCAATGCCTGGAAAAAATGGCAGGGCGAAGTACTGGGCCTTAACCGGACAGACGGTGTTGGAAAAAAGAAAAAATATGAAGAAGAATTCAACCGCCGCGTGCTGGCCAGTGCCCAGTTGAAGCAGCAATACGGAACAGTGCTCGGCGACCTGGAAAAAGCTTACGCAGAGTTATATCCTTACGGCATTGCGCGAGATATATATGGGGAAATAATCCCCAAAATTGAGCTTTTTACCGTAATTCAGCAGTTAAAACAGCTAAAAGCGGCCCAAAATCAAGGAGAAGCGGCTTTTCAGACACAACTGCCTAAAACCAAAGAACGCCTTCGCGAGTTTTATAAAGAATATGACAGCCGCGTAGATGTAAAACTCTTCGAAGCGCTGATGCCTATATATATAGGACAGGATTCAGCCTATTCAGCACCCTCAGTTCGTCAAAAATCCGCCGGCTACGCCGGTGATTATGCACGCTGGGCCCAGGAACTTTACAAAACAACCGTGCTGGCGGATGAAAATAAAGTACTCGAGGCACTCGATAAAGATCCCGCAGGCCTGCTGAATGCCCTGGCCAATGATCCGGCCGTGGCCCTGCAAACAGAGCTGGCGCAGAATTATTCAGCCAAAGTACTTCCCCGCCTGACCGAAATCCAGGCCCGCATCAACGCCCTGCAACGCACCTACATGCAGGCGCAAATGGATGTGATGACAGAAAAAAAATTCTATCCAGATGCCAACAGCACGTTACGTGTGACTTATGGAACCGTGAAAGGATACGAAGCCCGCGACGCCGTGACTTATGATATCCATACCTATCTCGATGGTGTTATGGAAAAATATGTTCCCGGCGATTATGAATTTGATGTGCCGGCCAAACTCCGCGAACTCTATCAAAAGAAAGACTATGGTCAATATGGTGCTGCCGGAAAAATGCCGGTTTGTTTTATCGCCGCCAATCATACCACCGGCGGAAACAGCGGAAGCCCGGCCCTGGATGCTTATGGCAACCTGGTTGGTCTGAACTTCGACCGGGTGTGGGAAGGCACCATGAGCGATATCAATTACGATCCTTCGATCTGCCGCAATATCATGGTGGATATCCGCTACGTATTATTTATTATAGATAAATACGCTGGCGCGGGCCACCTGGTAAAAGAAATGAAGCTGGTTCATCCCAAGAAAAAGAAATAGTTTACAGCCTATTAGCAGACCCCGCCGGACAGGCGGGGTTTTTTTATGCGAATCATTGCCGCAAGACGTGCATTCACGCTGATTTCGTGAGTTTTCCCCAATTTGTTCATAACTTCAAAACCCCTATTTTTGCCATCCTTTTTATAACCACTAATACTATTATGTCAGTTATTCAGCAGATCCAGGAGAAGTACGCCAAAGTAATGGCGGTTATCATTGCCCTGGCCCTCATCACGTTCGTGGTAATGCTTGCTTTTGAGAATGGCAACACCATCTTCGGCGGTCCTTCCAGTGTGATTGGTAAGGTAAACGGAGAAAAAATCGATGTGAATGAGTTTGGCGAGGAGTTCAAAAAAATCGAAGACCGTCTGCAAGCGAGCCAGCAGACTTATGGTCTTACAGGTCCTGCCCTTACGCAACGTGCGTTGCAGGAAACGTGGGACAGAGAAGTAAACAAGATCCTGCTTAACGATGAAGCTGATAAACTTGGTATCGGTGTTTCGGCTGCCGAGCTTGACGACATGCTGTTCGGTGTTAACCCTCCTGCCGACGTTCGTCAGATGGGTACCGATCCGCAGACAGGTCAATACAATGCCGAAGCAGTTCGCCAGCGTATCAACGAAATCAAAAGAGGTAAAGATGTACAGATGAAACAACAGTTGAACGACTACCTCGTTGAGCTGCGCCAGATGCGTCTTTCAGAAAAATACAATTCACTTCTGCTGAACAGCATCAACTATCCGAAATGGATGATTGAAAAGCAGAACCAGGATAATGCGGAAATCGCAAAAATTTCTTTCGTTCGTCAGACCTATGCTGCAATAACTGACTCCAGCAAGATCACTGATAAAGAGATCGAAGATTATGTGAACAAGCACAAGAAGGATTTCAAACAAACAGAAAGCCGTTCTATCGCTTATGTTTCTTTCAGTGCGTTGCCAACTGCTGACGACACTGCTGCTACACGCGAAGCGGTGCTGAACCTGAAACCTGAATTCGATTCTACAAAAGATCCAGAGTCTTTCCTGGTGCGCAATGGCTCATCCATGGAATACTCTTCTATCTATTTCCCTAAATCCAAATTGCAGCAAGCCAACCAGTCTATCCAGATGTCTAATAAAGACACGCTGTTCAGCCTGGCTAAAGGTGCTGTATATGGTCCATACCTCGATGGCGGTGCTTATGTACTGGCAAAAATGATCGACATGAAAGTGCTGCCCGACAGCGTTAAATGCCGTCACATCCTGCTGGGAACAACTGATCGTCAGGGTCAGCCGATCATGGCGGACTCAATTGCTAAATTCAAAGCTGACAGCGTTGCTATGGCCATTGCACGCGGCGCTTCTTTCGATTCTCTCGAAGCGAAATACAGCACTGACGAAGCAGCCGGGCAGGAGAAAGGTGTAATGACTTTTGCTTCTACCGATATCCAGGGCGAAGGCTTTGCTAAAGAATTCGGTCAGTTCATTCTGTTCGACGGCAAACCCGGCGATAAAAAAGTAGTGAAAACCAATTTTGGTTATCACTATATCGAGATCATGTCGTTCATCGGCACAGAGCCTCACTACAACATTGCCTACATGTCGAAGAATATCGACGCCAGCCAGACAACAACCAATGCTGCTGACGCCGCTGCTTCCAGCTTTGCTGCTACTGCACGTGATGCAAAAGAATTTGAAGCTGCTGCAGAAAAACTCCGCAAAGAACAAGGCATCAACAAAAACGTGGCAATGAACATCACACCTGCCTCTTACGAGATCCAGGGTCTTGGTTTCTCCCGCCAGTTTATCAAGAATATCTACAAAGCGAAAAAAGGACAAGTACTGGCTCCGGAACTGGTTGGTGAAAACTACATTGTTGCCGTCGTTACTGAAGTGAACGAAGAAGGCGTACAATCTGCTTCTCAGGCCCGTCTGCTGGTTGAGCCGCTGCTGCGCAACAAAAGAAAAGCAGAGATCGTGAAAAAGAAACTGGGCACCATCACTACCCTCGAAGCTGCATCTGCCGCACTCGGTGGCCAGCCGATCGAAGTAGCCGACAGCGTACGTTTCACCGGTTCTTCCTCTTCTATTCTCGGTTTTGAGCCCAAAGTGATCGGTGCTGCTTTCAACAAGGCAAATGCCGGCAAAGTGGTTACTACTGCCATCGCAGGTTCACAAGGTGTATATGTGATCCGTGTTGACAACGTAAGCGCAACTCCGGTTGCTGATGCCAATGTTGATGAGCAACGCAAATCACGCTATGAGCAGGCTAAAATGCAGGCAATGTACCAGGCGCCTCCTTCACAGGCCCTGAAAGAAGCCGCCAAAATCAAAGACTATCGCGGAGAATTCTATTAATAGAATCCCTGAAGAATATAAAAACCCTCCGGCACTCCGGAGGGTTTTTTGTCAACAAAAGAGCCGGAACCTTGTTATTTTTATAAGCAAAACACATCATGGAAGGTCCTATTGTCAATAAAGTAGCGCAAAGTGAACTGATCACGCTGGATCTGGAGCAATACTATCCTTCGGCGCCAACCGCCGTCTTTGATCTCAAGGAGCATCTGTTCATGGGGCTTATCCTGAAAGAAAAAGATTTCCGCGAAGCGCTGAAGCAAACCGACTGGGAACAATACCGCGGTAAAAACGTCGCCATCACCTGCTCGGCAGACGCCATCATTCCCGTGTGGGCCTATATGCTGGTAACGACTTATCTCGAGCCCGTGGCATTACAGGTGATCGCCGGAACCGAACAGGAGCTTCACCGGCATTTGTTTATGCAGCAACTTGCCGCACTACCGCTGGAAGAATTTTCCGATAAACGTGTGGTGATCAAAGGATGCGCAGATGTGGAAATCGGACCATTCGCTTATGCAGAAGCTACCCGCCTGCTGCGCCCCGTTGTTAAAAGCCTGATGTACGGAGAGCCTTGCAGCACCGTACCGGTTTATAAAAAAGCCGTACAACGCTGATACATCAGAACCAGCCCCTCCTTTTAAAAATATACAACATCACCAACGGCACAATAAACATTCCGCCTACGGCGAAATAAAAACCCCATTCGTGATGTGCATACGGAATGATATCGAAGTTCATTCCGAAGATGCCGCCGATAACCGTTGCCGGCGCCAGCAGACAGGTCACAATCGTCATTACCTTCATTACTTCGTTCAGCCGCAGGTTTACGTTGCTCATATAGAGGTCCTGCAAACTCATCATTACATCCCGGTAGTTTTCGATGAGATCAAAAGCCTGGATGATGTGGTCGTGAACGTCTTTGAAATACTTTGTTGTGCGATCATCGAGCAGATCGCTTTCGCTGCGCACGATGTTGCCGATGAGATCGCGTACCGGTGCGATATTTCTTTTTAATACAATTAATTCCTTGCGCAGTTGGTTGATCCTGGCAAGTGAACGTTTATTACTGCGCCGTACCACTTCTTCCTCGAGTAATTCGATGCGGTCACCAAGTTTGTCCATCACAAGGAAATAACTATCCACGATCATATCGAGCATAGCATAACAGAGATAATCCGCACTGCGGCCTCTTGCTTTGCTGGTGGGCAGCCGCAGCCGCTCGCGCAAAGGATTGAATACATCGCGGCTCGCATCTTCCTGGAAGCTGATAACAAACTGATCACCCAGCACGATGCTGAGCTGCTCCACTTCTACGGTCTGCTTGGCTTCATTGTAGTAAAGCATATTCAACAGGCAAAGCATCACACCTTCTACTTCGTCCATTTTCGGGCGCTGGCTGACGCTGAGAATATCTTCGATCAGGAGTGCGTGAATGCCGAAATATTCCGAGATGAGATCGATATCGGCTTTACGAAGCCCGTCTATATTGATCCAGCTGACGCGTTTGCTTGTCTTAAACGGAAATGCCTCGTCGACTTTGTCGAGTTCTTTTTCCACGATGGTGTCGGCATCGTAATCAAAAACATGCACACACACTTCTTCGGCTTCTGCGCGTTGCGGAACGATCGTGGGGTTAACAGAAAGGATTTCTTTGGTCCGCTGGGTGCCGAACAAATTGGGCAGGTAGAGATACTTCAGGTATTTTTCCGGGCGCAATTTCACATTCATACTTTAAGGTAAAAAATAATCCCCACATGACTGTGGGGATCGGTGGTTTCGTCTGTGGAAGTGTGAGCACGAAACGCATAATCAATACCAGAAACACATTGTTTACCGGAACGAAGATCAGCGTATCGCAGCGCCCGGCTATACCCGGCCCACGGTATTTTTATCGGCCAGTGAGAATCGTTTTTGCTTTTTGAAGATCTTCCGGTGTATCGATGGCCACGCTCGTGAATTCAACTTCGGCCATGCGGATGGTGACACCATTTTCAAGATATCTTAATTGCTCCAGCTTTTCCACCTGCTCCAGGCGACCGGCCTCCCATGTTGTAAAATCCAGCAGTGTTTGTTTGCGGAATCCATATACGCCAACATGTAAAAAATAGGGTGCAGGTACGGCAGGATTTGCAGCGAAGGGAATTACGCTGCGGCTGAAATACAATGCGTCATTGAATTTGTTCACCACCACTTTCACACAACTGTTGGCCAGCAGCTCTTCGGCTTCCGTGATTTTGCGCATGAGCGAACCCACACGTACCGTTGGATCGTCAAACAGCCGTACAAGCTTTTCCAGGGGCTCTTTGCGGATAAACGGTTCATCGCCCTGCACATTGATCACCACGTCTACGTCCATGTCTGCAATCGCTTCCGCAATGCGGTCACTTCCGCTCTCATGTTGCTTCACACTCATCACCGCTTTTCCGCCATGCGCTGTTATTTCACCGTAAATAATATCACTATCCGTAACCACGATCACTTCATCAAACAAACCGGTGGCCACCGTTGCATCGTAAGTATGACGGATCACCGGTTTATCCCCGAGAGTCTGCATCAGTTTAGCGGGAAATCGTGTGGCAGCATAACGTGCCGGAATGAGCGCAATTACTTTCATGGTGTAAAAATAATGGCCGTTGTTCTTTAATCACGCAATTTTTGAAAAGGCCTTTTCATCAGAGACATAAAGTCTTCGTCTTTTTCATTGGGATAATAGCGGTCGAGGCCATAGCGGATTTCTTTGGGGTCCATTTTCATGAAGGTACCTAACAGCCGGTCCCAGAAGGAGAATACAGCCCCGTAGTTACTGTCCGTATAAGGTTGCTTCCAGTGATGATGCACTTTGTGCATATTGGGAGAAACAAGTACATAACTCAGCACCTTGTCCAGTTTTTTAGGAAGACTGATATTGGCATGTGTGAATGCCGTAGCGATCACCACCAGCGTCTGGTAGATCATTACCCCATACATCGGCGCGCCGGAGACGAAGATTAATAGCAGAAAGAAAACACCACGCAGCAGGCTATCGCCCGGATGATGCCGGAGTCCGGTGGTGACATCCACATTATTATCGCTGTGATGCACTAAATGAAAACGCCAGAGCACGGGCACTTTATGCATCACAAAATGCACAAGCCAACTGCTGAAATCAAGTGCCAGCACAGAAATGATGATGGCGCCGGCAATGCCCGCTCCAAACCAATGAATCAGTCCGAAATCGGCTTCGTGGCACCAATCTGATAACTTGACGATCAGGATGGCAAGCAATGTATGAATAACGAGGTGAATGCAGGTAAATCCGAAATTGACGGCCGCGTGCCGAAGCTTGTTGCGCTTGTATTTCATGGGCAACAACGGAATAGCCCCTTCTATGATCCAGAAGATCAACAAACCGCCCACGAGAAAAGCCATCCTTTGGCCGGGTCGTTGTTCAAGCGTCGAGAAATATTCAATAATGCTATCCCACATGGCAAAAAATCAATGGGTAATTTACGAAAATCCGGTCAAATCTCAGAGAGGGGTTTCGTGACCGCAATCAAAACAACGGCGGACTTTTTTCACGGGAATGGCATAATTGCCTAATAAAAAGGTGGAAATGGCGCTTATCCAGTTGCTGATCTTGCGCGGCGTACTGATTTCCTCGGTGTTGTGCGATCCGCATTGGGAGCAGGCGTGATGGGATTTGTGTGCCTGTTCGAGGGAGGCCAGAATTTCCTGTGCGCGGGGAGCCTGCACATCGGGCACCATAAGTTTTATGCCGCCGAGCGCCTGGCTCCAGATGGGCATAATGGTAACGGTGTTTTCGTCCATCAGCCAGCATTGGATAGATTCGGCTTCCAGGCGACCTTTGGCCAGGTGTGCCGTTACGTAGTTGTCGTATGCCGCTACCGGGACGTATTTCATGATATGAAGGTATTGGGCGTAAGGCCTGGGGCGTAAGGTATAGGGTTTTAGTTAACAGGCATTAAGTTAATTCAAAAAGCGGATGCAATAAAAGCGAAGCCATTCCCGATTCACCATTCACGCAAAAGCCCGCCAATAGCGGGCTTTTGACAAGTCTTTGTATTAAAAAATTTACTGGTTCAGCATCAGTGGCATAACCAGCATCAGAAGTTCTTCGTTTTCGTCCTGCTCGGTCGGTTTCAACAGACCGGCTTTGGTGGGGGTGGACAGTTCGATGTTCACTTCATCACCTTCGGCTGCGTTGAGCATTTCGATCAGGAACTTGGCGTTGAAGGCAATTACCAGGTCTTCGCCGTTGTACTGGCACTTCATGCGCTCGTTACCTTCAAAGCTGAAGTCAACGTCCTGCGCGGTGAGTTGCAGCTCGCTGCCGCTGATGCTCAGTGCTACCTGGTTGGTGCTTTTGTTACTGAATACACTGATACGGCGCAATGCACTCTGGAAGTCGGCCTTGTTCACCGTAAGGCGGTAAGGGTTGTCTGCCGGAATGACCACTTTGTAGTCAGGGAAACGCGCGTCGATCAGGCGACAGCTCATGCGTGTGGTACCGTGTTGTACAAACAGGTGGTTGCCGTTGTAGCTCAGGGTGATCTCGTCTTCGTTGTCGGGGATCGCAGCCTTCAGCAGGTTCAGCGGCTTGCGGGGCACGATGAAGGTGTCTGATTTGGGACAGCTTGCATCGGTGCGTTTGTAGCGAACGAGGCGGTGTGCGTCAGTAGCCACAAACTGAATTCCTTTTTTGTCGAGTTCAAAGAACACACCAGTCATGGCAGGACGCAGGTCATCGGTGCTGGTCGCAAACAATGTTTTGCTGATAGCGGTAACGAGCGCGGTGGCCGTCATGGTGAAGGACGAAGTATCGTCTGCGGCAGGTTCTTTGGGGAAATTGTCCGGATTTTCACCCATTACCTTGTACTTACCGTTGTCGCTGGTGATTTCGATGCCGAAATTCTTGTCGATGGTAAAGGTCAGGGGCTGATCGGGAATATTTTTAAGGGAATCGATCAGGATTTTTGCGGGGATACAAACCCGTCCGCTGTCTTTGGCTTCTACATCCAATTGCACACGCATAACGGTCTCGAGGTCCGTAGCGACTACAGTCAGAGTATTTTTGTCAATCTCGAACAGGAAATCCTCAAGGATAGGTAATACCGTATTGGCATTGATAACGCCGGAGATATGCTGCAACTGTTTCAGTAGTGCAGATGATGACGCAATAAACTTCATAATAAAAATTGAATGGGGCGAAACTAAACTTTTTTTAGCTAAAAAACACGGTCGGACAGGCCCGGCATACCTCAAACTTATCCTTTTTTCCGCGTGCAGATATTAGGAACTGTTTTGTACCTTCCTTGACCAAATTCCTGTACTATGTTCGATAAACTGTTTGGCTGGGGAAAAAGAAAGGATGAGCCTAAAAGCACGGATCCGGATATCCAGTTTGGACGATATTCTGATAATAATAAGTCCGTGGCCAAAGTGGCCCGCTGGACCGACGCCGATAATCTCTTTAAGGAAAAAAAGATCCCCGAAAGTATCGACGCCTTTTTCGACTACCTCCGCGACGATAATTCCCAGAATGTGGTTTACGAACGCAATGAGGCCCAGGGACGGTTCGAGTTTTACCAGGGTTCCAAGATTGTCCGCGGCACCTTCGACGATAGCCGCCTGCAGGCGGAAGTAACCCTTGCCGGCATGCCACAGGCCTCCGTGCCCGTTATGCGCCGCCTCCTGGAAATGAATTTCAGCCTTTATTACAGCCGTTTTGCACTGGATAATGAGCGCCTTTGCATGCGTTTCGACAGCAATATCGCCTCCGCCAGCCCCAGCAAACTGTATTACGGACTGAAAGAACTTTCCACCAAAGCCGATAAACAGGATGACCTGCTGGTGCAGGACTTTTCCATGCTCCAGTCCATCGACAGCGAACACATACAACCACTTCCCGCACACGAAAAGGAAGTAAAGTATCAATACATGCAGAAATGGATCCAGGAAACGCTGGACGCCATTGCTGCCACCGACGCCGATAAATTTTCCGGAGGAAATGCTTATCTCCTGCTTTCACTGGCCTACCGCATCGACTTTCTCGTGTCGCCGGAAGGGCAACTGTTGAATGAACTGGAAAAAATTTCCGCCATCTATTTTAAAAAAGACGAACGTCAGCCTACGGAAAAAAACCGCGACATGATCGAAGCGTTCCGCAAGCTGCAGGCCAAGAGCAAAGAAGAAATTTTTCCTTACCTGTTCCGCTCCAAATACACTTTCGCCATTGTTGCGCCGCAAGTGCACAAAACACTCGCGGATTCGATACATGCGAGCAACCAGAGTATGACCTGGTACCGCGATAACAATTATCCTTTTTATGGCAATGGCATCATTGAATACGGACTTTCTTACGCGCAATATTCTTACAGCCTCCCGCGGCCCATCACAGAATTTTTTCTTTTATACATGCGGATAAATTATCCTGATTTCTTCCTCGCACTCGGCTTTACGAGCGTATACTACGATATTGCCAAGAATGAATTCAACATGGCGCTGATCAACGATCAGGTCTATGCCATACAGGAGCGATGGAGAGAAAAATATCCGGCAATGGATTTCAAAGCGGCTAATCTGCGCCAGGACAGCCTGATCAATTTCAATCATAGTTTTACCAATGAAATTGAATTTCTGAACATGGAGTCTCAGTAAAGAGACACTGCTCAACCTACCAAACACATGGATCCACAACAGATAATCGAACAGTACCAGAAGGCCATCATCCAGATAGCGACACCAACCGGCACCGGTACTGGTTTTTATATAAAAGAATTTGATCTTATCGTTACCAACGATCACGTAGTTGATAACAATGCCGAAGTAACCATTGCAGGAAAAGCCTTTGAAAAAACACTTTCACGCGTATGGTACACCGATCGCAAACACGACCTCGCCTTCCTCGAAGCACCCCGCGACGTGGAATTACCGGAAGTCCGGCTCGGACGCTACGAAGAACTGAAGGACGGAGACCTTGTAGTGGCCATTGGTCATCCTTATGGCCTTAACTACACCGCTACACAAGGTGTGATCTCCAAAGTAGACCGCATCCGCGACGGATTGAAATTTATCCAGATCGATGCAGCCATCAATCCCGGCAACAGCGGCGGTCCGCTGGTGAATAATACCGGCGAGATTATCGGCGTCAATTCCTTTATCATTAAAGGTGGCGATAACCTCGGGTTTGCATTACCCGTTTATTATCTGCGTGAAGCGTTGCAGCTTTATCAACCCAACCGCGGACAGGCATCCTGCCGCTGTTTCAGTTGCAACTTCCTTGTAACCCAAGCCAATATCGACTCGGCCAAATATTGCCCGAGCTGCGGCACGGAAGTACAGCTTCCGGAAATTCCGGAGAAAGAACTGGAGCCGATGGGCGCCGCCAAAACAATTGAAGAAATACTGCGTGAATTAGGCAAAGACGTAAAACTGGCGCGGGAAGGCGTAAACAACTGGACCGTCAAAGAAGGCTCTGCCAAAATAAAAATCGCGTACAACGCCGAAAACTTTTTCATTGCAGGTGACGCGTATCTGTGTCAGTTACCAACCGATCCGGTACAGATCAAACCGCTGTACCAGTTTTTGCTGGAAGAAAACTACCAACTCAACGGGTTGGTGCTGAGCTGCGTCAAAAACAATATCGTCCTTTCGCGCATTATCTACGACCTCGATATGACCCGCGAAACCGGCGTGGCAGAATTCCGCAACCTGCTGCAGAAAGCCGACTACTACGACGACCGTCTGAAACAGGAGTTCGGCTGTACCGAAAGACTGGAAGAAGTATAGGTAACAAAAACTGCGTGGCGTTTATATCCGTATAGCTAAATAGTTATACAGATGAAATCGCAACCAATTTTCTCCCTGTTATTCCTTACCGTGTTGTTTACGGGCATTTCCGCGTCCGCGCAGGACACACGCGCCTTCAACCAGAATGCGTCGCGCAGCAATCACACCCGCATACGAGCTGCTCCCTTGCAAAATGAACTTGTTTTTCAGGCATCAGGCGGACAAGCCAAAGCCGTGCAGCCCAATGCCTCCGGTCATTTTACGCCATCCGCGACCATCGGTTATTTTAAATCGAGAATAGGTGCTACGCTTGAGGGAGGCCATTTCCCTACAGATCCCGGCTTCGACCTTAAAAACTATTCTGCGGGTATCCAGGATTTTACTGCCACCGACCTCCGGTCTTCGAAAGGAGCCTGGTACCTGGCCATCGGTCCTGTTTATCGCCAGCCCCTGCCCGCCAATCTGCAATTGCAGGCTGGTATTGCGGGTGGGATCCGTAAAAATTCTTTCGCAGAATTTTCCGTCACCGATATCTCTTCAGGTGAACTGATCGCGGACTACAATAATTCACAGAAAGACGACATACGCGAGAAGCCTTTTCAACTACTCATTAAACCAACGATCCGCCTGGAGTGGTTTCCCGGCAATAGTTTTATCGGCGTGCACATGTATGCTTCGGGCCTTATCAATCCCACCGAACAATCAGTTAGCGTACGATACAAAGACCTGTCGCGTGTAAATTATAATACCTCACAACAGGAAATCCGCGCACAGGTAATGAATGCACCTTTCACTTCACAAACGATAAGCACGGCAAAAACGACGATGAGTTTCGGCGGTGGAATCTCTTTACGTCTCAAAACAAGACACGAAACGGCAAAAAATAGTATCAGCAATATGCGCTGATGTTTTGGACGGTTTCAGCTGAGCAAAGCAGGTTTCCGAAAGGAAGCCTGCTTTCATGTTATGACGTAGTTTTGCACGATGTACAAGAAACAGTTGACAAAAGAACAGGCGTTGCAAAAGCTGAAACAGTACTGTGCCTACCAGGAGCGCAGTCACAGTGAAGTGCGCGATAAACTTTATCAGCTCGGTGTGTGGAAACGAGATCATGACGAAATTATCGGGACGCTTATCGAAGAAAACTACCTCAACGAAGAACGGTTTGCCATTGCTTACGCAGGAGGAAAATACCGGATGAAACAATGGGGCCGCGTGAAGATCAGGTATGCACTTAAACAAAAAGAGGTGAGCGAATACCTTATTAAAAAAGCGTTGAAGCAGATCGACGAAGATGAATACAGAATATTGCTGGAAAAAACTGCAACAGAGCGCTATGCTTCGCTGAAAGGAGAACAGTACCTCGTCCGTAAAAAGAAAACACTCGATTACCTCATTCAGCGAGGTTTCGAACATGAGTTGATTCATCCGGTGGTGGAAAAGATCACAGCGAAGAACAAAGAATAAAAAACCCCGGCTTTTGACCGGGGCTTTTCATTTATCAGGGAATGACAATTTTTTCGGTATGTACGAATTGATTTCCCTGTATCCGCACAAAATAAACACCGGTTTTCAGCGTGCTGACCGGTTGCAGGAAGAAGCCCTGCTGACCACCACGTTCAGAACGCAAGACCAGTTGTCCGGTACCATTGTAAATCTGGATATTTTCTACCGGATCCGGACTGTTGATCCGCAGTTGTCCATCATTGATCAGGGTTGGATAAACCTGGATAACACCATTGCCTTTTCCACCCAGGGCAATAACGGCGGAATATTCATAACGGTTGTCGATGCCGTCTGTCCTCAAGCGATAGAACAAACGAGTGGATGCCGGTTGGCTGAAATGATAAGTGGTGCGACCGGATTGATTCAGTGCGGCCACTTCACCGGCTGATGTCCAATTGCCGCGTCCATCTGTACTTTGCTCGATCACATAACGGCTCAGTGAAGATTCTTCTTCCGTAATCCAGGTAAGCTCATGCGAACCCCGGTTGTCGATACCACTGAAAGAAATCAATTTCACAGGTGTGGTGATCAATACCGTCACTTTCGATACCACACCTGTATTAAGGTTGGTAACATACAAACTGCCGTCGGAGGCCTCACTAAAGGAAGAAACACCGCCGCCCATACCAGCTTGCGTAGTTACGGTAAACCCGCCGCCTCCGTCTGGTGTCATTTTCCACAAAGTGCCGGAGAAATAATCCGTAAACAGGTAATAACCTTGTAAGGTCGGGAACTCGGTACCTCTGTAAACAAAACCACCTACAATCGAGCGGCCTTGCGATGGATTGAGGTATTCGTACACCGGTAACACATCGGTTGCGGTTACCGTGTCGCAATCCGCGACGCCCGGTGCATTTACATTGACCAACGTGCCTTCCATGCAAGGCCAGCCGAAATTGGCACCGAACGTACCATTGGCCCTGCGGCTGATCTCTTCCCGCGCGCCTTGTCCTACATCGCCGATCCACATATCGCCGGTGCCACGGTCAAAACTCCAGCGGAACGGATTGCGCAATCCCCATCCCCAAATCTCCGGAACGGGCACGGGTAGATCGACATCCATGCGGATCATTTTTCCTAACAACGAAAGCGGGTTCTGCGCAGAGTTGTCGGGGTTGTTGCCACTTCCGCCATCGCCGGTAGCGAAATAGAGAAAGTGTAATCCGAGTTCTGTCCGGAACTGCAGATGCCCTCCATTGTGATTGTCGAAAGGTTTGGGAATACTGACCAATGAAGGTCCGACTTGTGTGGGAAGTGCGACATTGGGATTGGCAGACACCTGGTACTTTGCCACCGTGACATTTCCATTGAGTGCATTGTAATACACAAAGAAAAATCCGTTGGTTGCATACTGCGGGTGAAAGGCCATGCTTAACAATCCCTGTTCACCAGTACTGACAACAGAAGCGGAGATGTCGAGAAAAGGAGTAGCTAATACTTGCGTACCATCCCATATACGGATGGTACCTCCTTTTTCTACAATGAATAGCCGCCCCGATCCATCGCCGGGTGCTGTAGCTACTTCCATTGGAGCTGTAAGGCCCGATACTACGGGAACATAATTAACGGTGGGTTGGGCACCGGGGTGGAAAGAACAAAGAAGAAAAAGAAAAGAAATGGCGGCCTGCTTACGACGGGGTAAACTTATACGCATAAGCAAAGGTTTTTTGTAGGATAAATCCCGCAAAATCAATGCCCATCCGTGCTTTAACGCACTAATACCTATTCAATCATAAACTTATCGGTCTGACGCCAGTCTTTACCATAAAAAGTAATTAGGTACATACCCTTGCCTAAAGACGGAATCTGTACGGGAATAAAATCCCTTCTTCCATTCACATCTCTTACAACAGCCTGTGTACCATTACCAGCCGTAATGACAATACGCTCAACCGGCAAATCGGCGATCACATTTACTACATCGCCTGTTACCACCGTCGGATATACCTTAACGGGTTTGATCATTTTATTGCCCGCCAGTACCGGTTCTGTATATACAAATTGCCCGTTGGCCGTTTCTACCTTTAACCGGTAGAAGCGTGCAGTAGTATCCTGCACATAGTGACGCAGTTTGTATACACCGCCCTGGTTTACGGGATTGCCTGCAGCGAGGTAATCTTTTTCATCAAAACTATATTCAACTGTAAAACTGCGAATTCCCTGGTCGCGCAGTACCTGCCATTGTACATCATTATAATAACCATTACGCTGAACACTCAACGTAACATCTTTGGAAGGCTGAACGACAGGGATATTTGCTTCAGGACGCGTTTGGTCCTTTTGATTGATAACATATTGCTGAGCCTGAACATGCACACTCATTGTCATCATTAGAAAAAAGCCAGCTACTACTGGAAAGCTGGCTTTTACAGAGGGTAAAATTGCTTTCCGCATAAAAAATGTATTTGATATAAACGGTGCAAAATGAGTGCCTGCCGAGCCATTGCCGCAAGAAAAAAAGCTAACGGCTTTTTAGTCAGTCTTTTCCGGGCAAACGCGTGTATCTTTAGCCTTCGCATCGCCGGTCTCCGCGCCGGGGAACAAAAACCCCATATTCACATGCAAGATTTAACAGTCACACTGGTACAAACTAATCTGGTTTGGGAGGACAAAAATGCCAACCTCGCAGCGCTTGAAGAAAAGATCAAAAGCATCGGGGGAAAAAAAGAAATAGTGATACTGCCTGAAATGTTCAGCACCGGCTTCAGCATGCAGCCGTCTTCGCTCGCTGAAAATATGCACGGAGAATCTGTTGAATGGATGCGCAGAATAAGCCGCGAAGAACGCGTGATCCTCACAGGAAGCCTGATCATTGAAGAAGACGGCGCCTTTTACAACCGGCTACTCTGGGTATTACCCAATGGCCAATACGGTATTTACGATAAACGCCATCGCTTTGCTTTTGCCGGAGAAGATCAATCTTATACCGCAGGCAACAAGCGACTCATTGCCTCCGTAAAAGGATGGAAAATAAACCTGCAGGTTTGTTACGATCTGCGCTTTCCCGTGTGGGCGAGGCAACAAACAGCCGCTGAGCCCGAATACGATGTACTCGTGTACGTAGCCAACTGGCCCGAACGACGCAATACCGCCTGGAAAACACTCTTACGCGCACGCGCCATCGAAAATCAATGTTATGTGATCGGTGTGAACCGCGTAGGGGAAGATGGCAACGGCATTGCACACAGCGGAGATAGTATGGTCATCGATCCGCTTGGAGAAATTCTTTATCATAAGGAAAATGAAGAAGACGTGTTCACCCTTACACTCGACCGCGAACACCTGGAAAAAGTAAGACGTCAGTTTCCGTTCTGGAAAGATGCCGATCCTTTTTCGTTGACGCTCTGAGACCGGCGGATCAACTGCATCACCTTTTCCATTTTATAATCGGCACCGCGTTGTATCGCCTCAATGGTAGGACCGGAATAGATTTCCGGCTGTACGCCTCTGCCATTCTTGGGCAAAGTGTGATCGATCACCAGGCGGAAGAGCGGCAAACGAAAGCGCACGCCGGTTTCCGGCAGCGTAACATCCGGGATCAGCCAGGCAGAATTGCCATAGGCGCCTCCGCCCGTTTCCTCACCCACTACCGTTACATTATCCTGTTTGATCAATGCGCCGGTGAAAAGTGTAGTGGCGGAAAAAGAATTACCACCAATCAGAATATACACTTGTCCATCGTAATGATGCTTGCGGTGCGGCTTGAAACGGTGTCTTTCAAAATACCGGAAATGATACAGGCCATCTTTTTTCCGGGGTGTAAAGAAGGTCATGAACATGCGGTTGAAGAAATCCGATTCAATATAGCGACTGTATTTTTTTCTTTTAGTAACGGCATACAGCGAATCCGCCACCACAAACGATTTATCGGAAATGTAGCGCGTGAGGTTGGTGGAGTTGGTCACGCTTCCGCCGCCGTTGCTGCGCACATCGATTACCAGGTATTGTATATCATACTTGCGCAAAGCTTTGAATGACTTGCGGAAAAACTTTTTCAATTGCCATCCGCGGCTGAAGGAATTGAGGTCCATCACAGCCATGTGGTTGGCGGTATCCATCCGCAGCAGGCGCGTGTTGTTCATCCGCATCCTGCGCCGCTCGCGGCGTGACGGTTGTGGTTCTTTGGGCTCTGCCACTACATTTCTGCGGCGTACGGTATCGGTGCCCGGATAATAAGGCGTGATGCGTGCCTGTTTCATCTGCCCGATACTATCCTGGTACACGATATCATAAAAACGCGGAAAGCCGTATAAAGAAGTATACATGGAACCGAACGATCCCCTGTTGCTCAGGCTCTGATATTTGTGCGTGGTATTGTATCCGTCCGTGGAAATGTAATCGAAGAGCGTGTCGGTCAGTTGCTTTGTAGTAAGCCCGTTAATACTGCGGATGAGCGTACCTCTTTTCATCAGAGAATCCTGCCGCAGCAGGCTGGCGGCTACTACCATCGTATCATTCCAGAGCTTCATGCTTAAGGGAAAAATGCGGCCGATGCGAACGGTGTCCAAATATTTGGTGTACGATCGCGAGGGACGTACGGATGTATGTCCGCAGTTGATCTTCGCAATCACATACGATAATACTTTTCTGAATTCGGGTTCTGTCAGCGAATCGCGGAGACGGCTTCTTCCTTCATTAAAATAAAAGTTCATGCTGTCGCGCGATGTGTACCAATACAAGCTGGGGTGCGCTTCTTCCAGGATGTTGCGGCAGATATCATAATCTTTCTGCAATTGCGCGGGCGCATATTTACGGTTGGCTGTAAATGACGACTTACCGGCCTTGCAGCCGGTAATCAACAAGATCACTGCTATGTAAACAAAACACCTCATGAAGCCATGCAACAGAAAAGATAATAAGAAAATAGCAGGAAAACGGTTTCGGCTCAGCTTCCTTTCAGGGCATTCCATCCCTGCGCCGTGATCGGGTGGCGTGAACCGCCGCGGGTAATGATGTTGGCGCCTTCTTCGGCATCCGTCATGTAACCCACCACGCTGATGTTTTCATTGAGCACCAGCTTTTCGTATTCTTCCTGCGATACGGTGAACAGCAGCTCATAATCTTCACCCCCACTCAATGCGCAGGCGGTGGGATCTATTTCAAATTTGAAAGCCGCTTTTTTCATGTCTTCCGAAACCGGGATTTTATCCTCGTATAGCACGCAACCCAGGTTGCTGTCTTTGCAGATATGCAGGATTTCCGAACTGAGGCCATCGCTGATGTCCATCATCGCCGTAGGCAATATATTTTGCTCCGCAAAAAAGTCCACGATGTCGCGGCGCGCTTCCGGTTTCAGCAGGCGACCGATCACATAGGTTTCATTTTCCAGGTCGGGTTGTACGCCCGGGCTTTCCATGAAAATTCTTTTCTCCCGCTCGAGGAACAGCAGACCCACATAAGCACCGCCGAGATCGCCGCTGACGCAAAGCAGATCGCCTTTGCGGGCGGTGCTGCGTTTTACAAACAGGCCGGGCGTTACCTCGCCGATTGCCGTTACGGAAATCACAAATCCTTTTGAAGAGGACGTAGTGTCGCCGCCAACAAGGTCTACCTGGTAGGCGCTGCAGGCCGCGTATACGCCTTCATAAAATTCATCAAGCGCTTCGAGGCCAAACCGGTTGCTGATGCCAATGCTCATCGTTATCTGCGTAGGCGTGGCATTCATCGCATAAATATCACTGAGGTTCACCACTACGCTTTTGTAGCCGAGGTGTTTCAGTGGCGTATAACCGAGATCAAAATGTACGCCTTCGATCAGGAGGTCGGTGCTTACCACGGTTTGTTTACCGAAATGATCGATAACGGCAGCATCATCGCCCACGCCCAATACGGAGGAAACGTGATGCAATTCAATATTGCGGGTCAGGTGATCGATCAATCCGAATTCACCCAGAGAAGAAATTTCTGTGCGGTCGTTAGTCATAAGTAATGTCGTTGGTATTAAAGTTCTTTACGTGCGTTGATCACATCCAGCAGTTCATCATGAATTTTTCCGTTGGTGGCCAGGATGCGGTGCTGATACGGGGAGTAATCATTTCCTTCAAAATCCGTTACACGGCCGCCGGCTTCTTCCACAATAAGGAAACCTGCTGCGCTGTCCCAGGCCTGCAATTTATGTTCATAAAATCCATCGAACCGTCCGCAGGCAACCCAGCAAAGATCGATGGCTGCCGCACCGAGGCGACGCACGGGAATGCCTTTGCGCACCAGGCGCTCGAAAACTTCCAGCGGTCCGTTGGGCATATTAATATAGGTATAAGGAAAACCGGTAACGAGGCAGGAATGCAATGTTTCGTGCTGGTCGCTTACACGGATGGGGCGGCCGTTAAGTGAGGCGCCTTGTCCTTTTTCTGCAAAAAATAATTCATCCATATGCGGATTGTACACGCCGCCCATGATCACGGTGCCTTTATATTCCAACCCGATTGATACACAATTCAGCGGAATGCCGTGCGCAAAATTGATGGTGCCGTCGATGGGATCGATGATCCATTTGTAATCCGATTCCTGTTTCACCTCGCCGGTTTCCTCACTCAGCAGGAAATGATCGGGAAAAGATTTGCGGATCACGGCGAAAATGGCCTGCTCCGAAGCATGGTCAGCCTCGGTAACGGGGTTGTTCACCCCTTCTTTATTGGTAATCTTAAATTCTTTATTAAAAAAACGGGTGATTTCTGCCCCGCCGGCCTGCAAAGCCTCCAGTAATACTGTTTTAAGCATACGCAAAGATACTTAGAGAAGGTGTGTTTTTGGGGTTACCGCTGGTTTAACTTTCTTTGCAGGGAATAATCTCAAACCGGACCAACTTGGATCTATCCGTTATCATAGTTAATTACAACGTCAAACATTTCCTGGAGCAGTGTCTGTACTCGGTGCGCAAAGCCTGTAATGGCCTGCAGGCGGAGATCCTGGTTATCGACAACCGGTCTGCCGACGGCAGCCTTGCGTATCTGCAACCGGCCTTTCCCGATGTGCAGTTCATTGCCAACAAAGACAATGTCGGGTTTGGAAAAGCCTGCAACCAGGGCCTGGCCGTTTCCAAAGGAAAATATATTTTATTCCTCAACCCCGATACCATCGTTCCGGAAGATTGTTTTCTGCAATGCCGCGATTTTATGGAAGCGCATCCTGATGCGGGGGCATTGGGCATTCGCATGCTCGACGGCAGCGGACGCTTTCTCAAAGAATCCAAACGTTCCTTTCCCTCACCACTCACCTCCTTTTTCAAACTCGCCGGACTGACCAGTTTGTTTCCGCGGTCAAAGGTGTTTGCACGATATCATTTAGGGCATCTCGAAGAAAAAACGGATCATGAGGTAGACGTACTGGCCGGCGCTTTTATGTGGATCCGCAAATCGGTGCTCGATAAAACCGGTGGCTTCGACGAAGCCTTTTTCATGTATGGTGAAGATGTAGACCTCAGCTACCGCATACAGGAAGCGGGATTCCGTAATTATTATTTCTCCGGCAGTTCCATCCTGCATTTCAAAGGCGAGAGCACCAAGAAGGGCAGCATGAACTATGTGCGCATGTTTTACCAGGCCATGAGCATCTTTGTGCGCAAACATTATGGTGGCGGCAAAGCGGGGTTGTTCAATGTGTTTATTCACCTGGCGATCTGGATGCGCGCGGTGCTGGCCGCCATCGGCAGCTTTATAAAAAAAGCGGGACTGCCGCTGATCGATCTTGTATTGATCATCGGTTCATTCTGGATCGTAAAAGTAATCTGGTCGGGATACGTGCGGCCGGATATTCAATACTCATCACAACTCTTGTGGATTGCTTTTCCCGCGTTTGCTTTTTTCTACCTCGTGGCCGCGTATTACGCGGGATTGTACGACAGAAGATATCATCGTTCGGAACTGATAAGCTCCACCTTATTAGCCACGCTTTTTTTACTGGCAGGATACTCGCTTTTACCGGAACAATACCGTTTTTCCCGCGGTATTATTTTATTCGGCGCATTGCTTGGCTTTTTACTGCTGACATTGTTGCGAAGAATACTGGTGCGCATGGATGTATTGCAGGAAACACGCAAAGAAGAAGAACATATCACTACTGTTGTGGTTGGCAGCCCGCAGGAATATACGGAAACACTACAGTTGATGAAAGAAGCGGGGCTACAGGAACGTGTGCTTGGCCGCGTTGGTATTACCCCAAACGAAAACGGCGCCATTGGTTATTGGAAAGACCTTGTTTCCCTGCGGAAAATGGTGCCTTTCCGCGAAATTATTTATTGTGAGGGAGCGCTTCCTTTTGAAGAAATCGTGAACAATCTTGCTGCGCAACCGGCGAATGTAAAAATGAAACTGCGCGCAGCCGGTAGCAGAAGCATAGTGGGTAGTCATTCAAAAGACGATGCAGGTGAAGCACTATCAGGCGAAAACGGATTTGCACTGAGCGATCCGCATAACCGCCGATTGAAACGCCTGATCGATTTTGGCCTGGCTTTGCTTGCGCTGCTGACATTCCCCATTCAATTGATATTGGTAAAAAAACCGTTTCACTTTTTGTATCGTTGTGTGCAGGTGCTCGGTGCGCGCAAAACATGGATCGGCTATGCGGGAGGCGGAGCCGGGTTGCCCGTATTGCGGCCTGCCGTAATCGCCTCAAACGGACTTCCGGTATTGGCGCAGCAATTAACGGCAGAAAGTTTGCAGATGGTAGATTACTGGTATGCGCGGGACTATCGCCCGCTGCAGGATTTGCGTTTAGTATGGCGTTCGTACCGCCGCCTGGGTAGTTAAACTCAAGCGGGGATTACACTATATTCGCACCAATTAACGCAAGAACTATTTCATTAACTTTAGGTTTTATGCGTACTGCATAACATATGGCTACGATAATTGATATTAAAATACCCAAGGCGATTGCCGCTGCACTGCGTATACCTCCCAACGACGCACGCCGCCAACAACTGCGCGTGCTGAAAAAATTGCTGAAAAAAGCCCGTTTCACTGAATTCGGACAAAAATACCGGTTCGACGAAATCCTGCTCAACCGCGATCCCGCACAGAAATTCCAGGAATTAGTTCCCGTTCACGATTACAACAAGATTTATGAAGAGTGGTGGAAAAAAACGCTCGACGGAACGCCTGATGTTACCTGGCCCGGTAAAATAAAATACTATGCACTCAGCTCCGGTACATCCGAAGCATCGAGTAAATATATTCCCATCACCAAAGAATTATTGCGGAGTAACAGCATCAATTATGTGCGACAACTGATCAGTGTATTTGGTTATGAGGAAGCCAACCGCAAAGCGCTCACACGCGGTTTCCTGATGCTCGGCGGCGCCACCGACCTGCAAAAAGGTGAAGCCGGCTGGTTTGCCGGTGACCTAAGCGGCATCCTTGCGAAAAAAAGACCCTTCTGGTTCCAGACGTTTTATAAACCCGGCGGCCGCATCGCCGCCATGAAAGACTGGAATCAAAAGCTGAGTGAGATAGTCGAACACGCCAAAGAATGGGATATCGGTTATATCGTAGGTGTGCCGGCCTGGTGTCAGATGTGTATGGAAATGATCATCGAGCGCTACAAGGTGAAAAACATTCACGAGATCTGGCCCAACTTCGGGGTATTTGTGCACGGCGGTGTGGCCTTCGAACCCTATCGCAAAGGATTTGAAAAACTATTGGGCAGACCGATCGTTTATATTGAAAACTATCTGTCCAGCGAAGGATTTATCGGTTATAAAATGCGTGAACATGCCAGGGGCATGCAGCTCATTCTCAACAACAATATCTTCTTTGAATTTGTACCGTTCGACGACAAAAACTTCGATGCCGATGGCAAGATGGCAGAACAGCCGGAAGCATTGATGATCCACCAGGTACAGGAAGGAAAAGAATATGCCTTGCTCATGAGCACCAACGCCGGTACCTGGCGCTATCTAATCGGCGACACCGTGAAATTCGTGGACCTTGAGCGCCATGAAGTGGTTATCACCGGCAGAACAAAACACTTTTTAAGTCTCGTAGGCGAACACCTCAGCGTGGAAAACATGAACAAGGCGATCGAGGAAGCCAGCGAGCAATTCAACATCAGTATACCAGAATTTACCGTGGTAGGGTTTCCCTACGAAGGGTTCTTTGCACATAAATGGTACGTAGCCACCGATGATAAGGTAGATGCGGAGGCATTGCGCAAACATATCGATCAGACCTTGCGCAATATCAACGACGATTACGCTACCGAAAGAGACAGCGCACTGAAAGAAGTATTCCTGGAAGTATTGCCGGAAGAAAAATTCATGCGATTTATGGAACTCAAAGGAAAACTGGGAAGCCAGCATAAATTTCCACGGGTGATGAAGGGGAAAATGTTAGATGAATGGAACCGATTCCTGGAAAAGGGATCGCTGACCTGATTGTTAACCGGCGTCTCCGTTGCATCGCCACACTCGACAACGTATGATTGAGGCCTTTCTGAAAGGAATTACACTTGGATTGTTACTGAGCATTACTGTTGGCCCGGTCCTCTTCTCTATTATCAAACAAAGCCTGAACAGTGGTCATCGCGGCGGCATGGCTTTCGTGCTCGGCGTATCGGCGAGCGATATTGCACTCGTGCTGGTGAGCAATGTATTCAGTGAACTATTCAGCAGCATCAGCGCACACAGAACCGGCATCGGTATTGCCGGCAGTATGTTCCTGATTGTAATGGGCGCTTATTTTCTCTTCTTTAAAAAAATCAAGATCAACGAGCAGGGACAGCCGTCACTGATCAAATTCCGCAAGCGGGATTATGCCCGGATCTTTTTGTCAGGCTTTTTCATGAACACACTCAACCCGGCGGTATTTCTCTTCTGGTTAACCACTTCAACCACCGTGGTCAACCATACCGTGGAGCAACGCATCGTTATATTCCTTACCTGTCTGGCCTTTGTACTGGCCGGCGACATGGCCAAAGTAATGCTGGCCGGCAAAATCCGCAACCGCCTTACGCCGCACAATATTCACCTGGTAAACCGGATCAACGGTATGATCCTGATCGGGTTTGGTATTGCCCTGATCTGGGGACTGCTGACCTATGCGAAGTGATGTTTTTTTAACAAAAAACTGCTGGATTGATTCGTAAGTTTGGGCCATGCGCCCGCTGCTTATTTTAATCATTTCCCTTTTTTCCCTCACCGAGCTGTCGGCTCAATACTCTCCTACTCCCAGCTATTTGTTTATCAAAAAAGGAATAAAGAAAAAAAGAACTTATTCCGAAGGAGATTATATCATGGTGGAAATGCGCAACGATTCCATTCATGCAGGCATGATCACACTGCTTTACAATGACACCATCTATCTATTTGGCAAACCCGTTCCCGCCAGGGATGTGAAGGCTGTATATATACCCCATAAGAAAAATAAATTTCCCGTTGACATTAAAACGCTCGGGCTGATCACGGCAGGCTCCGCTATGGTGGCGGGCGGACTGATGCTGAACGGCCAGGAAAAACGCGACGAAGCACTGATCACCGGATTTGCCATGGGCTATGGATCGCTCCTCACGCAATGGGGCGGGCGCGGACTCTTCAATGCCGTGCGGCGTAAAAAATTCCGGATGGGAAAAAAATTCAGGATACAGGTTCTCGATTTTCATATGCCCGGCCGCAAGGGATTTTAAACCGGAAAGTCTAATATTGCAGCGCATGGCAACAGTCGGAGTATTTTCCAATATATGGCGATGGACGAAAAGGATCCTGCTCATACTTTTCATCGCGCAATTCGTTTACATCATCCTGCTCAGGTGGGTTAATCCGCCGATCACCGTTACACAATTTGTGAGCTGGGTGACGGGCCATGGCATGAAACGCGATTATGTAAGCCGCAACAATATTTCCTTTGAAGCAAAGCTGGCCGTGATAGCCTCCGAAGATCAATTGTTCGCCGATCACCGGGGTTTTGATTGGAAGAGCATTGAAAAGGCGATGAAGTATAACGAAAAGAAGCCGGGCCGTCAGCGCGGAGGAAGTACCATCAGCCAGCAGGTTGCAAAAAATGTATTTCTGTGGCAGGGAGGCGGATATTTCCGCAAAGGGCTGGAAGCCTACTTCACGTTCATGATCGAAACATTCTGGAGTAAGGAAAGAATTCTCGAAGTATACCTGAACGTATCGGAAATGGGCGATGGCATATTCGGTATTGAAGCGGCTGCCCAATCCTATTTCGGCAAACCGGCAAAGGACCTCAACCGGCGGGAGGCAGCATTGGTTGCGGCTTGTTTGCCGAGCCCGAAACGATACAAAGTAAAACCACCCTCACCCTATGTAAGCGGCCGCGCGACAAAGATTGCGCAACAGATGGCGTTCTTATTTCCTGATCCGGATATAAAAGAAATAATAGGGCTGGAAGTAAAAAAGAAAGAAGAGCCCAAGACTCAACCCGCCAAAAAATGATCCGTTGCCCTGATCGCAGCGGCCAGGCGTTCATCATAATTTCCGCCGATCTCAGCCCAGGGCGTAGATTGATTTACCAGTAAATCTTTATAAATATTGAACAGGCGCTGACGGGAAGCGAGGTCGGGGTGTTCGCGCAACTGATCCGGTTCCCAAGGCAGGTCGATATCGCAAAGCAGGTAACCATCGTAATGGCGGGCAGCGATCTGGTCGAGAATAAACTTGTGGCACCGATCGAAAACAAACTCGCCCCACACTTTCATCACATACATATCGGTGTCGATGAACAAAGGACCGTTGGGTTTAGCGCTGTTTAATTGCGCCTGCGCAAACTGATCTTCGAGTGCGAGTTGTCCTTTGGCAATCGGAAGAAGATCTTCGTATGTATACTGCGGACCATTTTTCAATAAATACTCCCGCGCAAACTCCGGGCACCAGGAAGTGCCGTAATAAGTAGCGAGCTGTGCGCTGAGTGTGCTTTTGCCGGTGCTTTCGGGTCCTATGATGACGATCTTTTTAAGCATGGGCTCTTTTCCTCCATTCATTTAATCCCCAGAAAGCCATGGCTAATAACACCACATAATAAACGCTGGTGAACACGAGCCCTTTTACAAAATACAAAGGAATGGAAGCAATGTTGGTGGCGATCCACCAATACCAGCTCTCCACTTTTTTGCGGGCCATCAGCCACATGCCGGTGAAGGCGGTGGCGGTGGCAAAGCCGTCGCCCCAGGGAATAACGCCGTCGAAGAAATTATTTTTCAAAGAGGTCAGGGCAAAATAAAGTGCGGCATACAGCGCGATAAAAAAGGCTAACTGTTTAAACACCATGCTGCGGCTGGAAAAGGTGACGCGCAGCACATGTTCGTGCTGTTCATTTCTCCGCGACCAGAGAAACCAGCCGTATAAACTCATAATCGTGTAATAAATGTTTACGGTTGCTTCGCCGATCAGGTGGAATTTAAAACTGAGATAAACATAGATCATGGTGTTGATAAGGCCGGTGGGATAAACAAGAATATGTTCTTTGCGGCTGAACCATACACTCACAATGCCGGCAATAACACCCACGAACTCTAAAGGAGTTGTCTCGCGGAGCTGACTGACGAACTGATCTAATATCTCGGAAAAACTCACTTATTTCTTTTCTGGATTACGGTAACGCTGGAAAGGCCGAAGGTAAGTAATGCCTTTGTTTGTACGAAACCGTGTGCCGATCTGGTGCCACTGCCCGTCAGCCGTGCGCTTCCATACCAGGAAATGCAAATGCGGCATGGACGTATAACCGGTGTTGCCGCTGAGCCCGATAAGTTGGCCCTGCTGAACAGTGTCGCCCACATTTACATAAGCGCCATTGGGTGCCAGGTGCCAATAGCCTGCGCGCGTACTGTCATTGTGTTGAATGATGATCATGTTGCCATCGAGGCGGTACTTACTATTCATGCCACCACGTGTGCCATCTTCTTTTACGCGCACCACGATGCCGCCTCTTGCCGCGTGTACTTTCGCTCCTTTCATATTGAAATCGATGGCCGCACGTTCCTTGTGCGTCATGGAGGAAAAATAGCCTTGTATCACACGGTAGCGCTTGCCGGGCGCAAACGGAAGCGAATAGATATAACTGGTGTCGTCTTTGATCCTGCCTTTTTGCAAACCGCGGAAGGTGCTGCGCTCAGGATTTTTGCTAACTGCACAACCAATGAATAAAGCCGGTATTAGAAGGAATAAGAGCCATTTCATCTTTTCAAATATCCCAATAATCGGACAAAAATCCCCGCAAAAGGGGCTGTAGACCGGCAATGAAGCGGATTCTTAAGAAAAATTTCACGGAAAGTTTATCAGGAACCCTCTTCGCACATTTTTTTGAGATTATTCAAACCTTTTTCGAATT
This sequence comes from uncultured Sphingobacteriales bacterium, assembly GCA_937888905.1. GTDB lineage: Bacteria > Bacteroidota > Bacteroidia > Chitinophagales > Chitinophagaceae > Terrimonas. Next base: position 201,889 of record CALATA010000022.1, read on the forward strand.
GTTGTCCCATGTGTTTCATGATAAAAGGTCCCATGAGGCGGGCAACGGGCCAGGCAAACTTGCCATTGTTCTGCCAGGTGACTTTGGTATTGGTATCGTGCCAGGGTTCGAAGAGCCAGTTGTCGTTGGCAATGGAAGCGAATGGTTTGATGAATTGCAATTTGAAATGCACATGTCGCTCATCGAGGGACGTAAGGGTGAGGTGACCATTGCCCACCTTGGGTCCGTTCCATTCGTAGCGGTGGCCGGGTTGTGAAGGCGTGCCGGTGATGGTTTTAGTGGCTTTGGGGTCGGATTGCTGCCAGGGATTCCATTCGCTGTAATGATTGAGGTCACTGATCTTGTTCTTGACAAAATCGACGGGACAGGTAATAACCGTGTTTCTTTCAATGTTGTAGGAAGAGGGTAATACCGTTGCAATGATGAGCAGCAGTGCTATTAATCCGATTATAATATATACGACGATCATGGCCGGGGCTTTAAAAATGAACAGATAAGTTAAGGCAGTGGGCGTTAGGAAACAAGTTTGGTGCGGGAGCGGCATCACCGGTTTTGTTAACGTACACTTAAACAGAAAGATACACGAAAAAAAGCAGTGACAGCGTTATGTAAAAGAGACGCCGGTTACATCCTGTAAAAAAGCAAACAAGATGAAGAAACTTATTCTGTTTATAGCAGCAGGTTTGATGAGTATGAGCCTGTGGGCAAAGTGTACCAGCAGCGGGCTTTATTTTTTCCCTTCGGGAAATATGATCTCTTCCAATCCCATCATTGTGATTGATGGTTTTGCCAGCGATCAGCAAACGATACGCGATCTGTCAGGCAAACATACCGCCTGGCTCGTGGCCGGCAAGGAACGCATCAAACTGATTGTGCAGGAAACAAACGAAGGACAATACGGTCTTACGCAGGCGCTGCTACGCCCCGAACGCCCGTTGAAGAAAGGCGTGACCTATAAACTCCATATCGATGGCATGAAACAGAAAGAGGCAGAAACAAGACTGCGCCGCTACCAGGATAATAAATGGACCGCTGTTACCTGGACCGTAACAAAAGAAGAAAAGACCTACGCCAAACCGGAGTTTACTTCTATACCGGTGAAAACTGGTGAAGAATATGTGATGCTGGGTTGCGGCCCCGCAATGTATGTAAACTTTAGTGCCGGTGTAAAATGCGAAGGCGAATACCTGGTGAAAACGGTGGTGGCAGATAAAGCTACCGGCAAAGAAACTACCTGGTACCTGCCTGTTGAAGATGGAAAAATTAAAATCGGACACGGCATGTGCAGCGGTGCTTTCAATTTCGCGCCCAACAGTTCTTATACCGTATACTTCCAGGTGATGAATGAAAAAGGCGATGTGTCGCTGATCAGCGGGCGCCCTGTGAGCTTTGACGCACCCAAAATGAGTTGATTATTCCCCTTATATGAGCCGTTCCATCTGTTCCGGGATCGTGTTGAAAAACGTGGTCCCGGATTTTTTTAGTGGAAAAAAGAAGGCCTGTTGGTCAGGAGACCAACAAGGGCGTTTATGTTGTTCGTGTTTTGCTCGTTGCTTCGTTATTACGCGTGTCGCCTCCGTTGGTCTCCAGACCAACGGACCTTCTCAACTCGCTGGGTGTGTGAGGTTCAAAAAGCTGGTTGACTTCTAATGAGCGGCGTGTTGGTGCTCGTGTGGCTTGTTGGTCAGGAGACCAACAAGGGCGTTTATGTTGTTCGTGTTTTGCTCGTTGCTTCGTTATTACGCGTGTCGCCTCCGTTGGTCTCCAGACCAACGGACCTTCTCAACTCGCTGGGTGTGTGAGGTTCAAAAAGCTGGTTGACTTCTAATGAGCGGCGTGTTGGTGCTCGTGTGGCTTGTTGGTCAGGAGACCAACAAGGGCGTTTATATTGTTCGTGTTTTGCTTGTTGCTTGGTTAGTCTGGAGATCAAAAGTGATATAATCTCCAGGCTAACGGCAACGATTTAAGATTAATTACTGAATGGTTTTGTGGCCAGCATGTGGAGCACCTGGTCGTGGATCCAGCTTTGGGAGCGCCGGAACATCCGTTCTGTTACAAAGCGGCGCACTTCTTTTTCCGTGGCCAGCTCTTCGCGTTTTTCCCAGAGTTCCTCCAGTACTTCATGCGTTAACTGATCGGCGGCTTCCGGTGTTCTGGTAAGAATGCGGCCGAAACGGTACAAGGGCTGGTGCAGGTTGCTCGTATATTGAGCAAAACTGCTCATGTTGTGAATAGGATTCATAAACGGGACACTATTTATAATTCGAAATAGACGTCTCCCCCCGTCAAATAGCCGGTTTTGCTACCTGCTCAAATTTATTCAAAAAAGCTCCATTAGGCGGTAATAATCGTTTAAAAGACTGATTATATAGATTATTAGTCTACAATTCACTGTTAATCAATTATTTGACAGGTTTTATATTTGGTGTGATATTAATAGTATGGAGGAAAAAACGAAATACACCAGAATTAAAGCCGCCCTTGCTGATGCTGGAAAAACAAACAAGGAATTGGCCGATTTCGTGGGTGTACATCCCACAACCGTATCAGATTGGTGTACCCATAAAAAGAATCCGTCGTGGGATAATCTTTTTAAAATAGCTGAGTGCTTAAGAATGAATGTCAGATTTCTCCTGCTGCCTACGTACTGGGATTCCAGACCAGAAATGAACGAAGATGAACCCGTCTTCGTAAAACCTGCACCCCGTAAGAAAAAAGCGGCTCCTAAAAAGAAAAGACGTAAATAATTCATCGTTGAGCGGAAGCCTGTATTTTTAGCCAAACCATTTTTGAGATGAAAATAGCCGTTCTCGGTGCCGGCATGGTGGGCCGCGCCATTGCCGCCGATCTTGCCAGCCAGCATACCGTTACCTCTTTCGATATCAGCCAGCCCAATCTCGAACAACTCAAACAAAGTTCGCCTGATGTAGAAATACGCCAGGCAGATTTAAACGATTATACGCATTACGCTACCCTGCTCGCGCCCTATGACCTGGTGGTAACCGCGGTACCGGGCTTCATGGGTTACGCCGTGCTGGAAGCCGCTATCCGCGCGGGCAAAAACATAGTAGACATTTCCTTTTTCCCCGAAGATGTATTGGCACTCGACGCACTCGCGCGTGAGCAGGGCGTAACCGTGATCACCGATTGCGGTGTGGCGCCGGGCATGAACAACTTCATCATCGGTCGCTACAACGAAGAGATGGCCATAAAAGAAGCGCTCATCTATGTAGGCGGTCTGCCGCAACATCCGCAACCGCCGTTTTTATACAAAGCGCCTTTTTCTCCCATCGATGTTATTGAAGAATACACCAGGCCCGCACGCCTGGTAGAAAACGGAGAGATCGTCGTACGCCCAGCTCTCAGCGAACGTGAACTATTATCCTTCGATGGCGTAGGTGAACTGGAAGCGTTTAACACGGATGGTTTGCGTTCGTTGTTATTCACGATGAAGCACATTCCCGATATGAAGGAAAAAACATTGCGTTATCCCGGTCATATCGATCTCATCGTGGCTTTGCAAACCGCCGGTTTTTTCAATACCGATGCCGTAAAAGTTTCGGGACAAATGATTCGTCCGCTCGATTTCAGCGCCGCTTTTTTAATTGATCAATGGAAATTGCAACCCGGCGAGCAGGAACTGACCGTGATGAAAGTGATGGTGAAAAGCGAGAGCCAGACCGTGATCTATGAGCTGCTGGATAAATATGATGAGGCTTCGCAGACCTCGTCGATGGCGCGCTCTACGGGTTATACCTGCACCGCCGCCGTCAATCTTATTGCCAACGGTTTATTTACTGAGAAAGGTGTTTACCCGCCGGAGTTGGTGGGTCGTGATAAAACTTGTTTTGATTTTGTTTTGGATTATCTCGGCGAACGTGGTGTGCATTGGCGCAAAACCACGCGGCCGGTAGGTGTGTGAAAAGCACTCATCTTAACTCACTCGCTTTTATCATTGATTGTTACCGGATCCGCCGACAAAAACCAGTTGAGAAATGCACTGTTGATTTTTTCATATTCAGCAGGTAAGCGCTTTAAAACCTCTCCATCTTCTTCCGTTGGATAGTGTGCCGGTATTTTTGTCTTTATAAACATTCCTTTGTGATCAATATAAGGGTAGACAAATTCCACCGGGGTGGCCTTTGCACCGTTCCATACATATTTATATAGTCCCGCCTCACCTGCATGTCCGTACTCTAAACCGCGGATCACTTTTTCCCCGGGAAAAAACGAGGCATTGTTAAAAATTTGCGCATCAGCGAAGTCGCCGTTTGCGGGATTATACACGTATACGGTACAATTTTCCTCGGGACAACAGCCAGGTGGCGGATGCCAAAAAACCACAAGATCCATTAGCCCATTCCCATTTACATCTCTTAGCGGGTCATTTATGTATATAGCATCGGCATACTCGCTTTCGACCACTTTTCGAAATTTACCGTTTTCCAAAATCAAAATGTTGATAAGAGACCGTTCAGAAGAGACCAGTCTTACGAGCAGATGTTGACGGTGCCGCTGAAATAAATTTCCGAATTGGAGATGTGCAGTAACGGCATTCGCGTTACCGGATACCCTTGCCTCAAAATTATATCCAAAAGGCTTTGCTGTTTTCTTAGATGAAAATGCCAAAGCCCTATCAAAAACTGCGAGCAGGAATAAGCTGTCGTTCTCGCGGCGGTCTATGAGCACGGTCGCACTCAACTTGCCATTGACAACTTTACCAGTTTTTTCCGTGCAGCAAAACTGTAAAACAACAATTGCCGAAAGGCAGATCCTTTTGATCCAGACCTTCATGAGAATGGTTTGGTTTGAGCGCATTGGTGCAAAATAAAAGCCCACCGGCGGCGGGCTTTCTTTTATCTTATCGCTTCAGCTTATTCAGCTTCGGCTACTACTTCCTGTACTTCGGGGATCATGCGTTTCATCATGCCTTCAATACCCGCTTTCAGCGTGATCATGCTGGAAGGACAACCGGAGCAGCTTCCCTGCATCGCCAGGTTAACGGTACCTTCGGAATAACTTTTAAACTGGATCGCTCCACCATCCATTTCCACCGCAGGACGAACATAGTTATCGAGCAATTCCTTGATGCGTTTTACCACATCATCATCGTCGGCACTTACCTCGTTGCTGCTGACAGGCTTCTGTACGGCCAGCTCTTCTTCGTTCACCACAGGTTTGCCTTCTTCCAGGTAATCCTTCAGGAACTGACGGATAGAAGGAATAACATCGGTCCACTCTGTATCGGCTGTTTTGGTCAGCGTTACAAAGTTGCTCGCGATGAACACCGCGCGGATGAAAGGGAAACCGAACAGTTCGGTCGCCAGCGGTGAAGGTTTGGCGCTCTCAATATCCGGGAAATCCGCGCTCTTGCCGGGGAACAGGAGTTTGTTGGCCACAAACTTCATGGTCTCGGGATTGGGCGTCATTTCTGTATAGATACTGATAACGGGATTGCCTGTCTTGATCATAATTCACGGTTTATGCTGCAAAGTTAACAATAATTGATCGTAAAGGTTGAGCCGCGGGGCCGGCGCTTTTCGGGAAAAACCCCGGTGGTCGCATTTGCCCGCAAAAACCTGATCTTTGACGCCGGATAAAATTTCCCTTTCGGACATGAAAAAAATCTACCATCTGGCCAATTGCACTACCTGCCAGGCCATTATAAAAGAAACCGGTATCGACAAAGCCGGCATCGAAGACCAGGATATCAAGACCCAGGCCATTACCCCGGCCCAACTGGACAAAATGAAGGAAATGTCCGGCAGCTACGAATCCCTGTTCAGCCGCCGCGCGCTCAAATACAAGGAAATGGGCCTGAAAGACAAAAAAATGTCTGAAAAAGACTACCGCGACCTGATCCTGCAGGAATACACGTTTCTTAAAAGACCTGTGGTTATTTTAGACAAACAGATTTTTATCGGCAACGACAAAAAGAACGTGGCCGCTTTGAAAGAGGCCGTTGGGCAGCTTTAATGAACGGGAGCCTGGTCGGCCGGCGTCGCACTTCCTTCAATAATCGAAAGCAGCTCGGGCTTTTCTTTTTTCTCCCTTGTTAAAACATAGTTGGCCAATATCACGCTCGCCAACATGCAAATGGCGCCGAGCGCAAAGTGTATTCCGGGAAAATAGAAGGGAGCATTGCTGCGCGTGAAGTAAGTAAAAAGATTATTCATGATCGGCGGACCGATAATGGTTGTCAGGCTCATCAGGCTCGTTAAGGCTCCCTGCAGTTCACCTTGTTCATTCGGTGTAACATGTCCGGCCAATATGGATTGCAAAGCGGGACCCGCGATGCCACCGAGGCAATACGGAATGAGAAACGCATACATCATCCAGCTTTGTGTCGCGAATGCAAACAACAGAAGTCCCAGGGTATATAATGAAAGCCCGAGATAAATACTCTTCTCGTTTCCCAATTTTGGATTCAACACGCGTGTAAGGCCGGCCTGCACAAGCCCCACCATCACACCTACAACGGCCAGCGAGATGCCCACCATTTTTTCCGTCCAATGAAAACGGTGCATGGTAAAGAAACTCCAGTTGCCCTGCACGGATTGTGCGCCGAGATAAATAAGAAAAAAGCAAATGGCGAGTCCGCCGATCTCCGGATGTTTATTTAAAAATTTCAGCGAACCCAATGGATTGGCGCGTTTCCAGGAAAAAGCACGGCGGTTTTCTTTTGAAAGCGATTCCGGCAGCACAAAAAAACCATAGAGACAATTGATGAGACACAATGCTGCAGCCGCATAGAAAGGTGCGCGAATGCCCCAGCCTGCGAGCAAGCCGCCCAACGCGGGACCAATCACGAAGCCAAGTCCGAAAGCGGCACCGATCAGTCCAAAGTTCTTCGCTCTTGTTTCGGGCGTACTCACGTCGGCGATATAAGCCGAAGCCGTGGTAAAACTTGCACCGGTTATGCCCGCTATCACACGTCCGATAAAAAGCCAACTGTATATCGGCGCCAGGGCCAGAATAATATAGTCGATACCGAATCCGAGTAAAGAAAATAACAGCACGGGTCGTCGTCCATAACGGTCGCTCAGGTTGCCGATCACCGGTGCAAAAACAAATTGTGTCAATGCATATACCGACAGCAACCACGCACCATCTGCGGCGGCCTCATTAATCGGAATGCCTTTCAATTCTGAAATAAGGTCAGGCATCACGGGAATGATCAAACCCCATCCCATCACATCGATCAGCAGTGTAATAAAAATAAAACCGATAGCAGCCTGGCGGGGAGATGAACTACGCATAAAAGAAGGTTGAGCGCTGCAAATGTGATTAATTTTTAGCTGATACGATAATTATCGTGTGAAAACAGGCATGTTTTTGGAACCCTATTTATTAACATAGTTTATAGAAACCCCTGCAATGCGTTGGTTATCTTTGGCCCCCGTGTCCAAAACGACTAATAGTATCAGTAGTCTGGGTATTTATTTTCACACAAAAAATGACAGTTTATGAAGAGTAAACTAATGCTCGCCCCTCTGGCCTTAGGAGTCTTAATGCTCGGCTCCTGCGTAAGTCAGAAAAAATTTAAAAAGTCTCAGGCCGATTACGCTGCCCTGCAAACTCAGTACACAACCGTGCAAAGCAATCTGACCGATTGTAATAACGAGAAGGACGCACTTAACCGTCAGAAGTCCGCGCTTGAAACGGAACTCGCTAACCTTAACAGACAACTTGATCTGCTGAAGCAGAACAATACACAGGCGCTGAAACAACTGGAAGATCTTTCCGTGATCAGTGCTTCACAAGCCGAAAGCATCCGCAAGTCCATGGAAAATATCGGTGCCAAAGACAATTATATCCAGACGCTGCAACAGCAGATGGCCCGCAAAGATTCACTCAACATGGCACTCGTGATGAACCTGAAAGGTGCCATCGGTAATCTCGACGACAAAGACATCAACATTAAAGTAGATAAAGGAGTTGTGTACATCGACATCTCTGATAAACTGCTCTTCACTTCTGCCAAATACGATATCACCAAAGAAGCGAAAGTTGTATTGGGTAAAGTAGCCACCGTATTGAAAAATCAACCCGACATCGAGTTCATGGTGGAAGGTCATACAGATAACGTAGCCTACCGTGGTTCAGGTCAGTTGAAAGACAACTGGGACCTCAGTGTGAAAAGAGCTACCTCTGTTGTACGCGTGCTGCAGGATGAATATGGTCTGGATCCCGCGAAGATGGCTGCTGCCGGCCGCGGTGAATACAAACCCATCGCTGAGAACTCAACCGTAGAAGGCCGTGCCGCCAACCGCCGCACACGCATCGTAATCCTTCCTCAGCTGGACCAGTTCTTCAAACTCCTTGAAACGAAGAAGTAATCAATATAATTAAGATCCGTTCCCTAACGGTAGAAGGACGTGCCATCAGCGCGTCCTTTTTTTGTGCTGGTTTGATTGTTGCTTTAAGTTGTAGGTATTAGGTAATAAGTTATAAGTAAAAGCGGCCATGGCCGTTCTGTTGCCCATTCACCCTGATCAAAGATCAGGCACCTATTAAACAAACATGATTCGACACGCAGGATTACTATACATGGAAGATCTGGAAGAACTGTTTACTGATGTGCAGTGTCAGCGGGTTTTTCCTGATCAGAAAACATTTGTCGATTGTATACCGAAACTGCCGGTGGCGGAGATACTCGAACAATACCGGCAATGGAAACGGCAACCCGACGGAACACTTGAAACCTTCGTCATGCGCCACTTTGATTTACCCAAGGTAGTGCCGCAGCCCGCTCAACCAATGGCGCGCAACATCGACGGGCACATCGCCGATCTCTGGAAAATATTATCGCGCGCCCCGGTAGAAAACACCGGAACATTGATCGGCTTGCCGTACCGTTTCATCGTACCCGGCGGGCGCTTCCGCGAGATATTTTACTGGGACACATATTTCACCATGCTTGGATTAGCCGCTGCCGGAGAAACCCAGTTCATCGAAGACGTGGCCGATAATTTTGCTTTTCTGCTTCGCCGTTTCGGGCTTATTCCCAATGGTAACCGTACGTATTTTTTAACACGTTCGCAACCGCCGTTTTTCGCGCACATCGTTCGTTTGCTGCAGGCATTGAAAGGAGATGAAATACTGGTAAAATACATAACCGAACTCACACTCGAATACCAGTTCTGGATGCAAGATGCGCAACTGGTGACGGAAGACGAACCTGTCAAACGCAGGGTCGTACGCATGCCCGACGGTGCTTTGTTGAACCGTTATTGGGATGAAAAAAATACGCCACGTGCGGAAGGATATGCAGCCGATCTTGCTTCGCACGAAGAAGCATCGGCCAAACCATCGGATCATTACCGGCATCTGCGTGGCGCATGTGAGTCGGGTTGGGATTTTTCCGGTCGCTGGCTCCGGGATGGAAAAACGATGCACCGGATTTATACCTGCGATTTAATTCCCGTTGACCTGAACAGTTTGCTTTGGTACCTGGAAAGCACACTGGAAGAAGCATATCGTATAACCGGTAAACCCGAAACAGCCAATAGTTACGGGGAAAAGGCCGCGCAGCGGAAAGCGGCTATCGAAAAATATTGCTGGCACCCGCAACAGCAAACGTTTACCGATTATGATCATTGCAAACAGCAGCCATCAGATTATCTGACGATGGCGATGGCGTATCCGCTGTTCTGCGGGCTGGCCGGAGAGCAGCAGGCTAATTTGGTGTTGGAAAAAATAGCCAACACCTTTCTTCAACCCGGCGGTTTGTTGACCAGCCTGCATGTAACAGGTCAGCAATGGGACGCGCCCAATGGCTGGGCGCCTTTGCAATGGATCGGTTACGAAGCCGCCATGCGGTATAAAAATGAAAAACTTGCGCAAAAGATCAGGCACAACTGGATGATGAATGTGGAGCGCGTATTTGCTACAACGGGCAAGATGATGGAGAAATATAATGTGGTGGATATTTCGTTATTGGCCGGCGGCGGCGAGTATCCCAACCAGGATGGTTTCGGTTGGACCAATGGGGTGTATGCTGCGCTGAAGCGCGTGAATCGTCAATGGTGAATCGTCAATGGGCTGTTTTATCCTACACCTTACGCCCTACACCTTCTACCTCCTCAAACACACCGGTCTGTCTGTTCTTGCGCACATTGTCCCAATTAAAATAGCGGCCGTTCATGGCAACATAAATACCGGGTGGTAATGTCTGCACAAAAGCCAGTGCACCACCGAGATTGAAAAGTCCGTCGGAGCTACCGAATTTGATGGGGATCATGGCGCCGGTAAGTACGATGGTTTTGCTGGCGGTTACTTTTTCGGCGAGAATGCGGGCCGTATCGGCCATGGTATCTGTTCCGTGTGTGATAACGATACGATCTTCTTCGCAATTGTTGCACTGATGCACGATCAGGTCGCGGTCTTCATCAGTCATTTCAAGGCTGTCGATCATCATCAGGGTTCTGATCTCCACATCGAGGCGGCAGCGGCCCAGCTCCAGGAGATCGTGCATGTGTGTATCCTTAAAAAACAACTGGCCGTTCAGTTCATTATACTCCTTATCGAAAGTTCCCCCGGTGATAAAAATGCGGATAGCCATGGCTTGTTGTTTTGCCTGCGAAGATAATACCTAATTCCGGAGTCGCGCCTCTTCGAGATCCAGTTCCCATTCGCGTTCGCGGATCAGTTCTTCGTTGTATTCACCGGTGTGACGATAATGATTGAGTTCGCGGCGGCGCACATCTACAATGTCGAGCAGCATCTGGCGGTAATGTGGAAGGAAATTGGTTTTTTCTTCGTCGGACTCTTCCGTGGCCAGCCGCTTTTTAGCTACTTCGATCATTCGTTCATAGCGGTCGCGGACGCGTTTATAAGTTTCGTGATTTTTTGTTTCATCGGCGTAATTGGTATCGAGAAAAGCGAGCACCGATTCTGCCAGCCGGATGCGCATGGCAAGTTGTTGTACTTTTTCCGGTTCTTCATCTACTTCAATGCCCAGCCAACGGATCAATGGAGAAAGGCTCAAGCCCTGTAGCACCAGCGTTACAAGAATGACAATAAAGGCGATGAACAAAATGAGGTTACGGTGCGGAAAGCTTTCGCCGCCGGGTAAAGCAAGCGGAATAGCCAATGCGGATGCAAGGGAAACGACACCCCGCATGCCGCTCCAGGCTACCAGGAAAACTGACTTCCAACCCGGGTAAGGTTCTGTTTGCCGGATCTTTTTGAACAACATCCGTGGAATGTAAGTGCCCGGAAAAACCCAGATGATCCGGATTAGTATTGTGGCGATACTGATGATGATACCGTAAGTAATGGCTTCGGGAACGGAATAACCTTCGAGCCCGGCGGTGATGACAGGTAGTTCAAGGCCGATTAGAATAAAAACAAACCCGTTTAATAAGAACGTAAGCGTTTCCCAAAGACTGAGAATACTCATCCTCGATTCATAGGTAAATATTTCCTGCGAACGATAGGAAAGAAAAAGTCCGCCGGCCACTACAGCCAGTACACCCGACCAGTGGAAATGTTCCGCCGTGATGTACATGATATATGGCGTAATGAGCGTGATGGCCGCGTCGATGACCGCAGTGGTCGGGAAGAAACGATGCAGTATATAAACGATAATTGCAATACCGATACCTACGACAATGCCCATAAATCCAACGACAAAAAATGTTTTGGTCGCATCCCAGAAATGAAACTGGCTGGTTAGAATAGCCGCCAATGCAAAACGGAAAACGATCAAACTTGATGCGTCATTCACGAGGCTTTCCCCTTCCAGGATTGTTGTTACCCGTTTGGGCACTTTTAGTCCCTGTAATACAGAGGTTGCAGCAATGGCATCCGGAGGTGAAATGATGCCGCCAAGTAAAAACCCGAGGGCAAGAGGGAAATCGGGAATGATGGCATGCGCCAGGATAGCCACCGTGGCGGAGGTAAATATCACCAGGCCGAAGGCGAGCATGCTGATAGGCCGTTTGTATTTCCAAAACTCCTTCCACGCGGTATTCCAGGCTGCAGAATATAATAATGGAGGTAAAAACAGCAGGAAAACAATATCGGGACTGATACTGATATGCGGCGTGCCCGGGATCAGGCTGATGCCAAGGCCGGCAATAACCAGGAATATCGGATAGGAAATGCGTAACCGGTTGCTCAGCATGGTGAGCATGGCAATAATGAACAGCAGTGAGAGAATCAGCAACAGATTTTCCTGGATCATAGAAGAAAAATAACCAAAAAGCCAGACAATTGTTGCAACTTGGCCGGGCCCCGGAATAATTCGTAACTTTTACATGAATTTTTGAGCTATGGATAAGGAAATAACCAGGAAATACACCAATGGTGAGGTAACCGTAGTGTGGAAGCCCGCCGCCTGCATTCACTCCAAAGTTTGCTGGCAGGCCGCTACCGGTTTACCCGAAGTATTTGACCCCCGCCGCAAACCCTGGATCATCATGGACAATGCCGGTACAGCGCGCATCGTGGACCAGGTAAAAAAATGCCCTAGCGGCGCGCTGAGTTTTTATTATAATAATGAAACGGATGCATCCGCAGAAGTAACCACCGAAACCCGTGTGGAAGTGGTGGCCGATGGTCCGCTGATGGTTTACGGCAATCTTACGGTCAAAGACAAAACCGGTCAGGAAGAAAAGAAATTCCGCGTTACTGCATTCTGCCGTTGCGGCTATTCTCAAAACAAACCCTACTGCGACGGATCACACATTACCGAAAAATTTTCCGGCTAGGCCGGTCACCTGAAAAAAATAAGGTATGGCTACCTACGAGCAACTTTTTGAAAACAACCGTAAATGGGTAGAAGAAAAAAAAGCGGGTGATGCTTCTTTCTTCGACAAACTGGCCAGGGACCAGCAACCCGACTATCTCTATATCGGCTGCAGCGACAGCCGTGTGCCTGCAAACGAAATCATGGGACTTGAGCCGGGTGAAGTATTCGTTCACCGCAACGTGGCCAATCTCGTTAACGCCACGGATCTCAATGTAATGTCGGTGATCAATTATGCCGTTGTACACCTGAAGGTGAAACATATTATCGTATGCGGCCATTACAACTGTGGTGGCGTACGTGCTGCCATGATTCCGAAAGACATGGGTATTCTGAATCCATGGCTTCGCAATATCCGCGATGTGTACCGCCTGCATAAAGACGAACTCAATGCCATCACCAATGAGGACAAACGATATGAGCGGCTGGTGGAACTAAATGTGCAGGAGCAATGCATCAACGTGACCAAACTCGCAAGTGTGCAGCAATCGTATGTGAAAAATAAATTTCCCGTTGTGCACGGTTGGGTCTTTGATCTGCATACAGGGATATTAAAAGACCTGAACCTCGACTTCGATGAAATTCTCCGCGGCATCCAGGAAATCTACAATCTGACGGGGTCAGAGGAGTAAGCGCCGAGGGCATCTATTTCGCCTGTTTTTTTCTTAACACCATCAATGCCGTAAAGAATTTTTGATGCATTGCATCCGAGCCATTCAAGCAGTTGGATGATGGTATGATAACATTGGGAGGTATGTTCGGTTGAGATACATCCTGTTTTGTTGTTAAAACAAATAGGTTCATAATGTGCAATCCTGTTTCGCAGTTCATTTATACTGATCAGTTTTTTAAAAATGTCTTTTTGGCGGGTGCCAAATGGGCGGTTTGTAAAAATATGCAGAAGGGTGCTGCCTGCTGCTGCGTATTCTTTGATGGAAAATTGAAAAACCCAAAACCCGAGGGTTAGTTTGGCGATTAATCTGTCGTGAGTGTAATTGCTGCCAAGCTTATGAATAGCCGTTTGAATAGCATGAATTGAGCGGCCACACCCTGGTGACGTATCAAAAAATCCTCCGGGTGCCGAAGCATCTTCAAGCCATGTGTTTCCATATAAATTCTTAAAATGTCTGTCGATTGAGTTTCTCAGGATCACTTCAAAAATGCCGATTACCGAATAAAGTTTTTCCGACAATGCAAGATTTGCACGATAAAGTTTACGTGCTTTTCTTCTATTATTTCCGCAAGCATTCAGGTACTTATTGAATCTTGAGGATGATACTGCAGTATGAAATAAGCGATTGGGCATTTAAAAATATGTACTCATAAAATCACAGTAAAAATATCCTGATAAAAATTGCTGACCTTGACTATTAGCTCATGAAGGTTTAGTATTTTTACTGCGAAAACTGATATGCCGCTGTTTAACTCCGGGTTAATTAAGCTTTCAGGAAAGTTTTTAAAAAGGTCTCGCGTTTGTGAGGCCTTTTTATTTTTTATAACTTCAGCTCATGATGAAAAAACTCTTCCTCCCTCTCTCCGCAGCAGTTATTCTTTCCGCCTGCGGCAACAAGGCCGATGAAAATGACGGAATAGCCGCTTTCAGCAAAGACAGTCTCGGTACACATATCGCACAATTATCTGCCGATTCTTTTTATGGCCGCAAGCCGTTTACCGAAGGTGAAGTGCGCACTGTTGCGTGGCTGGAAGAAAAAATGAAAGCTGCCGGTCTCGAACCCGGTAACGGCAATAGCTATGTACAAGACGTACCGATGGTGCGCATTACCACGCAGGCAGACCCACAGATGCTGGTGAAAGGTGCGAAGGAAGCCTTTTCACTCGAAGGATTTGATGATTATGTTATCTGGACCGATAAAGCAGACTCCGCAGTGTCACTGGACAACACGGAGGTGGTGTTTGCCGGCTATGGCGTAGTAGCTCCGGAATATCAATGGAATGACTATGCCGGTTTGGATGTGAAAGGAAAAGTAGTGCTGGTAAAGGTCAACGACCCGCAGGGCGATGCCAAACTGTTTGGCGGAAAGGCCATGACGTATTACGGTCGCTGGACCTACAAATTTGAAGAAGCGGCGCGGCAAGGCGCCCGCGGTTGCCTCATCATTCACGACACACCTGCTGCCAGTTATCCGTTTACCGTTGTGCAAAACAACTGGAATGGTTCACGTCTCCGCCTCGATGACCGTAAACAACCGGGCACTTACTGCGACGTGATCGGTTGGCTTACTACACCGGCTGCGGTTAAACTGCTGCAGGCCGCCGGTAAAGACAGCAGCATGCTGGCTTCCGCCGATCATCGTGGTTTTAAACCGGAGCCACTTGATGTAAAACTGTCTGCGCGCATCAAAATAAAAACAGAATACAACGTTTCACACAATGTGGTTGGTAAGATCACAGGCAGTAAAAAGCCAGATGAAGTGATTATCTACTCTGCGCACTGGGATCATCTTGGTGTGGGCAAACCCGATGAAACCGGTGATTCCATATACAATGGCGCGCTTGATAATGCCAGCGGTACTGCAGGATTAATTGAGTTGGCCCGCGCGTTCAAAAGTTTAAAAAAAGCACCGGAACGTACCATCGTTTTTCTCGCGGTAACGGCGGAGGAACAAGGCCTCTGGGGATCGGCCTACTATGCGTCGAATCCGATTTTTTCGTTAGATAAAACGGTTGCGGCTATCAACATGGATGGCCTGAACTGGTATGGCGCCACAAAAGATATTACAGTCGTTGGCCGCGGGCAAAATGAGCTGGAAGATTATCTGCAAGAGGAAGCGGAGAAAAAAGGCCGCGTGATTGCATGGGAAGAAAAGCCTGAGGGCGGCGCCTATTATCGCTCCGACCATTTCAATTTCGCCAAAAAAGGTGTGCCGGCTTTGTACACCGGCTCCGGTGTGAATGTGATTGGTAAAGACAGTAGCTACGGCAGAACCATCCGCGATGCATATGGAAAAGAGCATTATCATCGTCCCTCGGATGAATATGATTCTAAAACCTGGGTGCTGGACGGTGCCATCGAAGACTTGAAACTGATGTTCCTGCTGGGGCGGCGTTTATCTTATGGCAATGATTGGCCCGGGTGGAAAGAGGGGTCGGAATTTAAAAAGATAAGGGAGGGGAAGTGAGCACGCTGATGTTGATTATTTGCGACATTTTTCACTGATATGTAGGAAATAACCAACGGGACTGCAAAATTCGCAAAACTTGAAAAGGACGCCTGAAGCGTCCTTTTCCTTTATAATATCTTATGAATCAGCAGTTGTTAAAAAATAATCAGAAAATTAACATATAAATAAAATAACCCTTACTTTAGCAATCCGGAAAATAAAAAAGGCCCTTCCGTAGAAACGGACTGACCTCTAACGATTGCTTGCCATATGAAAAATCTTCGAAATTAGAACTTATTGGCTGTTACCAGCTTGTCTGGCGCGGCTTCACTTGTACCTCTGACGATTCTCACTTGCCTTGCCTTTAACGATTGCTGCCGTTTTCTTTGCTTCAACCGTACACCAAATTTACAGCGGCTAAACGAAGTCCGAAAGACAAGTTTGGCCGCTTTTCTTTATGCCTAATGGCCATTTACTACCCGCAAACCCTTTACCAACAGGCATCTACATCAAATACCGGTATGATGGCCAACGGTTTTTTTCGTGTCAGAAAGACGATTAAAATGAGGTCTTTTTGACAACCGCGTGATATCCACATCCGTGAAAAAGCAAAAAAGAAAAAATTGGCGGGCAAAATAGAATATCGCTTATTTTCGCAGGACGCTCTTAGAAATAAAAAAGGCCCTTCCGTAGAAACGGACTGACCTCTAACGATTGCTTGCCATATGAAAAATCTTAAAGTAGAACTTGGAGTTCCGGTTTTACCCGGATTTTTTCGAGGACTTCTTTTCTCAACTTTTTGACCTCTGACGTCTTGCCTCTTTCACAACGATTGCTTGCCATGTGAATCTTTTTTTGCACCGTTGCTGATACGAAATTAATACACTTACAACGCTGCCCGTAAACAACTTACGGCTGGTTTATTTATCCCAAACCGGCTATCTTTGCCCGCAAATCCTTGCTGCTCGTGTATTTCACGTTAATTTCCACATGATGCCCAACCGGCCGGCCGACATATTATTTCAATTGATCCATTCGCTTGAAAAAGCCGAAAAGAGGCATTTTAAGCTCTATATCACACGCAGTTCAGCCAAGGAAAACCTCAAAGTCGTCCAGCTTTTCGACGCATTGGACAAAATGGAAGAGTACGATGAGCGCGTTTTGCTCAAAAAACTCCCTGCTGTTACCAAACCACAGCTTGCTAATCTGAAGATCCATCTTTACAAACAGATACTGGGAAGCCTCCGCCTGCTGAAAGCCGCTGACAGCCTTGATCTTCAGTTGAATGAATTGTTTGACCACGCCCATATCCTGTACAAAAAAGGGCTGTTCCTCCAGAGCATCCGTATCATCGACAAAGCCAAGGAACTGGCTTACGAAAATCAGAAGTATTTCTTCCTGCCGCAGCTCATTGCTCTGGAAAAACGGATTGAAAACCTGCACGTTACCGGTAACTACGGTGAACGGACTATCCAGCTTTCCGTAGAGGCCAATACCGTTAATGAAAAGCTGGACATGGTGTCCCGCCTTTCCGACCTGGCGCTCCAGTTGTACGGTTTTTATATCCAGCACGGCCACGCCCGCAACGATGCCGACGAAGAACGCCTGGAAAAATTTTTCCGCGAAAACCTGCCGCCCGGCGCACCCGACCGCGATGGCTTTTACGAACGCCTTTATCTCTATCAGAGTTATACCTGGTATGCATTCATCCGCCAGGATTTCCTGATGTATTATCGCTATACACAAAAATGGGTTGACCTGTTTGATGAGTTTCCGGTAGCGCAACGCGTGGAAACCGGTCACTATATCAAAGGCATGCACAACCTGCTCAATGCGCATTTCGATCTGCGCAATTACGAAAAATTCCAGGTCGATCTGCAACGGTTCGAAGACTTTGCCGCTTCTAAAAGGGTACAGCAAAATGAAAACTTCCGCGTGCAGTCCTTTGTGTATCTCGCCAGCGCCCGCATTAATTTTCATAACATCACCGGCACCTTCAAAGAAGGACTCAAACTCGTGCCCGGCATCCGCGAAAAGCTGGCCGAGTACAATATGTTCATCGACCGCCACCGCATCATGGTGGTGAATTATAAAATCGCCACACTGTATTTTGGCAGCGGTGATTATAGTACCTGCATCGATTTTCTGCAGGATATTATAAATGAACCAACCGGTTTGCGCAGCGACCTTCAATGTTATGCCCGCCTCGTACACCTGCTCGCTCATTTTGAGCTGGGAAATATGGACCTGATGGATTCGCTTACCCGCTCGGTGTATCGTTATATGTCGAAAATGCAGAATCTGACGGTGATCGAAGAGGAAATGTTCCGCTTCTTCCGTAATTCTTTCAAATTTACCCGCAACCAGCAACGCCCCGAGCTGGAGAAATTCCTGGAGAATGTAAAACATCTGGAAGGCAACCGGTTCGAGACAAGATCGTTTGCTTACCTCGATATTATTTCCTGGCTGGAAAGCAAGGTGCAGCAGAAACCGATGAGCGAAATTATCCACAACAAGTATCTGAAAAGCAAAAAAAGAAGATACACCGGCGCGAAAGCCGCCTGAGGTTTACGATATTTGCGAGGGACCCGCCGGTTCCTTGGGTCGGCGTAATCTCCCCTGACTAATCACATGAAAAGAATCATTACCATCTGTGTGCTGGCACTCACATTCGCTGGCATGAATCCCGTGCAGGCCCAGAAAGATTGGGTAAAACAAACCATTGATGGCGCCACCTCCATCAAATTTCCCAAAGCTGCTGAAAAACTCGGCGACGCAAAAGCGTATCAATACCAGGGCGCAGACAGCATTCACTACGTTGCAGCGCTTATCGACCTGAATGAAATGGGACTCGATTCCGCTACCGTAATGAGTATGGCCGGAACCGATATGTTTTTTACGCAGGTACAGGAAGGTATTAAACAACAGGCTCCCGGTATCGAAATCACTACCGCAGAAATCAACAACTGGAAAGATTATCCGGCTTATTACCTGGCCGGTAAAGATGATAAAAATACCGAAGTGTTTATGCGCGTGATCTTCCTCGGCAGCCGTATGTTCTCGCTCAATGTTACCGTTCCGGAAGGACAGTCGTCCGCCTCAAAGGATTCGTTTTTCAATTCATTCAGCAACGAATAATTTCATTTTCAATATTTTCAAAAAAGCGGGAGATTTCTCCCGCTTTTTTTGCGTTAAAAAAACAAAGACAACGATATTTTATTGGCTGCTGTTTGCCCCGCTTCGTAACTTGCGCCCATGCATGACTATTTACAAGGTTTGAATGAGCGGCAACGCGAAGCAGTGTTGCACAAGGACGGCCCTATCATGATCGTGGCGGGTGCCGGTAGCGGTAAAACCAAAGTCCTCACCACCCGCATTGCACACCTGATGGCCTCAGGCGTGGATGCTTTCAATATTCTTGCGCTCACCTTTACCAACAAGGCGGCAAAAGAAATGAAGGAACGTATCGAAAAGATCCTGGGCAACAGCGAAGCCCGTAACCTGTACATCGGTACTTTCCACTCCGTGTTTGCACGCATCCTCCGTTCGGAAGCCACACGCATCGGCTATCCATCCAATTTTACCATTTACGATACCGACGATGCCAAAGGCGTGATCAAAACCGTGATCAACGAACTGCATCTCGACGATAAACAATACAAGCCCAACATCGTTTATAATCGCATTTCCTCCGCAAAGAACGCATTGGTGACCGCCCGCGAATACGCGGAAAGTCCTGCGCTTATGCAGGAAGATATGCGCGCCAACAGGCCTGCCATTGCGCAGATTTATGACGCCTATGTGAAACGCTGCTTTAAGAACGGCGCCATGGACTTCGACGACCTGTTGCTGAAGTTTTATGAATTACTCAGAGATGTTCCCGATGCACGTAATAAGTACCAGGAAAAATTCCGCTACATCCTCATCGATGAGTACCAGGATACCAACCCTGCACAGTACGAAGTGATCAAAATATTGGGCTCACGTTATGAAAACGTGTGCGTGGTGGGTGATGACGCGCAAAGTATTTATTCTTTCCGCGGTGCCACCATCCAAAACATTTTACAATTCCAGAAAGACTACGACGACGTGAAAGTGGTCATGCTCGAGCAAAACTACCGCAGCTCGAAAACCATTCTTAACGTTGCCAACGAAGTGATCTCGAATAACAAAGGACAGATCGAAAAGAAACTGTTCACCGACAACGGACAAGGTGAAAAGATCCGCCTCGTACGCACCATGACGGACAACGAAGAAGGAAAGTATGTTGCAGATACTATCCAGGAACAAAAACTGCGCAACCACTACGCCAATAAAGATTTTGCGATCCTTTACCGCACCAACGCGCAAAGCCGTGCATTCGAAGAAAGCCTTCGCAAAATGGGCATTCCCTATATCATGTACGGCGGCCTTAGCTTCTACCAGCGCAAAGAGGTGAAAGATATGGTGGCCTACCTGCGCCTCCTCGTTAACCACAGAGACGAAGAAGCACTGAAACGGATTATCAATTATCCCGTACGTGGCATCGGTAAAACAACCATCGACAAAACATTGTTGCTGGCAAATGAGCAGGATATTTCCATGTGGGAAGTGCTGGAGAATGCGGCACAGCTTGGTTTCCGTTCGGGTACACTCGAGGCCATCGAGAACTTTGTAACGATGATCAAAAGTTTCGCCAGCATGCTGCAAACAAAGAATGCTTATGAAGTGGCATTTCATGTAGGCAAGCAGACCAACCTCGTAAAAGAATTATTCAACGATAAAAGCACCGAAGGTGTAGCACGCTACGAGAACATCCAGGAGTTGATGAACAGTATCAAGGAATGGGTGGAAAGTCCCGACAATGAAGACGGTGAGGTAGTGGATAAAAGTCTCGGTTCCTACCTGCAACAGATCACTTTGCTCACCGATGCAGATAACAAAGATCCTAATTCGGATTCGGTAAAACTGATGACCATCCACGCGGCAAAAGGCCTCGAGTTCAGTTGCGTGTTCGCAGCCGGGCTGGAAGAGTCGCTTTTCCCCAATGCCATGAGCATCAACAGCCGTGAAGAACTGGAAGAAGAGCGCCGCCTTTTTTATGTGGTGATCACACGCGCCAAAGAAAGACTCTGGATTTCTTACGCCAATCAGCGTTATAAATTCGGATCGCTGATACAAAATGAGCCCAGCCGTTTTATTGAAGAATTACCCGATGAATTTGTCGATCGCAGTTTTGCCGGCGGAGGAAGCCGCAACAGCGGATTCTCTACTTCCGCATTCGATAGAATGAATGGCGGAGGATGGGGTAAATCATCTTCGGCACAGGCGGAAAAACAATACGGTCCGCCGCCCTCCCGCAAAAAAGATACACCACCACCTTATCTCGGTCCCAAACCTGTTGTACAAAAAGTGGTGGAGCACAAACCATCGGAAGATTTTGTGCCAACCGATACATCCAACCTGCAGGTTGGTCAGAGAGTAGAACACCAGAAGTTTGGTTTCGGTGAAGTGGTGAAGATGGAAGGCGCTTCGCACAATCCGATTGCTACCGTAAAATTTGAGCACAACGGAGAGAAGAAGATCATGTTGAACTACGCAAAACTGCGTGTACTGGAGCAATAATTCAAACCGTTCCGCCAAGCACTTTCAACACATTATTTTTATAAAGCTTACCGATCGGGATGGCCGCTTTGGCCGTCTCGATCGTTTCTGCATTAAAGGAGCGTATGCCATTGATGGAAACGATAAACGACCGGTGTACGCGGATAAAGCCGGTTTCGGGCAACATCGCTTCCACCGAACTCAGCGATTGTTTGGTGATGAGCATGCCGCCGGTTGTAAATACCCGCACATAATCTTTCATGCTTTCCACATACAACAACTCGGATAACATCACTTTCACCATTTTGCGGTCCACGCGGAAATACACAAACGATTCGGGTTGCGCTGCAGGCTGAACGGTTGGGCGTGCAGCCGGCGCGGGCATTTGTCCGAAAGCCTTGTCTACCGCGCGCAAAAAACGTTCGAAAGGAATCGGTTTCACGAGGTAGTCCACCACATCGAGTTCATACGCATGCAACGCATATTCTGTGTAGGCTGTGGTGAAAATCACTTTGGGACGATTCTTCAGGCTTTTCAAAAAATCAATTCCGCTGAGTTGCGGCATACGGATGTCGAGAAAAATAAGATCTGCCGAGTCGCGTTGAAGAAAACTGAATGCTTCGAGGGCATTGCCACATTCTCCCGCCAGTTCGAGAGAAGGCAATTGTTCAATATAACGCCGGATGATCTCCCGCGCAGGCGGTTCATCATCCACAATCAGGCATCTTACAGAGGGGTTCTCAGACATGGGGCTGGTTTTCGGCGGCTATGGACCCGGGTTGTATTTGTTTGATACGTACCAGTTCCACTTTCATATTGATGATAAAAACTTCTTCTTCCTGCTGCATTTGTAACTCGTGGCGACCGGGATAAAGCAACTGCAAACGTTTACGTACGTTTTGAAGACCGATGCCTCCGTTTTCTCCCGGAATGGTGCTGCCGGCAGATTTTCCATTCAGCAATTTTAAAAAAAGAACATTGTCTTCGATACGGGCCGACAACGTGATCCACGGTTGATCGATGATATCGCTGGTGCCGTGTTTAAAACTGTTTTCGATCAGCGGCAACAGCAACAACGGGGCAATATACAATTCATTGTCCTGATCAGGTAATTCAACATGCAGATCGAGGCGGTTGCCGTAACGCACTTTTTCCAGGTCGATGTATTCCCTGATGAGGTGGAACTCGCGGAACAACGGTACTACGGGTTTGTTGCTTTCATACAACATAAACCGCAGCATAGCTGAAAGACCGGTCACCATTTTGGCGGCTGCCGGTGATTTATCCTGTGTAAGGGAAAAAATGTTGTTGAGCGTATTAAACAGAAAATGCGGATGCACCTGTGCTTTCAATAATTGTAACTGGCTTTCGGTGTTTTCTTTTTGCAGTTGCAGGTTGCGTTCCTGTTTTTCATACAATGTTTTCATGAGTTTAATGGCTACCGCAAAACCCGCAACCGTGATGCCTCCGCGCAAACCGGCCATCATGGCCATGTGAAACGAAGCCCAGCTTGGCCAGAAAGATTTCCGTGGCTCCATCATATAAAAATCGGAAACGGTATTGATCACCGTGAACTTCACCAATGCCGAAGTGCCGGCGGCCAGTAAAAAGCAGCAAACCACCATAATCGCGGCCTGTCCGTATTTCTGCCGCATGATAAAACGCGGCACTACAAAATAGATCAGGAGATAAGAAAGCATGATGTGCACGATGAGATAAACCAACGATTCCATCATGGACACGGGCAGATGCGAAAGATAATCGCCTGCCGTGCGCGCGGCAATGAATGAATACAGGAAGGACAGTGACAGCCACCACACGGCCCAGAAAGTGAGGTGACGACGCAGCCGCCATTTACGTTCCCTGGAAAAAATAAACGGGTATTGATCCATAGCTGACATAAAAGTAAAAATGCTTGTGTAAAATCGCCGTTCAGGATGTTGGTTAATCGTCCAACGGTGGATTTCCGGCGACCAACGGTGACAAAATAAAAAAGGCCCGCCTGAAAAGGCCGGCCGTATGGGTAATTAAAACATCGTCAGTTTTCGAGCGCCTTCCGGACCATGGCCGTTTCGTTGCCGGATTTCTGTTGTTGCCAGGCAACTACAGCCTGTTCCAGCACCGATTTCAATTTCATCCGCACTTTACGCCGTTCCAGGTTCAGTTTTACACCGCTGAGTTTTTCTTCATACACCAGCACGTCATCATTGTTATAAAAACGGATGCTGTGTTCGAGTGGTTGTTGTTTATTGGATTCAGCCACCCAATAACCTTGGGCGGAAACCCAGCGCGGCGTGCGGCCGGCTACCTGGGCAGAAAGCTGCATGGCAGCGAGCAGGGTAAAGACAAAGAGGAGGATCTTTTTCATAATTCAAATTTTTGCATGTCGTCAATGAACCAAAACTACTAGCGCAAAAACGTGAACAAATCCTAAAATCGTCAGGACCAACGCGGAAGAACACCGACGACAGGATTTCGTCGCTTAAAAGGAAAACAGGAGACGAACGGCTTTGGTCGACGATTCTTTTCGTAGACAGATAGATTTTTATCTATTGTCCATAGACAAATATTATCAAAATCTATAACGGAGGTTTCTATATTTGCACCCTCTAACAGGGCCGTCTCCGGCCCGGTCTTGCCTCAAACATAATTTTCATTTTAATAAATCATCATCGTCATGAGCAACAGAGTATTGTCCATCGGAAGCACCTTTCCTGCCTTTAAGAAGAAAGCAGTCGTATCGATCGAAAAAGGAAAAGAATTTATTGAACTGACCAATGAACACGCAAGCAAGGACGGCAAGTGGACCGTTATGTTCTGGTGGCCGAAAGATTTCACTTTCGTGTGCCCTACTGAAATTGCCGAATTCAACAAAAAGACCAGCGACTTCGAAGACCGTGATACGGTGCTGATCGGCGCTTCAACAGATTCTGAATTTGTTCATGCTGCCTGGAGAAGAGACCACGCTGATCTGCGCGACCTGAAATTCCCCATGCTGGCCGACACCTCTAAATCGCTCGCTGAAGAACTGGGTATCCTCGATGCGGAAGAGAAAATCGCTTACCGTGCTACTTTCATCATCGACCCGCAGGGTATCGTTCGCTGGGTAAGCGTATACGACCTGAATGTAGGCCGTAACGTACAGGAAGTACTGCGCGTACTGGATGCGCTGCAAACAGACGAACTGTGCCCCTGCAACTGGAAACAGGGTGAAGAAACCCTGACTGCCCAGCTCAGCATGAATTAATTCTTCCAAACAAGTCTGGAAAAAAAGCCAGCTAGTTGGCTGGCTTTTTATTTACCCCGATAAAAATTTTATCATGAGTGCAATTGCTACGATACCCAACGAAACATTTGTGAACCTGCTGAAAGACCTGTTGCTGGAAGATTATATTCCTTCTTCCAACGCACAGGCGCTGATCCAGGCTGAAGCGCGCTATATCAAAGATCTTAAGATTAATGTTGGCAATGCGATCAATAACACGCAACAGTTGAACCGCAAGGAAGCGCTGCTGCTGGCACTGGCCGTATCGGTGAATGAACGTTTCGAACCGTTGAAAGAAAGCTTCACGCGCCTGGCACAACAGGAAGGAGCAACCGAAGCGGAAATTGCAGAAGTGATCGCAGCCACCTCGCTAATGAATACCAACAATGTATTCTACCGCTTCCGTCATTTCATGAACAAAGATTCTTACAACAACCAGCCCGCAGGTATCAAGATGAGCCTGATGATGAACCCGGTGTTGGGCAAAGAGTTCTTCGAACTGCTGAGCCTGGCCATCTCTGCGGTGAATGGTTGCGAGATGTGCGTGTCCTCACACGAACAATCCGTACTGCAACATGGCAGCAGTGAAAGCCGTGTATTTGAAGCGGTAAAAACCGTTTCCATTATCAAAGGACTGATCACTGTGCTGGCCTGACCGGTATAACACATTTATAAAAGAAGGCCACGTTTAACGTGGTCTTTTTTTGTCTGTATATTTAGCTATGAAAAAAATTGCCGGTCTGCTGTTGCTGATGACAGCATTTGTTACAGTGGGCGCACAACCCAGTTCCGATTTTTTTACGGTGAATGCTGATAGTTCTGTTGTACGATTGACAGAAAAAGGCGCTTCGCTGCTTGCAGCCTTGCCGTTGAAATGCATACAACAGGAATATCCGAATAAAACAAGTCATACCTCGGCATCGGATAGTGATCATGTGCTGACGCCGCGTCAATTGCATCCGTCGTTCTACGGATGTTTCGACTGGCACTCGAGTGTGCACGGACACTGGATGCTGGTACGTTTGCTTCGCCTTTATCCGCATCTGCCCGAGTCCGGACAGATCCGCGCTATACTCGACAGCAGTTTTCAACCGGCCAGGCTGCTGAAAGAAACCGAATACTTTGACAGCCGCTACAACGCAAGCTGGGAGCGCACGTACGGATGGGCCTGGTTGCTGAAGCTCGATCAGGAGCTGATTGAATGGAAAAATCCGTTGGCGCGTCGCTGGCATGCGGCATTGCAACCATTGACAAATAACATCAAAGAACGCTGGAAAGCATATATAAAAGTGCAGACTTATCCTAACCGCACGGGTGTGCATCCTAACACCGCATTCGGACTGGCGTTTGCACTGGACTATGCACGCGCATCAAACGATACGGGATTTGCGGCCGCGGTAAAACAACATGCCATGCGTCTTTACAGCCGTGACAAACAAGCACCTTCGGGTTGGGAACCGGATGGAAGTGATTTCTTTTCGCCGTCATTAATGGAGGCGGATTTAATGCGCAGAGTGTTGGGTCCGCAACAATTCATGAAATGGTTCAACAATTTTATGCCGGCAAACGGGCTTCGTCATCTTACGGTGCTGCCGCATGTGTCTGATCGCAGCGACTACCAGATCGTGCACCTGGATGGATTGAGTTTAAGCCGCAGCTGGTGCATGCAGGGCATTGCGCGTGTGTTGCCGGTGACGGACCCGCGTAAGAAGTTGCTTCAAAGATCTGCGGTTCAGCATCTTGCCACTTCTATTCCGCAGGTGGCGGGAGGGAATTACGGCGGCGAACACTGGCTGGCCAGTTTCGCTATCTATGCATTATCTGCCGTGGAATAGTTATCCACAGAAATCCGTTGTTGGAACAGAGTTTGCAACCTCGAGGATGATTTCCGCCGTTCTTCTTAGTGTGAGAAATGTGATTGTTATGGCAAAGGAGAAACAACCATATAAAGAAGGAAGGAACTGTTACTTTATTACCTTCAACACCGTAGACTGGGTCGATGTGTTTATACGGCCGGTATACAAGCAGGTGATCGTACACTCCCTCAATCATTTTATCCATCAGCAAAAACTGCCGGTATACGGTTGGTGCCTGATGACGAATCATCTTCATTTAATCATGCAGCCTGGCGAGGGTTATGATATGGTCAAATTCGAAGAGGAGTACAAGCAATTTACCACGAATAAAATAATGGAAGCCATCGATACGGAGCCTGATGCGCGGCGTAAGTGGATGATGGGTCTTTTCCGCGAAGCGGGAAGTTTTTTCAGTACTGCTAAAAAGCTGCAGGTGTGGCAAAACGTTATCGATCCTGTGTTTATCGAAACCACACGTCCCTCACAATTGGTAGAACATATCGAATACATACAGCAGAATCCGGTCCGTGACCGCATTGTGGAAACCGCTGCGGACTACTTATACAGTTCCGCGCGTGACTATGCAGGTTTGCGCGGACTGGTAAACATCACAAGATTGCCATTTGTAGAGCAGCAACTTGCTGCAATTGAGAATATGAATGGTCGTTTTTCTGTGAAATACATCCGCAATTAGATTTTACAATAATATGACGCGGTCCTGATTCCCCAAGCCCGTCGACTGGCATACAATTTTCGTTAGCAAAAGTGATACACGTTCCATTTTATTACTAAAAGCTAAATTGTATGAAAACATCAACGAAAATAGCACTGCTGTCCGTAGCCGGTGCTTTCTCCGCAAGTATCTGCTCTGCGCAATTGGGCTTAGGTTTAGGTCTCGGATCAACAACGCAGGCAACAGTAAACGCCACCACACAAGCCACAGGCGCCGTAACACGCGCAACGGCCGCAACTACCCAGGCTACCACGAGTGTAGCAGCTGCCACACGTGGCACCCTCAATACCGTTTCAGCAAGAACAACACAAGCCGCTCAAACAACCGTTAATGCAGCCCAGGCCGGAACAAGCCGCGCCGCAGGAGCAGTATCTACAACGGCAACCGCGGCTAAAAATGCTACTGACGTAAAAGCGGGCGTAAATGTAAATACCGATAATCAAACCAATGTGACCGTTGGAAATACTGCTGTAAATCAACAGACCAATGCAAACGCCAATGTACAAGTAAATGTAAACGGCAGTGAAGCAATCGACCGTGGCACACAGGCAGCAGGCCGTACGGTAAACGCAGCGAGAACGACCACCGCACAGGCTGTTCGCAGAACGGCTGCTACCGCAAAAAAAGCGGCTGATGTAAATGCCGGTGTAAATGTGCAGACCGAAGGTCAGGCAACTGTTTCCGCAGGCAAAACATCCGTTAACCAGCAGACCAATGCAAATGGCAACGTGCAGGCCAACATTAACGGAAGCCGTGCCGTTAACCGTGGTACGCAAGCCGCCGGCCGCACCGTAAGAGCAGCCAGAAATACTACTACTCAAGCTGCCCGGAGGGTTTCTTCCACCAAGCCCGAAGTAAAAGCGGAGGCCCAGGTGCAGGCCCGTACACAAACCGCCGCAAGCGCTACCCGTCCTTAACAAGTTTATAAGGCCGGCAACAGGATCGTTGCCGGCTTTTCTTTATCTCTTCCGTCATGAAAAAAAGAGTAACCACCCTGCTGCTGCTGGCCCTGGTCACGGGCTACAGCTCCGCCTATTCGCAAACAAAAGATTCACTTGTTACAATAGTGGATTCGATCAGGCCCCCGAAATACCCGCAATTCAAACTGGGCGTTTATTACAATACAGGCTTGCATTATTACGGTCGTGTAGACAGCCTGAAGAGTAGTGGGTTTTTCCCGCTCGGTGAAGTATGGTTTACTAAAAACATTTACATCAATGCGGCACCGGTGTTTGTTAATAACGCGGTACTTACCGCCGAGTATGCGGGTACAGTGGCAACGGCCGGTTATTTATTTAATGATGGCAAGCGCTGGGCGGGTCATATCTATTTTGTAAAACCTTTTTACCGCGACAACAGCGAGCTGGTGCAAGCCGCATTGAAAGCACAGGCCGCCGCCAGCCTGACGGTGCAGAATAAAATATTGAACGTTACGATAGGCGGTGATCTTAAGTTCAGCGACCGTACCGATATTGGTGCGATGGCCGGCTTAGATCATTTGTTTCGCTGGCCGTTAAAAAATCGGCGGGTACTTGTTGTGGATCCATCGGTGTACTTTCATGGCGGTACGCAGCAGTTTACGCGCTCCTTCTATGAAAAAAGGACATTGCTGATTTTGCCGCTTGGTGAAGAGGAAATAAATAAACGTGTGGAGCAATTTTATTTTTTATCGTGTGAAGCTTCGATGCCGATCGTCTATGCCACGGGCAAATGGCAGTTCCTGGCAACGCCTGCGTACGTGATTCCTCAGAATGTGCTGAATCTCGAAACAGGAGACGTAAAAAAGCACGGCGACGCATTCTTTTATGCAACGGCAGGGGTACGATACAATTTCTAACCGGATGAATTAACAAAATCGCACAGGCCTACCGCGTATATTTGCAGCGCAATTCGCTGCTGCTACATGCCGTCAAAAAGAAAAGGAAAATCGCGCCGCCGCTTTGTGCTTATCATCAGCACGCTTCTGCTGTTACTCTTCGGCGGAATGATGTTCTATAAATGGATCGCTTACCGCAAGGCAAAACTCACCCGCTATAAAGAATTCGGTATTGCTATTCCCGATGGTTTTGGGATTCACGGCATCGACGTGTCGCGCTACCAGCATCTTATTGCGTGGGAAGAAGTGAAGAAAATGGAAGTATGGAACATCAAAATGGGTTTCGCATTTATCAAAGCAACCGAAGGCATCGGCAACATGGATCCGCAATTCCGCCGCAATTGGCAAAAGTGCCGGGAGAATGATATCATCCGCGGCGCTTATCATTTTTTCATTCCTACAAAAGATGGAAAGTTGCAGGCCGAAAACTTTATCGATAAAGTAAAACTAAGACCAGGCGACCTGCCTCCGGTGCTGGATGTGGAAACGAAACTCAGTGCCAGTCCGGCTGCCTTGCGCCGCGAAGTCAAACGCTGGCTGGATGTGGTGGAAGAACATTACGGCGTAAAACCGATCATCTATACCAATGCGGATTTTTACCGGCAATATTTAGGCGTCGACTTCGATCAATACCCGCTGTGGGTAGCGCATTACTATGAGCCACGTCAGCCGCGCATCGGAAGGGCCTGGCATTTCTGGCAGCACAACGACAGCGGCCAGGTGAATGGCATTACGTCAAAAGTAGATTTCAATGTATTCAATGGCGATTCCGCATCTTTCCGTGCACTGCTGGTGCCCGGCGCGCCGGAAGAATAACTAACTTGCGCGTCAAATCATTGATTTTATGGAACCCGAGCAGGAACCCGATGTAAGGAAATACTTCCTGAAGATTATCAATACAGCTTCTTCGCTGTTGTTGTGGCTGATCTTTATCATCATGACGGGGCTGCAATTCGGGCTGGCGTTCAGCGGTCGCTACCCGGCCGTTGTCACCTGGATTTATTATGCCATCATTGTTATAGGATCGGCCTTTCTCATCCGCTATTACATACGCCTCTGGCGCAAACCTTAGTCGTTTCCACTTTTTTCTCCCACAAACCAGTGTTCCTTGTTTTTAAACAAAACATTGAACGTTGTGAGTGAGCCATAGCAGCGGGTGATGTATTGCTGGATGTTTACCTTTTCTTCGTCGCTCAGTTTTTTGTGGCTGTTGATGTTTTGCTCCAGCACGCGCAGGCGGTCGCGGAGCATGACGATCTTGTGAAAAAAATCTTCTACCGGAATTTCCTTGGGCTTGAGTTGTTTGTCGGCCGGTTGAAGGATCAGCGTGCCGCCGGTCCAGCGTTCGCCCAACTGTACAGGTTCGCCGAAGCCATTCCATAAGCGGAGGATGCGGAGCATGGAAGCTTCCATATCGCTGAGCGTTTCAATCTCCTGCGAAACGTTTTCAGGAATGATCTCATCCAGTTGCGTATCTGTCTTCTCTACTTCTTTAATACCGTGGTGGATAAAGGAAATGAGATAACTGGCATAGCGCACGCCCACGATTACGCCGGGGCCGTATAATGTATGTTGCAAACGGGTGCCGATACCCAGCGTCAGTTGTTGTTCTTCCATAGCTCAATTTTTACGGCGATGAAGATAAATGAGCCCGTTTTATTTTTCCCGTTTTTTATAAGAAAGAGAAAATCCGGCGGTTTGAGGCTCAATTCTCTTCGTCTTCCATCATATAATCTTCGGGGCGCCAGGCAATGGCCGGGGGCAATCCTTTCTTATAACGTTCTGCCGCATCTTTGATATGCTTCTGGAAAGTGTATTCATCCGCCTGCAGGGCAAACTGATAAGGAGGTTGGTATACCTGCATGAAGTAATCCAATGAATCGCCGTCGAGCTGACTCAGGCGACGCACCAGTCCTTTGTTGAAACGGTGCTTGATGTATTTTTCTTTTTCTTCTGTAAGCAGCCGGCGTTGAAATGCCTGCATCTGCCGGTTCTTCTTAAACCGGAACATATTAATAATAGCATTGAGATCGAAGCCCACCCCTTCGCTGTTGACCGATGGTGTGATCTTCGGTTTGCTGTAGTTGAAAACTTTCGCGTAGTCCTGGCGGTTTTGAATCGAATCCTGCCTGTAGTTGCGCGGTCTCACCTTCACTTCGTCCAGCATGGCCACGTTTACCGCCAGTGCGATATCGAAATTGATGGAGAGGTTCATTTTGGCCACGGGAAACTTCTGTGTGGGCTTACCAAGGTAGCTGAACCAGATGGAGTCTTTGTCGGAAGCATCGATGATGTAGTCGCCGTTGTTATCGGTCATGGCCCCTTTGCCTGAAGTAGAGAGAACGCTCACCGCGGGAAGCGCATAGTTGCGCGAGCTGTCGTAAACGGTGCCGCGTACCTTATATACGGGCGTTCTCGGTTGTGCCCGCAGCAAAGCGGGAATACAGCCGAAGACCAGTAAAAGAAGTATGAATAGAGTTTTCCGGTTCAAAAGCGCGCAATTAGCAGGCAAGTAACAAAAGAAAGTGCAAAATAAACGCTAAGAGTGATGGCGCGTGTTGAGAATTACTTTTTCCGCCTGTTCGGGATAATGCTGATGTTCCAATTGATGAATGCGCATAGCGAGTGTATCGGCGGTATCGTTTTGCATGACGGCACAGCGGGCCTGGAAGATGACGGCGCCGTGATCATAATGTTCGTCTACAAAATGAATGGTAATGCCGGATTCGGGATCGCCGGCCGCCAAAACGGCTTCGTGCACAAAGCGGCCATACATGCCTTTGCCGCCGTAATTGGGCAACAATGCGGGATGTATATTAATAATAGCGTCGGGAAAAGCGCCGGTCAGGGCCTGCGGCACTTTCCAGAGGAAACCGGCAAGGATAATAAAGGAAATGCCCGCTTCGCGGAGAACGGGAACGTAGGCATCGCCGCGGAAAAAGCGCTCTTTTTCGATAATAAGCGTGGGAATGCCGGCTTTTGCGGCGATATCGAGCACACCCGCGCCGGGTTTATTGCAAACGATGAGGGCGATGCGGATGTTCGGGTGCTGCCGGAAATGTTCGATCATCCGGGCGGCGTTGCTGCCGGCGCCGCTGGCAAAAACGGCTACGGCGATGCGGTTATCCACAATTGCGCCGCCGAGGCCCATGCGCCTGCCCATTTTTTTGAGGTAGCTGATGAAAAAGCGGAATTGACCGAAAGGAATGCTGACGACGAGCACAGCCAGCGGCCAGATAAGCGTGACGATAATAATATATACGATGACCCAAAGCCAGGTGGCATTGATGCCGAGAGCGCCCATAATATAGCGCCCGGCGATGCCGGTGAGGCTGCCGCCAATGGCAAAGGTGCAGAGGATCAGGAGAACCCGCAGGCCACTGACCTTCCATTTTTGCTGAAGTCCCTTGAACATGCTGTGAATTTAGAAAAAGCCGGATGGTGAACAACGGCCCCGCAAAAGTGCGGAAAAAGCCTCATTTAATTTTGTGATTTTCACATTCGGTTTGAAACCGCGAAACGCCTGACTGATTCATGACAATCAAAAACAGGCGGTTGGGAAAAATACCCATAAATCGTCTGAAACGCAATGTGGTAGCGGGTTTAAAAAATTTTCAAATTGTTGTCCATTTGTTAAGTTCGTGGCTTATTTTTGCACCCGGTTAGAGCTTTTTATCCACATTTTTGATCAATTGTGTTTATGATTCCTTGTAAGCCAACACTTCAAAGACTAACGCTGCTGTTTCTCTCGATTTTCGTTTTATCGGCGGTGACTGTTAGTGCGCAAGATGGTAAGACCCTTTTCGTGAGCAAGTGTCAGAGTTGCCACGCGCCTGATATGAAAACCAGCAGCACCGGCCCGGCTCTCGGAGGTGTTGAAGATCGCTGGCCTGACAAGCAGAAACTGCACGAATGGATCCGCAACAACAAAGCGTTGATCGCTTCTGGCTATCCATATGCGGTGGAGATCTCCAAGTTTTCTCCTACTTCAATGGACCTGTTCACCACGATCACCGATCCCGAGATCGATGCGATCCTGGCTTATATCGACCAGAAGTTCAAAGAAGTTCCCGGTGGCGATAAGAAAGGTGGTTCAGGCGACGAAGGAAAAGAATCTAACCAGAACGCCGTTATCTTCGGTGTTATCTCTCTCATTCTCGCGCTGATCGCCTTCATCTTAATGTATGTTAACAGCAACCTGAAGAAGCTGTCTGACGATGCAGAAGGTATCGACCGCCCCGAGCCTGTTCCTTTCTACCGTAATAAAGTATACCTGGCAATCTTCGCCATCGTACTGTTTATCGTAGGTGGGTTCTTCGTTTCCAAAGGCATGATCGGGCTGAACCGTCAAACCGGTTACGCGCCTAAACAACCTATTTACTACTCTCACAAAGTGCACGCCGGCATCAACCAGATCAACTGTCTGTATTGCCATGGCAACGCATGGGAAAGCAAGACAGCCGCCATTCCTTCTGTGAATGTGTGTATGAACTGTCATAAGACCATTCAAACCTACTCCAAAGGACCTAAGCTGTACGACAACGAAGGAATGGAGATCAACGGTACGGCCGAGATCGCCAAACTGTACGAGTACGCTGGCTTCGATCCGAAAAAACCGGATGCATGGGATCCTTCCAAAGCCAAGCCGATCGAATGGGTGAAAATTCACAACCTGCCTGATCACGTATACTTCAACCACAGCCAGCACATCCGTGTGGGTAATGTACAGTGTCAAACCTGTCACGGTGATATCACCGGAATGGACGTGGTACATCAGGCTTCTGAACTGAGCATGGGATGGTGCGTGAACTGTCACCGCCAGACCAAAGTGAACTTCAATTACTCTGACAGTTCAGGCAACCAGTTCTACAGCATCTACCAGAAATTCCACGACGATATCAAGTCCGGTAAAATGGATAGCGTGAGCGTGAAAGATATCGGTGGCCTGGAGTGCCAGAAATGTCACTATTAATCGCTGCTGCAGGATGGTCCTGCTTACTGATAATAAAATTTTAGTTTAAAAACAGCGGGTTGATCAAGTTAAAGACCGCTGCCAATTCAGATAATATGAGCCAAAACAAGTACTGGCAAAGTTTCGCAGAGGCAAATGATCCGGAGAATTTCAAAGGCCGGAACCAGGATGAGTTTCGCGAAGAACTGCCGTTCGAAGATTTTGATGGCAAGGGCCTCATCGACGCCAAGGCTCCCCGCCGCGATTTCTTAAAATACCTGGGTTTCAGCACAGCAGCCGCCACCCTGGCCGCCAGCTGTAAAGTGCCCGTACGTAAGGCCATTCCATTCGCCAACAAGCCAGAGAACATCGTTCCCGGCGAGGTTAAATATTATGCTACCACTTACATCCAGGACGGTGATGTGGTGCCTGTTCTCGCACGCGTGCGCGACGGTCGCCCTATCCTGATCGAAGGCAATGACCTTTCTTTCGTGAAAGGTTGTACTACTGCCCGTATCCAGGCTTCCGTGCTGGACCTGTATGATAAAAACCGTGTTACGCATCCCAAACACAAAAAGGGTAATGAGTTCACGGAGATCCCGACTTTTGAAGCGCTCGATAAAGAACTCGGTGCAGCCATCCGCAACGCAGGTGGTGAAATTGTGCTGCTCACCGGCACGATCAACTCTCCTTCCGCATTGCAGGTGATCGCCGACTTCAAAGCCGCTTACCCCAGCTTCCGTCACGTACAATACGACGCAGTTTCTCATTCCGCTATGCTGTTGGCCAACGAAGCAAGCTTCGGCAGCCGCGCTATCCCGAGCTACAAGTTCGAGAATGCACGCAAGGTGGTGGTGAGTTT
Source organism: uncultured Sphingobacteriales bacterium (assembly GCA_937888905.1). Lineage (GTDB taxonomy): Bacteria > Bacteroidota > Bacteroidia > Chitinophagales > Chitinophagaceae > Terrimonas. The sequence goes on from CALATA010000022.1 coordinate 236,891, forward strand.
CGGCGCCGATTTCCTTGGCACCTGGCTGAGCCCTGTAGAATTTTCTCACGGTTTCGCACTCAACCGCCGGATCAATGAAGACGATCCTAAAATGGTTCGTCACTTCCAGTTCGAGAGCTTCCTGAGCATGACCGGCGCCAACGCCGATTACCGCTTCAACCACCGTCCGTCTGAAACAGGCGCTGTGGTGGCTGCACTCGCTGCAGCACTCGGTGTTCCCGGTGTTTCTGCTCCCGGTATTACAGATGCCAAACTGAAAGCAGGCATCGAGCAGGTAGCAAAAGAGCTGAATGCCGGAAAAGGTGAAAGCCTCGTTGTAAGCGACAGCAACGATGTAAACGTTCAGGTACTGATCAATGCGATCAACAGCCATATCGGTTCTTACGGCACCACCATCGACTGGTCTGCTCCCGTTAAGTACCGTCAGGGTATCGACAAAGACCTCGCTGACCTGGTTGCTGCTATGCAGAACGGAAGCGTAGGTACATTGATGATCTACGGCGCCAACCCCGTTTACACCTGGCCCGAAGCCAAAAAATTTGAAGACGCACTCAAGCGCGTTAAAGTTTCCATTTCTTTCAACGACAGAATTGATGAAACAACTGCGCTTTGCCAATACATCGTTCCTTCCAATCACTACCTCGAAAGCTGGGGTGATGCCGAAGCACGTGCCGGTCAGATCGGTTTTGTACAACCGACTATTTTCCCGCTGTTCAAAACACGTCAGTGGCAGGAAAGCCTGTTGATCTGGGCTGGTAAAAACGAACTGTTCGAAGATTATTTCCGCAACTTCTGGATCGCACGTCTCGGTTCTGCCGACGCTTATAACAAAGCCCTGCAGGACGGTGTATGGACGGCTGCTGAAGCTACAACTGCTTCTGCCGGTTCATTCAACGGTGGTGCTGTTGCCGGTGCCGTAGCGGCTATCGGGGCGGCTCCGAAAGGTGGCGCGAAAGAAGTGGTGCTGTACCAGAACGTAGCACTGGGTTCAGGCTCGCATCCGGGTAACCCCTGGCTGCAGGAATTGCCCGATCCGATCACCAAGGCTACCTGGGACAACTACGCCATGATCTCTGCGTCTACTGCAGACGAACTGAAGATCGATTACAAAAGCAACGATTACGAATATTATCCAAACAAACCGGTTATCAAGATCAAAGCGGGCAACCTCGAAGTTGAACTGCCGATCCTGGTGGTACCCGGTATGGATAAAAACACAATTGCTGTCGCCCTTGGTTATGGCCGTGCGGCCAGCCTGGGTCCGGTATACGAGAATGTAGGTAAAAACGTATACCCGGTTTCTTCTTTCAACGGTACAACGGTTAGCCTCTACGCTACCAATGCAACTGTGGAAAGAGCCGGCAGAAATGAGAAGATCGCGCAAACACAGATTCACACCAGCTACGAAGACCGTGTGGACGTAGTGCGCGAAACAAGCCTCGCCAGCTTCATCAAAGACAAACACGAGATCAAAGACTACCGTGATAAACTGGTAAATGATTACGCTAAAAACACCGGCAGCTTCCGCAAAGAAGCCACGCTGTATGGCGATCATGAAGCACCGGGTATCAAGTGGGGAATGAGCATCGACATGAACGCCTGCTTTGGTTGCGGCGCCTGTGTGATCGCTTGTCACGCTGAAAACAACGTACCGGTAGTAGGCAAGAGAGAAGTATTGCGTTACCATGATATGCACTGGTTGCGTATCGACCGCTACTATGTATCTGACGAAAAAGATCCTAACGAACTCAAAGGCGTGGTATTCCAGCCGATGATGTGTCAGCATTGCGATAACGCTCCCTGTGAGAACGTTTGTCCGGTAGCGGCTACCAACCACAGCAGCGAAGGCATCAACCAGATGGCTTACAACCGCTGTATCGGTACACGTTATTGCGCGAACAACTGTCCTTACAAAGTACGTCGCTTCAACTGGGCTGACTATACCGGAGCTGACAGCTTCAAGAACAACCAGGATCAGGAACTGGTGGGCAAACTGGACATTGCCGTTCACCACATGAACGACGATCTGACCCGCATGGTACTGAACCCTGACGTAACCGTTCGTTCACGCGGTGTGATGGAAAAATGTACTTTCTGCGTACAACGTCTGCAGGCTGCCAAACTGGACGCCAAGAAAGCCGGCGAGCCGCTGAAAGACAAACACGTACGCCTTGCATGTTCTTCTGCCTGTGCCGCCGACGCTATCGTATTCGGTAACGTTAACGACAAAGACAGCGCGATCAACGAAGAAAGAAGAAAGAACCCGCTGCGTACATTCTATGTACTCGAGCAGATCCACACCCTGCCCAACATCAGCTACCTCGCTAAAATCCGCAACACCGACGAACTCATCCCGCGCAAGGGTGCGCACGGTGGTGGCGGACACGAAGAAGGTGGCCACGGTGAAGAGAAAGGCCATGGAGAAACACCACATGCTGAACAGGGACATGGCGAAAAAGAACACCAGGAGTCTAAATTGCCGTCGACTCAGCCGGCAGAGGCTCATCACTAAGATATAAAACGGAAGCCCGTCTGCGGACGGGCCTCCTTCAAAGCTCTTTTGATATTGTAACGACAGGCCTGTGCAGGTTTAATTACTTACACTTCGCCTTTTTCCCGCTATCAGTAACTGCCATAGCAGTAGGATAAACGGAAATGCCCGGTTCTTTTGTTGGAAATGCGTACTGGAATATCCGGTCGCGAAATCAAGAACAAGGAAACGGAAAAAAAGTTTGAATGCTGTTTTAATCGGAAAAGATTATGGTGGCAGACAAACAACCAAACAGCTTTTACTTATTCGGAAATATTATTTATGTCTTTACTCAGATACGAATCACAGGTCAGACCGCCGATTGTGGATGGTAACAAGGATTATCACCAGGTAACAGAGGACATTTGCCGCCCGGTGGAAACCAAGCCGTCTAAACTCTGGTGGGTTGGGTTTATTATCTCCCTTGGTCTTTTGGGTTTTGGTTTCGTTTCCGTAACCATGGAAGTGATCTATGGTACCGGTCAGTGGAACCTGGGTAAGACCATCGGCTGGGGTTGGGATATCACCAACTTCGTATGGTGGGTAGGTATTGGTCACGCGGGTACACTGATTTCCGCGATCCTTCTCCTGTTCCGTCAGGGCTGGCGTACCGGTGTAAACCGTGCGGCGGAAGCGATGACCATCTTCGCGGTAATGTGTGCGGGCCAGTTCCCCATTTGGCACATGGGTCGTGTGTGGAATGGCTTCTTCGTACTGCCTTACCCCAACACCCGCGGTCCGCTTTGGGTTAACTTCAACTCTCCGCTGCTGTGGGACGTATTCGCGATCTCCACTTACTTTACTGTATCTCTTCTCTTCTGGTACTCCGGTCTGTTGCCCGACATGGCTACGCTCCGCGACCGTGCCAAGGAAAAATGGCGCAAAGCATTTTACGGTGTTGCAGCATTCGGCTGGACCGGCAGCACCAAACACTGGCAGCGTCATGAAGCTCTTTCGCTGGTACTGGCAGGTCTGAGTACGCCACTCGTACTTTCCGTACACACTATCGTATCATTTGACTTCGCTACCTCCGTCATTCCCGGCTGGCATACTACCATCTTCCCACCCTACTTCGTGGCTGGTGCGGTATTCTCCGGATTTGCGATGGTACAAACGCTGTTGCTGATCACCCGTAAAGTGCTGGCACTCGAGGACTATATCACCATCGAGCACATCGAAGTGATGAACAAGGTTATCGTACTTACCGGTTCTATAGTAGGTATTGCCTACCTGACTGAGCTCTTCATGGCATGGTACAGTGCTGTGCCTGGTGAACAATATGCCTTCTTCGAAAACCGTCTGAACCTGAACAGCCCTTATGGATGGAGCTACTGGCTGATGATGGGATGTAACGTACTTTCTCCGCAGATCTTCTGGTTCCGCAAAATGAGAAGAAACCTGCTGGTTACCTTCTTCATGAGTATCCTGGTTAACATCGGTATGTGGTTCGAACGTTTTGTGATCATCGTTACTTCTCTGTATCGCGACTACCTGCCCAGCTCCTGGAGTACGTACTATACGCCAACTATCTGGGAGATCGGTTTCTACCTCGGTACATTCGGTTTGTTCTTTACCTGTTATTTCCTTTTCTCCAAATACTTCCCGGTTATCGCGATCGCTGAGATCAAGCATATCCTGAAGAAAAATGGCGACAACTATAAGAGCCAGATGGATAAAGTGGAAAATGAATCGATCGAGAAATTTGCGGATGACGAACTGCACCACGGTGACCACCATTGATCAGCGGCAGTTCAACAGTTCTTTTTGATAAAAAAATAGTAGACCGGCTGCAAAGCGGAAAGCGGTCCATGACAATAAAAACAACGGGTGAATCCGTTCACCCAGGCTATAAAAGCTATAAATAATGAGCGTTAAAAAATTCATCGTAGGCAATTTTTATGACGAGGCGGTATTGTTTCCCGCTGTCAAAAAAGTGCGCCGTGCCGGTTACAAGATCCATGATGTGTACACGCCATTCCCTATTCACGGTCTGGATAAGGAGATGGGCCTGAAGGACACGAGCCTTCACGTGGCAGGTTTCATCTATGGCATCACCGGTACTACCACTGCAGTGAGCTTCATTACCTGGGCCCTTACGGTGGACTGGCAGATTAACTTCGGTGGTAAGCCGTTCTTCTCCCTGCCTGCATGGATTCCCATTACGTTTGAGTTGACCGTACTGTTTGCAGCGGTGGGCATGGTACTTACATTCTGCTGGCTGTGTCAGTTGGCGCCTTTTGTAAAGAAAGACCACTTCAACCCGCGCAGCACCGACGATACATTTGTAATGGCAGTTGAATGCACCGACAAAACCAGCGAAGCAGAAGGAATTGCCTTCCTGCAAAGCGTTGGCGCAAGCGAAGTGAGCGTTCAATACCGCGAAACCGGCTGGTGGCTGGGTCGTTACGACCGCGACACCACCCGTTTTGGTAAAAAAGTGGAAGCTGCGGTTTAATCCGGCAGACAGTATTAAAAAGTATTCATTCGGACGATATACAACTACAATGAAAAAACTCTTAACGATAGCAGGATGTGCGTGGATGATAACCGTATTGCCCTCCTGCGGCGGAAATGATCAGCCGGGACGTGCGTATGCTCCTGACATGGTGTATAGCCGTGCTTACGAAACATATGGTTCTACCGAAGACATTGCCAAGGCCGGTGCTTACTACAACGAGCGCCCTGTGCCTGGTACTGTTGCCCGCGGTGATGCATTTCCTTATCCGTTGAAGCACGATTCGATCGGTTATGCGCAATCGGCTTCTTACCGCAACCCGCTGTCGCCCGATTCTATTAATATGAAAGAGGCGGAGCGTCTTTACCTGATCAACTGTGCTATCTGTCACGGTTCCAAACTGGATGGTAACGGTCCTTTGTTCAATGGTGGAGATGGTCCTTATACAGCCGCGCCGAAGAATTTCATGGATGCTGCCATGAAGGAAATGACGGAAGGCACCATGTTCCACTCCGTTACTTATGGAAAAGGACAAATGGGTAGCTATGCTTCACAGTTGAACACCAAGCAACGTTGGATGGTCATTGCATATATCAAGTCCAAGCAGGGTGGAGCAGCCGGTGCAGCAGCACCTGCCGCTAAGGACAGCGCTGCCGCAACCACTCCTGCACCAGCACCTGCTGCCGGAGCCATGGCACCAGTAGCTGCCAAGTAATTAGAGAACCAACTATTTGAAGAAATTTAAAAGAACATAGGATGTCATCAATTAGGGAAAATTTCGCTCCGACAAAAAAGTACAACACGCTCGCCTTTGCGTTGATGGCTGTGGGTATTATATCCATCATTGCGTTGTACATCTCTACGCATGGAGGCACAGGCAATGAGGAAGAGAAAAAACTGCAGGACGCGCGCTTCTGGGCGAGCCTGATGCAGAACAGCGTTTTCTTTCTGCTGATTGTGAACGCAGCCATGTTCTTTATCTGTGCAACCACACTCGCATGGGGTGGCTGGCAATTGTCCTTCCGCCGTGTGACGGAAGCGGTTTCTGCCTGCGTACCTGTTCTGGGTGTAATAGCTGCGGCAATCCTGCTGTCCATTGCTTTTGGCAGCAACCACACTATCTACCACTGGACCGATGCTGAGCACGTAAAACATGATGCAATCCTGGATGCTAAAAAAGGATTCCTGAATAAAGGATTTTATACTACGGTAACCCTGCTTACCGTGATCCTCTGGTCTGTACTTGGATGGAAAATGCGCCAACTGTCCCGCAAACTGGACAACGAGCCGCTGAAGACCATGGAAGAAAAGAAAAAATATATCTGGAACAACACCGTTTGGGCGGCCGTATACATCGTGGTATTCTCTCTCACCATCATGTCTTCACTTCCCTGGTTGTGGCTGATGAGTATCGATGCACACTGGTACAGCACCATGTATAGCTGGTACACATTTGCCAGTTCATTCGTAGCCGGTGTGGCCCTTATGACCTTGTTTGTTGTTTACCTGAAAAACAATGGTTATCTCCAGTATACGAACAACGAACACCTGCATGACCTTGGTAAGTTCATGTTTGCGTTCTCTATCTTCTGGACTTACCTGTGGTTCTCCCAGTTCATGCTGATCTGGTACGCCAACATTCCTGAAGAAACGGTTTACTTCAAGCCCCGCGTTGAAGGCGCTTACAGCGGAATTTTCTGGATCATGTTCCTGATCAACTTTATTGCACCGTTGCTGATTTTGATGAGCCGCGATGCCAAACGTAACTATACCACGATCACCTTCATGGCAGTATTGATCATCTTTGGTCACTGGCTGGACTTCTACCAGATGGTATTCCCGTCTATTTCGAAGAATCCTCCGCTGATGATTGCTGATTTTGGTGTGGCACTCGGATTTGTAGGTCTGATTCTTTTCCTGGTTGGCAGAACACTTTCTAAGTATCCGCTGGTTCCGAAGAATCACCCCTTCATCAAGGAAAGTCTTATCCACCATACATAATATTGGTGGCCGGACAGCAGTTCTTTAATTGAAATATGAATGATATCGGCCAACGGGCCGGAAACTGGAAACAGCATTAATTTTTGGAATTTATACAGCTATGCAAACTTTCTTTATTATAGCGATCCTCGTACTCGGCTTTCTGATCACCTTTCAGATTGCCAAGGCAAGTGAATATGTAGCGGTTATCCGCGGCGAAGAGAAGTCCCGTAAGCAGACAAACAAGATCAATGCTTTTCTGCTGCTTCTTTTCCTGATCGTGGGATTAATCGGTGTGTGGTATTGTAACGATCGTCTTGCAGGGAAGATCCTGAAGATCGGTGAGGCCTCTTCCGATCACGGTATCCTGGTAGACCGCATGCTGAAGTACACCCTGATCGCAACAGGCGTGGTATTCGTGATCACGCAAGGCCTGCTGTTCTGGTACTCTTTTAAATACCAGGAATCAGACAAGCGTAAAGCATATTATTTCCCGCATGACAACAAACTGGAGTTGATCTGGACTGTAGTACCCGCTATCGTACTGACTGTACTGGTAGGATTCGGTATCGTTTACTGGTACCGCATCACAGGCCCCGCTCCAAAAGAAGCCATGATCGTTGAAATAACCGGTAGCCAGTTCAAATGGGAATACCGTTATCCGGGAGCTGACAAAGAGTTGGGTAAAAAATATTACAAGAAGATCAACCCCGAAGAGCAAAACCCTCTCGGTCAGATCTGGGAAGACGAATTCAACCACGACGACGTGTATACCAGTGGTCAGGATGAACCGCTTCACCTGGTGGTGAACAGACCTGTAAAACTGATCATCAATGCGAAAGATGTAATCCATGACGTTGGTCTGGCGCACTTCCGCCTGAAAATGGACGCAGTACCAGGTACACCTACTACTATGTGGTTCACGCCAACTAAGACCACCGAGCAGATGAAAAAGGAAACAGGCAATCCGGACTTTGTGTACGAGATTTCCTGCGACCAGATGTGCGGAGCCGGTCACACCAGCATGCGTGGTACCATCGTGGTGGAAACACAGGAGGCGTATGATCAATGGTTCGCTTCTAAAAAATCACAGTACGCTATGATGCTGGAAGCCAAGAATCCACCTGCTGCTGACTCCGCCGGCGCCAAGCCTGCGACACCTGCAGCCGACACTGTTAAAGGCCTTGCCCAACTGAAATAATAAAATGAAGAAACCGGGCGATACGTGTAGCCCGTTAAAATAAAAGATTATGAGCGACGCATTGCATATTCAGCCTGAAGTGGGTACCACACACGGAGCACATCATGATGAGCACCATGTGCATCACCACAAGGAAACGTTTATTACAAAATATATCTTCAGTCAGGACCACAAGACCATTGGTAAGCAGTTCCTGATCACGGGTATTATCTGGGCGATCATCGGCGGTCTGTTTTCAGTACTGTTCCGTTTGCAGCTCGGTTTTCCTGATCAGACCTTCCCGATCCTGGAGACATTCTTTGGTAAATGGGCTGAAGGCGGCCGAATCAAACCCGAATTTTATTACGCGCTGGTAACCATGCACGGTACCGTACTCGTGTTCTTCGTACTGACTGCTGGTTTGAGCGGAACTTTTGCGAACCTGCTTATTCCCCTGCAGGTTGGTGCACGTGATATGGCGTCGCCGCTGATGAATATGCTGTCTTACTGGTTCTTCTTCATGGCCAGTGTGGTAATGATCGCTTCCATGTTTATTCAAACCGGGCCAGCCGCCGGTGGGTGGACGGTCTATCCGCCGCTAAGTGCGCTGGGCGAAGCGTCGATCGGCTCCAAAGCCGGTATGGATATGTGGATTATAGCCATGGCGCTGTTTGTGGTTTCACAGTTGCTCGCCGGTCTGAACTATGTTTCCACTATCCTGAACATGCGTACCAAAGGCATGAGCATGACGCGTTTGCCGCTGACAGTATGGGCGCTGTTCTTCACTGCCGTACTGGGTATCCTTTCCTTCCCTGTACTGCTTTCTGGTCTGATCCTCTTGTTGTTTGACCGCAACCTGGGTACCAGCTTCTATCTGAGCGACATTTATATCGGTGGTCAGGCCCTGCCTAATGAAGGCGGTAGTGCCATCCTGTTCCAGCACTTGTTCTGGTTCCTGGGTCACCCCGAAGTATATATCATTCTTTTACCCGCGATGGGTATGGTGTCCGAAGTATTGTCGGTTAACTCCCGCAAGCCCATCTTCGGTTACATGGCGATGCTCGGTTCGATGTTCGCCATCTGTATCCTGGCGTTCCTTGTGTGGGCTCACCACATGTTCGTGACAGGTCTGAATCCGTTCCTCGGATCGGTGTTCGTACTGCTCACCCTGCTGATCGCGGTGCCTTCGGCCATCAAGGTGTTCAACTGGCTTACTACATTGTGGAGAGGTAATATCCGCTTCACGCCGGCCGCATTGTTCGGTATCGGTTTCGTAAGCTTGTTCATTTCCGGTGGTCTGACAGGTATCTTCCTCGGTAACTCTACGATCGACATTCACCTGCACGATACCATGTTTGTGGTGGCACACTTCCACATTGTAATGGGTGTGGCTTCCTTCTTTGGTATGTTCGCCGGTGTTTATCACTGGTTCCCCAAAATGTATGGCCGCTATATGAACAATACGCTCGGCTATATTCACTTCTGGGTTACCATGGTTGGTGCTTACCTGATCTTCTGGCCGATCCATTATCAAGGTCTTGCCGGTATGCCACGCCGTTATCTCGACAAGAGCGTATGGGTGAACTTCAGCCAGTTCCACGAGCTGGATAAAATGATCACCGTTGTATCGATCATCGTATTTGCGGTTCAGTTGATGTTTGTATTCAACTTCTTCTATTCCATATTCAAAGGCCGTAAGGTTACTACACAGAACCCATGGGGTGCTACCACGCTCGAGTGGACTACTCCGATCAACCCGGGCCACGGCAACTGGACTGGTGAGATTCCTGAAGTACACCGTTGGGCTTATGATTACGGAAAAGACGGAAGAGAATTTATTCCGCAGACGGAACCGGTGGGTGCTAATGAAAGCAAACACTAAGAAGTAAAAATTCAAAAGTAAAAAGTCAAAAGACTTTTACAACCAGCGGATCATTTTTGAATTTTGAATTTTGACTTATAAAACGGAAGCGGGATGAACAAGATCAAGGATTATTTACAGTTAGTCAAGCTTTCGTTGAGTATAATGGTGGTGTTCAGCAGTGTGATCAGTTACCTGCTGGTGCCCGGAGTGGGATTTGATTGGTGGCGGATCTTTTTGCTCTTTGCAGGTGGATTACTGGTAACAGGTAGTGCCAATACGATCAATCAGGTGGTGGAGAAAGATACGGACGCGATGATGAAGCGTACCGCGCGCCGCCCGATTGCTTCCGGCCGGATGAGTGCCCAGGAAGGATGGGGTTTTGCCATCTTCACGGGCGCGCTCGGAGTTTTTATCCTTGGTAATTACTTCAACTGGACGGCGGCTGGTATTGCTGCATTCAGCCTTTTCCTCTACGCGTTCATTTATACGCCGCTTAAGAAAGTCAATTCTATTGCGGTAATGGTGGGTGCGGTTCCGGGTGCGCTTCCCTGCCTGATCGGCTGGGTGGCAGGTTTTGCTCCCGGCGAGGAAGTCGACTGGCTGGCAGGTGGCGTTTTATTCCTGATCCAGTTTTTCTGGCAGTTTCCGCACTTCTGGGCTATTGCCTGGATTGCGCACAACGACTACTCTGCTGCAGGTTTCAAGCTGCTGCCGGCAGATAAGGGACCAACACGTTTTACAGCATTGCAAACAGTGGTTTATTCACTGCTGCTGCTGCCCGTGACCATGGCGCCTTATTTTACCGGAATATGCACGTTTGACAACACGGCAGGACTGATCGGCCTGATCCTCGTGATCGCAGGCAATCTGTTCATGATCATGCGTTGTGCCATGCTGTATGCCAAAATGGACATTCCTTCTGCACGCCGCGTGATGTTTGGCAGCTATTTGTATCTGCCAGTCGTATTGCTGGCGCTGTTGCTGAGCAAAGTGTAAGTTGATTAAAACACGGAGCCGTTTTAATACGGCCTCAAAGCGATAAAAATGGTAAGTGAGTTGAATATCAGTGAGCATAAGACCCCGGCAAAGGGCAACGGACGGAAAATGCATCCCCACAAGTTTACACTTTGGGTGGCCATTGCAAGTATCCTGATGATGTTTGCCGGTTTGACAAGCGCTTTTATTGTAAAAAGCAACCTGGTTGGTTGGCGCACGGTGACCATGCCCGATGTCTTCTGGATATCAACGGCCGTAATCGTGGCAAGCAGCATCACCATGCAGATGGCGGTGCGGGCCTTCCGCCAGCGCGGGATGCGGCAATACCGGCTGCTGACCGCCATAACAGTTCTTTTGGGTCTGGGATTTGTAGTGCTTCAGTATATGGGCTTTCATGAACTCTGGAAAAATAATATCCGGTTCATCGGCGCCTCAGGCGCGGGACAGTTCCTGTATGTGATCTTCGGTCTGCACGCCATCCACGTAATCGGTGGTATGGTTGCGCTGGTGGTCATGTTCAGCAGAGCGTTCTTCGGCCGTGTGAAACAATACAGTCCGGTGCCGGTAGAAGTAATGGCTACTTACTGGCATTTCGTGGATATTCTCTGGCTGTACCTGCTGGTTTTTTTCCTGATTGTAGGATAAGCAGCAGCCGCACCAAAACATAATTAGGCATTTTTTTTAACTATTAGTATGGCAACAACAGTTTCGACACATCAGACCAAATGGTGGAGCGGGGGCAAAAGTCCCTTCAATGTGGAGTATGGCAAGGTGATGATGTGGTACTTCCTGATGAGTGACGCATTTACATTCGGCGCATTCCTGATTTCGTATGGCACTATCCGTTTCAGCCAGAACTTCTGGCCGGATCCCAACGTGGTGTTCAATGCGTTTCCGGGTGCGGGCCACGCTAATCTGCCGCTGGCCTTCGTGAGTGTAATGACCTTTATCCTCATCATCAGTTCGGTAACCATGGTACTGGCAGTACATGCCGGTCACAAAGGCGATAAAGCAAGTGTGGCCAAATGGCTTGCCTGGACTATCGTTGGTGGTATCGCGTTTCTCGGCTGTCAGGCCTGGGAGTGGCATCACCTGATCACCGGCGAACACGCAACCCTGATCGACGGCCAGATCCAGATGGTGGGTCAAACCACTACCATCAATCCCTGGGGTCAGTTGGTAGCAGCAGGACCAGAACTTACGGCCGCCCTCAACAATTCAGACCAACACGTATTGGCCAACCTGGTACATGAGCACCACGCTTCACAACTCGGTCATGCCGAGCTGATGAAACTGCCCAAGCAGGACCTGGTAAATATGCTGAGCAATGCAGAACTGCATATCCGTGAAAAAGGACCCGTTGCCTTCGGTGGATATTTCTACGGCATTACCGGCTTCCACGGTTTCCACGTATTCTCCGGTGTGATCATCAACATCGTAATGCTGATCATGACGCAGAAAAATGTATTCGAACGCAGAGGACATTACCTGATGATCGAAAAGGCCGGTCTGTACTGGCACTTTGTAGACCTGGTATGGGTATTCGTATTCCTGTGTTTCTACCTGATCTGATCCGGACACGCTTTTATCAAAAGAGATTAACTTAATTAACAGATACCTTATTTCAACGTTATGGAGCATACATCATCAGAGATCACGTTTCATCACCACACAGATGATGAGACTTTTAAAAAGAAGGTAAAAAAGACGACCATCCTGCTCTCGATCATTACTATCATCGAGTTGCTGATCGGCCTGGTTATTTATAATATTCATAAAGGCGAAAACCCCAGTGAATTCCTGGTACTGGCTTTCAAAGGAATGGTGTGTATACTGACCATTGCCAAAGCTTATTACATCGTAGCGGTATTCATGCACCTGGGTGATGAGATCCGTAACTTCATCATGACGATCGTGGTTCCGCTGATGCTGTTCATCTGGTTCATCGCAGCGTTCCTGATCGATGGTAATTCTTATAAAAACCTGCGTAACGACTACGACAAGCATTTTAAAGAAACCACTTCGCCCAAACCACACCACGGTCACGAAGCACCGGCGAAACCGGGAGCTCCGAAACCTGAGCCCGGCAAACAATAACAAAAGTTCAACCGAACGCATAGCAAGAGTAAGAAGTAAAAAATTGGCCAACTCCGTTTTTTGCTTCTTACTTTTGCATTTTAACAGGTGACCAATTAATCTGATCTGTGAACAAGAAAGCCTTATATGCGGTTCTGATAGCCCTCTTCCTCCCGCTGGTATGTTATTTCATCGTAAAAAATTATAGCGAGAAAGCAGTGGCCATGCCCCGGCACTATGTGCTGGACTCCGTTAATGTTTCCAAACGAAACGGTAAAATGGTGACGGATTCGGTATGGCATCGCGTGCCCGACTTCACGCTGATCAATCAGCAGGGCGATACCGTATCCCTGAAAGACCTGCGCAACAAAATCATCATCGCCGACTTTTTCTTTACGCATTGTCCAACCATTTGCCCTGGCATGACCATGAACATGCGCAAACTGCAGCAAGCCCTCTCCAACGGACAACGCGTCGGCGACCGCACCAACAAAGACGTTCAGTTTATTTCTTTCAGTATCGATCCCGAACGCGATTCTGTTCCGCAACTCAAATCATGGGCAGACCGTTTCCAGATCGATCCGGATCAATGGTGGCTGCTGACCGGCGATAAAAAGACCATCTATGATCTTGCTATCAACCACATGAAAGTAGGCGTGGAAGATGGTATGGGCGTCGATACCAGCTTTTTCCATTCCGACAGGTTTATCCTTATCGACAGCAACCGTTATGTACGCGGCTACTATCGCGGGCTTGATTCCGCCTCTCTTAATCAACTGGCACAAGACCTGGTGATGCTGACGATGGAAAAAGACAAATCGAAAAAAAGTTTTTTTGCAGGAAAACTTCAGATCATGGCCGTAGCATTTTTGCTGGCTATCGCCGGTGTGGGGCTGTTCCTGTTTGTATTCAAAAAAAATAAACCCACCGATGCTGACAGCCGCCTGGAAAAAGAATGATAAGAAGGCACGTATTCTCATCTTCACCTTCTCTATTGTAGTGTTTCTGCTTGTAACGGCGCTCAGCCGCGTGTCCATAGATGTCGATCTGGGATTCGACGTACATATTTTCGCGGCAATCAATGCGGTAATCAATACTTGCGTGTCGCTGTTGTTGCTGGCGGCGTTAATGGCAGTGAAAGGGAAAAGATACCTGGTACACAAAAGACTGATGCTGGCCGCGATGGTGTTATCCATTTTGTTTTTGCTCAGTTATGTGACGCATCACCTGCTGGCCGGAAACACGGAATATGGTGGTGAAGGAATCGGCAAAACGATTTATTATATCATCCTGTTTACACACATTCCGCTGGCCGGCCTGATCCTGCCATTCATTTTGTTTACTGCTTACCGCGGTCTTACCGGCGAATGGGTTAATCACCGCAAGCTTGCACGTATTACCTGGCCTATCTGGTTTTATGTCGCCGTGACGGGTGTGGTGGTTTATTTGATGATCAGCCCTTATTATTGAGGCGGAAGGTGTAAGGTACAGGGCATAAAGCCCGACACTTCGGGCTAGGGTTCCTGAGGCCGAAGCCTCGGCCTGTTGAAGGAAACAGCGGTTGTAAGTTTTAAGTAGTAAGTAAAACAGCCATTCACCATTGACCATTCACGATTATTAATTTTGAAAGACTATGAACGCCTTTGAGGTACGCGGTGGCAAACCGCTTTCGGGCACCATCACTCCGCAAGGTGCCAAAAACGAAGCACTGCAGATCATCAGCGCCGTGTTGCTTACAGGCGAGCCTGTAACCATCACCAATATTCCCGACATCCTCGACGTGAACCTGCTGATCGAATTGCTCGGGGAGATGAATGTAAAACTGGAGCGCGTTTCGCGCGACACCTGCATTTTCCGCGCTAATGATGTAAACGTCGATTACCTCCATAGCGAAGACTTCCGCAAAAAAAGCGGCCGCCTCCGTGGTTCCGTTATGCTGGCCGGCCCCATGCTCGCCCGCTTCGGTAAAGCCTTTATTCCCAAACCGGGCGGAGACAAGATCGGCCGCCGCCGCCTCGATACACATATTCTCGCTTTTGAGAAATTAGGCACCCGTTTCGATTACAATGCCGAAGACGGGTTTTTCCATCTCGATGGCACCAACCTTCATGGCGCAGACCTGCTGCTCGATGAACCTTCCGTAACCGGTACTGCCAACATTGTCATGGCCGCCGTTCGCGCCAAAGGCACAACGACGATCTATAATGCCGCCTGCGAACCCTACATACAACAGCTTTGCAGTATGCTCAACCGCATGGGTGCGCGTATCAGCGGCATCAGCAGCAACCGCCTGGTGATCGAAGGGGTGGGTGAACTTGGCGGCACCACACACCGCATGCTGCCGGATATGATCGAAGTGGGCTCCTTCATCGGACTGGCCGCCATGACGCAGAGCGAGATCACCATCAAAGACGCCGGTATCGAACATCTCGGTATCATTCCCGATAAATTCCGGCAGCTCGGCATTCAACTCGAATACCGCGGCGACGATATTTATATTCCCGCTCAGAAAGAATACACCGTTCAACGTTATCTCGATGGCGGCGTGTTAACCATCTACGATCATCCCTGGCCGGGCTTCACACCGGATCTGCTGAGTATTGTATTGGTAACGGCCATTCAGGCAACCGGCAGCGTATTGATCCACCAGAAAATGTTTGAAAGCCGCCTGTTCTTTGTCGACAAACTGATCGATATGGGCGCACAGATCATTCTTTGCGACCCGCACAGGGCGGTGGTAATCGGGCTGGAACGCCAGCAGCGATTGCGTGGCATCACCATGAGCAGCCCAGACATACGGGCAGGTGTGGCCTTGCTCATTGCCGCACTCAGCGCAGAAGGCAAAAGCGTGATACAGAACATCGAACAGATCGACAGAGGTTATCAATATATCGATCAGCGATTAATTGCGCTTGGTGCAGATATTAAGCGGTTGTAACGAAAACAGTTTTTTCTTTTCTTTGCACATGGCTTCTGTTCAACAAAAGATCATCATCATCACCGCACCCTCGGGTGCCGGTAAAACGTCCATCACTCATCATCTGCTGCGTCAGTTTCCGCAACTGGCGTTTTCCATTTCGGCGGCAACCCGCCAGGCCAGGGCTTATGAGCAGGATGGGAAAGATTACTATTTCATCAGCCTCGAGGATTTTCAGCATAAGATCCAGCACAACGAGTTTGTGGAATGGGAAATGGTGTATGAAGGGAAATACTACGGGACATTAAAAAGTGAGTTGCAGCGCCTTTGGGACAATGAACAGTGCCCGCTGCTGGATATCGACGTAAAAGGCGCGATCCACGTACAGCAACAATACCCCGAAACCTCGCTTTCCATCTTTATTGAACCGCCATCCATCGATGAATTAAAGCGCAGACTGCTTTCCCGCGGCACGGAAACCGAGGAAACCCTGCAGGCGCGGGTCAATAAAGCCTCTTACGAACTGTCTTTCAAAAATCATTTTGACAAGGTTATTCTCAACGACGACCTTCCCCGGGCCTGCGCCGAAGCGGAAGCCATCATCCGGGACTTCCTGTCATGAAACACCAAACTTTTTCTATCTTTAGAATATGATAGAGTGGAAGATCATTGTCTGGTTTATCCTGACGGTGTTGCTGATGGGTTTCTTTGCAGGTATTGAAATGGCATTTTTCAGTGCCAATCGCCTGAATATTGAACTGAAACGCAAGCAGGGCAGCGCCACAGGCCACCTGTTGGGCAAATTTGTCGACTCTCCCGCAACCTTTCTGGGTACTACTCTTATCGGGTTTATCATTTTCCTGGTTTTTTTCGGATTGCAGATCAGTACCGTGCTGCAGCCTATGTGGAAATATTTCAATGTAGGTTCTGACCTGGTGCACATCCTTGTAGAAATCGTTATCGCCACCTTCCTGGTGCTGATACTGGCCGAATTCATTCCCCGCGCTATTTTCCGTGCACGCAGCAATACCTTGCTCAGCAAACTGTCCATTGTCACCAACTTTTTCTACCAGATGTTCCAGCCCCTGGCAACAGGACTTATTTCGCTGGCGGAATGGATGCTGAAATATGTATTCAACGTAAAACTGGACAAAACAAAAGAAGCCTTCAACCGGAGTGATCTGCGGAATCTTTTCCAGCAAAACCACGGCGACGACGACCGGCAGGAACGCAATACACAATTGCTGGAAAACGCACAGGAGCTGCCGCGTGTAAAGATTCGCCAATGCCTCGTGCCCCGCAAAGAGATCATCGGCGTGGATATTACCATTTCCATTGAAGACCTGATTTTGCGTTTTTCCGAGACAAAATTGAGCAAAATGGTCGTTTATGACAGCAATATCGATCATATTGTAGGATATGTGCACGAACTGGATCTCTTCAAAAGGCCGTCAACTATCCAGGAAGTACTGCTGGCTATACCGGCTGTGCCGGAAAGCATGAGCGCCGCCGACCTGATCAACAAGCTGAGCCGCGAACGCAAAAGCATCGCGTGGGTGGTGGATGAATTTGGCGGCACCGCAGGCATCATTACCATGGAAGACGTGCTGGAAGAGCTGTTCGGGGAAATTTTTGACGAATACGACACGGAGCAGTTTGTAGAAAAACGGATTTCCGAAACGGAATACATCTTCTCCGGACGCCTCGAATTGGATTATCTCGAAGAAAAATACGCGTTTGTATTTCCTGAAAACGACGCAGAAACGCTTTCCGGTTATATCATCGGCTATCATGAAACCATTCCGCGCCAGAAAGAACGGATCATTATCGATGATTATGAATTTGACGTACTCAATGTCAGTGATACCCGTATCGAGATGGTAAAAATGAAAAAACTGAAGTAATCTCCGTATCGTAGGTTAAACACAGGCATCTATTGCCCGTTTCCCTTTAATTTTGACATTTCCTAAATTAATTGAATGGCCCTTCTCGACTTTTTGGACAAGCGGAAAAAAGATTCCCAGGCGGAAATGTCTTTCATCGATCACCTGGAAGAACTTCGCTGGCACCTGATCCGCTCGGTGATCGCCCTGCTCATAGGCGCCATTATCGTTTTCTCCTTTACAAGCTTTGTGGTGGATACCGTGCTGTTTGGTCCCACCAGGGCTGATTTTATTTCTGCAAAATGGCTGTGCAGTCTCGGACATGCGATCGGCATCGGTGATACCCTTTGTTTCCAGCAGGTAGACGCAAAGTTTCTCGAAACGACCATGACCGGTCAATTCGTGGCCTCGTTCACACTCGCATTCATTGGTGGGTTCATCCTGGCCTTTCCTTATATCTTCTGGGAGCTGTGGCGCTTTGTAAGTCCCGCTCTTTCAGACAAGGAACGTAGGACCACACGCGGTGTAATTTTCTGGGTATCGCTGTTGTTCTTTATCGGCGTGGCATTCGGTTATTTTATCCTTACACCTTTCATGGTGAACTTCTACTTCAATTACAAACTCAGCGATCAGGTAACCATCATGCCGACTTTCTCCGATTACCTGGAGAACCTGATCTATACCACTGTGGGTATCGGTTTATTATTCCAGATGCCGCTGCTGATGGCCGTGCTGGCAAGAGTAGGTATTGTTACGGCAAAATTTCTCCGCAAATACCGCCGTCATGCATTTGTGCTGATCGTGATCGCTGCGGCTATTATCACACCTTCAACAGACCCATTCAGCCTCACCATTGTAGCCATTCCGCTTTATTTGTTGTTTGAAGCCAGCATTGTTTTGGCCGCACGCATCAATAAAAAACAGAAGGCCAAAGAAGACGAAGAGTGGAGCTGATACGCGGGTAATCTTCTTATCTTTACGGTCTTAATAAACCGGTTATGATGAGTACTGAGTTTGATCTCTCCAAACCTGTTGCCATTGGCAGCGACCATGCAGGATTTGAATACAAAGAAGACCTGATTTCCTTTCTTGAAGCGAAAGGTCTTGCTTTCAAAGATTTTGGTACCTATTCCGCCGATTCGGTGGATTATGCAGACTTTGCACACCCGGTAGCCGAGGCCGTTGAAAGCGGCGATTACTCATTTGGTATTCTGCTGTGCGGAAGCGCAAACGGGGTGGCCATTACGGCGAATAAACATCAGCAAATCCGGGCTGCCATCTGCTGGGGTGATGAACTGGCAAAGCTCGCACGTCAGCACAACAATGCCAATGTGATCTGTATCCCGGCGCGTTTTGTGCGCGAAGGCGATGCGGAGAAAATGGTAGACAGTTTCATGAGTACCGCGTTTGAAGGCGGCCGTCACGAACGCCGCGTGGAGAAAATAGCCTGTAACTAACCGACCGCTCATCATACGAAATTCGGATGCTCAGACTTTTCAATTAAGTTTGAGCATTCCTCTTTTAAACACATACCACATGATCAGAAAATCAGTACTTCCGGCCCTTCTGCTGCTGAGCCTCACGGCCACCGCGCAAAAGAAGAGCCGTCCCGGCACTTTCGCCGCAACGATCACGGCCGCAGACATGAGCCGGCATCTGCACATCATTGCCGGAGCTGAAATGGAAGGACGCGACACGCCGTCACCCGGTTTGGAAAAAGCCGCTTCTTACATTGAAGAGCATTTCAAATCACTCGGATTGCAGCCCGGTAACAACGGCAGTTATCGTCAGCAATATCCGTTGTACAAAGATTCCATTACCGCTACATCGCTGAGCGTAAACGGAACAGCCTTTGAATTAGGGAAAGATTTTTTACCCAATGCACAATTCAATCACCACTCAGGTCTTCGTTTTTCTGAAGTAGTATTTGTTGGTTATGGTATTGTGGATGGCGACCTGAATGCCTACAAAGATCTCGATGTTGCCGGCAAGCTGGTGATGATTGCAGATGGTATGCCTGAAGGATACAAGCCGTCGGCTACAGGTTTCCGCTCTCCCGGGAATATTTTTGGCAAACTCGCGGCCGCCCGCGCGCGGGGTGCCGCAGGGGTATTAGTCGTGTCTGCCAATTTCCCCCGGAAAAACATACAAATGCAATCCGCCTACCAGTTGAATGGCTATCAGGCTTCCGTATATCCTCCAACCTACAGCATTTCGCAGGCACTCGCCACCAGCATTCTCGGCGCTGGTACGGAGAACGTACTTGACCTGTTGAAGAAAAATGGCGTTGCTTCAAAAGTATACAAAGCCGACGTGGCACTGCGTTATGAAGTAGCTACCAAACAAGCTGCAGCATCCAATGTATTGGCACTGCTCGAGGGCACGGATAAAAAAGATGAATACGTAATCATTACCGCGCACTACGATCACGTAGGCAAGCGCGACGACGGAACGATCTATTACGGGGCTGATGATGATGGCAGCGGTACTACGGCTATCCTTGAGCTGGCTGAAGCATTTGCCAAAGCAAAAGCAGCAGGCAAAGGCCCGCGCCGTTCCATTGTATTCATGACCGTAAGCGGTGAGGAAAAAGGACTGTGGGGTTCAGAATATTATTCCAATCATCCCGTGTTCCCACTCGATAAAACAACGGTGGACCTGAACATCGACATGATCGGCCGTATCGGCGACGAATACAAGGCCGACAAGGATTCCGTGAACTATGTGTATGTGATCGGCGACGACAAACTGAGCACCGATCTGGCTCCGATCACCGACCAGGTAAACAAGCAATATGTAAAAATGAAATTGGATCGCAAATACAACGATCCCAATGACAAAAACCGCTTCTACTACCGCAGCGACCATTACAACTTTGCGGATAAAGGAGTGCCCGTGATCTTCTATTTCAACGGTGTGCATCCCGATTACCACAAGCCTACCGATACGCCGGACAAGATCAATTACCCGCTGATGGCCAAAAGAGCGCAACTGGTATTTTATACCGCCTGGGAAATGGCCAATCGTAGTGATATGCTGAAGAGAGATTTGAAGCTGCCGGAGGGCACAAGAAGATAAGTTTTAAAAAAACTTATCTTCTTGAATTAGGCAATTTGATGATTTGAAAATTAGATAATAAGAATGGTTCGAAACTTTTTCCAGCAAAGAGATCACCGGAAATAGAAAGCAGTGTTCCCTTGCTTAGCATTGCCTAATTTTCAAATCATCAAATTACCTAATTAAAAAAGCCCCGCATCGCGGGGCTTTTTTCTTACCATTTCAACAACCAGGCGAAGATCAGCGGTACAACAATTGTTGCGTCGCTTTCTACAATGTATTTCGGTGTATTGATATCTAATTTACCCCAGGTGATTTTTTCGTTGGGAACGGCACCTGAATAGGAACCATACGAAGTGGTGCTGTCGCTGATCTGGCAGAAATAGCTCCAGAACGGTACATCATGCCACTCAAGATCCTGGTACATCATGGGCACTACGCAGATCGGGAAGTCGCCGGCGATGCCGCCACCGACCTGGAAGAAGCCAACGCCTTTGCCACCGGAATTTTGGCGGTACCAGTCGGCCAGCCATACCATGTATTCGATGCCATTCTTCACTGTGCTGGCCTGCAACTCGCCTTTGATCACGTAGCTGGCGAAGATGTTACCGGTGGTGCTGTCTTCCCATCCGGGAACAACGATGGGAATATTTTTTTGCGCAGCGGCCACGATCCAGGAGTCTTTCGGATCGATCTCGTAGTATTGTTCGAGTTCACCGCTCAATACGGTTTTATAAAGAAACTCATGCGGGAAGAAACGTTCATCTTTTGCTTCAGCATCTTTCCATTGCTTTACCAGGTGTTTCTGCAAACGGCGGAAAGCTTCTTCCTCGGGAATGCAGGTATCGGTAACGCGGTTATAGTGATTTTCCAGCAGGTCCCACTCGTCCTGTGGGGTAAGATCGCGGTAATTGGGAACACGCTTGTAGTGGGAGTGTGCTACCAGGTTCATTACATCTTCTTCGAGGTTAGCACCTGTACAACTGATGATGGCCACTTTATCCTGGCGGATCATTTCTGCCAGTGAGATGCCTAATTCGGCGGTACTCATAGCGCCTGCCAGGGATACCAGCATTTTTCCTCCTTCGGCAAGATGGGTTTCATAGCCTTTAGCGGCATCCATCAGGGCGGCTGCGTTGAAGTGGCGGTAATGATGTTCGATAAACTGCGAAACAGGACCTCTGCTCATGATATAGTTTTTTAAAGATGTCCCGCCGCAAAGCGGCGGTGAGGTGGCAAAATTACAGCTTTACCACAAATACAAAGCCCCGTGTCTCAAAAGATCACGGGGCTTTTTTACCACACACCAAAACTAATCTATAAAAGAGAAACTATCGCCTTGATTAAAGTTTGGTACTTTTCTGGTACTGCGCCCAGTCTTCACCGTTCATCGATTTGAGAACGATCTTGTTATTGCCGTTTTCAAGCGTTACGCAGTAACCGGTACCATCGAAGTTGCTTACTTCAAAGAGATCGGAAATCCAGTATTTTTCATAATTGCCACGCAGACTTTTTTGCAACATTACAGGCAGGTCGATGGAGCTGATGTTGCGGGTAAGTCCGATCATTTGTCCTTCCTTGTCATAGTATACGGAAACGAACTTGTTGTTGTAAAGGAAGGAAGCGCGGTATAAATTCTCGCTCTGCGTCCACTCTACCTGGGAGGCGGTAGCGAAATCTTTTTTGAAGGCGTCCAGTACTTTGTTGTCGATTGTGTTGTCATTGGCCATTGCGCTAACAGATGCGATGATGAAGGCCAGCATTACGAATAACTTTTTCATGTGTTTGTTATTTATCGGTTTGGTTTTTTTGTTTGTTTGAGAGTATGACGGTACAAAGCTATTTTTTGTTACACCGCATTTCAAGCCAATTGTGATTAACGGAGCCCGATGTTAAACAACCTTAACGCGTTACTCCGTTCATCATTTCGCGCATCCGCTTGTAAGCTCAAAACCGCGTTGATTATGACAAGAACAGGAAAATTTTTTTTCTGATTTTTCTTATCGCTGCCGGATATAAAGCTGGATTAACAAATCATTAAGAAGAATGGCTGTTACGCTTTGTTGCCTGACCACATCTCTTACATACAGGGCGGTGATGAAGAAGTGGTGCGTTTTATGTATATTATAGTATAAAACCCAGGTTATTAATTTTCTTGCGCACGCATATCTGTCTTTTGACGATCCGGAGGTACTGGCCGGCAATCTTTTCAGTGATTTCGTGAAAGGCCGGCGGCAGTATGATTTTCCGCCAGGCATAAGAAGGGGCATTCTGCTCCACCGCATGATCGACAGTTTTACCGACGATCATCCGCGCGTGCACGAGGCCAAGGAAATTTTCCGGCCACTTTACCGTTTATATAGTGGTGCGTTTATCGATGTGGCCTTCGATCATTTCCTAGCCAATGACGAAAACGAGTTTACCGATGCGTCGCTGCTGGCATTTTCTCAGAAAGTTTACCGGCTGACCGAACAAAACACCACCTGGTTTCCGGCAAAGTTTGCGGGCATGTTTCCTTATATGAAACGGCAGAACTGGTTATATGATTACCGCAAGCGTCAGGGAATCTTCAATAGTTTCGAAGGACTGGTCAGAAGGGCGGCTTACCTGTCGGAAAGCCTGCCCGCCGTGCAGTTGATGCTGGATAACTACGACTACCTGCGGGCGTGTTACGGAAAATTCTGGCCGGAGCTGAAAGCCTTTGCGGAAGCGCAATACCATCAATTAAATGAAAAAGAAAATCCATAAATGGTAAGTACACGGTACTTTGCTTTGTTATTTTTGCAATTCGTATGATAAAACAACTGTTCCTTTCTTTTGTAATGGCAGGTGCCGTGTTAACAGCCGCTGCGCAAACAGCCATGCCGCCCGCCGACAAGTCTCCGCTTGATATCAGTTACTATCCGGCAGATTATCCGATGCTGAAGATTCAGGGTAAAGTAACCGAATCGCCCATTGCCCGCGTTGTATACAGCCGTCCGTCGAAATCCGGCCGCAAAGTATATGGCGGGTTAGTGGAATACGGAAAAGTATGGCGTCTCGGAGCCAATGAAGCGACGGAGATTGAGTTCTACCGCAATGTCAAGATCAATGGCAAGACTGTTCCCAAAGGACGTTATACACTTTATGCCATTGTGGAAGAAAATCAGTGGAACTTTATCATCAACAAGGACACCGATTGCTGGGGTGCTTTTAAATATGACGAGAAAAAAGATGTAGTGCGCATGCAGGTGCCTGCCAGAACGGTTACGAATACAGAAGAGCTGGTGAGTATGGTGTTTGAAAAAACAACAACCGGATTCAACCTGGTAGTTGCCTGGGACAATGTCCAGGCTGCGCTGCCGATCACGCTTTAATAACTGATCCTGCATGAAGAAAGTATTGTTCATCTCCTGTCTGTCTCTTGCGCTGGCAATGGTTATGTCCTGCAACCAGCGGCCGTCCACGAAAAAAGTGCAGGAGGATTCAGCCCGCTCACGTCCGTTGCCGTCTCATATCCGCGACACCACATCGGGAACGGTCAACAGTTATGCGCCGGTGGATATTTCTCCGATGGATATGAGTTATTATCCGAAAGACTATCCGATCCTGAAAATTGCATCAGATAGTAATATCAGTGCAGATATGCGGGTGATCTACAGCCGTCCGCATCTCAATGGCCGACGCCTTTTTCATGATGTGGTAAAATATAATGAGCCCTGGCGCCTGGGTGCCAATGAGGCTACAGAAATCGATTTCTTTCACCCGGTAAACATCCAGGGAACGCGCGTAAAAGCCGGACGTTATATTATCTATTGTCTCCCGCATGAAAATACGTGGACGATCGTGCTCAACAGCAACCTCGACTCGTGGGGGCTGGAGCAGGACCGCCAACGGGACGTCTATAAATTTGATATTCCGGTGGTGCACAACAATCCGATGGTGGAGTATTTTACCATGGTATTTGAGAAAAAAGATGGCGGCGCCAACCTGGTGATCGCCTGGGACGAGGTGGTGGCAAGGCTGCCGATTGACTTTAAGTAAATGTGTAAATGTACCGCCTTCGGCGGGATGTGGAAATGTGGAAATGGCTACCTTTGCACAAATCCCACCGTGATCATGAAAAAGAGGCTACTGATCTGTTTACTTTCCCTGTTTTTGATATTGGGAACATCGCTGAGCAGCCAGGCTCAGTGTTCTGTATGTACGCGTACTGCAGAACAAATGGGCGAACGCCCCGCTACTGGTATGAATACAGGCATTCTCTACCTGGCTTTTATGCCATTGGCTATTATCAGTGTGCTGGCTTACCGGTGGTGGAAATCGGAGAAAGCAAGTGTGTAAATGGCTGTTTCCATTTCCACATTTCCACATCCCGCCGAAGGCGGCACATTTACACATTGTTAAATGTGTTCCGTAATCCCTTTTTCCGCCCAGATTATTTTCTGATCCACGGCGTCCTGCATCATGCGGATGTTGCGCTCTTCGAGTTCGCGTGAGGCTTCTTTGTGGTATAAATGATAACTAATGCCGCCAAACTTGAGGAATTGTTTGCGGATGCCGGCATTGATCAGTCGAATGGCAATTTCACTGTCTTCCCTTCCCCAGCCCAGAAACGCTTCGTTGTACCCGTTCACCTTCAGCAGATCCTGCTTCCAGAAGGCCATATTACATCCTTTTACATAGTATTTGTGCTTTCCCTTGTTTTTGTAGCGGCGGGATATGAGTTTGTGAACGGAGGCAAAAGGAAGATGAATGCCATTCAAAAAGTTGCGGTCGTCTACCGAGTGTTTTTTTATGTCGATGCAGTTCGCCTTGAACAATGCTTCGGTTGTTTGCGGAGAAAGCAGCACGCGGCTTCCGGTGGTAAAATGTCCTTTATGGGCAAAGTTCAAATGATCTTTTACAAAATGACGATGCAGGATGAGGTCGCCATCGATCTGGATCACGTATTCGCCGGAGGCGGCGGCAATGCCTTTGTTGCGGATGCGCGAAAGCTGAAATCCTTCGTCGGGTTGCCAAACGTGTTTTACGGGCACCGGTGATTCCGCCATGAAGCGGTCGACCAGGTCGCCGGTCTCGCCGCGGGAGCCATCATCGGCAATAACGATCTCGTCGGGAAGCACCGACTGACGCAATACACTTTTCAGGCAAAGGTCGAGTGCCTGCGGCCAGTTATAAGTTGATATGAGGATCGAATTCGTTGGCATGGCTGCAAAATAACAAACCTCAGGAAGCTTTCGTATCTGTAAGGGGAAGATCGTCGGCAAAATCTATGGGAGGCCGGAAGGTAACCGATGCCAACGAGGAGCTGATGAGTGTGCGGATAAAAGCCATACGGTGGTCTTTTCGCTTCATTAACAGCGAAAACGGCCAGGTAAATACCCGCTTTAGCAGGTTGCGCCAGTAACTGCCTTCGCCTTTGAACATCCGGCGGATATAAAGGTCATTGCGAAGCCCGTGCTTGTATTTCCATAAATTATTGGCACCGTCCGTGAAGATATCACTGGCATAGTTGACCGGTGTTTTGTGAATCACAATGCTGTCGGTTACCAGTGCGCCGCTGAGTCCGTGCTTGCGGATGCGGCGTGTATATTCATAATCATCACCCCAGATAAAAAATTCTTTGATGGGAAGCCCCGCTGCACGCACCGCTTCACGGCTTACCAGCAAGGAAACGAAAGAATTGAATTCAACGGGAACGATCTGGTGCTGTGCGTAAAACGTTTTATCTTTTTTCCCCCTGAAGTCCTGAAGTATAACCTGCTTGTTCATGAGGTGCGGGGTGCGGTCAGTGAACAAAACCTGGCTTCCGAAGAAGCCGAATTCGTCACCCGCCTGCTTTGCAACGGCAGCGGCATCGAGTAGTTTTTGCAAAGCCAAAGGTTCGGGAATCGAATCGTCGTCCATGATCCAGGTCCAATCGCTGTTGAGATGGTAGGCATGGCGGAGGCCTTCATGAAAACCCCAGGCGCCGCCTCGGTTGGGTTGTGTGATCACGCGTAGACCGGGCTGCGTAGCCAGCCACTCGCCGGTGCCATCGGTGGAACTGTTATTAATGATCAATATTTCGTCGGAAGGACGTGTTTGCGCGCGGATTGCGGCAATACATTCTTTCAACAACCCAAGACGGTTGTAGGTAATAACAACGGTAATTATGTGCATATTCTCAGTGACGGTCTAGTATATCTTTTCCAAATATACGTCCTGCCGCGGTCATTGCCGAGCCAATAACTTGATGCATATCATAATATCTGTACTCAGCCAGCCTTCCGCCAAACAATACTCCTTCTTCCGCCTGTGCCAGTTGATCGTAGATGCGGAATATGGCCATGTTTGTATCGTCATTTACGGGGTAATAACATTCCTTGCCGGGCGTCCAGGTTTCGGGATATTCATAAGTGATCACTGTATGGGGCTGGGTGCCGAATTCGAAATGTTTATGCTCGATGATCCTGGTGTAAGGCACCGCGGCATCACTGTAGTTCACAACCGCATTTCCCTGAAAGTTATCCGTTTGCAACCGCTTGTGTTCAAAACGCAGGCTACGGTATTCGAGCTGGCCTTCCCGGAAATCGAAGTAAGCATCGAGCTGCCCGGTATACACCACCGTGTCGGCCAGTGATTTGAAATAATCGCGGTCTGCCAGGAAATCCTGTTGCAGGCGTACTTCAATTCCCTCGAGCAGACCCTCTGTTATTTTATTGTAACCTCCGGCAGGGATGCCCTGGTATTTGTCTGTGAAATAATTATTGTCATAGGTAAAACGCAAAGGCAGGCGGCGAATGATGAAAGCCGGCAATTCGCGTGCAGATTTGCCCCATTGTTTTTCGGTGTATTCGCGAATCAGCGCGTTGTAAACGTCGGGACCAACGAGATGCAGAGCCTGTTCTTCCAGGTTGGCCGGTTCTTTTCCGGCGTAAGGCGCTGTTTGTTCTTCGATCTTTTGTTTTGCTTCTTCCGGCGTCACCACTCCCCACAGTTGGTGAAAAGTGTTCATGTTGAAAGGCAGGTTATACAGTTTGCCTTTGCTGAGCGCAACGGGGCTGTTGGTGTAGCGGTTGAATGTGGCAAAGCGGTTAACGAAGTTCCAGATCCCCGTATCGTTGGTATGAAAAATATGAGCGCCGTAAGCATGTACGTTGATGCCCTCTTCATCGCGGCAGAAAATATTGCCACCGCTGTGGTCCCGCTTATCGATCACCAGGCATTTCTTTCCGACCTTGCGGGCAAAATAAGCAAACGTAGCCCCGTAAAGACCGCTGCCTACGATCAGGTAATCATATTCCTTCGTTGCTGCCATACAATAAAGATAAGGGGCTTGTTTTCATTATCGAGACTTGTTCACGAAGGGCTGAATAAGTTGATAAAGATTTTGTGAGCGACCGGTTTCTGCGGCAATTTTTTTCTGGAGGTCGGTGATGGAAATATCCTTCATCCGTGATGCCTGGATAAGATGGTAGGCTTTTTCGGCCAGCAGCCAGTTTTTTCTTTCGTTGGGTAAATGAAGGGAGAGATAATGATCGATGGCGTTCCAGAGTTTTGCTATGCCGTTGGCTTCGGGCCCTTCGATTGCCTCAGGGGCCGAATGACCGGTGGCTGAGGTGCTCGAAGCCCCGGTCGCCACGGTCTTGATCACCGGAATTTCTATTTGCGTCCGGGAAAATGCGGGCGCCAGCATCAGCCGCAGGTTTTTGACAAACGCATCTGCTCCGGGCCGGTCGCTTTTGTTGACGGCAAAGATCTGTGCAATTTCCATCAGCCCGGCTTTCATCGTTTGTATTTCATCGCCGGCTTCGGGCACTACTACAACCACGGTCACATCCGCGAGTCCGGCAATTTCAATTTCGCTCTGGCCCACGCCCACCGTTTCTATAATTATATAGTCGAAAGCTGCGGCTTTCAGCACGTCCGTGATCTCGATGATCTTCGGATTGAGGCCGCCCATGGCGCCGCGTGTGGCGAGCGAGCGGATATATACATCGGGATGCGTGTACCATTGATTCATGCGTATGCGGTCGCCGAGCACCGCACCCAGGTTGAAGGGCGAAGACGGATCCACACAAAGCACGGCCACCCGTTTCCTTCGCTGGATCAGTTCTCCCACGAGCGCATCTGTCAACGAACTTTTACCTGCACCGGGCGGGCCGGTAAGACCAATAACTTTTGTGGGAGAATCGGCGGGCAATGACAGCAGGAGTTCTTCGTAGCCGGGCGCTTCGTTTTCCACGAGCGAGATAGCTCTGGCCAGTTGCCGGATATCACCGGCGCGTATGCCTTGTAGAAAAGATGACGCCATAAACCAATTTATGTTTCGGCAAAAATAGGCGTATTCATTAGCAATCATTGATCAAACGGCATGGAATTGGGGCAGATAAAACCTCATCCGATTAACTTTACAGCATGACAAATTTTATCCCTGTGTTTCCGTTGGGACTGGTAGTATATCCGGGCGAGCATTTGAATCTGCACATTTTTGAACCGCGTTATAAGCAACTGATCAAAGAATGTCATGACAGTGGAAAATCATTCGGTATCCCCACCGTAATTGACAATAAACTGCAGGACCATGGCACTTCGGTAAAGGTGCTTGAAATAAGTAAACTATATCCCGACGGGGAAATGGATATCCGTACGGAAGGCCAGGAGGTCTTTCGCATACTCGAAGTGATCCGCAACATACCCGACAAACTTTACAGCGGCGCAATCGTGAACTATCCGCCGAACAATACGCGGATGCTGCCCGGCGTGCTGGATCAGTTGATGCAATCCATCCACGAACTTCACGAGTTGCTGCAGGTGAAAAAAGACATGCGTATTCCGGGGCGCGAGCAGGACGCTTATGCGATCGCGCATCATGTGGGCATGTCACTGCAGGAAGAGTACGAATTGCTTTGTCTTTTTGATGAACGTCAGCGGCAGGAATACCTGAAACGTTTCCTGGAAAAAGTATTGCCAACAGTGGCCGGAATGGAGCAATTGAAGGAAAAAATCCGTTTAAATGGCCATTTCAGGTCACTTCCGGGCCTGAAATGGGAAGAATAACGAGTTTGTGGTTAATCAGGCTCATCTCCCTATCTTGCACGTATGTCCACAACACTTTGTTTTGATTTCGGCAACACCCGCAGAAAAGTAGCGGTATTCCGCGATGCAGAAATTGATAAGGTGCTGGTATTGCCGGACGACAGTTCAGGTGTGATCAATGCTTTGCTGGATGAATACCGGCCGTCCAAAACCATTCTTTCTTCGGTGATCGAGCATAATCCGGAAATGGAAACCCTGCTGGCAGACCGGTCAAAGTTTCACCGGTTGAGCCATCTGACCAAACTGGATTTCAGCACGCCGGTTGGCAAACCCGAAACCATCGGTGCCGACCGCCTGGCGCTGACAGCCGGAG
This sequence comes from uncultured Sphingobacteriales bacterium, assembly GCA_937888905.1. Taxonomy (GTDB): domain Bacteria; phylum Bacteroidota; class Bacteroidia; order Chitinophagales; family Chitinophagaceae; genus Terrimonas. Next base: position 267,205 of record CALATA010000022.1, read on the forward strand.
CGGTGCGTTTTTATCCTAAACAACACAACCTGGTGATTGCGCTGGGCACCTGCATTACCTACAATTTTATCAATAAGTTCAGGGAGCTGGTCGGTGGCGGCATTTCGCCGGGCCTGGAAATGCGGCTTAAAGCACTGAACCATTACACGGCCAAACTACCTGTGGTGGAAGCAGACAGCAACGTGCCATTGATCGGCTATGATACCCGTAGCAACATCCTTTCCGGGGTTGTGCTGGGAATGGTCTATGAAATGGATGGATTTATCGACGAGTACCGCAGCAAATTCGACAACTTTAACGTGGTCTTAACCGGGGGTGATATGGTACATTTGGCTCCGCACCTGAAAAACAAGATATTTGCAGACCCCGATTTAATCTTTAAAGGCCTTTATGCGATTAGCGAAGTTAATAACCCCTAAGAGGATCAATACATTAGGAGTTATCAAGATAACGGCACTGACCATGCTGACTGTTTCATTCCTCCCTGCTGCTGCACAGGATAATTCTCCCTATTCGCGATATGGTCTCGGCGATCAGGTGCCTTCCGTCAATATTGTCAACCGCAGTATGGGGGGTGTAAGCGCCGGATTTACAGATCCTTTTACGATCAATTATGCCAACCCGGCTTCTTACAGCTGGTTTCAGTCGTTTAAAGAAGCGCGTTCTCCGAAACTGGGTTCCGGGCGCGCCATTCTCGACGTAGGCATCAATTATGAGAGCCGCACATTGCGCGAGCCGAATAACAACAGTCCTGTCGGAAAGTTTACGGCCAGCAACCTGCTGTTCTCACACGTACAGATCGGCGTGCCGCTGCGTTCCAACTGGGGTCTTTCCTTTGGCATCCGCCCGGTAAACCGCATCAGCTACAACATGATCAAGCGGGAGCGCCTGACGGATCCGATCAGCGGAACCAACATCGACTCTGCACAAACCCTGAGCGAAGGTGATGGCGGTGCTTATATGCCCAACATCGGTACCGGTATGCGTTTCAAAACTGCCAAGAATCAGTGGCTCAGCATCGGTGTAACGGCGGGTTACCTCTTTGGTAAAAAAGATTACGCCACACGCCGCGCCTTTATCAACGATACAGTCGCTTACAATGCCGGCAACTGGCAGACAAAAGCTTCTTACGGAAATATTTTCTTCAATGCAGGCCTGCAGTATGTGATCAACATCGACAGCCGCCTCTCTGCAACGATCGGTGCTTATGGCAACTGGCAACAGAAACTGAAAGCAACCGAAGACCGCATCCGCGAAACATATTATTACGACGAAGCGGCTGGTTATACGCGTCTCGACAGCGTATACGAAGACCGCAATATTAAAGGTGATATCATTTATCCTTCTTCCTTTACCGTGGGCTTTATGCTGCAAAAGCTGCCCAAATACGATGGGGAAAAAAGAGAAGGAGGCTGGTCGCTTGGTGTGGACTTCAGCCAGACCAAGTGGGACAATTACCGTTACTACGGCAAAGTTGATTCCGTTCGCAACCGTTGGGAACTGCGCTTGGGCGGTGAACTGCGCCCCGCTCCAAACCCGAACAGTTACTGGAGCAACGTAGCTTACCGCGCCGGCTTCTTCATTGGTCCTGATTATATTCATGTACGGGAAAAGCTTCCGATGTATGGCATCACGGCCGGCATCGGTCTGCCACTCGTACAGCCGCGCAACAGCCAGGCCCGTAATCAGTACACACTGATCAACCTCGGATTTGAATACATCAAACGTGGCAACAACGACAACCTGCTCCGTGAAAACCTTTTCCGCTTGTCAGTAGGTATGTCGCTGAGCGATCTTTGGTTTATCAAGCGCCGTTACGATTAAGTAAGGCGTAAGGTATAAGGGAGAAGGCATAAGGTTAGCGGTAATAAGTTTTAAGTAATAAGTTATAAGTAAGACAGCCAGGCTGCTTATTCACGATTGACTCCCGAGGCTTCGGGATCACCATTCACTTTTTTGACTTTTAAATTTTGAATTATCCTCTGAGCTCATTCCGACGGATCATGCTTGCCGGCAGCTTTATCGCTGCCTGCTGGAGCCTGATTTCCTGCGAAAACAGCCAGAGCGAAATGGATGTGTGGACGAAGAAACGTGCTATACCCGAAGAAGCGCACGATATGCAAAGCTTCCTGAGCCAGGACGGCCGGTTGAAAGCAAAACTTACCGCACCGCTGATGCTCCGCTGGCAGAATGGCAAGTCGGGTCAGGGCGATACCATCTCTGTTGAATTTCCCAACTCATTACACGTAGATTTTTTCGACGACAGCGCACGCCTCGAAAGTAAAGTAGACAGCAAATACGGCATCTACTACGAAAATCTTGCAAAGGTCTACCTCCGCGACAGTGTGCTGGTGACCAGCGTAAAAGGCGATTCCCTCTGGTGCCACGACTTGTGGTGGGATCAGAACCGCAAATTATTTTACTCCGATACTACGGCTGTATACAAAGCGCCCGGCCGCGATATCATGGGCACGAAAGGCATTGAAGCTACCCAGGATTTTTCCACCGTTACATTCAAATACCCCATTGCCGACCTTAAGAGCAATGAGGAAGGATCAGTTCTTCCGCAGTAAACAGTACGTCCAAAAGAGCTTGTCTTCTACGCGCAAAGAATCCTAACTTTAGCAGACACATTTCTTAAATAGTATGGAATACAGATACATGGGCCGTACAGGCCTGCAACTGAGCGTACTTTCTTTCGGTAGCTGGGTTAGTTTTCACAAACAGATAGATGATAAGATCGCCGATGAACTAATGGGCATCGCTTATGATAACGGCATCAACTTCTTCGACAATGCTGAAGTATATGCATTGGGTCAAAGCGAGGAAATGATGGGCCGGGTGCTGAAGAAAAAGAACTGGGACCGCAGTTCTTATGTTGTCAGCAGCAAAGCATTCTGGGGATGGCGCGGTACCGAAAACAAACCCAACCAGACAGGCCTCAGCCGCAAGCACCTGACCGAGGCCTGCAACGAAGCACTGCAACGGTTACAACTCGACTATCTCGATCTCTATTTCTGTCATCGTCCTGATAAGAAGGTGCCGATAGAAGAAGTGGTATGGACAATGCACCAGCTCATTCAGCAGGGAAAAGTGCTCTACTGGGGAACATCTGAATGGAGCGGCGTTGAGATCATGGAAGCGCATCGCGTAGCACAGCAATATGGCTTGATCGGACCAACCGTAGAACAGCCGCAATACAATCTTTTTGAAAGACAAAAACTGGAAAACGAATTCCTGATGATCTTTAATACCGTTGGTATGGGAACGACCATCTGGAGTCCGTTGGCATCCGGGTTGCTGAGCGGAAAATACAACGATGGTATACCAGAAGGCAGCCGCTTTGCATTGGAAGGATTCGACTGGCTGAAAGACCGCTGGATCAAGGACGGCACCGTTGACAAAGTAAAACAGCTCGCCGTATTGGCAAAAGAACTGGGTGTTTCATTGGCCGAATTAAGCATTGCCTGGTGCATCAGCAATGAAAACGTAACCACCGCTATTCTTGGTGCTTCACGCAAAGAGCAGTTGTTGCAAAACCTCGGCGCATTGGGTGTAAAAGAAAAGCTGACATCCGACGTGAAAGAACGCATCGATCAGATCGTGCAAACCAAACCCGTGCTGCCGGAGTATTGAAAAAATAAAACCGGTTCCGCATAAACGGAACCGGGATGTTTTTGAGGGGCAAACCAGAAATTTCTTCTGTTGGACGGTTTCCTCAAAGGTTCACAAGGGGTATATGGATTCAAACGGGGATGCAAAAAAATTGACTGACATGGGTTTTGTGCGGTCTTTTTTACAGGATAATTGGATGCAACGGCTTTCATCGGAATAATGGATCACAGTTCCCCGGCCAATCAACCGGACAAAGCTAAGGCTCCGCTCCAACAGCCGCCAGAGGGTTATTAGGCAAAAAAGGACTTGCTGAATTTACCGGCGGTCTAGTAGAAATACGCGTAATACCAGGCAACGCATTATCATAAAATACGATTATCAACTAAAAGTTTAATTGCTATGTCATTGAAAGGGAAGACTATTTTTATCACCGGTGCCAGCAGAGGCATTGGTAAGGCAATGGCGCTGCGGTTTGCAGCGGATGGTGCGCGCATCATCATCGCCGCAAAGTCAACGGAAGAAAATCCTAAACTCGGCGGCACTATTTTTTCCGCAGCAGAAGAAATCAAAGCTGCCGGTGGAGAAGCGTTTGCGGTAAAATGCGATATCCGTTTTGAAGACCAGATCCACGAAGCCGTGACCAAAGGCGCAGAACATTTCGGCGGCATAGATATTCTGATCAATAACGCGTCTGCTATCTCCCTTACACCTACAGAAAAAACGGAACCGAAGGCCTTTGACCTGATGCATGATATCAATGTACGCGGAACATTCTTTGTAACGCAGGCCTGTCTTCCTTATCTCAAACAAGGAAACAATCCGCATATACTTACGCTATCTCCGCCCGTTAACATCAAACCGAAATGGCTGGCCGGTCATATAGCGTATACCCTTGCGAAATACAACATGACATTAATGGCGCTGGGCTGGGCCGCTGAATTCAAAAAATACGGTATTGCCTCCAACGCCTTGTGGCCCATGACCACGATCGACACGGCCGCCGTTCGTAATTTACTGGGAGGAGATGCCCTGGTAAAAATGAGCCGCAAGCCCGATATTCTTTCCGATGCAGCTTATGCCATTTTCAACCGCAGCGCCGACGAATGCACGGGCAATGCATTTCTTGATGAAGATGTATTAAAAGAAGAAGGCATTACCGACCTGGATAAGTATTCCGTTGTACCGGGAGCGAAGCTGTATAAGGACCTTTTTCTGGATTGAACGATCTGGCGAATGTGAAAATGTGCCGCCGCTTTGCGGCAGATGTGTAAATGTGGGGTAATTGACGGCTCATTTACACATTTCCACACTTTCACATTTGCACATTGGTTAATGGATATATAGCTTATATATAGGAAGATAGCTCCTTTTAACATTCCAACCCACCCTTCTGCACGGTGTTTGTACCATTAACCTAAAATCAATGGTTATGGATAAAATGCAGAAGCTCGAAATGATGGACAAGATATTACGTGAACTGGAAGACGTGAAAAACAGTCAGACCGCTGTCCTCAAAAAAGTAGCCCAGATTGAAGCAGAAAACATTAACCTGGGTGTAGGATTACTGGATAAATCATTGCCGGATGTACACGGAAGTGTAGACGATGGCATTGAAGCGATAACTGAACTGATGGAACAGTTTCAGGCTCACCGCGACAAATTTGTAAAAGATAACAGACTGGATGCAGTGGAAGAAACGGCTTCTTAAAAAAAGCCCCGCGATCAGCGGGGTTTTTTTATTTAAAATTTGAAAGAGAGTATTATCCTGCTACCTGCTCTTGAGCCAGTTAATCCCAAATGTCTTTTAGAAAGTCTGCAAGCAATTGATTAAATGTATCCGGCTGATCGAGATTGGCCAGATGGCCGGCTTCCTTCAATTGATGAATCGTATTTCGCCAATGATTCAGCCCCTGTTGTTGCAGGTATGTATAATCTATGATCTGCTCTTTTTCTCCAAACAAAAAAGCAAACGGAATCGCAGCCTTCTTCAGGCTGGCCAATTCATCGTTCCATTTCCCCGCGGCAACAGAAGCACCCAACCCGGTTCTGAACAGCGGGTCAGTTCGTTTAAAAGCATCGATCATGCGCGCGATAACAGCTTCATCGCGGTGAAATATCAAGCCCCTCAGGTATGCGTCAAGACGGGTGTCGTCAGGATCTGCTTCGAATAAAACACTGCCATATTCAAACGGTTTCATGAAGGACGCTGGTGTTATAGCCTGTCCTGTAAGACAGGCACCGGTCATAAAGAGACCGCGGCAACCCGGCAAAAATGGCAGCGCTTCCGAAGCTACGGCACTGCCTAAGGACAGTGTGACGATAACGTATTCCTTTAAAGCAAGAGACCCTATGTGACCGGCGAGTATTTTTCCCAATGATGGCAACGAATAGTCTGCGGCCTGGGGTGATTTCCCATGTCCTGGAAGATCGATGCAAATACATAAATAGTCCTTAAAGACAGGAGCATTGACCTGTAGCTGCCATACAAAGCTGTCATCGTTTGCCGGATGAAGGAAGATCAACGCTTTTTCTCCCTGTCCTGTTATGTAATGTGATAGTTGCATGATTGAGGGGAATAATCCTATATAAGACCGCTGCGGCATCCGAATGCCACGAGTTCGGCCATATTTTTTGTATTTGTTTTTCTCAGTAAATTCTTTCGGTGATTGGCCACGGTGTTTTCCGTTATATGCAGCCGGTCTGCAATTTGTTTACCGCTGAGTCCTTCGGACATGTATTGAAGAATGCGGCGCTCGTGGGAAGAAAGCAGCGCGTCTTCCTCATTAGGAAAATAATAATGCTGCTGTAAGAGCCTGTTACCATCAGGATTAGCCTGCTCTATTGAGTGCGAGATTAATTGATCCTTTTTAAACGGGGAAATGTCTACTACCATTCCGAGACTGTAAAGAGGCTGCCCGGTGTCTGGCGAACTGATATAAAATCCGCGCTGGTATATCGGTACATAGCTGCCGTTGCGGTGCCGAACTCTGAAATTATAGGAAAAAATATAGCGATGGTGTTCATTGGCTGGTTGCGCAGCAAGAAATTCTTTATTCCTGGTAAAGACCTGCTCGTTATATACTTTGAAGTCGTCTTTTTGGTATACATCTATCAATTTGGGTATACCTCCTTCCAGAAAAGCTTCGGGCGATTCGTTGAGTATGCCTCTGATAGCGTCGGTAAAAAGAAGGTACCGGCCGGTAGTATAATCTATGGCATATAAAAGGGGAGCAGTGTGCGTAAGATGATTCCCCAGGCGTTCAAGGGAATCGATCATCCCGGTTATCTCCTGTTGATTCACCTTGTTGTCCTGCTTACCAATCTCCTGCAGGTGTTCACTGTAGGTGAGTGCCCGGAGATCTTTGCTCTTTCTCATACGAACATTTTTTATGGAGATCAATGGCCATTTATGGCTATTGACTTTCGACAGGTGTTCGAGTTAGTTTTAGCACCGATTAAAGTTAAATAAAGCTATCAATTTTTTTATTGATACGGTGCATTTTGGCGCCGTTATAAAACCTTTTAGTCCAAAACCAACTAACTATGATACGGAAAGGGATCTCTGTTGTTTGTAGCCTGCTGATTTGCTTCGGCCTCAGGGCGCAATGTGTAAAGGGTTTTTCAGAACAATATAACTATACCTCCACTGCTTTCGGTACGGCTAACGATTACAAGCCCGGCCTGCAGATAATCGGCTGCGTGGAAAACAAGCCCGGTCTCCAGGGACAGCAAATATTCTGGAGCGTATTGCCGCTGGTGAGAGACTATAAGGTGGTACGTTTTACCAAGGTAATTGAACTTACGTGCGGTAATACGATCAGGAAAGAGGTATTCCTGTACGATCTAAAGAAGAACAACTGGGTGGTGGGCCGTTCTTTCAACGGTGACATACTGCTTAGCGACAATATCTTCAAAGAAGAATGCAATAATTCCGTCAATAGAATCCTGAAGATTTATGTAGAAAATATACGGGGGGAACTCGCAGATGACGACCCGCTGGTGGTGCAGGAACGAAACAGAAAATTACTTACGGATAAACGTAAAGGTTATAGCGAAGAATTGAATGAACTCCGGCAACAATATAACACGCTGATGAGTTCTGTCAATGATCTTGATGGCGTAGATAAGACGAAGATCAACGGAATGAAAAGCCGGTTTCAGCAACTTTTGTCCGGTACTTCCACCACATTAAACGCTGTGTATACGGATCAAATGCCGGAAGCAACCGAAAACAGAATCCGTGAGAGCCTGGATAGTATGGACGATCTTCTTACGGACATGGAAACGGAAGTTGCCTCGCTGCAGTTAGCGGCCGGGAAGCCGGCGAAAAAACAAAGCAGCGAGGATACAAAACAGCAGCAGGACAAAGCGCGCCCGGTGTATACGGAAAGTGAGGAAACACGCCAGTTGCGGCAACGTATGGAAGCACAGGAACAACAAAACCAGCAAGAGAATACGGTCGCTGCTGCGGGTCTTGGTGCTGTTGCAGGTATAGGAGCGGCCATTATGGGCAGCGGCAACAGTGACTACAGTGATGAAGAAGAACCGGTGGTAGTGCGCGGCATCATCGGCGCAAGCTACCAGAACATTCCGGTAGTTACCAATTACAATGGAACAGGGTTCATGCCGAAAAGTGAAAACAGTGCCACGGGACCGGTATGCCTGAACCTCGGATTAGATGCCTTATTCTTTCACGACAGGACAGTCGGGTTCAATATAAATCCCTTTTTTAATTACGGATTGCTGGCCTTCAGCTCCGGCACCGGACATCTGCTGAATTATGGCGCTGAGCTCAATGTCAAATGCGGTAATAAATTCCAGGTGGTAGCGAAAAGTGGATACGAGGTCAGAAGCGGTGAAGAAAACTATGATGCGGCAGAGATAGGCATCAACGGCACCACTTATTCAAAGTACAATTACCAGGTGCTTAAATATGGCGTAGGACTGCGGTATAAATTCGTGGAGTTGTCTGCTATGCAGGAAAATGTTGCTTCCGCAGATGATGACACAGAAAGGCTGTCTGCCTGGTCTTATGAAATGAAAATGGAATATGCGTGGTTTGGTATGAGGATAAAGTATGCTCCCGGTTATCCGGCAGCGGGGGAAATACAGTACCCTTCGGCTTATGAACAAAAAAAGGAGAGCCTTTTTTCAATGTCCTTATATTGGAGGCTATCATTATTTCGTTCCAATAAAAACACAAGGAGAATATCCGGAAATAGCCGGTAACAAAAAATCCCCCGCAGACCGCGGGGGATTTTTTTATAAGTCAAAAGTTAAAAAGTCAAAATTCAAAAGGCTGCCTATTGACGATTCACGATTCACGCTCTCCCTGTTGAATCTCGTCACTTTTCTCCGGCCTCATCTGCGGGAAGAACAACACATCCTGGATGGAGGGCTGATTGGTCAGCAACATACAAAGACGGTCGACGCCGAAACCAATACCAGAGGTCGGTGGCATACCATATTCCAATGCACGCAGGAAATCGTAATCGATGAACATGGCTTCATCATCTCCACGTTCCATCAGTTTTACCTGGTCTTCAAAACGCTCGCGCTGATCCACGGGATCGTTCAGCTCAGTATAGGCGTTGGCAATTTCCTTACCGTTTACGATCAGTTCAAAGCGCTCAACCAGTCCGGGTTTGCTGCGGTGTTTCTTGGTCAGCGGACTCATTTCAACCGGATAGTCGATGATGAAGGTCGGCTGTATGTAATGGTCTTCACATTTTTCACCAAAGATTACGTCGATCAGCTTACCCTTGCCCATTGATTTATCAACGGGAAGATGTAATGCAGCACATACTTCACGCAGACCGGTTTCATCCATTTCACTTACATCATAACCCGTATGTTCTTTGATCGCGTCGTAGATGCTGATACGTTTGAACGGCGCTTTGAATGAAACAGTTTGATCGCCTACCTGCAGATCGGTACTGCCACATACATCGAGCGCAGCTTTTTCCAGCAGTTGCTCGGTGGTTTCCATCATCCACAAATAATCTTTATACGCCACATAAAATTCAAGAATGGTAAACTCGGGGTTATGGGTGCGGTCCATGCCTTCGTTGCGGAAGTTGCGGCTGAATTCATATACCCAGTCAAAGCCACCTACGATCAGGCGTTTGAGGTAAAGTTCGTTGGCAATACGCAGATAGAACGGCACATCCAATGCATTGTGGTGCGTAATGAACGGACGAGCCAGTGCTCCGCCGGGAATGCTCTGCAATACGGGTGTATCTACTTCCAGTCCGCCCCGGTCGTTAAGGAACTGGCGGATGGAATTGATCAGTTTGGTACGCTTCAGGAAAGTTTCCTTTACGTTGGGATTGATGATGAGATCGGCATAACGCTGACGGTAACGGAACTCGGGGTCTGTTACTTCGTCGAATACGTTTCCTTCTTCATCGCGCTTCACCACAGGCAGCGGCTTCAATGATTTGGCCAGCAGCGTGAGTGTTTGCGCATGTACGGATATTTCGCCGGTACGTGTGGTGAACACAAAACCTGTAACGCCGATGATATCACCGAGGTCGAGGCCGTGTTTTACCAGTACATCCCATTCGCTTTTGTCTTCACCGGGATACAAATCGTCGCGGCGGATATACAATTGCAGAATGCCTTTGCTGTCCTGGATTTTTACGAAGAATACCTTTCCCTTGTCATTGATGCTCATGACGCGTCCGGCCACACAAACATTGGCAAACGCATCTTTATTTTCTTCCGTGTATCCTTCACGGATATCAACCGAATAGTTGGAAACGGGGTATAAAGGAGCGGGATAGGGGTCGATGCCGGCCGCCTGCAGCTTCGCGAGCTTTTCGCGCCGTACCTGTTCCTGCTCTGATAAGTGCTGTACACTCATGGGATCGTCTTGATTTTTTGAGAGGGCAAAGGTACTCCTTACGGCGCAGAACTGCAAAGCGGTGTCAGAAGCGCAGCCTGAACCCGATGGTCGGATAGCTGGCCTGGCTCATGCGCGGCATATTAATGTCGTCGATTTTTTCGGAACCAAAGGCCATATCGCCGCGCAAATACTTTCTTTTTTTATGTGCGGCCACCACAAAAAGAGGAATGCTGGTGAGGGCAAATGCGACACCGGCAATGAGCAGGATCACGCCGCCGATGATATTCATATTGGGCTTGTCCCAATTGTTGTTAGAGTTGTCGATGAGAATGATCCCGGTTGTAATGGCCGCAGCGCCAGCTACTCCTAACACAAAAGCGTTGGTTTTGAGCCGGTGTACCTGGTCTTCAATCTGTGACTGAGAGGGCATCGGACGGGCTTCGCGCGGGCGGATAGTGTCGGCAGAAGGGGTAAGAGCAGCCTGGGCCGTATAGGTCGCCAGGAAGGTCAGCAACAGCAGAATTGATCTCATAATGTTTAAATTCGGTAGGAAAATTACGTGTTTATGTTAAGGCAAGGTAAAGACACACAAAAAAATAGGACCGCTGCACACGAATTGGTCTGTTTGGTCGTCAAATAGGCTGCACGGCCCTCTCTCATCGTAAAACAAATGAATGTATGAAGAAAACTTACCTTTTCGCGTTTATCCTGGCTACCCTTGCGGCACCTGTTTATAGTTCTGCACAGATCAAAATTCCGCAGGTATTGAAAAAAGGCTCGTCCGGCAAAGTGACCGAAGCGGAAGCCGGCCAGGGTGTTAAAGAAGCCCTTTCCCAAGGCGTGCTCAATGCCGTACTCAACCTCAACAAGACCGACGGATTTTTCGGCAGCAATGTTTATAAAATGTTCCTCCCGGAGGATGCCCAGAAAATAGAAAAGACACTTCGTGCGGCGGGCATGGGTGCGCAGGTTGATAAAGCCATTCTCGCCATCAACCGCGGTGCGGAAGATGCGGTGGCTTACGCAAAACCCATATTCCTCGATGCCATCAAGCAGATCACGGTTACCGATGCGCTGAAACTGGTTTCCGGCCAGAAAGATGCGATCACGCAATTCTTTAAATCAAAAACTACGGCGCAACTGACCGCGGCATTCCGCCCCTCCGTACAGTCTTCACTCGAAAAAGTGAATGCTACCAAATATTACACGGACATCGTTACCTCGTACAATAATTTCCCTACCACTTTTAAAAAGATCAACCCCGACCTGACTGGCTATGTGGTAGACAGGGCTGTGGCAGCGTTGTTTGACCAGGTGGCGCAGGAAGAATCAAAGATCCGCGCCAATCCGATGGGGCAGGCTTCGGATATTTTGAAGAAAGTGTTTGGGAAATAACAAATGTGAAAATGTGCCGCCGCCTTGCGGCAGATGTGTAAATGTGTCGCAGGCGTCGGATACGAACATTACGGAAACGTTGGGGATATTAAATAGCCCAACGTTTTATTTGCTTTTCGACAAGTTGGGAGCACCCCATTAAGCCAGTAGTTTTTTCTGGCATTCCTCCATTTCCACATCTTCACATTTTCACATTCCGCCGAAGGCGGACGGCTCCGTTGCCAGCAGCACCTGCCAGGCATCGGCCACCTTTCCCTGCAGCAATAATGTGCGGGCATGCAGGTGCAACTCCTTTTCCAGGTCCTCGGGATTCAGGCTGTAATATTGAATGATTTGCTGAAGATGCGTATCGTGATAAGCAGCATCAACTACCGGCGGCTCGTGCACGTTGGCCAATTGACCTAATTCATTTCCTGTCAGTATTTTGCTGTTGCGGATGCCGGAGGGTAACTGATCGATGCCGATGCCGAGCCTGGTGTTAGGCTTTTCCACCATGAACAAATTGCTTTCGTTTACCCGGCAGTACCAATCTCCGCCGAGGCGTGCCACCAGCGGCAGTTTACGCTGATCGATCTTTTTGTTTTCATCGAGCAGATCGTCAGCAATATGCAACTGCAGTACTTCGCAGATAACGAGATTGCCCGCACCGCCCTCAGTGCCGAGCGGTTTTATTTCGAGCACCCTGCACTCCAGTTTTACCGGACTTTCCTTCACCATCGGCGGCTTCACTACATTTCCTGCCTCCTGCGTAAATCCCGCTTTGATAAATTCGTTGACGCCCGCCGGATATTCACAACTGGCCAGCGATGTCTGCTGTACCATGTTTTCCGTTACCATATTAATAACAACCTCCGGCACTTCTTTGAGGTTTTCCAGCGTGTGTTTGGTGGTGTTGTCGCGCACGCGCCGCGAAGGTGAAAAGATGACCACCGGTGGTTGGGAAGAAAAAAGATTGAAAAAACTAAAGGGGCTGAGGTTCACTTCGCCTTTGGCATTAATGGTCGAGGCAAAACAGATCGGGCGCGGTGCAATAACGTGCTGCAGGTAGTATTGTCGTTCAACAGTGGAAAGCGTGGCAAGATCGAGGACCATACAATAAAAATTAGGACACAAAACTAGCGGTTAATGCGAAAGCGCCGAAACCGAATAGCACATTCAGAAAATATTCAGAATTGGTCTGTTAGATTTGTAAGGTGAAAGTGCTCATCATAGAAGACGAACCGGAGCTGGCCGCCAGCATCACGGATTATTTGTCGGGAGAAAGTTATCTCTGCGAAACGGCCGCCTCATTCCGGCAGGCCCTCGAAAAAATCAATGCTTTCGAGTACGACTGCATCCTGCTCGACCTGATGCTGCCCGGCGGAAACGGACTCGATATTTTACAGGAAATAAAACACCGCAAACGCGAAGAAGGTGTGATCATCATCTCCGCAAAAGATGCCGTGGAAGATAAAATAAAAGGATTGCAGATCGGTGCCGACGATTATATCAGCAAACCCTTTCACCTGGCCGAGCTCGCCGCCAGAATTTATTCACTGATCCGCCGCAAGCAATTCAATAATACCAACGTGCTGCGCCAGGAAGAAATTGAAGTGAACCTGTTGGCGAAGACAGTACACGTGCATGGTAAGGTGGTGAATTTTACACGTAAAGAACTGGACCTGCTGCTTTATTTCATGGCCAACCGCAACAGGGTCGTTTCCAAAACCGCCCTGGCAGAACATCTTTCCGGCGATATCGCCGATATGCTCGACAGTCACGATTTTGTTTACGCACATATCAAAAATCTCAAGAAAAAATTAGCAGAAGCCGGCGCAACCAACTACCTTAAGACAATCTATGGCTCCGGCTATAAGTGGGAATCATGACCAGGCTCCTCAATAAACCTCTCCGCGCATTTATCCTGTACTCACTGGTAGTGCTGGCTACCAGCATACCCGCCTATTATTTAATCATTGATTATATCTGGCGCCTTCAGCTCGATGAGCATAACCAACTCGTGAGCAAAAAAACACAGAATGAGTTGTCGACACTTTCCCTGAACGATACATTGCTGAAACAAAGTATCGAACTCTGGGATCGCATACAACCCGGCACCGTACTCGAGCCGGTGTCGCAGGCGGAAATGCGGCCCGACTCTATCTATACCGTTTTACGTCCCAATAAATATGATCCGGACGGATACATTAATCGTTTCCGGGGCTTATCCACTTATTTTATTCTTCATGGTAAGCCGTACCGGCTGATTGTTGAAACGAATGTGGAAGAATCTGATGAAACCATTGCCGCGATCACCGTCGTCACTGTTTTCTTTTTCCTCCTGCTGCTCGGCGGGTTTATTATTTTAAATAAACGGATTTCCGTGAGGTTGTGGAAGCCGTTTTACCGAACGTTGGAAAAAGTACAGCATTTCAACCTCAGCCGTCAGCAAAATATTCAGTTCGAAGACACGTCTATCAAAGAATTCAAAGAACTGAACGATGCGTTGCAACACCTCATTGAAGCCGACATGACAGCCTACCGTCTGCAAAAGGAGTTCACCGAAAACGCTTCACACGAATTGCAGACACCGTTGGCGATTATCCGCTCCAAGCTTGACCTCCTGCTGCAATCCAGCACGCTCACAAACGAACAATCCGATATCATCGAACAGGCCACGCGTGCATTGTCACGCGTATCACGCATCAACCGTAATCTTTTGTTGCTGGCGCGTATCGAGAATAATCAGTTTGCCGACCGGCAACAGATTGATCTCAGCGGCATCGTAAACGAAAATCTGCTGATGCTGGATGAACATTTGTCCAACAAAGGGATTGAGCGGGAAAAGGATATCGATGATGCTATTCAGATTACCGGGAACAGAACATTGGTGGAAACGATGGTCAGTAATCTTTTACTGAATGCCATCCGGCACAGTCCGGCCGGCGGCAAAATAAAAGTGCAGTTGTCGGCGCGGCAGTTGCGCATCTCCAACAGTGGCAATGGTCCGTTGAAGGAAGACGGCCTGTTTCAGCGATTCAGCAACATTTCGCACGAAAGTCCGGGCAGCGGACTGGGGCTGGCCATTGTAAAACAGGTCTGCAACCGCTATGGCTGGGAAGTAAGCTATTCCTATTCACAAGATTTTCATGTATTTACGATCCGCTTCTGAATTCAGAATTTCTTCAAAATCGTTATTCAGCTTTGCAGTTGATTAACACTCTCAATTGAACGCAATGCTGAACCGCCACCGCTATGCGCCTGTTGCATGGCTGATTGTTATTGCCTTGTCCGTGTTCACCCTCACACGGCTGTTATTATTATTCAGTTTTTACAACGACATCCGGCCATCCCTCGGCAGTTTCTTTACGGCGCTGCTTACCGGATTCGGTTATGATCTCATTACGGTGTTTTTTGTGGTGCTTCCGCTTGCACTGCACATTACTTTTACAAGCGAATGGATCTACAGCCGTTATGGCCGTTGGGTCATGATTGTTTTATTTGCTGCGGGTCTTTTCGTAATCTTCTTTACCGGGCTTATACCAAAAGAATTCAACAAACACCTGCCGCTTATTTTCGGCAGCTATATCCTGCTCCGGTTGCTGATCTTTCTGCTGTTGTTGTACAAAGGACATACATTCAGGCTTCGCTGGCGTGCCACGGTATTGCAGGTCTGGTTGCTGATCTTCGTGTTTCTTTTGTTGTTCAATGCCGTGAGTGAATGGTTCTTCTGGGCCGAGTTCTCCGGGCGTTACAACTTTATTGCCGTTGATTATCTTGTGTACACCCACGAAGTGATCGGCAATATCCGCGAATCTTATCCCGTGGGATGGCTGATCGCTATCACGGCGTTGGTTGCCGGAGCCATTACCTGGCTGCTGCGTTCGGCTTATCGTGGTTCGGTTACGATGCCGGCTACCTGGCGCACGCATATCGTCGCAGCCCTCATTCTCTTTGGACTGCCGGCTTTGTCGGTGATCGCGGGCGACCCGGGTTGGAAAAATATTTCCAAAGACAACTATACTCAGGAGCTGGGCGCAAATGGTTTTTATGAATTTGTAAGAGCCTTCGAGCAAAACGAACTGGATTTTTATCGTTATTATGAAACCATGCCCGACAAAGAGGCTGTGAAACTGGTGCGTGATAAACTCACCACTCCGTATACTACCTGGTCTCCCGATCCGATGAGCCTGGAGCGCACTATTCAATATCCCGGAGCGGAACAAAAAATGAATGTGGTGCTGATCAGTGTTGAAAGCCTGAGCGCTGACTTCATGGGGTCGTTTGGCAATGATAAGGGGCTGACCCCCGGGCTCGATTCGCTTGCGGCAAGAGGAATACTATTCAGGGGAATGTATGCGAGCGGCACGCGCACTGTACGTGGACTGGAGTCATTGTCGCTTGCATTGCCACCGACGCCGGGGCAAAGCATCGTCAAACGTCCGGGTAATGAAAACCTGTTTTCGTTGGGAAGTATATTCCGCAGCAAAGGATACATTACGCAATACCTCTATGGCGGCTATGGTTATTTTGATAACATGAATTATTTCTTTAGTCACAATGATTATGAGGTGATCGACCGGTCTGCGCTGCGCAATGATGAAATTCATTATGCCAATATCTGGGGCGTGGCCGATGAAGATCTTTTCACCCTGGCCCTTCGCACGTTTGACCAGAATTACACCGCAGGCAAACCATTTTTCAGTCATGTGATGACGGTATCCAATCACCGGCCATATACATATCCCGAAGGAAGGATCGACATTCCTCCAACTGCTCACAGCCGCGATGGTGCAGTGAAATATACCGACTATGCAATCGGCGATTTTATCCGTCGCGCCTCATCGCATCCCTGGTTTAAAAATACCTTGTTCGTGATTGTAGCGGATCACTGTGCTTCGAGCGCGGGCAAATCTGCATTGCCCCCGAAAGGATACCATATTCCACTGATCTTTTTTGCTCCCGGTCATATAGCGCCCACGGTGGATGATAAACTGATGGCACAGATCGATATAGCACCCAGCATTCTCGGTTTCCTGAACTTCGACTACAAAAGCCGCTTCTTCGGGCAGGATATTTTTCATCTTCCTGAAAATGCAGAGCGCCGTGCATTCATCAGCACCTACCAGGGGCTTGGATTTCTGCGCGATAGTTTACTGGTGGTGCAATCTCCGGTAAAAAAAATACAGGTCTTCCGTCCTGATTTTAAAAGCAGCCAGGCACAGGAAGTGCCACGGGTTGACAGTCTTGTGCGCGAAGCGATGGCTTTTTACCAGACGGCCGCCTGGGTAATACGTGAAGGAAAATATAAGATTCGCTGAAAGGGGGAAATGTTCAGAATTTCTACAAAATCGCGGTTCAGTTTAGCATAAAATAAGCCACATGCGAAGCCTGTTCACCACCTTGCTGCTCCTGTCGTTTTCCGTGTTCTCGTTTGCACAGCAGGACAGCATCCGGATCAACCAACCACTCCACTTTTCTATCCGCCAACTGCAACTGCCTGCAGGCCTGATCGCTGCGGGTATTCTCAGCAACGGAAAGTCAGCGGAGTCGGTAAAAAACGAAGTACTCGAAAGCCGCAACAAGAACATTCAGGGGTTTCATACCAAAATTGATAATTACCTGCAATATGCCCCGATTGCTTTGGCGTACGGGCTTGATGCATTTGGTGTGCCGTCACGCAATGATCTGCTGAACCGTTCGGTCATACTGGCAAAGGGAGAACTGATCATGCTGGGCTCGGTGAATTTTCTCAAAAAAACAACGCACACGTTGAGACCGGACGGCACTACCTATAACTCTTTTCCCTCGGGCCACACGGCGCAGGCATTTGCAGCAGCTACTTTTTTATCAGAAGAATACAAAGGCCGGTTGCCATGGATGCCTTATGCGGCATACGGAATTGCTTCATCTGTTGGTGTATTGCGCATGGCGAACAACCGGCATTATGTAAGCGATGTACTTGTTGGCGCCGGCATCGGTATTTTATCCATGAAGCTCGCGTACTGGACGCATCAATATAAATGGGGACGCAACAAACAGCGACTTCTTCCTGTGTTTTGATTATAAAAGAAAAGGCTGTCATTGACAGCCTTTTTTATTTATTCGAGATAACCGAATTTTCCTTTGTTAAAATCATCGTAAGCCTGTTGCACTTCTTCATAGGTATTCATGAGGAACGGCCCGTAGGCAAAGAGCGGTTCATCGATGGGTTCACCGCTCAACACCAGGATCACACTGTCTTCCAGCGCTTCTACGGTGAATGAGCTGCCGTTGTTTTCAAACAAAGCAAAATGATCAAGTGAGGCTTCTTCCGTATTGTTGATGCGGATGCCGCCTTGTACTACCAGCAAACCGGTATTGTAATGAGCGGGCAAATCGAGGTTCACCAGGGCACCTTTTTTCACCCGTAAGTTGTATACTTCCATCGGGGTGAAAGTATGTGCAGGTCCTTTTACACCTTCATACGAACCGGCAATTACTTCAACGGTTCCCTGATCGCCGGGTAAATGATACTGGCCCATTCTACCGCGTGTGATCTCCTGGTATTTGGGCGTGGTCATTTTATCTTTTCCAGGAAGATTGACCCAGAGTTGTACCATCTGAAAAGGTCCGCCGGTGCGGCTGTATTCGGCATCATGGTATTCTTTGTGCAGGATACCGGAGCCGGCCGTCATCCATTGCACATCGCCTTCTCCGATCACACCGCTGTGGCCTGCGCTATCGTGGTGTGCCACTTTGCCCTGGTAAGCGATGGTTACCGTTTCAAAGCCGCGGTGCGGGTGCACGCCAACGCCCCTTGGTGTTTCACGCGCTGCAAAATCAACCAGTGAATTATAATCGAGCAGAAAAAAGGGACTCATTCTTTTTTTGCCCATGTTGTATCCTCCGGGAAAAAAATTGTGTACCCGGAAGCCATCTCCCACCATATGCGGATCTGGGGGAGCCAATACCTGCTGAACGGTTTTGATAGCCATATCTAACTCCTTTTTTTAAATGATAAAGCAAAGCTACGATGCGCGTTGGCGGGGCGCGTTGATGTATGGTAAGAAGGGGAATCATCAATGGTCAATCGTGAATCGTCAATAAAACAGCCGTTTCTTAGCGCCTTTGCTCCTTATGCCGCTTTGCGTGAAATCTAACTTTTCGACTCAAAGGGTAACAAAATCTCCATCCCTTTGATATAAAGAAAAAATCGCGCTGCGGCGTGATGCATCTGCTCATCAAACGCTTTGTATATGAAAACGCTAATCATCAGTTCATTTTGCCTCTTAATCAGTTATATGGTTACCGCACAAACCAAAACCAGGGAGCCCGGTCAGTGGCAGGTGGGTGTTTTCGGTGGCGGCAGTCAACCGCTTGGTACTTATAAAGGAGATATCGGAAAGGCCCGCACCGGTTATACTGCCGGACTTTTCGCCGATAAATATTTCGGAGGCAACCACTGGGGCATTGGTATCGACGCACGTTACCTGCAACATGGATTGCCTGCATTCGATTCGGTTTTTTTTGGTAATGGATATATTGCTACCACATTCAACTCTCCGAAATCATTCAGGCACATGGCTTTCACTTTAGGCCCTGTTTACCGCACCGCTGTCGGTTCGCTGGAGATCGAGGCTTTTGCCAAAGCTGGTGTTATGCTGCAGCAGTTTCCTAACTACACACAAACCATGACCTACACAACACCGCTCACCAGCGGTTCGATCGACATCTTTAGTACTGCCAATCCCAAAGATGATCCGAAGGCATGGGTAGGTGTAGGTGGCCTTCGCTTCAATTATAAACTCAACGATAACTGGGCCATCTTCCTGCAGGGTGATTACCTGAGCACGATCAGCCGTCGCTTTTCAAAAGACAGCAGCGAGTATTATGTCAGCTATCGTCCTGCTTTGAAACCGCTTAATGCAAACGACATCGTTGACGATCCCCTGGCTTTTTATGCAGAGAAACCTGAATATGCACGCACTTATACACAGGCTGTGAATCTCACCGCCGGCGTGAAATACATTTTTGGTAAAAAACATGAACCTGTCAAACCGCGGCCATTGCCTGAGGTGGCAGAGGAAGTGGCCAAAACACCGGCGCCTGCACCGAAGAAAGAAGAAATGAAGAAAGATATTCTTGTGGTAGTGAAGGACCGTCAGACCGGCCTGGCACTGAGCGGCGTGCGCGTTGATATTGCTTACGAGGGAAATACTTTTACGTCACTGACCAATGCCAACGGCGAGGCCGATCGCCTGAAAGAAGCCACGGAAGGAAGTTATGCCGCACATGGCGAGAAAAATGGCGTGGCCACCACAACAGTACTCATCACACCCGCAGACTTTAAACAAAGCGGCACCGTTATTTACAAGGAAGTTTTTCACGACGATCCGCGCTTTACGCTCATCGGCGAAACGGTTGAATGCGCGAGCGAACAGAAATTGAAAAACATCAATACCACACTCACCAACAGCGGCTCGCATACCAACATGAGCCAGGTGTCTGATGGTGAAGGCAAGTTTATCTATCAGCTCGATCCCGCCACAGCCTATACGATTGTAGCGAACCAGGCCGGTAAATATTCACAAACAGAACAGGTGACCACTGAAGGACTGGATCGTACCAAGACACTGTATGTAAGCCTTAAATTGGGCGTATGTAACTTGCAGCAAGGGTCGACCTGGGTGTTGAAGAATATTCTTTACGACCTGGATAAAAGTTTTATCCGCTCCGATGCAGCAACTGTACTGGATAATGTGGTCAATATAATGAAACAGAATCCAACCCTGCGGATAGAACTGTCGTCTCACACAGACAGCCGCGGAAGTGATGCGTATAACATGAGTCTTTCCCGCAGACGTGCAGAGGCAGCCGTTAACTACCTGGTGTCGAAAGGCGTGGAGAAGAACAGGCTTACAGCACGCGGTTACGGCGAAACAAAACCGCTCAACGAATGTGTGAATGGTATAAATTGTAGCGAAGACCAACACCAGCAAAACAGAAGAACAGAAATCAAGGTGTTGTCTTATTAACTTATAATTCCCTGTGGCAACATGCATTAATACCCCGTTATGTGCGGGGTATTTGCTTTTTTGCATATGTTGCTCCCGCAGGCAATACGGAGCCGCATTGTTTTTGCGAAGGGTCATGTGGCTCGTGGGTGGCCTGTTGGTCAGGAGACCAACAGGGGCTGCCATCCTTTCTTTGAACGCGCATTTTCAATTGAAGAGATGATCGCCGTCGTTGGGCTCCCGACCAACGATCACTTCAAGGCGAGTAACGTATAGTTTTTATGCGAGGAGACCAACAGGGCTGCCTTCTTTTCTTCAAGCGTGTATTTTCAATTGAAGAGATGACCGCCCTCGTTGGTCTCCCGACCAACGAGCGCTCAAGGTGAGTAACGTATAGTTTTTATGCGAGGAGACCAACAGGGGCTGCCTTCTTTTCTTCAAGCGTGTATTTTCAATTGAAGAAATAGTCGCCGTCATTGATCTCCCGACCAACGATCAGTTCAAGGCGAGTAACGTATAGTTTTTATGCGAGGAGACCAACAGGGGCTGCCTTCCTTTCTTTGAACGCGCATTTTCAATTGAAGTAGATGATCGCCCTCGTTGGTCTCCCGACCAACGATTACTTCAAGGCGAGTAACGTATAGTTTTTATGCGAGGAGACCAAAAGGGCTGCTTCCTTTCTTTGAGCGCGCATTTTCAATTGAAGAGATGACCGCCCTCGTTGGTCTCCCGACCAACGAGCATTTGGCGGGAAGTAACACATAGTTATGAGGCCGCACTATTTTTTGCGAAGAGTCATGGCTCGCGCTCTGAAACGTATTAATAAGAAGAGCGCACCGGCAATTAAAATACCAGATATCACCCAAACCGCTACCGGTTGCCGTGGGCGTATGAAGATGGACGTTTCAACACCGGTATAATTCAGCGGCGCCCAATACCACGGATTCTGCCGGGAAAGAGAGGCGGTCTGCAAAAACTTACGTTTCGCCTGCGCCAGTGCGGTGATGGGATTATGTGTGCGGTAAAGTTCTTCATAAAAAGCCTCTGACAACTGTGGCATCACGGCGTCATCCACCTGCCATTGTGCAGCTACCACACCTTTTACTCCTTTGCTTAAAAAAGCTTTATTGAGGCTTTCCATTCCTTCGGCAGTAATCACTTTACCCGAAGCAGTCTGACAGGCGGAGAGAAATACGAGTGGACACTGTGTAGTCGTGTATTGCAGTTTATCCAATGTGATCGGTTGCGATAAAACGAGATAAGGTTGTTGTCCGCTATCGGCTACGGCATGTGTAGCAATGTGCAATACCGCCGGTGTGTTCATCGCTTCCAGGAAAGCTATTTCCGTAGCCTGATCATTTTCTTTTACACTTGTACAGAAATGCCTGCTGATCTTTCGCTGTTCGTCACTTGCATAAGGCAGATCCGGAAGGGGGCGCGTATGTTTTGTTTTGCTGAAAATGGTAATGCCTGCCTTGTCCTTCGAATCAGTATAGTCCAGGGTATTCAGGAGAAACGTATACGTATAACTGCAATTCTTTTTCGCGGCAATGAAATCATTTCCGCTGATGAGCGCATCTACGGGCAGGCCATACAATAAGGCATCCGGTGAAATAATCCAGTTACCGGCGGAAAGGCGCGATACATCCGGAATAAGGGAGGTGAGGATTCTTGCCGCCGTTGCGCGATAGGCTGCAGGATCATTGTCATAAGCTGCCGGTCCCTGGCGGAAATAAGTTTGAATAAAAGCAGGCAATTGTTGTTTAACCACAACTGTATCCCCAGAGCGGCAAGCGGTTAATTTTCCCTTGTGGCAGGTAAAAGAGTAAAAACGCGAACTGTCTGCCATCAGCCAGCTAATCAGATCATTGTTGCCGGACGATTTTTCCAATGCTGATTGAAATCGATCGATCTTCGGGGCGGAAAATTGCTTGTCAAAATAATTTTCACTTAATTGAAATTGCAGCGCGATGTCTTTTACCTGTTCCTTGAGACTACGGAGTTGTGCGCTGTCTTTTTCCAAAGCGATCTCTTCATATAAATAACGCAGTCGGGCAAAGGCGGCCTGCTGGTTATCGCTGCTGTCGCGTTGCCAGTGGCGTGTGCGGTCTATTTCGAGTAATAGCTGGCGGCCTTTTGAAAGCTCGGTGATCCAGAGCATCTTCAGTGCGAGTGAAGGTCTATCATTGGAAGCGTTTTCATATTCACCCCACAAAAAATTCAGCGCCTCGTATAGCAGGCTGCGGGCATGTTGCGAGTTGTAATAATTGCTTTCCTTGCTGACGATGAGCTGTTGTACGAGGTAATCATTTTCCACGGCCTGTACATAACAATCGACAGCGGTATCGGTGTTTCCCTGCGCGCGGTAACAAGCGGCGAGACCGTGCAAAGCGTCGGTGACGGTATTGTCGGGAATGCGCCGGTTGCGTTGCTGTACACCGAAGAGTTGCAATACATGCTGGTAATCTTTTTCGGCATCGGCGTAGTGATGATTTTGTCTTCTTACTGCGGCGCGGGCTTCGTAGAGTTTTGCTTTTTCCCGCTGTTTGCTTTCGGGGAAATGATGTTCCAGTTGGGTGATCGCCTGTTGGATGGAAGTTTCTGCTGCGTTGTAATGACCGGCTTCTGCGGCCAGGCGGCTTTTCAGTTCCAATGCGGCAGACGCCCAGATCACGGAGTCGCCGGTTGGATTTCCTTTTTGAAGAATCAATAAAGCCTTTGCGTTATAAAGACCGGCGCTGTCGGTTTGTTGTTGGTCTCTGTATGATCTTGAGATATTCGTATAAAGCAGGCCGGTAACGGCGTCGGGTTTTTGCTGAAGTGCCAGCCCCTGCCGGCAGGCATGGAGAGCGCTATCGGATTGTCCTGTTTGCTGAAAAGTAATCGCGAGGTTATTGTAAAGCGATGGAAGAATGGCAAGGTCTTTTTCTGCAAGTGCGGATTTGATGCTCATCTCCTGCAGGGAAATCGCTTTGGCAAAATCACCGGTGCGGGTATAAAGATTACCCAGCGGTTTGGTGATGTAATTATAAACATCGATGTTTTGAGGATGATATTGTTGTTGTGCGTCGAGCGCTTTTTCAAAATAGCGGATGCTGCCGAGCACTTGTCCCGCATCTTTCAGGCAAAAGCCCATGTTGATCAGCAGTAAGGTGTAGAAGCGCTGGTTTTCCGGGTTGACGGGCATGGACGGCAACTGTTGCATGAATGCATCTGGATCGCTTGTCACTTTTGAAGGGAAATCGTAAGTGGTGTCGATCATGGCTTTCAGCTGTTGTCTGAGTATGCTGTCGGGAACGTTTGTTGTTTTTTGCGGAGCGGCATTGTCGTTGCGGCAACCGGATAGGGTTGAAAAGAAAACAACCGATATGATGAGCAGGCTGCGCATGACGTTCCAAACCTACATAAAAAAGAGCTGCCTCCCGCAGGAGACAGCTCTTGGCTGCTGAAAGGCACAAGGTTAATGGTTGGTTGCGTACCCGTTTTAGTAATTATCCAAAGCTTCGATTGCAGATTGTATGGCGGCTTCTGAACTTTCCGCAAGTGTAACAGACTCGTTCAGATCCGCTGTGATCGTAATATCTTTTGAAGCGAGGTAATAGTTACCGTCTTTGATAGAAAAGACCAGTAATTTACCCTGGCTGCCGATGGGCATCATGTTGTCGTAGCTCTTTACGCGGTTGGGACCATCGGGTGTATACAGTTGTGCGGTCACATTGGCATCGTTGGGGCAGTAGAAAACAAACGTCTCGCCAGTGTAACCACGGAAGCTGGCGAGGGCACCGGGGTTATTGTTTACATCAACCGTAACGGTGGTTTTGGGGCTTGCGTTAGAATAGAAAACATCGCAGTTGACCCAGCCGAGCTGACCGAAATTGAAGGTAAAGGCTTCGTTGAACGCGCGTACTTCCATTTGTCCTCCTTGCTGGCGAACGGGCGCCCAGCCTAATTGTTCAGCACCACCTACACCGCCGATCTGTCCTTCCCAGAGAACGGTGAGGTCGCCGTTATTTTCAGCAGGCACGGAAATACCGAGTGGTTGGGCGAGTTGGCGGTCGAGTGCAACACCGTTCTGGGTGGCTTCGAGAAAGAAAGAGCCTTGTGTTTCGAGCGGTGCGCCGGAAATATGATTGGTATTGGATCCGCCGAAGAGCAGGTCGCTGCGTTTAAAGAATTCCAGTGCATTGAAAGTAACTACGCCGGTGACGGGTGAGCCGCCGCGGGTGAAGGCATTTTGGGGAATGGTAATGCGGATGCCGCCGCGCAATACGATGGTCTTGGGCAATTCGCTGGTGTTGAAGCTGACGGTCTGCAATTGCGGGCCGTGCTTGGCCATGAACTCGCGGGCGGTACGAGGGCCATTGTTATTATCGTCTCCTTTGTCTTTTTTGCAGGAGCTGAAACTCAGGAGAACGGTGGCGAGGAAAAGGGCTGCTAATGTCTTTTTCATATAGGGGTTGTTTTAGTTTTAAAAAGTTGGTCTTTGGAAGTAGATCAACTGTTCGGAACTAATGTTACCCCTGGGGAGAGATTTAAAATTCGAAAGTTAAGAAGCGGGAGAAGTATTATATGAAGCTTCCTGAAGTGTCAGCGGAGGTATGGGTGAGTTTAACGCTTCTTATTTTACTTCGACATCATTTTCATAGCGTACTTTTTTGACGGTATCACGGGTTGTGGAGAAATTTGAATTTGGTAACCTGAAATCGTTGGATAAACCGGACTGGCGCCACCGCTGACTAAAGGAAAAGGAAACGCCACTTGATTCGAGTAAAAACGGCTGTCAAAAATTTGATGAATTGTATTTTCTATATTGTGTTTCCAGCAAACTTCAGTACCTCTCCATAAAAACTGTAAGCGACATTGATTCTTATCCTCTTACCTTTGTATTCGACCTCGACGATTGAACTGAGATTTGCTCTCAAAGGTCTGTTTAATATATAACGAAAACTTGTAGTTGTTAAATAAACGCTGTCAGGGATCAGAACTTCTTTCTGATTTTCCATGAAAACAATATCAACATTGAATTTTTCAGCAACATTTTTCAATCCGTCAATATCACATGCGGGTGTCAAGAGGTATCCCTTTTTAGTGGCTGTATCACTCATGAAATTGGCCAATGAGGTATCGTTGCTTGGCACAAAAACACATTTGTCAAAAGGATAATAGAATAGATAGCCCTCCGCATGATGCACTATCTTAGACTTATCAACAAACATTCCTTTGTTACAAGAAAATAATAAGATCAAAGAGGCAAAAAAGAGAAATTTCATGGCTGTCTTAGATTTTGAGTTATAGGATCTTTGTCCACAACAACATTTATAATATCACCGCTTTTGAGCCCGTTCTTAGTAACGTAGTCTCCCCAACTATCCCAATGAGTTTTGTTCATAGTATAACGACCTCTATATCCGGCAGGCATAGCCATGATATCACCGGAGTAGCCAGTATGGGCACTCAAATATTTTCTATTTTCCATAGAATACCTGTCCGAAAGCCCAAACAAGTGTAGAACCTCATGAAAGGCAGTGTTTCCATCCGAAAGTTCACCTTTTCCATTAGAAAAGGCAAGCTCTGCCATCCTTGAGGTCCCGGCATACCTTCCTATCACTTTGCTCATAATATTGTTAGGCTCTTTCCTTATAAACTTGGCTGGGGGTTGCTTCCCATCTATATTGGCTGCATTTGCGTATGATCCGTCTTTGTATAAAATCAACATATTATCTCCGTTAGGGTTGTCTCTTATCCGGGCTTCATCCTCTTCAGTTCCTTCAACGAATGTCATATTTAAGCTGATTGACCATTCCATGCCGTTTTCATCAGTGAATTTTCCGCTCAACAAATCTTTGTTTTTTATCTAAAAAACTCATTATACTTTCCTACTTGTTGTTTCGCATTATACCCGCGCACATAAATAGTAGATGACAGTGTTATTGTTCGGTTAGCACTATCAATTCCCACTCTAGCATCGGCGCCATCGGGATCAATATATGTAATGGGATTGTTTAGAACATAATTATATGGAGACAAATCAGCATATTTCTCAACTTTCGGATCTATTTGAAACCATCTTCCTGTTTGTTTATCGTACATGCGCAATCCGTAATCATAAGTTTCCAACCCACTGCCATTACTAAACTCTTCCCGCTGCTCTTCTTTACTGTTGTATTTAAACCGGTTCTTCAACTCGCCGGCCGCTTTATGACTTATCCCCGCCATCGTCATCCCGAATTCTCGGGACAAAGGATAATAATGAGTCTCTTCCAATAACGGACTGCGCGTATGCACCAACTGCATCCCGATACTTCGGGATATCAAAGAATGCCGAAGTATCGGCACAGGGCATTCACCGGGCTCTCGTTACTCACATAGACATAAAGATAACCGTTTTTGGTGGCAGCCAGATTTTGCAGGTCACTGAAGTGATCCTTGGTAAAACCGGTCCGATGTACCGGGCTGGCGCCACCGCTCACCATCTTAAATTGCTCGTCGAAGAAGATGTAGTTGATAAAGGCTTTGGGGCGTTGCGGGTAACTCGCATTATCCCGGCTTGGGTCATTGATAAAGGCCCCCAGCGGTGTGGTGATGTCCGTGATTGTATTCAACTGGCTGGCCGTAGCTTTGCCGGCTGCAGCACTGCCCGGAGCGCCCAGTAAGCCCGATAAGATATCCAAGGCAACCGGTGCCACATTCGGAGAACCAGATGTATTGGGTGTGTACCAATGGCTCTTTCCAAACACATCCACCTTGTCTCCCGCCATTACTTTGAGCGTGATGCCCAGCCCCATTTTATTGGTGCCGGCGTTCACCCGGTACATCTTCTCGCTGGTCGTAGATTCAAAAGTTGGATCGCTGGGGTTGTTGCCAATGCCGTTATCGTTATCATAGGCCGGTGAAGGCGCGTTGGGTCCCATCACACTCACATCCACAATCTGCGCCTGATCGATGGTATAGTATTTTTCTTCCGTCGCAATCTTGGCATCTTCGAGTGTAGCGATCAGGTATTTGTCGACTTTCTGTTCTTCGGTGATCAGCACCCGCACATTCCCCAGGTGATCCTTGATCATGTAGTCGTATTCGAGTCTCGCAGGATTTGATCCTTCAGCCGCTACATATCTTGTTCTGCCTTCTTCATTACCCAGGAACTGCAACTTGTCGGTATAACCTAAAACTACCTATTCTCGCCAAAAAAAGGTTTCTCTAAGGCTGGTCATAGAAAATTCATGGTAATGTCTGTAAGTAAAAGGAATTTATTGTTATGTACTTTTTATCAAAAACAATAAAATTAACAATAAAGAAACTAAAATCATTCCGGACGGCATCTGTTAAAACGGCTTTTGCATGCCTACCCAACCCTACTGTATCCTGTTCTTTTAAAAGCCTGACTTTGCTCACAGAATCAGCCAGTGTATCCTTGACGTTCCGAAATACGATTTCTCCACCATCGTTGGCAGTGTAATAATTTCCCGAGCTATAGTCATACAATTCGTAGTCACGTATCGGATACTGAGGTGAAACAGTTTCCAGAAGTAAGCATTTAGCATTATCTTCTTTATCTATTTGTTTCAGAATGGCGTCTAATAAATTCGGAGAAAATTTATTCGTATCCGAATCCGGCAGTCTGAAATTAGTGGAATCAAAATAGTTCTTTCTAATTACAATTTTGGCTGAGGCTTTCTGCGAAAAAGTACATCTAAAGCCGAAAATAGCAATGATTAGCAATGCCAATATATAAATGAACTTATGTTTCATTATTTATCTGGTTTAACGATTTCATAATGTCGAAGGACATAAGGAACCTGCCTTTTTTTTCCATCAGGATCACTTACTGTTTCGGACCAAAGTGTCAGGTCTGAGGTTTTACGGATAACTCTGGATTTTTCATCGGTTAACCATACAGTTGAATTAGTCCCCGTTCGATATCCATAATGCGTTCTAAGAGGCATATCGTGGTCGAGTCTGATATAATTTTCAATGACAGTAGCATACCACTCATCCTGCGAAACCTTGCCTCCTGCCTGATTGAAATACCAGAAGTTATCTTGATACCCGGTTTTCAGCAGGAAACTATAGGAATGGGCAATCTCATGACCAATAATTGTAATCAGAGGCAATGATATATAGCCGTCATCAGTTGGATATTCGACTCCTTTTTTAATTCTTTCTAGGTAAACAAACCATCCGTCACGCTCGCATTACCACCCGTCGTATTAGCAGGAGCGGGTAAAAACTGATACTGCTCGCGGCCCAGTTCATCATAAACAATCGTGTTAACGATATCCGTCGCCGTTCCGCCTGTAATTAATGACCCTTGTTTGATCACCGTCTGTACCGGTCTGCCTACACCATCCATGTATTGCGTGGCCATGCGCACATCCGTCAGGGGTCTTGCGATCAGGTTGTCGGGGTTGGTCTCCGGGCCTACAGCGTCCCAAGTACGCACCCAGTTGATCTTGGCACCTGCGGGATAGACGGCCGGTGCCTGCGCACGCGCTGTTGATCCAACTAAAATAGACAGGAAAAAAATATTTACTGCACGACACGGCAGTAAATGCAGCAACAGGTGGCGCTTCGGCATACGATGGTGGTTGGTTGGGACGACATGATCAATGATGGCTTAAATCGATGATCATATTGTTGGCTCGGCTACAAACCTCGGGGAAAAAGTCAAAATTCAAAAGTAAAAAGTCAAAAAAAGGGGGATGGGCAATCGGTAAATTCTTCATTCCTCTGCGCGAAAAAATCACGTAAAGACGCATAAGGAGCAAAGATGCAAAAAGGTTTATAGCCTTATACCCTAACACCTTAAGCCTTTTACCTTCCACCTTCTAAAGCCGCCATGCGCCATACACCTGCACATACTGCCCCTGCTTGCCGTCAAATTGATAACGCGCGCCGATGCAGGGTCCCAATAATATTTTACCAATATTAATATCCGCAAACGGACGGAAGCGTATAGGGCCCGTGCCTCCTTTATCTGTTTCGACCGTTTGTGAAAGTTTTCGCTCCTGCCCATTCACAAAGGGATAGATGGTCCTGTTTTCTTCGGCCGACAATGGCAGATCAAGCTTGCATTGCACACCCGCTCCCACAGAGACAAAGTGACCAATGTTATACCTCAATTGCACGGGTACCACATCAAGCCGCAGCATCCGTGTAGACACTTTTCTTTCATAGAAGTCATAGTTATAATCCACACCATCGATGGTGACACGACCGGGCCGGAATACACGCCCATAATCTGTCTGCTGTTGCACCGTACCTCCGTATAATTCCACCTGCCAGTATAGTTTTTTATAAGGCGCCAATGGTGATAATCCCACACCCAGCGACCAGGCCTGCCGGCTGCGCATACTGTTGACTTCTTTATCTACGTCCCCATCCTGTATGCTTAACTGATGCGCCGCAAATACGATCGGCGACAGGCTTTTACGGAACCTGCCCGTTGCCGTGTTCGTTATGATCGGTTCGTTTTTATCAAAGTAAATAGCCGTGCGCCCACGGAATGCCTGGTTCGGCAGTTTCTTCCTCGGCTTTACCGTAAAACGGATAAATCCCTTCGTACTGTCTTCATTGGAGATGTCTTTGGCTTTGGTTCCCGGCAGACTGATCCAGCGGAAATTAAATACGATTGTTTTGCCTTCCTTCACCGTTTGCTCCCAACATCCGCGCGTAATACTATCCGAACACGGGGGACAGTTGGGCGAAAGCTGCAATAGTCTGAATGTGGACGGATCCATGTTGGCCGGCAGATCTATTTCTAACCGGATATTGCGTGCATCGCCTTCACCATCATTCTGGAATTGCACTTTGTACAACATTTCTTTGCGTTTTGCCATCATACGATAGCTCATGCGCGATTGCTTCAGCGACATCCGGTTCGGATCATGCGAGGCTACTACCGGCACTTCCAACTGATGTACATAGGCATCGCCACCATCTTCCGGAAAATAAATGCCCGTGATCGTAATCATGGCATTGGTATCCTTCAGCATTTCCGGTGTAATGTCATATTGAATAAAAGAGAAGGCCGGTTTATCGGTTTCATTTTTCACCGTATACACCTGCTTTGTATTATACTGCGCAAATAACCCGCGGAAATATTGATTGGCTTCATCCGCAGTCACTTTGCGGTCCTGGCGATTATTATAATGCGGACTACCACTTTGCGTAATCGTTATCTGCGATACCGATGCCCATAGCTTAGCGGCGTCTACACTGTCGGGGTTCAATTGTTTTTCTCCATAATAGGATGATGCATCGCGTTGTTTGAATCCACCGGGCCCATAGATCTTTTCATTGGTTAATATCAATAAGTGTCCTTTTCCCTGGGGCGCCCGTAATCCGGCAATCAGCAACAGGTCTTCGCCCGGAAGCGCATTGGTATTTTTTGCCAATTGAAATACACCATTGGCGGAAAAGAAATTTTTCTCTGCATTCGAGGGTGAAGTAACGGAAGCCATGGCTTCAGAAACTTCATTCTGCCGTTTTACAGGCCGTGGCGGGCGTTTGCCGTCATCATAATTATTGACTGCATATAATTGAACGGTATAGTTTCCGGGCAATGCATAACGGTGACGCGGCATGGAGTCCGTACTGAAGTGGCCGTCACCAAAATCCCAGAGATAGGTATAGAATGGGCTTCTGCCACCCGGAATAACCTGCAGGGGCCGCAGTTTGGGTCTGAATTCAAAATCGTCTTTGCCAGCCACAATCTCAAAACCGGCAGTACTATCAATTCCGGCGGGCAATTGCGCATAAGCGGGTGCTGCCATTGCGGAAAACAACAGGAAAAGGAGCAGGTTCCTCATATCTGACAGGTTTTTGACGGTCTGGTTGGAAGAGCTGAGCATATATACTTCAAGCTGTTACGAAAAATAAGTAATATTTTTAAAGTAATAAGTAATAAGTCAAAAGTCAAAAGTGAGGAGCGTGAATAAGTCAATCAGTGAGTAAGTCAATAATTTCACCAATCGGGATCAATATTCAGTTATTTACTGATCGACTTATTGCCGGCTATTACAGATCATTTTCTATTCACAATTGACAACTGAACATTCACTCTTTTGACTTTTGAATTTTTAATTTTGACTTAACTCTTTGCCTTGCACCAGGACCAACGCTATATCACTTTTTTACAGCAAAATGATGCCCGTGGTATCGGGGAGATCTATCGTTTATATGCAGATAAAATAAAACGGCTGATTGTTACCAACAGCGGTAGCGAAGAAGACGCGGCCGACATTTTCCAGGAATCCCTTGTCGATATATACCGGATGAGCACGGAAAGTGATTTTGTACTTACCTGCCCGTTTGAAGCCTTCCTCGTATTGGTCTGCAAAAGAAAATGGCTGAATGTGCTCAAAAAGAACGGCAGAAGCCCGGTAACAAAGTCGTTTGATGACGTATCTTCTTTTAAACAAGAGGAGTGGGACAGCGCCGGAGAGTATGCCCGGCGCGAAGAGCGCGAAACAACGATCATGGAATTGCTGGAACAACTCGGCGATAAATGCCGGGAGATCATCAAAGCCTGCATGTCCGGCGATCACCAGGAAAAAGTAGCCGAATCGCTCGGTCTCACCTACGCCTATCTGCGAAAAAAGAAAAGTGAATGCATGGCCGGCCTCGCAGCCCTTGCGCGCCAGCACCCATTGTTTAAATAGAAGAATGTCATGGAAAATTATTTCGACCAAATACAGGACTACCTCGACGGGCAACTTTCCGCAGACGGGCAAGCCGCTTTTGAACAGGAGCTTCGCGAAAATGCGGAACTGCAAAAGCAAACGGCCATCCGCCGCGAAATGCAGGACGTCATTGCAAAACGATTGAAAGCAGAACAAGGTGTGCCCGCTCTCCGCAGCACATTGAAAGCCGTAGCGGCAGCGCAAAATAAGCCCGCCGCCAAAGTAATACCCTTCCGCAGGATCGTGATCGGACTGGCGGCTGCGGCTGCTTTGATCTTTGCAGTGGTGATGTCGGGTGTATTCAGTAACAATGGTATGGAACTCCCGGCGATGGAAGCAACCATAAGCCGCGGTGTCAACAGCGATTCATTATTCAATGCGGCCTCCAAAGCGTACAATGATAAAGATTATGCGGCTTCGGCTTTATTACTGGAACAAGTAGTGACGGCGGATACACAATCGGCTGTCGCGCGTTATTATCTCGGGCTGAGTTATGTGGGAAATAAAGCATGGGGACCTGCGGTCACGCATTTGGCGCGCATTTCTTCCGGTACGTCTGTTTATGCAGGTGATGCGGCTTATTTTGCAGCCCTTTCGTATGAAAACCTCAATGAAAAAACTGCGGCCAGAGAACAGGCGTTAAAAGTTCCGCAGGCATCTCCTTATTATAAAAAAGCACAAAAGCTACTCGGAAGATTGTGATCCGGGTTTGAAGTTTCTTCTCGCCAGTTCCCGGCGTACACGGCTCAGCGATTCAGGCGTAATGCCCAGGTAAGAAGCGATCATCCATTGCGGTACGCGAAGGGTAAGACTTGGATAACGTTCAATGAAGTCCATATAACGCGTCTCCGCAGAAGCGCCGATCAATAAACTGATCCGGTGCTGTTGCATGCGCACCAAGTTGTGCAATGCTTTTGTGTTAAAGGTATTGAAGCCCGCAAAAGCCGAAACCTGTTGGAAAAATTCCGGCGTCAACACCACCAGTTTCGACTCTTCTATTGTATCGATGAAAATAAGCGATGGTTCACCGAAAAGAAAACTGTTGCGGTCGCTGATCCAGCTATCTTCCGGCGCAAACTGAATGATGTGTTCGCGGCCATTGTCATCCACTGTGTAGGAACGCAATAAACCGTTTGCTACAAAGTATACTTCACTGCATATTTCATCCTGCCGTAAAAGCACCGTGCCTTTGGCAACAGTCCGCTCCTGTATGGCATGGCTGACTGTGTCGAATTGTTCGTCAGTGAGTGCGCCCTTGGCGAGCAGGTAGTTGCGGAAGTTCTGAATGGTCAATTGTGAATTGTGAATGGTGAATCGTGAATAGTCAATAAGTGAATGGATGCTTATCTAAACCTATGGCCGAAGTCCTCTTCGAGCACCTTAGACCTTAAGCCTTACGCCTTAAACCTTACACCTTTAACGCTCATTTCTTAAAAATAAAATACACCGCTCCTATCAGAAAAGCAAATCCTATCAAATGATTCATGCGCAGGGTTTCCTGCTTGAATACCACGATCACAAACACCGTAAACACCACCAGCGTGATCACCTCCTGCAATACTTTCAACTGCCACAGATTAAACGGGCCGCCGTTTTCAGAAAAACCAATGCGGTTGGCCGGCACCTGCAGGGAATATTCAAATAAGGCAATGCCCCAACTGATCAGGATGATGCTGACGAGCCCGAGATTTTGCCCCCATTTATATTCCTTGAACTTGAGGTGTCCGTACCAGGCCAATGTCATGAATGTATTGGACAGTGCCAGTAATACAATGGTCAGGATAGCTTTTTTCATACAAAGTATTTTTTACTTACTCTGTTGCAGGTGTTTTCTTTTGTGCCAGGATGCTCCAACTGGAATCTTCGGCTACGATGGTATTGGATAAATGTCCCAGTTGATCGATGGCCATCTCCACTTTATCATTTGCCTGCAACCATTGTTCCTGGTAATTCGGGTCGTTCAGTTTGCCCGTGCCGTTGAGCTCGAGGAAACATCCGGTGCCGACGGTACCACTGCCGATCACGTCGCCGGGATACAGATCCACGCCATAAGAGGCGCGCTCGATAATCTCTGCAAAGGTCCAGTCCATATCACCAAGATTACCTTCGCTCACCTGAACACCATTTACCCAGCATTTCATCTTCAGGTTCCAGCTTTTGCCGGTATGATTTTCTTTGGCAGGAATTTCAAAGGCCTGCAATTCATCCAGCGTTACCAGCCAGGGGCCGATAACGGTAGAAAAGTCTTTGCCTTTGGCGGGGCCAAGGTTCAGCAACATTTCTTCCATTTGAAGACGTCTTGCGCTCATGTCGTTCATGATCATGATCCCGCCAATGTATTCGTCGGCACGTTCGGCAGGAATGTTACGGCCATGGCGGCAGATAACAATCGCCGCTTCCAGTTCGAAGTCGAGCTTTTCAAAATGATCGGGCATGGCACGGAGTTCACCGGGACCCTGTATGCCGTGATGATTGGTAAAATAGAAAATGGGGTATTGATCGAATTCGGGGATCATGTCCACTTTGCGGTTGCGGCGCGCAGCGGCCACGTGCTGACGAAAAGCATAACCGTCGCGGCAGCTTGCAGGAAACGGCACGGGTGCCAGCAACTGCAACTGATCCACGGGAATGCCGCGGTTGCTGGTACGCGTTCCTTCACGCAACATCAGCTCTCCCGCCTGCGCAATGTGAAAACTCTCGTCCCAGTAAGTAAGGAACATATTCATACTGTTGGGAAGATCGGGGTGCAATACTTCCATATCATATACAAGGTTGTTCACCAGCACGCCCAATTGTTCGCGTTCATCTTTCAGGTAGGAGACCAGTTTCATCGGCAAATATTTGCCGCAAGTTAATGGGAAATGAGCAGCCTACTGCGCCCGGCACCCTTTTTTACCTGAAGAGTTGTATCTTTTGCCAATGATACGCCTGGCCGTTTTACTGTCATTCCTCTTTTCTTTTTATACCATGCATGCTCAAATTCCCGACTCGCCCTGGCTGCGCCAACTGCTGGAAGAAAACGCATCGCCGGCCTTGAAATCCGTACTGGCACAGCCTGACACGTTCCGCTATCAACTCATTTATACCCGCATCGACCGCGATAAAAACAATAAACCTTCGTTTACACATTACTACCTCAACGTAGACAAAGACCGCTATTTCAATCCGGCCTCGACGGTCAAGATGCCACTTGCTTTTCTTTCCCTGGAAAAATTAAACCGTCTCAAAAAGGCCGGCATCGGGAAGTACACAACGATGCTCACCGACAGTGCCGCACCTCCGCAAACGACCGTACTCACCGACACTTCCGCCAAAAACGGACTGCCATCCATCGCCCAATACATCCGCAAAATATTCCTGGTAAGTGATAACGATGCCTATAACCGGTTATATGAATTCCTGGGTCAGCAATACATCAATGAAACGTTACATAAAAAAGGCTACAAGGATACGCGCATTACGCGCCGGTTCGTACGGATGAACGAAGAAGAGAACCGCTTAACCAATCCCGTACGCTTTTTAGATGAAAAGGGAAAACTTTTGTATGCACAACCTGCCGCCAAAAGTGCGTTCAACTTCGACTTCAGTCAACGCAACCTGATCGGCCGCGCCTATTACGACCGCGACGAAAAACTGATCGGCGAACCGATGGATTTCACCACGCATAACAATGCCCCGCTGGCAGATTTGCAACAATTATTACAATCGGTTTTATTCCCCTCTTCCGTTCATGCGAAGCAACGCTTCGATCTCACGGAAGACGATTATCAGTTTCTGTATCGCTATATGTCCGAATTGCCTTCGGAAAGCCATTTTCCCAGATATGACACCACCGAATTTTTCGACAGCTATACCAAATTCTTTTTCTTCCGGGCCGGCAAGGGAAAAATTCCGCCCTATATCCGCTCGTTCAACAAAACCGGCTGGAGCTACGGCTTCCTGACAGATGTATGTTATATCGTGGACTTTAAAAACAACGTGGAGTTCATGCTCTCGGGGAATATTTATGTAAACAAAGACGGCGTGCTCAACGATAATAAATACGAATACGACGAAACAGGTTACCCGTTTTTCAAAGAAGTTGGCAACATCATTTATAACCATGAATTGAAACGTCCGCGTAAACACCAGCCCGATCTGAAGAGCTGGAAGTTTACCTATGACTAACCAAAGCTGCTTGTGTATGAAAATCTTTTCTCTTTTGTTTTGCCTGCTGTTTGCCGCCGTTGCGGAAGCACAGCAAAGCTGGATACGGATCAATCAACTGGGCTATCTGCCCGATCTGCCGAAGGGCGCTGTCTGGTGTGCCAAAAACGGCAATGTTCCTTCGGAGTGGTCGTTACATGACGCGAAAACCGGTGCCGAAGTGACGAAAGGAAAAACACAGCCCTTCGGCGCATACGGTCCGTTCCGCCACACAGCGCGATTCGATTTTTCTTTTTATAAAAAATCCGGCAGCTATTATTTGCAGGCAGGCGATACACGCTCTGCCGTTTTTTCCATCGATGCAAATGTGTACAAAGGGGCGGCAGACTTCTGTCTGCGGTATATGCGGCAGCAACGTTGCGGCTTCAATCCCTTTCTGAACGACAGTTGCCACACGCAGGACGGCTATGTGCGCTATGGACAAAATATTCCCGACAGCAGTTATGCGGACGCGCGCGGCGGCTGGCATGATGCGAGTGACTATCTCCAATATGTAACCACCTCCGCCAATGCCACCCATCACCTGTTGCTCGCCGGCCGCGACTTTCCGGCGGTATTCACGGATAAACACCTGGCCAACGGACGCCCTGGCGGTAATGGCCAGCCCGATGTGATCGACGAGGCAAGATGGGGAATGGAATGGCTGAACCGCATGTATCCCGGAGGCGATACCATGTACAACCAGGTAGCCGACGACCGCGATCACATCAGCATGCGTATACCGAAAGAAGATAGTCAATACGGAAAAGGCTATCAACGGCCGGTCTATCGCATCACCGGCGAATCGCAGCAGCAGGGAAAAGGATGGAATAAAACAACCGGTACCAGCTCTACGGCTGCCAAGATCGCGGCGGCATTTGCATTGGCCTATCAGTCCGGCATCCATGTGGAAACGGCTGAAAAAAGTTACGCAAAAGCCACCGGCGCTTTCCGTTTTGCCTTGAAGAAGCCGGGCGTAACGCAGACCGTTTCCGTCAAAGCGCCTTATATCTATGCCGAAGAAAACTGGACAGATGACATGGAAATGGCCGGTGCGGCATTGGCAGGAATGCTATGGACGGAGAACCAAAAAGCCGTGGATGATATGCTTGACCGAGCCGTTGCCTATGCGATCAATGAACCAATCACGCCGTGGCTTGGTGCAGATACGGCCGCGCATTATCAATGGTATCCGTTTATCAATACCGGTCATTATGAATTGACGCGCCTGCTTCGTCAACGTGCGGCCAAAGCCAAAGGAGCAGAAGCGGTCTATTGGCAAAAAAGAGCGGATATGCTGATGGATTTTTATCGTACAGGCATTGACAAGGTTTGGGGCAAGGCGGAACAAAACGCTTTCTACCGCGGTGTTCCCTTTATCTGGTGCAGTAACAATCTTACCGCCGCTTTTGCCATTCAATGTTTCTGGTACAGGACCCTGAGTGGTGATAATCGCTATGCTGCATTCGAACAGGCCAATATCGATTGGTTGTTTGGTTGCAACCCGTGGGGCACAAGCATGGTATACGGACTGCCTGCACAGGGCGACACACCGGTTGACCCGCACTCTGCGTTTACGCATTTAAAAAAATATCCGATCGATGGCGGCCTGGTCGACGGACCGGTGTATACATCAATTTACAAAAGCCTGATTGGTATAAAACTGCAGGACGAAGATGAGTATGCGTCCTTCCAGAGCGACCTGGCTGTTTATCATGATGATTATGGCGACTACAGTACCAATGAACCAACGATGGATGGAACGGCTTCTCTGGTGTACCTGCTGGCATCGCGCGAGGCGGTCAAAATGCCCGCACATCTGGCGGCTAACAAGACAATGACCTATGGCGCTATTACCCGCGGCGATACGCGCACAAAGAAACTTGCATTGGTCTTTACCGCCGATGAATTTGCCGATGGCACGGCTGCCATCACAAAAGCACTGGCGGATAAAAAAATAAAAGCCTCGTTTTTTCTGACCGGAAATTTTTACCGGAAACATGAAACAGCGGTGCAGCAACTGAAACGTGGTGGCCATTATCTTGGTCCGCACTCAGACAAACACCTGCTTTATTGCAGTTGGGATGATCGCGACAGCCTGCTGGTGACGGAAGAACAATTTTCCGCAGACCTGAAGAAAAATTACGAAATAATGGCTGCTTACGGGATCCGCCGCGAAGATGCGGGCTTCTTTTTGCCACCTTATGAGTGGCACAACGACAGCATTGCGGCCTGGGCAAAAAAAACGGGGATACAATTGATTAATTTCACGCCCGGTACAAGGAGTAATGCGGATTATACCTGGCCGGCGTTATCCAATTACCTTGGCAGCCAGGCCATCTATGACCAGGTAGTGCGCTATGAAAAAGAGTCCGCTTCGGGCCTCAATGGATTTATATTACTGCTTCATTTAGGTACGGATCCGGCGCGTAAGGATAAATTTTACCGTTTACTGCCCGCGCTGCTGGAATATCTGAAAAAAAGAGGATATGATTTTCAGCGGGTTGACGAGCTGCTGAAATGACACCAGGTTATTCGTTAAAGTTTCCATTGAAAAAAAATCAGGGTTTTTGCTGCGCTCCGCTGATGCAAAAATCAAAGTATCTTTGCCGCATGCAATTCGAAAAGATTCACAATAAGGGGCAGGCCAGGTTGTTCAAGAACGATTACCTCGAGATGCTGACAAAAACACATCCACTGGTGATCTGGGGAATGTATACTCCTGTGATCATTTATATGTTGTATTACAGCAATGCAACATTGCATTACAGTGCAGGGCGCGTATTCCTCACGTTCTTTGGAGGCATTCTCTTCTGGTCATTCTTTGAATACCTTGCACACAGGTTCCTGTTTCACTGGGTAAGCGATAATACGCGCATGCAGAAATTCATCTATACCTTGCATGGCAATCACCACCATTATCCGCGTGATAAGCAGCGCCTGTTCATGCCACCCGTGCCCAGCCTGATCATCTCCAGCACCATCCTGGGGCTGATGTACCTGGTTATTGGCAACAATTCGCTGATGTTCTTCCCCGGTTTTATGCTGGGATACCTGATGTATGGCACGATGCACTACGCTATCCATGCCTGGAATCCGCCGTTTAAATGGATGAAAGGTCTGTGGCGCAATCACCATCTGCATCATTACAAAAACGAACACAATGGATTTGGAGTGAGTTCGACTCTGTGGGATCATGTATTCGGTACAATGTTCGACCTCAAAAAAGAAAAAGAAGACAAGGAAAAAGTGAAGGAATTAATGTTTGGGAAAAAATAAACTTACCATTTCTCCTCATCGGGAATAGAAGGATCCCGCCGGCTGAAAGCCTGGCGGGATTTTATTTTTTGCGCCATTCTCTCCACCAGCAGCCCGGTGATCAGTACGGCGGAGTCCGCTTCGGGCTGCCCGGCCAGCAGCGCTCTTAATTTGTGCTCGCTCACGTCCTGGCGGTACAGCAGGCTGACCAGCGCATTAAAGTCTTCGTTGATCAATTGCCTGATCTGCTCCGTAAGGCGGTTTAAATCGTCGCTGGCAGGCTGTTGGGCTACCTGCTCGGCCAGGTGAATAAGAGCGGCTGTTTCGGACATAGGATTAAAAATACGATTCACGCCGGCGTAAAGAAAATGTTAAAGGAAGTACGAACCATTTCTTATTACGAATATTCTCGTAATTTGCACGAGCAAAACCAACCCAATGTTTAAGAAACTGCTTCTATTTCTGTTAGTTACATCGTTTTCCCTGTCCGCATTTTCCCAGGGCTCCGTTAAAGGCAAGCTCCTCGATTCGGCCAATAAACAGCCACTCGCACTGGCCACCGTTACCGTTTTCAAAGCGGCGGATACGGCTATTGTCACCTATCGCCTCAGTTCACCGGACGGCGATTTTCGCGTGCCCGGCCTGCCACTCGGTATCCCGCTGCGCATGGTGGTCTCATTTTCCGGTTACGGCGTTTACCGCCACGAATTCACCGCCACTTCCGATACACCCGTTATCGATCTGGGAAATGTTTACCTCGAACCCAATGCCACTTCACTGGACGAAGTACTGGTGGTGTCGGAACGCCCGCCCGTGACGATCAAAAAAGATACGATCGAGTTTAATGCATCGGCATTTAAAACATTGCCCAACGCACTGGTTGAAGATCTCCTGAAAAAATTGCCCGGTGTTCAGGTAGACGCCGACGGTAATATCACCGTCAACGGCAAACCCGTTAACCGCCTGCTGGTAGATGGTAAAGCGTTCTTCGGCGACGATCCGAAGATGGCCACCCGCAATCTGCCCGCCAACGTAATCGATAAAGTGCAGGTAGCGGACGACAAAGATGAAATGCTGCGCAATGGCGACGATAATATTAATAACGTTGGCAAAGTGATCAACATCACACTGAAGAAAGGGGTAAAGAAAGGGTGGTTCGGAAAAGTATATGCCGGCGCCGGTACCGAGTCGCGGTATGAAGCAGGGGGCATTGCCAATATTTACCGCGATACGTTGCAGGTGAGTATACTCGGCTACGCCAATAACCTTAATCGTCCGGGTTTCAGCTATTCCGAACTGATGCAGACCGGTGGCCTCGACCGATCACGCGGACTTATGGGCAGTAACAGTACCAGTATTTGGCGCAACAACGCAGGAAGCGGGATCAACCTCAACGGTGTAAGTTTTGGTGGCCTCACCAGCTACGGCGGTATCAGTACGAGCAAGGGCGCAGGTTTTAACCTCAACCATTCGCCCAATTCCAAACAATCCATTTTCGCACAATACTTTTTTGGAAATGTGGTAGTCGACCGTATCAACACGATCAATAGCCAGCAGTTCTCCGGCGATACTGTTATTACCAACAACAACCGCATTACCGGTGATGTGGTGACCAATGCACACAACTTTGGCGTGGGTGCAAGGCTGAAACCCGATTCCGTTACCACAATCCTTGCCAACGCGAGTTATATGATCGGTAAAACGGATGAAGACCGCATCAGTGCCATCTCCAGCGATAATAATAAACTCGGCCCCCTGAGTTCCGGCAATATTTATCAGAACAACCTCAATAATACTTATTACTACAAGCACATGGTCAACATTGTGCGGCTGTCGAGGAAAAAAGCCAACCGCCGGCTTGTGTTTACCAACTTCCTCGATATAAATAACAAATTCACCGATTTCCTTACCGAATCTGAAACACGCTATTTGTATCCTATCCTTTATGACAGTGCGTATTCGCAATTGCGTCTGCAACGCATGCCGAGCACAACTACACAGTTTATAGCCGGATACAGTGAGCCCATTACCAAATGGCTGATCTCCCGCAACTCTGTCCGATACGAATATGAGAAGGTAGGCAACGGTGTGCGCACCCTGAATAAAGACAGCGACGGGAAATTCGAAGTGCCGAATGAAACGCTGACTAATGATTTCAACCGTGAGAACAATCGTGTGGTGGTATCATCCGGACTTGAGTTTAAGATCAAAGGATTAACCATTACACCGGCCGCCCGTCTGCAATGGCAGAATATCAACAACAGGCTCCAAGGCGTATCGCCGGTTGTGCAGAGAAGAACGGATCTGTTGCCAAGCCTCGCAGTGGTTTACAAGCAACTTAACCTGAGCTATACGCGCGACGTGGTATTGCCCGGTTATATGTATCTGCTGCCTGTAACGGATAATAGCAATCCCTACTTTATTACCCGCGGTAATACATCGCTGCAGCCGTCCGACAGGCATTCCGTACAGTTCAGCGGCTATACCAACGATGCAAAACGTAACCTGTACTTCAACTTCTATACTACGGCATCATTAACCAATAACGATTTTGTACAGCACGTACAGGTAGACGACAAAGGTGTGCAGACCACTACGCCGATGAACGCAGATGGCTCACAAAATGCCAGCATCAATTTCAACGTTTCAAAACAATATAAATACAGCCAGCGATTTACGTTTTCCTGGAACACCGGTGCCTGGGGACAAGTTGGTAAGAACCGTTTCATGTTCAATGAAGAAGCCAGCTGGCAGCGCAACC
This sequence comes from uncultured Sphingobacteriales bacterium, assembly GCA_937888905.1. Lineage (GTDB taxonomy): Bacteria > Bacteroidota > Bacteroidia > Chitinophagales > Chitinophagaceae > Terrimonas. The sequence continues at coordinate 309,922 of CALATA010000022.1, forward strand.
TCAACATGTCGAGTTGGTCCGGGATCAACCTGAACTTCAACGATAAGGTGGAATTCAATTCCAGTTATTCTATCAACTACCAGCGCGTAAGAAATACCAACGAGGCATTCAGGGAAATATCGGTAGTTGCCCACTGGTGGGAAAACCAACTGACCGTTCGCTGGCCCAAGCATGTATTTTTCGAGAATGCGCTCAATTACAGCTACAACAGTTCTATCGGTGGTGGATTGCCTAAAGATGTATTGCGCTGGAACGCTGCTGTCAACTTTACCTTTTTGCCCGGCGATGCGGGCGTGCTGAAGATTGGTGTGCAGGACATCCTCAACCGCAACACCAATATCTGGGTACAGACTAACCGCAACATGATCACAACCAGCAGCAATAATGTACTGGGACGTTACCTGCTGGCAACGTTCACCTACAACATAAGACCTTCGATGATGAAGAAGAAACCATCGGGCAACCGTTTCTTCCTGTGGGATTAAAAGTGTTCGAGAATGCCGAGCGCAAACAGTGCAAAATCGTAGCGAGCCGGATCTTGCGGATCGAATCTTCGGAGACGCTCCGTGAGTTCCAGCGCTGCAAGCCAGTCGGTTTGTTTACGCTCCAGCAACCGGAACTTTCTCGCTACCCGTCCCACATGCAGATCGATGGGGCAGATAAGTTCCGAAGGACTGATTGAACGCCAGATGCCGAGATCGACCCCGCGGTCATCATGCCTGACCATCCAGCGGAGAAACATATTGAGTCGTTTGCAGGTGGAACCGCGTTCAGGCGAGGCAACATGTTTACGGGTACGCGGTGGTGCATCTTCCAATGAAAAAAAATAGTGATAAAAACCGGTCAGCATCTCTTCCACCGTTTTACCATGCATGGTGAATGCGGCTTCCAGCGAATCATACCGGTGATAATGATGGCGGAAGAAGTCGATGAAATAAAGCAGATCGGTAGGATTGAAAGTGCGGTGTTTAAAAGAAAGTAGTTTTTTGAGCTCAGCGGGACCTGCATGCAGACAGAAACTGTGCGGCTGCATCTCCATGAGTGAAAGTAATTCCCTGCTTTTGTTGATAATCGTGGTGCGGTTGCCCCAGGCGAAAGTAGCCGCAAAGAAACCAGCTATTTCCTGATCTTGTTTTTTGGTAAATAAATGGGGAATGAGCACAGGGTCCGCCGCGATAAAAGAAGGACGGTTATATTCATCCACTTTCTTATCCAGGAATTCTTTCAGCTTTTGCTCGGTCATGGTACAAAAATAAACCGCCGCAGGTAACTGCAACGGTTTATAAAAAAGTTCAGGGCTTTTAGTGGTGGTGCAAAAAATCTACACGGTTACACAGGGCTGCTGCCGCGGATAAGACGCAACAGGATAGCGATGATCGCGATCACCAGCAGTATGTGGATCAGACTACCGGCAGAGAAAACAAAAAATCCTAAAAGCCAGCCGATTATCAATATTATCGCAATAAGGTATAACATGGCATCCGATTTAATTGTGAGGAAATTTCATGTCTTATACCTTTTTTAAGGCAGATACAATGCCAGATTATTAACCGATGGCCTGCTTCAGGTCTTCGATGAGATCTTCCGCATCTTCCACCCCAACGCTCAGGCGGATCAGTGAATCACTTAATCCGTTCTTGATACGTTCTTCCCGCGGAATAGATGCGTGCGTCATGGTTGCCGGATGATTGATCAGCGATTCCACACCACCCAGGCTTTCCGCCAGCGAAAAAAGTTTGGTAGAGCTGAGCACGCGGTTCACTTCTTCCACACCTTCTTTCTTTAATTCGAAACTGATCATGCCGCCAAATCCGCGCATTTGTTTTTTAGCAATGGCATAACCCGGCTGGTCCTCAAAGCCCGGCCAGTACACTTTGCTTACACCGGGATGTGCACGAAGCCAGTGCGCAATTTTTTCACCATTGATACAATGTTGCTGCATACGGAGGTGCAATGTTTTGATCCCACGCAGCACGAGGAAGCAATCCATCGGTCCGGGAACGGCCCCGCAACTTTTTTGAATGAAATAGAGCTGGTCGCGCAATGCCTGGTCGTTGATCACGAGTGCGCCCTGTATCACATCGCTGTGTCCGCCGAGGTATTTGGTGGCGGAATGCATAACGATATCGGCGCCGAGGTCGAGCGGATTCTGCAGGTAAGGAGAAGCAAAGGTGTTGTCAACGCAGAGAATGGTGCCTGCCTCTTTTGATATGGCCGCAATGGCAGCGATATCGGTAATATTCATCAGCGGATTGGTAGGTGTTTCCAGCCAGATGAGTTTTGTTTTTGGTGTAATGGCTGCTTTTACTGCAGCTACATCGGTGGTGTCGACATAACGAAACACAATGCCGAATTTTTCAAACACTTTGGTAAACAGGCGATAGGTGCCGCCGTACATATCGGCAGCGGCAATCACTTCATCACCGGGTACGAGCAGCTTGATCACTGCGTCGGTAGCGGCAACACCGCTGCTGAACGCGAGGCCAAATTTTCCGTTTTCAATCACCGCCAATGCTTCTTCCAGCGCCTGGCGTGTAGGATTCTGCGAACGCGCATACTCAAAACCTTTATTCACGCCCGGTGACTCCTGTACATACGTCGATGTCTGGAAAATAGGAGTCATGATAGCACCGGTTGACGGGTCGGGATTAGCACCTGCGTGAATGTATTTAGTACCTAATTTTTTCATGATAATTCATTTACGGTAAAACAGAATGGCAAAGATCAGGGAAATAAATCAGTATTCATGGAACTGGCTCCTGTAGCGTGTTTACCACTCATCCTCGTACAAATTCCTTTAACAAATCCTTAATCGCCCTGGTCACAGAAATATAACCATGCTTCGTACTTCGGGTTTACTTTTTCAATCATTGATAAAATGGTTTCAGATCGATTTAAGATAATTTAACGAATACACCTGTAACATTTTCCGCTTACCAATGATCTATAAACGCATTGACTTCGCCTTTCAACGAAGCTATTTTAGCTGTGTCAAAACCTCCCTGTCATACAAAAAAATATTAGTTATGAAAACGCTTAGCTTAGTTGCCGCCCTGTTGATGACCTGTTTTACTTTCGCCGCTCCATTGCCTGCCGGCAAGCCTTCAGAAGTAAATGAAAAAATATTGAAAGCTTTCAAAGAAAGTTTCACCAATGCGCAGGAAGTTACCTGGCACGAATACAAAGATGTTTACCAGGCAAGCTTCCGCCAGGATGATGTGCAGATGCGCGCTCAGTATGATGCGCAAGGCACGCTGTTGAAAACGATCCGTTATTACGACGGCAGCCGTTTGCTCCCTGCCATCAAGACCAAATTGAACAAAAAATATCCCGGTCGTGAGATTGCTTCCGTAACGGAAACAACCGAAGATTCTGAAATCGGCTTTGTGATCAACCTGAAAGACGAAAACAAATGGTATATCGTGAAGTCAGATGTATACGGAAGACTGGAACTGGTTAATAAGTTCAATCGCGGAGATAAGTAAAGTCAAAATTCAAAAGTAAAAAGTCAAAAATTTTCAGGAGATAGCTAACTATCAGTAAGCCAACTTTTGACTTTTGAATTTTTACTTTTGACTTATAAAAGTGGCGGCAGCAAGGTATCTCCAGTCATAATTGCCGGGATCGTGGGCAGCCGTCGCTTTTACCGGCTTGTGGAGAACAGATGACCGCAGGATTTTTTCTTTAACGAGTGTATTTTTTGCTTCGTGGATGAGTGTTGTCATGGAAGGCGCGCTCATCCATTTTTTTTGCGGAGGTTCAAAGCCCGTTTTGTCTTTGCGCCAGGTGATGGCCTCCGGCAAAATATCTTTCATGGACTCGCGAAGCAACCATTTGCTCCACCCTTTCCTGATTTTAAAATCCGAAGGCAGCATGAACAAAAACTCCGCAAGTTCATGACTTAAAAAAGGCAATCTTACTTCGATCCCATGCGCCATGCTGTTGCGGTCTGCATAGCGCAACAGTTCTTCGAGGCCATTGGTAAAAGCATTAAAATGCAAAGCTCCGTTCAGGGTGAAGATCTCCGGCGTAGTGTAATAAGCTTCCTGGCTTTGCAGTTTTACAAATTCGCGCGTGAGGTCTTTTTGTTTCAATGCGTGTAATAAATACTGTTGTTCTAACAATACAGCGGCTATATCCGGGAATAAAGCTGCGACAATATTGCGAAAGCCAAATGGCTCGTTGATACCTTTTTCCCTTGCAGCATTCAGTTCTCCGCTCCGCCACAATTTTCTTTTCCGGAAAAGTTCCTGCCAGTACCATTTATAATAACGCGGGTAACCGGCGAGCAATTCGTCGGCGCCTTGTCCATCGATCAATACTTTGGTCTCATGCTGAGCGGCCAATCCATATACGCTGAATTGCGCAAAAATGCTTGACGAGCCGAATGGTTCTTCCTGGTGATAACAAAGCCGTTCCCATTCACGCTCCAGCGATTCGGCATCGGGTGTAATGGTCTGATGAGCGAGTCCGAATTGATGACAGACCTGTTGCGCATGCGCCGATTCGTCGCGCTCGAACCCCGGAAATGTAGCTGTGAAAGCCGTGAGCCCGGGATAATTTTCTGCATGAATAAGTGCGGCGATAGTGGAACTATCGAGTCCGCCACTCAGCGAAGTGCCGATTCGCACATCACTTCGAAGCCGTCTGTTTACGGATTGGCGGAGCAATTGATCAAATTTCTCCAATGCATCGTTGTCACTGATCTTTTGCTGCTCATTGCTGTCGATCTCCCAATATTTTTCAATGACCGGCTCGGCAGAACCTGGTTTATAGTACAGGCAACTGGCGGCGGGTAATTTGCGGATATTGGTATAAAATGTTTCCCCCGGATCGGCGGGATTGCCCGTATACCCGATGGTGAGGAAGTTGAAAAGCATTTTGCGGTTGTGCTCGCGCGGAACGCCGGCCGCCCAGAGTGCTTTCATTTCGGAGGCGAACAAAAAAGCGCCGTTGTGGAAATGATAGAAGAAAGGTTTTTCTCCGAAGCGGTCGCGTGCGGCAAAAAGCTCCTGTAGTTCGCCGTCCCAGATAGCGAAGGCAAACATGCCATCGAAATGATCGACGCAGGCGGCGCCGTATTCCTGGTAAGCGGCGAGGATCACTTCGGTGTCGGATTGCGTGGCAAAGTGATGGCCTTTTTGTAAAAGTGTTTGGCGGATTTCTTTATAATTATAGATTTCGCCGTTGTAAACAATCACGAGGTCCTGTGCTTCATCCTCGCGGCGTTGCATGGGTTGTGCGGCGGCGGCGCTGAGGTCGATGATGGCCAGCCTGCGGTGGCCGAGCAGCACGCTTCTGTCGGCGTTCTGCCAGTGACTTTCTCCGTCGGGACCGCGATGCGCAATGGCTTTCGTCATGCGTTGCAGTTGCTCCAGCGAATAATGGCCAGAAGAGGAAAGTATGCCGGCAATTCCACACATACATAAAAGTAAAAATTAAAACGTGAATAGTGAATAGTGAATTGTGAATGGATGAATCAGCGAACAGGGCATTCGCGGTTCGTATGTGCACGAGCCCTGGTACGAAGACAAAAAAGCCGCATCGTTCAGATGCGGCTTTCATATTCAGAAGTAATACTTACTACTTATAACTTCCTCACAGCGCCTCGGCGCCCATTCTTTTCGCTTGTTTGGAACGCTCGTTCTCATCGAGGATCACTTTACGCATCCGGATGAAATTGGGCGTTACTTCGATGCACTCGTCCTGCTGGATATACTCCATGCATTCTTCGAGGGTCATGAGCGTTTTGGGGGCGATGTTGGTAGCATCATCACTACCGCTTGCACGGTGGTTCGTGAGCTTTTTCGCTTCCGTAGCATTTACGATCAGGTCACCGGGTTTGATGTTCTCGGCGATGATCTGGCCTATATAAACCTCTTCACCCGGATCTACGAAGAACGTACCACGGTCCTGCAGTTTATCGATCGAGTAACCGGTTGTTTTATCTGTATTCTTGGAAACCAATACACCGTTATTACGTCCGGGGATGGGACCTTTCCAAGGTTTGTATTCGCTGAAACGGTGGGCCATTACGGCTTCGCCGGTGGTGGCAGTGAGCATTTGTGTACGCAGGCCGATCAGACCGCGTGAAGGGATGTCGAACTCCAGGTGTTGCATTTCACCTTTTGTTTCCATCACCAGCATTTCGCCTTTTTTGCGGCTTACGAGGTCGATTACCTTGGAAGCAAATTCCTGTGGAACGTCTACTACCAGGTTCTCGTATGGTTCACATTTTTTACCGTCGATCTCTTTGATGATCACCTGTGGCTGACCTACAGTGAGTTCATAACCTTCGCGGCGCATGGTTTCGATCAATACACCGAGGTGAAGAATACCCCGGCCATATACCACGAGGCTATCGCCTTCTTCACTATCTACCACACGCAGGGCGAGGTTTTTCTCGGTTTCTTTCATCAGGCGGTCACGCAGGTGGCGGGAGGTAACGAATTTACCGTCTCTGCCGAAGAAGGGAGAGTTGTTCACGGAGAACAACATGTTCATCGTTGGCTCGTCCACGCTGATTACGGGCAATGCTTCAGGATTTTCCGCATCGGCGATGGTATCACCGATGTTGAAGTCTTCAATACCTACAACGGCACAAAGGTCTCCTGACAATACTTCTGATACTTTTTTCTTACCCATGCCTTCGAATACATACAGTTCTCTTACACGCGTTTTGCGGATAGAGCCGTCTGTCTGCATCAGGGAGATAGGCTGACCTTCTTTAATGGAACCGCGGCTTACTTTACCTACGGCGATACGGCCGAGGAAAGAAGAGTAGTCAAGGGAAGTGATCTGCAATTGCAGGTTACCTTCCTGTACTTTAGGAGCGGGTACATATTTCAGGATGCCGTCGAGAAGCGGGTTGATATTGTCGATCTGGGTCAGCGAATCGTTGAACCAGCCGTTTTTACCGGAACCATAATAAGTAGGGAAATCCAGTTGCTCTTCCGTAGCGTCGAGGTTGAAGAACAGTTCGAAAACTGCGTCATGCACTTCGTCGGGACGGCAGTTGGGCTTGTCCACTTTATTGATAATTACAATGGGTTTCAGGTTGAGCTGCAATGCTTTTTGCAGTACGAAGCGTGTTTGAGGCATGGGGCCTTCAAAAGCATCGACGAGCAGGCAAACACCATCGGCCATTTTCAATACACGTTCTACTTCACCACCAAAGTCGGCGTGACCAGGGGTGTCGATAACGTTAATTTTTACGCCGTTGTAGGTAACCGCTGCGTTTTTACTGAAAATGGTAATGCCACGTTCCCTTTCCAGGTCGTTGTTATCCATGATCAGCTCTCCGGTGTCCTGGTTGTCGCGGAATACCTTCGTCGCGTGCAGGATTTTGTCAACCAGGGTGGTTTTGCCGTGGTCAACGTGGGCAATAATTGCTATGTTTCTGATTTCCATAATGTTGTGCTTATCTGGCCGGGGTTTACCGGGTTAGCGGCGGGGCCTGTCTGCTTTTCGAGCGGCAAAGGTACATCAATTAAGTGGGGGCGACAAGTGAAAAGATCGTTATTACTGTATGGTAGCGGCTTTCAGCGCATTGTGCCTAAGGCGCAATGGGTTATAAGTTGTAAGTATTAAGTTATAAGTCTGAAACAGCCTGTTTGATAATAACGGATCGCCATACATTATTTATTGACCGGCCTTTACGTAGACGACTGCTTAACTAGTACTTAAAACTTATAACTTATTACTTATTACCGGCTGTTTGATAACTTTATAACACAACTTTTCTTCCACAAACCTGCCAAAGGGTATAATTCTTGGACACAGTATATTCTCACATTCTCACGCAAAAACTAATCCACTATGTCTTCGTACCGATGGTCGCGCCGCAACATTCTGAAAGCATTGGGTATTACAGTAGGGGGAACTTTTTTTCCGTTTTCGCTGTGGGGGAAGAATGAAACCGGTGAGCCATTGATCCTTCCCAACGACAAACGCCACAAAACGCCCGCCCGGCCGGTTACCGCTATCACACTTGGTGCCGGTGCCCGCGGAAACGTTTATGGTGATTATGGACTCGAATTTCCCGATCAACTCGATATCGTCGGCGTAGCTGAGCCCATCCCGCTCCGCAATGAACGCTATGCACGAAAACATAAAATTTCCAACGATAAGCGTTTCAAAACCTGGGAAGATGTGTTCAAACAACCCAAGTTTGCCGACGCTGTTATCATTTCCACACCCGATCAGTTGCACTACGGCCCCTGCATGGCCGCGCTGAAAATGGGTTATGATATCTTATTGGAGAAACCCATTTCTCCGTCAGAACAGGAATGCCGCGATATTCTCGAACTCGCCCACAAAACCAATCGCATTGTAGCTGTTTGTCATGTGTTGCGCTATGCTCCTTATTTCGTTAAACTCCGCGATCTTATGCAAAGCGGTGCCATCGGCGATATCGTGAGCCTGCAGCACTTCGAGCCGATCGAACATACACATATGGCGCACTCCTACGTGCGCGGCAACTGGCATAACAGCAAACAAACAACGCCCATCATCCTGGCAAAATCCTGTCACGACCTCGATATCATCAAATGGATGCTGGGTACGGATTCCAAACGCATCCAGGCTTTCGGCTCGCTGAAGTGGTTTAAAAAATCGAATGCTCCCGAAGGCAGCACCGAACGCTGCACCGATGGCTGTGCCGTGGAAGGCAGTTGCCCTTATTCCGCACTTAAAATTTATCACCGCAAACGCCACCGTACCTACGTATTCGATTTACCCGAAGACAAGTCCAAACAAGGCGACGCCATTCTCGATTATCTGCGCACAACAGACTATGGCCGTTGCGTGTACCGCATGGACAACGATCAATGCGATCATTATACCACCAATATTCTTTTTGATAAAGAAGTAACGGCCACCTTCAATATGGAAGCCTTTACACCGTGGGGTGGACGACGCACCCGCGTAATGGGTAGCCAGGGCTATATCGAAGGCGATATGGATCAGTTCACCGTTTGGGATTTCCGTACGGACAAATCCAAAAAATACGAGAGCAAAGTGCTCGATGTAGAGAACTATAAAAATGAAGGCCACGGCGGTGGCGACTGGCGGCTTGTTGCTGATTGGATCCAGGCCGTATCGCAACAAAATGCCAGCCTGCTCACTTCTACCATCGATGCATCCATCGAAAGCCATATTATGTGTTTCATGGCAGAAGAAAGCCGGTTCAACAACCGCGTGATGGAAATCAAAATGTAAGCAGCCGTTTATTTTGCAAAAGCAAAACGGAGTCCTCCCAATATCCAGCGGCCCGGCATCGGCGCGCCCAGCAGATCGCTGTAAGAGCGGTCAAATAAATTATCGGCCTGCGCAAATACCATCAATCTGTTTTGCCAAACCGCCCATGATACCTGCACATTCATTACAAAGTAATCGCGGGTGAGTTGTGCCTGGATGGCCGGCGCCTGCTGTACGGCCCGTTTTTTATATAGTCCGTTTACGCTCATGCTAAAATGTCCCCATTGATACAGGGCCGAAAAGTTGGAAAGAAAACGTGCATGTGATGATACATACAAAGAAGAAGTGCCGTCGCTGCTCCGGCTATCGAGCCAGGTGATGCCTGCAGTCAATGAAAGCTGACGGCCCGGTCCGAATTTCTCCACGTATTGCAAATCCGCCTCAAAACCTGAAGTTTCTACCCGTGCAATATTACGCGCCAAAGCATAGGTGCCGGTTGGTGACAGGTTTTCTTTGCGCGGCATATCGGCATAAGCCGTGGTTACATAATCGATCAGCTTACGGTGATAGCGTTGGAAAAAAGTGGCGGAGAGTTTTAGTTTTTTATGGAAAAACCAATCAGCACCCGCTTCATAACTCCAGGAGTGTTCAGCTTTCAGATCAGGGTTGCCGATGCGGCCGCTGGCGACAAAAGGTTTTGCGTAGTTGTTGAAGCGTTCGGTAAAGTCTGCATCGCGGATTGTCTTGCCGCCACTGGCGCGCCATTGCCACGTACCCTGCCGCCAGGATGCCGTCAGTTGAGGAATCCATTCTGCATCGAGTCCTTCGATAAATTCCGTACGCAGGGAGGGTTGTAGCGTAAAATGTTCGCCGATTTTCTGATTCAATGAAACAAATGGTGCGGCGAGGTACAGTGAATGTTTACCGCGGTCATTGGAGTTGATCATTTTCTGCTGGTAATTAAAACCCGCCGTCAATGCGCCTGAAGTATTGAGCTGGTATTGGTACACCAATAAAGATTGGAAAAGTTTTGATTTACTCTGATTGGCAAGCGATGATGGATTGAAACGGTATTCGTCTTCCAGTGTTTTATAACCCGCATCGAGCGATACGCGTGTTTTATTGCGCTGATAACTAAGGCGGGCCTGATGCCACCACGAACGGACTTTTTCATTGGCGGTGTCGGATAAAAAGGACGTATAAAAATTTTGTGCGGCAAAATCACGGCTGTCGAAGGCCCCGCGATAAGCAAGGCTCCAGTATTGATTGAAAAAATAAGCAGCCGATGCCGACACGGACCGGTTGTGTACAAAGCCGCGTATTCCGCGTTGCGGAACGCCATCGGTATTATTGACGAGCAAGCCGCCGCCCAGTTGTAGTTTTCCACTGCGGTAAGTGCCACCTGCGCTCACCTGGCTGAAACCATATTCACCTCCGGCCACGCGCCCTGAAAAAGAAGCGCCCGAAGGTTGTTGCTGACGTGCCGCAAAACTTTTGGTAATGATATGAATAACGCCACCCACTGCATCGGCGCCGTAGATAGCAGAGGAGGCTCCTTTCAATACTTCCACCCGGTCGATCTCTGCGGGTGTAATAGGAATATAGCTGTTGAAATGTCCTGTATTCGGATCGTTGAGGCGCAATCCGTCGAGAATCACCAATACCTGTTGAAAAGTACCGCCGCGTAAAACAAAATCGCTTTGTGCGCCGAGTGGTCCGCGTGCCTGCGTTTCAACGCCGGGCAGATACCGCAGCAGATCGTCGATGCTGTGAACAGGAAGACCCGCCATCTGATCACCCCGGACGATACTGATATTGCGTCCCGTTTCAGAAGCGCGTTTTTCCGTCAGGGAAGAAGTGATGGTAACGCCATCGAGTTGTTCCTGTTCCTGGGCGCAAGCAACTGTGCTGAATAATATAAAGGCTAACAGGGAAAATTTATGTTTCATAGTGTGTTGTAAAAAATCGCGGCGAAGGTAAGGAAGGTTGGAAGTAATAAGTTATATGTATCCTATGACTTATTACGTGAAACCGGGTCGTGTTTTCACGCAAAGGAAAATTGACTTATGCACTGATTGACCTATTGCCCACGGCTTCGGGAGCCTCAGCCACCAGTGCCTTTTTTTGACTTTTTACTTTTGAATTTTGACTTAAAAAAAGCTCCGCGTCTCTGCGTGAAAAGCAAGCCGCGATTTCACGCAAAGCTGTAAAGAAACTAAGGCGCAAAGGCAATTCACCCTTTTGACTTTTTACTTTTGAATTTTGACTTAAAAAAGCTCCGCCGCCGGGTCCCAGAAATGTTTTTCGAAATCAACGATGCGCTCGTCTTTTACGATGACTCCTTCTTTTTTCAATAATTTTTCCATGGCATCCGGCGGGGAAAAATGATGCTTGCCGCTGAGAATACCCAGGCGGTTTACCACGCGGTGTGCGGGCACTTTGGGTCTTACATTGCCGGCACCATTCATGGCCCAGCCGACCATGCGGGCCGACAAACCGCTGCCGAGTGCTTTTGCAATGGCACCATAGGAGGTTACGCGTCCTTTGGGAATCTGGCGAGCCACTTCATATACAAGCGTAAAGAAATTATCATCCGCCTTGCCGGATGGACGCACAGCTTTGGGTTGTGCTTTTTTCTTTTTGGAGGTTGCCATAAGCGGATGTGTTTATTCTTCGGTAGCGTTTTTATCCGGATTTCCTTTTGCCCGTTGTTCGAGCAGATAGCTGCGTCGCGGTTCGGGTACGCTTTCGTATCCGAAGGGGCAATGAAGGCAACCTTTCCCGCAGCAATAACCGCGTTCGAGATGATATCGTTCGGTGAGGACGAATAATCCTTCCTCATTGATATAATAATGGACGCCTTCAATCCAATCCATCTGCCATTACGGTTTGTTTAAGCACCGCATCCTGTTCGAGACCGGCCAGTGTTTCGGGTAAAGAAAAACACAGGTAATGTATGCGGCTGCTTCCTGCTATATCCAGTCCTTCATAATGCGTGCGGATGGAAAGTTCAGGATGATCGGGTGCCTGCTCGCGTACATGATCGAAGTCGGTATGAACGGTGCAGTTGTATTGTGCGATCACAAGTTTAGTGAACTTATACAGATCGGGGCTGTCGGTTTTCAAATTGATGCGTCCGCCGGGTTTCAGGAATTGCTGATAAAGGCGCAGAAACTTCGGATGGGTGAGTCTTTTGCGCATTTTTCCGGTCCGTAATTGCGGATCGGGAAAAGTAATCCAGATTTCTTCTACTTCGCCGGGTGCAAAATACTGCGCGATCTGATCGATTTGCGTACGCAGGAAAGCAACGTTGGGCAATGGTTCCTGTAATGCTTTGCGGGCACCCACCCAGATGCGATTGCCTTTCTGGTCCACACCGATAAAATTGCGACCGGGGTAAAGTCTCCCCAAACCGACCGCATATTCGCCTTTGCCACATGCCAGTTCGAGCACGATGGGGTGCTGATTTTTAAAGAAAGCCTGCCATTGACCGGGCATATTCTCCGGGTACTGCAACACATTGGAAAACGTCTCCAGATCTGCAAACCGGGCCAGTTTATTTTGCGCCATAAGCCGCAAAGTTAGCAGAAGCCCGGCAAAGAGAAGGACATGGGAAACAGTATGGCACTTTCTTTGAATAAGTAAGGTAAATAAAACCAAACATCATGAAAATCAATACATTAAAATGGGCTTCCCTGCTGATGGCCGGAAGTTTCCTCTTTGTTGCCTGTAACAACGAAGACAAAAAAGACAGCGCAAACAACACACCTCCCGCGAATGAATACAATGTTGGTGACAGCACCGGCAGCATGAGCAACAATCCTGCTGATCCGTCAAAAACCAACAGCACGCCTGGTAGCAAAGTGGATCAGCCACGTAAAAGTGGTAAAGCGTCAGCACGGATGGCCGACGAAGACACCAAAGTAAAAATCGAGCGTGATAAAGATGGTATTTATATGCGCGCAGACATGGCTCCCGGATATCCTGGTGGTCAGGACGGATTGGATGCGTATATTACACGTAATATTGAATATCCCGCCGACGCGATCGATAACAATATTGAAGGCACCGTATATGTACAGTTTGCTGTTGATGAAAACGGTAAAGTAAGCCAGGTGCGTACGGCAGGTACCAAACTGGGTTATGGACTGGAAGAAGAGGCGGTGAAAGTGGTTTCTAAAATGCCGGCCTGGACACCTGGTCAGGTGGCTGGTAAGAAAGTGAAAGTATGGCGTACATTGCCCATCGTTTACAGGCTTGAATCCTAAAGTGAGATAAATGGTAAAAGCAATCCCCGCTGTGAGGCGGGGATTTTTTACTGGATAAACAGCCGTATTAAGTAATAAGTTTTAAGTAAAACAGCAGTAATAGCTTTCAGGTAATTCTTTGCTCCTTATGTGTCTTTGCGTGAACCGATGTTGCTTTTCATTCACGATTGACGATTGACGATTCACCATTCACTATCAGAACCTCAGCAACAACCCCAGCCCTATCAACGATTTCAACTGTAGTCCCGGAGAAGTGCCGTTTTTTCCAAATAAACGTACATCATCATCATAAATAAGATCGAGGCTGTAGGTGGCAGATAAAATTCTGGTCAGTTTAATATTGACCACGTTGGTAAAATAGAAGTCAATATTACCGGGTTTGTTTCTATAATTTGAAAAAAGATCGAGCCGGCCTTTGTAGCTCACGATCTTGTTGAATTCCTTCATGTAATTAATAGAAGCAAATGCACCGAGTTCGTATGTGCTGTGCCGTCCGGAATCCACTCCATAAAGACCTTTGGCCGATAAGGTATCATCCATTACAAATACCCAGCGGGATGTGGCGGGTGAAACAAAAATGGACAATCCTTCAATTGGTTTGTAATCGAGACCGGCACTCAGCAATACATAGGCAGGTGAAAGGAGATCGGATGTCAATGATCTTGCTGTGTCTTCATAGGCGTAGCCTTTGAAAAACTGCGAACGGAAGTTAAATAATCCGGCGAGGTTCAGTTTGGGATTGAGTGCATAACCGTATTTGGAGAGCAGGTCGATGCGGTCATCGTTTTTCCTGCTGCCGAGACTGGTAGTATTTACATAGCCCAGGTTAAAATCCAGTGTATTGTCCCAGCTGTGTTTACCTTTTTTATAAAAAGCAAAAAGGTTGAGGACGGAATTGACGGACAGCGAAAATTCATCGCCACCGGCCGCCCAGTTGTTCAGCGAACCCTGGGAAACGTTGATGGCATACTGGCCGCCGTACTTCCATTTCTTTTGAGCGGTGTCGCTGGGGTCTTTTTTGACCGTACGTTCAGCTTCCGATTTAAGAGCCTTCACTCGCTGGTCCTGCGCAAAGGCGCTGGTAAAAAGTATACTTGCGAGAAAAAGCAGCAGCGTTTTTTTCATAGTTTCCATTTAAGCCGCAAAACTAAGGATTAAAAAAAAACGACCTGTCTGCCTGGGCAAAGAGATCGTTTAAAACCTGAAGGGCAAAAAAAAGCCTGTAAGTACGAACTCACAGGCAAGCTAATCGCCACACGAGAAAAGAGCTGTAGGGGGAGGAGTCGAACCTCCACGGGGCAGTTAGTTGTAGCACAAAGTTCAGTGGTCGACCCTGGTCGCTCCGTTGCCGAAGCGGCTCTATGCTATATTTATTCTGTTATCCCCACCCCCGAGACAAGAGGGCATGTCTGCCGAAAATTTCATCACCCCACAGTATGAACCACATTATACATTACCTTCAGAAAGGCGCTGTTAGCATGGTGTCTTTTAAAGAACTTGATAGAACAAAAATACAGTGTCTGAACCTTTTGTTCCAAATTTTCGAACAAAAATTTTGAAATAATAGAAATTATTCAAATATTCGTAGTGTCAATTGAATTTATTTAAAATCACTTATCGAAATGGCCGCTAAATTGAATTTGGATAAATTGGATCTGCAGATCATTCAACATATGATGGAGAATGCAGAGATTTCCTACGCCGATCTTGGAAAAAAATTATATGTGTCTGGTGGTACCATCCACGTCCGTATCAAAAAACTACAGGAAGCCGGTGTAGTAAAAGGCACCCGACTCAATACCGATCTTAAAATGCTGGGTTACGATGTAATCGCGTTCATCGGTATTTATCTCAAAGAAAGTTCATTGTACGATACTGTTGCACGTGAACTGCAGAAAATGCCCGAGATCGTCCGCCTCAATTACACCACCGGCAATTACAGCATGTTCGCTGAAATCGTGTGCAAAGATATTTCCCAGCTCCGCTCAGTATTGCACGACCAGTTGCAAAAGATCAAAGGCATAGAACGCACCGAAACCTTTATTTCCCTGGAAGAAAGCTTTAGCAGGAATGTGCGGGTTATTGCTTGAGCTAATTTGAAAATTTGATGATTTGAGAATTAGAAAATACGCCAGCAAACTCTCAAATCGACTAATCATCAAATTTTCAAATTACCAAATTAAAACTCCCAATTCCACCAGCCATTTTCCCTCCGGCTGGCCGGCGTTTGCAAACCGTTGGTTTGTTTGTTCACCAGGTCATAAATAGCTGCGCGCAGTTGTCGAAGCGGTGTGCGCCGGTCGCCCCAGGACAGATTTTGTAAAAAGCTATATGTGAATACACCATTGTTCCAGGATTGACCCTCATAGGCATATTCATTACCCGCCGCCGCCGAAATAACAAACGACCCGTTGCCGCGGCTGAGATCGCCAAATAATTCCTGTATCAGCAATTGCTGATTGCGCCCGCGCCCTGAAGCCGAGCTGTCCGTATCTTCTACGATCACCCCTCTTTTTATCACACTTACGCCTTGTGGTAACTGGCCGCTGTGCGTGGCAATGTCTTCTCCACTGTGGCAGGCATCCAGCAGCAACAGCCGTTTGCGCGCAGGAATACCATCCAGCAACGATTCGATCATCCTTATCGACAAACCTTTCGCTTCCGGACGGCTGAAGTCCATGTCGTGGGGAGCAAACACAAAACCGCTGTCCCGGCTGATCATACCGTGACCCGACAAAGAGATCACAACGATGTCGTCCGTATTCGTCTGCCGGAGTTTTTGTTTTACCTGCTGTATAGCAGCGAGCGTCGCTTTTTCATTGAGCAGGGTGTCGAGGATCGTGGCATTTTTAGTTTGTTTCAGACGTGCTGCGATATCACGCACATCCTTCGCGGCATACCGGAGATTTTTTTGACGGTCGGCATATTCAGCAACACCGATGCCGATGTAAAATACCCTGGCCGAATCGGGTTTGTCTGGTTGATAGTAGACGGTATATGTTTGTTCCAGGCTTTCCTCGCCGGCTTCATTCACCCCGGTTATGCTGATCAGGTTTCTGCCAGCGTTGAGTGACAGCGGATAATCCAGTGCATATTTTTTAACACGTCCGTTTACCGGCATACCGGTGGCGGCAAATTCAGGTACGCCATTCACACGGATGAGCAGAGATTTCAACGCCTGCTGCTGGTCTTCCAATGTCAATTGCAATTTCAGTATCCGCTCTGTTGCCGTCAGCGGAAGATGATCACGGTCCCATTTCAGTACGGGACGATTGCCCGCGTTGTTTAGTTTATCCGGATCGAAGCCCAACCTTTGTATGCGGCTTCTCCAGGCAAGTTCAAGCGTACGCAGAAAAGCGGTGTCGGCATACCCCAGCGCTTTAAATACTTTGTCGGGACGGTTGCCCTGCAATTCAAAACTCGATAAGGGGTAGACTGTTTCATTTTTTACAAAATGAAAATCGTTGAGCAGATCCGGATCGATACGGTAATGTCCCGAAGGCGTGAGCATCGCATAGCGCCATTCTTTTTCTTTTTCCAGAAATTTGATCGTGACCTGTATCGTTTCCTGCTGCATGTCAACAATCGTTACATCACCATTGGCGGAAAGACTGTAAAGACGGTTGCCGCGGATAACCAGTTTTTCAATGGCGCCACCTTGCGTGCTGAGTATGTGCCGTGGAGAACTGCCCGTTGTATCCCAGATCAACAGTTGTCCGTTCTGGCTACCAGCCACGATGCGCGCGGCAGGTTTATAATAAGCAACGCTGGTGAGATAATCGCGCGAATAAAAACTGCGGTGAACTTTTTTCTCTTTGCCTGTTGCTGTTTGCCATTCAATGTTGCGGAAGTTGATCGACAGGCCGGATTCGGGATAGTGTACATAGTCCTGCCAGAAAGTGGAGTCGGTCAGTTTTGCAGCAGGCATGTCTGCTATATAATTCAGGGTGTTCAGACCGGCTCCGCGGGTGTTGCCGGCATACAATGCCGCCTGTTGTGTTCCCGGGATAAACCTTACGTCGTATACTTTTTTAATGTTCAACGTGCGTGCCTTCATTTGCCGGAGATCCCATACCAGCGCCGGACTCATTTTATTTTCATCGTAAAAAGAAAGCCCTTCGGTATAACTAATGGCCCATTTCCCATCAGGCGATACAGCGACCTTGTTATGAAAAAATTCAAAAGCCGAGACCTCGGCTGAAGCATCATCTGCGGCCGGAATAAATGTTTTGCTGTAGATTGTATCCTGTGTGCGATCATTGATACGCATCAACCCATATCCTTTTTTAGAGGAGGAGCCATAGGACTGATAAACGCGTGTATCTAGCTCGATGCGTCCGCTGCCATCGGGAAGAATGGAATAACTCGTGTGGGACGGTAATGTTTTGTTGTCGAGAGTGGTGAGGTTGAGCAACAAGTTACTGAAGGCAACCTGCGTGCCATCGGCGCTTACATCAAACCCGGCCAAAAAGGCTTTTGGCGTGCGTGGTCCCCAGGGAACCTGGTAGGGACTTTTATGAAATACGGTAATCAGTCCTTCATCGCCATCCTGGTAAAGCCATTCATTTTCCCTTAATGCATATAAGTCTGCATACAGCCGGTCAATGCTGTCCGTTTTGCTTACCTGGTTATTTTGTATCGTGGCAAAAATGGTGCGTGACGATGCCGGTTGACAGACGGCATGCAGCGTATTGGTTTTAGCTAACCATTCAACACGTTTGATTTTTCCGGGGAGCCGGACAGGTGGTTGTGCCTGGCCGTTTTTGTATTGGGTCAACTGGTTGCCCTCGGGGCTCCAGCGCCAGATGCCCTCCCTGCTCATCATAAACTGTTCAGTATCGGAACAGGTGGTGATTTGTTTTGGCTGATCTGTCAATTGCCAGATTGCCGTTATGCCATTTACGGTTGCGAGTGCCGACCATGGTTGATTGGACATTGCTTCAAGCTGCAATAGTTCTGCACCTTTCCATTCACGGATTATTCTATCAGAAAAAGTGCTTGCGGCGGTTTGCCATATTTTATCTGAACCGTCAATGGAAAGCCATTGATCGTTACGATCAGGATCGGCAATAACGCGGAACCGGGAACTCATTGCGCGCGGTCCCGTACCTTTTTCCCCCAATACTTCAGAACTTTTGATCGTGCTGTTTTTCAGGGATACGATATGACGAACATAACCGTCGTATGATGACTGTCCGCGGGCTTCGATCACCAGGATGGATTGGCCGTTGCGGTCGGGCGTTGCGGCTATTTTTGCACGGAATGCGTGTTGCATGAGCTTCCGGCGTTGCTTTACATCCCACACCTGTAGCACGTTTCCGCGGACGAGGGTGAAAATTTCACGAGCCGGACTAAAGGTGACAACAGCGGTTTCATTGGACGTATATACATTGTTCAGCATCATGGTGTAGCCGGTGCTGTCGGCATAACTTTCCACCGTTCCTTTTTCAATAATGGAGAAAACGGTGAGATCCTGCAGATTTATTTTTTCCAATTGATAGCTGTTACCGGCAAGCCCGTTGTCATCGCGCATCCGGCCTCCGGCAATTAACTGAGCGCCGTTGAGGAATACGTCATAGAAATCGAACAATCCCGTTAAGCCGGGATGTATTTTCTGTGTGTACTGTTGCTTATCCAGGTCCCAGCAATGCCATTCGCGTTCATCGGTAACAAAAGCAAGTTTATTGTCAGGGGTAAAAGACAGATTGGTCAATAAGCGCACAGGTTTGTCTGGCAGGGACACATCGCTAACAACCGATCCGGTTTGGGTATCGATGATACGGATACCAGTGGACAGCGCCACCGCTAACAGGTGGCCGCTACCGGCGAAGCTGTAATCGGATGGAGGGCTGGTCAATTGTTTTTGCTCATAAATGATCTTTCCTGTTGCGAGGTCGAGTAATGTATAGGAATAGTTGCCCTGCCCGTAGCCGGTTAATAAGGCATTTTTGAAATCAGGGCTTGCCTTGATACCGCGACAGGCTTGTGCGAGCGTGATTTTGTTTGTGTTTGTTCCGTTAGTGATCTCCAGCGAGTTGTTTTCGACTACAGCGAGCTGGTTGTTAGTTGAACCTGTTGCCACATACACGGACCCGCTGAATTTTCGGGAGGCTGCAGGATTCTCCAGGGAAAAAATGACGAGGCTGTCTTGCGGAAACTCACGGAAGGATTCGCGGGTAAGGAAGGAGCGGATATCGTTATTGAAAAGGTCCGGTACAGGTGTGCGTTGTTCGTTCAGCAGCAGCAGGCTGTTGTTGCCGGGATAAAACTGTCTGAGTACCGGGTTAACCAATTGATGCCGCGTCCGTTTTTCGACTTGCAGGCTTTTATTGTTGACCAGGAAAATGGAGTCTGGGGTAGAAAGCGCCAGGTATTGACCATCTGCCGTCTGTACAGCGGAGAGTACTTCGCCGTTGAAGCGCAGGGTTTGCGCGGAGAGGGCGGTGGAGAAGAAAAGCGATATAATCAGTAAATAATTCAAAAGTCAAAATTCAAAAGTCAAAAATCGTGAATCGTCTTTGCGACTCAATTAACTGGCATCTTTGCGCGGGAGAGACTCCCAGTTTTCACGCAAAGACGCGTAAGGAGCTAAGTCGCAAAGATTTCTTAAGTCCAACCTGGCTTTCGGGCAGTACCCAACGCGTTTACCTATAACTTACTATTTAAAACTTATTACTTACTACCTATTTTTGATATGTTTAACAAGCCTCATCGTGCAGGCCGGTCTAAGTTTGCATCCTGAGTTGGAATTCCATTACTCACCAACACCTTTTTAACATGAAGAAACTCTCTGTCCTTTTTATTGGCCTGCTTGCGGTACTCACTGCTTCCGCCGGTGATATCAAATTTGTTACCGGTCTTACCTGGAAACAAATCAAAGAAAAAGCAGCCCGCGAGAAGAAAATGATCTTTTTTGATGCCTACGCCACCTGGTGTGGACCCTGTAAATATCTCGAATCCTCCGTTTATACCGACGATGCCGTCGCCAAATTTTACAACGATAATTTTATCAATGTAAAATTTGACATGGAAGAAGGTGAAGGCGTTACCCTTTCAGAGACATTTGCCATCACTTCTTATCCCACGCTGATGTTCTTTGCTGCCGATGGCAAAATGGTGCACAAATACATTGGCGCCATGGAAGCTCCCGAATTCATCAGCCTTGGCAGACTCGCACGTGATCCCGCCACGCAATATTATACCCTGAAAGAAAAAGTTAAGTCCGGCAAAGCCACAGACGAAGACTTTTCCCATTGGATCAGCAATGCACAGGATCTGGATGATGATGACCGGGTCGAGATTTCCCAGCAATTCCTTCAAACACGCCCGGATCTTTTCGCCAGCAAAGACCTGCTGCTGGCGGTGATGAGCTATGCCCGCCTGAACAGCGCCGCACAGCTTGAGCAATTGTTGAACGCCCGCGCCAAAATCAAGACGATGCTGGAATGGGATGACCAACACCTCGATGCGGCTCTTTACCGTAAAACATTTTTGTATGCCCTGTATCAATCCGGCGACGACCTGAATCACGAAAAGTTCATGGGCATTATCAAAAAATATTATCCTTCACGCGTAACGTATGCGGAACATGAACTCAGCCTGGTAGCGGCGATAGTTGGCGAGGATGCCGATAAAATGAAAACCGTTTATCACAGCATGCTGGCCGGCAGCAAAAAACTGCCCATCGAACAATCCTCCCAGCTTTACCTGGAATACCTCGAGAGCCTGGAGGATACCGTTCACGAAAGCCTGATTCCCTTGCTGACGAATTATAAATTTTCTCCGGCAGAAAAAGGCAAGGAAGGTTGGCTTTACCTGATGCAGACCATTTCCTATTCACAGTTGAATGAAGTTGCCAAAGCTAAAGAGGCGGCCATAAAAGCCTACAATCATCCCTGCGTTCCCCAGGAATATAAAGATATTCTTAAGAGCTCTTATGAACTGTAACCCTTTCGAGGGACGAGGAAAGTTGTACGTTTTAAGTAATAAGTTATAAGTGCAGTGATGGTTCGTATATACGAGCCATCACTGTTTTACGGCAAATACTTATTACTTATTACTTACAACTTACTACCTTTTCCTTTTCTTCGTCAGTATCTTCTCAAACTCCGGTTCTTCCCGGATATTCTTAAACATAATATCCGCACGTACGCCGCCGATAGCATAATCGATGAGCGACACGGCTTTTTCCAGCATTTCCAGTGCTTCTTTCTTACGGCCGGCTTCGGCACTCAACTGCGCCAGCCTGTAATACGCGTCTGCAAACTTTTTATCGAGCTTTATCGTCAAACGGAAATATTTTTCCGCAGTCTCATATTCCTGCAGTTGAAAGGATGCTTCGCCATAATTATGATAAAAAGTTGCCACCTCCGGAGCTAATCGGATGGCTTCCGCATAACGATTGCGCGCAGCTTCGTACTCTTCCATTTTGAATAATACGTTTCCCATCTGGTTATAGGCATACGTATCCAGGCTGTCAATTTCCAGCGAACGGTAAAGCGCGCCAAATGCCAGCGTATCTTTCCCCAAACGGGAAGCCGCTTCCGCATAACCTTTCCAGGAACTGGTGCTCATACTGTCGAGGTACAACGCGGTGGCGAACATACTCAGGGCCGTACTATCCATTTCATACTCCAGCGATAAGTTGCCAATGCTCTGATAGGTTACGGGGTTTTCCGGATCGAGGCTGGTCATTTTGTTTACATAATATGAAGTGCTATCCGTGTTGCCCATTCGTACATGCACCTGCATCGCACCTTCCAGGGGATAGATGACCGTACTGTCAACCTTCATGGCCTGGTAATAATATTGCAATGCTTCGGGGTATAATTTCCGGTAAAGGTGAAAATGTCCGAGCAGCGTCCACAGGTAAGGATCGTTCGGATCTTTTTTCAATCCCTGTTTGATAAAATAAACGGCCGAATCAGGTTTGTTATAGGTATGATAATACAACATGCCTATTCCCGCATAAGTGGTCTGATAATTACTATCAATGACAATAGCCCTGCGGAAATATTTCATCGCAGAATCTCCGCGGCTGCGATCGGCAAAGGATACGCCGAGATTGAAAATGGGATACAACCAATTCGGCGCAAGCTTTACACCGGTGCGATAGGCTTTCTCAGCTTCATCAGGTTGGCCGATAAAACTATGCATCAGGCCTTTGAGGTTATACAAATAAGCCGCCTGCGGTTTTAAAGCAATGGCGCTATCCACTTTGCGCAAGCTGAGATACTGATCTGTGCGTTTGTCGGAACGCCAGTTGGCATGCCCCTCGAGGAATAATAGATTAACCTGTACATCGAGCGGATTGTAATAGGCCGTATCGGCCACTTCGCGGAATACACGCAGCTTGTTGGCGGCCGTCATGAAATAGGGATAGGTATACAGGTTGTTGTTCTGCGCTGCATTCAGGTAGGTCCGGATCACTTTGGACACATCGCCCATCAGCAGGCTGCTGAGTTCGAACTTCAATTCATTAATTACCTGCGGAGACAGTTTCGGATGCTTCAATACTTTGTTCAATAATTCATAGGCGCTGCCGGAGCCGATAAGTTCGTCGTTGTTCAGTGCGCGCATATATTGCTGATACCACTCCGTTAAACCGGCCGCTTTCATTTCTTCTTCCAGCCCGCCTCCGCGACCGACTGCGAGTAAGGCATCTTCTTTTGTCATGCCTCCCCAGTTGCCGGCCTGCAGACGCTGCGCCAGTGCCTGTTTTTGTTCTGCCGTAACAGTACTCAGCACCATCCCATCGCGTTCAGTGCAGCAGTAGCGCGGGGTTTGTTTGTATTCTTTGGTGGTTTTGTCGTAGGAGGCGCGATTCACATTTTTCTTTACATAGTCATACAGTTCTGCCAACGTTACTTCACCGTCTTCCGGATCGGTATCGGCCATGCCTTTTAATCCATTGATGAAGTGCCAGGAGAATAATCCTCTGCCGCCACCCCAGCGCGCATCTTCAAACGAAACCTGGTTGGAGGAGCAGGAAATGAATTGTATTTCTCCGGCTTTCCGTTCAAATATTTGCTGGTAAGCGATCGAACGGCCTTCTTCTTTTCCCGGCAGTTCATTGGTGCGGCAGGCATCGGTGATCAGCACTACCTGCACGCCTTTGCGGGTCAATTCTTCGATCCGGACTTTAAGTTTATGAATATCGATGAGGCCAATGCCGGTTGAGTAATTGTTGCGGTCATTGCCGGGAGGTGCGTCATACGCCAGCAGGTAAGCCTCATCGGCGCGGTAGGCATCGCCGTGACCGGAAAAATAAATATAGAACACATCGCCCTTCTGCAGTTTGTCTTTGAACCGGTTGAATTTTTTCCAGAATTCCATGAAGCTGGCCTTTTCATTCATCAGCGTATCCACATTGGCAGAAGGCAGGCGCCCGCCGTCTTGCGCCACCAGGTAGCGATAAAATTCGCGGGCATCTTCATCGGCATAACGCAAAGAGCGATACGTATTGATATCCTCGTAACGCGAAATACCGGTGATAAGTGCGTACGCATTACCACTAAGCTTCATGGTATCGGTGCTTTCCGTAATGGTGCCTTTGGTAACGGGCTGGGCAAACGTTAAGCAGCAGATACAACAAGCCACGAGTAGCAGCGACAGTTGGAATAACGGTTTCATAATAGCGAAATGCAAAGGGCATTTGGTGGAAAACTAGGCATTACGGGTTTTAACTCCTATACCCGTCACAGGGTATTCTTTATAGTTCCCAGTCGTATTCACTTGTTTCCTGTCTGGATGTAGGTTGCTGAAGGCCGTTGGTCAACTGCTCCACGCGGCGGCTTACATGTTGTCTTAATGCACTGATGCGGATACCTTCCGGTTGTTGATTGAGCGCTTCGAGAATGGCATAAGTAAATACGCCGTTGCCAAGTGTACCTCTTTCCTGTGCAAATTGCGTTCCCGCCGCAGCGGAAATAATGGTTGCCCCGGTGCCTCTGCCCACGTTGATGAAAAGTGACTGCATCAGCTCAAAACTATTCTGAAGTCCGATGCGTCCGCCGTCGTCGGTGGATTCGGTAATGCCTCCTTTGGTCGTAATACCTTTTGTGGCCAGTCCGCCGGATGCTTGTTTTATTCTTTCAAATTCCTCTTTATCCACTTCTCCGCTGTGGCAGGCATCGATGAGCAGCAGCTTTCTGCGTTGCGGAATGCCGTCCAGCAGGTTTTCGAGCTGCTCGTAAGGCAGGCCGTTTGGTGACGGATTGCCGAATGCAATATTGTAAGTGGAAAGATAATAGTCGAATTGCTGATCCAGCAGGCCGTGACCGGAGTAAGCGATCACCACTTTGTCGTTGTGATTACCGGTTTTCAGCTTTTCTTTTAAGGCAATGATATTGTCAACCGTTACGCGTTCATCAAACAAGGTATCTGCTATCACCAGCCGGTCTCCGTATTTTTTGCGGAAGGTTTCCGTGAGATCACGGATGTCTTTTACGCTCCAGCGGAGATTATGTGCACTGTCGGCAAACCGGTTGATGCCGATGCCTGCAAAGTAAAGCCGGCCTCCAGTTTCGGCTGATGACGGATAATTTACAAAAAGCGGCGTGCGGGAACTTTCCAAACCGCCCGCATCTGAAAGGGCCACCTCTACCCGGTTTTCGCCCGGAGATAAGAGGATGCTGAGGGTGGTATCGACATTTGTCGTATTGACACGGATACCGGTTCTTGTAAATAAGGGTACTTCATTGATCCAGATATGTAAATAACCGGTTGGCGTTGTAAGCAGTCCCTTTAAATGCAAGGGAAGTTGCGGTTGCTCCTGCGTGTAGCTGAGCTCGCTCCGGTTGACAATGTCGAGCTGCGGCAATAAATTTTTTTGCGAAGCAAGCCTGTCGACGCCTGCTTTTTTCAGCCGTTTGGTAAAAGCTTTTTGATAAGCCCGGATCAATAAAGTATCAGTAGTATTCAAAGATGAAAGAACGAGGTCTGGCCGGTTGTAGCGAAGATCAAAACTGGAAAATGAAACAACTTTTTCATCGACCAGCATGTTCAGTCGGTTGGAGCGGCCTTTTGTTTTATAGAAGCCTTCCGGTGTGTAAACCACATATTGATCTGCGCCGAAAGAAATCCAACTCGTGGTGGTTGCCTTCGGCTGCGTGTAGGGGATTATACGAATCTTGTTTTCGTCATTGGTAATCAGCGCGAGATATTCTTCATTCAAAGCGTAGTAAAACGCTTTTTCTCCTGCCGTGTTTGACAGGGAATACATTCGGTTTTTGTCCTGCTGCCAGATGCGGATACTGTCACTGTTGAAGAACGCCATGATAAAAGGATGAGCAGAGACGATCACATGTTGTGGTGCTTCTGCTACCGGAAAGCTCCTGTATAACGATCCGTCCTTGTTGGTAAGTGAAACAGCAGGGTTTACCGGTTCAATACCTTTTACCATGCGGAAGAAGCGCCCAAGCCGGAGCGTATCGAACTGGTATTTTTCCATGCGGGCAAAAAAATCATTCGCCGTTTCGGCGCCACAGGCTCTCATGTAGAAAAGATCACGGTCCATCACATCCCAGGCCGCTGTTTCCCCGGTGAGACCGGCCGCGGCAATAAAAATGTCGGGCACCTGGTAGGCCGGCAAATTGCGCGGATCGCAGGTTTTGGGCAATCCTTCAGGATTAAAAAACGACCACTCGACATCCGAAGATCCTCTCATGGTATAACGATGAACGCCCGCACCGGCGAGGCCTTCTTTTAGTGCATCGCTCTGCGCTTTTAATAAAGAGCGTTGATCTTTATCGAACCGGAAAACAATGGCGCTGCTAAAAAAACCGATATCCGGTTTTTGTACGGTGTCGACGAGATAAAGATTGTCTTTGAAGGTGTAACGGTAAACGGCACCGCTGGTGTGGTGCGAGTAAATCGTGTCTCCGGCTTCGGAAAAAGTTACATCGTAAGCAATATGGTCCGGTAGTGCAATTGACTGTTGTAAACCTGCGGATGAAAGATCCCAGAACCGCAAAACACAACCCCGCGAACCGAAATGTGTGGTGATCATTTCGCGGTTGCCACGCAAATACACACCGGTCAACTGTGGCGTCGGATCTTCCTCGAGTTCTCCGGTTTTCTTTCCCGATTCAATATTGATCACCTCCACATTACCAAAAAAATTACCACAAAACAGGAACCCATCCTGTGTGCAAATACTGGTATAAGAAGCGGGAACGGCAGACTGATAAAAACGTGATTCCGCCATTTTCCCCTCAAAAGGCATTTGTAAAATGCGCTGGTTGTTTGTGCCGATAAAGATCTTTTTCCGGGTGCTGTCTGCATATATTCCCTGCACCAGTTCACCTTTTTCACCGCCCTTTACGGGAATGATACTTGACCGGATACCGGTAGCACTGAAATCCAGGCGCAACACATTTCCCTCGCGAGCTATAAAAGCGGTATTGTTTCCTGCAAAATCGTAACCGTACATACCGGTACAGTAATTGGCAGCCGCCGCAATTTTTTTACCGGTAGTATCAATGATGAATTGTTCATGTATACCCAGGAGATAAAGCCGGTTGGCCGTTTCTTTGATGGAAAAAACAGCGTCGGAGGAAAAGGGGATCGAGCGGTAAGGCTTGTTGTTCAGCAATTGCGTTTCATTGGCAAACGAATAAATCTTTCTCTCCGACACTACTCTTACTATCGCGCCATTGCTGATAGCGCTTACACGGTCGTTAAGGATATGAGCGGATTTGCTGATTTGCCGGGCAGACAATACATGTTGCAAGTCGAAAACATCCATGCCCTTGTCTCCGGCGACCAGTAAATATTGCTTGTACAATCGCGCATCACTCACTTCATTTTGGGAAGAATTGGTGCGCAGTACTATTTTTTTCTCGGCGCGATTCCACACGAGCACTCCTCCATCGGCCGAGATTACGATGTATTGCTCGCGGGAGATGGGCAATATTTTTTTTATAGCAGCCGTGAATCCCGTTTGGTAGGAAATGTCAATTTTCTGAGCATGAAGTGCCAATGAGAATAAAGGCACAGACAGCAGCAGCAGTAGATTTTTTTTGAAAAGTCGACAAAAATTTTTTCTCATGGTTTAACGGTTGCGCATCAAAGTTCCCAGACGGTAATTGAAGTTTCCTGTCGGGATGTAGGTTGTTGAAGACCATTGGTCAGCTTTACCACATCTTTGTAAACGGATTGCTTTAGCGCATTGATGCTAATCTTTTTATTATCGCGCAGTGCGCGGAGAATGGCATAAGTGAAAACGCCATTCTGTAATGATCCTTGTTCTTGTGCGAATTGTGTTCCTGCCGCCGCCGAAATGATGGTGGTGCCCGTGCCTTTGCTTACGTTCACGAAAAGCGATTGCATCAATTCAAAACTGTTGCGCAGTCCGAGGTGTGCGATGCTGTCGGTTGATTCCGTGATGGTGCCTTTGGCCGTAATACCCTGGGCACCAAGGGAGGCCCCTGCCGTTTTCAGCCGGGTAATTTCCTGTTTGTCCAGTTCTCCGCTGTGGCACGCGTCGATCAGCATCAGTTTTTTTCGCGAAGCAATATTATCCATCAGGTTTTCAAGTGCTTCGTAGGGAAGTCCACCGTTGGCAGGGTCGCGGAAGTCGACATCGTGTGTGGACAGGAAGTAATCGTAATTGCGATTAAGTAATCCATGGCCCGAATAGGCCAGCAGTACTTTGTCGTCGGTGCCTGCAACGGCCAGCTTGTTTCGGATAGCCCGGATGTTATCAGCCGTTACCCGTTCATCGAAAAGCGTATCCACGATGATAAGGTCGTTTCCATATCGTTGCCGGAGTGCCTGGCAAAGGTCACGGATGTCTTTAACGCTCCAACTCAGCTCGTGCCCTTTTTCTTTAAACTTATTGATACCAATACCGGCGAAATACACTTTTTCGGTGGTTGTCGCAGCAGGCGTGTATTTCACCAGCAGCGGGACACGGAAGCTTTCCGCGCCGTTTGCATTAACCACCGATGTTTCGATATAATTTTCTCCGCTTGAAAGCCGCACATTCACCGTGGTGTCAAACGGCTGGCCGGGCTTACGTTTTACGGCCAGTCCTTTCATGCTGAATACCGGCACTTCATTGATCCACAGATTAAAACGTGTGAGCGCAAACTTCGGGTCTGTTGCCTGTATATGGAGTGTGATAACGGAATCCCGCTGCTCAAAGTTGATTTTGTTTCGCTGAATAAAATCCGCTTCAGGTATGCTGTATCCGGTGCGGAACGCAGATGTATCGATACCGAGGCGTTGCATTCTTTTTTGATAAGCACGTTGATAGGAATGGATCAACGATGTGTCTGTAGTGCCGAATACCTGTCCCATCCGCTCCAGCACTTTGTCGGGCCGGTTGTACCTGACATCGAGTTGTTCGAAGCCGATGAGTTGCAGTTGCTGTTCGAAGGTGAGCAGTTTCGCCTTGTCGCGATCGCCGAGATAATAGCCTTCGTCCGTCACAACGATCTGCTGGTTGTCCGGAAAACGTATATAGCTGAATGGGGTGGATCCGCTGGTTATATTGAAACAGGTAATGCGGCCATCCTGTGCTGCCAGCAGCAGATGTTGCTCATCGACCCATGATATATTATTGATTACTCCCGCACGGAATGCATATGTTTTTTTTATCACGGCGGCGGCTGCATCGGCTATGATCAGGGAATCGCCCGTGGCTGCAACCACGATATTGGATTTGTTCGCAGGACTTAAGGCAGTAATTTCTCCGGTCGTCGCTCTTCTTGTGCGCACTTTCCTGCCGGGTATATCATAGAATGTAATACCCTCTGCTAATGGAGATGTGTAGATAATTGCGTCTTCATTTCGGCTGAAGCGGGCATGTTCGACCGGCTCTTCGAGTTCGGCAAGCAGGTTGACGGACGAAGAGTCGCCTGCCGTTTCATAAGCTAATAATAAGGGAGAAGTAGCTTTTATCAGCAAATGATTGCCTTTTGGCCCAGCCTCGACACCGCGAAGCCCCAGCGCCGGCCAGAGCGAATTCAGTGGTTCGTTTTCTCCGGATTGCCAGAATAGCAATGCCTGCTGATAGTTGATGTGTTGCACAATATGATCGCCGGCAAAATAAACAGCACCGTCCGGAACGGAAGTTTGCGATAACATATTTTGCGGCAGCGAGTCCGGTGTAAAATAGAAGGAGTCGATAACCGATTGTTGGCGGTAATTGTATTGCAACACCGTGCCCCGCCGCGTGGTTACGAGGCAAAGAGAGTCTTGGTGCAGGGGTGAAATGCTTTCTGTCAGGATGCTGTCGAGCCCGGAAGGAATATCGGTTAGCGTATGCAGGTCGCGGATTTTTAAGGACTGACCTGCATGTTTTGTTAATAACAACTGTTGCTGCTTGTCATACGCTGCATAATCTGCACCGGAAAGGTGGCCACTATAGGTTCGTTGCAGGGAAAAGGGTAAAGCATTCCATCGACGGATATTATAGTCATCACAGTAACTTAAAACGCCGCCATAACCATCGGATAAAAGTTTTCCGCTCCATCCTTTGTGCGCGGCATAACTGGTTGTTTTTTTCGCCCGCATATCCAGTATCCCCACATTACCGTTTTCGAGAATAAATAGCACACTGTCCTGCATACCTGCCGGCATAGACAGGTCTTCTATGTTTGTTCTGAAAGCCTGTCCGAAGATCAGTGAATCACCGGTTCTGTCATACATGTAGCAGGTCTTTCCGGCGAACGAGCAGATCCTGTTTTTTTGAACGATTATTTTTTTGATGCTCTGCTCCTGCGAATAAAGCAATGTGGGTTTTTTATCGAATGTGACCAGGAATACTTTGTGCGAATCCGTTCCAACGATCCAATGCCCGTTGCCGGCTGATGCCAACGCGCTGATACTGCCGGACAAATCATCTGCGGTGCGGACCACCGACCAATCACTGACCCTGTAGATGAGTAACTGACCGGCAGTATTGGTAGTGGCCATTGTACCGGTTGTGCTATCGTACACAGCAAATTCCCGCGCAGGCAGCCGCTGAACCAGTTTCCCATCAGCGATGTTGCGTACCTCCATGCCGTCACCGGGCACATAGGAGTAGAGAACAAATTGTTTTCCAATGCGCAGGATGGAGGTTGCTAAAATCCCGCTTTCCGTTTCATAACGTATATCGCCGGTGGCAAGATTTACAAGCGCAATCTTTTTATCCTTGAAAACACAGATAAAGGAATCGTCGTTGATTAAATGGAGATCAAGCGGCAATTCTTTTTTCAGAAAATATTGACGTACAGGCCGGCCGGAAATACGTTCCCAAAGAATGATCGTGTTGTCTTCACCAGCCGAAAGAATGAATTTTCCGGAAGGGCTTACCGTAACAGCGGTAATATTTTGCGTATGTCCTACCGGAAGCATCAACCGCGGTTGTGCTTTCAATAGAACAGCAAACAAACAAAAAAAAGAGGCGAAGAAATAGTTCATAAAAACAGGCCTGCGGCTATTGCAGCTCGTCAGGCAATAGTTTTTGATTGATCACTTTCTGGAAATTCTTTTCATTCGATTCGAGAAGGCGGCCAGCATTATCGAGCAGTACCCGGCTGACAAATACGTCTTTGCTGCTTTCTTTTACGTTGACACGGATATTGTAAACGCCCTGGCTCCAGCTTTTCTTCAAATCTTTTCCGTCCATATAATAACCAAAAGACCGCGGCACGATAAAGGACCGGCCGATGATACGCGTGCGGGAGGGCAGGCTGTCGTAGTAAGCTTTGAAGCCGGGATCATCATGATCGAGCGGCGCATCCCGCAGGGTGAAATAAAATTTTCCCAATGTCACATTGTCGAAAAGCTGACCGTGTTCATTGACGTAAGAGGTGGTGAAAACGATCTCGAAATCCATGTTGAGCTTTTTCTTTTTACGCCGCGGAACTTTTGCTTTTGCGTAATATAATTGGAATTTTTCCAGGCGAATCCTGAACATGGAGTTGTTGATGATCTCGTTGAGGCTGGTAGTATCGAGGCGGAAAGTGGCGGTAAAAGCGGTGTCCAGTCCACCTTCTTTGTTGCGGAAGGTGCGGCATAAGGAGAAACCGCTGAACTGCATACCTACCGGATCGAAAGCGCTTTGCGAAGACAATTGATCATAGAAATACAGGTCGCTCAGGGAAAAAGGATAAGCTGCCGCATATTTACTTTTTTCATTGGCGATCATCTTTTTTACCGTATTAACACCGAGCGAAACAAGGCTGCCGGTGGCGGAGGCCAGAGAGATACCACGGTTGCCCAGACCCCGGGTGGCCAGGGTCGGGATTTCCTGCTCGCGGAGTTTGGCAAACTGTACAATATCCGGTTTCTGTTTGATCTCCATGTTTTCGCGCGAAGCGCTGACAGCCGACCCTTCTTTAGCCGAACGGCATGAAACCAGCGCCAATGCTGCCACAACCACGAAAATGCCAACCCATCTATCCCTCATTGCAGGTTATTTTGAGAACAAAATACAGAGAAACGGTTACCCGGGAAATACCCTCTTGTACCCTTTTTTGAGTACAGAAAAAATTGCGGCTTCAGGGTATTTTCGCCAGTTAACAATTGCCATACATTCGAGCCGTCAATACACATTAACCACCTTCATTTTACTGAAATGAAAAAGATTGTTTTTCTTCTTGCGGCAAGTGTCATGATGATCCAGGCCGCTTTTGCCCAAAAAACCAGCGCTGCCAAAATGCTGGACAAAGCGCTCAGCAGCGTAGTAACGGTTGCCGTATATGAGAGCGGCGTTGGCAACAAAACCCTTGGTTTCCGCGGTAATTCTTCCGAAATGGCTTATGCACGTGCACTCGATCTTACCGGCGCACAAGGCAGCGGTTCTGGTTTTGTGATCCAGGAAAACGGTAAATACTATGTGATCACCAATGCACATGTGATCGAAAGTGCCGCCGACAAAAAAGGCAGCATCTATGTATACAGCATCAATTACACCAAATACGAAGCAAAAATTGTAGGCGGCGATTCGTTTTACGACCTGGCCGTACTGGAGTTTACCGGCAAACCGGGAGCAGAGATTACTTCTATCGCATTCCGCAAAAATGATATTGATGTGGGAGAGCCCGTGTATGCCATCGGCAACCCGCTCGGGGACTATCCCTATTCCGTTTCCGAGGGAATTATCAGTGCCAAGAACCGTGTACGCGGCGGCCTGACGGGCAAATTCGGTTTCCTGCAAACAACCGCTACCGTTATTTGGGGCAACAGTGGCGGCCCGCTGGTAGATGCCAATGGCGAAGTGGCGGGCATCAATTCACAAATCGCATTTGCAGATCGTGGCGACCAGAGCATCTGGCAGCCGCAGATCAACTTTGCACTCGAAGCCGGTATCTCCCGCAGGCTGATCACCGATATTCTTACTAATAAAGGGTTGGTGAAACGCGCTTACATCGGCGTGGAAATCGCTGCGGCAAAGCCCAACACATCTAACCGCAATTCACTGCGTGCTTCTGCTAATGTGGAAACCCGCCCCGTGATCAGTGGTGTTATTCCCGGAAGCCCCGCTGCTGCTGCATTAGCATCGTACAAAGGATATGTGGTGGAAGCGGTGAACGGACAGAATGTACGCAGTATTGAAGAGGTGCTGGGACAATTTGAAAAAACAATGCCCGGTCAGGATATCCAATTCCGTTTGAGCCTCAATGGCAGCACGCAAACGGTAAAAGTAACCACGCGCGCATCCAATGCCACTACGATGACCTCGATCAGCGATTATGTGTCATCGGCCTGGGGCGGTCGTTTGCTCAGCGGCACTGAAAACCTGACGATCAACTTCAATAATCCGCAGAAATATGCAGCTTATCGCAACCAGGCATCGGAAGGTATCTGGTACGTAGGCAATACCAATAATAGTTTGCCCAGCAATACACTTTTCAGCAACGACTGGATCGTGATTGCTGCGGGTATTATTTCAAAAACCGGCGGTCAGGTATGGCGTGTATCGGATGCAGCCGATCTCGCGGCGGCGTTGCGTTTGGGCGGTTCTACCGGTATTATCGACCTGGTGTTGTTCCGCAAAGGCGGCAATCCGGAAGATGACAGCAATTATATCCAAAAACGTTTCGTATTATCGGGCAGTGATGCGGTGTTTAAGCAGACGCTGTGGTATTAGGGACAATCGTGAATGGTGAATCGTCAATAAGTGAATCAGTGAAGCCCTTGCGCTTTAATAGCTCTGCCGCCTTGCGTGAAAAAAAGCGCGCGGCTTCCCGTAAAGAAGTTAAGGAGCAAGAATCCCTATTACTTATAACTTAATACCTAAAACTTACTACTTAGTTGAAAAAATATCTCTTTAAACGCGACACGCTTCTGGCTACGGCCTGCGTATTCCTGATCATGGGCCTTTTCTCGCTGTTGCCTTTGAATACGCATTTGTTTGATCCGATCAAAATGGCATTATCGGACCTGAGTTTTAATGACCTGGCATTTTCGGTGATCAAATCGCACAAAGACAATGGTATTGATAAAAGGATTGTAGTAGTGGATATTGGTCAGTCGTCACGCGCAGATATTGCAGCCACAATCGATTCGATCAATAAAGGAAATCCTTCGACCGTAGCGCTCGATATTACGTTCGCGGGTCCGAAAGAACCGGTGGCGGATTCCGCATTGCGCAGCGCATTGAGCAATACAAAACAATTGGTGCTGGCAGAAAAGATCGCGTTTCACGGTGATAGCCTGCAAAGCGCACCGAATTATTTCCGCACGCCAAATGCAACGGTTGGTTATATTAATTTCATCGGTGAAGAAGATGCCGTTATCCGGCACTATTCGCCTTCGGAAACTACAGCCGGCAGCACGTACCAGAGCTTTACTTCGCAAATCGTACGCCTGAGCAACCTGCAAAGTTTCGAGCAACTGAGCCATCGCCCGCAAGGCTCAACGCTGATCACTTACCGCCGCGATGCCAGTCAATACCTGACCATCGACCATGCAGCAATGCTGCGCGGAGAAGTTGATTTGTCAATACTGAACGGAAAGATCGTATTGGTCGGATTGGCCAATACGAATGCAAACGATATCGAAGACAAATTCTTTACACCACTTAATAAAAAGTTCGCAGGCAAATCCACTCCTGACCTGAATGGCATTTACATACATGCCAATATCCTTTCGATGGTCATGGACCAGGATTATACAAAGAAAATTCCGGGCTGGCTGATGATGCTGGTTTCGGTAATCGTTGTATGGTTGCACATGGCATTTTTCCTTAAATATTATATCGAGAAGCATATCTGGTTTCACCTGGTGGTGAAGAGTGTACAGCTGGTATCGGCCGTGCTCTTCATTTATTTTGGTATACTGCTGATCAGTAAAGCAGGTATCCAGGCCAACTTCACCATGATGCTCGGCGGTGTGGTGCTGGCGGTAGACGTGTTGTATTTCTATGAAGGATTGGCACAATGGCTTCGCAAAAAATTTCATATCTCAACGGTATTTCCCGGAGACCATCATTAACGCATTTACATGAAAACGTTACTACTGTTTTTTTGCCTGGTGTGCGGTTGCTGTGCAGGTGCGCAGGACAGCATGCTTGTTTATCACCTGAAAGGCAACGCCTACCTGAATGCCGGCAACAAACGTCAGCAACTGAAGATCGGCAACAAGATTGCCGGCAGAACCGGCCGTTTGGAAATAGAGAAAGGCAGTTCGGTTACATTGGTCAGCTCCTCCTATGAAGCAAAGGAGTTTATAAAGAGTAGCGCGATGAATGATGTATGGAAAAGTTTTTCGGCTGTCAAAAAAACAGATGTTACCGGCAAGTACTTTTCTTATGTATGGGATCAGTTCACCCATAAACACGGATCGCCGGAAGCCGACCGCCGCAAGTACATGAGCAATGCCGGTGGTGTGGCCCGTGGTTGTCCCGGCGTTGAAGCGGCTCATTTGCCTGACACCATATTTTATACCGGGAAAACATTGCGCTTCATTTTTGAAAATAAACTTCCTCCCGGCCGGCTGCACTTCAGTGCCCAGCGAAAAAACCCTCCGGCCGATTCCGTCTGGCGTATAGCGGTGGATTCATCTGCTATTGTCTTTCCCGAACAGCAACAACTGAAGACTGGTACTGTATGGATATGGTCTTTGCAGATAGACAAACAGCAGCCTTGCCAGGAAGGCGTGATCGTGTATGTAACGCCGGAGAAATATTTGCTCAGGGAAAAGGAACTGAAGCAAAAAGTAATGGTAACCGACCCCCGGGAAGCCGCCAATATGCTCGCGTTTTTATTGGAGGCCTCGGGCTACCTGGATGCCGCACAGGAGATGTACCGTAACAATCCTTAACGAATTGCAAATACCCAAAAGGGGGTATTGGGCTGCCTTATCAAAGCGGGTACTTTTAACCCTGAAAATAACAGCCACTGTTTTTTCGATCAAACCAGTAAATCAGCCACCATGCGTTCATTCTTTTTCACCTTTCTGATCCTTCTCGGCCTTGGGGCTGTGGCGCAGAAGAAGCATGCGCTGATCATCGCCATCGGTGATTACCCCGATCCAGAAGTCAATATGTGGAAGCCCATCAGCTCCGCCAATGACGTTCCCCTGGTCCGAGGGGCCCTGGAAGCGCAACAGTTCAATAATATTGCCGTGCTGCAGGACAAGCAGGCAACCAAGCAAGGCATCGTGGACGCGCTTGACAAACTCGTCGCCAACGCAGGTTTGGGTGATGTGGTAGTGATTCATATTTCCAGCCACGGTTCACAAATTGAAGATGACAATGGTGACGAAGCCGACGGTCTCGACGAAGCGATCGTTCCTTATGGCGCCACCTATACCTATGATCCGGAAGAATTTTCCAAATATGCACCCGGTTATCTGCGCGATGATGAGTTTGGCGAAAAGATTACCCGGCTCCGCAACAAACTGGGCAAGGACGGTGATCTGCTGGTGGTGATCGATGCCTGTCATTCCGGCTCGGCCACCCGCGATGTGGATCCGGCCAATGCACCACTGGTCCGCGGCGGTTTTCAACCGATCGTCAGCAGCTCATTCAAAACGAACAACGCCAGCAGAGGCAATAATACCGATTTCCGCGAGTCCGGCGCTACCGCTCTTTCCGATGTGGCATCGCCTTATGTCGTGATCTCCGGAGCGCAGGCATCAGAAAAAAATTACGAATGCTGGAGCGACGACCGCAAGCCCGTCGGCTCACTATCTTATGCATTCAGTAAAGCACTCGCCTCTAAAGACGAAAAAGTAAGCTACCGTACACTGTTCTCTTCCATCGAAAATATCATGCTGAGTAAAGCACCGAAACAACGCCCGGTGCTCGAGACCGACAATTCCGACCGCGGTATTTTTTCCAACCGCTTTATCTCTCAGAAGCTTTATTACACGCTCGACCTGCGCGAAAGTTCCGCCAGCGAATTTTTGGTAAATGCTGGTGCCGTAGCCGGTCTTACCAAAGGTTCTGTAGTGAAACTCTACCCTGTTGGCACCACCGATCCATCCGGAAAAAAAGAATTGGCGACAGGTAAGATCACACAGGTTGACAATTTCAAAGCAACACTGAAGCTCGACAAACCCAATGAAGCGCTACTGGAAAAAGGAGCCTGGGCGTTTGTTACCGAACTTGCTTACGGCAACGATAAAGTGCGTTTGTCGGTGAAAGACATCAACGGCAGCAAACGCAAAGTAGCGGAAGGTCTCAAAGACTTCAAGCTGGTTGACTTTAGCGGTCCTTACGACCTGGAGTTATCGCCATCGACAGATGGTAAATGGCACCTGAAGTACACCACATCCGGAGATGCATTCGGCGAAGCAGTTGATTTTACAACTGCCGATGGTATAGCCAAACTGAAAGAGGCGATCAAAACATTTGACAAGATCCGCTATCTCCGCAACATGGATATAACTGAAACCGGTCTTAAGGCCCAGGTAGATATGTTGCTGGTAAAAGATGGGGAAGTAGATGAAGCGCTGACAAAATCGCGCTATGTAAACGGACGGCTTGAATTGCGTGTGGGCGACCAGGTGCGTTTGCGCGTGGTCAATACGGGTGACAAAGCATTTTATGTAAATGTCGTAGACATCCAGCCCGACGGCATCGTAAATCCCATTTTGCCCAATAAAAAATTAAAAGACCGCAACAAACGGCCGGCGCCTGTTACCGCAGCAGATTGCCGCGTGGAAAAAGGCGACACGTTGAATATTCTCAACACAATGGCCATCACAATAGGTCCGCCTTTAGGCAACGAAGTGTTCAAAGTATTCCTGTCTTCCGACATGCTCGACCTGGAAGAAATACTGGTAACGGCACGTGCGGAAGAATTGAAGGGAACACAGGGACGCGGCACATTTACAAAACTGGAATCGCTGTTCAAAGGAGCGGAAGTGAATGATAAAGGTACGCGCGGCGGAGACGTAACTGTGGAGACGGAACAGACCGGTACAACGTTCAGCAAACCGTTCACGATTGTCGCTAAATAAATGTTAAGTACGGAAACGGAATATGTAAAACAACAATGCTTACGAATCATACCAATAAACAAACCAATTTATCAAAAATCAAAACATCAATCAAATGAAAAGAGTCACATTAGCAGCACTCATGGCAATCTTCTCTATGGCTTTCTTCGCCACCACAGCCACTGCACAGGAAAGACCTGTTGAAGAAGTAAAAGGCAAAGCTGCTCCCGCATCACGCGGCACCAACCCTAACATCAAATCAAAACGTCCGACTGTTGACAAGGAAGAAACAAAAGACCGCTCTGCGTCTTGTGATGTTTATTTCTCTAACTACACCGGTTATTATGTAGATGTTTATATCGCAGGTTATTATCGTGGTACCATGGCGCCTTATGGCTACCTGACGGCTACTACCTCATTGGCCAGCCCTGCTGTTTATTGTGTAACAAGCGGTGGCAAATATGAGTGGAACTTTGTTCACAATTGTGCGACCAATCCGCTGCAGAAACTGTATCTGTAAGGCAGGTCATAAGTAATAAGTATTAAGTAAACAGCCATGGTTCACCGTGGCTGTTTTTTTTAATAGAGGAGGAAGCTTTGCGTCTTAGCTCCTTGTGTGCCTTTGCGAGAAACCGGCGGTTCGTTTTCACGCAAAGCTGCAAAGTAATGAAGACCCAAAACAATTTATACTTGCCTGCCAGCTCATTGACTTATTCACGATTCACGATTGACGATTCACGTAAAAAGTATATCTTTCTCGCATGAGCGCAGGAGCACATTCGTTCTGGCAGGCCGCCTGGAAGAGACTAAAGAAAAATAAAGGAGCAATTTCCGGACTGATCGTTATCGGTATTTCGATCCTGGTGGCCGTGTTCTGTTATTTTATCGCGCCCGATTCTTCCCCTTATGCCAACCGCATCATCCTCGAGATCGATGGTGAAAAACCCGGTTTCCGCCAGACGCTGCTCAAAGTCCGCAAAGACCGCGAAGTGCCGTCAACAGGCTTTTTCAGCCGGTTGATGAACGGAAAGGAAGATCCTTATTACTACGTTCCCATTACATCATACGAGGAAAAAGGTGACAGCCTCATTGCGCAGAAATTCATTGATGAAGGCGTTTCGGAGCGGCAGGCCTACGCACGTACACAGCTACCGGCCGAACCCGTAGTGAATAAAACCTATGTACTGGGCACCGATAGCTATGGCCGCGATATTCTCAGCCGGCTGATTGTTGGCACGCGCATCAGCCTGAGTGTAGGTTTGATCACGGTGATCATATCCATCAGCATCGGTTTATTGCTGGGATCGCTGGCGGGCTATTACCGCGGACGGACAGACGAGATCATTATGTGGTTCATCAATGTGATCTGGAGCATTCCTACCTTGTTGCTGGTTTTTGCCATCACCCTGGCGCTGGGCAAAGGATTTTGGCAGGTGTTCATCGCGGTGGGACTCACCATGTGGGTGAATGTGGCTCGCCTCGTAAGAGGACAGGTAATGGCCGTGCGCGAACTTGAATACATTGAAGCAACAAGAGCATTAGGGTTTTCGGATGCGCGCGCTATTGCACGGCATATCTGGCCCAACATCATCGGACCGGTGATGGTCATCGCGGCATCCAACTTCGCTTCAGCTATTGTTATTGAAGCGGGACTCAGCTTTCTGGGTGTAGGCGTGCAACCACCGCAACCCAGCTGGGGCCTCATGATCAAGGAAAATTATAATTTTATCATCACCAATAATCCCATGATCGCCTTAGCGCCCGGCTTCGCGATCATGCTGCTCGTACTCGCCTTTAATTTACTGGGAAATGGATTGCGCGACGCGCTGAATGTACGCGGACGGGTGAGCTGAGGACAAATGTGTAAATGTGGAAATGGAGGAAAGGGATACGCACCTGGCTCAATCAATGTTCAATTCCTGAGGCTTCCAAAGGGCACGAAAGGTCGCCCATTCGCGAGACTTCGGCATAGGCATTTTCACATTGCGGTATTACCGCACCCGACGTCCTTTCCACTCATAACCACCTACCACACCCAGGAATCCTGCGATCACTGTATAACCAATATGCAAAGGCTGTAAGAATAAAAACTTCAGCAGGCCGACCGGTGTTTTGAAAAAACGCGCAACGCTGTACACAAAAGGATATTCTGCTAATGCTTTGGCAATAAGCAATACAAGTGCTGCTACCCAATACATCGGACAAAAGAATCCGGCAACCAGCAATACAGGTAAACTCAGGTTCAACAGATAGACCAATGCAAGCACGGCAATAATTCTTTTATCATCATAAAAGGAAGCTTTGCTGGCCCAGCGTATGCGTTGATTGAAAAACGCGCGCCAGCTATGAACGGGTGCTGTTTTGATGATTACATCAGGGCTGCTTAGATACCCGATCCTATCCGGATAGCGTTGCCAGATCTTGTGCATGAGCAGCATGTCGTCGCCGGAAGCAATGTGATCGATGCCGCTGTAACCATTTACTTCATAAAAAACATCACGGAGATAAGCCATGTTGGCGCCGTTGCACATCGAATGAACGCCCTGCTGTACGGACGCACCTGTAATGCCTTGCAGGATCATGAAATCAAGTGCCTGAAACTGTTCTACCAGCGGCTTTCCTGCTTCGATCGATACGGGCGCCACGATGAAGGCCGCATTTGTTTGTTGTTGAAAAGCGGCGATGGTGCTCAGCCAGTATTTGCCTGCCACACAATCCGCATCGGTGGTTACGATCAGTTGACCTTTTGCCGAAGCCACGCCCTGCTCCAGCGCTTTTTTCTTATAAGAATTAATATCGTCCTCCTGTAGCCTGATCACATGCACTCCGGCATATTGTGCGGCAAGGGCAGCCGTATCGTCGGTGGAATGATCATCTATCACGATGATCTCGTATTGTTCTGCGGGATAATCCTGTTGTTGCAGCGAATCGAGGAGCCGGCCGATGTTGGCCGCTTCATTGCGGGCGGGAATGAGCACCGAAATAGAAATCGAAGCCTGCTGCCGGGGACGAAACAACGGAATACGCTGCCACGCACTGCGGTAGTAAAATAGCAGGCAGGCATACAAGACCAGCAAGAATCCAATGATTGAATACAGGACCATGAGTTGCAAAAATGCCGTAATTATCGATTCTCTCCTTGTTTTGCCTAAGGATCTTTCCCGTCAAGTGCATCAATGATGGCCGTTGCATGTTTAGGATGCAGCACCTGGTGACCGGCCTCCAGCAAGGTAATGTTAACCAGTTCCTCCACACCACGACGGAACTTTTCACCACGCACCGGCAAAATAATGCGATCGTAGCGGCCATAGATCAACTCTGTGGGAATGCGGTGCCGGCGTATTACGGCTTTTACTTCAGACAAAGAAGGACGGATATGGCGCAGCGTCATCCAGCGCTGATATAACTGTTGACGCACGGTAGCGTCGCCAATATAATAATCTACAAACTTGTAAATGCTGGTGTTAACGAGCCTCAGCTTCTTCAATACTTTCAGCAATGCATAAAACCAGGCAGGTTTGCGCATTGTATAAGCAAAAAGTTGTTTGCCTGCCCAGGTTTGTGTGGCCAGCCAATACCAGGGATTTACTTTTAATCCATCCGGTGCCAGCAACACGATCCGCTGCAACGGAAGAAAATCCTGTTGCGTAAGATAAAGTGCGAGGCGTCCGCCGAGACTGAATCCGAGCAGGTATACCGGCACCTGTTGGCCGGGAAAATGCGCTTCGATCAAACCGGTAATCAATGCCTGAAGATCACCGGGTGAAAGGCTGTCTGCGTTCCAGTGGGTGTGACCATGGAAGGGCAGATCGGGCGCAATAAAAGTGTAGCGGTCACCGGCTGTTTCTTCCAGGAAAGTAAAGCGTTCGGCGGATTCACCATAGCCATGGAGGCAGATCACAACGGTGCTGCCACTCCCGAAAACAAGGTAGCTGACAGTGGAATTGCCGCAGGAAATCGACGCGCTGAACATGAAGAAACGGGTAAAATTATTTTTTGGAAAAATAAAGGAACTATCCGAAAATAAAGTTATTTTTGAATAGTTGCACAAACAACTATATGCCAAACAACCATTTTAAAAGAGGCGAGCTTTACAGCTTCATTACGGGAAAGGCGTCCATTGCCATTGCCCGCAGGTTGCAGAAGAAGTTCAACGGAGCCGGGCTCAATCTCACCATTGAGCAATGGAGTGTTTTGTATCACCTCTGGAAAGCGGATGGCATCAGCCAGCAGGAACTTTGCAAGGCCACCTTCCGCGATAAGCCCAGCATCACCCGCCTGGTAGATAACCTTGAAAAAGCCGGACTCGTTAAACGCGTTGCTTCTGAAAACGACCGCCGCATCAATTGCATTTACCTTACCAAACAGGCGCAGAAGCTGCAGCAGCAAAGCATGGACATCGCCGAAGAAACGCTCAACGAAGCGCTGGATACTGTAGACCCGGAAAAAATCGAAATATGTAAACAGGTATTGCAGGTGGTTTATGATAACCTCAAATAACCGCTGCAGTGATTTATAAACGATTGAATTTTTTAACCGCTTAATATTTTTGCCATGAGTACCGCAACGCCCGCAAAAACAACCCTGAAGGGAGGTGAATGGCTGATCAAAGCATCGGCTCCCGGTGATACGTTTATCCCGGAAGAGTTTTCAGAAGAACAACGGATGATCCGCGACATGTGCGACCAGTTCTTGGACGCAGAAGTGTATCCGATCCTCGACAAGATCGACTCGCTCGAACCCGGTCTGATGAAATCACTGGTGACCAAAGCGGGCGAACAAGGTTTGCTGGCCACCTCGTTCCCGGAGGAATACGGCGGATTGGGTAAGGATTTTATTACGTCCACCATCATCAACGAATACCTCGGTGGCGGACATTCTTTTTCCGTAGCCATTGCCGCACACACCGGTATCGGTACACTGCCTATTCTTTATTTCGGTACTCCTGAGCAGAAAGAAAAATATATTCCCAAGCTGATCACGGGCGAGTGGGCAGGTGCTTACGGTCTTACAGAACCTAACAGCGGCAGTGATGCCCTCGGTGCCAAGACCACTGCACGCCTCAGTGAAGATGGTAAATATTACCTGCTCAACGGTCAGAAATGCTGGATCACCAACGGCGGTTTCGCACAGGTATACACGGTATTTGCAAAGGTAGACGGCGATAAGTTTACCGGTTTCATTGTTGACCGCGGTACCGAAGGGTTCACACAAGGCCCCGAGGAACAGAAAATGGGCATCAAAGGTTCTTCTACCGTTCAGCTTTATTTCCAGGACGCAAAAGTGCCCGTGGAAAATGTATTGGGTGAAATCGGTAAGGGACATAAGATCGCGTTCAACATTCTGAACATCGGTCGCCTGAAACTTTGCGCAGCAGCATTGGGC
This sequence comes from uncultured Sphingobacteriales bacterium, assembly GCA_937888905.1. Classification (GTDB taxonomy): domain Bacteria; phylum Bacteroidota; class Bacteroidia; order Chitinophagales; family Chitinophagaceae; genus Terrimonas. The sequence continues at coordinate 353,157 of CALATA010000022.1, forward strand.
GGCGCCAAGCGCGCGATCGGTACCAGCATTGAATATGCACGCACACGCGAGCAATTCAAACAACCGATTGCCAATTTTGGTGCTATTAAATACAAACTCGCTGAAATGGCGATCCGTGCTTTCGTGGCGGAATCGGCGTTGTACCGTACTGCCGCATGGGTAGATGAGAAAGAAAAAGAATTGCTCGATGCTGGTCAGCCGTTCAATGAAGCATTGCTCGGAGCCGCCGAAGAATATGCGATCGAATGTGCCATTCTCAAAGTATATGGTAGTGAAGTACTGGATTATGTGGTGGACGAAGGCGTGCAAATCCACGGCGGCAACGGTTTCAGCGCCGAGTACAATATTTCCCGCGCTTACCGCGACAGCCGCATCAACCGCATTTACGAAGGCACCAACGAGATCAACCGCCTGCTTACACTCGATATGACATTGAAACGCGCTATGCAGGGCCGCCTCAACCTGATGGGGCCCGCCATGGACGTGCAGAAAGAACTGATGAGCATTCCGGATTTTGGTGCGCAGGACGATGCTCCTTTTGCAGCGGAACAAAAACTCGTTGCCAATCTGAAAAAAGCGATTCTCGTGGCTGCGGGCGCTGCCGTACAGAAACTGATGGCGAAAGTGGAAACCGAACAGGAGATCCTGATGAATCTTGCAGACATGGCCATCGCCACCTTCAATGCGGAAAGCGTATTGCTGCGGGTGATGAAAATCCAGGAAGAAAAAGGAGAGGCCGCTACAGCGATTTACACCGATATCATGCGCACCTATCTTTATGATGCTGCAGATGCGGTAAACAAAGCAGGAAGAGATGCCGTGAATTCTTTTGCCGAGGGAGATGAGCAGCGAATGATCCTGATGGGCATTAAACGTTTTACAAAAGCAGAGCCTTTCAATATCAAAGAAGCACGCCGTCGTATTGCCGACAAGATGATCGCCGACGGACGCTATAATTTTTAAAGGAACTGGTTAAATTGTTCACGCGGAAACAGAGCTGCCTCCAATGAGGTGGCTCTTTTCATTGGCTGTTGGCCATAGATCATGGTAAGTTCCCTGCGGGTGATCTGCAGTTCGCGCAGCCGCCTTACCCGTCCGGCTTCAAAGAATAAACCGACGGCGAAGAATCCCGAACTGAGCATCGATGCCATGAAGTAGATGATCAACGCATCGGCCGGTGAGCTTCCTTTGATCAGGAAAAAGATAATATACAACATCGTATAACAGCCGAATCCGAACAACAATGATGCGGACATGAAAGCTTTGCCCGTCGAGCGCTGGCGATGAACCGCAACGCGGATATGCTGCCAGGTAAGAATGGCTGTAAATACCAGGCATAAGAAATGCGCAGGAGCCATAGTCAGCGTTGTTGTCTGGATATTGTATCCGTGCATGCTGATCATGATAATCGTATAAGCCAGGCACGCCGCAAAACTGAAAGCGATAATACGTTTGAAGTTGGCGGAAGCTGGCATATAGGTAAGGAACAAAAGCATCAGCAGATTATCGCTGAAGTTATTAGTCACAAGACACCATTCGCGGAACTCCTCCGAAAAAGGAATGGCCTGAATAGAACAGAGATTGAATAAAAGTATCAGCAGGAAGTAAATGCCGAGTGCAGGAAATGTCTGGTAAGAAACGAGACGGTATACCAGGATAAACAACAGCGGCACCACTGTTACAATAGAAGAAAAGATGCCCATTATGTCGTTACCATTCATGTTATTTCGTTTTTCTGATAGGATAAGGTTAGATCGCCCGCAAAAACTTGCAATCCTATGCAATGATAACGCAATACTGGCGTCCATAGTACTAAAAACGAATGTCTTATATAAAATCGGGTAAAACCTTGTGATGCCTCCGTATTTATACGCAAACAGTTTTTCAGGTGTTTTTATGTTACTTTGACGTGATGATACGATGTATGCTTCTTTGTTGTTTGCTGTCGCTCTCCAAATTGTTCGCACAGCCCGTTTTTATTTCAGGACAAACCACCGGTGATTATCCCTATCTCGATTATGGTCTTGGTGAAGACCGTTTAGGTGGAGCCAAGATGACTTACCTCGATACCGCTGTGCGTGTCCGCGTTGTCGACAGCGTAAGATCGACTTACAAAGTGCAGTTATCAACCAATCATTTTGCCTACCTGCCAAAGCAGCATTTCCGCAGGGATACAGCGGTTTGGAAGCCTTATCATCTCACCGGCAGTTGGCATGTATCGGGCGATGATCGTTATGATTATGTAAAGATCGGTTTGGATGAACGACTGCCTTATACAAGCAGACAGGAAATCTCGCCTTCAAGAATTGTGGTGGATATTTTTGGTGCTACCAGCAACACGAATTGGGTCACACAATTGAAGACCGTTAAAGAAATAAAGAACGTTTATCACGAGCAAATTGACGATGATGTGTTTCGCGTGATTATTGAATTGCAGCACCCGACACATTGGGGCCATTCTGTGTATTACGAAGGCCGCCGGCTGGTCGTCCGCATAAAACAGCAACCGAAAAGTCTCAAACTCAAAAACCTCAAAATAGCCATCGATGCCGGTCACGGCGGTAGTAATACCGGTGCGCGCGGTCTTCAGACAGGCATTCTTGAAAAAGATTATACATTATTGATGGCGAAGGCGTTGCAGGAAGAATTGACAAAGAAAGACGCCGAAGTTTTCATGACCCGTTCCACCGATACTACGTTGTCGATGAATGAAAGGCTGGCCTTGGTGCAGGGGGCCCAACCCGATCTGCTGATCAGCATCCACCTGAATTCGTCGGGTCGCGCCACAGTAAAAGGCACCAGTACCTATTACCGTTATATCGGTTTCCGCCCCTTGTCCACGGCGGTATTGAATGAAATGTACAAACTGGATCTTGCCGACTTTGGCAATATCGGGAGTTTCAATTTTACGCTGAATGGCGCTACAGATTTTCCCAATACCCTGGTAGAAGTGGCTTTTCTCAGCAATGCTGAGGATGAAGCGAGAATCCGGGACGAAAAATTTCAGAGAAATGTGGGCCGCCAGATCCGCAAAGGGATCGAGCAATGGCTGAAGAGTATTCGTTGATCGTCACATGCCCGAGGGATAAGGATCGCCGCGATGACAGGTGTTGCAGGTTACCACATTCAGATAGGCCGGATGCTTGCTGCGGTCGTAATAGAAATAATCCCTGTTGATAGAGATGGTCAGGCGGATCATTTTGCGCCCTTCTTCTTTCATCTGGTTATCGTCTGCCGCGTAGTCGAGACTGTCTTTGATGGTTTTATGCGGTGAATGACAGAAGGAACAGGAGACCCCGAGCGCCTTGTTGTAAGTCTGCATCAGGCTGTCCAGTGCTTTATCGCTGATGTCTTTGGGCAATACTTTAAGGTTGCGGGCGGGGCGGTCCAGCCGGCCTGCGGCTACGCCGGCAATTACCAGCAGGCTGAGGATTCCTATCACTTTCCATTGAGTCAGTTTCATAATCAAATCAATTCTGGTTAATTACCGGACGACCGGTGTATCGTAAAGGTGGCGTTAAAATAACAATTGTTTGGACGCCAGCGCGGAAATTCCGCATCCCGGAAGCGCATTTTTTGCAAAACCTACCGGCCTTTCAGTACCTTTGCAGGCAATATTTTACTATGTCTGATGTAATTGCCGCGCCGTTGACGGCCAAAGATTTTGCGACGGACCAGGAAGTGCGCTGGTGCCCGGGTTGTGGTGACTATTCTATCCTGGCCCAGGTACAGAAGGTAATGCCCACGTTGGGCATCCCCCGTGAGAATGTGGTGATCATTTCGGGTATCGGCTGCAGCAGCCGTTTCCCTTATTATATGAATACCTACGGCATGCACTCGATCCATGGCCGCGCTACGGCTATTGCATCAGGATTGAAAGCCAGCCGTCCGGAGCTAAGCGTATGGATCGTGACCGGCGACGGTGACAGTCTCAGCATCGGTGGTAACCACACCATCCATTTGCTGCGCCGCAATTTCGACGTGAACGTGCTGATGTTCAACAACCAGATCTATGGCTTGACCAAGGGACAATACTCACCTACTTCTGAAGAAAACAAGGTGACGAAGTCTACGCCGATGGGAAGTATTGACCATCCGTTCAATCCGCTGGCACTGGCGATGGGCGCGGATGCGAGTTTTGTGGCCCGCACTATGGACCGCGATCCGAAGCACCTGCAGGCAATGTTGCTGCGCGCCAATCAACACAAAGGCGCTTCTTTTCTAGAGATCTACCAGAACTGTAACATCTTCAACGATGGTGCATTTGAAATATTTACGGAGAAAGGCTCCAAGCCGGTAGAAACCTTATTTGTGGAAAATGGCAAACCGCTCACTTTCGGTGCAGCGGGAGAAAAAGGACTTCGTCTCGACGGCTTTACGCCGAAAGTAGTTGACCTGAACGAAGGCTTCAGCACCGACGATCTCTGGGTGCATGATGAAACAGATATTTACAAAGCACAGATATTAACCCGCATTTTCGACGACCCGCGTTCAGAGGGCCACCTGCCTCGTCCGTTTGGTGTGTTCTATGCAAAAGAGCGCGCCTGTTATGAGGACATGATGGCCATGCAACTGGAAGAAGCCAAATCACGCAAAACTGCGGATCTGGATGCGTTGCTGCGTGGTAAAGAGGTGTGGACGATAGGATAATTAGGGAATTTGAAGATTTGAAAATGCGTGGTTGAAAAGGCGGTCGATTATCGAATCTTCAACTTAACGCAGGTACGCGCGCATGCCATATGGGTTAGTGTACAAACTAATGAGTTTAGCGGGTAGTGGAATAATGATAAATAGTCCCAATTATCAAATTGCAAGTTCAAGTAGCTAGTGCAATTTTTTGTTGTAGTACTTGATTAGG
>CALATA010000023.1:0-11737 GCA_937888905.1 uncultured Sphingobacteriales bacterium
ACACCTAATCAAGTACTACAACAAAAAATTGCACTAGCTACTTGAACTTGCAATTCTATACATTTTCTAATTTTCAAATTTTCAAATTGCTTTTCAGCATGAAAAGCTTCTCCCAATGTCCTCCATCATGCAGTTCCGTGAATCCTTCGCTTTTGAGTTTGCGGATGGCTTGTCGGATACGCGTGTTATCGGTGCCGCAGATGATAAGCGGTTTTTCAAAACCTCTGAGCCGTTCTATATGTCCGGAAAGCCGGTCGACGGGAATATTGAGCGAACCCGGTATTCTTCCCCGGTCATATTCCTGCGCAGAACGAATGTCAATAATGACGGCTCCCTTACGGAGAGCCGCCTTTATTGATCCTTTGTTGAGAAAGGAAAAAAGTCCCATTCGAATTTTTTAAATGCTTTCGCCGGTGGCAAGCTTTTTATTGCTCTTGCGTTCGCCGATCTGCTGACGCCACATGGCGTAGTAAAGTCCTTTTTCTTCCAGCAGTTCTTCATGCGTGCCGGTCTCCACAATATCGCCTTTTTCCAGCACATAGATGCGGTCGGCGTGCATGATCGTAGAGAGGCGGTGGGCAATCAGGATCGTGATCTGATCACCGTCCGATGAAATATCGCGGATGGTATTAGTGATTTCTTCTTCTGTTATGGAATCGAGTGCAGAGGTTGCCTCATCGAACAACAACAGTTTGGGTTTGCGCAGCAAGGCACGTGCTATGGACAAACGTTGTTTTTCACCACCGGATAGTTTTAAACCACCTTCACCAATCATCGTATCGAGACCTTTCTCTGCACGCGCCAGCAGGTTGAGGCAGGAGGCTTTTGTCAGCGCCTCGAGTACATCTTCTTCTGTTGCGGCCGGGTTAACAAATAACAGGTTCTCGCGGATGGTGCCGCTGAAGAGGTTGGTATCCTGCGTTACAAAACCGATCTGGTTGCGCAGGTCGTCGAAGCGCAATGAATTTTCATCAAGGTTGTTGTAAAGGATTTTTCCTTCCTGCGGGCGGTACAGGCCCACCAGCAATTTCATCAGCGTCGACTTACCGCTTCCGCTCGGGCCAACGAAGGCCAGGGTTTCACCGCGGCGGGTATTGAAACTGATATTGTTGATCGCTTTTTGCGAAGCGGTCTGGTGTTTAAAACTCACATTGCGGAACGACAGTGTTTCGATACGTCCGAGTGGAAGCGGGTTCGCCGGCTCGCGCTCGGGTGTTTTTTGCATCAGGTTGTGGAAATTCTGCAGGGAAGCTTCGGCTTCGCGATAAGAAAGCAGGATGTTGCCGATTTCCTGCAGCGGTCCGAAAACAAAAAAGGAGAAAATCTGCATGGTAACGAGCTGGCCGGCATCCATGTCTTTTTGAAAGATCAGCCACATCAGGATAAACAGGATCACTTGTCGTAAAGTGTTCACCATCGTACCCTGGGTGAAGCTGATGCTGCGGATACGTTTTACCTTGGTGAGTTCGAGCCCGAGAATTTTGTAAGTATTCCTGTTCAGCCGTTCCACTTCCTGGTGGGTAAGTCCGAGACTTTTTACCAATTCGATATTGCGGAGCGATTCGGTGGTGGAACCGGCGAGTGCCGTGGTCTGACCAACAATCTCTTTTTGAATGACCTTGATTTTTTTGCTGAGAATATTGGTGACGAAGGTGAGCACAGCTACACCGATAAAATAAGCAACAGGAATCCGCCAGTTGATAAAAATGGCTGCGTAGACAAATACGAAGATCACGCCGATGATCACACCGAAAAGGATGTTGATGAAGTTGATCATGAACTTTTCTACGTCGGCGCGTACTTTGGTGAGCACCGAAAGCGTTTCGCCGCTTCGCTGGTCTTCAAATTCCTGGTAAGGTAATTTCATCGCCTGCTGCAATCCGTCGGTAAAAACTTTGGCGCCGAACTTCTGGATCACCACATTGAGGAAATAATCCTGGAAATTTTTGGCGATCCGGCTGACCATGGCGACCGAAATGGAGCAGACGAGGATAAACCACACGCCCATATCATTCCATGAAAAAGAGTTAAAAAACCGTTCCTGCGTGTATTGGGTGCTGTCTTTCAGGTAGTCGGCAGCGCGGTTGATCAGTTTTCCCAGCAGGATAGGGTCGACCAGGGAAAAGCCAATATTGATGGTAGCCAGGCTCATCACAAGTAAAACGAGCCATTTATGCGGCTTAAGGTAATGGAGAAGTATTTTCATAAAAGAAGTGCAACAAACAGTGTTAAAGTCAACCAACAAACCAGAAGGCTACAAGTTCGGTAAAAAACTCAACTTTCGCCAAGCCGGGGGAAATCAGCGTGGTTTTCTACCCGACGAGCCTGGTTAATATGGCGATATTGGTGTTGCAGCAGCACGATGAGCGCGTGCCGCAGGCTGTAAGTCACCAGTCTGGAAGCGGGCGAAGTGATCTGGATATGGTCCAGGTCGGTGCGGTGGAAAGCCTGCAGGTAACCGACCAGGCTATCCTGGTGTTTGGTAAACCTTTCGAGCAGGGTCACAGGCTGGAGCGGTTGTTCATCCGGCAAAAAAATGCGCGGTGCCCGGTATTTCTTTTTGGGTTGTTCCTGCATGCTGAGGACCAGCATTTTCCCGAACATGCCGCGCAGCGGGTTCCATTTTTCCCAGGGTTTCATTTCGTATTGCCCGACCGCGATCTGTTTCAGGGTAGGGAAATAATGCAGATCCGATACCACGAGGTGGTCGAGGCACTGGCCGATGCTCCAGGCAAGCGGCGCCGGACGCCAGTTGAGCTGGTCGAACGAGAGGGTGCTGAAATATTGCTGCACCTCCTGGTTGGCCTGTTGGGCTTTTTGCACCAGACTTGTGAGCAAAACGGGGTCCTGCATGGCGCGAAGTTAAGGAGTGAGGTTATAAGTTTTAACCAATAAATAAGTCTTAGCGTCTTTGCTCCTTGCGCGTCTTTGCGTGAAAAGCAGGGCCGGTTTCACGCAAAGACGCAAAGTAATGAAGTCGCAAAGAGTTATTCACGATTCAGAATTGATACTCTCTCACATCTTCACACTCTCCCTGTCCAGGCTCCGGAATTGAATCGCTTCTGCAAGATGCTCGGGTCGGATGGTGGGAGAATTGGAAAGATCGGCGATGGTGCGTGATACTTTTAAAATTCTGTCGTAGGCTCTTGCAGAAAGGTTCAGTTTCTGCATGGCAATCTTCAGGAGGTTTTGTCCCACCTTATCGATCACACAGATTTCCTGCAAGAGTTTATTGGTCATTTGCGCATTGGCGTAAATGTCGGCGTTATTTTTAAAACGCGCTGCCTGTAATTCGCGGGCAGCTATTACGCGCTCCCTGATGGCAGCCGAGGTTTCTTGTTTACGTTGGGAGGCTATTTCTTCAAAGTTGACCGGCGTTACTTCCACATGCAGGTCAATGCGGTCGAGCAGTGGACCTGAGATACGGTTCAGGTATTTTTGGACACCGCCGGGCGGACAGGTACATTCGCGCTCCGGATGATTATAATAACCGCAGGGACATGGGTTCATGGATGCGATGAGCATGAAGCTGGCCGGGAACTCCGCGGTATTACTGGCTCTTGATATTGTTACCTTTCTTTCTTCCAGGGGCTGGCGCATTACTTCCAATACGGTGCGTTTAAATTCCGGTAATTCGTCCAGGAAGAGTACGCCATTGTGTGCCAGTGATATTTCTCCGGGTTGAGGAATGCTGCCTCCACCGACCAGTGCCACATCCGATACGGTATGATGCGGAGAGCGGAAAGGCCGTCGTGCGATCAATGTTGCATGGTCCGGTAGTTTGCCTGCTACCGAATGAACTTTTGTTGTTTCCAGGGCTTCCTGTAAAGTAAGTGGTGGGAGTATGGTAGGCAGGCGTTTGGCCAGCATTGTTTTGCCTGCGCCGGGTGGTCCGATGAGTATGGCATTGTGCCCTCCGGCGGCGGTGATTTCCAATGCCCGTTTTATATGTTCCTGACCTTTGACTTCGGCAAAGTCAATTTCAAAATCATACTGGGATTCAAAGAACTCGTCACGTGTATTGACGATCAGCGGTTCCAGTCCCTGCTCCTGTTTATTAAAGAAGTCTACTACTTCGAGCAGGCTGCTTACGCCATACACGTTTAACTGGTTTACCATGGCGGCTTCACGGCTGTTGGTCGCGGGCACGATCAATCCTTTCATTCCGCGTTTACGTGCTTCGATTGCAATGGGCAGCGCACCTTTGATGGCACGCACCTCGCCGTCGAGACTTAACTCTCCCATGATGACGTAGTGGGAGAGCCGTTCGGGTTCCTGTATTTGTCCTGTGGCGGCAAGTAATCCAATGGCAATCGGAAGGTCAAAGGCGGTGCCGCTTTTCCGGATATCCGCGGGTGCCAGGTTGAAGACAACACGAGTTCTGGGCATATCAAAACCATTTGTCTTGACAGCACTTTCGACCCTTTGCAGACTTTCCTTCACAGCGCTATCGGGAAGCCCCACGATCACATTGTCTTTGCCCGCATTGGTCCACGACGTTTCGATAGTGATGGGAATCGCGTCGACTCCGTAAACTGCGCTGCCATTGATCTTCACCAACATGCCGGCAAGATAATTAAAAGGGGGGCGGAGGCAATGGGAAAAAGCCCAGGGAAAAAGGAGAATAACCTTTCTCTATAGAAGAAAATCTGCATGCTCTTTCAGGGAGAGTTTGATTTGTGATTGTTTCATACAATCCAGGTATATTAATAACCCTTCTTTTCTGGCGAATTTCATCGGAGTAATAAAATCACTGTCCCCGGCAACAATTACAAGTTTGTCAACAACCTTTTTCGTGGCAAGCCATGCTATGTCAAGTCCCATCTTAATGTCGACAGATTTTTGTTTGAAGTCGGGTATGTATTTGTTGCTTCCGGGATTTACTTTCCATCCGTTAAATGATAGTTCGCCGAAACGAATAGCCATTTGAGGAAACATCTTTAGCTCTTTTTGAAATAAGCTAGCTGCTTTATACCGGGGCAAAGATGAAAAGTCTATGATACGACCGTTGGGGTCTTTTTGAATCTCACCATAAGGTTGGCAATCATAATAAAATGTACGGAACAGAACATCCTTTCCTACTTCTGTTGTTTTTTGAACCTTGTCGAGGGTGTTATCAAGAAAAGGTTGTACGTCTTTTATTTTCGGAGTATGTGAGTATAATTCTTTAAATCTACGCACAAAGAATCCTCCATCTATCAGGATGGCAGTTTTATGAAACATGTAAGTAGTATTAGATAAAAAAATGCCGCTGACTACCCCTTTGGTTATTAGGTCCTCAGCGGCGGCTTTCGTACCGGCGCACCGGTGTCGGATTGTAGAGTACAAAGGTAATTTCCATACAGGTTGATGCAATGGGATTTACCTCAAACCTTAGTGTGATTATTCTGCTTTTTTGTTAAGCGTTTATTTGTCGGATGAAGATTTGGTGATTCAATCGTGAGCAAACGAATCTGCGGCTGGTGGTTCGTGAATACACGAACCACGGCCGACAATAAGTCAATAAGGCAATAGGTGAATTGGTCGATAAGGTAATAACTGAATAGGTGAATAAGTCAGTAAGCTCCCGATTTATTTTTCCCGCGCAAACAACAGTTTCACATCCGGGTCCGCCACCAGCGTTATTTTTCCTTTTGCCGAAACCTCAATCGAGTAAGATTGTGTACGCTGACTGATATCAAATTTGCGAAGCGCCAGCCTTCTTTCATCATCCATCACCGCAAATTCCATCGGGAAGGTATAGAGCTGCTCCTGCTGTTGCTTAACGGTCAGCAGTATCTTTTTTGCTGCTTCATCATAGTTCCATTTCACCGACAATACCGGCACGCCCGCACGATACAGCCATTGCTGAAAGAAGTTTTTCAACGACAGTTTACTTACTTCTTCCGCTACACGAACAAAGTCTTCCGTGCGTGCATTTTTTCCTCCATATTCTTTGTAGTACTGTCGGATGATCCGCTGAAATAGTTCATCTCCCGTTTGCTGCCGCAACATGTGCAGTACCCACGATCCCTTCTGATAACTGTTTTCATTCAAGAGTTCCATATAAGGTGACAGCGAGTCGATCACCGGTTGCTTCGAACGCCGGGCAAAGGCCACTACTCGTTCACGGTCTTTGGCCAGGCCATTGGTGAGGCTATCCGGTCCGTATTGTTTACCCAGATACAAATGTGTGAGGTAGGTAGCAAATCCTTCGCTGAGCCAGAGGTGCGAGAAGTTTTCTTCCGTAGCCATATTCCCAAACCATTGGTGCACGATCTCGTGCGCGATCAATCCTTCTTCACTGTGTATGCCTATCGCGGATTCTTCATAATAAAAAATAGCGCTCGCATTTTCCATTCCGCCAAAGATGGTCTTCGATTGCACGTTGGCCAGCTTCTCGTAGGCATAAGGGCCAATGTAGTCGATAAAAAAGTTCAGCACATCCACCGCTTTTTTATAGTTGGCAAATCCGGATTCTTTGTTTTGCGGAAATACCCAGGAGCTTACGGGCACTTTACCTGCTTTACCGGCTTCTTCCACGGCAAAACGCGCCACACCGATGACCATTACTTTGGTGGGCAACGGCACTTTCTCCTGCCAGTGCGTGAAGCGCCAGCCTTTATCGACAATTGTATCAGTCAACAATTTCCCGTTGGATACCACGCGGTAATGCTCGGGTGCCGTCACTAAAAATTCAACCGATGCTTTATCGTTCGGCTGATCCACGCAGGGGATCCAGTTGTGCGCACGATTGGGCCAGTTGTCGGCAAAGAAGGTGCGGTCGCCGTAGGTGTTTTTGGAAATGATCAGCCCGTCGGCAGGTACGCCGCTGTAAAGAATAGTTATTTCGCGTTCTTCACCGGCGGCAATGGATTGTTTGGAACGGATGATGAGTTTGTCGCCCTGCTGCGTGAGTGTATAAGGTTGTGCGCCTGTCAGGCGCGCTTTCATGCCTTTACCTGTTTTTGCATCTGCACCTTTGAGATCCAGCACAAGGCCGTCGCCGGATTGCAACCATTTTACGCGGATGGTTGCCTGACCACTGATACTGTCGGAGTTGTCCGAAAGCTTCAGTTGAAATTTATAATGGAGTACATCGGTAGCGGGAGGTTGGGCAATGGCTACAGTGGTTAGCAGTATACACAGCGCGAACAAACTTCTTTTCATACACAATACTTGTAGGTCAAAAATAGCCATTTTGCGGCTACAGCTTTTCCAGCATTTCCACCACTTTTTCGCGCTTCAGTATCACATAACCAATCCGGTCGTTGCTGATACCATCGCGTAGCTGGTAGCTGAACGAGAGCTGATCGTCGTGCACATTGGTTTCAAAGTAACGAAACGTGATAGAGGATTGATCTTTGAGTTCTTCGCCTATTTCGTAAAGATGGGTAGATAAGATAAAGAGGGCATTGCGGATGCGCAGCAGACCGCGGATCACGGCCAGGCTGCATTTCATGGCATCCTGCACGTTGGTGCCTTTGAATAATTCATCGATCAGTACCAGCCATTTTTTTCCGTTGTTGATTTTTTCAATCGTGTTTTTGATGCGTTGCACTTCGTTGAAGAAGTAACTTTCGCCTTTGACAATGTTATCCATCACATTGATATTGCTCACCAGACCGTCAAACAACGTAAGGCGCATGGAACCTGCCGGCACGCCCATACCCAGGTGCGCCAGGAATACCGCTGCACCCACTGATTTGATGAGGGTGCTTTTACCCGCCATGTTGGCGCCGGTAAGGAAAAGAAAATGATGTTGCGGATTCATCAGCAGATCATAGGGCACCGGGTTCGGCAGCATGATGTGATAAAGCTGGCGGGCTTCTACCAGCGGCGTTTCCTGTTCCACAAATTCAGGAAAACTAAGGTTATAAGTTTTAACGGCCATTGCCATGGAATACCAGGCATCGAGACGGCCAAAGATTTCCATCAATTCCAGTACGCTGTGCCGGTAACGCACACGGAGATTATGCGCGAAATAGAGATTGTCGCGGCGGTCGATGAGTTGGCCCCGTGGAATCTGCGACAATTTATTTAATGCTTCCTCGCGGAGCAGTTGATTGGCGCGGTCTACATATAATTGCGGACCGGCAGGAAGTTTAGCTCCTTCGAGCAGACCCAGGATCACTTTCAGTCCGCGAAAAAAATCGGCGAAGTGGGTAACCGAATATTTGATCATCGAATAATCTGCGCCATGCAATAGGCGGTATAGCGCGGCCTGCAGTTCATTTGGACTGGCACCTACCGGATCGAGCGGGTAATCGAGGAATTTATCCATTACCAGCAGGGTGCCGTTGCTGATATCCGACGGCCAGTTGTCGATGCGGGTCAGCAGGGTGCGGATCAGGTCCTGCGTGCCGCGGATCTTTTGGATGTCGCTGAACGGTTCATTGAAGTATTTGTATAACCAGGCCTTACCACCCGAGGTACGCGTAAAATTCATCCGGTGAAAGATGGAAAATTCTTCTTCCTGGTGAAAGATCGAGATGTCGTTGATGGATATGTTGTCGATCTGCATTTTACAAATTCAAAAGTCAAAATTCAAAAGTCAAAAAAGGCTGTTTCATTTTCAAATTTTCAAATTGTCTAATTACCTAATTAAACAGGAGCCTTTGGCCCTGTTGTGATTCATCCCATACACCATTTCCATAAACAAGATGGCCATTTACAAATGTATGGGTAACGGAAGCCGGCATTTCCTGCCCTTCGAGCGGGCTCCAGCCACATTTATACAAAATATTTTCCTTGCTGATGGTTTGCGGTTGGTTGAGGTCAACAATCACCAGATCGGCAAAATAACCTTCGCGGATATAACCCCGTTCGCGGATCTGGAAACATTCCGCGACCGCATGACTCATTTTTTCTGCAATTTTTTCCAGGCTGATGCGGCCCTGTTGGTGGTAATATAACATCAATGCCAGCGAGTGTTGCACCAATGGCAGGCCGGCATGCGCTTTTAAATAAGGTTCCTCTTTTTCTGCCCAGGTATGCGGCGCATGGTCGGTGGCGATAACATCCAGCCGGTCGTCCAGCAGAGCTTCCCATAACGCAGCTTTGTTGTGCGGCGCTTTGATGGCGGGATTGCATTTGATGCGGTTACCCAACTCCGCATAGTCATCGGATGTAAAATGTAAATGATGTACGCATACTTCCGTCGTAATGCGTTTGTCGCGCAAGGGCAGCATGTTGCTGAACAGTTGCAATTCTTTTTCCGTACTGATATGCAGGATATGCAGGCGTGTGTCGTATTTCTTGGCCAGTTGTATGGCGTAGAAAGATGATTCAAAGCAGGCTTCCTCGTTCCTGATCACCGGATGGTCGGCGGCGGTCAGTTCGCGGCCGCTGGCCTGGGCGGCGGCCAGGTTTTGGCGGATAATGCGCTCGTCTTCGCAGTGCGTGGCAATCAGCAATTGGCTTTCGCTAAAAACTTTTTCCAGCGTCAACGGATTATCCACCAGCAGGTTGCCGGTAGAAGAGCCCATGAAGATCTTTATCCCGCAGATCTGGTCGCGGAATTCATTTGCCCGCAAGGTTTCATCTGCATTTTCATTGGAGGTGCCGATATAAAAAGAGTAGTTGGCGAGGGAGTTTTGCTGTGCAATGGCATATTTCTGCTCCAGCAGCTCCAGGGTGAACGCCGGAGGGATGGTATTGGGCATTTCCATAAAACTGGTAACGCCACCCGCTACAGCGGCTTTGGCTTCGGTGCCGATTGTAGCTTTATGGGTGAGCCCCGGTTCGCGGAAATGCACCTGGTCGTCGATCACGCCCGGCAGCAGGTAGCGGCCTTCTCCGTCGATCTCCGTAACGGCGAGGTCCGCCGGCACTTCGATGGAATCCGCTATTTTGTCAATACGCCCGTCGCGGATCAAAACATCGGCCGTACGGATAAGTCCTTCGTTTACTACCTGTATTTGCTTAATCAGATATATTTGCATCATTATCAGTTCTAATATTATATTACCAGTATGCAATTTAAGCAAACCCTTGTAAGACTTGCCTTCATCCTGTTGCCTTCTTTTGGCTATGCCCAGACAACCTATCTGCCGCAGGGGGATAAGCAAAACATACTGCTCGAGAGACTGGAAATTAAAGCCGGCCGTGATTCGGTACTGAATTTTTCCAAAACAAGACCCTACAGCCGGAATAAATATGTGATCAACGGCGTCAATAATTTCCTGAAACACGACAGCGCCGGACTTTCACGGGTTGATCAGTATAATGTACAAGGCATTTACCGTAACAACCTCGAATGGCTTACACCGGAGCAACGGGAACAATACAAAAGCCGGAAACCCATTCTCAAAAACTTTTACACTACCCCCGCCAATCTTTACGAAGTACATGTAAAGGATTTTGATTTCGTAATCAATCCTGTATTTCAGTATACGGTGTCCAAAGAAAAAGACAACGATCAGCATCTTTTCCTGAACACGCGCGGTGTGTCGATGCGTGGAAAGATCGCCGATAAGATCGGGTTTGCCGCTTATGTAACCGACAACCAGGAGCGTGATCCGTTATATGTACAGCAATTCATCACCGACCGCACGGCGGTGCCGGGAGCGGGCTTCTACAAAGACTTTAAAGCAACCGGCGGTGTAGATTATTTTGATGCACGCGGTTATATCACTTTCAACGTAACCAAATACATCGATGTGGCATTTGGGTATGATAAAAATTTTATTGGCAGTGGTCAGCGCAGTCTTTTCCTGAGCGATTTTTCCAACAATGCCCTTTTCCTCAAACTCAATACGCGTATCTGGAAATTCAATTACCAGAACCTGTTCATGGAGTTGAGCAATGCAGACAGCCGCCTCACCGACCGCCTGGTAGGCAAAAAATATGCGGCCATGCACCACCTCGATATCAATCTTACGAAATGGTTGAATGTGGGATTATTTGAGGGCATCGTGTTCGGCCGTCAGAATAAATTTGAATTTGGTTACCTGAATCCCGTGATCTTCTATCGTTCCATCGAGCAGCAGAATGGCAGTGAGGACAATGGTTTGGCTGGCCTTGATTTCAAAGCCAACGTGGCGCGTAAGTTTCAATTTTACGGACAGTTGATGCTCGATGAATTCAAACTTTCCGAATTGCGTGCCGGCAATGGCTGGTGGGCCAATAAATGGGGTATCCAGGTGGGTGCCAAATACATCGATGCCTTTGGTATCAAAAACCTCGATTTGCAGGTGGAGCATAACCGCGTTCGTCCCTTCACTTATTCGCACCGCGATTCTGTAGCTAACTACACACACTATAACCAACCGCTCGCGCATCCGCTGATGGCCAATTTCAGCGAAACAATGGGCATTCTGCGTTATCAGCCGGCACCGCGCTGGATGGTATTAGGGAAATTGATTTACTACACCCAGGGGCGCGATTCAAGCGCGCTCAGTTACGGCAGCAATATTTTTCTGCCCAACGAACCACCTTACCGCGGCAGCGATTATGGTTACAGTATCGGCTCGGGTTGGAAAACGAATACTCTCTACGGGTCGCTGCTGCTCTCTTACGAGCTGCGGGAAAACTTATTTGTGGAAGGAAATATGGTCGTCCGCCGCCTGCAAACCAAAACGGCACCCATCATAGAGCAGAACACCGCGATCTTCAGCTTTGGTGTAAGATGGAATATGCATCGGAGGGATTTCGAGTTCTAATGTGGTAATTTGAGGATTTGAAAATGGAGTTTGAGATAGACATGCTGAGTTCAATAGATAAGTGCAATTTTTGAAAACAAAAGAAAAAAGCTTTT